>NZ_QPLT01000013.1 GCF_003666015.1 Halorubrum sp. Atlit-26R
ACCCAATTCCTCAAGAAGAATAACTGTATTCGAAAGTGATAGTCCAGCAAGATGGTGGCGAATACCCTTTTCAATGATCTCGCGGGGTGTCCGCTCTCGCTCCACAAACTCCAAGTCGATCCACTCGATACACTCGGTGAGGCGGGCGGTTTTCGGCATAGAGCACTGAATCCTCGTCCCGCCTCTTCCTTAACTTAACACCGCGGTGAATCTCCAAAACGCAGGCCATCGATGGTGGCCGCCATGGAGTCGAGTTGAGTTGTTTTCGAGAACAAGACCGTCAGTCAGTGGATCACCTGTAGCTGCTTCTCAGTGGACCGAAACCGCGTCAAAGCAGTAGCACTACTCATCGACGTCGACGACAATCGCTTCCTCGGGGGGAGCGATCTCGATCTCGGCGGTACCGCGCTCAATCTCCTCGGGCGTTCTCCCCTCGGCCTCGGCGAGCAGCGCGGTGAGCTCCTCGTCCGAAATGATGTCGGCGTCGGCGGGGGCTTCGCGGCTCATGTCTTTCTCTACCCGTTGCAAAGAGATAAACCGGGGTGATGGTTCACCACCGTCTGACCACGACGGCGGCCGTCCTAGTGACTCGAGCACGCTGATCGACGCACAATCGAAATCCCAGACACTACAACATCATGACCCGAACACTCCATATCCAGATCAAGTCCGCGGATCGTAGCGGTCTTGAGGAGCGGCTCGAAGCAATCGACGCCGGCGACGATGTCGAACCCAGCGAGCCAACGCTGTCGATCGAAGATCTCGAAACGTTCGGTCGCGTCTTTCGGTCGACCAACCTCGAACTGCTCGAAGCTATCGTTGAGCACGAGCCAGAGAGCATCCGAGAACTCGCTCGCCTTGTCGACCGGAGCCCACCGGAGGTCCTCGACAACGTGAACGAGCTCGCCGACTACGGGCTCCTCGAGTTCGAAGAGGACGGCAGCGCAAAGCGCCCCGTCGTGTGGTACGACGAGATCGGCGCGGACCTCCCGCTCACATCGGCGTCGGGACGCGGGCGCAAGGCGAACGACTGAGCGCTGAGATGCCGATAGCTGGCGACGTCGATCTCGAGAATCTTCGATCCGACGGGCACTACCATGCGGAGCGAGATGCCGACTGGTTCTACGTCAACGACGAACTGGCGTCGACAATCGTCTTCAAACCTGTTACCGACGGGGGGGGGCAGGTGACGATTGGGTCCTCACTCTCTCGGTTGCGACGTCGGAAGGGGACACGGAAGCTGCGAGCGCGTCGGTATGGGTACTGAACCGAAGAACTTCTCGCCGGATGCCCGTCAGGCGGGCTACAGTACTGAATGTGAGCTCCGTGGAGAGCAGGTTTCACTCGATCAGGCGTGGCTCGACAACGCGAAGAGTCCTGCTACCCGGACTGTTACGAGAGGTATTAACGAACCAGCTCAACGGAACTTCTCTGTCGAACCATCGACCGTGACGTGCGGAACGATGTTTGACGAAGCCCTCTGTCCAGATACCCACGGCTACTGCCGCAAGTGCGACGCTTGGCTGTACTCGGTGACTACTGCTGGCGGTGATGCGACTGCGCTACACGGAGAGCAACAAGCGGCTCCCCTTTATTTAGGAGCTCTTCAACTTCCTCCCGTTTGCCTTCCGGGACTAGGTCTTCTGCGAGCAACTCAGTCACAATCGCTCGTGATTCGCGCTGATACCTCACCGTTAGTGTATCCTGAGGGCTGGGTTCGCTCATTACTCTGCTACAGGTTCCAATAAAAACACAAGAGAAATAAAGTTAATTTCACACACTCGAAATAACGCGAGATACTCCATACGCGTGCGTGACTGAGTGTTTAGCAACCTGAATCAAAAGCCCTGCTCACAGGAGCATATCCTGGTTGGGGTGCCTCTGACAACTGGGAGTGACCTCCCTAATGTGATGAGTGGTCAGACCAAGCAAATAAATTAGACAATCAGTAAATGCTGCCTTTTAAAACTCGGTGGTACAACCGCCAAGTTAATTCTCAATAACAACGGCGCCGGTCAGCAGGCTTTGTAACGCCAACGATATCCCAAAAAAGTATATTTACGGTAACGACGGACGTCTAGTACATTAATGAGATGATTCGTAGCATCGATCGGACAACTTTTGGCGAATCTCAGGCAGTTTGCGGTCAGTGTTGGACTTCTATTCAACACTTACAGGTGAGAGATGGCCCAGGAAGCGCTGTTCCAGTACACATACGTCAAAGCCGGTATCGTCGAGAACGTTGTGCTTCGGCCGACCGACGACCTCGACGACGTCGAGTTCCCCGGAATGGAGGACCGGCTTGTCGAGTTCTGAGTGAGTGCGGCCGAGTACTGGGACGCCAGCGGCGGCGAGCCGCCCCGGCCGCACTGACTGAGTAACAACACACGATACCCCGACCATGACCACACTCCACATTACCGTCGGCGACCGAGAACAGCTCCGTGAGGACGCGCTCCAGTTTGTCCAAGACGTCGAGGCCGACGATTTCAGCGAACAGGAGGGAAAGGCAACGCTTCAGTTCGGCACCTACGACGACTTCGTCGACAGTCTCACGCCGCTGCGTCTTCAGCTCATCCGGGCGATCGCAGAAGAGGCGCCCGAGAGCATGCGCGAGGCAGCGCGTCTCGTCGAGCGTGACGTGTCCGACGTCCACTCGGACCTGAAGCAGCTGGAAGTACTAGGCATCCTCACGCTCAAAGCGGGCGGACCCAGCGGTGCGATTCAACCCGTTGTTCCGTTCGACCGCATTGAGGTCCACATTGACTACCCGCTCATCGACAGCGGCGATGCCGATGGGACTCCCGCGAGCGCGTAGTCACCACGCACCGCTCTTGGAGTGTCCTCGTGTGATGGTTACTCACGATTCACAATCATACTGCTGTTCCGGAACAATACTTTCGCCCCGCTCACCTGAGCTATAAATCACAGAGTCTCTAATTTTGAGGGGAGGGAGCACCACTGGCCCGGTTTCAACAGCCGGATTATCTCTAAAACAGTGTCACACGCTCCCTCTCCCCCTCAAAATAGCTCGCGAGCTCGTGAGAATGACTACTGATGACCCAAAGACAATCCGTGGCGACTGCTCGTTCTGCGGCGAGACAGTCACGGGTCGGGACGCAATCATCCACTACGAGACCGCTGGCGGTGATCCGGGCGTGTGGGCCGAATGTCCAAGCTGTGGCGAGATCGTTGACCCCACCAATGCTCAGTAAACAGTTCATCCAGCAGATTGTGAGGCTCGAGCCGTCATCGACAACGCACCACGAGTGCCGTCACTGTGGGTACAGCGTGAAGAAGGAAGTCGATGAGTGTCCACAGTGTGGCTCTCACGAAATTGCGGCCTACGATCTTGAGTAATCGCTGAAGTGTTCACGGTTGGTAGCGATGGTTCAATTTCTTATGTAGCACCCCAACGCTAATATGGCCCCAATTGTTACATAAGGCATGGAGCAGCCGTCACCACCCACCTCGCTCCCGAAGTATCTCGCTGAGGGGCTCCCCAAACAGGACACGGAAACCCTCCATAAGATACTGAACTACGTTGAGGCGCTTATCGAGTATCGCGACCAGTCGGTTGACACCGACGAACTTCCCGAGACTGCCGAACCCGTTGAGGAGTCCGATAGCGAAGGAAGCGGGACCGTCGTCAAAGAGAAAGTTACCTGTGGCGACGATAGCTGTAAGTGCGCCAGCGGAGACCCCGCGGATATGCACGGCCCGTATCTCTATCGCTACTATCGTGAAAACGGGACGATGAAATCGGAGTACATCGGTAAGCCAGAAAGTGAGTAGGGGGATCGAGACGGTTGAGGTGTAGGTGACCCCGGCCAACAGACGGTCACCAGTACAACGACGTTACAGCGCCCGTGAGTCGTGTTCGGCAATGCTGGCAAACGCGACGTTCTCTTGAACTTGCTCGATCTCGACTGTCAGCTCATCACCGGGTTGTCCGCCGGGGACGATCACGACGTAGCCGCGTTCAACCTTCGCGATGCCGTCGCCTTGATCACCGGTCGTCTCGACCGTCACGTCGCGGACCTCACCCTCATCGACAGGCGGACCGTCCGACGTCGGAGTTGGTTCTTGCGCAGCCGATTGGGGTTGTTCTTGCTGGGCTTTCTGGCCTGTCGAAGATCCTGACGCCAGGAGCGCGATGCGGTACGTTTCGTCGGCAGCGAGTGTGTCGTGTTCGATTTCACTCGTCGGGATATCTATGACATATGACCCGTCACGTTCTTCGATTTGAGCGCTGAACAGAGAACGAAGCGAATCAGAAATTTCGATCATCAAGTATCACGATTTTAAGCCAGCCAACGTACCTAAATCTCGTGTTTTACTCCGAGGATATTCATATCCGAGAGGTGGTCACGGACACGACGTTCACTCACGCTATCAGCGTCGAGACGGCCGCAGATCTTCATGTATCGCTCGTAGAGATCACGGGATAGAACAGAATCTCGTACACACCCCCAATTGTAAGTGTTCTACCGAGCGCCGACCCCCATATTGTAAGATTTCACGGTCGCTACACACCCCCAATTGTAAGTGTTCTACCGAACGCCGACCCCCATATTGTAAGATTTCACGGTCGCTACACACCCCCAATTGTAAGTGTTCTACCGAACGCCGACCCCCATATTGTAAGAGTTCACGGTCGCTACACACCCCCAATTGTAAGTGTTTGACTGGTGGTCCGCCCTCCAGATTGTAAGTGTATCTGGTGCTTACAGACCGAGCTTTGTCTGAATATCGCTACGTGTGTCAGCCTCATACGTGTCTAGGAACTCCTCGGCGCTGTCACCGAAGAGATTTTCGAAGCGGTCCATATTGTAGAGCGTCTCGATGACAACTCGTGGCTCATCCACAATCGAATAAATATACGACCGGCCGCCACGACGACCGAGATTCACTTCTTCCGTTTCGAGAAGCCCAAACATATCAAGCGTGTCTAGATGATCCCGCACACGAGATTCAGAAAGCACATCGATATCGAGGCGATCGCAGAGATCCTTATAGAACGAATAGATGGTTTTGACTTTGGCGTCCGTACTCTGGTCGACATCAAGAAACGTCGTTGCAACCAACACAGTTTGCATTTGGACAGTCAGGCGATTGGTAACGATTCGCTCAGTATTCGCCCGGTCTACTTGCGAGCGGGCGATCCGAACGTGTTCTTCAACAACATGGTCAGCGTCCTCGTGACGAGCTATGTCGCCAGCAGTTTCCAAAAGATCAAGTCCCATTCGTGCATCACCCGTGTCTTGGGCGGTGAAAGCTGCGCACAAGGGAACAACATCGTCACTAAGCACATTCTCGTAGAAAACTAAATCTGCGTAGTAGTTCAAGATCGTTCGGAGTTCATTTGCGTCATACGGCGAGAACTGAATCTCTCGTTCGGTTAGTGTGGATTTGACTCGGGGCGAAAGGCTCTCACGGAATTTGAAATTATTACTAATGCCGATAATGCCTACCTTTGCGTGCTCAAGTTCGCCCATCGCATTCGCTCGAGGGAATTCATAGAGGAGCTCCTCATCTTCGCCGAGCTTGTCGATCTCGTCGAGGACAACAAGAATACTCCCCCCAAGTTCGTCGAGCGCAGTATAGATACGATCCCAGAGTGTATCTGGGTGATGACCTTGCTTGAACGTCTTTTCTGAGTAGAGTTCGTTGGCGAGGTGGGTGATGACTTTGTAGGTCGTATCTCGCTTGTTACAGTTGATGCTAAAGACAGTAAGGTTCACTCCGGCCTCTATGGCGTCAGCCTCAAGATATTCAGTTACCTTATGAGTCGTTGCAGTTTTCCCGACGCCTGTCTGGCCATAAATAAACACGTTAGGCGGCCCAAAGCCATCAAGTACGTCTTGTAAAGCCGCAGCAAACGTCTCGATCTCCTCGTCCCGTTCAAGAATCTCTTCAGGATGATATGCCTCTTCAAAGGGCTCCTTCGTCTGAAAGATATCGTTTGCACCCTTGAATGGCGAGTCCATATCACATCGTATTAGGCAATGTACTTGAAACCCCACCTTGTAAGTGTTGTAAGTGTTGTATCTGTTCCTATCTGTCTTCAACACCCCCACCCCGGATTGTAAGTGTTCCATGAGTCAAAACGGTAGGACCGGTTCTACACGAATTTGACATCCTCCCCGCTCTTCGTGAGACAGCACGCCGTTTGTGCGTCCCTGAAGGCGCCCTGACCAGAGCACGAGGGTCTGGCTGTGGTTTGTGAGGAGTGCATCGGGCTACCGAAGTGACGTTGTGTGCTTGGGTATCCACTTATACCTCACGGGCCGTGACATTAAGCCGACTCAACCACGTTGGTCGAGTAGACATCCGACGCAGGGTTGCTTTTTGTTGACCGAGGCTCCAATCTAACTCCAATTTTCGCCTGATGTGCTTACATTACGATACGCTGTCGGCCTAATTAATAATCGTGGTTGGCGTCTCCGTTGTCGGATTCACCCCCGCGCTAAAGCACGGGGCTTTCTCCTTGATTCTCCGTTAATCCACTGTCTTGCTGTCGGATCTACTTCTACCTATATAATATTTATATAGTTATGGGTAGAAGCAATATAATAGAGTATAGTTAAACTAGAAATTTCACATAATTCGGCTCTTAAGCGTGTGTTTACACTTACAATTAGGGGTGTACGAATGGAGCTATTTACCCGGCTTTTATATAGTACATCTCTGGGCAGTATGTCCCCCCAGGGACCCTAACAGTTGTGAGAACACTTACAATCCGGGGTGGGTGAGGTCACACTTCGAGCGTAGTGTGAAGCAGACAAACCGTAGTAGGTGTGCGATTATAAATCGCAAGGAGAATACCCGCGCCTTTACAGTAGGTGCCGAAGTAGCTGAGTCGTTGTTTTCGTTGTCGGTGACCAATCTGTGGTATGATCCACGCAACGGAGGCAAAACAGCTGTCTCGTGCTGCTTCTAGGCTGTTATTCACACATCTTGATTTTGCGACGAAGCCGAACGGACAGTATCCGAGCGAGGACTTCCAGAAAGTCCTCGCTCGGAGTTCCTTCGACGGCGAATTCGTCCATACAACCGCGAAAGAGCTTCAGCTTGCTCGGAATGAAGATATTGATCTCCAGCAACGGAGTCCGCTTGCCAAATCACTGCTCTACCACCTTCGTGGACTGAGCCCGGACGCCATCAACGCTCAGTTCGATGGCGTCCGGACAGCCACGTTCGCTCACGCCCGCCGCCAGCGGGCGTTCACTCGTCGTGTCGATGTTGCGCTCGATATTCACGAATGGCTCTACTACGGATCTGACGACACACCGCACGTCTGTGCGGTTAATCCAGACCGCGGAACAAACCTCGCGTACGCATTTGTGACGCTCTGTATCGTCGATCCCGCCGTTCGATTCACGCTCGCATCCGAATCTGTCGAGGCGAATGACTCCCGCACGCTGCGGGAGTCGATTCGCCGGCTCATCGGCACTGCTCGAGAATTCGTCGAGATCAACCGCGTCTACTGTGATCGCGGCTTCTACCGCGTGCCACTCGTTGAGACGTTCGTCGAGCTTGACCTCGAGTTCGTTGTGCGTGCGCCACAGACTGTGGGCGTCAAGCGCGCGCTTGACGCCCACGACACGTCTTCCTTTGTCACAGATTACGAGATGGTGCGAAAGAATCCACCGACTGGCCGGGTTCCCGTAACACTCGTCGTCGTCCCGCACCGCACACGGGACGACGACTCATTTTGCCTTGTGACGAACTGTGCGGTATCGAAAGATGCCGCTGAACCGCTCGCCGAAGCATACCGCCGCCGGTGGGGAATCGAAACCTCCTACCGAAAGATCGGTGAGTTTCTGCCGCGAACGTCGTCACCGACGTTTGCGGTGCGGCTGTTCGAGTTTCTGTTCGCGGTGGCGATGTACAATCTGTGGATTCTGGTGTGTCTGTTCCTTGCTGAGCAGCGAGAATTCACTGATCGACCAGCCGTCTCGACAGCACTCTTTCGGCTGTTCGTGCTGTCAGTTCCGGACGGATAGCGACAGATGCGACGGCTGACCCGGATTTCTTCGGGTCAGCACGCCGCTGACTACTGACAAGACCGTCAATCCACTCGCTGTTGCCATTTTCTCCTCTCTTGGACAGTGGTTCGCTGAGGAAAAACATCGACTTGATCGGTCTTTCTCAACCACGAGGAACGGAAATCGATTGAACCTCTCCAGTACTTCGGCACCTACTGTTTAGGCGCGGGATGAATCCGACAACCCGTTCAACAATCCACCGCCGATGGCAAGGCCGGATATTCCACGCTCTCAGCCGAAACTTTACAAGAAAAGCTCGTATAACAGGTTATACAGACGTTCAGAATGCTGGAGGTCCACCGCACCCACCGCGCAAAAATTCTCAACCACAATCAAGTGGCTGAGATACTCGACCGGCACGGGTGGAGCGCCAGCAAACTCTGGAACGTCGCCAACTACCACTCCCGAGAAGTCTGGGAAGAAACCGGGGAGATTCCCGATCACGGCGACCTCAAAGACGAGTTGAAGACTCACCACAAGTACAAGGGGCTACATTCGCAGTCCAGTCAGCGCGTTCTGGAGGAACTCGCTGAAGCCTTCAACTCGTGGTACGAAAAGAGGAAGTCCGACGACAGGGCGAATCCGCCCGGCTACCGCAAGCGCAACTACTACGATACCGACGGCAACCGCGTCCACGAAGAACACCCGCGTAGCACGGTGACGTGGAAGCAGAACGGCATCCGCCACGACACCAAGAACAATCGAGTGCGACTCTCGAAGGGTGCGAACCACAAGGAACACCCCCGAGCGCGGGAATACATCCTTGTTGAATACGAAACGCGCCCCGGCGTCACCGTCGAGAATCTTCAACAGGTTCGCGCCGTCTACGACCAAGCGAAGGAGCGGTGGGAACTCCACCTCGTCTGTACAGACGAGATCGAGACTCCCGCTGCTCCGGGTACCGAGACAGCGGGCATCGACCTCGGCATCAGCAACTTCGCCGCTGTCGCCTACAGTACCGAGGCCGCTGACCTGTACCCCGGAACCCGTCTGAAACAGGACGGGTACTACTTCCCGAAAGAGATTGCCAAGTGCGACGACAGCGGTGGTGAACGAGCCACACGTCTCCATGCGAAGTGGTCGGAACGCCGCACCCACTTCTTCCACGGTCTCGCCAAACACGTCGTCCAACGATGTATCGAGAAGGGTGTTGGCCGTATCAATGTCGGTAACTTGGAAGGCGTCTGTGAGGACGAGAACGGCAACTCGAAAAACTGGGGCAAGCACGGCAACCTCGATCTACACGGGTGGGCATTCGACCGCTTCACCAACATCCTCGAATACAAAGCGAAGGTCGAGGGGATCGAAGTTGTGGAAGTGGACGAGAGTGCCACGAGCAAGACGTGTTGTATGTGCGGGAGAGAGGAGGACAGCCAGCGCGTCGAGCGTGGCCTGTACGTCTGCGAGGAGTGCGATGCGGCGTTCAACGCGGACGTGAACGGAGCGGAGAACATCCGACTCAATATCAACGAGGAAAGTAACTCCGAGTCTCCCGGACAGTCGTTCGGAGATAGGAGTACCGGCTGGTTGGCACAGCCCGCAGTCCACCTATACGACTTGTCCAGCGGATTCCAACCGCAGGAACAAGTGGTAGACTGTAAACCCTAATATCCCAAATGCGGTCGGGATTCCTCCGCGTTCACGCGGAGGAGGATGTCAACTCCGTCGCCGAAACCGAGAAGTGACTTTCACCCTCCGATGACGAATTGATCGATAATCTCTGTGAGCAACCTCAGACATTTAGCATCTCGCTCTCTCAGAACAAATATGTCGTTTCGGGTCACCTGGCACAATCTTCTTGAGCGGTTAGATGACCTTCCGGAAGGGGCCACGTTCCGAACACCACTCTCGAACGACCGGTTTCAGATAACTGGCGTCCAGGAACACCGTGTCATCATCAGGTTCACAGACCGCGGTGAGTCGAAACCCCTCCAGCAAGACCAGTTCGAGAAACTATATCGGCGTGTCACCGACTCTACCGATGGGTTCGACCTTGATCGACTCCCACCCGATGCGGATCCATACCCGACGGTATTGAGTCTCCATCCACGATTCGAGGTGAATGACGACCAAGGTGTGATCATCGAGACCGAAGCGCCAACCACCTCATTGTTACTGGACGAGGGCCCGTCCTCTGAGCCTGCTCCCGATGAACGGACAGAACCTGATCTCGACGTCTACGCGGATGCGCTGTTGCTCGTCGACGCGCTGGAACGTCACGAGGTTACAGCGCTCGAAGAGGTCGAGACAGGGACACTCATCGACCTGTATACCTTGCTCTCGGACGTTCAACGGAACGCCAACGACCTCCGCAAGGAGATCGCGGACACGCTCTTAGACCGACTCCATCACGACCGACCGGTCTCGGGATCGTACGGCTCGGTCCAGCGGACCGCTCGGACGAACCGCTCGCTCAAAGATGACGAGGAGGTGCTGGACACCCTCGAATCAGCCGGGATCGACCGTGATCGGGTGGTGAGCGTTGATCGCGGGAAGGTTGACGATGCCCTCGAGGTGACTGATGTCGCTGAAAGCGACGTCTACGAGATTGAAGAAACCGAGTACGTTCGGAAAGCCGAGGTGGACGAAGATCGCAAGGAGACGCGGCTCCAAGGGCTGAAAGACCAACTTGCGGCGAGCGATGCTGACGACGCCGACCAGCTCCGCGACGAAGTCGAAGAGCTCGAATCGCGGATCGAGGAACTGACCGAATTCAAGTCTGGACAGTCGTATCATACGCGCTCGAATGCCGACCGATGAGTTGGTCTGGCGACGTGACGGGGCGAGACACGTTACGGTCGACGTCGGCCCTAACGTGAGTGTCTCTCAACGGTCAACGCGAGTCCCTCGAGCTCTCCAGCACAGGGTAGTTTATCCGTCTGATGTGAGAATTGCTGGTATGGGTGACCCGGATTCTCCAACCGTCTCGGTATCTCTCTCCAGTCCCACGGATATTCCAGCAGTCCTGAATCGAGCTGGCATCGATCACGTGAGTGTCCATGATCACCGACTCCTTGCTATCTATCACACGGCAATTCTCAACGTGACGACTGATCCGCATCAGATATCGGATGCACAAACACTCGAGGTCGAATGCTGGGAGGATCCAATTCCATCTCGTGCTGATGGAAAGTCGTCACAAGATATTCTTCAGGACTTCACCGACGTGTTCGACTGAAGATAGTGTATACACTGTTCTGTGACTACTCAGTCGGTGACTCGCTCGCGAGTCACAGCGATGAGTAGCCACAAGAACAGCCACGCGAACAGAAACACGACGAGGAGCCCAGTTGGAGACAGGGCTCCAAGCGGACTCATGAGATCGGCTAACACTGGGAGGGAGAGGAGGAAAATAATTCCAGCCCCCACGCTCCCACCGAGGCACTCAACGAGTGTCCAGACTGCGGTTTCACCCGTCTCAATGTCGCTATCTGGGTGGTGGTGCGACTCTGCCCCCGCATAGCTTGGTGTGGCCATACATACCACCTATCAAAAGTACATATTCGATCGTTATATATCTGTCTTCGGAAGCCTCATAGAGTGAAACGCCTTCTTAGTGGTTTTTAGCCCTGAGTAAGCCGTACCGCCCTACAACTGGCAACGTGACGAGATGGACAGACAGGCCACGGTCGATGTCGACCGTGACGTGGGCTCAGGATTCACTTGTCAGCGATGCCTGCTGCCTTATGTAACATTTACCGTCCCCTATTCACCGGATTTCTACATAAGGCATTGATTTACAATATCGATTGAACGAACCCGAAAAACGCCCGTTGCGGGTTTGTCGTGCCACCGAGTGGAAGAATTAGCACAATAATCTCGGCCAATCTCATAACCAGTGTTAGCGACAGAAAGAACGATTATAATGGATACACGTTAGCTGTTGGAATATGAGTGTGTCACAGGGTGAAGCTGATCTCTCGGAGGACGAACGTGCGGCTCTTGAACTGGTTCGCGAGACGGGTGGGATTCACCAGAGCGACTTTTGGAAAGAGTTGGATGTCTCTTCGCGAAAAGGAAGCCGAATAGTCGAAGCGCTTGAGAGTGCCGAGCTGATCCAGCGTGAAGAAGCGGTGTACGAAGGTCAGAGAGCCTACTATCTCGCACCGACTGCGCGTGAGTTTGACTTTTCACTGCTGATGGCGGGTGATATGCTCTCGCCATTCATCGGTGAAGAAGAGGTTGACCCGCAGTCAGACGTCTTCTCCCAATGGCTGATGAACCTCACGTACGAGGAAGAGTGACTCTGTTCTCGAGGGCTTCTGACGGCTCTTAGTCACTACATCTCATACTTTTGTATTAGAATCTTTCGCACAGGGGGTTCGCTGATTACTGCGATAATCCACACAAGAGCGTCGTTACTTAACCAGCATAAGATTGTAGATTAAGAACACACCACGCTTCCGGTGTCGGAATCGGGATCGTGGCTGCCGAGGTGGTGACCGTCACCATCCCGAATAGCAAGGACTGACGCCCGCCACCAGTTCGTTGGTGTTAGACACCAACAGAAAGTTTATTATATGTTGGTCGGTTACACCAACATAGGTAGCACAGATGGGATCGACGGTCATCTACGAAGACGAGGATACGTTCGACGACGGCTCCCGGTACGAGATGATTGCGACCGGCATCCCCAAAAACGACGATTACCCTGAAGGGGTCAAGTACCGGTTCCAGTACATGGCCGAAGACGGTCGAACCTTCCTACGGTTCGACAACTTTCCGGACCACCCCAAGGTTGATCGCCACCACTACCACACGCCCGATGGCGTCTACGACGACATCGAGTACACCGGCCTCAAATCTCACGTCCAGAAGTTCTACACCGAGATGGACGATCGCCGTGAGAGGTGACCCACCATGCCCGACGAACCCAACACACCCGACGACACCGACGACGTCAACAGCACTGGCTCCGGTGACGAGGAGATCGTGATGGACGACGCCGAAGCCGAGGCGGACTTCCTCGAGGACCGCGACCTCGAAGACTACCCCTCGGTGCTCCGGATCACATCCGACTCCGAACAGGCGCACCGGCAAGACGCGCTCGATCGGCTCGACCGCTGGGAAGCCGGCGAAGAGGTGCCGCACGTCATCAACTTCCAGAATCCGAGTGACCTCCGAGCGCTCCTTACCGATCGTCGCGTGGAGCTCCTCCGGAGCATCATGGCCGAGCGCCCGGACAGCATCCGCCAGCTGGCCGACCGGATCGACCGTGACGTCAAGACCGTCCACGACGACCTCCAGGTGCTCGCCGAGTACGACATCGTCCACTTTGAGCAGGCCGGGCGGGCGAAGCGCGCGTTCGTGCCCTACGACTCCATCGAGGTCAGTCTCGAGATCACGACGCCGCACTCAGCCGACGACGCTGCCCCCGCCTGACTGTTCGCCCGACCTCCCGGTCGTGACGCCGGTGGTTAGTCTTAATTACAACACCCAGTCTAACCAATATTGCCCGTAGTAGCAGCTTCTGTGAGAGCGTATGGTGTTCGAGGGAGAGTTATGCAACTAATCCGTCTCAGCAACGATCGGACTATAGGTGAGATCTTCATCGCCACTTCCTGCTCGAGCACTCCCCTCACCGAGGTCAGTGAGATAGTTCTGTGTGAACGCGACCTGTTCGTCTGTCAGGTCATACAACTCACCCATCAACACATCGACGTCGTCGACGATTGGGCGGAGTGCCGTCATCCGGAAGCTCGATCCACTAAACCCGTCCTTCATCCGGGACCAAAGCGTGTCTGCGAGTTCGATAATCTCGTTTTCGTACTCCTCAACCACAGATTCATCGGGCCATGGGAACGCCGAGAGTTGCGTCCAATTGTGGTGATGCTGATTGCCGTACGTCATCCAATAGACGTAGTACAGCGAGGAATTCAGCACCAAGAACGCTGTCTTCTGTTCTAATTCCGAGTCAAAGTAGACTGGGTCTACATCGGTTGCATCGTATAGCTTTCCTAGCATGGGGTTCATCCAGTAGCCGACCCCGCGGGTCCGCCATACTGAATAGGCATCACAGTCCGGCTGCTCTCGGGTATACTTGTCATCGAAGATTGTATTGGACTGCTCCTTCAGCGTCGTTAGCAGCTGATGTTTCGTTTCTCCTCCGATCTTGGGGAGGAGTGGCCCGTCAGATCCCTCGCCGCCAATACGGTCTCTAAGGATCAGCCCATCCACTGGACTGTATTCGAGAGTTTCGAAGCGGTGCTGTCTGTTATCTCGGTTGAACACGGTGAAGTCGCTCGTGTGGATGGTCCCCGTCGTATCTGTGTTCTTCTGCCCCGAAAGGAGCGCAACACGGACTAGGGCGTTCTCGAAGACACCGACCCGTCCCCACATCCCGAAACAGGCCACACGTGCGGGGTCAAGCGTGGAACGGAGCAGATCGTGGAACTCCTCAAGCGATGACTGATAGATTAACCGGAGGGTCGTGACGTTGCCGAAGTAGCCCTGGTCGGCCGTCAGTTGTAGCTGCCGTTCGACGAACGGCGCCGAAACATCGTTCACTGAGCCAGTGAGGTACGGCGCGGTGAACATCTCCTCATTTTGGTTGAGGATGTCGCCATAGGGCGGGTTGCCGATGACAATGTCAAACTCGATCTCGGGGTACATCCCGTTGGCTTCCTCGAGCGGGAGCAGCTCGGGGAACTCGATATCCCAGTGTAACGGCTTCCCCGTGATGTGATAGAGGTCGTACCGTGTCGGCTGCCGCTCAACGACGTCGAAGACGAATCCGGCGTCGAGGAGCTGGCGGAGGTCGTCGGCGATGTCCTGGTGTTCCGCGAGCTCGCCACGTGCGCCGCCGGCCTCTTGGATGCGCTCCCCGACGTCAAGTGTCGCGCTCTTGTTCGTGTCCCGCCACTCTTGCCACTCGAACCCGGCATCAGCAAGCAGTTCTTTGTCTTCTTCAGAGAGTGCGATCGTGTCGCCGTCCTCATCCCACCGCTGAGCCTTCACTGACTGTACGGTCGGGTGGAACTCGCCGTCCGGGATCGACGCAACGAGGGCATCAAAGTCCTCAACGCCGGTCACCTCCGACTCAAACGTGTGAGTTAGGTTTCGGAGGAACTTCTCATCACGGTCCTTGCGGATCTGTTGTTCGAGTTTCATCACCTCCTGGCGCGTGCCCTTGTTCTCGAACTTGTAGGCACGCCGCTTTTTTGCGAGCGTTGGGAGCCGCTCGTCGATAGCTCCGAACTGTGTCTGTACATCCCCTCTGACCGGGAAGCCAACGAGAGAGTTTCCGGCGACGATATTCACATCGATGTTGGGGAGCCGTCCGAACTCCTCGTTCCAACTGTTGCCCTCGATGATCTTCAGCCAGATGCGAAGCTTTGCGATCTCGACGGCGACGTCGTCAACGTCGACACCGTAGATGGCGTGTAGTGCGAGCTCCTGCTTCGCGTCGTATCGTTCCTGGGGCGACGGCTCTTCGCCGCCGTTGAGCCCACGGAGGAGCGAGAGCTGTACCTGGTGGAGCTCTTCCATTGCTGTCGTCAGGAAGTGCCCAGAGCCGCAGGCTGGGTCGAGGATGGTTAGGTCTGTGAGCCGGTCGAGGATGTCCTCTAGCGCACTCGGGTTCGCACCGTACATCGCTGCGCCGTCTTCGACGTGCCGCAGGATCTCACTGAGATCTGTCTGCTCAATCTGGGTGCGGACGTACTCCTCGGCATCGTCGTCAGAGTGCTCGACAAACGCCTTGACGAAGAGGTCCTTCACCTTCGGATCAACTGTCTGCTCGGAGAGGTGGCGCGTCACGTCGTTGGGTGTGTAGTACGCGCCGATCTCTTTCTGGCGTCCTTCCTCACCGCCGATGTGGTTGATCGTCTTCTCGAACACGCTCCCGAGGATCGCCGGATCGAAGTTTTGTCCGCTCATCTCCAACCGGTGTCCCTCGATGAGGTCTTCGATGACGGTGGGGAGTGTCCGGTCCACAAGGTTGTACTGCGACTCGTTCGGGACGTTCTCACGGAAGAGGCCGCCGTTCAGGTACGGCACATCTGCGTACCGGCCAGTTCGGAGTTTGGGACGGCGATCGCCTTCATCCGTGTTAAATAGGTCGTAGAACAGCGGCTTGATATACGCCTCGTAGAGCGTTCCAGGGATGGACTCGGCATTATCCTCGTAGTCTCGAACCAGTGTCCGCAGGAAGCCGTCTGGGAGGACGTCGCGCGTTTCGAGGAACTTGATGAACAGTAGGCGGTTCATCAGTGTGACAGCGAACAGGTCCTGGTCCTCTTCGGTCGTCTTCGGTGGAGCTTGGATGTCATCTCGAAGACACGTGTCGTACTCGTGTTCGTCGCTCTCGCCGAACAACAGCTCGATGTACAGCTCGTAGAACTCCTCGACGTCCGCGGTTCGGGTGTCGCGGAATTCCTTTGGAGCGGTCTGGGTCAGGAGTGTGTGTAGACCCTCTGGATTAAACACCGAGACGAACGTCTCCAGCGTCTCCTCAATATCGACATCACCTACACTGCCAGACCCCAAGTACCCGAGGTCACGGGCGACAGCGTTGATGACAGGTCGGAGGTCCAAACGCTCTACCTCACTGAATTCGAGGAAGTCACCTCCGTGCTCGGCACGGTAGACTACCCACTCGAATCCATCAGTAGCGATCCCGTAGTCGGGCCAGGCCTTGTTTGAGAGATAGTCGCCAACGAGCTCCTGTTCAGCGCGGTCGATCTTATTCGGAGACTTATTCTCCCCGATGACAACGAAATCACCACCGCGCTCAACCAGACGGAAGTCAGGGGCTTCCCGTTGGGTCGTGCCAGCAGCCGACCGTTGGCTGGCGGGACGGCCAGGTTCACGGTTCAGTCCGACGGCCTCGAGCAACGGCCAGATGAGATTCCCTTCAGTCCACTCTTCGGGCTGATTGCTTAGCGCGTCGATCGTAAGCGTTTCGTCGCCTGCGAGAACTCGTTCAACCAGGTGGGCGTCGGAAACGGTAGTGCCGAGGCTGTCCACGAAGTTCTCAAGTACTTCTCGCAACCGGCCTGACTGGGTAGAATCGGGGGACATAGGAGTACTAAATCAATCGGATGACTTTGTGAACACACTCCTCCCAAGTTTACCTTCCGGTCGATGAGAGTGGCTACGAAAAGACACAGGTACAAATCGGATCAGGGCGGCGTCGGACCGGCGTACGTATACTCTGAAGATCTTATAGCCTATTCGCGTTCTTTCCGCTGCTCCCGACTATCTCTCAGCGGTGGCTTACTCACCCTAGTGGCCACATATCCTGGACGGTCGAACCAAATGTCTAGATAGGGGCCGCAAGCTCGAAACGTGGTACTACGGCCTATCGCTCGGTTGGAATGATTCAGTAATGTATCCCCAGCGACCGACGCGGTTATCGCTCCCAAATCGGCGGCTGTCGGACCCACTCCTCGTGTTGCTGAGAGGCTCTTGTCTTATCTGGCGAAACAGGTATCGAATCATCGAATTTTGACTAATTGGCGTGAAGAATATAGGATGCGAGTCACTCATCTGCTACTGTCAACTGACCGTATGCGCCAGCATACGGACAAGCTACATACCTCTACTGCGAAGCCCTCAATGGCTGCCTATAGATAGCCTAACTCACGGAGACGCTCGCGCAGTTCATCATCAGAAACTGCTTCGCTAACTGCCACACTCACGTCTTCGTTGCGTTGTTCGAGGACGCTAAGCAATTGTCTCGCAGTCCTGAGTTTGTACCTGGCGTCCGGGTCTTCCACATCGCCTTGGACCCCCTCTAATAACCCTTCTATGGTTTTGAGTAAATCTCGTGTCACGTGCTGACTACGAGGATGGGTGTGATATAGATTACTGGCGATTCCCAGAGCAACCTGCGAGATAAATTTCCCGTACTGAGCGATCCGTGAATCGCCTGTACTGACCGCGACTGGGTCAGAATATCCCACTAGCTGAGGATCTCAACAGAGCGAGTGTACATGAACGCAGACATGTTTTTAACCGGCTGATTCGTATTACGTGTGATTATGACTGCGTCGATACGCGATTTTTTAACGAGATTGAAGATCCCAACCGGAACTTGATCGTTCTCGATCAGTCCTCACCGGCCCCTGTCCGTGGTCTGTTAGACCGGTTAGTTGAGGGCCAACCAGTGTCTATCAGTGAAATTGACACTTTCGAAACTGAATCCACCGGCGACGAGGATAATACTGATATCGTCGCACTAGTCGAAAACGGTGACATACTTGCTCGGTCCACCCTGGACGAATTGCTTGAATCGATCTTATTGATCAATTCCGATTTGTACAGAACGGGTGCAATCGATCTTGGCGATGTAGTCCTCCCAGACGTACTCAGAGGGCTTGATGAGGTTCCATTTCGACTTCGTGGGTATCCAAAGTCGAACAAAGAAAAACTTCTGTTGATAATCATTTCACGGGTTATCGAGCGAATTGCCGCTGAAACAGGGGACGGGACGCTTCGAGCATCATTTCAACGACTGTCACGAATCCAAGACGAGAAGAGTACCTACGATGTATATGACACCCTCAGCAACACAGGCGTAGAGGTCCATATCTATGGGGTCGACGATCTTGATTCCTCGGAAACACCCCCTGTTCTGGTTCATACAGGAACGTCTTATCCGTACAAGCGGTCGTGGTTTGTTGTTTTCAACCCGCCGGCAGGGACCGATACAGCGGATTATGCTGCACTCGTAGCACTCGAAGATGAACCCAACGTCTGGGATGCTTTTTGGACTTTCCGGCCCGAGCTTGTAAGCCAGATCGAGAATTATATCGCGGAGAATGTGTAGCAATTCCTCTCTTGACCACCAAAGACACTATAGTTGACATCTTCAGTCTTTTTTTTAGTCGAGAACCCCGACGTTTACAGTAGTTGCCGAATCAAATCTTGCTCCGTACTAACCACGCCGTTGAGTTCGCGCAGATCACAATCGTAGCGGATCTCGCTGTGACAGATTCACTGAAAGAGCGAGAGAACGCCGCGTCAGCGGTGTTCCCGAGCGATGCCTCTCCACGATAAGGTGTACTCACCGGTCATCCCGGTCTGATTCGAGTGTGAACTCAGCCGTAATCTGTTGAGAGAACGAATCTACGGAAGATCTGTGTTGAGATCAGAGGTGTCTCTGGGACCGTATCAGCTGACGCTAGCACGTTGGCTAACACCCATAGATTGTACAACGACACCGCAAACAGAAAGTAGAAGCGCCACTCGTGGAGATCGATGGCAACGTCGACGAACGTAGGAAGTCGGCGCTGAGGCCGAAAGACTTCGAGCACTCGATCCCGGACGCCATCGAACTGGTTGCTGATGGCGTCTGGTGAGAGATTGCGCAAGTGGTACAGCAGCGATTTAGCGAGCAGATTTCGAGCCGTAGCGGTGATATCGACGTGCTCGTCGCGGTCAAGTTGGAGTGCTTTCCCACCCGTATTTGCGAATTCTCGGTCAAAAGCAATCCGAGAGAGGATTTCTTGGCTCTGTTGAAATCCTCAGCAAGTGATATATTTCGACGTAGTCGCGGTCAATATAGAACATCACCGGACTGGTCAATACAAGAGACCAAGGCTATCAATCAGTGTATTCCGACTCATCGGTAGTCGTTTGTGTAACCGGGAATATCTCTGTGTCAGGTGAGTTGACCGGGCTGTCAGGTCCGGTGAGCCACGCAGAGAGGTAGACAACACAGGCGGCGATGACAGCCACCGGCAGCTGACCCGTAAAAACCCCATAGACAACCGTGACAGCAATCGTAGCGCGAGCGAGCGTGTGACGTTCAGCATCGCCGTAGTACACCAATGCCGCGACAACAAGCGCTGAAAGCGTGAACCCCGCTCCAATAAAGACCTGACCGATCAGGACCACCGAATACGCAAATCCACCTATGCCAATCAGCACCAACGCCGCTGCAATATAACCACGCTTTGGGGAGGGCATGTGGACTTCGTTTCATCCAAATGTCTTAAATCACGGGCATTAGTCACGAATAAACTCTCATCGACCAGCTTTTTCAGGTGAGAATATATCTGGAAAATAGTATTTCAACAGAGCCGTTACTTCAAATGGACGCGCGACTTCTCACAAAATAGCCGATAGGAAACGTATTCAGGCCCTGGTAGAAAGAACGTTATCCGCACGCAGCGCCGCCATAACATCGTCAACCAGTGTATCCGCTGACCGGTAAGGAAAGGCGAGATGGTGGCCATGGACAAGTCCGAGATCAACCGCCGGAACCCGGACACCGTCGGCCTCGAACACTGTTTCTGGGCCGTCTGGCAGCGCAGGAATTAGGTCGAATGTACTCTGTTGAATCCGCAGAAGGCGGTGGGATAGCGTCGCTCTGAAGGTGGAAGCGAAGCGGAAGAGCCGAATGTGTCCAAACTCCTCTTCCGCTTCGTTTAGCAAGCCGCGTCGCTGGCTCAAAAGCGCTGTGCCGCCAGTCCAACGGCGGTGAGTGATCCGACTGGCCACGGATTTCCCGGCTGGAAGCATGTCACGCTCCACTTTTTGCGGGTTCACATGGATGCGACGTACCGCGAGATCGTGGATTGGGCGAGTGAGATGGATCGCGTTCGTGGTCTGTTACAGCTGTCGCGGACGGCATTTCCCGCACCCTCAACGCTGTACCGGTCGTTTGAGAGGGTGCCCATGTCGGTGTGGCGCGGTTTCCTTCGGGAGTCCGCGACCATCTGCGATCCGGGCTCGCACGGTGCCATCGATGCCACATTCTTCGACCGGGAAACGGCATCGAGACACTACCAACACCGCTCGGATCGCCACATACGCACGCTCAAAACGACGGCGCTCGTCGATACAGACTCGTGTGCCATCCTCGATCTTCACTGCTCGGCACACTGGCCTCACGACACGCAAACTGGCCGTCGAGTCGCCCTTCGTAACACCGAGAAAATCGAGAGTCTCGCCGGCGACAAAGGCTATGACGACCAATCGCTCCGGGACGCCCTCCGATCAGAGGGCGTCCGGCCCCTGCCGCGTCATCGGTTGTTCGCTGCGTACGATCACGCGCACAACGCACGGTTGGACAGCGGGCTATACGGCCAGCGCTGGATGGCCGAGACCGCCTTTTCGGCCATCAAGCGTCGGTTCGGCCCCGCTGTCCACCCTCGCGCGTGGTACCGCGAGTTCCGCGAGCTCGTGTTGACCGCCGCAGTCTACAACCTCGAACAGGCTCTCAAACAGTGATCCCCACGCCGTCATCGGATTCAACAAAGCAGTCGAATGGAGACACGAGTGGATAGGACGCCTGGTCAAAAGCAGCTTCGAGCTCGCCACGCAGTGGATGACCGCTCATCGGTCCACACCTGTTCGCGTTTCCATTCCGTTGTCAACGAGATCTTCCACAGTGACAGAGATCTCTTCGACCCGCTCTGCCTGGCGTTCGTTGGCTGCTGCGACATCCGCGATCTCAGTACTGACTTCACGGGACTGCTCGAGTGTGTCATCGACCATCTGTGAAACCTCTTCGGTACTGGCCGCTTGGTCATCGGTTGCTTTGGCGACCTCGTCGATTCCTTGGGCGGCATCTGTGACAGCGTCGGCGATTTCTTCGAGGTTGTTCATCGCAGAGTCTACGCTCTCAACGCCGTTATCCACCTGATCGGTTACCTCATTCAGGCTCGACACCGTTTCCTTCGTATCGGCTTGGATAGTGCTCACGGTGTTTTCGATCTGGCCGGCCTGCTCCTGTGATTTCTCTGCCAGAGACTTTACTTCATCGGCAACGACAGCGAACCCAGATCCGGCGTCGCCCGCCCGAGCGGCTTCAATAGATGCGTTCAGCGCGAGCAAGTTGGTTTGATCGGCGATATCGTCGATAATCTCGACGATGTTGTCGATCTCGTTGATCCGCTCCTGAAGCTGGTCGACATCGTCGGCAACGGCCTTGGTAGCGGCGGCGACATCTTCCATGGTATCCATCGCCTCTTCAGCCGAGTCTCGCCCATCGGTGGCATGAGATTCAGCTTCGGCACTCGTAGATGCCACTTCGTCGGCGGTTGAGGCGACCTCTTCGACAGTCGCACTTAGATTAGACACCTCACTTGCGACCTGTTCCATATTGTCGACCTGTTCGGTCGCGATATCGGTGATCTCTTGCGTACTCTCCGCGACTTGATTCGTCGAGTTGCGCAGTTCCTCGACAGATGAATCCACGTTCCCAGCGACCGATCGCTGCCGCTCCAGTTCGGACTCAATTTGCGAGCTGTACGACTGGATGTACGTATCCATCGCGACCTGCTGGTCGAGATTAATGATCTTGAGTGCCGATAGCGCCTGCTCGATGGTCTCGTCGACGGCCGCCTCTACAGACGTTATCGGCGCATCGTCGTCTGAACTCTCAGAGTGTGACTCCTCAGCCGGGCGGACTGCCGACCCATCGCGGGCAACAGCACCCCCGTCAGTCTGGACGGCTCGGTCCTTGATATCCTCAGCGATGGCCTTAAAAATGCCTTCGTAGTAGATCGAATACGCCCCGAAGTACACTTTCGGACCCAAATCGAGCATATCGTGGATCTTTCCGATCCGAGCGCGGCTGTCGAAGTACGACTGATCGTACAACCCGCGTCCGAGGTCTTTGAGATACTCGGCTTGACTCCGCTTTAACGCCTCGACTGACTTAGTCGACGAGTCAATAATCGCCATCGACTCGGAATAGTCCTGAAGGTGTGCGTAAAAATCCTCGACGAGGTCGTCTGCGATGTCGTTGAGCAGCGGTTCAAGCCCACTCAGCCGCTCAACGTCATCTGAGTCGAACCGGGTGAAATCCTTTCGCCACTCAATTTCCCGACTGTCAATGCCGATCTGTTCTGTAAGCCGGCTCCCGTCTACCGTCTGTCTATTTTGATCGCTAACCTTGTACTCGTCAGATGATTGTTGCTTATCCATACCCTGTTCGAGTGACATTAACATAAAAAATAACCCCACTAATTATCAGACCTAGTAACAGATTATGCGGACGAAACCCTCGAATCGGTACAGACGGAACACGGGTCACCGATCGGCGCTACAGGACATATAAATAGCTCCGAGAATATTAAGAAAAATGAGTTCTGTAGTGACTTCGAGATGTTCAACGTCAACGTGTTGATCGCGACTGTCGCGAGGATCGACCCGTCGATCGCGTCCGTCGACGCCCCTGGACGACTCGACATGGGAACCGTAGCCCCGGTGAACGTGATATTGCGGAGTTCCGCGGAGGCTGACGTGGAACTCCTGCTCGACGCGGACCGAGGCGGTTCCGGCGTCAGCCTCCCGCTCGAACGCCCACACACCGTAACGTGTGTCCCGACAGAATCGACAGCAACAGGGTCAAAATCACAGTCTTAGACACGCACAAGATCGCATCACGGCGATCCGTGACAACCGTCACGGTGGTAGCTCACCGATACAAATCTAGGTGAGTGCGATTCTGACGGAACACTCCGTTCTGGGCCAGTCGCAAATCCAGACACACCTAGGAATTAGTCCGGCTGTAGCCTCTAAGTCTTGTACTGGCTGACCTAGCAAACTCCTAAAATACACAACCGATATGACATTTTGGCTCTGTTGAAATCCTATTCTTCAGATATATTTTCGCCTGAAACAGCCGGTCGATGAGAGCTGCTTTTTGAATCCGGTTACGTGTCCTGTTCATCTCAAACCTCGCTAAAACCTCGTCCGATCAAGTACCCAACTATTGTAATCACGCTAGATACGATTGCTCCGGTCACAAGTGGAAATATGAAAGCACCCGGTCCCGCCATGATTGGGATGAACAGATTGAGGGTGAAGCCAAAACAGGGGCCGGACGCGAGTATCCAATTCCCAACGATATCTGCTCCCTGAAATGCCCGGAAGACAACGATGCCAGTAACAAGGAGCGCACCCAGCCAAACAATAGCCGATTGTACTGAAGTCGAGGGTTCCAAGTCCCAGACCCGCAACCCAGTCAACTTCCCAAGAACAAACAGAAAGGCGGCCGTGGCCACCAAAATCTCACTTGTTCGCTTGTTCAAGAACATATGCATCTATCTCATCTTCCATGAGATGTGCTTTGTGGGCCAAACCGGGATGGACTAGGCGATCTGCGAGTTCCCTGTACTGAGAGGTTCTTGAGTATCTTGTATGTAGTACGGCTCCGAGAACAGATCACCAGTTGAGTATTTCAACAGAGCCATCATATAGAGTATTACTGTGAGTGTTAACCGAACACCGATGCTGCTACCACCTACGTTACGCTCCTACCTCAACGTGTAAATCTGAGTAAAATATTTATTCCTCTACTCGTTACTCTGCTGTCAAGAAAACATGACGGAGTATCGTGTAATCTACGTTGACGATGACCAAGCGTTTCTCGATTTAGGGGTCTCCAAGCTTCAACAATACCCATCGATAACAGTAATCGACGAAACATCACCACAGGCGTGCATAGAACACCTCTGTGGGGAAGGCAGAATCCACTGTCTGGTGGCTGATTACGATATGCCCGAGATGGATGGGCTTGAACTCCTTGCCCAAGTTCGAGAGATCAATCCCGACCTCCCATATATTCTGTTCACCGCGAGAGGAAGCGAGGAGATCGCTAGCCGAGCGATCTCTGCGGGCGTGACGGATTACCTGTCGAAACACGAAGGATCGAATCAGTTCGAGTTACTCGCAAACCGAATCCAGAATTACGCTGACCAATACCGGGCCAATCAGGCCTTACAAAAAGAGCGCCACCGGAACAAATACGCCCTTCAAGCGGTTTCTGATGTCGTATGGGAACGCGATCCCACTACGGGGACGCTTCAGGTCTCGGACGGGTTCACAGGGTTGACCGGATATGACAGTACAGACGTAGACCTCTCATTTGAGTGGTGGACAGAGCACATTCATCCTGACGATCGTGATCGAGTCAAGATGAATTTCAATGAGCGACTGTCTGCGGACCAGACCACGTTCTCGGGAGAGTACCGATTTCGACGTGCCGATGGATCGTATATTGTTGTTGAAGATAATGGATACGTCTTGTACGACGAGGATGATAACCCTCGCCAGATCATGGGTGCGATTCGAGACATTACCGTCCAACGGGAACGACAACAGGAATTAGAACGGTACCACCAAGTCATTGATACCGTCGCTGCGGGAGTGTTCGTGTTGAACGACGCTGGCGAGTTCGACCTGATGAACCAGCGATTGACGGAACTGACCGGGTACGACCACGAGGAATTACTCGGCGCCCCTGTGACGAAGATCGTACACGAAGACACGCGAACCGAGGTCGAATCCACCCACGAGCAGGTGATGGCCGATGAAGCGAGACCACTCGAATGGCGAATGACCTCAGCAACGAATGGGTCATTCCCTGTCGAGTCACGAGTTACTGGACTTGTTGACGAGTACGGTGGCGGCACAGTATGGGCCGTCGCAGATATGACTCAGCGAGAGCAGCGCGAACGGGAACTGCAACGACAGAATGAGCGACTCGATCAGTTTGCGACGATCGTCTCGCACGACCTCCGCAATCCGCTCTCCGTCGCCAAAGGGTTCTCCGAGATAGCACAGGAAACAGGTGAGACCGAGAAGCTCGACCGCGTCATGATGGCCCTCGACCGAATGGAGGCAATCGTCGATGATGTCCTCGAGTTAGCTCGACAAGGCCAGACAATAACGAATCCCTCAGCGATGAGCCTCAGACGGTCTTGTGAACGGGCATGGGAGAGTGTCAATACGAAAGATGCACAGTTACGAGCCGAGTGTGACCCCGACGTGCTGATTACTGCTGATGGCGATCGACTCCAACGATTATTCGAGAACCTCATACGGAATGCGATCGAACACGGCGGTGATGACGTTACCGTCTACGTCGACACGGACGAGAACGGGTTTTCTGTCACAGACGATGGATCGGGGATTCCAGCGAGCGATAGGGAGACAGTGTTCGAGGCGGGCTATTCAACGTCGGATCAGGGGACCGGATTCGGGTTAAATATCGTCAAGCAGATCGTCGAAGCGCATGACTGGCAGATCACGGTCACAGCCAGCGAATGTGGAGGTGCTCGATTCGAGATCACAGGCGCAACCATCACGGCGTAACCGGTTCTTCAATTCGATGGAAGACAGCGAGTACTCGCTTGAGGGCATTCGTCTTTCGCTCTTGTGAAGTACATTGTTGGTGAGTCAGAGAACTTCTCGAGAAGGTAGTGGTATACACGGAACCGCAAAAACACCCACTTGTTTAATCTAATTGCACGTCCTCGAAAACATGAGCGAAAACGGACCCACGACCGCGGCGATCTACGCCCGGGTCTCGACGTCAGATCAGGACGTGTCTCGGTAGCTCGACGAAGCGCGTGAATACCTAGTGCGTCTCGGTGTCGGAGACGTTGAGGTGCATCCAGGGGGGCAGTCAGCAAGACGTGGATCAAACAAGATTAAGAGTGTGTCGCGACATGCTTACGGAAGCGTAGGTGATCTAGAATGGGTTCCCAGAAACGGGTAGGAGTTGTGCTTGCAGGCGGATATTCTACTAGGTTCGGCGAGCGAGAAAAGGCGCTAGCAGAACTAAATAAACGTCCCCTTATTACCCATGTCGTCACGAGAGTGGACCCGACAGTCGATCGAATACTCATTAATTGTCGACGAGACCAACAGGCAGACTTCGAGAGCGCGCTCGATTCGACAACGGCAGATGTCGAGTTCGTCTGTGACCCGGTGCCGGATTCGGGACCCGCAGCTGGACTGCGGACCGCACTCGAAACCGTCTCCGAACCAGTGGTTGCCGTGGTCGCCTGTGATATGCCGTTCGTCGACTCATCGTTCTTGGACTGGTTGTTCGAAAAAATGGACGACGCAGACGGAACTGTTCCGTGCGTCGACGGAACACCCCAGCCGACTCACGCGGTCTTCGCAACAGAGCCTACTCGACGAGCTGCGGACAACGCAGTTAGGGCCGCGTCCGGGAGTCTGCGGGATGTCCTCGATCGACTTGACCTCGTTGAAATCCTAGAATCCCGAGTGCTGGAACAGACTAACAGAACGACTTTCGTAGACATAAACACCCCGGCAGATCTGGTAGCGTGGACTGACACCGATTCGGCTCCGTTGAGACGTATGGACTAGCTGCTCCGAGACGGCCCGGCGACACACCATCCGCAGCACAGACTTGGGCGTACCCGACGCTATTCTTCTCAGTGGTTGCTTCGTCGTACCTTGACGACGCAGCGGCCGGAATCGCTGAGCCGCTCAGTCGAACGCGGCGAAACCGGCGAGTACGCGTTTCACGGTCGGGTTAGACAGACCTGCGGCGTGTTGACGCAATTTATCAGCGGACAAGGCGAATACCCCGAGGCGATTCACCGGGTTCTATTTATCAGCCTATAACCGAGAATTTGTATGAAGGTACTCGGTGTCGCCGGACCGTCTGACTCCGGAAAGACGACCGTCGTTGAAGGGCTTGCTGCCCGACTCAGCCAGTGCGGGACAGTCGGGACTGTGAAACGGCTCACTCACGAGCCAGACATCGACACCGACGGGAAGGATACTGCGAGACACCGAGACGCCGGATCAGCGCACACAGTCGGGGTCACCGACGGTGGCGAATGGTTCGGTACCGGAGACGGATGGACGCTTCCTGATGTACTAGACGACTTTGCGCCCGAGTGCGACTACGTGATCGTCGAGGGGTTCAGTGGAAGCCACCTTCCGAAGGTGTCACTCGGCGACCGATCGACAGCGTCCCCGGTCGTGGCTACGGCCGCTGATGCCGACGCTCTGGACCTCGACGAGGTGACGGCTATTGTCAAGGACCTCGCGTCCTACGAGACGCCGGCATCTCTCGTAGTAACGCTCCGGGACTCGCTTCGACCGAAACATTACGAAACTACCGCGACAAGCACTATCCCAGCAGCAGTAGTAGCCTCCGACGACGGGGTGGCAGCACAGATCGAAGCGGCTAATCGGCGCCTCCGTTCTGTAGACGGTGTTTGTGCGGCATGCGTTCATCACCAGCGATCGCGCTTCGACGGCCGTGACGACGTCGTTCACCTGGCAGTACTGGCAGAGGGCACTGTCAGAGCAAACGAGGCGATCGGTGGCGAAATCGAACGACTCGTCAACACTGGCTGACTATCTGCGCATACGCAAGTGGTTCAAGATCGTCGTTAGGATCCTCGATATTGGGCAGTAGTTGAAAAGCGTGGAGATGAGTTACCAGAATTGGCGAGAGAATGCCTTTTCGTCAAAGAACGGTCGGCATCAGCCGTGAGCGAGTAGGGTGGTGTAGTTCACTCGTGGGGAGATATCACCCTAACACCTCTCGAGTCGTCGCTGCCAACGATTTATAGTACTGTTCACACGCTTCTTTTTCAACAAGCCTCAAGAATTCTTTAGTCCAAGCATTGAGGTGTTCGTCACAGAACTGGTCGAGGCGCTCATCGAACCCTTCTTTTGCTAGGTACGCGGCGAATTCTAACTCCGTCGCGATATGGTCTGGAAGGTCCGAATGGTCTTTCGCGGGCTGGACACCAAACTCTTGATACCAGCGCGTGACTGCCATTGTGGCTGGTCCCTTGACTGGACCGAGTTCGTCAGGGTCGTCGCGGTCGCGGTAGACACTCTCGTACGGCGGACATGGCGGTCCTGCCGGGCCGATAAACAGCCGCGTGTGTTCGGTTCGAAGGTCGTTGAGGTCTACCGAACCGAGGTCGCCGAACACCGGTTCTAACTCACCCGCTTCAACGGCCATGACGAGCCGGTGGCTAGGCTCCCGCCAACACTCGGCGAGGACTGCGTACATCGCCGCTACGTCTGACTGGAGCGCATCGCTTTCGGCGGTTCGTTCGGCCGATCGCTCGCGTTCGGTCAGTGCGTCGGTTTGGTCGGTCATTGGTCTTGTTTTCCGCCGTCAGTCGCGTACGATGGCTCTGCGTCGACTCGCTGAATTGGAACGTACTTCAGACCGAGTGTAACAATAAGCGCCCCGAAGGCGATGATGCCGAGGGTAACAGCGATCTCAACGAGGGTCGGGGTGTACGCCCCCGCAGTCGCCCAGATATCGGTCGTGATACCGGTGTACTCGCCGCCGAGCGAGATGCCGGGCGCAGAGTCAATGTTGGCGACCTCGTACCCCGTGAACACGAGGCGGATCCCCTCGAACATCGTCCCGACGACCGCGAGCACGCTCGCGGTAAAGATGACTGACACGCGCTTTCGGAGCGGCGGGAGTGCCAGCATAGCCAGCGGAACGGCGCCGCCGACGACGGTCCACAGCCAGAAGTACACCGAGTCCCCGATCAGGAAGTTACTCATGATGGCCCAGAACTCGAAGTGATCCGCCCAGGCGTGCGGTAGCCGCTCGGCCGCCAAGAGGTACACCACGTGGAAGGCGAGGAAGATCCCGAGGATCTTCCCGAGGCTCGTGAGCTCCTCTCGATCGACTTCGAAGTTCGTGTACCGGTCCGCGAGGACCGACACGATCAACAGCAGGCCGAGCCCGGAGACGAGTGCTTTCGCGATGAACACTGGGGCGACGAGCGGGCTGAACCAGTCACCGCGACCGACCTGCGTCGCGAATATCCAGCCCGTCACCGAGTGGAGCGCGACCGCGGTCGGAAGCGCGACTGCCGCCGTCCAGAACATGAGTGTCCGATCGCGATCACGGCCCGCCTCGGTGTTTTTGAAGCCGAGCGCGAGGGACGACCCGCGCGCGGCTAGGTCGCGGCGAGTCAAGAGCCACAGGTACCAGAGGTTTAACAGTCCGTACAGCAGGACGATACCGAAGTCCCACACCATCGGTGACCGGAAGTCCGGCGAGGTGAAAAATTGGTACAGCCGCCCCGGACGACCGATGTCCGGCAGGATAAGCAGCCCCGCGACGATGATACACGCGAGGCTGACCAGCACTCCGAGCCGGGCGAACCCCTCGTAGCGGTGCGAGTGGAAGAACTTCGGCGCGCTACTGATGATGAGTCCGCCCGCCGACAGCCCCACGAACAGGACGAACATCATGATGTACAGCCCCCACGAGAAGACGTTGCGCATTCCTGTGGCGATCAGCCCCGTCGTGAGCTGATACCCCCACGCGGCGAGTCCGGCGATCATAAGCGCGACGAGCAGGCCGATCCAGAGCTTGCCCTTCCCGCCGAACGAGGGGATCGCAACGCGCGACGATCCGGTCTTCGCTGCCATCAATCGTCACCTCCCGATTTCGCAGGTGTAGCGTACGGAATCTCGCCACCCTCGACCGAGTGGCTGCTACTGCTCGACTCGCTACCAACACTATCAGCTTCCTTCGACGGAACATCGTCGTCACCGTCGGACCACGGCGAGACGTCGTCGAGTTCGCTCTCCATCTTGTCCGACGTCTGCGGGCGTCCGGGGCTCATCTCACCGCTGATGTAGTGCGTCTTCGGCTTCGTCCCGCGGTCTTCGAGTAACTGGTCCGTCTCGTACTCGTTGATATACTTCGAGACCGTGCTGGTCTCGTCGTCAAGGTCCCCGAAGATACGCGCGTCTGCCGGGCAATTGACGACGCAGGCCGGATCGAGGCCGTCTTCGACCCGGTGGCTACAGAACGTACACTTCTCGACGACGCCCTGCGGTCGCGCCTCGACGTCCCCCGTCCCTTCTTCCGGCATGTGTTCGGGTTCGTCCCAGTTGAACACCCGTGCGTTGTACGGACACGCCGCCATACAGTAGCGACAGCCGATACATTTGTCGTAGTCAATCTCGACGATGCCGTCGTCACGGGTGTACGTCGCGTTGACCGGACAGACCTTCACACACGGCGCGTTCTCACAGTGTTGACACGCCGTCGGCTGGTACTGCATGTCCAGCGATCCACTCCCTCCGTCTTCGGGATAGCCGCCCGACGGGGTATCCATCTTCTCGCCGCCCTCAGTGAGAACGCGGTTCCAGAACTGTCCCATTGGAACGTTGTTCTCCTGTTTACACGACACTGCGCACGCTTGACAGCCGATACACCGCTCTTGATCGATTACGAGCCCGTAGTTTGTCATTGTTAGTCACCTCCGGTGGGGGCAGCTTCAGCACCAGCTCCGAGTGGGTTACCGGATTCGTATTTGTCAGTGTCGACGTCGTCGGGAGCGGGTTCGACCGCCACACGGACGTCGTAGAACGCCATCGTCTGGCCGACCTCGCTGACCTCGTTGTGCGTGAGGTCTTGGAGGTGACCCTCGACGAAGTCGCGACTCCACCACCCCTGGTCGGTATTGACCAGGCCGGGCTGGAAGGCATCGTTGTATTTCGCCTTCACGACCATCTCGCCGCGGTCGTTGTACACTCGGACGTACTCGCCATCCCCGATACCGCGGGCCTTCGCGTCCTTCGGGTGGATGTCCAGCTGCGGTTCGGGGTTGATCTCACGCACCCAGTTCAACATCTCGTACTGCGAGTGGATGCGGAACCGACTGTGTTTTTGCATGAACATCAGCGGGTACTCGTCGGCCTTCTCGTAGTCGTCGGCAGTCCGATCTTCGAGCGGTCGCGGAACATCGAACGTCACGCCCTCCTCGCTTGGGGCGTCGTCGTCGTACATCTTGATTCGCCCAGTTTCGGTGGGGAACTCGTCGGTGTACTTGACTATCGGAACGCTCTCTTTCTTTTGTGTCCCCTGCTCGAACAGCGTGTCAAAGTCGATATCATCATCTCGCCCGGCAAGCTTCCGGAGCATATCACGTTTTGTCTCGGGGAACCGGTCACCGAACCCGAGTCGGTCCGCGAGCTCTTGTATGGCGTAATAGTCGTCTTTCGTCTCCCACAGCGGTTCTTGTACCTTATGCCGGTAACCGAGATGTGGGTGAGATCCCCAGCCCGAGCTGATATCTTCCTGTTCGAACCAGTGAGGAACTGGGAAGATGATGTCGGCGTGCTGGACCGTGTCCGTGTGGTGCATGTCCGCAACCACGTACATCTCAAGGCTTCTGATGGCGTCCCGGAACCGCTGGCGGTCCGGGAACTGATTGCCCATCATATTCGACTCGATAGAGTAGACAGCTCTGATCTGGTGCGGGTCGCCGTCGATCATCGCGTCGGGGTAGTTGGGGAAAGTCAACGATGGGCCGGGGTCGGCATCCTCTGGACTGGCCCAGTTGCCGGCGGCGAGCGTCGCACCGCCAGAGTGGTGGGCGTGAATGTTGCCGTGCCGACCGTAGTCGCCAGTCATCCCCATCAACATGGCGTACGCCTGTCCGAAGATGTGGCCGTGCTTGTACCGCCCGAGTGCGTAACTCGGAGCGATACCGCCGGGACCGCGGGTCGCAAGCCACCGAATCGCAGTCCGGATGTTCTCGGCGTCAACCCCGGTCTTCTCGGCGACCTCCTCGGGGGCGTAGTCCGCCACATGGTCCCGAAGCTTCGTCAGGGCGGTCTGACACTCGACGCCAGCGACGGTGAACTCTCCGAACAACGCGTATGCACCGCCGGTCTCGGGTTCGAGTGCGACCGGGCTATTAGTGCCCTGTTCGACGGCGACGACCTGTTGTTCGCCGCCGTCTTCGAAGACGTCGCTCGCCTTGAGTAACTCTCCGGTGTCCTTCCGGATTAACGCGGGCGCAGTCGTCCGCTTTTGTAGGAAGTCCTCGTCGTACGTTTCGTCCTCGAATACGGTGTGCATCATCGCAAGCGCAAGATGCACGTCTTTGCCAGGCTCGACGGGAAGCCACAGGTCCGCCTTCGACGCCGTCGTCGTGTAGACCGGGTCGACGACGACGAGTTTTGCCCCGTTCTCGATCGCATCGAGGATTTTCGAGGCATCCATCTGGAACTGACTGGAGAAGATATCTGACCCCCAAACGATGATGGTGTTCGCATTCTCCCAGTCCTCTGCCTCGTTTGTTGGTGGGAGGAAGGCACCGACACCAGTAACACGATTGAAGCCTCGACCGACGTTGGTGTCAATACCCCAAGCGGATTGCGTCGCCCCGAACAGCGAGGCGAGTCGCTTAAACGATTTTCCCGTTTGCCCGTAGTTCCCCGATCCCTCGTGAAAGAGGACGCTTTCGGCGCCGTGGTCGGCTTTTAATGACTGCATCTTGTCGGCGACGAGGTCGAGCGCCTCGTCCCACGAGACGCGCTTGAACTCCGCATCAGGGCCGCGCCCCTCGGGATTTGGATCGTCGGGAGACCAGTCTGCCCGCTTCATCGGGAACTTCAGTCGAGTCGGGTCGTAGACGCGCTGCGTGTGCGAGAGGCCAAGCACGCAGGCCCGCTTGTACTGCTCGTCCTCGGGCGGATGGGGTTCGATTTTCTTTACCTGGCCGTCACGGACGTGGACGTCAATCGGACACTTCCCCCTGCAGTTCGGTGAGCAGACAGTTTGAATAACTTCGTTTTCACCGACAAAACTCTGAACAGACGCGTTCAGATCCTGATCATCTTCGCTTTCGACTAGGCTCTGGAGGAATCCGCTACCTCCGACTCCCAGTGCGGCAGCGGCGCCGCCAGCCTTCAGCACGTCACGTCTGTAGGTTCCGTCGTCAGTCATCGTCGAACCCCTCCGGTTTCGTTGGGCGTTGGTCTTCACCAAACTCTTCCAGTACCGCTTCGTGGTATTTTTCGTGGAACTCGGCGTCAGTCAACTCTCCGTTCGAGACCCGGATTGCGTCACGAGCCATCTGCACACCCAGATCGGTGTCGTACTCGACATCGTCTAACATCGCCTCAGCTTCGTCCTCCCACTCATCAATCGGCGTCAATCTCGGCTGTTGTGGGTCGCTCATGGCTCTATATGAAAAATACCACTTCTCTTCGAAGGACCTCGCGGTTTATACTACAGGGTTTTATATACCCCAGCAGAGCCTTGTCTAGACGCTCCCGAAGACTGCGGTTAGTTGCTCTGTCGGATGAATCGAATCACTCCGAGAGTAGGTCTCTACCCGATCTCGTTCGTTGGACACCGACTGTAGAACACGATCTGTACCGCGTTTAAACAACGTCTCCAAGCAGTTAACGCTGAACAAAGATGTTGTTTGATTTTGTATTGAGCTCTGCGGAAGATTGTCGAACGAACCGTGTCGGTAGCCGAGGCGGCCACCGCGGACTCCGAAGAACGGTCAGACTCCCTTGTCTACAACGCTATCAAAAAGCGAACGCTTACTGGAAGGCGGCGAGAGCGAGTTTCGACTCGACCGAGTTCAGGCGTTGGGACATCGCTGACTTCGTGATGTTGAGCTCCGTAGCGAGTTCACCGACGCTCGTCGCTCGCGGCGTCTCGTAGTACCCTGACGCGACCGCCATCGTGGCCGTCTCCTGTTCAGTTTCGGTTAACGCGGAGAGGTCAAGCGTGACGCGGTTCGATCGGTCACCGTCGGTGGTGTCGACCCGCGTAAGCTGCCGCAACGAGAGGTTGTCCGTTACCTCTCTGAGATCATCTATCAGTACAGAGAGACGGTCGCGATCAGGGAGATACGCCTGCATGACAACCGCTTCGTCGGTGACTTCCGTAATCTTCGGCATACAGTCATACTCGAAGAATATCGGACAGTAACACTCAGAGGTAATCTCCTTTTTTGCGTGACGAATCTCGGTCTCTGCCGAGGTCGTCGCCGTCCCGCCACCGGACTCATTCATGGTTTCGGTGTGGCACTCTCCGTTAGCGGACTGGCGGTCGATTCGGTCCGCATCTTGACCGAACTCCTCGACGGGGCAGGCGACCGCGCCGGACGCGGATAGTTCGAACTTAGCATAGAGGTGACGGGCTTCCTCTGTACCACCACTCTCTTGATTTAACGGTCGCTCTGTGGTGTTCATCAGTAACGGTTTAAACAAACAGGTATAAAACGCTGCCTCGGATTGCCGGACTTTGAAATAGCTGATCAGGCGGACCGACCCGTTCTGGTAGTCACTCGGCGTCGACGAGGTCGTCGATCCATGTCAGCACTGCCATCGCTTTTGGGAATCCAATCGTCGGTACAGCCAGCAGGGCGACGTGTCGGAGTGCCTCGGGGTCGACGTCCTCCTCAAGTGCGCGCCGAACGTGTGAGTGAACGGCTCCCTCAGACTCGGAGCCGGCTGCCAGCGCTAGTTTAACGAGGCGTTTCTCTTGGCCGTCAATCGGACCAGCTTCCGAGCAGGCCTTCCCTAGGTCGGCGTACTCCTCCCACACTTCCGGGTGTTTGTCCGCAAGGTCACTCGCCGTGGATGGCAGTTCGCTAGCGTCTTGAACAGCGTCAGACATACACCCTATATCGGGTGAACAGTAATAAAAAGTAGCTAGTGCGTTTCCATAAAATGACTATCCAGCTTGATCTGTTCGAACGGCTACTCCCTTTTATTGAATGTAATCGTCGAATTTTAGCGTGTCATAGAAACGTTCCCAACCCCGTACCGGTCATCAGTGAGTGCTCAATACAGTTGATTTCCTAAATGCTCTCAGTGTTTCGTACCACACAGACACGTATTAGAGGGCTGGGAGGCCGGTCCGGAACGTGGAGCAGTTCCGGAATGTCAGAGGCTCTCCCTGACCCCGGCTTCCATTTAGTCCGTGCCCAAATATATCCCGACAGTTACTCTCTTTCTCACAAAGAGCTCAACAAGCACGCTTACTGACTGGGTGATTCAACCAAATGTCGAGAAGATGTTTCTATGACAGGCTCGTCGAATTTAGCAACTGTTGTGGGCCATTTTTTCCACCACCTGTCGAACAATGGTCGCCTCGGCGCCGTGGAGACGTTGTGAAACCGCAGATTCCGACACGCTAAACTCAGCCGAAAGGTCTGTGAGTGTCACCTCCCGTGGTGTGGCGTAGTACCCGGCGTTCACCGCCCGAAGTAACGTCTGACGTTGTACCTCGGTCAATCTCTCGGGTTCAACCGAGACCGTCGGCTGGTCCTCGTCACGGATGCCACTGACTCGCGCCCCATCAATGTCGAGTTCTGCAATGGTACCTAATACAGCCGCGACATCGACACCGGGATCTATCTCTACTACGACCGTGTGCCCGTCGTGGCTGTAAGCGTCATTCGATCCCATTGATACTACTGGAGCATTGTATAAGAAAGAAAAAATTGACTCTGCTGAATTATTTTGATCATTAAATACTATACTTTCTTGTAGGTCGTCAGTTCGCTCTACAATACTATACTCCCGTAGTGTGGAGATCGGTAGTGAACCGTCTTGGGCTTGACTCCGAGGCACTCGCCTTGCTTATCTATCAAATTCCGCACATATTCTGCCTGGTGTTGTTGTGGGCTGTTAACGACCACTGACACTATATAAATAGGTGTAATATACAGGGACACTCCTTGGACAGTCGAAGTATACTTCACGAGTATGTGCCGAGACCATAGTGACTGCCGGTCGTCAGCAGACTCGGGGTTCATCTTCGAGTTTGAGGCGTTCAACGACAGGGCGACGTTTGACGAAAGCGACGCCCATGGGTCACAACTATCCGCTTTTCAGCCTGTCCGGTGATTTACCAATGGCATCCACCCTTCACAATGCGCTTGCCCGTGTCGATGATCCGGCCCTTGACAACGACATCGTTTCACTCGGCCTCGTCGGCGATATTGAGATAGATGGAGATACCGCTCACATCCCGCTCGCGCTCGGCGCACCTCACTCGCCGGCTGAGACTCGGATTACTGAGGACGTTCGAGCTGTCGTTCACGAAGAAGGCTATGAGCCGTCGCTGTCAGTTGAGATCCACGATACGACGCCTGCTGGCCAGATGGACGGGGCGCCGAACGTGGTTGCTGTCTCCTCCGGCAAGGGGGGTGTTGGGAAGAGTACCGTCTCGGTGAATCTCGCGACGGCGATGGCCGAGCGAGGTGCCAACGTTGGACTGTTCGACGCCGACGTCTACGGCCCGAACATCCCACGGATGCTTGGCGTTCAAAATACGCCGGGGAGGGCGGAAGACGACGAGACAATCATACCAGTCGAGAGCCACGGGCTCAAACTGATGAGCGTCGGGTTCCTTGTCGCCGACGATGACCCGGTCATCTGGCGAGGCGCCATGGTGAATAAGATTCTCACAGAACTCCTACACGACACCAAGTGGGGAAATCTCGACTACTTCGTCGTCGACTTGCCTCCAGGAACGGGAGACGTACAGTTGACCCTGCTCCAGCAGATGGGAGTGCTAGGGGCGCTCGCCGTGACGACGCCGCAAGATATCTCGCTGGACAACGCTCGCAAGAGTGTTCGCATGTTCGATAAACATGATACGTCAGTACTCGGCGTTGTCGAGAATATGAGCGGATTCCTCTGCAACGAGTGCGGGACTCAACACGACGTGTTTGCGACCGGTGGAGGTCAACGACTCGCCGACGAGTTCGATCATCCGCTCCTCGCAAAGATTCCCCTCGATCCCTCGATCCAAGAGAGTTGTGAGGTCGGTGAACCTGTCGTCACCGATGGTGACTCGGAACCAGCGAAGGCATTCCGCGATCTCGCTGAACAGACGATGGATCAAGTCGGTCGAGAGCGGCGACGTTCGCACGCCGATGGTGCCGCCGACCTCCAGCCGGAACCGTAGTCACACAACCTGGTCACCGAAGAGCGAACAACAGCAATCGCCACCAGATCGGGTGTCGAAACTAAAATCGGTCGCACGTGACGTGGAGTCGGCGATGACGTAACTATTACCAATAACTTCTCACGAAATAGTAACGAGAGTCGATTATATACTGCCAGTAGCTGAAGTATCTACCATGCAATCGCGTTCCCGGCGGTCGGTCCTCACGGCACTCGCCGGTGGGGGTGGACTTGGGATCGCCGGCTGTCTCGGCGGCAAAGACTCTGTTGACGTCCTCGCCGCCGGCAGCCTCGCAATCCTCGTTGACGACCACCTCGGGGAGCGGTATGAGTCTGAGACAGGAGTCGCTTGTCATGGGGAGTATTACGGCACGAACGCGGTGATGAGAATGGTGACCGGCGGCCGGAAGTATCCAGATGTCGTCGTGAGCGCGGACGCCGAGTTATTACGCGACCGACTCTACGGCACCCATACCGCGTGGGATATCTCGTTCGCGTCGAACGCTATCGGGATCGCTTATGCCCCAGACACGCGGTTTGGGGAACGGCTAGAGGCGGGCGACCCTTGGTATGAAGTCGCACGCGATGCGGACGACGGTGACCTTGCGATAAGCGATCCCGATCTCGATCCCCTCGGATACCGTGCCGTCCACGCGTTCCAACTAGCCGAGCAGGAACACGAATTCGATAGGTTTGCCGAGGACGTCATGAACGGAGCGTACCAGGAGCCGGAGGAACCGCAACTACTCGCCGGCGTTGAGACTGGGAATCGCGCTGCCGCGGTCGTCTACCGGAACATGGCCGCTGACCACGGGTTGCCGTTTCACCCGTTCCCAGAGACGTACAACTTCTCGAACCCAGAGTACGCCGATCACTACGCAGAAGCCTCGTACACGACGGATGAGGGGTACACAGCGACCGGGAGACCAATCGTGTACAATGCGACGGTGCTCGAAAGCGCGGACTCGCCAGAGGCCGGACACGAGTTTGTCCGATTGCTCGCGAACGCTGATGACACCTTGCGCGAGAAGGGATTTGAGACAGACGGGTTCCCGAGCACGCACGGCGACGTTCCTGCCGAGGTGACGGACGGATGAGCCTCGTCGACGCGACCCGGTCAGTTATGAACTCCCGGCGGCTGCCGCCGCTGCTGGTCTTCGGACTCCTCGGCGGAATACTGCTTGTCTACTTTGCGCTTCCCTTCGCAGTGTTTCTCGGCCGAACCGGATCGATTCCTGTCGTCGAGACACTGCTGGAGACATCGAGCACCACGGCGGTCCGGAACTCGCTTCTCACCGCGCCGGCTGCAACCGCGGTCGCGACCGCGTTCGGTGTTCCGCTTGCGTACGTCCTCGCGCGCAAAACGTTCCCGGGAAAACGGCTTATCGAGGCACTCGTTGTGCTCCCGCTCGTTGTCCCGCCGGTTGTTGGTGGGGCGATGCTGCTCAGCGTGATGGGGCGGTTTACACCGATCGGCGCCGCCGCAGCACGCGTGGGGGTGCCGCTGACGGGCAGCCTGCTTGGCGTCGTCCTCGCTCAGATGTTTGTCGCCGCGCCGTTCGTAGTGATTACTGCACGCGCCGGGTTTGGCGCCGTCGACGAACGCCTCGAACAGGCGTCTCGGTCACTCGGATATGGACCGATAGCCACGTTCAGACACGTGTCGCTTCCGCTCGCGAGCCGAGCGATCGTCGCCGGGATTGTGCTCACGTTCGCCCGGGCAATGGGCGAGTTTGGCGCCACGATGATGGTCGCGTACAACCCTCGGACCATGCCGACGCGTATCTGGGTTGACTTTATTTCGGGCGGAATCGACGCGATCGTCCCACTCGCGCTCGCTCTGTTGGCGGTCACGCTTGTCGTAGTCGTTACAGTACAACAATTCGCTGGCGTTCCAACAGTGGTGGAACGATGACCCTCAAACTTGATGGGCTAAGCCATCGATACGAGAGCGGACGTGCCCTCAACGATGTGTCGCTTGCCCTCGACGACGGAGAACTCGTCGCGCTGCTCGGACCGAGTGGCTGCGGGAAGACGACCGTCGTCCAGGCGATCGCCGGACACCTCAACCCAACAGCTGGACAAGTGTCACTCCGCGAAACCGACGTCACCAGTGCCCCGCCGGAGAACCGCAACGTTGGGCTTGTTTTTCAGCAGCCGACGCTGTATCCGCATATGACTGTCAGCGAGAACGTCGCGTACGGCCTGAAAAGCGGTGATCTCTCAGCCGAACAGGTGAGTAACCGCGTCGATCGGTACCTCGAACTGGTCGAACTCGCTGGCCGACACGACGCGTCTCCGGAATCGCTGAGCGGAGGGGAGAGCCGCCGGATCGAACTCGCTCGTGCACTCGCTCCCGAACCGGATGTTCTCCTACTCGATGAACCGCTGTCGGCACTCGACAAGGGACTGCGTGCGCGGCTCCGCGACGAGACCATCCGAATCCAGCAGGAAACTGGCGTGACGACGCTGTTCGTCACCCACGATCAGGAAGACGCGATGTCGGTTGCGGACCGACTCGTCGTACTCCGCGACGGGGAGGTTGTCGCGGCTGGACCGCCCAGAGAACTCTACGACTCGCCGCCGACCCGGTTCGTCGCGTCGTTTCTCGGACGCTCGAACGAACTCTCAGCAAGGGTCGAGAGCGACGAGTCGTCACTGGTGACAATCGGCGGGACCGACATCGCGGTCGACGCTTTGACGGACAAGTTCACTGATGTACCCCGAGCAGCCATTCACGTGCGCCCCAGTGACCTGACTGTGAGATCTATGACACGGTCTGGAAAGTCGTCAAGTGAGATTGAGAGCATGTCGGACCGGTCAGGCGTATCGGCCGATGGTGGGGCGCCCAACGAGCGACTGGGAACGATTAGGATGCCTGGGACAGTAGCAAACGTACGCGACATGGGGCGCCGCTACGACGTGTGCGTCGAGGTCGACTCCGGCGAGTCAGTGACCGTCGAGCGGCATCGTGGCGGACTCCACGAAAATGAACGCGTGACCGTTACCGCCGCAGTGAGCGACCTCACCGTATTTCCCGTCTCAGAGCGAACCTCTGACTAATTTTGAGATAAAGAAGAGACAATACGCTAACATAAAAATAGCGTACAGGATACGGGATTATCTGAACACCTACATTAGAACTAAGTTTAGACCTATACAGAGATGGCGAAAACGCGAGTCAGTTAGGGGGCGAACGGGCAGTACAAAGTCACCGTACCGAAGGGGCTCGCGGAGACGATGGAGTTCGACGGCTCTGATGGGATGAAAGCCTGCTAAGTCCCCAGCGTGCGTGAAGAGGTACTGGGGTGGTCAAAGGCCGATGATTCAACAGCGTCATAGAACGCGTGGCTCTGATTGGCCTACCTGCCAAGGACGCACTATCATGGGAGGCCGCCCGGATGCCGCCAGCATCCGGGCGGCGAACGCAAATAGGTGTGGCTCCCTTCACGCACTTCCCACTCCAGAGGAACCATGTACTACCTCGGAATCGACCTTCATAAAGATGAGTCGCACGTCGCTGTTTGGACGACGATGCCGAGGTTGTCGAAGAGATTCGCGTCGCAAACGCGAATCTCGACGACGTTGCCGAAGAGTACGCTGGAGCCAAAGCGGAGATCGAAGCAACCAGCAACTACTACACGGTCTACGACACCCTCGACGAACACCTCGACGTGGTTGTCGCAGATCCGAGCCAAACCAAGTCGATCGGCTATGCTGAGGTGAAAAACGACCGGCTCGACGCGAACTTGCTCGCGCAACTTCGCCGAGCCGGCATGATCGCTGAGAGTTACGTTCCGTCCGAAGAGCTCCGGGAGCGGTGCGCACTTGTGCGCGGCCGGAAGAGACTCGTCGAAAAACGTACCGACGTCAAAAACGAAGTCCACACCCTACTCGACAAACACGGGATCACCTACGATTGGGATCCGTTCAGCGTGAACGGGCGAGACATCCTCGCCGGCGAGGATGTCTCGCTCGGTATTGTCGGCGATCAGCTGATGGAGTCGTTCCTCTTGATTATCGACGAATTGACCGCTCAAATCGAGGAACTCGAATCGTTGATCGAGGAAACCGCTGCGTCTCTTGAGGAGACGCAGCTGTCGATGACGATTCCCGGCGTAAGTTTCTACTCGTCGCTGCTTATTACCTCGGAAATCGGTGAGATCGACCGATTCGACGAGGCGAAGCAGGTGGTGAGTTACGCGGGATTGGATCCGGTCGTCCGCGAGTCAGGTGACTCGCGGACGGAAGGGTCGATCTCGAAGCGCGGAAGTGGAGACTTACGCTGGATCCTCGTTCAGTATGTTCAAACAGCGATTCACCGGTGTAACGATCCGTATCTTGGACGGTTTTGCGCTCGACTGAAACAGCGGAAGAATCACCAGATAGCGATCGTCGCAACGGCGCGAAAACTGCTCGTGTCGATCTTCCATATGCTGGAGCGTGAGGAGGTGTACGATCCACCAGAGGTGAGTGCCTGAGGGCCGCCGGCTCGGCGGCCCTCATCGGCCGGTCGCAGCGGATGTGAGCCACAGCTAACGCGTTCACGTTCTGACCGCCTCCCTGCTGGTTCCTGAGCTGTCAGCGTGCCTGCTTGTGATTTTCTCTCGTTACCAGGCCCGGCATCGATCCCGGCGAAAAATATAGTATCGCAGACGTGGTTCGTTGAGCTAGCAGGCTTTCATAGGTGTTGAAATCCTCAAGAAGTGATATATTCTGACCCGGTTGCGCTCGATATACTGATCACAGTATCCTCACGACTACTTGACCAGCTGTAGTAGAAACCGCTAAGAGAAGCCCCATTTTCACGGAGGCACGATCGGTGAGAAAACTAAAGCAGAGGCCGACGATAGCAGAGGCGACAAAACTGTAGGCGATAGTTGCTGACAGAGAGAGGGCCATAGTCGATTCGAACCCGACGAGTTCATGAATATCTTATGGCCAATAGGTACGTCCAGCGACCAGCTGTTTCAGACAAGAACCTGTCTGAAGAATAGGATTTCAACAAAGCCAGATCGTTGATATACGAAATCGATGCTCCCACTTCCGAATCGAGGTCCTGAGGGGGCCACTCGTGATCTATTATGATTCGGGCAATCGTGACTTTTCAATATAATTGAAGCGGTGGGCTGCTATTCGGCTTGGTCCGATGACGGCATCTGAGTCCCTGAACCTACCTCTGAAGAGCCTCTCGGCCCTTCGTCGACAACACGGAACCCACCGGTTTCATTCCGGCCGGCGAGTTCGCGTTGCGGGAATGAGATTTTGATTCCTTCTCGTTGGAAGGCACGCATCAAATCTATCCTTCAAGGTTGTGAGCATTTGAAAGCACGGAGTATACCCATGTTTACATCGGCATCACATACCCGTTCGTGTAGACAAGTGACGATTTAGGATGACGCTCGAATCAGTATCCTACGAGGAGAGCTGAGCGTCAGTGATTTCGAAGCGGGCGCCGCCAGCGGACGCGTCCGCTATAGTAATCGACCAACCGTGTCCCTCGATGATACTCCGGACGATCGAGAGCCCGAACCCGGTACCTCCCTCGCCCGTCGAGTAGCCGTGATCAAACACCTGATTACGAGCATCGTCGGGGATCCCGTTACCTGAATCTTCGACGTAGAACCCGCTGTTGATTGTCCCCACTCGGACAGTGACGTCTTCGCCGCCGTGTTCGATGGCGTTCCGAAAGAGGTTCTCGAAGGCTTCTTCCAGTCGATCCCGGTCGGCCTCGACGATGGTGTCATCAGTGTCGAGGTCGAGAGTTGCTGTTGCCGTTTCGACGTTCCCCCATGCGCTCTTGGCAATCGTTTGTAATTGAACGGGTGTCGTCTCGCCAACGGCCTTCCCGGATCGAGCGAGTGTCAAGAGGTCTCCCGTCAGATACTCGATTCGTGTGAGTGCGTTCGCAGCGTTGTCGAGGAACTCGCTGTCACATTCGTCTGCTGCCAGTTCAAGATTACCGACTGCGACATTCAATGGGTTTCGGATATCGTGTGAGACGACGCTTGCGAACTCGTTGAGCCGCTCGTTTTGCCGTTCGAGTTGCTGTTCGTAGTCTTTCTGTTCGGTGATATCGCGGATAGCACCGATCATCTGGGTGGGCGTTCCATCGGTGTCATAGATGATGTGGCACGTATCCTCGACGTAGGCGTACGACCCGTCAGCTCGCTGGATTCGGTATTCTTGCTGGAGCCGTTCTTGTTGTGCCTCAAATGCCTGATGGAGCTGCTTTTTGAACCCCGCCTCGTCGTCGGGGTGAGTCTGTTCTTGCCACCAGTCGAACCCGTACTTTTGATCGGCCGGGTAGCCGAATGTGTCTTCGATCCCTTCCGAGAGCCTGATGTCGTTCGTCTCGACATCTCGCTCCCAAATAATGTCTGAGGCCGCTCGAACCGCCAGTTCGTATCGTTCCCGTGTCTGATCGATCTCTCGTTTGAGGCGATGTTCTCGGACAGCGTTCCGAATCCGGTGTGCCAGCACATCATACTCTTCCGTTGTGCCCCGCGAGATACAGAAGTCGGAGGCATCCTCCGCAAAAGCTCGCTTTACAGCTGATGCGGATTCTTGATCCGTGAACAGGATAAATGGAAGCTCGGGATAGTTGTCTCGAACGGCGCGAAGAAGTTCCAGCCCGGAGATCTCTGGAAGGCTCTGACTACTGACGATACAGTCGATCGACTCATCATTCTCGACTCGATTGATGAGTGTCTCTGAATTAGTGAATATCGTGGTAGTGAGTGGGTCGTTTCGCTGTTCCAATGCTGTTGAGACGTCTTCGCGAATTGTCTCGTCCGGATCGATGAGAGCAACATGTATTTTTGCTACCACTGCTTGTCACTACCAGTTATTTATTTGTCAGAGTACTAAATACTGCTACATCCAATTCTCATATTCAGGAACTGGGTGACTGTAGACTTACTAAACAGCTTCAATCGAACGGTGTCACCGTGTGGAACACTTGAGCCACCGTGCGGCGATTCGGTCCGCTAGATCTGTAGAAAGGGAACTGGTTCCTCCCTCCGAGTCATGAAGACAGCTATCGAAGGCACTGCCATGCCAAGCGTTGTAACCTTCACGAGCAGCACAGCTGTGAACGCATACCCCCACGGCTACTCCTCTTGGAGCCAGTATGCTTTGATATCTTCCTCGCCGGCTCTGTTGAAATCCTCTTTTTCAGACAATTTTTCACCTGAAAAAGACGGTTGATGAGAGCTACGTACTGCTCAATCTGATATCCAGTTGAGTCTTACTTGACCGTCAACAAGGACTCTGCCATCACTATGTACAGTTACACTATGGTTTGGGAGTTCAAATTCGAGACTCCATGTGCTGGTACTGTGTCTTGCGAGTTGCTCTACGGCGGCTATGTCGATATAATCGGCAACAATAACATCTAGCTCATTCGGGTCAACACTCTTGTGCTCAGCGATCGATCTGATTAGAGTTGAGGTTAACGCCTCGTACATACTATCGCCTCGTATGTAGGATAGCATCAAATATAAACGAAACTATAAGTCACACAGTTACCCGGGTAGTACCAACGTGTGGACTGTATTGACGGTCTGTGAGTACTCTGCGTTGACCGCGACTGCGTCAAAATATATTATTTTCTAAGGATTTCAACAGACTCAGACCACGCTATAGACGTGGTTCGTGAAAGGAAGTGTCGGATTCATTCTGACCCTAATGAATCAAGAATTCTCTTGAATTTCTGTAATTTAATCAAAAATTTTGTATTTGTTGCCCGCAGAAAAATATCTAAACCCCCTATATAGCCCCTTAGTTCACTCATTTATCGTTTTTCGACAGACCTTGTGAGACCGAGACGTCCTTCGACAAAGGTTCCGAAGTCAGCGGCGAAGGCTTCGACTTCTTGCCAGTCGGTATACTCGTAATCTTGGGACGCGTCGGTGTCGCCGGTCGCTTCCTTCGCGATCTGTTTCATCATCAAGCGCTTGAGAAAGCCGTACTTTGAATAGCTGAGTGCGCCACCGAACAGCCCAATCCGGTCGGGGTGCCACCCGGTTTCTTCGAGGAACGAGTCAACGTATCCTGCAGCTTCAGCTCGGCTGGACGGATCAGTTGAGGCGCTCGACAAAGAGACTTGGAAAAACGCCGTTGGTAGTCGCTCCATTTCGTTACGGTGGGTCTGAACAAACTCATACACTGCTGGTTGATGCTGTCCCATATGAATTGACGCACCGATACAAACGGCATCGAATTCCTCAATTATGAAGTCTGGTGGCAGTTCACTGAGGTTCTTCACGGTGGTTTCGTGACTGCGGTCGACGAGGCACCCACTGACTCGGTTCACGATTTTCGCTGTCTGTCCTTCGCCAGTTCCGTATCCGATGAGAATCGAAGCCATCGTACAGTCTCGTTTGAAGAACTTCACCGGTGATAAACAGTTGTAAGCATACTAGAAATCTCAGCCAGAACATCCGTAATTCCCTTCTGCGAGACGGAGTCAGTTGTTTCTTGGAGAGTATCTTCTCTGTTGGGGGATCGACGCTCGATGTACTTGACATCGGTTCAGTGGGGAAAATTTGTTAGTGTCTCTTGTGGTCTACTCTATCATATGGGACGCGATTTAGATGACGTTGACCGGAGCATCCTCTACCTACTCCAGCAGGATGCTCGTAACAGCACCGCTCAAGAAATCGCAGACACGACGGGCGTGTCGGCCAGTACGGTTCGCAACCGCATTGACCACCTCGAAGACGACGGCATCATCAAAGGCTATCACCCAGAGATCGACTACGAGGAAGCCAATCTGCCGTTACAATTGACGTTCATTATTTCGGCGAAACCCACCAAACTCCCAGAGTTCTCCGAGCAGATTCGGAGCATTCAGGGTGTGATAGATGTCCGCGAGATGCTCACAGGCCGACGGAATATCCACGTCGATGTCGTTGGCACGAGTACGAGCGATATCACCCGAATCACCGATGCGATCCACGAGCTTGGGGTGGAAATCGAATCCTCAGAGATGATGCGCCGGCGCCACGTTCAACCATTCAACCACTTCTTCCTCCAAGGCACAGAAGACATGGAAGCGCGCGCAGACGGCTCTGAAGACGAAGAATAACCAAGTAACAGAATTCTAATTTCTATACCACTTTCCGCAATCTAAGAGGCAAATATACAAGAATTTAACACATCTGGCTGCCAGAAACCGCAGAAGAATATCGATATCTGTGTGGGATGAATAAAATATTAATTTACAGTCACAACAGCGTTATTTGTTCGCTGGATCCACAATTCTAGAGGGATGTGACCACCGAAGAAAGCTAGCGATCTTCAAGGTGGGCATCTTCAGAGACACTATGAACGACACTGCCTTCGATGCGCTGGCGAACGAACACCGCCGAGAACTGTTACTCGACCTTCTCGATGAAAATCCGCAGGAGGTAGCTGTTGAACTCCCTGCGGGTGACGATGCTGGAGAACCGAATACCACTCATCACCGGAGAATCGAAATGTATCATATACATCTCCCAAAACTCGATGACTACGGCTTCATCCAATGGGACCGCGACACCCACGAAGTCACTAAAGGGCCACGATTCGAGGAGCTCCGCCCCCTGCTTGAGTGTATGGTCGAGCACGCTCAAAAACCAATCAGTTCGAGAAATTAAATATAAATATAGTAATATATAATGAATCAATTTCGACTACTGATACTGATACGAGCGCATACCCCGTTTTTAGCTGGATATAGGCGCTAAGCCCCGACCTCAACGGAGCGAGCGAAGGGAGCGGAGTAGGGTGGGGATACAGCGTCCCCAGAAATCGGAGATTTCTGGTGTGCGAACGAGACGCGGAGCGTCTCGTCAACGCCGTCATCATCTGTTCATACAGCGATACGGTTACAAGCCCACAGACCCACGTAGTTACAACGTTTTTTCACTGGGGTACCGTAGTTGTTCGACAACCTCAAAGGACTCTCCGCGCTCAAGGAGAACGGCTACGGCGTCGGTCAACTCAAGTGGAAGCCGCCACGGGAGTTCCGCAGTTTCACGTACAGTCAGTCTGGCTTCAAGCTCGACAAAAAGGGCGGTCAGACTGTGCTGTCACTCTCGAAACTCGGAGACATACCGATTCGGCTCCACCGCGCCATTCCCGACGACGCGAAACCTAAACAAATAGTACCTCAAACGATAGGATGATTGGAGCCTCTGAGAGCGTTGTAGAAAGGTGAAGCCCCGCTGAGTAAGCCGAGATTTGCCGGTGGCGGTGGTCTATATAACTATCCTGAAAGGAAGACGGTAAAAACGACGGTGAACCGCGAGCGTCGTGGCTCGTGATCGGGGCTGACGCAGCGGCAGAACGGGCCGGCTAGCCGAACTCGATGTCGGGGAAGACCTCGTTGTGTATGTCGATGATGAATATCTTCTTGCGCCAGATGATCTCCTCGTTGTCTCGGTGGTCCATCTCGTCCGCGACGATGAGGTTCAGCAGCACCCAGCAGTTGTAGAGCAGCAGGCACAGCATGAAGAAGAACCGCCGGACGCCGAGGCACCGACTCCGTGGGTTCGCCAAGAAGTTCTGCTTGATGTCGCGGAACGCCGTCTCGATGCTCCACCGCTTCTGGTAGAGCTGGCCGACGCCGAACGCAGTCGTTTCAGCGCGTCGCGCCCCGGTCCCGCTCGGATGGAGCCCGCGAGCCTCTACGTCCAAGCTCGTGATGAACGCCGCGTACTCCACCTCAGTCCCGTCGCCTTCACCCTCGTCGTCCTCTTCGTCGGGTCCGTTCATACCCGGCAGCGTCGTCTGTGAAGTGCCGTCGTTTGTCTCGCCGGCCTTCCGCTTCTCGCCCTTCTTCGTAACCGAGCGCGTGATCTTCTCCAAGGCGAGCAGCGTCGTCTTGTGCATCGTGTGGTCGGCACCCTCTATCTCGTAGTCCGTCCAATCGGCACGTCCCTCGGCTCCCTCGGCGAGGAACTCCTTGACTGCGCCGCGGGTCTTCCGCTTCTTGATGACGTAGTCAAGGCCGCAGTGGGTGATGTACGAGCAAATCTTCTGGGTGCCGTACTCGCTGTCGGCGTAGACGTTGTTGACGTTCACGAGGCTGCAAGCGCGGTCGATGAGGTAGCGCACACACTGGTACTGCTCGTCCGATTTGACCTTCGAAACGGACGCCAGAACGATGGCGCGACCACGGTAGATGGCGGTGAGCGTGATGTCCTCGTACGCGTAGCCGGTCTCGTACTTGGGGTAGCGGTGAAGGACGCCGTCAGGCTCCTCGACGTCGGTGTCGTTGCGGTTGTGGTACTCGCGGGCCGTCCCGTCGATGCAGATGTCCACGGGCCGGTCCAGCATCCCGCGCTCCCTCAGCATCTCCACCTGCTTGTCGATCCCGTGCTCCGTGCGCTTGTGCCACGACTCACCTTCGCCGAAGTCGCGGTCCTCGGGGTTGACCGACCAGTCATAGGAGGTCTCGCCCGGAACCAGTGCGTTGTTGCGTGCGTAGTTGAGTTCGGCGAGCTTTCGAGAGTAGTTTCGGAGCGGCTTCGCCAGCGCCTCTGAGCACATGTAATCGTCGTCGGTGACGCGGTGCTCGGACACGTACACGTCTCTACCGCCGGTCACCGATTCGTTTCGCCGGCTCGTAAATGTCGCCTGCTCGGTCAGCTTTTCGGCGTCGATTCTCTTGTTCGTCCCGCGCCCGTAGTCGATGACCTCGTTGAAGAGCTCACGATATTCCTTGAACACGCGGTCGCGCGTCTGTTGCTCGATCTGGTGCTCGTCCGGAATTTCTGTGTCTTCCTCGGGTTCCGTCGGCAGGAACTCGTGAATCTGTTCGTCGATGTCCTCGACGAGGTTGAAGTCGTGGCTCTTCAGCTTCGCAGCGATGCGAGCGGCTGCGAATCGCACATGCTCACGGAAGGCCGGTCGGTAGCGCTCCCACCATTGCGTGGAGAACGTCGTGCGGTTGGGTACCTTGCCGTCCTCGAACCCGAATCCGGAAGCAATCTCGGGGTTCTGTTCAAGATACCACTGAAGGGAGTCGAATCCGCTGATGTCGTCCGAGATCATCTTGAGAATGTATGCCCGCATCATCGCCATCCCGTTGAACGAGGAGTTGATGAGATCGTCTTGCGGGACAACGTCAACGACCTCGTACTGAAGCTGGTCGGCGATTGAATCCCGATTCGCGTAGGACTCCGCACGCGCTTGCTCGATGGCTTCTATTAGCTCCGCGGACTTCCCAGAGCAGTCATCTGGTTGGGAGAGCGCAGCGGAAAGCTGGTTTTGACGGGTATTTGAGACGTGTTCAGAGATATCCGCAGTCGTGTACGGCCCACCCGAATCCTCCAAGACAGGAACGGCGTCGTCGGGTGGGTGGTCAGTCATACATCAGATCAGCGCTTCTTAACTTATAAAATAACTGTTGTGTTGAATAGCGGTCCTTGAGCCACGGTGAGGGGATATCTATTTTGGAACCACCAGCTTCAGCCGGTAACAGGCCAATTCACATTCTAACCACCTCAACTAGCACCGCTATTCAACACAGCAAAAATAACGGCTCTGTTGAAATCCTATTCTTCAGACATATACACAGATGAAACAGCCGGTTGGTGAGAGCTGCATACTGACCGGTGGATAAAGACTCTCTAGTTAGCGGAGAACACCGTATCGAGAAAGATGAACTATTCGAGGATTATTGGGATTGGGGTGGCTACCTTGAGCTACTACAACATTAGTCAAATAGTTGGTATATCATACTTCCCAATATGCCAATAATCAACAAATAGACCATAAACTCGACGAAAGTAGGGAGTATTCCGACTAAGAGCTGCCCTAAGTCGGGATTGTAGAGTGACACCATAATTACAATTCCCACGACTGAGATAATCGTCGCGGCAAACAGGTCCACGATATTGTCCCCGGACATTAGCTTTCACTCTCCATTTCGCTGATTTTCTTGAGGTTTCTCAGTGACAACACGATAATCAGGAATAGTATCGGACCGAGCGCTGAGAGTAGTAGTGCGGATGGGAAGGAAAGATCGGTTGAGAACACTTGATACAATTGGTTCATCAACGCCAATACAATACTTCCCCCCGCGCTCAGTGTTGCAACTATGGAGAAGGTATCATTATCAAGTAAACTCTCAATTAGTCCCCCTGCCATCCGTATTCCTATCTCTCTCCAACAACCGATCTCCGTTTATTCTTTTCGTACCGGCTGGTCTCCACGCATCTACGGTTCAACATTTGCCCCAAGGTCCGAGATGCTGTACTGAACGATACCTGGGTCTCCTGTACTGAGCGATTGTGGGATCAAAACTATCAACTACTGAGGATTTCAACAAAGCCAAAATAACGGCTCTGCTGAAATCCCATTCTTCAGATAGATTGTCACCTGAAACAGCCGGTCGGTGAGAGTTGCTTATTGAATCCGGTTACGCGTCCTGTTCATCTCAAACCTCGCTGAAACCTCGTCCGATCAAGTACCCAACTACTGTAATCACGCCAGACATGATTGCTCCGCTTCCAACTGGGAATATGAAAGCGCCCGGCCCCGCCATGATCGGGATGAACAGATTGAGTGTGAAACCAAAACATGGGCCGAATGCGAGTATCCAATTCCCAACGAGATCTGCGCCCTGAAACGCCCGGAAGACAACGATGGCGGTAATAAGGAGCGCACCCACCCAGACTATAGCTGATTGTACTGAAGTCGAGGGCTCCAAGTCCCAGACCCGCAACCCAGTCAACGTCGCAAAAACAAAGAGAAAGGCGGCTGTGGCCGCTAAAATCTCACTTGTTCGCTTGTTCAAAATCATATACATTCAAATTGTCCTACATTACGTATGTGTCTTATGAGTCAAACCGAGATGGTCTAAGCAATCTGCGAGTCTCCTGTATTGACTACAACCGGGGCAGAATATATCACCTACTGAGGAGTTCAACAGAGCCACATAGACCTATACCACAAGGTGTGGTGGTAGGCGGTTCTAAATTAAACACTTCAAGATGGAGCCAACCAAGGGGTGCCAGCAGCTTTTAACATATAATAATACGCTCTAATTAACATTGAATTACCCAATTTAAAACCTCACCAAGATTATTTATAGTAGATTCTGCTCTATTAAAGATAATCCCACTCTATTAGTGTATAGTAAATTAACAAGATTTATGTTATTATTCCATACTATATTCGGTTGTGGTTAATACAGTAACCCGTCGAAAGTTTGGTCGCGTCGTTGGAACCACCGCCGGAATCGCAGGCGTGTCCGGTATTAGTAGTGCGGCTGACGAAAAGGAGGATCAGGATGAACCGCAGAGTAACGTTGAACTGCGGCATGACCGTACTGTCGAGGATGGCAAAGTGTATGTCATCGCAATAGCCCGTAACACAGATACGGGTGAGACTGAAGCTGCTGCCTTCGTTCGACCTACTGGATCTTCCGATTCAAAAGAATCAGATTCTGAGCAGTCTGAGACGGGAGAACTCCTTGATATCTCTGACGATGTTGTTGATGACATAGAAGCGACGGTCTTCGACAATCAAAGCGAACGAAAAGCCAACACGGAAGGAGAACTAAAAAAGTCGAGTGGTAATGAACAGACCGACATTTGGGGCCCCATCCGTGAGAAAACACAACCTTCTGGCATTACCACCCAGCAGAAAAATATCATACAGGACGTTCTTGAGGAGATTGCGGCTGGTGCGAAAGAATCTGTCAATCGAGTTGGGTTCTACTTCATCGATAGTCCCGATGGAACAGACTGTGACGCGGAAATAACTGATCAACACCCCCACCGTCAGCTGGGCGTCTCTATTGACTACGACGAAGATATAGGTAATCTCACAGTTGCGCTCATCACCCCAATTGTATCGGGTATTATTGGTACGGTGTACAGCGGTACCCCCGTTGGTGGGATCGGAGCCGGTCTTCTTGGAGCAGTAGTTGGATTCGGGATTAACGAACTCAAAGATACCTCCAATATCACGGTGGCTTACCGTGATATTGACAAATCTGCCTTTGGGAAGACCGATGCGGCGATTCAACCTCTGGTGAGCGGCATCTGGATGGATGAGGACACCGACATGCTCACTTACACGGCAGATTATCCCCTCGTTCACTTAGAAGACGCTCCGGTAGATGTGGAGGTTGGTGCGGAAGAAACTTTCAACCAGTAGGGGAGAGGACAACAATTATAAACAAACAGTCTTTATTTTGAATTAATGATTCGAAAGATGATTGATGCTTATATAAAGGAGTACCAACGATCAGGTTGGGAGTTCCATACCCAATATATGGGGCCGATACTGCTTAATCTCAGCCTGTTGGCTGTGCTGATCGTGGTTGTGGGTACTGCTCGAACCTACTATGAAGTCTCAAATTTTGAATTATTTCTCTTAGTTTCAATCAACTGTATTATTGTTCCTATCCTAATGTGGTATCCAATCCGAAAGGCTGGCTATTAGCAGAATTTCTTTCATATCTCTATTCTGTGTTTCTCTCTTCTGTAGGAGATTGTTGATACAGGTGAGCTGCCGCTGTGGGGTCGAAGAGGACAATGACACCGCGTCAGCGGTGTCCGACACGGATGATTCCACTAGATGTGTTTGGGTCGGAATCGGTCGCAGCGGGCCTGTTACAGTAGGTTCGCTGCGGTGACAGTATTTTATGTCCTCGCTGGCGTTCTGACTGTTCGGTAAGACCGGCACGATCTTCGCTTGTTCGAAGATCGCACTCCGCAAATGGTTGTTCTCGATCTACGCGTTTGCGGTTTAACACCAGCTACAGGCAGTTACAGTACGAAACCGAGGCCACCCACAAAATGGTCCACAGGCGTGTCGAGCGCTTCAAGAAGCGCTCGACGCGCCGTCACTCGATCTCTGTGGCCCGGTCGAAATTGACGAGCGCTCTTGTGTAGCACATTGTTGATGTAATGTTATCCTGCGATTTACAGATTCGTGAATCAAATTTGGAGTCCACGGTAGAGGTGCTTAGAAGGTCAATTAGTGTTCCCACTCAGCTAGCGACAACTGCATCAACAATCAGCTACTGATGAGTGTTCTATATTTATGGTGGAACTGGTCGGGCAAGACCCAACCACGAGTGAGTGAAGATGGTGTACACAGGCTTTGTTGAAATCCTCAGGGAGTCACATGTCCGCCGTGTGATTCGATGAGATGGTCGGCAACCGCTGCTAGGTCGTCGCCGATCTCGTTGTGGAGTTCGAGGACGACTACGACCCGCGCGGGGGACCGTGCGGAATCGGTTAGAGTATCTCGTTGAAGAGCAGTCGGTCGAACGCGTGAAGCACGCGACCGGTACAGTGACGTATCGGTGAGTAGAGTAGTTCTCTCGATCACCAGGTCGTCCGAGGTCGCAGTAACACCGTGTTAATTCCGCTACTGCGAGTCACCAAGAATCATCGTTTGAGGTACTAAACAAATCACGGTCAAGAAGGAACCGACGGGCGAGTGGTTCGCCACGTTCGGAGTCGAAATGGACCGTGAACCGCCCGAACCGCCTGAGAATCCCGAGCGGTGCGTCGGCATTGACGTGGGGATTCTCAAGTACGCCCACGACACCGACGGGACCGCCGTCGGGTCGCCCGACCTCTCCGCCGAACGGGAGCGTCTGGAACGCGAACAGCGGTCCCTCTCACGGAAGGAACACGGGTCGAACAACTACGAGAAGCAACGACGGCGGGTCGCGGAGTGTCACGCCGATCTCCGACGGAAGCGCCGCGACTTCCTACACAAACTCTCGAACTACTACGCTCGGGAGTACGACCTCGTGGCGGTCGAAGACCTGAACGTGAAAGGGATACTCGAATCACCGTCGAACAGCCGCAACACAGCGTCGGCGGCGTGGCGAACGTTCCTCACATTACTCGAATACAAGTGCGAGCGTGAAGGAACGCAGTTCGTCGCCGTGAATCCGAGAGGGACGACCAAAGAGTGCGCGTCGTGCGGCGTTTCGACCGACAAACCGTTGTGGGTCCGTGAACACACCTGTCCCGCCTGCGGATTTAAGGCGGACAGGGACGCGAACGCGGCGTGGAACATCCTTTCTCGCGGCCTCGAAAATGTAGGAGTGGGACACTCCGAATCAACGTCTGTGGAGACTGCGCTCCCTGTGGACACCGACTCGGTGTCTGCAAAGCGCGTCGTGGAAGCAGGAAGCCCTACCCTCAAGGAGCAAACGGCGTCAGCCGTGAGCGAGTAGGGTAGGGTAGTTCACTGATCGGCTTTCTGTGATTCGTCTGCGTGGCTGGCTTCCTGCTGGAACACGCTTACGTGATCTTCGACGAACGCTCGCATCGTCCGGGGAGGGCGTCCAAGCACGTCTACAACGTCGTCAGTCACTCGGCCTGCCAGCCCAAGTCGGGCGGTCGTATAGATGCCCAGCATCACGATGACGAACGGAAGCGGTGAGCCGCGGCGGTACATCGTCGTGGCGAATTCGATTGGGCCGGGTTGGGTGTATTCGATTTCCCGATCCAAGACTTCGGAGAAGATTTCGGCCACGTCGTCGTATGTCAGTGCCTCCGGCCCAGTCACGTCGTATGCGCGATTCTCGTGGCCCGGTTCGGTGAGAGCTGCCACTGCGACGGCGGCGATATCTCTGGCATCGACGAAACTCGTAGTTCCGTCACCCGCGGGAACGAACATCTCATCACGGTCAACGATGTCTTCTCGATGGACCTCAGATAGATTCTGCATAAAAAACGACGCTCGCAGGAGCGTGTAGGTCACGTCGGTCTCACGAAGCGCCTCCTCGATGCGGTGATGGGGTAAGAGCGGATTCTTTTCGGCCCCGAGTACCGAGAGGTAGACGACATGGTCGACACCGACCCGAGCCGCAGCGTCGACGGCCGGCGTGAGATGGCGCTTCACGCGACTCACTGATGGCGGTCGGATGAGAAACATCGCGTCGACATCCGCGAACGCTGCGCCCCACGTTTCTGGTTTGTGGAAATCGAACGCAACACATTCGACATCACTCACGAACTCCTCGCGGGCCCGCTCGGGATTACGGACGCCCGCTCGGACGGCGACGTCTTTCTGGGTGAGTTGGCTAACGACGTGACTTCCCACGGTGCCAGTGGCTCCGGTAACGAGGATGCGTTTCATTGGTCGGTGATCTTCGGTAGTTGTTCGACGTACAGGTCGTCTTCTATGCAGTCGAGGATGAACTGGGCGACGTTGGCCCGGGCGGCACTATCGCGTAGCCCCAGCTGGAGTTCCATTCCGTGGCGGAACTGCCCCGTGTGTTCATCCTCTGTGAGTCGTGGGCCACGGACGATCGTCCACTGGGCGTTGCTCGCTCGGAGCATCTCCGCATGCGATTTGGCGTCTTCGAGGACGCCGCCAGCCATCACTTTCAGCAGTGAGCCCATCACCTTCCCGCCGAGACTCACCGACTCGCCGTCTTCCCGAACGCCAGCCCCAACCAGTGTCACGATGCGTTCGACACCGGATTCATCCATCGCATCGAGGATGTGCCGTCCAGCTTCGGTTAGGAGGTCGTCGGGGCCCGACGGGGTTTGGCCGAGGACGCAGATGACCGCATCGACCGCGCTGGCTTCGTCACTGTCGATTCCGCCGGCGACGGCGTCAGCGACGCCAGCACCGGTGTAGGCATCGCCCTCTACGACGGTGAGTGCGTCGTGGCTGCGAAGCGAGGCGGGGATGTCATTCGCGTTGCGGGCGAACGCGACGACGTCGTGGCCGCGTTCTAGTGCCTGTTCGACGAGGGGAATTCCGGTTCGTCCGGTAGCCCCGAACACCGCGATTTTCATACCCCTACTACGACAGGCAGAGTCATATACTTGTGACTTCGGAGTTTCGTAGTAATGGCCGCCACACATCCCTGTGTTGCCGAATTCACACTCGAATATTCTTGGCGCTGGGGCTCATATTGAACTGTATGGATGATGTACCCCAGGGGCGTGAAGCCGCTCGTGACCGGCAGAAATCGATGTCGCCGGCCGAGCGCGAACGGGTCGAACAGACCGTCTCGGAGTTACTTGACCTCTTAGGAAAAGCGCACACGATGGCGATTCTCCGTGAATTCGCGTTTTCTGAAGGGCCGCTCAGATTCTCCGACCTCGAGACCAAGCTAGGTATCTCACCGAACACCCTCTCGGAGCGACTGAAAGAACTCGTCGCAACAGAGTTGCTCATTCGAGAGTCCTACGACGAAATCCCACCTCGCGTGGAGTATGAGCCGACGGAGAAGGCTGAAGCACTATTTCCCGCGTTCGGCCACTTTCATCGATGGGCTGCCGATTTCGCACTCGAACCAACAGACCCGGACATGACTTCAACTTTTGAAGTAAGTTAGCAAATTCGGACTCGAAAGTATTTGACTACGAAATTCATAGTAGGATCTGATTACAGCCGTGACACAGATCTCTGCCAGCAGCGGAACTGGCAGTCCAATTGAAACGGCAACTGATTCCACGATGAATACACACGACAACACGAACCCAGCGGCTGACGATGCTGGGGAGCCGCGCTACGCGATTGACGCACAGAACGTTCAGTTGACCTACAGTGATGGAACCCGAGCCGTGAACGGTGTCGATATCCAGATTCCGGAGGGTGAGTTCTTTGGATTCCTTGGTCCCAACGGGGCTGGAAAGACGACCACGATCAAAACGTTGGTTACACTCCTGTCGCCCACTAGTGGTGAAATTACTGTCAACGGGTTCGACGTTCGGACGGACCCGCGAGCCGTTCGCGAGTCAGTCGGCTACATGGCTCAGGAGACGAGCGTTGACTCCGAACTCACTGCCAGAGAGAATATCCGATTTGCCTGTGAGGCCTATGGCGTCCCACGGTCGGCACGTGGTGACCGTATCGACGAACTACTTGATCTCGTCGACCTCGCCGGCGTTAGCGACAAGCAGGCCGAAGAGTTCTCTGGAGGCATGAAAAAGCGTCTCGACGCTGCGATGGCACTCGTTCACCAGCCGCCCCTCGTCTTCTTGGACGAACCGACGACCGGCCTCGATCCAAAAGCCCGCAACCGGCTGTGGGAGTACTTCCAACGAATCAACGACCAGGGGACCACCATCTTCCTCACGACCCAGTACCTTGAAGAAGCCGACCAGCTCTGTGATCGTCTCTCAGTCATCCTTGACGGGGAAATCGTCGCGACCGGGCCGCCAGCCGATCTGAAACGACGTGTCGGCGGCGAAATCCTCGACGTCGATCTGGAGGACGGGAAAGACGCAAGCGACCGCGCAGCCGCCGTCGTTCGGGAGACCGACATCTTCAATTCGGAAGCGATGGTTGAGGTGACCGAAGACGGCATCAGCGTCACCTCTGAGAACGCTCGCGAGCGTGGCACGGACCTGCTCGTTGCCCTCCGGGATGAAGGATTGACAGTAACCGGGTTCAACATTCGTGCCCCGACCCTAGACGACGTCTTCCTCGCTATCACTGGCGACGAAATGGATGACGACCAAGCAGTGACGGGTGACGAGGCAGCAACTGCCGCGGAGGTCGAACAATGAGTACTCCGTCGACGGAGGCCGACGCCGATGTGCATCGAGTGAGCAACTCCTTCGTCGGTGACGTGTGGACGAATTTCAAACGCTGGAACCTGAAAGCCGTCCGCAACCCATTCGTGTTGGTCGTCTCGCTCGTCCAGCCGATCATCTTCCTGCTGTTGTTCACCGAGGTGTTCGGGCAGATAGCTGGCGGGGCGATCAATCGCGGTGGCGGCGCCGGCATCAGCTACGAGACGTATCTGGTTCCGGCAATCGCGATTCAGGTATCGCTGGCGGCGGCCATCACCTCCGGCATCGGCCTCGTGAACGATATCGAGGAGGGCATGTTCGAGAAAATCCTGGCGACACCGATGAATCGGACGGCCGTGTTCGTCGGAAAGACGGCCGCAGAAGTACTCCGGATCGTGGTACAGGTCGGGATCATTCTCGGCCTCGGGGTCTTGCTCGGCGCGGAGATCGCCACCGGGCTCATCGGCGCGGTCGGAATCATGCTTGTCGGCCTGTTGTTCTCGCTGTGGTTCATCGCCCTCTCGAACGCGGCTGCCGTCATCACGAAAGACCAGGAGTCGACGATCATCGCGGCGAACCTCCTCCAGTTTCCGCTGTTGTTCCTCTCGTCGGCGTTCCTGCCGCTAGACGCCCTCCCAGAGTGGATTCAAACGTTCGCTCGGTTCAACCCCGTCACCTATGGCGTCGACGCTGCCCGGGCACTGATGCTCGACCAAGACGTGATGACGGTCGTTGAGGTCACGCAATTCAGTGGCATCTGGAACACACTAGTTCCGGCAATTGTGGTTCTCGCTGTCCTCGATCTGGTACTCGGTGCTGTCGCGGTCTTCCTGCTCACCCGCGCGACGAGTTCGGACGTTAAGTGACGGAGAAATTTTATTTTTCGTGCTTAACAGAACCGTCCCAGCTACCTATCCCACCAGCTCGGAACGTTACGCCCGCTTTCTTCGGGGATTACCCCCCCCCCCCTCCATTTGACATACTAGCGACAACTTCTCCAGTCGAATAGACCATCACGTCAGAACCGTCGAGTTCAAATGAAACAGCTATATCACTTTTCGACTCGCCGGAACCGTGCTGAAAGAGTGCGTCCGGGTCAAGCACGCCATATAGGTCTCGCCCTGAGAGGCGTCTGATGGACACGGCCAAATTATATCACACCGTACATACTACCTTCTGTAACCAGGGGGGAGGGAAGCGCGTGACAATTTCCCTCCGTCATCATGTGAGTGGGGCTTACCGGTAAGCGTTCCTGATTTGTAGCCCAGAGTACCCGATTTTTACCAATGACTCGGACTTCCTTCTGATGGGTTGGAGTCTTATTTTGAAGCGAGATGTTCAGGACGTCATAGAACGGTTGAGATACCCCCCTTTTGCCCTCTCGAATTGTTCAATACAGAATAGCGATGTTTTGTCACTCACATTCTCACGACAACATTATGATGGGGTGAGGGTTGTGGTCTACTATGAACAATCGGGGAGAACCACTCGTATATCATGGCTGTATACCGGTCGTCGACGCAGAATACGACACCCAGAGAGATAGTTCCGCTACAGAGGCTATTATATGGGCTCTAGCAGACGCTACCAGTGTGGATCCGACTGTTCTTCCCCCGCTGTTCGATTACGTTGACCCGGACGCCATCAACGCGCTGTTTGACCGTTCTGAAACAGATATAGAGGGAACCACTATCCTCAGCTTTCAGATAGACACGTGGAACGTATTCGTTCGATCTGATGGTCGCATCCGCATCTGTGATGGGACCCAACCAACCGATCCGGAACCAGTTTTTGATTCTACCATCGCCTAACACGGTTTCTCTACGGTCAGTGCTTTTGATTCGTTTGGAGGAGCAGTGTATCAGGTAATTTACAACTAAATCTGTGAAACAATTGTGAAGTGTTCTATGACACCCTCGCGCAGATGTTATTAAATCCAGCAGTACAGTATATGTAGTGTCGAGCGGTATATTATACGATGGGAGGAGATGGTATCGTTTCGGACGAGAGGATTTGTGTCCTCTACGTGGATGACGACCAGGGACTGCTAGACGATCGCGTTAAGTTTGGCGTGATTGTGGTAGACGGCGAAGGCTTCGAGCCAGTTTTGAGCTGTCTCTAGCGCGACATTGCTGAAACTATTTACAAACGATGATGTTCGCCGTTCTATTTCCCAAAAGACACGTTCGATAGCATTCTGATTTCCATGTTGAATGATTTAAAATCGATAGCCATCTTCAGCGAGAACTGATCCGAGATAGTCTGCGTCATAGACGAGAAATTCCACGTTATTGAGCTGATAGCGCCGGTGTAGTTCGGTCAGAACCATCGCGTCGTCTGTTTATTTGCGGTCGGATAGAGACTCACTTAAAGGATCTCGTTCGTCTGCGGATCAACCGCGCCGTACAGCCAGAACTCAGGCGGGACTGGTCCGAAACCAGGGTGGAGATGTATCCCATTTCGTCGGTATCGCTTTTGACATAACTTCCGCAAAAAACCAGCAACCGTCGTATTGAGTTTAGATCGGTACGATGCACACGGCTCCGAGCACATTTCATTGATGGTTATAATTTTGATGGCGGAATTTTCTCTGTACTTGAAATTCCAAAGCGGTCGCGGTCAATATCGAGATCGAACGTGACACGGCCATTTGGGTCCGCTTCGCGCCAGAACTCAGGGAATTTTGTAACCGTCATCGTTCGTCGTTGCTGACTCCCCTGCCCAAACCACCCGAAGTTCAGAACTCCCTCGAAGGTTCGCTTGAGAAGCGCTCGTTCTCTCTCAGTAAGGAGCTCAGAATCGGCACCGGCAATAAGAATACTATTCGACTCGGCGGCTACGTGACAAAGCGTCTGCGAGATGAAATACAGATCCATCGGGTCAAGAAACTTCGAGGTGATCGGGAGGAAGTCAGAAATCGAGTCAACTATCGCAATCTCGCCTGGAACCTCCTCAATCAGGTCGTCAAACCGGCGAAACACTTGCTGATACTTATCGCTAGGTCGCTCTTCCTTTGATTCATACGTGAATCCCGTCCCTTTTTCGGCTGGCTTGACTGGCCCGAGGTCCGCTACGTCATTGGCGAGACTATGGAAACTGATGTGTTCAAGTGCCGTATCCACCCACTCTGAACTCCCGGTATCGTGAAGATTTCTCTGGAATCGCGTCTCCGAATCATTGATCGATAAATACCGAACCTGTGATGGCTGTCGAACATTGTTACTTACCTCTCCATATGCCAATTCAAAGAGATCCGACTCAGCCTGCCAGTTTCCGTGTAGTATCGCAATCGTTCGAAGGAACTCGTGATGCCCTGTTCCAAACGGTCCCATCGCGAGGAGGGTGGTTCCTGGTCGAATACCTCCACGAAGACGACTATCGATACTTGGGACACCTATCGGTATCTTTGAAGTACTCGTATCGCCGGTAGCATTTGGATCCATACTCAAAGGATGTCATAGTGGACTGATAATTATTCGGCTGCTGACGCCTGTCTCTTAGCCGTGAAACGGCCCGAACGCACAGATTAGACACTTATGCTGAAATCAACAATGTGCTACACAAGAGCGCAGAGGAGAATGTTAAGCCGATCGGACTGTCGGTCACCGAACAGCCTTCTCGATCCGTTCGACAAGAGTCTCGTACTGTTTCGGGCCGACATCCTTTTCGACGTAGTCGGTCACGTCGTCAAGGATCGCTTTCTTCGCTACCTCCTCGCTGCCCCGTCCGGTGTACAATATAAAAGGAAGCGTCGGATGGCGGTCTCGGACGGCACTGAGAAACTCGATGCCGTCCATACTCGGCATCTTGTAGTCGCTGACGATACAGTCGATCCGCTCGGCGCGATGAGGTTCAGAAAGACGTTCAAGTGCCGCGAGAGGCGTTAAATCCTCACTTATCGAGAGTCGACTCGACTGTTCGGCTAAGAAGACGCGGGTCATTTCTCGACTCTGCTCGTCGTCGTCGACGAGCAGCACCTCGATAGCACCATTTCCGTCCGACACCGACCCGAGCGCATCGACCGCGAGCAGGTCGGCACGGAGGTACCGACCGAAGAGGTTCAACAGGCGAAACGACGGAAACTGAACGCTGATCCGTTCTGCTCGGTCCGGTGCGTTCAGGAACAAGACGACCGCCGGAGCATCGGTTCCTGAGAGGCTGAACCGAGCGACGTCGTCCCGGTGGACGGTGATCTGATCACCGCCGTCTGTCGGTTTGAACCGTATCTCTGTGGCAGAGACACCGAGCTGACAGGATCGCCTGTCGTCACCCCGGTCGTCCGCGCGTCGGTGGGAAACGGACACTATCACGTCGACGAACAGCTGTTGAAAAAGCAGACGCTGGAACTTCACGAGCGTCGCAGCGTCGGCCCGCACGGCAAGTGTCTCGCGCCGGTTGCCGCTGTCGAACGCCAATGTAGCCGTCTCTGGCGAGTCGGCCGCGGCAGCCATTGAGACATCTCGTACGATGTCGAAAATCTTGTCGATGTCGATCCGACGCGTCACGTCACCAGTCCGGACGCGAATCTGTGCGGGCGTCATCCCGATGCGCCCGCGGCTCGGCGCGCCGCTCGTCGCTCGACTGAAATCGACGACAGCATCGAACTCGGCGACGATCGAATCAGTCAACACCTGCTTATTGACAGAATGATCAATAAGTGTTTGTTAAAACTATATTAAACGACGCCCTTGGCAGAGGATTGTTGATCAGGTCTCAGCAGTAGCTAGAAGTCACAGCGGGGAAAGGTGGCGCGACCGTGTTTGAACGGTAGTTGCCTTGTCTTGCCACCGGTTGAGGGGAGCTTCAGACGCTCTCCAAAGAAGATTTCGTCAAGCTAACCGAGAAATAGATGCCGTCTGAGCGATGCCATATCGTCAGACTGTATCTAGTTTCGGGTTTATCTGGCAAAATATTATAGTAAGAGAGTCTGAGACTGTCGTCACTAGGCGGAAAACAAGGCAATCGCACCGCTGGGCCACTCCCTGCGACGGGAATGTCGTGGTCGCGACAAATTCCGAGGCTGTAAGGGACGCGTGTCGGTTTCAGGTACCCAAGCGGTAGTGGAAGACGACGGCATTGCTCATGCTCGTGCCGCCGGTGGTGCTCCTTGTCACGGCGGTGATGTTCACCACTGTTCCGTAGCTGGGGGTAGTATGCTTCTTCCGTCAGCGAGGTCGATCCGACTCGAGTTGCTCCGCCGCGGTTCGATGTACGTGTAAGTAGAGCAGACCGTACGGGTTGGAACCTGTAGTATCGGAGTGTTAAAATGGCGCTTTCGCGTATCGAGCGTATGTATTACGTGTACGCCGACTCGCCCGATGCGATCCGGACGACAGTGCGTGATATGGCATCACGGGACGAGGTGGCAGGTATTTTGCTGTGTGCCGCACCGGACGCCGACATCGCCGACTGGCTCGACCCGTTCTTCCAAGAACTTGATTTGACCGTGTTCGGCGGACTGTTTCCGGAGATCATCTACGACGGTGAAAATACGGAGCGCGGGGCCGTCATCTGCGGACTCGCGTCCGAACCGCGCGTGACGACTATTCCGAATTTAAGTAGTAACCGCGATTACGCGTCCGACCTCGAACCAGATCTACCGGTCGATGGGTACGAGACGGCGTTCGTCTTCGTCGACGCGTACAGCGACAACATCCAACAGTTCATCAAGTCACTGTTCCGAACGTACAGCGTTGAACTCAATTTCATCGGCGGCGGGGCTGGAACGCTCGAAATGGAACAGCGTCCCTGTTTGTTCACGAACGATGGCATGGTGGAGGACTCTGCGGTGGTGGCGGCGGTCGAGACACCGGTGACGCTCGGGGTCAAGCACGGGTGGAGCGAGATCGCCGGCCCGTTCCGCGTAACGACGCTGACGGGAGCAAACTACGGGGTCTCGACGGCCGGCCGGCGTTCTCGGTGTATGAGTCTGTCGTGACAGAACACACCGGGACAGAAGTCGCGAGTGACAACTTCTTTGAGACTGCAAAGGCGCACCCGTTCGGGATTGCGAGGATGGACGGCGAACAAATCGTCCGCGACCCCTTTGAAGTGACCGAGACAGACGGGCTCAACTGTTTCGGAGATATCCCCGAGGGAGAGTTCGTACACGTCCTCGAAGGCGAGCCCGACTCACTAATCGACGCAGCCCGCCGTGCGGGGCAGGCAGCGCGCGAGTCGGACGCCACGGTCGACGGGCTGTTCTTTTTTGACTGTATCTCGCGGGTGTTGTACCTCGAAGACGAGTTCGAGCGCGAGCTCTCGGCTGTTGCGAGTGACGACACGCCGATGATCGGTGCCCTCACAATCGGCGAGATCGCCAACGACGGTTACGGACACCTCGACTACTACAATAAGACCGCCGTAGTCGGCGCGGCCGAAGAAAAATGACATCGCGGCAGCGCCGCGTCCAGACCCTCTACGAGATCTCGCTCGCGATCGAGACCGGCGAGACGCTCGCCGAAACAGCTGATAAGGCGCTCGCCGCGTATCTTCAAAAACTGAACTGCTCCGTCGGCGGCGTCTTCGAAACCACTAGGGCCGCCGATCGCGCCGAACTGAATCTCGTGACGTCTATTCCCGCGAATCCGACTCGGAACAAGTTATTTCGTTGCGCGCAGGACCGCCTCATGACCCTCAAAGACGGTTTTTTCGCCGGTTTTGCGATTCGTGGACGCCGCTCGGACAAGCCGACGGACGGCCGCTCAAAGCACGATTCGTCTCGCTCGACCGCCGACTCACTTCCGGCCACCGGAACGGTCGATGGCTCAGGAACGTACTACCTCTTCGAGCTGCCGGAGTTCGGCGTGTTACTTCTCGGTAAACAGGGCGGGTCACTCGACGTGGAGACCGTCTCGGCGTTGGATCCGCTGAATGATAGGTTGGCGCAGGCCTGTCGGGCAAACCGCAGAGAGCGCGCCCTCCAAGAACAGCGCGACCGGTTCGAGACCATGTTCGCCGCGACCGCGGAGCCGACTGTTGAGGTCGTCATCGAAGACGACGGGACCGAGCGACTCCACCGCGCCAACGACGCGTTCAGATCGACGTTCGGATACGACGACGAACCGCTCGGTGGCCGGGATATCAACGATCTGATCACTCCCGAAGACCAACCGGTAGATACCGACGCGCTCGCAGCGAGCCTCGAGACGGGGGAGCCGTTCAGGCGAGAGATGCGGCGCAAAACGCCCGACGGAATCGGGTACTTCCTGTTTACAGCCGTGCCGGTCAGCGCGACGGACCGAACCGAGTACTTCGGCGTGTACGTCGACATCACTGACCAACGAGAACGCGAACTGACTTTACAAGGGCTCTACGCTGCGGTACAGGACATTCTCACGGAGGGATCTCGCCGCGAGATCTGCCGTACGGTTGTAGAGACCGTCGAGTCGGTTCTCGGGCACTCGGACGTGGGCGTCTACCTGTATAACCGGGAAACGGGGGCGCTCGAACCAGTCGTCACGACCTCGGGGGTCCGAGACCGGTTGAGTGTCGAGTCGGTCACGTACACCGACAGAGACACCGTGGTTTGGGACGCGTACCGCCGGGGAGAGCCGATCCGGATCGAAGATACCGCGACGTTCGACGGCCGCCTTCCGAACGCGGAGCAGCCGGTCAAAAGTGCGGTCGTCATCCCCGTCGGAAGTCATGGTGTCGTCGTCGCATCGGCGCCTGAATCGAACGGCTTCACTGACGAAGACGTGTACTTTCTCCGAGTACTGAGTCAGCTCACGGCGATCGGTCTCAACCGCCGACTGAACGAGGAGGGACTCGAGCGGACCCAAGAGACAGCCCGGCGTGCGCTTCGCGAGCGCTCTCACGGTGACATGGCACGCTCAGTCCTCGCCGAACTCCCCGAGGCGCTGAACATGCCACTGATAGGTGTCTGGAAACACCACCCTGGGCGGCGTCAACTTGAGCCCCTCGCCGCGACCGATCACTCCGAGCAGCTGTTCGGGGATTTGCCATCGTTCTCGAGCGGCCACAGTCTCGCGTACCAATCCTTTGAGAGCGGTACTACCCTAGTCACCGATGAGGTAGCCGCGCATGCTGATTCCCACAACCTCGAGACGCCCATCGAGGAGGAGGTGATCGTTCCGATCGGCGACTTCGGAGTGTTGATCGCCGGGTTGACGCGCGCGGAAAGCTTCAGCGACCTCGACGTCGAAATGCTCGACTCCGTCAGCACCAACCTCGAAGCGATCGCGGAAGTGATTGACGGGCGTCAAAACGTGGACCTTTTGAATCAAGTCATCGCTCGGATCCTCAGGCACAACGTTCGAAACAAGCTCACGACGATCATGGGCTACGCATCGCAGATAGAGTCGGCGGCCGACGAACCGATTCGAGGGTACGCCCGGCGCGTCCTCGACAGCTGCCGCGCCCTCGAGAAGACAGCGCAACACGCCCAAGAAATGCGGGAGATCGTGAACAAGCGAAACGACATCACCTCAGTGGATCTCGAGTCCGCGGTCTGGGCTGCTGTCTCGGATATTGAAGCGGAGTACCCGGAGGGAGAACTGGACGTCAACGTTCGGGAGGCGCTGACGGTGACGGCGCACCCCGAGCTTCAGACCGCTCTTGCTCACCTGATTCGAAACGGGTTCGAGCACAACGACGCTGATGAACCTCGGGTCGAGGTCACAGTACGGCGAGACGAGGAGATCACCCTTGTCCTCGTCACGGATAACGGTCCCGGCATCGATCCGTACGAACTCGATGTGATCGAAAAACGCGGAGAGTCCGCACTGGAGCACGGAAGCGGTGCGGGACTGTGGATTGTCGACCGCGTGGTCCACTACTCGGAGGCGGCGCTGACCGTGGACACCAGTGAGGGAACAACGGCAATGATTACGTTTCCCGACCGGTGACGGTTGGCGGTGCGATCGGCGACCCGATCGCGACCGGACGGGTCGCACACGCGAGCGGCGGCTTGCGTCCGAGCGACGGCCCCCTCAGGCGGCCGAAGTCACTCGGTCCGAACGAACTCGAACCGCGTGCCGCCGTCAGCGATTTCCCCCACCGAGACAGCATAGCCGTGCGCCCTCGCGATGTCGGCCACGATCAAAAGACCGAAGCCCGTTCCCTCCGCGCTCGACAGCGTTCTGGAAGAGACTCTCAAAGAGTTGCGTCAGGCGCCCCAAGTCGCCGGTGACAGTCGGGAGCCCGTCCGAAACCGCGAGCGACGCCTCCGCCGTGTCGACGTACCCCCACGCCTCCGTCGTCACGGCCCTGAGGCCCACCCCCTCAGCGTCCTCGGCCACGGTCTCGCCGCGCGATCGAGCGGCGCAAAGAGCAGGGGTACGACCACGGCCGACCGCGGTTTGGGATGACCTACGACGCGAACGGCCACTACCAGGTACCCGGTGAAGAGTTCGACACGGTGACGGAGATTTTCCAACTTGACAACGCCGGGAAGAGCCGCCGGAAGATCGCGGACGAAGTCGATGTCCCGGTGGCGACGGTACAGAACGTTCTCGACCGTCGCGAGTGGTATGTAGAGCGTGAGCAGATGGCTGAGATATAGCCCTTACGAGCCGAGCCTACGGACAACCGTGTGAAACCACGTCTCAATGCGAGCAGTTTAGATTTCCAGACCGTGATTTGTAGTCGAATACCGGATTCTACTACCCCAGATCGAGAGTCACTACTACGACCGACAATCTGCTTCCTATGAGCGTACTCGAAACGGATAGTCAGCTCTATCCCGTAACCGACAAAGTAGTCCAATCCTCAGATATCACATCTGTTGAGTACATATCGATAAAATTACAAAATATGACCAAGCAACACATTTTCACTCAGATGATTCCCGAACGAGACGAGCCAGCATTGTATATCAATCCTCGCTCTGAACAAATCGCAGCCTTCGCAGAGGAAGCAGTAGCGGTTGAGGACCAGCCCAAGGTCCGACTGCTCGCAGACGTAGATGAAATCAAAGACGCCCTCTACAGCTTCCTCACGGCCTCAAAGATCGCCGAACTCATCCACCGGGAGCAACTCAGCCTCCGAACACTCACGGGGCCAGTTCAGAATACCATCTTCACAACCGAGTCTGAGGCCGTAGTTCCTGTGATGGACAAGCACAGTATTTCGAGCTCGGACCCCGAGCTGGTCTCATCAGTCTACGGTGAGTTCGACTCCAGATTCGAGGCTGCCGAGCAGTATCACCTCCGGACACCTGCCCTCTCAGTAGTGAAACAGACGCTCCGAGAAGAGATCGGCGACGATATCGCAGCCGACCTCGACGAAGTCCTCGCACACGCTGAAGAGATTTCCAACAGCAACGAATACCTCAGTATCGTCGAGATCATGCTTATTCTCGCAGCCCGCAACGAGGTCCTCCTCTACGACGTCTCGAAATGGGGAGAGGATACGGGTATCGCTTCCAAAGCGACCTTCTCACGGGCCAAATCAGCACTCGAAGATGCTGGCCTCATCGAGACTGAAAAAGTCCCACTAGACATCGGCCGCCCCCGACTTCGGCTTATCGCAACCGACGAGCTCGCGACAGCAGACCCGAAGACACTCTCTACCGAGATCCAGTCTCCACTGTAGCATCCGCCCCACGATAGCCACCGGCTATCGAGACGGGTATACGGTACTTCTTCGACTCAAGTGTGAGATGAAGCAGTCAAAATCACTGTGTAGAGGGTGTGAAACGTATTCTATAACACGCGGTTACCAGATCAATAGTATTTCAAAACTCGAATACGAAAATTGCGACATGTACGATCTCACTGGCTTTCAGCGCGATCTGCTGTACGTCGTTGCCGGACTTGATGACCCCCACGGACTCGCGATCAAAGACGAGCTCGAGGACTACTACGAAAAGGAGATCCATCATGGTCGGCTCTATCCAAATCTCGATACGCTCGTTGAGAAGGGACTCATCGAAAAAAGTCAGCGGGACCGACGGACCAACGAGTACAGTACTACTCGCCGGGGTACTAGAGAGATCGAAGCTCGGACTGAATGGGAAGCCGGGTATATTGACCACAACAGGTGACTGAACAACAATAATTGAGGTCAATTCACAGCCGGTGATCCACTGTTCACTTCAGCATCCAGACTTTTGTTCCGCCAACTAGCTTACTTTCAATTAGCCCCTTCTCCTCAAGTTGAGTGAGACGTTGATAGGCGCCAGGCTGTGAGCAATTGAATACATCTGCGAGTTCGACGGTCCCAGCTGGTTCGCGTTCTGCGAGCGCCTGTAAGAGCTCATCATCAGTGAAATCTGGCGTGTATTGTCCCGTCTCTGGGTCGCGACGGTCCTCGTCCACGGCAGAATGTACATGGGCTTCATAAATGACTCCACCGGATAGAGTGCGAACTCAAAATGAGCTCAGACGCAAACATTTAAGCCACTTATTGATAAATAAGTGGATGTCCGAAGGTGACGCCTGAAGCAAAGAAACAGGCCGGTGCTTAGAACACCGACCTTCGGGGCACCACACCCCATGTCAACGAATCCGAGCCAACATCAAGAGACTACCGACCCTGAAGAGATTAGACAGCTGAATCTTGAGGGAGAGGTAGTAGAGACGGATTGTGCGGAGAATTCCTCTTCAACTGGAGAAAAGCTCAAGCGGATTATTGATAAGTACGGGTTTACCGAACTTGGTGACCGACTTGAACGGGAGTACACCCCTCCGAAACCGGCGACGCTCCGTGAACTACAGCAGAAAGTCAATATAAAGATTCTAGATCAAAATATGCGTGGAGCGTTGACCACAGAAGCAGAGTATGAAGACTGTTGCCATCGGCTTACAGCAGATGACCGGGAGCTTACTGAAGACCGACTGAACAGACTCGGAATAGACGGCGAAACGGTACTCAATGATATGATATCTCACGGAACAGTCCAGAATTACCTGCGAACCTATCGAGATGTAGAAAAGCAAGGTCGTCGGCGGAACACTTGCGAGGAATCTGCTACATCGATGATCGCGATCCAAAACAGGGTTGAGACGATGCTGAAAGACGCAGTCGCATCTCACAGCGAACGAGATCAGATACCCACTGAGCCCGAAGTAGATGTCAGAATGAACGTTGTCTGTCCTAACTGCGATGAGAGTATCAGCGTTGTCGATTACCTCCAGTTACGGCAGTGTCCAAGGTGTATCTAGCGTGGTGAGGAACACCTGTAGTACGGGTACGTACGGTTTGGGCACCCATCGAAGCAGTAACGCGCTTCTCTCCTGATGCAACACGAACTCACCACCTCAGCGCTGCCGTTTCGTGTCTCTGTAGGCGAGCCGGACAGTCTCTGGACCGACGCGTCACGGACAGCCCAGCCGACGACGCTCATCATCACACCGGTCCAGCTACATCAACGCAATATTGAGACGCGACTCCGCGAGCGGGCACAACCAATGAGCAGTCTAATATCTCGGCGATTACGCGGAGTTGCTGAGGAGTTACTCAAAGAAACGGACGAGCCGGCCATCGCCGCTGACCGGGTTGACCGGCTCGCCTACCTCCCCGATGTCTTGGTCGAGTCGCAACGGCCCGTCTATGACCGCCTTGCTGCCGTCATCGGCCAGCCACTCTCACAGCACGTCGAAACCGTCGAGCGGGCACGAGGTGAACTTGAGTTGGTTACTGGGTTTCACCCCCAACGGATGGAACAAGTCGCAGACGCCGTGCGGTCGGATGCCCAGCGGGTAAGTGAACCGGCGACGATCGATACGCTGGATCTGCTCGCCGGCGTGTCACAGCTCCATCATGACCTTACTGACTACCTCATTACGGACACTATGGCTGAGCAGACGACTTTACATCTCGCCTCGGAGACAGCAGTTCTAACCCGCGCTATCCGCGAACTCACGGCCAACCCGGACATCTGGGCGGCAGCATACCCCACGATTGAGCAACTTGTGGTCGCCGGCGCGAGCATGCTCACGGCTCCGTTGGAAGACTTGCTTCGGGTCGTCGCCACACGAACAGACACCGATGTCCAGCTTTATCTTCGGACGGCGAGCGGGCCGGCAATTGCCGATCACCTCACTCAGACGACCGCTGTCGACGCGCCGGGTACGCAGGGGGTGTTTAGCTGGCGATGAACGCTCGGAACGACACCCACAGCGACACGGAAGACGTCGCCAGCAGCGAATCGGTGGTGGCCTCGGACACGACCCCAACGCCAACGGTCGAACTCGTTGGGCGCACGCGGCAGGAAGAGGCCAGGCTCGCCGTGGCAACGGCCGCAAGCCTTGTGGAACAGGGCGTCTCGCCAAGTGACATCGTGATCGCGACTGCGGACGTTGACCGATATGAGGACGCACTCACCCGGGCAACCGCACGCTATGGACACACGCCGGCGGTCTGGACGCCTCTAAAGGTCAAGCGAACTGTCCCGTACGAACTCATCGACGCAACGCTTAGACTGCTCGTTGAGCGCGCTCAGGGTGCCGTCAATATCCAGACGCTTACAGAACCACTCTTCCTTGGATGGGTGCCGGTAACTGGCCGGTCGGAACCACTTGCGCCGGCGGCCATCAACGAGATTGGTCGCGGCCACGCCGGGACGGACCAGCCGATCGACGAGTGGCAAGCCACTATCGCAGCCGGAGACATCGAGCACGGGACGAAACAAGACTGGATGGCGTACCTGAACTGGATCGCCGCACAGCCCGACGCGCCCACCTCCAAAGACATCGCCGAAACGCTCAATCCCGTACTTGAACGGTACGATGATGCCTGTCTCCCAGACAAGCCGGGTCAGAGGGCTGTAAGCGAGCTCGCAGCTACTCTCAGGGGATTTGAGCGGACAACGGAGTTGCTGAGGATGACCCGCCGGCGGTACACGCGTTGGCTTGCTACAAGCCGCACGGACAAGCAGTGGGGCGTCGTTAGAAACCTCCTTGAGTCGTTTGCGACGACAGTCCCGGGCAAACGTGAGCTACCGACAGCGGCCGCTATCGATGTCAAAGAGGCAAACGACTTGTGGGCACTCTCTGTGCCATACGTCATCGCGATCGGACTGGTTGCTGAGGAGTGGCCAACCACGCCGGCGTCACCGGTTCCGTCGGCCGCCCGGACGGTGATCGAGACTACAGACATCGACGGGGTCCGTCCGCACTCAGCGTGGACGACCGCCCGCGCCTGTGACCAGTTCGAGGTTGCCTCCAACACGGCGACCAAAGTGTTCGTCGTGACCCGTCACACAACAGATGCCAACGGTGTCGAGAAACGCCCCTCTCCATTTCTTGAGCACGTGGAGACGACGCGGGTACCCAAAGCGGCACAGCAAAGACTCATGACAGAGCCGTCGGTCATACCTGAGCCGCTCAGTGACTATTTTCCTATGGAGATGGACGATGAGTGACGACGTCCCACGGCTCGACCGCGATCAACAGCGGATGGTCAAGGCGTACCTCGGCATGGACCAGGGGCTCGCAGTACTTGGGAGTGTCCCAGGAGCAGGGAAATCTTCGGTTATCGGGAAGGCCGCGGCGAAAGACCTGCTTGCGCGGGCGGCAGCCGGCGACCCTCGTCCACATGAACGGGTGCTAATTGCGTCCTTTTCTAAACGGGACGCTGCCGATCTCGTCCCAGATATTGTCGCATGGGTCGAGGCGCTATACGAGCGCGGCGACACGCCGGCGGCACTGGATCGGTCTGACATCGACCGGCTGTGTAGGCAGGTGCGGGAGGCACCCCGAATTGGCACTTTGGATAGCGTCCTCAGGACGGTCTGTGGAGAAATCGTGACCGAGATGGGGTTTGACTCGATGCCGACTGTTGGCAACGATGCGCTCATCGAGCAGCTCCACCAAGATGTATACGAGAGGGTCATTGGAAATGACGCCGGCGCCCGTCTCGCTGACCGTGTGCGTGAGGGGTATGACACCAGCAGCGACACGGCGTCAGTCCGGAAACTCCTGCGTAAGGCGCTTAAGATCTCTCGCCGGCGACAACTGACGTCGGCCGAACTTGCGGACCGCCTCCGAGCAGCAGTGACGGCCAACTACCGTGGCGGGTCCACAACCTCCTTCGAGAGTATCATCGATGCGGTTGTAGCCTACCGTGACGAAACGACGGCGGCCAACGTCAAGAGCGGGCTCACAAGCGAGGAAAAACGCGCACTTCTCAAGGCAGATCAAGAACTCCACGAAGAGTGGAGTACGCTCATCGAGACGTTCGCCAAGTTGTTTGAGCAGTACGCTGGTGTATATGACAATCTCACAAGGGAACGCGGAGTCATCACTCACACCGACTGTGTTCATCTCGTAGAGACGTATTTCAGTGATGATCGGTTTGAATCTGCCCGCCGAGAGCGGCTCACACGGCGCTATCATGAGGGGATCGATAGCGTAATTATCGATGAAGCACAGGATGTCAGCCAGATCCAACACGATGCGTTATCGCATCTGGTTGCCGATGATACACGCATCCTACTAGCGGGCGACCTCGATCAGTGTCTCTACCAGTGGCGGGATGCTACCCCAGACCTGTTTGCGGGCGCACTCGAAGATGGAGAGTACTTCAACCGTGACTGGCATCCTCACAAGACTGAACGGGCTAAAAAGAACTATCGTTCGCGCCCGGATATCGTCCGGTTTGTAAACGCGGTCGCCAAGCGTGGACTGGGTCACAACGAACGGGGTGGTCTTGGAACGGTTACGACGGAGCCGCCGGCGATGTCGGCGACCCGCGACGCGGCTGATGAATCGTCGATTCACATCGCGAGTTTCGATGCGAAGGGAGCGCCTGGCATGGACGACTGGGTCGCTCCGAAGCAGGGGACTGGAGAAGCAGACACTGTTGCGAGATATGTTGCCAGCGGGATCAATACTGGCCGCTTCCCAGTAGCCGATGATGATACAGGCATCACGGCCCTGTTTCCCCGTCGACGCCACATGGACGCGTATGCTGAGGCCTTCGAGTCTTATGGCCTAACTGTCGCTGACGCCAGCGCCTACCTGTTTGAGTCACCTATCGTCAAGTCAGTTATCGACGTGGTCGAATGGCTCATCGACCCGACCGACAAGACCCGAACCCGCCGACTACTCGAGGAATCTGCGCTCGCTGCGTCCACTGAAGATCACGCCAAGGCAGGGTCCGGATTGAGTGCTGTCACCGAGACTGTGAGGGACACAACTGGAGTACTACAGGAAGATGCGGTCGGTGAGATTGGTGAGCCACACGATCGTGTCGTGTCGGGACTGGTAAGTCTGCGCGAAGACAGACGGATACGTCACGTTGAGCCGGCATCAGTGCTGGTCCGTGAGATCATCGACCGGCTTGGCTTGGAAGTCGACCCGCTTGGCATTGATCCGGCAACCGACGGCCCACAGCGTGTCGCGACGCTCGATGCGCTCGTCGAGTTAGTCGAAGAATGGGAAGATGACGATCGATATAGCCCGAAACGACTCCACGAGTTACTCAGTCCCTTTGTCGAGACGCCCGGGCGCGGCCCCACCCAACCGGTCGTGGACGCGGACGCCGTCGACATCGTGTTTCGCACTATCCACGATATGAAAGGCGATCAGGACGACATCGTCGTGCTGGCTGATACTTCCAGTTCGGGCTCGCCTAGGACCTCGAAAGCAGGACCGGAGACGCTCGTCGCAAGCGGTGACGGCATTGCCCTGGCACCGCCGGCGAACGCTGTTGATGCGGATACGCCACCGCTTCCGGGTGTTGACGGTGGCCTTTACGAGCTTGACCCCGCTAAGTCCAGAGACGGCACACAGGGCAAGCACGGCCTGCGCTGGGACTCAGAATATTGGGGCACAGAAGGAAGTGAACAAGCAGACCTACGCGGGCCGCCAGTTCGGCGGGCGGCGTCCGCCGCAAACCGAGCTGAGTGGTGGCGGACGCTACACGTTGCGCTGACTCGGGCACAACAGCACCTCGTTATCCCACTGCCTCGCACACAGTCCTTCCTCTCAGAGCGTGATCACTGGGCGCAGGTGTGTTGTGACGTGTTCGGAGAGGAGGTGATCACAGAAACGGGGACACACACGGTAGCGCTGCCGGATGGTGACGGTGCCACACAGCCGACAAGGGTTGCTGTCGATGGAGGCGAATTCGAACCAAGAGTCACGACTGAAGAGTCAGGGGCGGCTGTCCCCGCACAGCGTCCGCGTCGTCTGACGCCGGCGACCGATATCGCCGGTGAAGCGTGGTACCCACGATTTCTCCGACCGAGTTTGCTAGCGCCACTCGTAGACGATCCGGGTAGTACACTCGTGCCGACCCTTCGAGAACAAACGGTCCACACGGAGACTGACGCCATTGATCCTGATCTCCCGCTGTCGTTCGACACCGTTGAGACCGAGACGGTTGGTGAACTCGTCCACACACTTGTTGGGCGGCTCGTCCATGCGGGGGTTTCCGCGGAAGAGTTGTTTGGGCCAGCTGCTCGCGAGCACGCTGCCGCCGTCCTCGAAGACGAGGTCGACGTCGCAGTTAGTGATCCCGAGTGGGACGAGCTCTACACCTTCCTCACGGAGTACGTTCTCTCCGATCTGGCGGCCAGTGAGCTGTGGGAGCGTGTCGAGCGGGCAACAACCGTCTATACCGAGGAGCCGCTCCACGCGGTTATCCGTATTGACGGTGTGAACGTTGAGGTTCAGGGAGTGGCTGACCTTGTCGTCGTGATGCCTGACGGAGACTACCACGTTGAGGAGCTCAAAGTACAACTCGCACCAGCGACGGACATGCTGCGCCGGCGGTATAGACATCAGACGAAGGTGTATCAGTGGGTGCTAGAACAGCAGGTTGAGTCTGCTGTCAGCGTTGAGGCTCAGGTGACGACTGTTGGTGCGGTCGCTGAGACGTACACGGCTCAGTCACCGGAAATGGGACTCCGTGAGTTGTTACGGTAGAAGACTAATCGCAGCACTCACTCCGCGTTGACGAAGATTTCATCGACGGGTTCCCGTCCGACAGTGCGCCATGAGCAGCCTGTCCACTCTTCGTTTATCAGCCACCAGCCGTCAGCGTCTCGCCGTTCTTCGAACCGTATCTGCCGCCACGGCTGGCGTGCCGGGCGGTACGCGATTGCTAGGCCGTCCGCCGGCGTCTGGCGTGAGTCTGGCGCATCAAATTCCGATTCATCTGTTCCATCTGGTCGAGAATTCCTGGTCATAAGACACGGTCATAGAATGACCGCACTCATTACGAGATATAAATGCGGTCGCTGCGGGCCAGCCAACCAGGACTGTACTGCGTTGCCTCTGGAGTTTCTTGAGTGAGACGCTTCTGAGCAGGTGTGCGCTGGTGGCGCAAATCGCTGAATAGACGACGCGATGGTGGGACACAGGATTAGAGCTGCGTTGTGTTCCCGATCGGGGTTAATAGTCTTGCTCGCGTCCATCAGCCCGTCAGTGGGGGTGCGGAAGCGACCTCGCCGCTGTCGACTGGTCCGTGGGCGCAACGCGTGTGGAGCGAAGCGACTCGCGTGATGCGTCCGCGTCGACCGGGCGAGGTCGCAAGCGGAACACCGCGGAGTCGCTGTCCGCGTGGCCTCGATGACCTCGCCGTTGTGGACGACGGTCGCGACGACCGGCTGCTGGGTGTAGACGATCAGGTCTTCCTCGAGCGACTGGTACGGGCCCGCCGAGACGAACTGGCGGGCACACTCAAGCGAACAGAAGCCGACCGTCCCGTAGTCAGCGACCATCCCACGGGCGTCACACCCGAGGAGGAGTTTCAGCTGGTCGTCGACGTCGTCGTGACAGCCCTCACAGGCACACTCGATCTCGTCGTCAAGGGTAGTCGTCAGGTCAAACTCGGACTGGGGCGTCGAACCGCGAAGTGTTTCACTCATAGTCGGTTGGTCGGGTCACCCCCTCGGGGGAAACCCTCGTCTCCGGCTGGGGGAGATAATGTTGTCAGCTGAAGCGAGGTCAAGACTCGGCCGTAGCCGGTGTCTTCGCCACCGTGCTGAACGGTGGGTTAGTAGTTGCTGCTAACGTTACAACCAGCCGTCCCATTGGGGCCAACATGAGTGGGGAGTCACAGAGAGTTTCTCCCACTGGTAACCCATCGAGATCGACCCCGAACAAAACGGATTGATCGACCGTCTCCATTACAGGCTGGTTGCGGTTCCGTCATCTGCCGCAACAAACCCACCAGTGAACAGGGCGTGAAGAGGGGGTCACGACCCCCGCTGAGAAGCCGGTCAAAGCACCCGGCGTTTGCAGTCACTACACGCCACGTCACCACCCCCGAGACGGGTGGCCGACTCACTCGAACAGAAGTCACACCCCTCCGATCCACTCCGGGCGTTCATCGACAGCAACGCGGCGAAGACGATGCCGACGAGCAGGGCGATTGCGGTGCCGAACGAGACGGTGAAAACGACGAGTGCGAGAAGCGTGTTCATCTTGGGAAACCTCATCGCTGGCCCGGCCACAATAATGCCACCATTGGGTTGGGGCCTGCCGCCACTCCGTCCGGATTCAGACGGTGTCGTCTCACCGTGTTGAGACGGAACGAGGCCCCACCGAAGGTGGGTGGCTCGTGGACGCCATTCTGTATACCAGATTGCTGAGAGATTCTCGGTGGGGATACTGGCGAGGACTCCCGCCAAGAGGGAGTCGTCGAGGTGAGGGCAACCCACCCAGCAGAACGGTGACCAGCTGCCCTCGAGGCGTGTCGGTCGCAACCACTGTTGGTGGGGTGGACCCGACACCGTTCGGTCCCCGTCGGCTGTCAGACTCGAAGCGGTCGCCTGCCGTGTCTGTGGTGGTGGCGATCCGTCGCTGGTGACGGCCGACGGTGTCGTAGTCAGAATACTGAGAGGTCCGTCTCGATGTGGATCCTGATCGTCGGATCCGAGCCGATGGCCACCGATGGTGAAGCGGCGACTGGTCGCCGCGTCTGTGGTCTCGAGGAGAGGCGGTGTCGATGCCGATTGGTGACCACGTCGTGACCCTCGGTCGGGAGACGCCGCGAGTCGAGATCGACGAGTCGAGTCGCATCGACAAGCCCACCCGGACGAGGGGATCAGCAGAGCCGGTCACCGACGTCGGAGGTGAGAATCCCGGCGGGGTCGAAGCCGTTCCACACGGCGTGTGATCGTGGCGATGGTGACAGCCGGCCGGCGTCTGCGGTCGACTCGTCATCGGCTGACTCATCAGGTTCCTGAAACAGTCACCACAGCCACGACTCGGCGGTGAGAGATTAGTCGACAGTCGATGTGTTGAGGGAGTCTCTCGTCTGTGGATCGGACGGCGTGTCGACGGCGGTCGACTGACCCTCGAGGGGACTGTCCCGGTGGCGGTCATCGACCGTCAGGAGATGGGAAGTCTACCGAGACGATCGTGGTCGTCGAGACGACGAGTCGTGTTGCGTCTGGGGTCCACCTGACCCGCGGGGAAGTGTGCTGAGGCTATTTCGAGATTCTGAGAGGATTCGTGAGTCACGCTGTGTCGGTGAGGCGGTGGCAGTGGCGACCGCCGTGTAGTGGTGTCCCCGTCTTGCTGGCCGACTGCCCTCTGCGGTCAGTCTCGATCTCGGTGGTCAACCAGCTGGTGGTGCTTCTGTCTGAGGTCCAGTCTCTCCATGTCCCCTTCAGGGGACTGCTGGGGTGATCCCGGTTGCCTGCTGTATCAGGCATCTTACTCTTGGCCCTTGGGCCTGAACACCCCCACCCAACGGGGGTATATCGTACCTTTTCAACACGCCGCTGGCAAAATCAGGGGGTGTTCTGAGCGGGTGAAAATAAGTCGATCTCAGAAAACGGCTGAAACGGCTTTTTAGAACACGCTCAGGTATGCGAGCGAGTCATATTTGATTGAGCAGTGATTTTGGTGTGGTGACCCCCTGACCACCCGTCACGTCTTGCGGTTTTGGAGTGTGGTCAAGGGGGGTGGCTACAGCAGGGCAGATCTGACCCAAAATAGCCCCCCGTCTAGTTATTTTCACGTTTAGCCTTGTATCTATCCAGATTATTATGCTTTTGAGCGTAATAAACTCATGATAGGGTCAGCTAATACCCCCTGACCACCCGTCACGTCTTGCGATTTCAGATTGTGGTCAAGGGGGTAGTTTGCCAAACACTGAGACCCCCTGACCACCCACTACGTCCTATTATTTTCAGGCATTCTCAGAATCCCATATTTCTAACAAAGATGCCTGTAATTATTGGTGAGAGGGCGGCGGCGCAGATCGAACTATTTTTCGTCGGGTTTGGTGGAGATATCTACATGGAGCCTACCCCCCTGACCACCCGTCACGTCTTGCGGTTTTGGATTGTGGTCAAGGGGGTATTCAGTGTGTATAGAAGTCAAAATCCGTGGCGATGTAACGGAGATCGGGTTTACAGATAGCACTGGATTCAGAATGGAGTGGATGGGTCCTGCGGACGACTACGCAGGGACGATAGGAGAGCCGATGGCAATGGGGGTGCTGCTCACTATTCGTCTACCAACAGGCAGTAGATTAGATGTAGAATGTAGGAGAAATCACTGCGTGCGTTCTTATCTAAATCCATATAGTTTGGAGAGACATCGAGAGACAGCTATCAAAAATACCGCTAGAAGACCGATCCTGCGTTAGTCGGTCTTATTGAATTTCCCCTCGAGGTTTGCGAGTGTCTCACCTTCTTCAGTCAGTTCGATTCCGAACCAGACTGTCTTCCGTGGCTTGTTCTCAAAGCGGGGCCGACCTTCCTTCAGTTCGACATCGACTTGCGCTTTCAGCGGCCCGGTAAACGCACCCGGCGCGTACTCTTGAATCGCCACGTTATCCACCGACGTATCAGTACTGTTATGGATATGCCGAAGGCAGATTTGCGCCCACGAATTGAACGCATCACGGAGTTCGGCCTTCGGAACGAACACCGTCTCGTCGGTGTCGGTCGTGATCGTCTCGTCTTCCGTGTTGGTGTAGCGACGGAGGAACTGCTTCAGTGGGTCGGGCATGTCGTCCCCGATGAGCGGCTGGCCATACTTGCGGTGGATGCTGTCGAACGCAACGTCTTCTGTGTCGACCGAGGGCGTCGTCGAACTACTCTCGTCCCCGCCCGAGTCACCACCGGATCCACTACTGTCCGCGAGGCGTGCGGGCGTGTATCCTGTCGTGTCCTCGATATCTTTGAGAACTGGGAAGTACACATCATCCGGGAGCTTGAGGTTGCGCTTCCCGGCTTTGTTCCTGCCCGGCGAGTCGGCATTCTGTTCGTCTGAACCACCGTCGGAATCATCGCTATCCCCGCCGAATTGTTCGAGGTCCTCAGGCTCGCAATAATCGTTCTCGATCGCGTATCCCACAAGCCCCTTCAGGGGGATGGGTGTGTGCTCTGGAACGAGGTTGTTCTGGCGAGCGTAGGTCCACAGATGGAGGTACTCCAAATCATCGAGATTCTGACCACTCGCGGAATCCTTCGGGTCGCGCTTGCCCATGTCACAGAGGGCAAAGTGTTGGAAGTTATAGAGTGCTTCCCGCTTGTGGCAGTAGGCAGTTTCGTCGTCGATCACGACGAAGTAGTTCTCCGATTCACCGAAGTGACCGAAGGGGTTTTTCCCACGGGATCCGGGCGTGAGTCCAAGGTCGCGCAGGTCGAGGTTCCAGAGGGGGTTGTGGCTCCCAGTGAGCTCGCGATAATTCCCTTCTTCGATCCGGTCTTCTATCTCCTGTGGGTCGATGTCCATCGCGGTGCTGGCGTCGTTCACCAGCCCCCCAATGTTGCCCGTCGCGGCGGGGTGTTGTGACGGGTGGATTGTGGGGATGAATCCGAACAGCGAGAGGGGTGGATACACCGCGTTTTGTTCAGGCACAGGATCGAGAACATTACCCTCCTCACGAAGCGTGCTCGCGTCGCCAACAGGCCACCTGTGAGCGGCCGTCAGCGCCCCCGTGTCAGCGTCGGGATCAGCCGGGATGATGTGGGGCTCACGAACGGGCAGATCCACACCCGTTTCCGTCCGGTCGATCGCCCCGACTGTCTGGGAGAGGTCGTGCGCTGTGGGGTAGCCAAGCGACGCCGGATCCATCCCGGTTGGGTACTCGCCAACTGGGTTCGACCGGTCGGCAAGCGCCCGCATCCACGCAGGGGCCGTGGCCGGTCCATCACTCCCGTCGTCGGCGGGCGTCGGGCCATTCCCCATCGTCAGTCGAAGCGCCCACTCAGCCGGCGGCGTGAGCGCGAGCCAACCCTCTTGGAGGAAGTCGTCAAGGTCACGTTTCTCATCGCCAAACTGCGGCAGTTCCAAGAGCCACACGTTCGTCCCACCGTAGTCAGTGTGGGTCGGCTCCTCATCGGGCGTCAGCGCCGTCTGTCCGTCCGCGTCGGCGCTCGCAGCAGTCTCGTCTGTCTCGGTGTCGACGTCGATCATACCGAGCCGCGTCGCGACTTCCTCCCAGAGCTCGTGATCATCCTCGTTGGGGTCGGCGTCGCCCTCGAGGACTTCTTCGCGATACACCTCGGCGGCCGCTTGGACCGTCCCGGTGAACGTATCGTCCGGCGACGGCGTGTGGGTGTCGAGTACCCGGCCCATGTTGACGGCACTATCCACGCCCGGCCCGTACTGGTGAATCTCGATGACCTCGCTGATCGGGCCTTTCCCGTGGAATTCGCCATCGGACTCCAACAGGTGAACCGGGACTTCTTCGGCCGTGACGGGCGTTTTCTCCTCTGCGTCGATGTCGGCGTCAGCCGGCGGCGCGACGCGAATGTCCTGATCGTCGAGTTTGTCTTGGAGCCTCCCGTCACGGGCAGCTTCGAGAACCAGCTTCCGGGTGAACATCTCGTCGCCGGGGAACGAACCCGTACAGAACAACTCCCGGATGTTCATGTCGCGTTCACACTGGCGCTCGTCGTGGTCCCGGTCTTCCTCCGCAAGGACGACCCGCTTTGGCGGGTCAGAGTCTTGGAGGAAGTACACGTCGGGGATCTCCCGGCGCTTGATGATCTCCGCGAGCACGTCGCGGTGCTTCATCTTGAACGATTTCGTGACCGGGGAGATGCACGGAATCCCGTGAGCGTGAGCGGTAATCGCGTCGGCCATCCCCTCCGTGATTGCGAGAGGTTCGCCCTCGACGATGGTCTCCCGCCCGTAGATGGGCTCGTCAGCGATGGTGTAGTTCTTCGTCGTCGCGAGCTTGGCGTACTTCCCCTTCGTGAAGTCGTCAGGGTGCGTGCCGTGTTCCGTATCGAAGTCGGGCTGGCGCCCGATGAAGAAGGCGACCTTGCCGTCCTCGTCGTAGTACGGGAAGATGTACCGGCCCCGGAAGAGACACGAGAGGTCGGCGGGATCGTCAGGATCGTCAATCGTGGTGTAATCGACGTATTCCTCGCCTTCTTCGTTCTCGCCGTAGGCGTCGTTCGGCTTCGTGAACAGCCCGGTCGCGACCATCGTGTGGTGGCTAAAGCCCTGCTCCTCGAGGTGGAAGAACAACTCCTTACCGAACGCAGGCGCCCACCCGAGCTGCTTGTCATCGACGAGGTCGTCGCTCCAGCCCCGATGGTCAGCGCCGAGATACTGATACGGCTGTTCGTCGGCGGCGAAGTCCTCGGGCTCGGCAATGCGCTCGGCGGCGTCTTCGGTGGACTGGATGCCGGCGGTCTGTGCGTCTTCGCTCGGCGGCATCGCGTCAGCCGCATCCGGGTCTTGCTCAACAGGGTACGCCGGGTCGGGCTCGTCAAGCGCGGTAAAGTACTCGCGGGGCGTCTCGGGTTTCCGGTAGCCCGCCTCGAACGCCTGTTCCTCGTTCCACGTGACGTTGTTGTCGATCGTCGTATCCAGCTGATTGTGGAAGAAGCGGGCGGCTTCCTCGAGGCAGGCTTGGACTGCGCCGAGGTCCGGTGTGGGGCTCAAGCGGAGGTCTTCTGGGTCGGCGTCGACGAGCGTGCTGTTGGGCTCGGCACGCGGCTCGCCGGGTGCGGTTTGTCCTGTCGGGTGTGTGTCGTCGGCGTCGCTCTCTGCGTCGGCTGCGTCGTCTGCGGGCGGCTCTGTCTCGCCGTCGTCCGGGCCGGTGTCGCTTTCGGCGTCCGTCTCGGCGCCGTCGTCGCTCCCAGTGTTCGTCTCGGCGTCGGACGTGGTGTCTACGTCGTCCTGACTCCCGGCTTCGCTGTGTGCGCCTGTGCGTCCCTCTGAGCCATTCCGACTCTCGGACGGGGCGTTGGTCGTCTCGGTGTCGGTTGCGGCTTCCTCGTGTGTGCTGGCCGTGTTTGGCTCGGCGCTCTCGCCGTTCGCGTCCGCAGGCGTGGGGGACGCATCTTCGCTGTCGTCCGTAGCGGGTGTCTCTCCCCCACCGTCCGGGCCGCCATCGGTATCATCGGAACCGCCGTCGCCGGAACCGTCGCCGCCGGAGTCGTCGTCGCCAGAAGTGTCGTCAGAGTCCGAGCCGTCTCCACCCACGGGGTACGCATCCCGGTCGAACGCTGCGGCGTCGATTTCCGGGCCCTTCTCGTCGCGTGGGGTGTTCACCTTGATCTGGCCCGTCTCGTCGTCGCGGTACACCGAACCGTGTTCACGGGCGACCTGAGCCGTCGTCTCGGCCTGCTCTTGGGAGAGGTCATGCGTCCCACGGAGTGCGATGGACATGGCCTGTGGTGTGAACGGGTCATGTGGTTGCTTGGACGCAGAGTTCAGCACCCCATCCCAGAACGTCGGGACTGTCCGTTCACCGAGTGCGAGTTGCTTTCCATCTTCCTCGATGACGCCAGCGTCGACGCCCGCCCCGATCGCGGCCCGTGCCATCGGATTCTTGAACTCGTGGTCGACCGTGAGCGTCATGACTGCCATCGAGACGTCGATGTTCTCGTCGTGGTCCGTTCCGAGGGCGTCCCACACGGGCACCCAGCTGTCCCGACGTTGCATCTCTGCGATCTCCTCGTCGGTGAGGTAATCTTGCGGAGAGTCACGCGGTCCGGGCAACCGGAGCGCATCCTCACCGACAGGCATGAGTTTGTTCGTCGCAATCCCGATCTTGATCGCGTCGGCGGCCTGCGGACCACGGACACCGGGCCCGTACCGGAGTGCGCCGGGCAGGTTGTCCCGGAAGATGGCCTCCGTCTCGTTCAGGTTCGCCGAATCCCACACGTCCTGCCAGAAGGCGGCGTCGGTGGGGTCTTTCGCGCCGAATTTGTCAGTGACTGCTTCGGAGTCGATCTCAATATCGTCGGGTGAGCTATCCTCGTCGATTTCGTCGCTATTGGCGATGTACGTCGTTCTCAGGTTTTTCATTGCTGCGTCGTAGGTGAACGTCAAGGCATCAATCGGGCCGTTACTATTGTCTCCGTCTTCGAGGATATCAACTGGCCCGTCCGTATCGCTGTCGGCGCCGAACGGGTCGTCTTCATCCACGGCCGTTTCGACACTGGGAGACGGATCCTCGTCAGGCGTGTCGCCGTCGTCCGTGGCCGCTGTGTCGCCCTCATCCGTGGCTGCGTCGTCATCGTGGATCCCGACAGGGTCGTTGGAGTTGCCCCCAGTGTCGAGCCCACCGATGTCTTCGTACACCGGCATGTGCTTTTTAGGGACCATCGACTCCAGCGCCTCGTCGGGGATGGTCGTGTACTGCTGACCGCCGGTCACGGATTCACCAGTGTGGCTGTCCGTGCTTTCTGGAAGCTTGTGTGTCAGAACCCGACTCGGGATGGGAACCGCCTCTCGTGTGAAGCCTGCCCGGTCCAAGTCGATGCTGGATGCGTCATCATCGGCGTCTGTCTCATTGTGGTTAATCGCGGCCTGTTCAGGAACATCTTCGATGCTCTCGTACGTCCCCTCAGGTGAAGCGGAAGATTCCGGGGACGCATCGGCTTCTGTAGACTCACTATCCACAGCCCCTCCGTCTGTGGAAGAGGCAGTCTCGTCGGGTGAGTCGTCGGAGTTAGCGCGTGCCGCTTCGCCCGCTGGCGAGAGGAATGCTGGGAGGGGTGTTTGGACGATGTCCCAGTCATCTTCTGTGGGCGTCTCCTCAAACTCCCGCTCCGGGACGAACGGCTCGTAGACGAGTTGCCAGTCCTCGCGAAGGTCGCCAAGCGTCCGGTAGCGCTGGACCTCACCACCGGGGTAGACCACCCACTCGTTGTTGTGGTCGTCGTACCGACACCACACGTCGAACGCGTTCGTTGACCCAAAGCCCTCGTCCATCCGGAGGGCGCCTTTCTTCGCGCCACTCATGCCGTCGTACAGCTGAATCTCGTCGTCGTGGGTGTTGACCCACACCGCTTGCTTGCCTTTCCTGATGAGCGCGTGCTTGCGCTCACCGTCCGTTGGTGTCCCCAACTCGAGGTAGTCCGTCTTGTTGTAGTACAACGGCATCGGGTCGCGCTCTGTGAGGTCTCCGGCGTCACTCGGGTCCTCATTGGGACGCATCCGGAGATGATCCCGAATGAACATCGGGTCGGTGAGGATGTGGTTGACACGGGCAGCAGGAGCTGTCCGATCCTTAGCTTCCATCTCTGGCGTCAGGAACATCGCGCGCTGGCCGCTCCGAGCAGCACGGGCGAGATTCTGGAGTGTGTGGGCCGGCTTCTTGTACGTCGACGTCTCTGCTTCAATCGCGATAACCCCGCCATCAGAGAGGTCTGCGGCAATCGGGTAGTCCTTCTTGAACTTCTCAAGCAAACGCGAGGCCCGCTTTGTGTCGACCGTCGTGGCGATAGGCGGATACGCAACGGCGTCAGGCAACTGTTGTTTGTTGTCCTGCTGGACGATCGAGACTTCCATCCCAGTCGCTGAAAGCATCACGAACGACCGCCGAAGCACTTCGTTGTGCTTCTCCGTTTGATGCCGCCACTCGTCTTCTGCTTGCTCAAGAACCGACCGAATCCCTTTGTCCGTGATCGACAATTCCGTCTCCGGGTCGGTGATCCGAACCTGTCCTGTCGGCGTCCCGCCCGTCCCCCGGACGCTGGTTTCCTCTTCTTCATCCTCGGGGTCAGCCAGTTCAACATACGCCTCATCGACGAGGATTCCGTCAGGCAGCTCCTCGAAGTCCGTCGACGTCCGGCGGTGGAACCCCTCGTTTGCGGCCTCGACACTCACCGAGAGTGTGTCGTCGCCGTCCATCTCCGGCGGGTCGATATTCAACGCTGGGGCGGGCTCAAGCGTCTCGTATGCGCCGGGCAGTGTATCGAGTGCGTTCTGCCGGATCTGTTCAGCCCACACTGCTTCGAGGAAGCACTTCGTCAGGTCGTGTTCGCCCCCGAGATGCATCAGGGCGTGTTCCGACTCATCGAGGTTCTGCTCGAGCGCGTCGACGCCGTACTCCTTGAGGTTCTCCCCGATGATCGCTTCGGCTTCTGCCGGCGTCCGCCGTGCGGGGTACGGGGCGAAGGTGTCGGGCGCAAGCGGGTCCGACCGCATCGGCCCGTCCTCGTCCATCGTGGAGATCGTCGTCAACGCGGTGTAGGCAGGCAACGACTGGATCGTCCCCGAGTCGATGTCGTCGTCGTCGAACCGCTCGGCGATGATCCGGGCGTCATCAACCTCTGTCACACCGAAGCTCAACAGCGTGTCCGTGTTCCCGAACATCTGCTTGAGCGTCTGGGGCGCAATCTCACGCACCTGCGAGGGGTTCTGGAGACACGTCACAACGCCCATCTTCCCAGACCGGGCCTTCGAGAGCATCTTGTCAAGCGCCATGTTCTCCGAGGCGATGTCGTCAAACTCGTCCATGAACGCGAAGAAGGGCTCCCGGTCGGCCTCCTCGATCTTCTCGCGTTTCCGGATGGTCGACCACACGCGGCGCATGATCCCCGTGGAGACGACCTTCCGGATCTCGTCAGACCGCACCGTGTTCCGGACGAGAATGATCTTCCCCTCTTCGACGGCGTGCGAGAGGTTGATCGTTCCATCTCGGTGGGCCACAATCCCCCGGCTGATGGGGTCTTCGACCCAGTCTTGAATCCGGCGGAGAACCGGGTCGATTTCCTCGGTGTCCATCTCCGCGATTTTCGTCGTGTACTCGTGGATGAAGCTCATCCCCTCTTGGCTGACGACGTTCGAGAACTTCGCACGGCTCTCGTTGTCGGCCAGCACGTAGTACATATCGACGAGGGTGAACTTCCGTCGCGACCGAATCATCGCACGGGCGATGTTGGAGGTGATCCCCTCCATCTTCGGGCCCCAGTACTCACCGCCACGCAGGACCGCCCGGAGGTCGTTGATGATGGACTCAACCTCGCGGTCGAATTCGATCTCCGTCTCACAGTCGCCGGGCTCGAGGAAGTTGATCCCCGCGACTTTCTCGAAGGTCTCGCTGCCCGGCTCAACCCAGATGATGTCGTCCATCCGCTCGTCGGGCAACTGCGTGATCAGGTCGTCGACGGTGTCGCCCTTCGGGTCGATAAAGACGAACCCGTGACCCTTCCGGGCGATCTGGTTCATCATCATGTTCAGGGTGGTGGATTTGCCTTTCCCCGTCGACCCGAAGATCGTCATGTGGCGGAACCACGAGAACGGCTCAAGCCCGATCTCCCGAATCCCGTCCATTGGGTTGCTGTCGTACCCCAGCCAAATCGGTTCGTCTGGATGGTGGGTGTGCGAGTGAACGAGGCGATCACGCACGTCGAACCCCGCAAACAGGTCGCCGTCCTCGGCGGCGCCGTTCCCGCTGGCGGTCGCCGTGAGCTCGAACGGGAAGTAGCGCTGGAGTCCCGGCTCCCGGCGAAGCTGGACATCAGTATCCGACTGATCGTAGGTGTAGTGTTGGTGGTGGGCGGGGTTCTCGCGACCGCGTGTGTACGGGCTTGGTGGGCCAGTCTCGTCGCCCGTCGTTTGCGGCAGGTCTTCTTCGGGCTTTGCGGGAAGGTCGGCCACGCCCTCGACGTCGTCTTCCGGGTGTGTGTCGCTCGGCCCGTCCGTCCCCCTCCCAGACTCGGCGTGGTCTGTGGGGTCCGTGGCTGGTGTCTCCTCTCCCTCGTCTGACTCGGGCGTCTTTCGGGCACCGGGGGCGGCGAACACGTCGTCGCGTTCATCGAGCGCTTCAAGATCGATCCCGAGTTCGTCGGCCCGCCGGTTCTGGAACTTCCGGATGAGGTTGTCCGCGACGTGGTCGTTGTATTGGCTTTTGATCTTCTCGCGGGTGAGTTCGCCGTAGATGAATTTCCGATACACCTCGTTGAACGCCTCTTGCTTCTCAGGCGTCGAGTCGACGTCGACGGTCGCGGTGGGTGCGTCGGGCTCCGTGTCGGTGGCTTCTGTCTGGTCATCAAAGAAGAATCGGAGAACTGTTCCGAGTCCCTTCATGAACACGGAGTCTTCCTTCTCTGTCGGGTCGGGGCCGACAGTATCTGACTCTTCAACTTGGTCACCAGAGAGGGACGCCATCGCAGACGCCTCGCCACCGAGTTCGGACAAGTCACGGTTCACCCGCATGTCTGGTGGCTTTGTTGTCCGATTTGCTTGTGCGGGAGGCCGGTTGCCGACGCCTTTGCGCGTCCAGTCGATGTTCGTCTGGTCGACTTCCTCTCCCGGAAGGTGGACTACCCCTGCGAGTTCTTCAACATTCAGCGCTGTCTGGTCGTAGGAAAACTCACGGGCGGCAGTCCGCCGGGCGAGTTCTTTGACGCCCCGTTCCTTGAACGCGAGTGGGATGAACGCCTGCCCCGTCTCGTCGCTGTGGTACTGTGTCGAGTAGACGTTCGCGATCCCGTGGGCGTGGTGTTTCGCAATGTCTGGCGACGAGGCGAAGACCAGAAAGCGAGTGTTGAGGTAGTACGCCTGCTTGCCTTCCTGATTCAGGACGGCTTCGGCTGCTCGGAGGTCCTTTGCTGACGGATCGTCTAATCGTGGGTTAAGGTAGCTACCATTGTTCCGGCCGTAGGTGAGGCTGTCGTTGATCTGGTCTGCGCTCCACTCGTGGAGTTTGAGCCCGTCGGTCCAGTTTCGACTCGCAGGGGTGAAGACGAACTGGACGATCGCGACTTCGTTTGAGTAGCCGACGAGTTCGCTCAGGACACTGCGAAGTGGGTCGGACTCGAACGCGTCGGGGCCACTCGTTCCGCGGAGTGGTCGATACTTCTCTTTGTTGAGTTCGAGCTTGCCGCCGGACAGATACATTCCCGGTTCGATTTCGGGAAACGGTTTGTCGACGGGCTTGATCTCGGCGTTTGGATACAGCCCAGAGACTTGCTGGCGAAACTCGCGTTGGTGGATCCGGTCTGGAAGGCCGAAGTGGAATTTGACGGTCTCGTCGGTCAAGACAAGTTCGAAGGAGAACTTTTTCGGTCGCTCTCCGAGGTTGAATCGTTGCGCAAGTTCCGAGTGAGTGACGCCCTCGTTGTGGAACCCGGCGATGAGTTCTTCGGCGTATGCTAGTCCGTCTTCCTTCTTGTGTGGACGGACCCGATTGAGGCTGCCTGCGTATGAGTTTGCGGCGTTGTTAATCGTCTCGACAAACTCTTCGGTGATCTGTGGTGCGTCCGGCTCTCTGGATCCGAGTTGGAGATGGCGGAGGTTCTTGAGCCAGTCTGGGAGCGTATGATCGTGAATGCGGTTAAGTGGGTTTTGCATATTAGACAACCCCCTCACCAATTGACTGTCCTACATCCCTAGGAGAATTAACTCGGCTAGTCAGATTATCACCGCGTGTAGACCTCACAAGCTCATTTTCGTGGTCCTGGCTGTCACTGAATCCAATTTGGTTGGACGAACCAGTGTGTAATTGAATTCCAGCTATCTGTGGGTCGTACGAGCAATATATATTTATAATCTCACATATACTTTGTGTGTTAGAATTTCTGGCTATGGTTACTGATAATCTGTTCCAATGAAATTGGCTTGTAATTGGAAGGCCTTCGTATTCCCAGAGCCTCCCTAAAGAACGGTTCAGTCTCACTATTTACACCTGTGCGGAACGCTTGAGGGCAAATTCGGCATCCTATGCTCATATTTCGATTCTCGATAATTATAATTGCTTGGGAGCCCATAGAAGTTTAAGAAAAAATATATTTATGGAATAGAGTGTGAATCGTCTCAAGCTCAGGCCTTGGACACTCGGCCTGCTCAATCTGCCGATGTCTGACATAGATTTATTATGGCAGCGTTTCGATCGTTTCGCAGAATGCCGCAAACGACTGAAACGGGTGAAACGATCGAAACGTCACCGGCGATCGTGGCGATGCTCAACCAGAAAGGCGGGGTGGGGAAGACAACTCTCACCATCCACGTCGCCGGCGCGCTCGCCGATCGTGAACTCGATGTCCTCGTAGTCGACCTCGCACCGGAGGGGGCGCTCACGTCGATCCTTGGCTACGACGAAGCCTACAGCGATCTTGATCGCGAGGTGTCGCTCCACGAACTCCTTCTAGACCCGAGTCGCGCCGCCGGCGTCGAGAACCTCGTGCTTGAAGGTGAGGAGTTTGATCTGCTCCCGTCAAATGAGCGCATGGTCGACCGGACTGGTGGGGAGTTGAACGGCGAGCCGCGAGCCCGAGAGCGATTGAAGATGGCCCTCGACGAGCTTGGCGCAGGCTACGATGTCGTTCTTGTGGATAACATGCCGAGTATCAACGTTCTCACGGACAACGCCTTGGTAGCGAGTGACGGCGTTCTCATCCCGGCGTACGCCGAGGCACTCTCTGTACAGGGGCTCGATCGCCTGCAAAAGCAGATCGATAGCGTTCGGGAGTACTTTGGTACAGTCAGGATCCTCGGGATCGTCGCAAACCGCGTCGAGCACAACAAGCAGGCCGACGCGATGCTTGAGCAGCTCCACGCCGAGTTCGAGGACGGACTCGGCATCCCAGTGTTCGACGTGTACAAGCGAGTCGACCTCCAGCGAGCGATCGCTGCGCAGGAGCGCTCTATCTTTGCTGCCGAGGAGCTCGACACTGACATGGCCGAGGTGATCGCCGAGATTGCGGCGCTCGTCGACGACGAACTCGTGGGGCAAACTAATGACTGACGACGAGGACGACGCCAGCGAAGAGCTGGGGAAGACCGGGGAGAAGATGGGCGGCATCGCCGACCGTTTCGGCGCATCAACTGACACGACTGACACGAGCGAAACGTCCGAAACGTCTGAAACGGGCGACACGACCAGAACGTCTGAAACGCCTGAAACGCCTGAAACGATCAATACGGGCGACGACTCCGCGGCCTCTCCCGATATGACTGAAACGATGGACACGACTGAAGCGCTTGAAACGAGTGAAACGATCGAAACGTCCGAAACGGGCGACACGACTGACACGCTCGTCCCCGGCGATGAGGGGTTCGTGCTGCGAGAGGACTGGAACGGGCGGACAATCTACCTCTCGGACAACGACATCGACGAACTTGACATCCGCTACTCCGAGGTCAACGTCGAGTGGCAGCGTGAACACGGCGAGCAACTACCGAAGAACGAGGAGTTCTACCCAGCAGTGATCCGGGCGGGGCTCTCCGGGACGTCGATTGAAGAAGAGCTCGGCCTCAAGGACTAGCTGTTATAATCTATAACCCAAGTTGGTCTGCCATCCATTTTTTCCAGCCCTCCCGAACATCGATTCCCAAGTAGCGAACATCGTCGTGTCTTCGACGTACGCATCGAACTCATCTTCTGGTATCTCTTCGAAGTCTTTCTCGTCCTCGACTGTCCATGGGCTTTCCTCGAAGAACTCCTCGATGTCGCCGAAGTCAGAGAATGAAGGTTTGCCATGGCAATGAGGTCGAGTTAACGGCGAACGTGTGCTCACCAGACGGCTCGTCTGAAACGACCGGCGGGGTCACGCTAAGGTATAGCGTCGGTGCCGCCGGAGCGCATAGCGGTAGGAACCATACGAAACGCCGACCGTCAACAGCAGATACGTACCGAAGAGTACGCCGAACACGGGCGTTAACACGACGTTTCCGGTGACGGCGAACCACGTCACGAACAGCCCGAGAACCGTTCCGCCACCCACGACGAACAGGTACACCATCATGACGAGCGTCGACGGAACGACCGTTTCCGTCCCCCAGAACTCGCGCTCCTCGTAGATCGGATACACCGAGCCGATACCGACTGCAAACATCGCCGCAGTGAGACACATCACAACTCCAACGGCGGCAGTTGCCACCGCCTCAAGCACCAGTATCCCGAAACCGATCGAGACGAGCGAGCTGAGAACAGCGATCGGCACTCCAATCGCAACGCCGGCGAGAAGCCGTCCACGGACGAGAGCCGCGGATGATGTCTCGGTGAGGAGGAGCAGCGGTAGTTGCGGCCGCTCGTCACCGAGCGGGTTCAACCCGAAGGTAGCGCCTGAGAGGTATGTCGCGAGAACGACGCCGCCCCCAGTGATGAGGGGTCCGAGGGCGTCGCCCGAAAACTCGAGAAACATCGTCCCGAACGGTACGATAAAAAAGACGGCAATCAGGAGATGACTCAACTCCGCCGGATCACGGCGACCGCGCACGAGAATCCCCCACGCGATACGACCGGGTTTAGTCCATGCGAACGGTCGTGGGGCAGAGAATCCGCCGCTCGATCGCCGCACCTGCGTCGACTCGTTGTTGCCGACCGAATCGGTAAACCAGAGCGTAGAAACCTGCCTAGTCGAGACGACGAGACCGACCGGCGTGAGAGCGATTAACGCCGCGAGCACCGCCACCGCCTCCGGAGAGGTCGGTCTGGAGACCGGTGTTCCGACGAACGCGAGCGCAACGTATTCCACGAGGGGATCGAACGCTACTGTCGACAACAGCCGTTGTACTGAGAGGTCGGATTCGACGATGAACTGCCCGGCGAACTGTGACGCGACGACGAGTCCGACCATCGCGAGGATACCGACCGCTTTCAGGAGACGGCGAAGGCTGGGGAGTTTCCGCAGGAGTCGCAACACAGCAATTCCCCCAGCATACCCCCAGACGGCGGCACAGCAAACGAGCGGCAGCGCGACCGCCCCGCCCGAAGCAACGAGCAGCGGCGAGTCCATTCCGAGTGCGAATGTGACCACCACTGCCCCGACCGGAATCCCGAACCACAGGGAGAGCCGCCCCACCTCCGCTGTGATGAGCCCGATAACGACTGCTCGCGGGTGAACCGCCAGCAGGACGAAATCCGCACCGTCGATATGTCCGAGCCGTTCGAGGGTCCGAAACACCGATATCGACAGGAGACCGAGAGGAACGAGCGTCGCAGCGGGCGCGAAGAACGGGACCGCCGTCACGGAGCGCGCGGTTTGCCCAAGCACATACGCTGTCGGCAGCGCGAACAGGAGCGCGCCGCCAAAGAACAGCGCCGTGAGCAGGAGTCCAAGGACTCGACGGGGGTTTCCTAGGTACCCACGGAGGCTTCGGACGAACTCCGCTCGCCCAATTCGGAGCCCGTGGCGAACGTCCTGTCGGACGCTCATTCTCTCCGAGAGGCCGCCCCCGGCTCGGGGTCGCTCGTGACGGCGAGGAACGCGTCTTCCAGGGATCCACTCTCGCCAGTCTCCGCACGGGCCTGTACTTCGGTGGGCGTCCCCTCGGTGACGAGTCTCCCGTCAAACAACACCCCGACCTCGTCAGCGACGGCTTCGACCACCGGAAGAATGTGTGTTGAGAGGAACACCGTGGTTCCTGCGTCGGCGAACGCGGTGATCGATTCCCGGATAGTGCGCGCCGCTCGGGGGTCAAGCCCCGATGTCGGTTCGTCTAAATACAGGACGTCCGGCTCGTGCAGGACGCTCTGTATGAACGCGGTCTTCTGTTTCATTCCCTTCGAATACCCGTCGATCCGCCTGTCTGCGTCACCGGCTAACCCGAATTGATCGAGGTACTCGCCGATGCGCTCTCGGGCAACGGACCGCGAAATGTCGCGAAGGTCGGCGACGTATTCGAGCTGTTCGCGGGCGCTGAACTCGTCGTACAGCGGCGGCGTCTCAGGGAGATAACCGACCCGACCGGTGATCGCACGCCGGTCGCTCGGGTCGACGCCACAGACGCGTACCGATCCGCTGTCCGGATCGCTGAGACCGGTAAGGAGCCGCATCGTCGTCGTCTTCCCCGCCCCGTTCGGGCCGAGAAAGCCGTAGACGGTCCCGTGCGGGATGTCGAGCGTGAGACTGTCGAGAGCGACTTCTGAGCCGTAGCTCTTCCGGAGATCGGTCGCCAGAATGGCGGATTCGTCGTGGGTGGAGGGCATACGTAACGGATGTCATTTCCCGAACCAGTCGTCTATGCGTTTCGGAATCATCTTCCGGTCACACGTACGGGGGTGATGCCGCATGGGTAGATAGCGATGTGATTAGGGGGCGTGGTCGCTCCTGTACAGCCTTGGAGGATAGAATTAATACGTGCCTTCTGTTCGATTCATCTGTTCTGGATCGAAATCGAGACTGATCTCTCTTGTCTGCTCTGCGCTGGTTCCGCTTCCGGTATATCCCAGACGTCGAGTTCTGTGTCCGGCAGAACGTACGCCTTGCGGTGGATTTCAGTTTCGTCCGTTCGGCCGCTCGGCCCCCTCTGCGGCCTCGATTTCGTCTGTCTTCTCGACTTCGGCGAATAGTTCTCGGTATGCGTCGGGTTCAAAGAGGTTGTTTCGGTCGAACAGTTCGCGAGCGGCGTCGGTCAGCTGAAAGAACCGGTATGGATGACCCCGTTCGAGCCCCTCACGATCCCGTTCGATGGCCTCGATCAGTCCCACTTCTTCCAGCCGGATGAGATGGTCGGTGAGCGTCGACGCTGCGATACTCGGATTGTAGTATTCGAGTTCCTTCTTCGAGGGCGCGCCTTTCGGGTGACCGACGATGGTCCCGATGATATTCGCACGGGTCGTGTCGTCAAGGGCACTCAACGCTGCGATCGGATCGAGTCCGGCCGAACTCTCGGCTGGGGTGAGCGGGGTGGCGTCAGGCCGGGACATTGTGTATCAGTGTTTGTCTCCCGGCCCCATAACCATTTCGGTGAATATCGAAGTGGTAGCCAGAGTGCTCGCGTATTCCACTTCCGGTCGGATTTCCGTACCGTTAGGTGGCGGTGGTGAATCCTATCCAGTATGACCAACGACGACGCTACCCGTGCCGTCATCGACAAATTGGGAGATCAGCCGGGAGAGACGCTCACACCAGAACGGATCGAGGCAATCCAGACCGCGATGCATGAGGGCCTCGGACGATTTATCAACAACACGTCCTACTTCGTTCTCGGTTCCTACGGTGAGGAGGAGCGGCCACGATTGGAGGCTGTTCGCGACCAACTCGCGAGCGATGCCGCAGCCTCGGACTCCGATGACGGGGTTGATGCGTTCCTGATGGACGATATTCTGGACGTCTCGGAGTTCTTCACGTCGAAATTCAAGCTACTGGTCAGCTACGCGGACCATATCGTGGGGGTGTACGAACATTCTCAGGGCGGGCACGCGTGGGAAGCGGGTTACATCGATCAGCCGACCTATCGGAAACGGACGCGGGTCTTCTATCGAATTTACGAGACTGAGGAGGAACAGTACGCGGCCTACGACGGGATGTTCGCACACTATCTCCTCTCGATGGAGCGCGTTGACCGTGCGTACACGTGGACGACGCCCGAAGAACTTCGTAATTGTGTGGCGGACGCCTACGCGCCCGATTGATGTGCTGTGTTGAATAGCGATCTTATCTGCCGATATCGTCGGTTTAGAAGGGTGAAGCCGAGGAAATCGAAGTTGGTATGGAAATCGACATCCTCGACTTCGTTGAGTAGTGTCGTCACCTAGCTAAACAAGCCTTGGGGAAGCACGCGGGCGAGCCCGCCAGCGGCGGGTTCGCCCGCTGGGTCCATGTCGTTCTACACTGTTTCCGGCTCGAAGAGAACCACAGCTACCGTGAAACGCCGAATCGGCTGGAGTACATGGCTGAGGTTCGTGATGCTCTCGATCTTGATCAGGATCCTCTCCCCGATTATACGACCCTCTACAAGTCTTTTGATCGGTTGAAAATGTGGGTGTGGCGGGCGCTGCTGCGCGTTTCCGCGCAGCAGCACCCGCAGTCCGGCCACGCCGCTCTCGACAGCACGTTTTTCGACCGTCGGCGTGCGTCCTCGTACTTTCGCCAGCGAGCAGGACGGACGATACAGACGCTAAAAGTGACGACATTGACTGATGTGGAATCGCTGGCTGTTCTTGACGTTCACATCACAGCGCGGTGGAAGCACGACACGAAGACTGGACCGCAGGTCGTCCGCCGAAACGCGGACGACCTGCAGTCCGTCGCCGCCGACAACGGCTTCCAAGACTGGCACACCGAGTACGAAATTGCCGCATATGACGTTGAGTATCTCGTTCATTACCGCGGTTCGTCAGCGAAAGCAGCCACGAACAACGCACTCAACCGAGCAAATGGTTACTCTCAGCGGTGGATGGCCGAAACATCGTATTCGACGACGAAGCGCTCGCTCGGCGATGCCGTGCGAGCGCTCGGCTGGTATCGGCAGTTCCGTGAGATCGTCTTGATGTTCGCCATCATCAACATAGAATCGCTGTGTGAACCTCTGTAACCGTGACTCAGCATCTATTCAACACAGCAGTGTGATCGAGAGTTTGACTCGATACAAGTGTTCCAGACGCTCTCAAATCTCGATGTAAACTACCTCATTCCGAAGCGGGTCTCCAGCTCCGAACGGGATGTACTCGAAAAAATGGAGGGAGACGACTAAGAGGTGGCTGTTGAGTCGGCTTCTATCCATGTAGAATCTGGATCGCATCCAATGCGGCTCCTGTACGTGCCGTCGACGAGTGGGGAGGGAACGGCCGTCTTCGCGACGAATCTCCGAGTCGGTCCGGAGGAAGCCGAGCCGTTCTGTCAGCGCTACAGCCGCCGGTGGCAGATCGAGAGTGAGTACAAATCGATCAAAGGTGACTTTCTCGCCAAGACTTCCTCGAAAGACTACCGCGTTCGCTTGTTTTACTTCGTGTTCGCGGTCCTCTTGTACAATATCTGGCGGCTCACCGACTTCTTGCTGAAAGCGGGCGTGGGAGGTGAGATGGACTACGCACCCGTGTTGACTGCGGGTGAGTGTGTTGAGCTCGTTGCCTCGGCGTTGATCCCGCACGACTGATCAGCTGAACCCTCGCTGAGTCTGTGGTTCGGGAGTGGCAACCCTATTCAGCAGCGCTAAAATCCACGTATTTTCCAACCTTTGACCCAACAGTATGCCGACAAGCGTTTGAAAGCAGCTTTCGGTTGTTGAATTGAACCACTGATCAGCAAGAATTTGGCCAAAAATGACCCATCTTCCGAAACTGTGAACATCCACAACCTCGGAGGATAGATTTGATGCGTGACTTCTTTTCACGGAGTTGACTATTGTACCAATCACGGACTCCGATCTGCTGTCAGCTCCCCGTCTAATACTGGTGTAAATTAGTTCTGGAGGCCAGCGCTAGATCTGTGAGGACATTTCGCGCCCCGGTGCCCATCGGGAATCGAGCGTCCAATGGTCAAATATTCTGTACACTAAAACGTCCGGAGCAGTTAAGAACTTACTGAACGTTCAGTCAGTAAGGGAACTATGGACGCAATCCAGGTCGACACGTTGACCAAGCGGTTCGAGACGACGACAGCGGTCGATGGACTGTCGTTCACCGTCGAGCAGGGCGAGTTATTCGGAATGTTGGGCCCGAACGGCGCGGGCAAGTCCACGCTCATCAACATACTCTGTACGCTGCTGAAACCGAGCGACGGACGTGCGACGGTCAACGGCTACGATATCCGCGAGGAGACAGCAGCGGTCCGGGATAGCATCGGAATCGTGTTTCAGGAGCCGGCACTCGACGAGGAACTCACCGGCGCGGAGAACCTCGCGTTCCACGCGCGATTGTACGGGCTCGGAAAGGCCGAGCGGACTGAACGCATCGACGAAGTACTCGAACTCGTCGATTTGGCGACGGTACGGGACGAGCCCGTCAAGCAGTACTCCGGAGGGATGAAGCGCCGGCTCGAAATCGCCCGTGGCCTGATTCACGAGCCTGCCGTCCTGTTCCTCGACGAGCCGACGCTTGGACTCGACGCCCAGACGCGCCGTGCGACGTGGGAGTACATCCGACGGATGAACGAGGATGCGGGCGTCACGGTCGTGTTGACGACCCACTACATGGAGGAGGCCGACCAGCTCTGTGACCGAGTGGCTATTGTCGATCAAGGGAAGATCGTCGCGCTCGACACTCCTGAAGCACTCAAAGACCAGCAGGGTGGCGACGTCATCGTGGTCGGCCTCGACGGTGACGCGGCAACGTTAGTCGCCCAGTTAGAGACACAGTCGTGGGTTCGAGAGATCGACGTGACCGAAACCGAAGTCCACGTCACGCTCGAACTCGGCGAGACGCGCATTCCCGACCTCGTTCGGATCGCCGACGACGTTGGGGTTGCCATCACGTCGGTCGAACTCCGAAAGCCGAGCCTCGAAACGGTGTTTCTCTCGCTCACAGGAAGTACGCTTCGAGAGGCGGCGGAGCAGACGACGGCTCCCGAAGACGGCACACCGAGTGACGATAGGGCAACGTCAGGACCCGTGGAGGCAGAGCAATGAGTTTCATCGACCTGCAGGGCATCTATGCGCTCTGGCTCCGGGACGTGAAGCGGTTTACCCGGACGCCCTCGCGCATTGTCGGGGCATTGCTGACGCCCCTGTTGTTCCTCGTGTTCCTCGGAACTGGCTTCAGCGGGGCGACGATTCCGGGCCTCCCAGAGGGAGTCGACTACCTCCAGTTCCTAGTGCCCGGTATCGTGGGCTTCGCGATGCTGTTCGGCGCATCCTTCGCAGGGCTCTCGATTCTCGCAGACCGTGACGTGGGGTTCCTCAAAGAGATATTGGTCGCGCCGGTGAGCCGGACATCAATCGTTCTCGGGTGGATTGCGGGTGGCTCAACGACGGCAATCATTCAGAGCGTTCTCATCCTGATACTCTCGATACCGCTCGGCTTCCGGGTTGTGAGTGTCCTCTCGATCCCGCTGGCGTTGGTCATCCTCGCGTTGCTCGCGATGACGTTCGTCGGGTTCGGTATCGCACTAGCCTCGCGATTCAGCGACAGCCAGGGGTTCGGTATCATCATCCAGTTCATCATCTTCCCACTGTTCTTCCTCTCGGGAGCGCTGTTCCCCCTGGAGGGGCTCCCGACAGCCGTGCAGTACCTCGCGTTGGTCAACCCACTCACCTATGGCGTCGACGCGCTCCGGGCCGTGTTGGTCGGCACATCGACGTATCCACTTGCGGTTGATCTCGGCGCGTTGGTGGTCTCGGCTGCGATCATGGTCGGGCTCGGTGCCGCTCTCTTCGAGCGAGTAGAGGCCGTCTGATCGTGCCACCGGTTCGAGTACGCTGATGATGGTGACGACGCACGCGGCGGTCGGCGTCGCGCTTGCGACTGTTCTCCTCCCCATCGGTCCGGAGTTCACCACGACCGCGGCAGTTGCCGGACTTCTCGGCGGTGCCTTCCCGGATCTCGATGTCCTGTTCGAACACCGGAAGACGCTGCACTTCCCCGTGTACTACTGGGTCGCCACCGTTCCGACCGGCCTGCTGGCGTTGGTCTCCCCTTCAACGGCGACCGTCGCGGTCCTGTTCTTCCTGCTGGCGGCGGCTGTCCACTCCGTGATGGATGTCTTCGGCGGCCCCCGCGACTGGCGGCCCTGGGAGCACACGTCTAACCGAGCGGTGTATCTCCATTACAGGCGTCGATGGCTTGTCCCGCGGTCGGGTATCCGTTACGACGGCGCACCCGAGGACCTGCTGGTCGCTGCCGTCTGCTCGCTGCCGGGGCTGGTACTGTTCGATGGAACACTACAAACAGTCACGATTGTCGGTCTCGGCATCTCGCTGGTATACACGGTTTTTCGTAAACAGATACCGGCGTTTGTCGATGCTTGACTCATACCCAGTCAGGGATGTGCGTAACGCAATTCCGATTTACAGATAAGTGAGGCAGGGACCTTGCGGCGAGTCACGTTGCAGTCTTCGCCGCATCCTCGTCGAGGCGTCGATACAGGAGAAACGAATAGATCATCGTGATAGCCGCGGTGAGCAACGCGGGAACGAGCAGGAAGTAAAGCGCGTACTCGTGGAATGCGAGTCCAACGAGTGTCGAAGCAGCAGTGAGTTTGAACAATCGCCCACCGAGGTCGTGCGTTCGACGCCACACCACATCGCTGCTGAGCGTCCATGGCGTTCGGATTCCAACGAACCAGTTAGGCTCTGCGTTCGAGAGAAGCACACCACTGTAATAAAATAATCCCGCGACGCCGATCAGGATTAGTGCGGTAAAATCGAACTTGTAGCCGAGGTTGAACGCGACGATACCCGCATGAATGAGAAGCATATAGCCGGTGAACACCACGACGAACCAATCGTAATAGGAACGAAATTCGGCGATGTTCTCACCGAGAGGATCGATCCGGGGCAAGAGAGCAAAGACACAAAGCAAGACTGCTGAAAGTCCGGGAATGAGGGCTAGGGAGACGGTCTTTGACATTGTACCGTCCGGTTGTCCGGCGGCGTTCCAGTGGGAGACCATCTGCTCGGGAAGTGACGGAGCGGCAAGGATACTGACTCCGGCCGAGAAAACGACGAACACTGCCGCGATAGTGAACCGGCGCCCACTCTTCATAGTTTCTGACACTGTTGTGAGCGATATAGGTTGTTCATCAACGAGTACGTAGACGGGGCCTCATCATAGAGTTGATGACTGTGAACGCTCCGACGAAATCCTCAGTGAACCGTTCGAGGAGCTGCTTGAGCACCGGTCCAGGAAGGACTCGAACGAGCCACCGGTAACTGTAACTAGCGGCTTTCTGATGAGTCCATACACGACCGAGACACCGAGCAGACCCAGTACAACACATCAGAAAGATCATCTCGATCTAAGCCGAGAGCGTCTCAGGCGTGATAGCCGGACTGGTTTTCGAGCGGGGTTCCGGAGACGGACTGACTAACGAAAACTGGATCTGTTGTCGTCGGCCCGCCGTGAATCGTGTCGCTATTGCTCTGTTGAATCCGCAGAAGGCGGCGGGATAGCGTCGCTCTGAAGGTGGAAACGAAGCGGAAGAGCCGAATGTGTCCAAACTACTCTTCCGCTTCGTTAAGCAAGCCGCGTCGCTGGCTCAAAAG
>NZ_QPLT01000014.1 GCF_003666015.1 Halorubrum sp. Atlit-26R
TTCAACATGGAAATCGGAATGCTATCGAACGTGTCTTTTGGGAAATAGAACGCCGAACATCATCGTTTGCGAATAGTTTTAGCAATGTCGCGTTAGAGACAGCTCAAAACTGGCTCGAAGCCTTCGCCGTCTACCACAATTCACGCCAAACTTAACGCGACCGACGGCGGACGCCGCCTTCGGAACTTTCCGCAGTCGCCCGTGATAGCTTTCCACGACGCCGACCGCATGTTCCCGACCACCCACGACGCCAAGGAGACCACCTAATACCGGAATCTGATGTTCGGGTCGATCACCCGTACGACGTTTCAGACCCTTCTTCGGCCACTGTGCCCCGTGAGATAACTAAGACACACATCTGTGACGCACGCCTACGGCACAAGTCTAAGACACATATCTAAGACACTGGCGTAAGAAACTTATCTAAGAAAGATAGGTAAGACAGTAATCTGAGTGTCTGACGCACATTTATTACGCAAGACACGCATCTCACGTACATGCTAGCGTACACGGTATACAGCGAGGCGGGCGGCGTCGGGAAGACGTCGCTCGCGGTGAACGCCGCCGTCGCGCACCGGCGGGCGGGGCTCGACGTGCTCGTCGTCCCGCTGGACCCGCAGGACGGCGACCTGAGCCGGCTGCTCGGCGTCGACGGCGACAGGGCCGACCCGAGCGCCGACAGCCTCGTCCGGCACATGGTCGGGAGCCCTCGGGGTCCGTTCGAGGACCTCGTGGAGTCGGTCGAGGGGATCGACGTGGTCCCGGAACACAACTCGCTGTCCGACCTCACCCAACACTTGGACCGCGAACAGCAGAAGGCCGAGGACTTCGGCGACGCGTACAACGTTCACGCGCAACTGCGGCGGGTCCTCGGCGAGGCGGGCGTCCCGGACGAGTACGACATCCTGATCTGTGACCCGCCGGCGACCGAGGGGTCGCACCTCTACAACGCGATCTACGCGACGCGGAACCTGCTGCTTCCGATCGAACCGTCGGCCAAGGGACGCGCCGCGGTCGAGGGGCTCGAAGACCTCGCGACCAACTTCGCGGACCAGCTCAACATCGACGTCGGCGTGTTGGGCGCCGTCCCGATCGGGTTCAAGGCCACCCGCGACCAGGAGGCGATGTTGGAGTCGGTGCCGTACGAGGTCCCCGAGGTCATCGGCGACCGGACGTCGCTGATGGAGGGGTGTTGGCGCCAGCAGTGTTCGGCGTTCGAGTACGTCCGACGCCACCGGAATCGGCGCCGCGAGTACGAGGTCGAGACGCTCGCGCAGTTCGACCGCATCGCCCGGTTCGTCGAGCGACAGGGCGGCGTCGAGGCGCCGGCGCCGCCGGAGCCGGGCGCCGTGGACGAGGACGAACCGGAGGTGACCGTCTGATGGGCGGCTTCAAGAGCGGTGCGGCCGACGACGACTGGGGAGACGCGGCGTCGACCCCCGACTCCGGGTCGGCGGGCGATTCGGAGCAGGAGGGCGATTCAGAGCCGGGACGCGATTCGGATCCGGAGCGCGCGGAGACCGAGGCCGCCAGCTCCGCGCCGGCGGACGAGCGGTTCGACGGGTCCGGCGACCGCGGCCGTGACGGCGGCTCACGGTCGGCACGTGCCGGCACCCCCGGAGACAGCCCCCGAGCGACCGGTACGGACGCGCAGCCGCAGCGGCGCGATCTGCCGTGGACGCTGACGCGGAACAGCATCACCGACGGGCGCGACCAGACCGTCCAGCTCCACCTCCAGCGGTCGACGGTCGAGGCGCAGCGCGAGGCGGCGCGGACGCTCGAAGCGGAGCTGGGCGAGACGGTGAAGAAGGCCGACCTCCGCGAGGCCGCGCTGCTCGTCGGGCTCGAACGCCTCGACGAGGTCGCCGCGACGCTCCGGGAGTGGGGCTACGACCTCGACTGAGCGGCCGCCGGCGGCGAGGCCGTCGTACCGGCCGCCGCCCACCCCGACGCCGGACTACTCTTCTTGCTTCGCGTCGTCCGGCCCCCTTGTCTCTCCCGTGTCGCCGGGATCGCTGTGCCTCTTCTCTGAACGCGGCCGCGATTCCGAGGGAGAAGCCGACGAGTATCGCGCCCGCCAGCTCAGCTTGTGGAGCTCTATCGCGACCGCGATCGTCGCGGCCGTCGCGGCGAGGACGAGCCACAGCTCCCCGGCGACGGGCGCCGTGCCGAGGACGCGCTGTCCGGCCGGGAGATACATCGCGCCGACGTGGATCAGCAGCGCCGCGACGGTCCCGGTGAGCAGTATCGGGCTCCGCAGCGGCGAGAGCCGGAACAGCGAGGTCGTCTCGGACCGGGCGTTGCCGATGTTGACGATCTCGAATAAGACGATCAGTAGCAACAGGTGGTTCCGGGCGGCCGCCTCGGAGAGCCCGCGGTCCAGCAGCCAGTCGAAGGCGCCGAACCCGATCACGCCGATGACGAGCGCGGAGACGACCGTCCGCTCGATCATGACCCGATTGAATATCCGCTCGTCCGGCGGACGCGGGGGCCGCTCCAACACGTCTCCCTCCTCGGGCTCGAACGCCAGCGCGACGTCCTGAATCCCGTTGGTGACGAGGTTCAGCCACAGGATCTGGACGGGCAAGAGCGGAAGCGGCAGGCCGGCGGCGAGGCTCGACAGGACGAGCACCACCTCGCCGGCGCCGGTCGAGACGAGGAGGAAGACGATCTTCCGGACGTTGTCGAAGGCGACGCGCCCCTGCTTGATCCCAGCCACGATCGTCGCGAAGTCGTCGTCGCTGATGACGAGCTCGGCGGCGTCGCGCGCGACGTCGGTCCCCGTCTTCCCCATGGCGATGCCGATGTTCGCCTGCCGGAGCGCCGGCGCGTCGTTGACGCCGTCGCCCGTCACCGCCACGTAGTGACCCGCGTTCCGGGCGGCGCGCACGAGCGCGAGCTTCTGGTCCGGCGAGACCCGGGCGAACACCCGCGTCGCGTCGAGCAGCTCGGCGAGTTCGTCGTCGGTGGCGTCGGCCAGCTCGGCCCCAGTGGTGACCTCGTCGTCCGAGTCGGCGAGCCCGATCGTGCGAGCGACGGCGAGGGCGGTCTCCGGGTGGTCGCCGGTGATCATCGTCACGGCGACCCCGGCGCGACGCGCCGCGGCGATCGCGTCGGCCACGCCCGGTCGCGGCGGGTCTATCAGCCCGATCAGCCCCAGCAAGGTCAGATCGTCCGGGTCGCCGTTGTCGCCGCTGCCCGACGCCTCGCTGCCCGCCCTGCTTCGGGGAGCCGCCCCCTCGGCGACGGCGAGGACGCGGTACCCGTCGCGGGCCATCTCGGCCGCCCGCGATCGGAGCGTCGAGCGCGAGAACTCCCCGCCCGCGGCGTCGGTACACATCTCGATCACGCGCTCCGGGGCGCCCTTGACGAACGTCCGGTCCCCGTCCGCGGTCCGATGGACGGTCGCCGCGTATCGACGCTCGGGCTCGAAGGGGGTCTCGCCGACCTGCGGGCGCGACGCGACCGCCGACCCGCGGTCCACCCCGAGCTTGCGGCCGAGCGCGAGGAGCGCGACGTCGGTCGGGTCGCCGCGCCGTACCCACTCGTCCCCGCGCCGGTGGAGGTCGCCCTCGTTACACAGGACGGCCGCCGTGGCGAGCCGTGTGAGTTCGTCCTCGTGTGCCGGACTCGGCGGGCGGCCGTCCCGGAGCACCTCGCCGGCCGGGTCGTACCCCTCTCCGGTCACCTCGAAGTCGGCGCCGTCCGGGAGCCGGACCCGCTTTGCGGTCAGCTCGTTCGCGGTCAGGGTGCCGGTCTTGTCGGAGGCGATCAGCGTACAGCTCCCGAGCCCCTCGACGGCGACCAACCGTCGAACGATGACGCCGACCGCGGCCATGCGCCGGCTCGCCACCCCCAGCGCCACCGTGATCCCGACCGGGAGCCCCTCCGGGATCGCCGACACGGCCAGCGCCACCGCGAACAGGAACATCTCGACGGCGTCGTACTGGCGCACGAAGATCCCCAGCAGCGCCGTGGCCGCCGCGGCGGCGAGCACGGCGAGCCCGACGATGCGTGTGAACCGCTCCATGCGCGCGACGAGCGGCGGCTTCCCGCCCTCGACGGCGGTGACGTCCTCGGCCAGTCGCCCGACGACCGTGTCGGCGCCGGTCTCGACGACGACGCCGCGCCCGCGACCGCGAGCGACCACCGTTCCGGCGTACGCGGCGTTCCGTCGGTCCCCGAGCGGCGTCGCCTCGTCGCCCCGCCAGGCCTCGCGTTTCGACGCCGGCTCGCTCTCACCGGTGAGCGCCGACTCGTCGACTTCGAGCCCGCGCGTCGAGGACAGCCGGACGTCGGCGGGGACCCGCGAGCCCGATTCGAGGAGGACGACGTCGCCCGGAACGAGCTCCTCGCCGTCGACGTCTCGCACCTCTCCGTCGCGGACGACGGTCGCCCGCGTGCGGATGAGCTGACGGAGCGCCTGACTGCTGCGTTCCGCGCGCCATTCTTGAAGGCCGCCGACGAGCGCGTTCACAAGGAGTACCGCGGCGATGAACGCGGCGTCCGTCGTCTCGCCGATCCCGACCGAGACGAGCGCCGCCACCCCGAGGATGTAGATGAGGGGATTCCTGAACTGGCGGAGGAGGACCTGCCACGCGGTTACCGGCTTCGGCTGCGGAAGCCGGTTCGGCCCGTATTCGGCGCGACGGCGGGCGACCTCCTCGGAGCCGAGCCCCTCCGGGTCGGCCGCGAGCGCGTCGTACACCTCCTCGATGTCCCGCGAGTGCCAGGGCTCGCCGTCGGCGTCGGCAGCGGCCATCGGTTCCGAGGAGTACGCCTGCGAGCGACTTAGAACTCCGGACGAGGGGAACCGCCGTTCGCCGCGACCGAGCGGTCGTCGCTCCGTACCGCTCGCTCGGCGCGCCCGCTCGGCGCCGCGCGCGGCGGCCAGCGTCCGCGGCAAGTACCATTAGGGACGCCCGCGAACTACGAGGCGTGAGCGACCAGCCGCACAGCCGGCCGCCCGAGGCGGTGTTGGCGACCCATCAGAGCAGTCCGGCGGGGCTGACGGCCGACGAGGCCGGCGAGCGGCTCGCCGCGTCCGGGCGCAACGAGGTCACCGGGGCCGGCGGACGGACGCCGCGGGCGATCCTGCTGGCGCAGTTCGACAGCGTCCTCATCTGGGTCCTGCTGGCGGCGGCCCTGCTCTCCGCCGTGGCGGGACACGCCGTCGACGCCGTCCTCATCGTCGTCATCGTCGCCGTGAACGGGGTCTTCGGGTTCGTTCAGGACTACCGCGCCGAGCGGAGCCTCGAATCGCTCCGGCGGCTGACCGCGCCGACCGCGGTCGTCCGCCGCGACGGCGAGGCGACGGCGGTAGACGCCGCGGAGCTGGTCGTCGGCGACGTGATCGAACTGGGGAGCGGGGCCGTCGTCCCGGCCGACGGGCGGGTGATAGAGAGCGTCGACCTCGAGGTCGACGAGGCCGCGCTCACCGGCGAGAGCGCGCCCGTCGCGAAGTCGCCGGAGCCGGTCGACGCGGACGCTCCGCTCGCCGAGCGGGAGAGCATGGTGTTCGGCGGGACGAGCGTCACGCGCGGGCGAGGCGTCGCGGTCGTCACCGCGACCGGGATGGACAGCGAGGTCGGCTCGATCGCCCGCGAGCTCGCGGCCACCGAGGAGACGGAGACGCCGCTCCAGTCGGAATTAGACCAACTCGGCCGCCGGCTCGGCCTCGGCGTTTCCGTGCTGGCCGCGCTCGTGGTTCCGCTGCTGGTCGCGCGGGACACGCCCCTGGTCGAGTCCGGACTGACCGCGGTGTCGCTGGCCGTCGCCGCGATCCCGGAGGGGCTGCCCGCCGTGGTGACGCTGACGCTCGCGCTCGGCGTGCGGCGCATGGCCGCGGAGAACGCGCTCGTCCGTCGGCTGCCCGCCGTCGAGGCGCTGGGCTCGGTGAGCGTCGTCTGTACCGACAAGACCGGCACGCTCACCGAGGGACGGATGACCGTCAGCAGGGCGTGGACCCACGACGAGACGACGGACCTACGCGCCGTCGGCGCCCCGAACGGCGGCGAGCAGGTGGACGGGAACAGAACAGTCGGCGGGCCGGCCGACGGGGGCCGGACGCTCGACGGAACCGCGGCCGCCGAGGGGGTCGGTGAGGAGGCCTCGCCCGACCGCCTCTCCCTCCTGTTGCGGGCCGGGTCCCTGTGTAACGACGCCACCGCTGAGGCGGGCGACCCGACGGAGCGCGCGCTCGTCGACGCGGCCGCGACCCGCGGGATCGACGTCGACGCGCTCCGCGAGGCGAACCCGCGGACCGACGAGGTACCGTTCTCCTCCGAGCGGAAGTGGATGGGGACCGCCCACGGCGACGTCGGGTACGTCAAGGGCGCTCCGGCGGTCGTCCTGGAGATGTCCGACCGGATCCTCGCGGCCGACGGACCGACGGAGCTCACCCAGGAGGCGGCCGACGCGGTCCGCGAGCGCGTCGGGACGTTCGCCGACGACGCCCTCCGGGTGCTCGCGGTCGCCTACACCGACGACACCGAGACCCTCGGAGAGGGACTGGTGTTCGTCGGGCTCGTCGGACTGATCGACCCGCCGCGGGCGGAGGTCGCCGACGCCCTCGCGGCGACCGAGCGGGCCGGGATCGACGTGAAGATGATCACGGGCGACAACGTCCGCACCGCCGCCGCGGTCGCGGGATCGCTCGGCATGGACCGGACGGTCGTCGAGGGGCGCGAGCTCGATCGCTTAGACGACGCGGCGCTCGCCGAGCGGGTCGAGGCGGTCGACGTCTTCGCCCGCACGTCCCCGCAGCACAAGGTCCGCATCCTCCGGGCGCTCCAGCGGAACGGGCACGTCGTCGCGATGACGGGCGACGGCGTCAACGACGCGCCCGCGCTGAAGAGCGCCGACATCGGCGTCTCGATGGGGGTCCGCGGGACCGACGTGGCGAAGCAGGCGAGCGACGTGGTCCTGTTGGACGACAACTACGCGACCATCGAGCTGGCGATCGAGCGCGGGCGCGCCATCTTCGACAACATCTGGAAGTTCGTCGCCTTCCTGCTCAGCGCGAACGTCGCGGAGGTCGCGTTGGTCTTCCTCGCCTCGCTGTACGGGTACCTCGTGCTCCCGGCGGTCCAGCTGCTGTGGATCAACCTGCTCACCGACGGCCTGCCGGCGCTGGCGCTGGGGGCGGACCCGCAGAGCGGCGACGTGATGGAGCGGTCGCCGCGCGACCCAGAGACCGGCGTCATCGACCGGCCGATGGCGCTGTTCGTCGGCGGGGCCGGGACCGTGTCGACCGCGCTCATGCTCGGGCTGTTGTGGTACGCGCTCGACGGGGCGGCGGCGGTCACGCCGTACGCGATGACGCTGGTGTTCACGACGTTCGTCTTCCTCGAGTTCGAGAAGCTGTACGTCGTCCGCTGGCTGCGCGGCACCCCGACGCTCTCGAACCCGTGGCTCGCGCTCGCGGTCGGGGGGTCCGCGGCGTTACAGCTCGCCGTCCTCTACACCCCGCTCAACCGGTACTTCGGCACGGTGCCGCTGGCCGTCGGTGACTGGGCGCTGGTCGGCGCGATACTCTTCGCCGCGCTGCCGCTGTACGGCGCCGTCGCGGCGGCGGTCAGGCGGTCGACGGACTGGTGACTCCCCGAGAGCGAGCCTCTCGGAGGATTCACCGAGATCAGCCCCCGGCTTTACCACCGCAGGGAGCGACAACGGAAGGTATGGCCGCAGTCAGACGCGTCGTCCTCGACGTGCTGAAGCCGCACGACCCGCCCGTCGTCGAGTTCACGGAGCGGATCGCGGACGTCGACGGCGTCGACGGCGCCACGTGCTCGCTCATCGAACTCGATCAGGAGGTACAGAACGTCAAGGTCACCGTCGAGGGAGACGATCTGGAGTTCTCGGCGGTAGACCGGGCGGTGGCGGACCTCGGCGGGTCGGTCCACTCCGTCGATCAGGTCGCGTGCGGCGACTACGCTGTCGCCGACCGCCCGACCCTCCAGGACGGGTAGCCAGCGGCGATGTCGATCCGAGGGCTGTTGGGGCGTCTCGCCGGGAACGAGGACGTCCTCGCGATCTCCCGCCGGTACTTCATCTCGAACGGGTTCGACGGGACGCTCACGTGCGTCGGGATCGTCGTCGGGGCGGTCCTCTCGGGCGTTCCCGACGGCGCCACGGTCATCGCCATCGGCCTGGGCGCGGCGGTCGGGCTCGGCACGTCGGCCGTCTGGAGCGTCTGGGAGATCGAGCGCGCCGAGACGCGAGCCGAGATCCGGCGGATCGAACGGGCGATGCTACTGGACCTCGACGACACCCGCGTCCAGCGCGAACGGCGAGGCGCGAGGGTCGTCCACGCGACGATGAGCGGTCTCGGACCGCTCGTCGGGATCCTCGTCCCCCTGCTGCCGTTCGTCGTCGAGGGATCGCTGCTCACGATGACGGAGGCCGCGGCGGTCGCCGTCGGCCTCGGCGTCGGCGTGTTGAGCGCGTTCGGCGCGTACATGGGGTCCATCTCCGGGCAGCGATGGTACGTCGCCGCGGCCCGGATGGGGCTCGCGGGACTCGTCGTGGCCGCGATCAACCTCGTCCTTCCTGGGTGAGGGTCGGGGCGGTCGCCGGTCGCGAACGGCGACGGTCGCGGAAACGGTTATGTCGGTGACGGGTCACGGTTCGACAATGAGCGACCCGTCAGACTCCCGCGGCACGTCCCCGTCGGACGAGCCGTCCACCGCGACGTTCGAGGTCGAGCCCGCGGGGGGACGCAGCCGGGAGTCGACCGCGCTGTCGCTCGAACGGCGCCTCCGTCGCCTCTCAGGCGTTCACGACGCCGACGTCTCGCTCCGGGCCGGCGTCGTCACCGTCAGGTACGACGACGGCGTCGTCGGGACCGACGCCCTCGAACGAGCGATCAGCGAGTTCGGCGTGACGGTCCGAGAGGCGGACGGCGGGGCCGCGGACGACGGGACGAGCAGACGCTCGCTCCGGATCGAAACGGCGTTCGTCGCGATAACGTTCCTCGGAACGGTCGGGGGGCTGGCGACGGGCTGGGTCGACGGCCCGCCGGTCGCGGCGTCGGTGGGATACGGGCTGGCGTACGTGTTCGGCGGGTGGTACGGGCTCGTGGGCGCGGTCCAGACGCTCCGGCACCGGGCGGTCGACATCGATCTGCTGATGATCCTCGCTGCGCTCGGGGCGCTGTCGATCGGCGCGCCGTTCGAGGGCGCGATGCTGCTGTTCCTCTTCTCGCTTTCGAACGTCCTCCAGGACTACGCGATCGGGCGCTCGCGTCGGGCGATCCACGCGCTGATGAAGCTTCGGCCGGAATCGGCGCAGGTCCTCCGCGACGGATCGGAGGTGTCCGTCCCGGTCGACGAGGTCGAGGTCGGCGAGCGCTTCGTGGTCCGCCCCGGCGACCGCCTCCCGCTGGACGGCGTCGTCGCGGCCGGCGAGAGCACGGTCGACCAGTCGAGCCTCACCGGCGAGTCGGTCCCGGTCGCGAAGGGCCCCGGCGACGACGTGTTCGGCGGGACGATAAACGAGTCGGGGAGCCTCGAAGTCAGGGTCACTAACCGGGCGTCGGAGTCGGCCATCGCCCGGCTCATACACATGGTCGAGGAGGCGCAAAGCGAGCGGGCGCCGACCCAGCGGCTCATCGACCGCCTCGAACAGCCGTACGTCCTCGGCGTGCTCGCCATGACGGCGCTGGCCGTCGCCGTCCCGCTGTCGTTCGGGCGACCGTTCGACCCGACGTTCTACCGGGCGATGACCCTCATGGTCGCCGCCTCGCCCTGCGCGGTCATCATCTCGACGCCCGCGGCGGTGCTGTCGGCAATCGCGGCGGCGGCGCGGCAGGGCGTCCTGTTCAAGGGCGGGGAACACGTCGAGTCGGCCGCGACGATCGACGCCGTCGCGTTCGACAAGACGGGGACGCTGACCGAGGGGAACACGAAGCTGACCGACGTCCGCGTTCGCGACGGCGTCGACATCGACGGCGCGGAGATGACCACTGACCGGCTGCTGGCGTGGGCCGCCGCCGTTCAGGACCGCTCGGAACACCACCTGGCCCGGGCGACCGTCGACGGTGCGCGCGAGCGAGGACTCGACGTTCCCGACGTGACCGGCTTCCGGGCGACCGTCGGGAAGGGCGTCAGCGGCGTCGTTCGGGGACACACCGTCCATATCGGAAACAGGCGGTACTTCGAGACCGTCACGGAAGCGGGGCCGATCGCGGGGAGCGACGCCGGCTTCGAGGCGCTCGAAACCCTCCAAGACGAGGGGAAGACGAGCGTGCTCGTCGCGGTCGAGACCGACGAGCGCCTGCGCGTCGTCGGCTGGCTGGCGTTCACCGACACGCTCCGGCCGGGGGCGGCGGAGATGATCGCCGCGCTCCGGAAGCTCGGCGTCGAACACGTCGTCATGCTGACCGGGGACAACGAGGCCGTCGCCCGAGAGATCGCGGACGAGGTCGGCATCGACGAGGTCCGCGCGGAGCTGCTCCCGGAGCAGAAAGTCGCGATCGTCGAGGAGCTCGTCGACCGGTACGGCGAGGTCGCGATGGTCGGCGACGGGGTCAACGACGCCCCGGCCCTCGCGACCGCGACGCTCGGCGTGGCCATGGGCGGCGCGGGGACCGACGTCGCGCTCGAAACGGCCGACGTGGTGTTGATGGCCGACGACCTCGGGAAGATCCCGTACGCGTTCGGCCTCGGGCGGGCGACGCGCCGGACCCTCTCGACGAACTTCGTCGTCGCGTTCGGCGCCATCGCGGTCATGATCGCGGCGATCCTCGCCGCCGGGCTCCCGCTCCCCCTCGCCGTCGTCGGCCACGAGGGCTCGACGGTCGTCGTCTCGCTCAACGGCCTTCGGCTGCTCGGGTTCCGAAGCGACGGGTGACCGGCGCCGTCGGGTCCGGCCTCGATCCCCGGGGGTGCCGGCCGCCGATGGGTTTTCCACGCCCACCGACGTACGGAGCGTATGACACGTCGCTCCACGCTCGCTCTCGGTGCGGTCGGCCTGCTCGCCGCCGCGTTCGCGACCCGCCGCGTGATCCAAGACCGCCGGACGCCGCGGGTCGACTACGAGGTCATCGACCGGTTCGGCGACGTCGAGGTCCGGCGCTATCCGCCGTCGGTCGTCGTCGAGACGGTCGCACCGTCGGAGAACGCCGCCTTCCGGCGGCTCTTCGGGTACATCTCCGGCGAGAATCGGACGAGCGACGAGATTTCGATGACGGCACCGGTCGAGACCGAAAGCGGATCTGCCGGGACCGGAGACGGGCCCGATGAGATCGAAGGCGGATCCGGCGAGCGCATCTCGATGACGGCTCCGGTCGAGACCGAGGGCGACGCGGAGGGCGTGCGGATGGCGTTCTACCTGCCGGCCAAGTACGACTTCGACAGCGCGCCGCGACCGACGGACGAGTCGGTTCGGCTCGTCGAGCGGCCGGGCCGCGTCCTCGCCGCGCTCGGGTTCTCGTGGTGGGCGACCGACGACCGCGTGGCCCGGAAGACGGACGAGCTGCGCTCGTCGATCGCCGGCGCCGACGCCTACGAGGTGGCCGGCGATCCGGGCCTGCTCCGGTACGAGGGCCCGTGGGTGCCGCCGTTCCTCCGAACGAACGAGGTCACGCTGCCGGTGCGGCGCGTTCGGTCAGCGTGACGGCCCGAAGCGGCCGGTCGGCAGACGATCGGTGAGACCGCCCGTCGGTGTCGGGGCGGAGAGCGCCGCCGCCGGGCGCAAGCCGCGAGGTCCCGTCACGCCTCGTCGTCCTTTGCCGCGGCCGGTGGGTCGGAGTCGGGGTTCGTCGCCGCTTCGGTCCGGTCTCGCCCCCGCCGCGAATCCGGGAGGAAACTCGAGACGAGAAGGGTAGCGAGGACGAAGACGACGAGAACGACCAGCACGCTCCGCTGGGCGGCCACCATCGAGGCCCGGACGATCTCGACGAGTTCCCGCTGTATGTCCGGCGGCAGTCCCCTCACGAACGCCTCCTGTTGGGCCCGGGTCGTCGTCTCTCCGGCGTCAGCGAGTCTGACCGCCAACTGTCGGCGCTCGGCGCGCGTGACGGGGTCTCCCCCCGCGAAGATCCGAACCTCGGTGACCACGGTCCCGTAGAACTGCGACAGGAGGACCGACCCGGCGACGGCCGTCCCGAACGCGTAGCCGAGCTGGCTCAGCGAGTTGATGACGCCCGACGAGACGTCCGAGAGCGACCCCGGGGCAGCCGACATCGCGAGGTCTACGACCTGTCCGGTGAACAACCCGAGGCCCACTCCGACGACCGTCATCGGGACGACCAGATCCGGGATGGTCACGCCGAGGCCGGTCCGATCGACGAGGAGCACCAGCCCGACGGCGATCAGCGCGAGCCCGGTCTGGACGATGCGCCGTTGCGGGAGGTACGCCCGCCACCCGGTCGAGACCACCGCGACGACGAGCGTGGCGACGGAGAACGGCAGGAGCGCCACGCCGCTGTCGAACGCCGAGTAGCCGAGCGCGGACTGGAGGAAGACGGGCACCGTGAACATGAACCCGGCCAGGAACAGCGACTCGCTCGCGAACGTGAGCACGCCGACCGCGAACGTCCGGTTTCGCAGGGCGGTCACCGGGACCAGCGTCGGTCGGCCGGCGCGCTCCTCGCGGAACTCCCAGCGGACGAACGCGACGAGGAGCGCGATCCCGAGCCCGACGAACCAGACCGCCGGCGAGAGACCGAGCGGCTGGACGGGCGCCCCACCGACCGAGAGCGGACGGAGCGGACGTATCCAGCCGTAGCGCCCCGCGAGCAGCGACCCGCCGACGATCGCGACGACGGCGAGCACCGACAGGACCGTTCCCCCGGCGTCGAACTCGATCTTCGCCTCCGTGGGCCGAGACGGGAGATACCGGAGCGTCAACGCGACCACGACGACGACGAGGAGGAACTCGCCGATGAACCCCCAGCGCCAGCTGGCGAACGTCGTGAGCAGCCCGCCGAGGATCGGCCCGACGGCGACCCCGACCGCCGTGACCCCGCCGATGGCTCCGAACGCCGTCGCACGGTCGGTGCCGACGTAGTTCTCGACGACGATCGAGTAGGTGATCGGCAACAGGAGGGCGGCGGCGACGCCCTCGATCACCGACCAGCTGACGAAGAGCACGGGCATGCTCCAACTGAGCCCCGCCAGCAGCGTCCCGACGCTGTAGACGGCGAGCGTGCCGACGAGGAGCCGCCTGGTGTCGACCGCCGCCCGCAGGACGCCGCCCGGGATTATCAGCGCGGCCATCACCATCGAGTACGCGGCGATGGTCGCCTGCATCGCGCTGACGGTCGTGTCGAGATCGCGGACGATGGCCGGGACCGCGACGTTCATCATCGACGTGTCGAGGACGCCGAGGAAGAGGCTCGTCGCGGCGACGACCGCCGGCGCCCAGTACGCGACCCCCGACGCCTCCGCTCCCGGGTCCGACGGACCGCCCCCAGCGTCCTCGTCGTGACGTCTCATACAGTTACTACTCCCCCGGTTCGGACGCGACCGACTCTTCGTCGCCTTCGGCCGGGGGATCGACGACGGTCTCGGCCGGGGGCTTCGAGTCCGGTTTCGGCGCCCGGGTGAGCAGCCGCTGGAGGCGCGTCTCCTCGTTCGGATCCGACTTGTCTATCACGTCGTATTCGACGCGGACGCCGCCCGCGTCGGCCGCGGAGACCCGAAAGTAGTTGAGCTGATACGAGGCGTAGTACACCGGCGGGACGACGCCGATGATGGTTTCGACCCGCCGTAACCGTTTCAGCCAGGTTCCGGTGTTGAGGACGAGTCGCTCGTCGACCTCCGTCACCGAGGGCCGGTGCGTGTGCCCGTAGACGTAGACGGCGACGGCGGGGCTCTCGTCGAACACGGTCCGCGCCCTGTCGAGGTACTTCGCGGCGGGTTCCGCGTCGTCGTCCCCCGACTGTAGCAGGCCGAATCGCCGGAGGGTCCTCCGCACGTCCCGCGCGAACAGGTAGAGGGGGACCGATATCGCCACCAGCAACGCGATGAGGACGAGGTTCGCCGTGAGGACGACGTCGACCACCCGACCGACCGGACCGAAGAGACCGAGCGCGCCCTGAACGACCTCCATGGGGACAGACCAGACTCCGACCCTGTCGAGCGCGAAGACCGCGACGTACCACAGCGCCACGTTGAACAGCAGGAGGAAGGGAACGGCCACGAACCGGAGCCACGCGCTCATCTCCCGGTAGAAGTAGTTCGACATCATCCACTCGGGAATCCGGGTCATCGGGGTCACCGCCTGGATGTCTTTCAGCCAGTTGTACTTCCCGCGGCCGGACAGCCGGCCCGCTCGACTCGTGATCTGGCGGTTGACGAAGTACCCCGGCGGGTTCGCGTACGGGTTCCCGAAGTCCGGAATCCTGTTGTTCGGGTCCGCCTGCATCCCGTGTTCGACGTGGACGACGTGGTCGCCCACGTCGCGGGCGATGGACACCTCCTGCTCCAGTCGGACGTTGTACTCCGCCAGCCGGTCCACGTACTCGTCGTACGCCGCGAGTTCGTAATCGTGGTTGCCGGGGATGAGCGTGATCGGCACCGCCTCCCCGGTCGCCCGGAGCTGCTCGAACAGCCTCGGATAGCGGTCGAGGAGCGCGTCGAACTTCGCCGGCCCCTCGACCCGCGTGAACTCCCAGAGCCCGAACGCGTCGCCGTTGAGTATCAGTTCCGCGTCCTCGTCGGTCGCTTCCAGGTCGCGGAGGAAGGCGAGCAGCTCTTCGAGGAAGTCCACGTGCTCCAGTTGCTCGTCGCCGCCGATGTGGAGGTCGCTGACGAAGTAGTAGACGTCGCTCATCGGTTCCCCCCGATCCGTCCGTTCGGGGACGGCCGCACGGTCCGCCCCGACCGCGTGAGCAGGGAGCGCTCCATCCGACGTTCACCGAGCCGGCGTCCGAAACATGGTGCGGCCGAGGGGCTCGGTTCGGTTAAGTAGTACCCGGGTACCCGGGCGATCGCCCGCGCGTACCGGTGGCCGGTCGACCGTCGCCGTCGGACGGCTCGCTCCCGCCCGTGCGTTCCGGTCGCCTGCCACGGGACGAGCGTCCGATATTCCACGAGTCCGTCGCTCGAGGACTAACTCGGGCTTACTCGCGTTGGTCGACTTATTACAATATACGATGTCCCCGACGGGAGGGCCATGAGTTCACTCGTAGTGCTGGCGTTCGACGACATGGACGGCGCAGAGCAGATGCGCGACAAGCTGTACGACTTCCAGAAGCGAGAGCTGATACGGCTCGAAGACGCGGCGGTGGTCGTCCGCAACGAATCGGGCCGGGCGAAGGTCAAACAGGCGCACAGCCTCGTCGGCGCGGGCGCGCTGGGCGGCGCGTTCTGGGGGATGCTCATCGGCGTCCTCTTTTTCGCCCCCTGGCTCGGGCTCCTCGCGGGGGCCGCCGGCGGCGCGGTGTCGGGCAAACTCGGCGACATCGGGATCGACGACTCGTTCATCTCGGAGGTGGGAGACGCCATCCAACCGGGCGAGTCGGCGCTCTTCTTACTCGTTCGCGACGCGCAGCTGGACCGGATCGCCGCGGAGACCGACGAGCCGTTCGAGATACTCGAGACGAACCTCTCGCCCGAAGACGAGACCCGCCTCCGGGAGACCTTCGCCGCGGAAGAGGTCGCGGGATAGCTTCCGGTAACCGCACTCTGGATCCCGGCACACTGCGACCGACTCACCCGTCGACGGGTTCGCGGCCTCGCCGCTCGACCGCCCAACGAACTCAGCTATCCAATGCGTCTCGTCCAAGTCCTGATCCCCGAAGGGAACCGATCATCTGTCGTCGAAGCACTCGACGAGCAGGGGATCGACTACGCGGTATTCGACGAGGTGGGCCGCGGCGACTTCGAAGCGATGGTCCAGTTTCCCGTCCCGCCCAGCGGCGTGGAGCCGGTGATGGACGAACTCGTCGCCGCCGGCGTGCGCGAGGATTCGTACACGATCGTCTTACCGACCGAGACCGTCGTCTCCCCGCGCACCTCGGCGCTGTCCGAGCGGTTCCCGGGGCTCCGGATATCCCGGGAGGAGCTGTACGCGCGGGCGACGGACCTCGCGCCGGCGGACTCGACCTTCTTCGCGTTCCTCGTCCTGAGTACCGTCATCGCGACGACCGGGCTCCTGCTCGACTCCGCGGCGACGATAATCGGCGCGATGGTCGTCGCGCCGCTGATGGGCCCCGCCATCTCCGCCTCGGTCGGGACGATCCTCGACGATCCCGAGATGGCCGCTCGCGGCGTCACGCTCCAGGTCGCGGGGCTGCTCGCGGCGATCCTCACCGCGGCGGTCCTCGGGTGGCTGCTCCGGCAAACGGTGCTCATCCCGCCCGCGCTCGACGTCCGCTCCATCCCGCAGGTGGCGGAACGGACGAGTCCGAACGTCCTGTCGCTGTTCCTCGCGCTCGGGTCGGGCATCGCCGGATCGTTGAGTATCATGCGCGGCTCGGGATCGACGCTCGTCGGCGTGGCGATCGCCGTCGCGCTGGTCCCCCCCGCCGCCGCGTCCGGGCTGGGCCTCGCATTCGGCCTCCCGGGGGTAGCCGTCGCCGCGGCGGTGCTCGTGGTCGTGAACCTCCTCGCTATCAACGTCTCCGCGCTCGTCCTGTTCTACCTCGCCGGGTTCAAGCCCCTCGACGCGGGACGGTTCGAGGGAGTCAAATCGTCGGTCGTCTCGCGCGTCGTCGTGATCGCGATCGCCATCGCCGTGCTCTCGATCGCCCTCGGGGCGGTGACGTACGCGACGTTCCAGACCCAGTCGTTCGAGCAGGAGGCCCGGGGCGAACTCCGACAGCAGTTCGAGGAAGCGGACATCGAAGCGGTCGAACTCGTCTCCGTCACCGTCGACTACCGGCCGATCGACCTGGTGCTCGGGAACCGACCGCAGGTCGATGTCCTCGTCGCGATCCCGCGGAGCCTCGCGGCACCGCCCGACTTAGCCCGGCGGTGGGACGAGCAGTTGACCGCGGAGCTCGACCGCGAGGTCACCGTTCGAGTCGGGTTCCTCGAGACGCAGGTCTCCGATCAGGGGGCGGGGGCGACTCAGACGCGGAACACCGCTGCGTCCAGCGTGCCTCCTTTATACCCGACACGGGCGTTGAAACCGCAGAGTAGCTGCGGTGGCGAGCGGGAGCCGGTCAGCGACGACATAACTATGCTCCCGCCGCGAGCGTGACCGGACATGAGAGACCGGTATCGCTTCGCGCTCGCGCTCGCCGCGGCCGTCGCCGTCGCCCTGCTCGCCGCGTACGCGGTCTTCGCGGGCGTCCTGATCGGGTCGGACGTGGCCTCGTATTCCTCCGACGGCGTCGTCGTGTCGGACCTCTCGTACGAGACTGCCCTCGAACGGGCCGCCGCGGCCGGGTACGCGGTGGAACGCGTCGGATCGAGCGGGTTCCACCCGGAGGGGATAGCCGAGCTCGACGACGAACTCGGTCCGGGGTACGAGGCGTTCAGAGTGACGTTCGACCGCTCCGACGCGAAGCGACTGTGGGCCACCTTCTACGCCGACGAGGGGGCCACGGTCGTGACGCTCTTCGCGGACGACGTTCGCGGCGAGTTCACCGTCGGGGACCTCCCGCCCGACGAGTGGCTCGTCGACCGGCTCACGCTGCTGTTCGAGATGGACGACGCCACCGCGGAACGCTACGTGGCGGAGCTGAAGACGGACGTTCGGACCGGCGACCCCGAGGAGCCGGGTGCGGGCGCGCCGAGCGTCCGCATCGACGAACCGGTCGCCTTCCGGGCGGCGTACGACGATCTGACGACCCGGGCGACGGCCGTCAACGCGACCTCCGAGCCCGGCTCCGGGTGGCACGTCCGGGAGTACTACGCGGACGGCGAACGGCTCGGCAGCGCCGAGTTCGTCCTCCCGCGGGCGACCGTCACGCACGAGGCGAACGGGTACGCGTACCGCGTCCACCTCGACTACCACGGCGGCGTCGCGGTCGACGCGCGGACGCGCGCCTCGCGGTCCTTCGAGGAGGCGGACGTCCGTGCGGTCGTGAAGACGATGTTCGAGGCGATGGGGATCCCGCCGGAAACGGCCGATCACCTGCGGTTCGAGTACCGCGGAAGCGTGTGGTAGCCGACAGCTCCGGGCCGGTCCCGGATCCGACGGGGCGAGCGCTCGAAGCAAGCACTCGACGACACGCTGCCCGACGCGATCGAACGTTTCAGGCAGATGGCGTATTTTAAGATTGACCGTTCGAGAGCGCAAATTCGACGTAACCAATATAGTACGCTTCCCCGGCGGCCAGACCGCATACTCAAAAAACAGATATGATTCAAACTAATAGAGCGATCTCACGTACTATGTGTCACAAAACTGGATAACTATTTAAAAATATACCATTATAAATGCTGGTAGGAGACAGAGCAAATAGCTATAATATGTACTTTTTTAAAATATCTAACGAAAATCAGGTATTTACGTCCCGTACAATCCGTACACTTTGAGGATTCGGGTTAACGACACGGGTTTCCCCCGAGGGTGTGAAGTATCAGATCCATGTTCGTGCGAATCGATGTCCCGACTGGACATGGTGGGACTACTCATGAGCAACACGGAACAGCAGATAACGACCGAGACGGCATTAGAGCTGCTGGCCAAACAGCAGCGACGACGGATCCTCCGACGTGTAGCTGACACGCCCGGGGAGACGCCAGTCGATCGACTCAGTAACGGTTCGCGAGAGGGAGATTCGCCGCCCCCGGACGACGACAGTTCCCCGGAACGGGGGCGTATCGAGCTTCACCACGTTCACCTACCGAAGTTACAGGAGGCGGACGTGATCGAGTACGACGCCGACCGAGGCGTCGTCCGTCGAGGCCGAGAGTTCCGAGACGTGTTCGGACTGCTCGAGACCATCGACGAACACCGAGAGTGACACTGACGACAACGTTCCGATCGCGGATCCGTTCCGTACCTCCTATGCGTCGTCTTCTGCCGTGAGTTCTGCGTCGACGTGGACCTCTATACTGCCCTCGCCGTCGACCCAGACGGTGGTACCGGCGTACCGGAACGATATCGATACCGACGGCGCCTTGTTTTTAAGTATTGCGTCGAGCGCGTCCGTGTCGATGGTCTTCTGTAACAGCGGGAGCTCGGTCACGGGCCGATTCGTGGCGGCGGCGACCGCCTCGACGACCACCACGCTGGGTTGGTCCGACAGCTGCCAGTCGTGCCGAACCGTCGTGCGGTTCGCGCCCGTGCGTTCCGACCCTCCGGGCGCGTCAGAACCCCTTCGCCTGTCCGTCTCGTCACACATCATCGCTCACCGGCCGGTAAGCCGAAAGCGTCAACGGGGGTGACTGATACGGTCTCTGGTCTCAAACGTCGAATTCGGGTCACTTCGTTCATCTCTCTTCCTGTGTTCCTACTCACCGTTCGAGTCACGGTCCTCATCCAGTTGCCAGGTAAACAGCGCTTTCAGGACGACGACCAGGCTGTTCGTCGAGCCCACGCCCCAGATCGCGGTTTCGTCGCGCGGTTCCGGCGGGTACTCACCCTTGCCGTCGACGAGGACGCTCACGAGCGTCTTCTCCTGATCCACCATGAGAAGCCGGCCGGCGGGTGTGTCCGACCAGTCCCACAGCGACTCGAACGGCTGCGCCGCGGGGACGTCCCGTCCGAATCGGTCTTCGATCGACTCCGACATGTCCGCCAGACGAATCGAGACCCCCTCGTCACTCGCTCGGGATAAGGCCTCGCCGATCTCGTCCGTGAGCAGTTCCCCGACGGTCACGTAGACGACCTCGTCGTCGGCCGCCGAGATGAAATCGATCACGCGGTCGGTCACGGCTTCCCGCCCGGTAACCGTCCAGACCCCGCGCTGCTCGGTGGACCGGTTCGCGTCGTCGAGCCGATCGAGGGCGTCTGTCAGGGTCGACACGCGGTGTTCGTACTCCCGTTCGAAATGTCGACCCGTCGTCTCGGACGAGATCGCCCAGAACTGCTTTGGGTTCGAACGTTTCACGTCGACGAGGCCGCGTTCACGGAGTTCGTCGGCCGCGTCGTAGACGCGCGTGCGGGGAACGTCGGCGAGGTCGCTCACGTCTTGGGCGGTCGCTTCACCGAGCGTCACCAGCGCGACGAACGTCCGAGCGGCGTAGGTACTGAGCCCGAGGGACTTCAGCTGTTCGACAGCTGTGGACCGTGCTTTGCTAGATGGGTCGTCGGACATTCGTTCGTCACCGGTTCGGTGAAAACCACCGGGTGTGGTGGTTTTTGACGTGTGACGACAGAGAGGTTGGGACCAAATCTGAGGTCACACGCCGTGATAGCATCCGTGCTACCCGCTTATAGATGTATTGTGATTAACTGAGTGAACGACTGAATCGCACTGCCTTCGCTGCGACCGGACGGCTCGAATACGAATTTATTGTGTGATTATCTGGGTTACACAGTCATTCCCCAGTGCGACGTACTAAACACCTAGGAGACGAACGGGGCGGTAGCGTTCGAGGTTGGGACCAAATGGACGATATTACAAACCAAGAGCAAGCGATCGAACTACTTCAGCAGCTCGGGCTCAAAGAGTACGAGGCCAAGTCGTTCGTGGCGCTCGCGCGCCGGCAGCGCGGGACGGCCAAGGACATCAGCGATACCTCCGAGGTGCCACGAACGCGCGTCTACGACGCGATTCGCGTGTTGGAGTCGAAAGGGCTGGTGGAGACGCAGCACTCGAATCCGCAGGTGTTTCGAGCGGTCTCCGTCGACGAGGCCGTCAACACGCTTCAGTCGGAGTACGTCGAACGGACCGAGTCACTTCGGAACACCCTGAGCGGGCTTGACCCGATCGACGGTGACGAACAGACGGAGACCACCCACGAGGTGTGGTCCATCTCCGGGGACCAAGGCATTACGAGCCGGACACGCCAGCTCATCGAGGGAGCGACTGAGGAGTTGATCCTCGTGATCGGCCACGAGGGGGTCTTCACCGACCAGTTAGTCGAACAGCTACAGCTGGCCCGGGAGCGAGACGTGAAGGTCATCATCGGGACGGTCGACGACGAGCTTCGGACCACGGTTCAGGACGCACTCCCGGATACCGAAGTGTTCGTGTCGGAACTGGAGTGGTTGAGCCGGTCACCGCTGCCGGACGACGACACCGAGATCAGTCGCCTGTTGCTGGTCGACCGCGAGGCGATCCTGGTGAGCTCGTTCACCGAAACGACGGCGGACGGCCGTGGGCACGAACAGGGGGTCTTCGGTCGGGGATTCGACAACGGGCTCGTCGCGATCACTCGACGACTGATGGCGACGGGACTCCCCTCCGTGAACGACCCCGAAACCGAGAGGGCTTGAGTTGTACTCGTAGGCCACGGCCGAAGTTCGGCTAACCGGCAGTTAAGCGGAAGTCGCCGGCAGCTGACCGGTCGACACCGTTCTCCTTTTCGATCCAAAACTGGCCCATCCTCTGAGCCCGTGGGGCAACCTCACGTTCGGAAGTTTGTATAGCGATATACAATATATATTTATTTGTAGTGCGGAATTCAGACGCTAAGAGGCCCCATATCCCCGAATTCTTCCGATGAGTCGAATACGATAAGTGGTCCTGATTATGCTCGTAATCACGACCACTTTGAAGTACCCCGCCGCCGTCGGTGAAGCACGAATGCTGCAACCGCCTCACGACGGCGCTTCCCCCGGGGTAGAGGCACCGAGACCGGGTCCGCAGGACAGTGGAGGGCCAGTGGATGCCTGAACGAGCGCTTTCGACGCAACTCGACGACAGCTTCGAGCGCTACCTCCAGGACAAGGGGAAGGGCCGCGGGGGCGACGGCGGGAACTACCGACGGAACGCCGCCCGCGAACTGGAGCGGTTCGCCGAGTGGGCCGCCGGCGACCGCGGCGCCGACGACTGGACCGGGATCGTCCCCGACGACGTCGGCCGGGACCCGACCTTCGACGATCTCGACGAACGCGTCTTCCGCGAGTACGCTCGCCATCTCGCCGGTGACCGTGGACTCAAACAGAACACGGTGCAAACCTACTACCGCTATATCTCCGCGTGGTGCGGGTGGTGCGTCAACGAGGGGTACCTCGAAGCGCACTACGCCCAGCGGGCGAGTGCGATGGCGCCGCTGCCGGAGGACGACGGCCGCAAGCCCGGCGACCAGCAGGCCTGGACGTCCGAGCAGCGCCACGCGATCACTCGACACGTCGACGAACAGGCACGCGCGGCCATCGAGGCGTACACGACGCTCCCGGACGACGCTGCCCCCCTCGACAAGCAGCGGGCACGCTACGAAGCGCTGAAGGCGGCTCGCGACCGAGCGCTGGTGTTCGTCCTCGCGTACACCGCCGTCCGCGTCGGGGAACTCCTCCGGGATCCGAACGACCCGCGTCGACGCGGCGTCCGCTGGGAGGACCTCTCGCTCGACGACGGGAGTATGGACGTCTACCGGAAGAAACAGCAGTGGGACGCCGCGAGCCTCCCCGATCCGGTACTCGCACCGCTCCGGAGCTACCGTCAGCTGATGGACCCACCGACGGAGCGGTGGCCGGTGTTCCCGACGTTCGATCAACGAACGCTCGCGGGGCTCGTGCGTGACGAACTCGCCGACAGGGGGGTGCGTCCCGAAGCGATCGATGCGCGCCGCGACGAGTACGCCCGCGACCTCCTGTTGGCGCTCGACGAGGACGTCCGTCCGCCGTCGATCACGACGGACGGTGCCCGGTCGGTCCTTCGGCGACTCTCCGACGCCGCGGCGGTTGACATCGACCACCCGAAACACGACTACCTCGCACCGCACGGCGGCCGTCGGGGGATGGGTGAAGTCCTCGTCCGCGCGTTCGGCTACACGGTCGCGGCTCGGTATCTCGACAACTCGGAGGAGATGGTCCGGGAGCGGTACTCGCACATCGAGGCCGGCGAACTCGGTGACGTCGCCACCGAGGCGCTCTCGGAGATCGACGGATGACGGCCGTCTCGTCGGCCACCGCTCGTCGGCGCGAACGAAACCGATAGCTTGCGATCCAGAACCGACCGACGACACTCCCCTCAGGCGACCTCCCGGTAGACCGCCTCGATGCGGTCCAGTTGGTTTTCGAGACGGAGGTCGGCGACCGCTTCTCGCCCGTTTGAACGCTTCCCGTCCCGTAAGACCTCCACGAGGCCGTCTGCGAGTTCCGCGTCGGAACGCCCCACGACGGAGCGGCTCACGCCGTCGAGCCGGTGAGCGAGGTCGCCGACGTCCGTCGAGACGACCGGGAGGTTACACGCCAGCGCCTCCTTCACCGTGTTCGGCGACCCCTCCCGCTTCGATACCAACAGCATCGCGTCTGCGGCGTTCATGTACCACGGCACGCGCTCGTGTGGCACGCCGGACATCGTGTGAAGCGCCACGCGGGGGTCGAGCCTCGCGCGCGCCAGTTCCACGATGCGCTCCGCTCGCGGGAAATCTTTCACCGATCGAGAGGGACCGTACGGAAACAACACGTGACGCGCCTCGCCGTCCCACCCGACTCTCCCTCGCGCTTCCGTCCGCGACAGCGGGCGGAACGTGTCGAAGTCGACGCCGTGGGGGATCACGTGACAGTCGCGGTCGACGAGGTCGGCCATCTCCTCGGACATCACCACGACGGCGTCCGCGTACCTCGCACAGACGCGGCTGAGCCGCGACACGTCGCCCGTGAGGTCGCTCCCCCAGAACGTCAGCACCGCGGGCCGGAACGGCTGGACGACCGCCGGCGGGGCGGTCAGCCCGTAATTTGCGTGGACGAAGTCGTAGTTCCCGGCGGCGGCCAGCACCGCGCGGGGGTAATACCGCAGATAGGCTGACGCGGGACGGCGACCGGTCTTCGTCCCGTCGTTAACGCGCTGCCCTGGCACGGAGAGCACGTCGACGTCGTGACCACGGCCGCGAAGTCCGGCGATCTGCTGTCGGTAGAAGTTCGCGTTCTCGCTGGTGACGAGACTGAGGACGCGCATCAGAAGGGGTCGGAGCGCGCCGGTAACCCGGCTCGACGGCCTGTCGTTGCGCGCGTTCGAGTGACCTCTCGCTGACTGACCGCGGGGACGTACATACCCGGACGACGAAACCGGGCGTCGTTAGTATTCGCTCCTTATTCCGGACGCCGGCGTACGTAACCGCGAGTGCCGCGTCCCACGGACGGGTCAGCGTGGAACCGTTCGTCGGGAGCTCCCTACCTCATCGACGACTCAGGCTCCGCTCTCGGGTCCTGACCCGCTCGCGTAGCTGAACGATTTATGGGCGAGATAACAAACAGGGACGCAGCCGCAGAGAGCGGCGTCGATGAACTCACGCCCCTATCCACAACCGAGTCCTAGCGCGTTGCCGCCGAGAGGCACGTAGATGGCCGACGTCGTCTCGATCGGGCTCGACGGTGCGGCGTGGCACAAGCTCGATCGACTGATCGCGGACGGACGCCTGCCCAATCTGGCGGCGCTGACGGACGCCGGGGCCCGGGCGCAGCTCCGGTCCGTCACGCCCCCCGTCACGTGTCCGGCTTGGCGGTGTTCGACCTCCGGGAAGAACCCGGGGAAACTCGGGGTGTACTGGTGGTTGAACCTCGACCGCGATCGCGGCGAAATCGTCAGCCCCGACGCGACCTCGTTCCCGACGGCGGACGTCTGGGATTACCTGGGCGAAGACGGCTACCGCTGTGCCGCCCTCAACGTCCCGATGACGTATCCTCCGAGCGAGATCAACGGAACGATGGTCTCCGGGTTCGGCGCGGCCTTCGACCTGAACGAGGACCACGAACGTCCCCTCACGTATCCGCCACCGTTCGAGGACGAACTGGTCGAGAAGTACGACTGGGAGACCCAAGTCGACGACGTGACCACTCGGGAGGGGCTGGAGGCGGCGTACGAGATGATCCGTTCCCGGTTCGAACTCCTCTCCGACACCCTCGAAGCGGACTACGACTACGTCCACCTCACCGTCTTCGCCGTCAACGCCCTCCAGCACAAGTACGGCGACGGCGAAGAGACGGCCCGCGCCTGGGAGCTGATCGACGACCGCCTCGGCCGGATCGACACCGAGGAGACGCTGCTCGTCCTCTACTCCGATCACGGTCACAGCCGGATCGACCACACGTTCGCCGTCAACCGCTGGCTCCTCGATAACGGCTATCTCTCGCTGTCCGCGGACGCTTCGGCCGGGAGTTCCCTGGGAACCGCCCTCTCGGAGAAGGCGTACACCACGCTCGAATCGCTCGGGATCTCACCGAAGCAGGCGTCCGTCTACGCCCGACGGATCCTCCCGTCACCGCTGTACGACGCCATCGTCCCCGCTTCGTTCCCCATTTCGAGCGCGGAACTGGCCAGCGAGGTCGACTGGAGCGAGACCGACGCCCTGGCGTTCAGTCAGGGCCCGCTGTACCTCAACCGCCGTCGCCTCGGCGATCGGTACGAGGCGGTCCGCGAAGAGCTACGGCGAGAGCTGTCCGATCTCACGCACCGGGGCTCGACGGTGCTGTCGGACGTCCGCCCGGCCGAAGCGGTGTACGACGGACCGTTCGTCGCCGATGCGCCGGACCTCCTGTTGTCCAGTTCGGAGGGGTGGGAGATCTACGGCGGCATCACTCCGTCGCCGTTCGAGTCCCAAGTGATGTCCTGGACCTCGGGAAACCATCCGCTCGGCGTGCTCCTCCTGAACGGCCCCGGCGTTGAACAGGGAGAACTGTCCGAGTGCTCGATCCTCGACGTCGCTCCGACGGTGCTGAGTTACCTGGACTCGCCGATCCCGACGGATATGGACGGATATCCGCTCGAAACGGCGTTTTCGGACGGAACGCTGTCCGTCACCGAGCGCGATCCGATCGAGGTCGAATCGACGAGGGGGAACGCCGTGGAAGACGGACTCCGAGACCAGCTGGAAGACCTCGGATACTTGGAGTGATCACAGACCCGCCGTCTTCCGGCCGATCACGGTCTCCATTCCCAGCTCGTACAGCGAGAAGGCCACGTTCTCGACCGCCTCGTCGAACAGCCGGAACGGTTGGAACCGCTCGTTGAGCGTCGCCTCGTCTACCTCGGCGTCGACCTTCCGGATCGGGCCGCGAACGTGGACGCTCCACGACTCGTCCGTCGACGATTCGTAGCAGACGAACGTGGCCGTCGCAGTCGCTTCGAGGAAGCTTCGCTTCTCGCTTTCGTCGTCGTGTTCGCTCACGCGCAGGAGGAACCTGTCGCCGTCGTAGTGATAGCTCAGCGGTACCGCGTACGCGTCGTCGTCGGCCGCCAATCCGAGCACGCCGTGTTCGCCCGCTCGCAGGCGGGCGTCGGTCTCGGACTCGGTCATTCCGCTCGTGTAGACGTACTCGGCGTGTTTCATGCGCGGACACACGCAGCGAACGGTAATATAAGGGGTGTACGGCACGGTCCCGACAACGACCCTATGGCCGTCATGTCGCCCCCGAACTGGGCACGGAGGCGCAGGGGCTCGGCGCATTCGCTCGGACCGGCCCCCGACTGCTGTCGGAGCGCGACGACTGACCGCCGCGTCGGGTTACTCCCCCCGCGTCGCCTCCCAGCCCCCCGCGTCGATCACCGCGAAGAGCTTGGCCCAGTTCCCCTCGCCTTCGCCCTCCGGGAGCTGGTCGCGGAGCTGCTGGAGGTCGGAGGGCGGAACCACCGACCCCACGAGGTCCATGACGACCTGTGCGTGATAGGCCGCGTCCTGCGGCTCCGTCCCTTCGATCTCGCTGACGCGCGCCACGAACTCCACCCAGTCGAACCGCTGTCCGTGTTCGCGGACCGCTCCGGTCGGGTACCACTTGACCTCTATCGGCAGCGAGGCGGCCAGGTCGGCGGCGTTTCCCTCGGGGATGCGCTGTCCCAGCGTCAGCAGCGTCGCGCGCGTCGTCCGAACGGCCTCGCCGGTCCCGGGGAGTTCCAAGCGGTGCTGGACCGCGCCGGTGAACTCGTCGAAGTTCATGCTACTCATGGGTTCGTGAGCCGCCGTCATAACTACTCGTCAGTTACCGGCAGCGTCCGGACCGTGAGGACCGGAGCGTCAAAGAGGCGAACCACGCGCTCGGTGGTGCTGCCGAGGAGCAGCCGCGGGAGGCCGGTCCGGCTGCGGGCCCCCGTAACGATGAGGTCGACGTCGTTCCCGTCGGCGTAGTCGAGGATCACCTCGGACGGGACCCCGTCGGACGGTGCCGACCGCGTGGACTCCGGCCTCCGCGGCACGGTCACAGATCGCCACCGCCGAGACTCGACCGGTCGTCTCCAGCTCGTCGTACGGCGATCGGCTGTGCGAATCGAGCGGGAGCACCTCGTCGAAGACGTGGAGCACGTGGAGCGTTTCCCCGCTCGTCCGGGCGAGACGGATCGCGTGCTCGACGGCCCGGGGCGTCCCGTCGCTTCCGTCGGTCGGAATGAGGGCCTTCTCGTACACGATGCCCGGTAGATGCCCTTCCCAATGTAAAGAATCGCGTGGGAAAGCGGCCGAAAGGGGCGTCGAAACGCCCGAAATCCCACGAGTGTCGGCGTCTCCGTCCTCGGTAGCAATCGCGTACCGGGCTGGGTGGCCTCGCCGTCAGTCAGAACGGGTTGCCAGATCGACGGGACACTCGCCGTGGATCTCGGCGTCTCTCGCCGCGAGACCCGACGGAAGGACAGACTTAATTGGAACTCGACCGTTCGTTAGCACATGTCTACTGACCCCGCTTCGCTGTCGCGCACCCGCGTCGAAGTCAGCAACGTCGGCGGCATCGACGAGGCGACGGTGACGATCCCGCCCGGCGTCTCGGTGCTCACCGGCCGGAACGCGACGAACAGGACGTCGTTCCTCCAGGCGCTCATGGCCGGACTCGGGAGTGAACGATCCTCGCTGAAGGGCGACGCGTCGGAGGGATCGGTGACGCTGACGATCGGCGACCAGACGTACACGAGGACGCTCACGCGGACGGAGAACGGGGTGGCGTTCGGGGGCGATCCCTACCTCGACGACCCGGGCGTGGCCGACCTGTTCGCGTTCCTGCTTGAGAGCAACGAGGCCCGACGCGCCGTCGCGCGCGGCGACGACCTCAGGGAGATCATCATGCGGCCGATCGACACGGCGCGCATCGAGTCCGATATCGAGGCGGCGAAGCGGGAGCGCGACGACCTCGAATCGCGGATCGAGGAGCTCGACGAACTGGAGCGGGAGCTCCCCGAACTGGAGGCCGAACGGGAGGAGATCGAGTCGGAGCTGGCGGACGCTCGCGAGAAACTCGCGGCGAAGGAGGCGGAGCTGGAGGAGCTGGACGCGGGCGTCGAGGAGAGCCGAGAGCGGAAGGCGGAGCTCGAACGTGCGTTCGAGCGGGTTCGGGACGCGCGGGCCGACCTCGACGACCTCGAGTTCGACCTCGAGACCGAGCGGTCCACGATCGAACAGCTGGAGGCGGAGCGCGAGGAGCTCGAGTCGACGCTCGACGCGCTCGACGAGCCCGACGGCGACCTCGACGCGCTCGACGGTCGCGTCGACGAGCTCCGCGAGCGCAAGCGCTCGCTCGACGAGACCGTCGACGAGCTCGGGAGCGTCGTCAACTTCAACCGGGAGATGCTCGACGGAGAGGGTATCGATCTCGACGGCGCGGCGGACGCCGCGTCCGGTGACGGGAGCGGCTCCGACCCGACGGCGGAGCTCGTCGCCGACGCCGAGACGACGTGCTGGACCTGCGGTTCGACGGTCGAGACCGACCAGATCGAGGCCACGCTCGACCGCCTCCGCGACCTCCGCTCGGCGAAGCTCGAGGAGCGGAACGAGGTGCGCTCCGAGATCGACGAGCTGACCGACAGGCGCTCGACGCTTCGGGAGCGGCGGTCGAAGCGGGAGCGCACCGAGCGGCGGCTCGACGAGATCGAAGGCGACATAGAGGCGGCCAGGGAACGCGCGTCCGATCTGGAAGCCCGAATCGCGGACCAGGAGGCGACCGTCGAGGAGCTCGAGTCGACCGCGGAGTCGATCGAGGTCGACAACCACGACGAGGCGCTCGAACTCCACCGGGAGATCAACGGCGTCGAGCTCCGGATCGAGCGGCTGGAGTCGGACCTCGCGTCGGTCGAAGACGAGGTCGCCGAGCGGGAGGCGGCGCTGTCGGAGCGCGAGGACCTCGTCGCCGAGCGCGAGGCGGTCGCCGACCGGCTCGCTGACCTCCGAACCCGCGTCGACCGGATCGAAGGGGAGGCGGTCGACGCGTTCAACGACCACATGTCGACGGTGCTCGACATCCTGTCGTACGACAACCTCGACCGGATCTGGATCGAGCGCCGCGAGGTCGAGGAGCGCGAGGGACGCCGGAAGGTGACGCGAACGCGCTTCGACCTCCACGTCGTTCGGTCGGCGGCGGACGGCAGCGCATACGAGGACGCGGTCGGGCACCTCTCGGAGAGCGAACGCGAGGTCACGGGGCTGGTGTTCGCGCTCGCCGGCTACCTGGTTCACGACGTCGACGAGACGGTCCCCTTCGTCCTGCTCGACTCCTTGGAGGCGATCGACTCGGACCGGATCGCCGACCTCGTCGACTACTTCCGCGACCACGCGGACCACCTCGTCGCGGCGCTGTTGCCGGAAGACGCGCAGGCGCTCGACGACGAGTACGCGTACGTGGAAACCATCGACTGAGTCACCGCGTCCGATAGAGATTACAGCGCTACATTTGTAATGCCTCGCGCTCAACGGAGAGGTATGTCGCAGTCGAACGAGGGTCGGCGGACGAAGGTCGCTCGCGTGATAGACGAGTACGGGCTGACCGGGATGGGTGCCCGCCTCGAAGCGGCGTGGACCGGCGATTCGGGCGAGTCGGGCGAGCGAACGAGCCTGCGAGATTTGGCCGACGAGTTCAACGAGGCGGTGCTGGAGGCCGCGCTCCGGGACGCCGGCGGCGCGCCGCTGGAGTTCGAGGTGTCGGGGACGTACGAGACGCTGTCGTCGGGGACGGAGGCGGACGCGACCCGCGCGCGTCGGCGGCTGGAGCGCGGGGGCGTCGACGCGGAGGCCGTCGAGTCGGACTTCGTCACGCATCAGGCCGTCCACACGTACCTGAAGCGGGACCGGGACGCGAGCCTCCCGGCGGACGACGGAGACCGACGCGAGCGGAAGGTCGAATCGATCGAGAAGCTTCAGGGCCGGCTCGCGGCGGTGACGGAGTCCGCGCTCTCCTCGCTCGCCGCGGCCGACGAGCTCGACCGGGACGACTACGACGTACTCGTGAACGTCCGGGCCGTCTGCCCCGAGTGCGGCGCCGACCGCCCGGTCAGCGAACTCCTCCGCGAGGGCGGCTGCGGCTGTTCGGACTGATCGGCACGCGCACAGCGGTACGCTCCTGCTAACAATGCCCGCGCCCCGCGGACGCGGACGACAGACACGATGGACGAGGTCTCAGTCACCTTCGACCGGCTCACGGACGCGGCGACCGACGCGCCGACCCTCATCGAGGGGTTCCCGGGCTTCGGCCTCGTCGCCGCGATAGCGGTCGAACAGATAACGACTCAGCTGGGCCTCGAACACCACGGGAACGTCGTCTCCGACGAGTTCCCGAAGGTCCTCTCGTACCGCGACGGACACGCGCAGGACGTGATCCGAGTGTACGCGGGATCGGACGCCGACGTCATGACGCTCCAGAGCGACCTCGCGCCCCCGCCCAGCGCGTTCGAGCCGCTGAGCCGCTGCGTGCGCGAGGAGCTGGCCCCCGAGTTCGAGCGGGCGATCTTCCTCGCCGGCGCTCCCGCGGAGAGCGAGGCCGACGTCGGGAACGTCGAAGCGATCACGACGACGCCCGCGCTCGACGCGGAGCTCCGCGACTGCGGCATCGAACTGGCCGAGGGGACCGGACTCGTCGGCGGCGTCACCGGCGCGCTCGCCAGCGACTGCTATCACACCGACATCCCGGCGGCGGTGCTCGTCGTCCGCGCCGACCCGTACTTCCCGGACCCGGGCGCCGCTCGCGCGGTCATCGAGAACGCGCTGGAACCGCTCGTCGACTTCGACATCGACACGTCGGAGCTCGAAGCGCAGTCGGACCGGATCCGCCGGCAGATGGAACAGGTCGCCGAGCAGTATCGGCAGATGGTCGAGGGGCAGGGGCCGCGGTCGGAGACCGCGCAGCTGAGCATGTACCAGTGAGCCGCCCGCGTTCTCGCCGCCACACACTGACCGCCGCGTCGACGCGGTCCGTGTCGGTCTCGCGGACCGCGCCGGCGGCGGCGAGGGTAATCCGGTCGTACCGAAATTACGCGTCCGTTACTGTAACGGGACGGCCCTGCTACGTCTCGCTATCGCTCCTCGATAGACCGTTCGACGACGGCGACGACCGCCCGGTGGGTATCGTTACCGACCGCGGGGGTCGGCCGGCTTCTGCGGCGTCGTCCCGGCTCGCAACGACTCGGTACAAGCGTATATGCGGCCGAACGATCAAGGCGAGAGCATGGCGGAACACTCGCACCCCTCGCCCGACTCGCCGGACTGGCACCGCCCGGACTTCTGTCCGTTCTGCGGCGCCGAACTCACCGACGCCGGCGCCGGATTCATCGATCACCTCGACGACGCGCCCGAGTGCGAGGAGCGCTTCGCGGTCTGGCGCCAGCGGGTCGCCGACGACATCGGCGGCGAGTGGGGCGGGTGACGGCGAGTGGGGCGGGTGACGGCGAGTGGGGCGGGTGACGGCGAGTGGGGCGGGTGACGGCGAGTGGGGCGGGTGACGGCGAGTGGGGCGGGTGACGGCGAGTGGGGCGGGTGACGGCGAGCGGTCGACCGACGGACAGCCGGTCGCGGGCGCCGCTACCGGTCGCCGAACGCGTCGTCGTCTTCGAACGCGTCGTCGTCGAACACGCCGTCGCGCCAGTCGTCTTCCCCCTCGCTCGGCTCGCCCCAGTCGACGTACCCGCGTTCGAGGGTCTCGACGACCAACTCGCCGAGGTCCGTCAGCTCCGCCGCCGCGAGGCCGCCGAGCTCCTCGCGCGGCGCGAGTTCCGCGACGCTCGGCACTTCGAAGCGGAGCCGCTCCTCCGTCGGGTCCCAGTAGAAGTCGAGCCGCTCGAAGAGGCCGAGTTCGCGGACGCTCCGGTACGCCGACTCGGTCAGGTCGGTGTAGTCGGCCCATTCGAGGAACGCGTCGGTCCACGCCCCGTCAGCCAGCAGTTCTTCCAGCTCCTCGCGGCGGCGGTCGCCGATGTCGTCGACCGCGCCCGCGGGGTCGAGATCGCTCGGTGGCGGACGGTTCGTCAGATCGGGCGGCGGCGGCGGGTCGACGTCGAGCGCCATGTGCGCGCTTCGGCGACGCGAGTGATAAATAGTGGCTCGTTTCCGCGTTCGTCGCGGTCGCCGCCTCGCCCGAACGACCCCATAGTATTTGCTGTTGGTTCGCCAACAGGGGGACGCAGGCAAACAATGGACTCACGCAACACGTTCTCCGAGGAACTGGAACAGTTGTTCGACCGGCTGAACAGGCAGTTCGGGGACGTCTCCCGCTCGTGGGAGCCGGTCACCCCGTTCGGTCGGTGGTCCGCCGCGATCGACGGGGCGGCGGTCGATCTCCTCGAGCGCGACGAGGAGTTCGAGGCGAGGGTCGACCTACCGGGGTTCGAGCGCGACGACGTCGAGGTCCGCGTCACGGACCACGTCCTTCGGATCGAGGCCGAGCGGGACGCCCCGGCCGAGGAGCCGGACGACGACGGGCGGTACCTCCGGCGCGAGCGCCGGCACGACGCGGTTCACCGGTCGATCCGACTCCCGGACGACGTCGACGCCGACGGCGTGACCGCCGCGATGAAGAACGGCGTCTTGACCGTCACCCTCCCGAAGCTCGAAGTCGAGCGAACTCACACCATCGAAGTCGAGTGATCCGGTCGGTCCGCCCGCGAGGGGATCGCACTCGTCCCGTCCCGCGCTGAAGGTTCGATCACCCGGCGTCCCGATACCGGCGCGTCAAGTCGTCTCGGACCGCGCGCCTCGTCGATCGCTGACATCGACGGGGGCGTACGCGAGGTCGCCGGGCTGAACCCCGTCGCGACGCCGCCGGCGATTTCTCCGCCGGCTACTCGTCGCTGTCGAGCTCGTCTTCGTCCTCCTCGGCTTCTCGTTCCTCGCGTCGCTCCCGTGTTTCCTCCGCGTATTCCATCTCCTCGTCCATCTCCCGTTCGCGCTGCCGTTTCTCCTCGTCGTGAGCCTGCTCGTCTCGTCCCTCTTTGGTATCTGGCATGCGGCCTGTGTACAGGGACCACGTATCTAACCTTTCCGGCGACCGTTCGGGGCCGCCGCCGGGTAATCGCGGCTTATCGAGCAGATCGGTCATAATAACTTAGCGTCCGGCACGGGCAGGGTTTGTCGTCAACCGCATGCACGCACAGAACGGCGTCAGCGAGCGGCCCCCGAAACGCGAGGCGCCACTCACTCCGCTCCCCGAACAGCTCGATTCACACGCCGCGAAGCTGCTGTACCTCTACCTGGACGCCGTCGGCCCGGCGACGGCGGAGGAGCTGTCCGCGGCTCTGCGAATCAGAAAGATCTCCCTCTACCCGCTCCTGCGGCACCTCGCGTCGCGCGATATCGTCAGCCGCGACGGCCAGACGTACCGCGTGTGACGCGCCGAAGCCCGAGCCGATGCGGCGGAGAGGGACGGATCCGACGGACGACGGACGGAGCGCGGTTCGACACAACAGATGATCCGACTCGACGAGACCGACACCGGCCGATGGACCGACGCCGCACAGCGCTGGATCCGTCCGTGGGCGAGAGCGGCACGAGCGTTCCCCGTACCGACTCCGGGACTGGACGACGCCGCTCCGCAGCCGTCGGACGCGTCCGGCTCCGAGCCCGACGGGGACCGCTCCGCCGACGCGGCCGCGGACGCTCCCGAGGAGCTACGGATCGGACAGGTCGTTTCGTACGGTAAGCGGCTGACCGACGCGGACGTCCGGGCGTTCGCCCGCGCGAGCGGCGACGAGAACCCGCTCCACCTCGTCGAGGCGTACGCCCGCGAGACCCGCTTCGGAGAGCGGGTCGCCCACGGAATTCTGGTGGCGGGCGTGATCAGCGCCGCGCTCGCGAAGCTCCCGGGGCTCGTCGTCTACCTCTCGCAGGACCTCCGCTTCCTCGGCCCGGTGTCGGTCGGCGACCGCGTGACGGCCGAGTGCGAGGTCCTCGAACCGGTCGGTGACGACCGATACCGGCTCCACACCCGCGTCACTACCGACGACGGCGAGACGGTGGTCGACGGCGAGGCGGTGGTGCTGATCGGCGAGGCGCCCCCGGAAGCGACGGGGGCAAACACTTATCAGAGTCGTCGGCGAACCGGCGGACCGCCGAACGCGGCGCAGATCATCCGAACCGCGGTAGAACACGCCATGCTCTCGAACCGACCGACCCGACACGGGGACCCGACCGAGACCGCCGCACAGAACCGACGACGCGCGGTCGACCTGGGCCAGCGGGCCGTCGAACAACAGTTCGACCTCCCGCGGCGATTCGCCCGCGCCGCCCGCGAGGCGACGCCGGAGGCCCGGTCGGCACAGCGGCGGGCCGACGCGGTGGCCCGCGACCTGACCCGGCTCGCGCTGCGGACGCCGATGACCGCCTGGAGCTCGTCGGCGCGCGCGGCCGAGACCGAGGCCGACGTCGACGAGTTCGTCGAGCGCTCGTTCGAGCCGCTCGCGGACCTGCGGGCGGCCAACTGGTCGCTCGTCGAGGAGGGACTCGACGCCCAGATCGCGGCGTACGAGTCGTTCGTCGACGCGATGACCGGCGGCGGGATGCGCCCGACGGCGACTCCGGACCGCGGATTCGACGCCGACGAGACGCCCGGCCCCGACCGGTGACGTGACCGGTCGCGAACCGACAGCGACCCCCGACACGGCAGACACACAATGTCAACGACGACCGACCCGATGGACGCGCAGTCCGAGTGGTGGAACAGCTTCGCCGAGATGAACGAGGAGTTCGCGACCGCGCTCGAACGGAACCTCGACGCGCAGGCCGCGTTCACCGAGGCCTGGATGGACTCGTTCGACGTGACGTCCGGCCAAGAGGAGATGTCCGACGGGATGGCGGGCGTCATGCGCGCCTACGAGACGTGGATGACGGCCGCCAACGAGTCCGTGGAAACGATGGCCGACGTGATGGAAGGCGAGAACGTCTCGGCCGAGCAGTTCCGGTCGATCTGGCTGAACGCCGCCAACCAGGCGTTCAAGGACGTGATGCAGACCCGGGCCTTCGCCGCGGCGACCGGCCAGTCGGTCGGGTCCCAGATGGACCTCCGGCAGCGCGTCGACGACCTCGTCGAGACGTCGCTCCACGCGAGCGGCCTCCCGAGCGAGGGCGACATCGAGGAGGTCGGCGAGCGGCTCGTCGAGCTCGAACGGCGCCAACACGCCGTCGAGGACCGGCTCGACCGGATCCTCGAGGCGCTCGACGCCAAGGAATGAGGTCCATTCCGGCGTTCGTCGACCTCGGAACGGACCTGTGGCGCGAGAGCGCCGCGGCGGTCGGCCGCCGGAGCGACGCCGCCGACCGAGCGGAGCTGATGGCCGACGTCGACGTCGGACAGACCCCGAGCGAGGTGGTGTACCGGGAGAACAAGCTCGAACTCCTGCGGTACGAGCCGCTCGTCGAGCGCGAGCACGACGTGCCCATACTCGTCGTGTACGCGCTCATCAACCGCCCGTACATCCTCGACCTCCAGCCGGACAGGAGCGTCGTCCGCCGGCTCTTGGAGCGCGGCTTCGAGGTCTATCTCATCGACTGGGGCGAGCCCTCGACGCTGGACGCGTCGCTCACCCTCGCCGACTACGTCACGCGCTACATCGACAACTGCGTCGACGAGGTCCGCGAGCGGGCGGGCGTCGACGCCGTCTCGCTGCTGGGCTACTGTATGGGCGGGAGCATGAGCGCGATGTACGCCGCGCTCCGACCGGAGAAGGTACGGAACCTCGGGCTGATGGCCGCGAGCCTCTGTTTCGACGACAGCGGCGGCGTTCTGGAGACGTGGGGCGACGAGGCGTACTACTCGCCGGCCGCGGTCGCCGAGGCCACCGGCACGGTGCCGGCGGACTTCTTCGCGACCGGCTTCGACCTGATGGACCCGGTCGACAACGCCCTGACGAAGTACGTCCGGCTCGGCGAGAACCTCGACGACGACGAGTTCGTGGCGAACTTCGCCCGGATGGAGCGCTGGCTCTCCGAGGGGATCGACATGGCCGGCGAGACGTACCGGCAGTTCCTCGAGGAGGTGTACCAGTCGAACGCCCTCTGTCGGAACGAGCTCGAACTCGCCGGCGAGCGCGTCGACCTCGACAACCTCCGAATGCCGGTGTTACAGATCCTCGCCGAGTACGACCACCTCGTGCCGCCGAGCGCGAGCCGACCGTTCAACGACGCGATACCCAGCGACGACGTCGAGACCATCGAGTTCGCGACCGGCCACATCGGCCTCTCCGTCTCCCGTCGCTCGCACGACGAGCTCTGGCCGCGGGTCGCCGACTGGTTCGCCGAGCGCTCGTCGGCCGACGACTCCGGGGCGTCGCCCGAGGACGCCCCCGACATACAGGTCGTCGACGGGATCGGCGAGGTGTACGCCGAGCGGCTCCGCGCCGCCGGCGTCGACTCCCTCGCCGACCTCGTCGAGGGAGACCCAGACGAGTTGGCGTCGGCCACGGGCGCCCCGCCGAGCCGGGTCCGTGGCTGGGTCGAACGGGCGGCGGACCGACTCGGGGAGTAGTCTCGTCCTCGCCCGAGAAACACTTTTATCGAATGCTGGTGACTGACAAACTGCTACGACGCTCCGCCGGCGACGTGACCCCGAGAGCGACGAGACATCGCCGTCCGAGTGCGAACCGGTCCGCGAGCGCGCCCCCAACGGTCGTTCGAACGCGACGGAACGGCGAGCCCGGCGGACGCGGCACGCTGCGCGAAGGTGACCGACAATGACGCACGAAAACGCCTCGACTGCGGGACGACGTGATCCTCCCGCAGCCGACGCCACGACCGACGAGAGACGCACAGTTCGCGACGGCGCGGGAGCCGCCCCGCCGCCGACCGTCGAAACCGAAGAGGCCGTCCGCTCGGACGGCGGCGGGGACGCTCAGGGATTCAAAGCCGAGCTGTACGTGCGGGCGAACGCCCCGGCGCCGGGCCGCGTCCGGCGCGTCGTCGACCGCATGGACGACCTCGCGGCCGACGGGCGGCTCGACGGCTACGTCGTCCACGCCGTCCCGCCGGAGGTGAACCTCAGCGAGCGATCGACGGCCACGGCCGCGACGAACGTCCGCGGCCTCTTGGACGTCGCCGACCGGCTCGGGGGCGAGGACCGACATCGGTACCCGTTCCGGATCGTCTCGCGGCACTCGGCGATCACCGACGAGACGACGGAGGTGTTCCTGCTGCCGGCGCTCTGTCTCCTGCTTTACGACGGGTCGGACCTCGTCGACCTCGCGCCGTGCCACGGGCGGGACGGCACCTGGCACATCGAGGACTGCCTGTCGGTGGTGGATCGCGCCGCCTCGGAGCCGAGCCGCGAGGAGCCCGAGGACGCCGCCGAGCGCGGTGAGCCGACGCGGTCCGGCGACGATTTCACCCCGATCGGACCCCTCGGTACGGAGGGCGAGTGACCGTGTCGGGCCTCGAACGAGACGCGCTCGCCCGGGTCGAGGAGACGAGGGAGCGCGGCGGCCTCGCCGACGCGACCTGCGTCGTGACCGGCGGTTCGCGCGGCATCGGCCGCGCCATCGCGACCGAGCTCGGCGCCGCCGGAGCGGACGTGGTGGTGAACTACCGCAGCTCCGCGGACCGGGCGAACGCCGTCGCCGAGGCGATCGACGACGCGGCCGAGGGCGAGGCGACCGCCGTCCGGGCGGACGTCGCCGACCCCGAGGCGGTCGAGTCGATGGCGACGGCGGTCCGCGAGCGGTTCGGTCCGGTCGACGTGCTGGTCAACAACGCCGGGATCACGGTCGATACCCCCTTCGAGCGGATGGACCGGAGCGACTGGCAGCGGGTGATCGAGACCAACCTCGGTGGGACGTTCAACTGTACGAACGCGTTCTACGAGGACATCCGCGACGCCGACGCCGGGCGGCTCATAAACGTCGGGAGCGTCGTCGGCCGCCGCGGGAACTACGGCCAGACGAACTACGCGGCCTCGAAGAGCGGCCTGATCGGCTTCACCCGCTCGCTCGCGCTGGAGCTCGCGCCGCACGGCTCCACCGTCAACTGCGTCGCGCCCGGGTTCACCGAGACGGAGATGCTGGAGGTCGTTCGCGAGGACGTTCAGGAGGCGATCCGGGAGGACATCCCGCTCGACCGGTTCGCGGCCCCCGAGGAGGTCGCCGCAGCCGTCGGCTTCCTCGCGGCGCCGCGGGCGTCGTACGTCACCGGCGAGATCGTCAACGTCAACGGCGGCATGTACGCGTGACCATGTACGAACACGTCATCCTCCCCGTCGACGGTAGCGCCGGATCGAACAAGGCGGCCGAACACGCGCTCACCATCGCGGAGCGCTTCGACGCAGACCTCCACGTGATCCACGTGGTCGACACGCACCGGTACGGCGAGCCGGCGCTGAGCAACGCCGAGCTGGTGATCGACGGGCTCGAAGACCGCGGCGACGACCTGCTCCGGGAGTTCGTCGACCGCGCGGCGTCTGTCGGCGTCGACGCACAGTCGCGCCTCTGTCGAGGGTACCCGTCCCGCGAGATCGTCGACTACGCGGGGACGGTCGACGCCGGGGTCGTCGTCATCGGCACGCAGGGGCTCACGCACGACCGCCCCGGACACCTCGGCGGCGTCGCGGACCGCGTCGTTCGCAACTGTCCCCAGCCGGTCCTCCTCGTCTCGTAGTCCGGGACCGCGTCAGGGTCCCTCCTGAAGGAAGCGGCCCTCCTGTTCGTAGATGGTGACGACTTCCGCGATGAACTCCGCGGGGGTCTCGTCGTCCTCCAGGTGGCTCTCGATGCGCGCCAGTAGCTCGTCGTCGAGTTCGATAGTCGCCATCACGAGGAGTGATAACGCGTAACGATAAGATAAACCCCCGCCTCCGTTCGCGGCGAGCCGTCCGGTAACGGGATCGATACCGTCACACACGCCGTTGCTAACGGTGTATCGAGCCCTCACGACATGACAGACTGCGCCGAAATCGCGGCGACGACCGCGGACCGACCGAGCGACCGCGGCCTCGAACCCGCTCGAACTGCCCCCGCACCGGCCATGAGCGGCGGCCTTCGGCACCGAGGCGGTTGCTAGGACTCCTCGGTCTCGTGTGCCGGTTCCTCTCGTGGGCCGTCGGGAGAACCCCGAATCGACCGCGACTCGACAACTGCCCAAGGCTATATTACGAAGTTCCGCGTATCGTTGACCAGAGTGTTAACCATGAGCTCTCGATACGACCCTTTCGCGGAGACGGAGCGGCTGCTCGACCGAATGAACCGGCGGTTTGGCGACGTCGAGGGCTGGGACGCGTCTGACGACCGCTCGTCGTCGACGCCGATCGACCTCGTCGAACACGACGACGAGTTCGTCGTCACCTTCGATCTCCCGGGGTTCGAGACGGACGACGTCGAGGTCCGGGTCGCTGATCACACGCTCCGGATCGAGGCCGACCGCGACGAGTCGGTGTCTGAGGACGACGAGGCGTACATCAGGCGCGAGCGTCGCCATCGCTCGGTCCGCGAGTCAGTGAGTCTCCCCGACGAAGTGGACACGGAAGCGGTGTCGGCCCGGATGCGAAACGGAGTGTTGACCGTCACGCTCCCGCGGACGACCGCCGAGGCGGAGCGAACCGTCGAGATCAACGAGGAGTGAGCCCGGCGGTTACCGGTATCATTTAATATCGGTTACAGTATATACAGTTGTCATGAACGACGGTCAAAACCGAAACGATCGCGCCGGCGACGGTCCGGGGGACCCGTCGGCGGGCGATCGGCCCCCGTCACCCGACGTTCTCGGACTCGACCACGTTTACCGAGCGCTGGCACATCCGCGGCGCCGGTACCTCTGTTACACCCTCCTCGGAGGGGCCTCGTGGTCGCTGTCGGACTTGGCGACGCGGATCGCCGCGTGGGAGAACGGGGCGTCCGAGGACGCGGTCACCGAGTGCCAACGGCAACGAGTGATCGTCTCGCTGTATCACGCGCACGTCCCCAAGCTGGTCGACGACGACATCGTCGCCTTCGACGAGGCGAGCGAAACGATACGGCCGGCCGGGAACGCCACGCAGGTCCTCTCGGTCCTCGAAGCAATAGAGGGAAGCGTCGACGGTCGGCAGGAGGCGCACGCACGGGATGAGACCGATGACGTTCGGCGCTGACGGAGGGCCGACGCGGCCGCAGTCGAAGAGTTTTCTTCGGTCCCGAGCGCGAGAAGTGGGGCACGGGGACGGTGGAGTTCCGCTACGGCGGGTAGCGCGTCGAGGTCCGGAGCGACGGCTGGCTCCTGATCTCCGAGCCGACCGAGAAGTCGTGACTCGGGGACCGAACCGGCACGCCTCTGGGCCGCGACGCCCCACCACCTCACCGCCGTCTCCCGATACCCCGCTCGTACGACCGCTACGACCACTATAACAATCACCGGGGTCGGCCATGTGCGGACGATGGCATCAGAACGCCGTTCGATACGCGACTGGATAGCACTGGCCTCACCCGGGGTCCTGATCGTCGTCGGCGCCGTGCTGTTCGTGGTCCCGCTCCCCCCGACGTCGATGCTCGGAATCGGACTGATCGTCCTGGGGATACTGCTGTGGGCCGTCGAGTACTTCGGTGGGCGGCGCGAGCGTCGAGTGGGCGAAGGGGAGGCGGAGCCCACCGACTGACCGCCGTCGACCCGATCCGAATGTCCGGGTCTCGGCGGGCGAGGAGACGCTCACTCGCGCCAGCCGGAGAAGTGTGCGAAACAGTAGATGAACCCCACCCAGCCGAGCAGTAGCCCGGCGACGATGAGGAGGAAATCGGCCAGCGTCGTGCCGAACGCGATGAGGTAGCCGAGACCGACCGTCAGCAACGAGAGCGCGGTACCCAACGTTACGAGACACACTTTTCTCGATCGGGTCGGCACAAATTCCATATACGATATAAATAAATTCTTAGCATAGTAATATGCCACATACTTTCCGGCTCCCGGCCGTGTGCCGCTCCGTCCGCGAGGGCGGCGACTCGCACCGACGGACGCGCGAAACGGAGAAACCATGTTCAAGGACAGAACCGACGCCGGCAAACAGCTGGCGAAGCTCCTGACGGACCACGACGTCGAAGCAGACCTCGTCCTCGCGATCCCGCGCGGCGGGCTCCCGGTCGGGCGAGCGGTGGCGGACCGCCTCGACGCCCCGCTGGACGTCGTCTCCGCCCGGAAGCTCGGGGCGCCGTGGAACCACGAACTCGCGATCGGCGCGGTCGCGAGCGACGGTACCGTATGGCTGAACGACTCGCTGCTCGCGCGGTTCCGGATCCGGGAGTCGTACGTCGCCGACCAGATCGGACGCCAGCGGGAGGTCGCCGCGGAGAAGCTGAAGCGGTATCGCGGCGACCGCCCGCCCCTCGACCTGCGCGGCGAGCGCGCGGTCATCGTCGACGACGGGATCGCGACGGGCGCGACGATGACCGCCTGTGCGAGACAGGTCCGAAACGCCGCCGCCGAGCGGGTGGTCGTGGCGGCGCCCGTCGCCCCGCCGGACACGGTCGAGCGCCTCTACGGGGAGGCCGACGAGGTGATCTGCGTCGAGACGCCGCCGTACTTCGGGGCCGTCGGCGAGTTCTACGAGTCGTTCGACCAGGTCTCGGACGAACGAGCCGAAGCGTGCCTCTCGGACTGAGGGCGATCCCTCGCCCGTTCCCCGAATCGCCCCCGCCGTCGGGTGGAGTAGCGGTCCGGTTACAAAGTCGTCGGGAGGAGTCTCGCCGTCGACGATGACGTGTCCGCACCTCGATTACCGCGCCGAAGACGAGACGCACCAGTTCGACCACGACCGACCCTACTGTACGGTGATGGGGGAGTTCGTCTCCCCGATGCGCGCCGACGTCTGTAACAACCGCTTCCGGTTCGATCACGAGAGCGACTGCGAGGTGTACCGCCAAGCAGCCGAGCCGCCCCGCGCCGACGACGACTGACTCGCGTCTCCACCGAGTACCTGCGCCGTCGCCCGGGCCGAGCGCCGTCAGTCGGTGAACTCGATCTTCGCGTAGCGGTCCGTCGCGGCCTTCGGAAGCACGACCTTACAGACGCCGTTCTCGAACACCGCCCGAGACCCGTTCGTCCGGACGGGACGGGGCAGCGGGACGCTGCGTTCGACGTGCGTCGCCCGCTCGCTGAGGATCGGGCGCCGGCCCGCTTCGAGTTCGCCCGTGCGGTCCGCGCTCAGCAACAGCGTGTTCTCGTCGGCGCGGACGGTGATCTCCTCCTCGGTGAACCCGGGGAGGTCGACGAACACCCAGAGGTGGTCCTCGTTCTCGATGACGTCGACCGCCGGGACGGGCGACCGTCCCGCCTTCTGCCCCCCGAGCTGTTGTCCGGCGTACGTCTGACCCTGAGGGAACTGTCGTCCCGACGCCGCCGGCTGCTCCGGTCCGGGCGTCCGTCCGTGCGGGTTCGGCGTCACGTGCCGGACACCTCGCTACCGGGGCCGCTCGCTTCGCCTCCGGCCGGCGGCTCGTTGGGTTCGCGCGGACACTCCCTTCCGGACCGCCTCGACCGCCGGGGCTTGCGATACCGCTGCCGTCCGTCCGAATGACTCTGGTGACTCATGATAGTCTCCTCCGTGAAGTGAGCGCGGGTAGCGCGGCGGCCGACATCGTTATTAACACCGTGCCGGCGTCGGTCACCCGAGTAATCGAACGCTTCGGCGGCCCGGCTCCGCGCGACCGACGGCGGTTCCCGGCAGGCGTTCGCGACGCGATCCGGCGCGCTAACGACCGTCGACAGCGAGCGGCGGCCATCCTCGTCGACGCCGACAGACGGTGGCGGTTAAATATATGATAACTTATTATTCATAAGAAGTATTTATACTTTTATATATTTCGACCCGGATGGACAGCTATCACGAAAGCCGGTGAAACCTCGGAATACCCATCAGCGAACCGGTGTACGTGTCGAACGGTAAAGTAGTCCGGACCGTCAGATGGCTCCTGATCTACCGGCGGTGACCGTCGGATTCGGGCGCTTTAGGCCTGAGTAGTAGCTTTTATCCGGGCGTCGGGCAGCGACGCGGAGTCTGTGCCGATCGAGTTCGTCTCAGTTATACTGAATGCTATCACGTAATATACTTCCGGCTCGCGGTGGCCCCGATCGTCCGGCACCGCCATGGGCCGTCGCTGCTCACCGAGTACTCGCGTCGGTAGTCGTCGCCTATGCGACCGCGTGAGGTGAGATCGGGGTCAATCGGCTTCCGAGACGACGAGCTCGCCGTCACTCCAGACGGTGACGAGGTAGTCGCCGAACGGGAAGGCGAAGGAGGCACCGGAGTGGGCGCTCCGGAGAGCGCGGTCGAGTGCGTCCGGATCGACGACGTCGTTGACGCGCGGTTCGAGGTCGACGGGATCGACGCCGGCGACCGCTGCGACGGACTCCGCGATTGCGATTCCGACCTCCGTACCTTCGTCCCACTCGAAGACTGTAGATTCGTCGTCTCGCCCGCGTTCGGGGGGACTGTCTACTGACATGAAATACACGCCCTCATAACCAACGTCGATATTCAGGGCTTGCTGTCATATGAAACCCGGTGATTTGTCGTTTCGGTATTCGCGACATGTATTAATTCATTGATTTTTCTCGACGCACACGGCACCGGAAAAGCGCGGCGTCGTCGAGACCCTTCGACCGCGTTGGCCCTCCCTAACAAAGCCCCCGCCACAGTTACGTGGGCGTTATGTTTCAGACAGCTCCCGGCGGCGGGGCCATCCCCGTCTCGGCGACGCGTCACCCTCCGACCGCGCGGAGCCGCTCGGAGCCGTCGCGATGACCGACGCGTTCGAGCTCCGCAACGGCCGTGTCGTTACCCCGACGGGCGTGATAGCGGACGGCCACGTCGTCATCGCCGACGACCGGATCGTTCGGGTCGGCGAGGCGCCTCCCGACCCGGTCCCCCGGACGACGGTCGTCGACGTGGGCGGGCGGGTCGTCCTGCCGGGGCTGGTGGACCTCCACGGCGACGACGTCGAGCGACACCGCGCTCCCCGTACGGGCGCCCGGGTCGACGCCGGGTCCGCCGTGCTGTCCGCCGACCGGACGAACGTCGTGGCGGGGGTGACGACGAAGTTCCACGCGATCGCGTTCGAAGCCGACGGCGAGGACGCCAGGTCCGTCGGCGAGGCCGAAACGCTGGTCCGCGCGGTCGACGCCGCGGGCGACACGCTCGCCGACAACCGCGTCCACGTCCGGGCGGACCTGTCGCGCGAGAGCGTCGACGCGGTCGAACGCGTCGTCGCCGAGGGCGACGTCTCCGTCGACCTGCTGTCGGTGATGCGCCACGTGCCCGGCGAGGGTCAGTTCGACGAGGCTGCGTTCGAGCGGCACTACGCGGAAGACAGGAACGTGCCGCCGGACGCGGTTGAACGCCTCTCGGAGACGCGGGCTGCGCCGTCGCCCTCGGACCGTGACGACCTCGTCGCGCGCGTCGCCGACCTCGCGGCCGACGCCGACGTGCCCCTCGCCTCGCACGACGACGAGACCGCGGCGGCCGTCGAGCGGATGGCCGACCGCGGGGCGTCGATAAGCGAGTACCCGCTCACCGTCGAGGCGGCCGAACGCGCGGTCAGTCTGGGGATGACGACGGCGATGGGCGCGCCGAACCTCGTGCGCGGCGAGAGCCTGTGGGGGAACCTCTCGGCCCGGTCGGCCGTCCGGGCGGGCGCCGTGGACGCGCTCTGTTCCGACTACCACCCGCCGTCGCTCCTGGCCGCGCCGTTCGTCGAGACGGGCGAGTCGCTGTCGACCCGGGTGAACCGGGTGACGCGGAACCCGGCCGAGGCGGTCGGGCTCCACGACCGTGGACGCCTCGAAGTGGGCGCCCGGGCAGACGTGATCGTCGTCGAGCCGTCACCGACGCCGTCCGTCGAGCGCGTCTTCGTCGCCGGGTCGGAGGTCCTCAGGTCGGGACCGAGGCGCGAGCGGTCCGCCAGGCGCGTTCCGTTCCGCGGGTCGGGCTCCTGAGACGAGGGCTCCCGCTCGGCCGGTGGCGGCGCGGTGCCGGGCGGCGTCGATCGGTTCGCGGGACCACAAAGTGAGAGGTATGTTCTCACGATACACAGTAACAACGTATACCTAACAATAGGCGGAATGGACGGATGCGTCGGACATGGTGAACGCCGGAGACGCCACGACAGATCTGAACCGACGATGCGCTCGGTGTGGCGCGGCAGTGAGCAGCCGCTTCATCCGCGTATTCGGCGTGGATAACACCGTTCACGGCTGTCTAGAGTGTACGCAGCGGGCCGACCTCACGCTCGGGAGAGCCGCGGAGCCGAGCACCCGAGAGGCGGGGATCAGCTGGCCCGTCGGGGAGCCGCGGTGACGGAAAAGCGGTCGGCCGTTTCGCCCGTCTCCTACTCCACGGTCACGCTTTTGGCGAGGTTCCGAGGCTTGTCTATCGCGCGGTCCCGGATCGCCGCGGCGTGATACGCGAGCAGTTGGAGGTGGACGTTGGCTAACACCCCGACCAGCTCCGGGTCGGCGTCCGGGACTTCCAGGTACTCGTCGACGGCGTCGCGGGCCGCCGTCGAGGACGCGGGACCGACACCGAGGACCGGTGCGCCCCGGCTCTGGGCCTCGCGGACGTTATGAAGCGTCACGTCGTCGTTCCGCCCCGTGAACACCGCGACGACGACCGTCGCGGGGGTGACAAGCGCGAGCGGTCCGTGCTTGAGTTCGCCGGCGGCGAACCCCTCCGCGTGTTCGTACGTGATCTCCTTGAACTTCAGCGCGCCCTCGAGCGCCACCGGGTATCCCGTCCCCCGTCCGATGAAGAAGTAGGCCTCGGCGTCCGCGTACGCCTCGGCGAGCCGCGCCGCGCCGCCGTCCTCGACGACGGTCTCGACGAGGTCCGGAAGCGACGCGAGGCTCGCCGACCACCCGGCCGCCTCGCTCACCGCCGCGCCGCCCGGGGTCGTCGCGCCGACGCCCGCGCCGTCGTCGGCGAGCCGCTCCGCCAGCATCGCGAGCGTGGCGACCTGCGAGGAGAACGTCTTGGTCGCGGCGACGCCGATCTCCGGCCCGGCCCGGATGAACACGGCGTCGTCGGCCATCCGCGCGGCCGTCGACCCGACGACGTTCGTGACCGCCAGCGTCCGGGCCGGCGAGGCGTCGGCCGCGCGCAGCGACGCGAGCGTGTCCGCCGTCTCCCCGCTCTGCGTCACCGCGACGACAAGCGTCTCGTCGCCGACCGGCATCGGGTCGTGAGCGAACTCGTTCGCCGGCATCGCCGTCGCGGGAATCCCGAGCCGCTTGAGCAGCACGCAGCCGTACATCGCGGCGTGGTACGACGTGCCGCAGGCGACGAACACGACGTTCGCGATCCCCGATAGCTCGCCCGGCGGCAACGCGTCCAACACCGGCGTGCCGCCGCCGCCCTCGCCGCCGTCGGCGCGGCCCTCGACGTCGAGGCGGCCGTCGACCGTCTGCCGGAGACAGACCGGCTGCTCGTCGATCTCTTTGCGCATGAAGTGGTTGTACACGCCCTTCTGGGCGTCTCCCGCCGTCCACTCCACCGTCTCCGGAGCGCGCTCGACGGTCTCGCCGTCCGGGTCGCTGATGCGGTACCCCGCCCCGTCCAGCACGACGACCTCGTCGTCTTCGACGTACACGACGCGGTCGGTGAACTCCAAGAAGGCGGGCACGTCGCTCGCGAGGTAGTTCGCCGCCGAGCCGAGCCCGAGCACCAGCGGCGACCCGCTCCGGGTCGCGTACACCGCGTCTTCGTCCGCCACCACCATCGCGAGGGCGTAGCTGCCCTCGATGCGGTCGACCGCGCGCCGGAAGGCCGTCTCGGGGTCCGCTCCCGCCGCTAGCTCCCGGGAGACGAGGTGGGGGACGACCTCGGTGTCCGTCTCGCTGGTGAACGTGTGCCCGTCCGCGCGGAGCTCGCGGCGGAGGGACTCGTGGTTTTTGATGATCCCGTTGTGGACCACGGCGACCCTCCCTTCGTCGTCCGTGTGCGGGTGCGCGTTCGCGTCCGACGGAGCGCCGTGCGTGCTCCACCGGGTGTGCCCGATGCCGACCGTCCCGTCCGGCGTCCGGTCGCCGATCGCGTCGACGAGGGCGTCGGTCTCGCCCTCGCGCTTGTACACGTCGATGCCGTCCTCCGTCCGGAGCGCGACGCCCGCCGAGTCGTACCCGCGGTATTCGAGGTTGCGGAGGCCGCCGAGGATCTCGCCGAGCGCGTCGCCGTCGCCGACCCGCGCGATGATGCCGCACATCTCAGGCCTCCGTGGAACGGGCGCCGTGCGGTCGATTCGATGCCGTGTCGTCGGATCCGTGTCGTCCGTTCATTGGGTATCACCATCGGTTCCGAACCGGGACGGAACGTCAGATACCCATCCACCCCTGCCCGAGGCTTTGTTATAGAGCGTAAACCGAGCGAGCCCGAGGCCGGACACGCCGGTCCAGTCGCCGAATAACGGCGACGGATCGGGAACCGAGCCGGGGAGCGACGGAGGGTCCGCTCAGTCGGTTCCCTCGACGATACTGTGGTAGCCGTAAAAGCCCGCGATCAGCAGTAACGATCCGGCGAACACGGGCGCCGCCAGATCCGTCGTAAACGTCCACGAGAGGATGAACGCGACGAAGCTCCCCCCGACGAGCGCGGAGTAGTACCGCGACCACCGGCGTTTCGACTCCTCGTCCGCGTCCGACTCCAAGTACGAGAGGTACGCGTCGGCCATCGGTCCGCGGGTCACCGTTCCCCGGTCCTTGTCGAACTCGACCGCGTCCGCGTCGTCCATCCTGGGGAGATGGCACTGATACAGTCCGACGTACACGCGCTTCCGCTCTTGCGCGTCGAGCGCGCTCGGCGACTTGTCGTTCTCGATGCCGCCGATGCGCTCCGCGAGGTCACTCAGCGTCGTCTCACCGTCCTCGGCCTCGATGGCCTCTATCACCAGCCGCCGTCGCCGGTTTCGCAGGATGTCGAAGATGACGTCCAGCGAGAGCTCTTGCGCCCGTTCGTCGCCGTTCGATTCTCCCTCGTCGTCCGATTTCCCGTCTGAGTCCGTCGGATTCGCGTGGTCTGTCGTTGGTTTTGTAGTACTCATATGTCCGAACTGATTCGTCGGCGCCCGTTTGTTCGCACACGGCACCCGTCCGCTCGCCGCAGAACGACGCGCGTCGTTCGCTCGGGGCCGTCAACCCGTTCCGCGGTTTCGGGCCGTTCGCCGGACCGTCCGAGACCGGCTGGGCGCCCACGCCTCGAATCCGCTCCCGAACGCGCCCCGGAACGACCGGTCGACTCGTCGAATCGCCATCTGTTTCGAGTCATCCAATTTAACCTATATATTTAAAACCTACCGACGGTTGATACAGGATACACCGCGGTAAGCGTCTTATACCACGTTTTAGAAAAGATACACATATTTGAATATACAGAACTGACGCACGCCGGCGGCCGGCCGACGGCAAAGCTGTTCATCGACCTCGTTCGTTCCGATCACGCGGTCGGAATCCCGATATCACCGGTTTCGAGGCGTTCTGTAGACTCCCGACGACGAGTGTCGCCGCTTCGATAGCTCGTCGGAGCCGGCCGTTCCGTCCACTTATATAGTTTAAATTACACTACTCGCGGATGTCGGGACGGTCTCGACCGACGCCGCTCTCACCGCCTGTCCGGGGCGTCCGCGACGGACCGGTACACGTCGACTATCCCGTCGAGCTGCCGCTCGATGCTGAGGGGGGCGACCGCCGCGTGGCCGTCCGGTCGGGAGCCGGACGCGAGTATCGCCGCCAGCCGCCGCGCGAGGTCGTCGTCGTCGTCACCGACCGCCGTGTGGGCGACGCCGTCGAGCCGCTCCGCCACGTCGCCCACGTCGGTCGCGACCACCGGGCAGTCGCACGCGAGCGCCTCCTTCACCGCGTTCGGTGAGCCCTCCCGCCGCGAGGTCAGGATCAGCGCGTCGGCCGCGTTGTAGAACACCGGCATGCGGGCGTGCGGAACGCCGCTGATCGTGTGAAGCTCCACCGGACGCTCGGCCGCGGCGTCGGCCGCGTCGACGATCCGCCGCGCCCGGGGGAAGTCCTTCACCGCTCGGTCGCGCGGGTACGGGAAGAGCACGTGGTGGCGGTCCGGGTCCCACCCGACCGCCGAGCGGGCGAACTCGCGCGGGAGCGACCGGAACAGGTCCGTGTCGACCCCGTGCGGAATCACGTGGCAGTCGAGGTCGACGAGCGAGGCCATCTCCTCGGACATCACCACGACGGCGTCGGCAAACCGGGCCGCATTCCGGCTCACGGCGCCGTAGCGGCCCATGAGATCGCTCCCCCACAGCGACACCACCGTCGGCGCGAACGGCTGTGCGACCGCCGGCGGCGCCGTGAGGCCGTAGTTCGCGTGCACCACGTCGTACCCTCGGCGCGCCGCGGCGAGGACCCGCGCGTAGTACCGGGCGTAGGTCGCAACCGACCGCGACTCCCCGTCGTCGGGCTGTGAGACCACCATCGCGTCGACCGCGTGCCCACGGTCCCTGAGGCCCGCGACATGCTGCCGGTAGAACCGCGAGCGACCGTTCGTGGCGAGGGTGAGCACGCGCACCGTCTCACCTCTCCCCGGCCGCCGCGGCGGTTGGCGTTCGGGTCACGCGACGAGGTAGTAGGGGTCGTTCAGGACGTTCGGCTCGACGAACGACCGGAGGTCGTCCATCGTGAACGCCATCACGTCGAGCCCGTTGAGCCGGTACCAGTCGAGAACTCCCGCCCGAACCATCTGGTCGCGGAGCTTCGTCCGGTTCCAGAAGTAGAGGTAGAGGTTCTTGTCGTAGTTCGTCTGCGTCACTTGCTCGACCGTGCCGTCCTCTTGGACGAGTTCGCCCTCGAACTCGACGGTCTCGACATACGGCACGTCGAGCGCCTGTTCGAGGTAGTGGAGCTGCGTCGAGACCAGCCAGTGCGTCCCGACGTTCAGACAGAGCACGTCGTCGGCTTCGAGCTGGGCGTAACAGCCGTCCGGTCCGAACGTGTCCCGGAAGTCACAGCCGTCGAACCGGTACTCGCCGGCACAGAGGATCGAGTGGAGCGGGTCCGGCGTCCGGTACTCCGCGTCGTTCTCGTAGAACAGCCGCGAGAAGGCGTTGAGCTCCGGCGGGTCCTCCGCCACGTCGAACCGACCGGTATCGCGGAACGACTTGGTGAACCCCGGCACGAGGAGCGAGGGGAACCGCTCGCGGAGCCGCTCGACGACGAACTCGTAGGGGTTCGTCTCGAACGCGGCCTTGACGTCGCTGAGCCCGACGTGGAGGAACGCGGCGTCGGCGTCGTAGTCGTCGAGGATTTCGTCGAACAGCTCCGGGCTGACCGGGCCGACGTCGCTCGAACGGTGTAAGAGCGGATAGTGCCTCAGGCTGCTCCAGAGCGTGCGCGGCAGGTGCGTGACCACCGGCGGTCACCCCCGAAGCCCCGGCCGCCTCGCGTTCGGGCCGGCGCCGCGCGGTCGTCTCGCCGCAGATCGATTGTCGCCTCGCGCCGCACCGCGGGATCCGTGAGACATTCGTGTGCGGTCTCCCGCGGTTTCGCGGTTTGTAATGCCGGGGCTACTCCGGGCGGCGACCGCCGTTCCCGAACCAACGAGCGGGCCACCGGATCGCAATGAACGAGGGCGCCGGGTCGGTCCCGCCGCCCGGTCACGGATCGTGTCGCCGTGGTTGTGGTGTTGACTACGGCCGGCTTCCGAGCGCTCTGGCGGTTGCGTTCGCCGTACTGACGGTCCCGTTCGTTGGTGTTCGGATCTCGACCGTTTCGTCGTCGTACACTCTCATGGTCTCGATCACGGTGCCGTTCTCGGCGACCCGTTGGACTATGACTGTCGGCGTCTCTGTAGCCGTCTCGCTCGGATCTGTTTCTGTGGGCGTCCCAGACGGCGTCTCGCCCGCGAGGAACTGCGTGATCGCGTCCGTTTCTTCGAACGAATCGACGTTACCGGACCGCGCGTCGACGAACGCGACGTACGCGATCCCGCTGTTGTCCTCGGGGACGACGCGTACTTGCCAGTACTCCCGATCGTCGATGACCGTGAGGATCGGCTCGGCCGGCGAAAATCGGTCCCAATCCGTCTGTGGCGCCGATTGCCTCACGAGGTCCGCTGCTCGCTGCGGGCCGAACAGCGAGTCGGCTGGCACGTACCGTTCGAACGTCCCGCTTTGACCGTCGATCGTCCACAGCTCCTGAAGTCCCTGTGCGTCTCCGTACGGCTCGACGGCGACGACGTACTTTGGCCCCGTCTCGGAGAGGATGAAGAACGGCTGGTCGTTTCCGTCTCCGGGAAGCGGTGCGATCTCGATCTCGTCCTCGTGGCTCGTGTACGTGTTGACGATCCCGTTGCGGTACTTCGTCGCTGCGACCGACCGGAGCGCCAGCGCCTCGGGGTACAGTTGCTGAGAGTCGAGGATCGGACTGGCCGCAGCTTCGGACGGCGAGAGCATCTGGACCGATCCGCTCGGATCGATGACGGCGACGCCTCCCCACTGCGGCGTGGAGTGGGGAAGCGGCGTCAGGTGGAACGTCGGCTCCGTGTACGGAACCGCAATATACTGGGAACCGTCGTGGACGACCATCTTCGGATCGCCGTAGTCCACGAGGTACGACTGCGATTTGAGGAGTTCCCACCGGTAGTTACGGTAGAATATCGTTCCGACGCCGGTTTCGAGTTCGCCGTCGACGGACCGGACGTTCGCCTGTTGGGTCGTCATATCGACGAGGACCGTCCCGGCCTGCCGTTTGGTGATCGTGTTGAACAGGCCGTCCGGTGCGAGCGGCGCCGCCCAGTAGGGAGTCCCGTTCACCACGCTAATGTCCGTGTCCCCGACGCGGTACTGGGGCCGGCTGAGCGTGTTCGACGCGTACCGATCGGCGACCGCTCGCGTGACGATGCGCGGGTTTTCGGCGTCGACATCGTCGAGTCGCTCGACGGTAGTCGTCTGACTCATCGTTTGGTCGCTCAACGTGACGCCAGCGACCGCGTTGGCGACGGGCATCAGCGCGAACGCAGCGATCACGAGTACGACCACTCCGACACGGAGCGGAGTGATCGTGTGGTCGTTGCTGGAGAGCGTGTTGACGGCAGTCTCGACGCGATCTCCCGACCGTGCGGTGATCCACGCAGCGAGACCGCCGACGACGATGCCGATCAACAGCAGCGGCGTCGTGTAGACCGTGTAGACGAGCCCGTGTAGCCACGGCCGGAAGAACCACCCGACGGCTACGGCGATGACTCCAACAACGCCAAGCGGAATCCACGGTCGGGACGACTGGTCTTGGTCGGGGCCGTCCGGCGGCCAGTCGGTCAGATCGTCATCGGAGGGCTGTTCGTCTGAATCGTCGGATGGAGGGCGTGTCGACATTAATTTAGATCGTACGTCACTTACTTGGAAACGTACACGTGTGACGTGATTTCTGCCAGTAGATAAGTATTGTACAAATGGGTTCGTCGGGTTCCATTCTTCACACGTAGGGAGTCGGTTCCGTTCGACTGGTGTGATAACGCGGTTTCTCCTCCCCGCTTTCCTCGCCCCGACGGTTTCGCTCGCTGAGGGTGGGTAGTTGAGGTAGCGCGTCTTTCGCGTGGGCCGTTCGCACAGAAGGAAATCTGTCGATGAGCTCTCGGCTTCAGCATACTTCGAGGTGGAGCCTCCGGCCTCAAAGAGCGACCGAAGTAGGGTGGGGTCGGTTACTCGCGGGCCACAGATTCTGCGTCCCGTTCCCCGGCGACTTCGAGGACGGTGTCGACGATGTAGTCGGTGACGTCCGTCGACGCCGCGACGTACTCCCGGCGGCGCTCCGCCCACCGGTCGCTCGCGTCGGGGTCCGCGGCGAGCTCGACCGCGCGCTCGACGGCGGCGTCCCCGTCGGCGATCGACTCGACGAGCCCCGCCTCGGCGAGGGCGGCGAAGTTGCTGAACTCCCCGGTGTCGACGTACGACCCGGACCGCACGGACGGGGTGCCGAGCAGCCCCGCCTCCGTCGCCATCGTGTTCGAGTCGGTGACCAGCACGTTCGCGGCCGCGAGCAGGTCGTGGATCGCCGCCGGCGGCACCGGCACCGGCCGCGCGTCGAGGTCTGGGGGCAGCGAGCCCTCCGCGGAGACGTACACCTCCCCGAGATCGCTCAAGGCGTCGACGAGCCGGCGCTTGACCGCCGGGGAGAGCCCCTCCCGGCCGACGTCGTGGTGCGCGCCCATCGAGACGAACCGCAACACCGCGAAGGGGTCGTCTGGGTCGATGCCGTGCTCGCGGAGCCGGTCGAAGTCGGGCTCGAACCGGTCGGGATGGAGGTACGCGAGCTCCTGGACTCCCGCGTGTCGGCGGTGCGGCTCCCCGAACTCGGTCTCGAACGAGTCCGGCGTACAGATCCGGTCCACGAGCGGGAGGAACAGCCGGGCCAGCCGGTTCGTCCCCTCGGTGTCGTAGAGCACGACGCTCCCCGCCCCGAACGTCGCGGCCGCGTGGATCGCCGTCGGGCTGAGCCGGCTCACCACCACGTCCGGGTCGAACTGCCACGCGTATCGGAGCGCCCGCAAATCCCGACCGAGCCACTCCGCTACCAGTCCCGGCTTCCGGGTTCCCTTCCGGGAGAGGACCGTGTGTTCGATGCCGTAGGCGTCGAGCAGATCGGTCGTGATCTCCTTCTCGCGCGAGCTGACGGCGACTGCGTGCCCGTCGTCGACGAGGTCGCGGATCGCGTGTCTGAACAGATGGACGTGCGCCGGGTGCGTGATGTCGAAGTGAATTCGACTCATCGATCCGACTCTCCATCCCGACGCGAGTCCACGGAGAGGCGGACGGTCTCGGAGTTCCGGGCCGGCTCCGTCGGCACTCGTTCGGTTCCGGGGGTCGACCGTCCGCGACCGTGGCGGTAGATCGAGACGAACAGGATTCCGAGCCCGAGCGCCAAGAACGTCCCCTCCATCGCCTGGAGGTATAGCAGTTCGATCCCGGAGATGTCCCAGTCGCGGCGGATCCCGTACTGGAACACTGGTTCGATGACGCAGCCGACCGTGACGAACGCGAACCCCGCGGTCGACCAGCGGTACGAGCCGCGCCCGTCGGTCGCGCGGTACGCGGCCAGGCTCAGGCCCGTCATCGCGCAGCCGAACAGGAACACGAGGCCGTTCACGACGAGGATGGCGGTTACGGCGAGCCGGCTCATGCGGGATCAGTGTGTTCGGTCGAGTCGGGGCGATCGGTCCCGACCGACCGGTCCTCAGAGTCTTTTCGCCCGCCGTCGTCGGGGACGGAGCGGCCGATGTCCGACCAGAACGCGTCGAAGCGCGTCCCGACCGTGGATCTCGTCTTCATCTCGATCTCGTACCCCCGCTCTTCGACGCTGACGACTACCTCGCTGACGGTCGCTTCGAAGACCTTGAACTGGTTTTTCCGCTCGTCGGCGCGGAGGTGATCCGACAGCAGTCCGTGTTCGATCAGCCTGTTCGTCCGTCGGTAGACGGTCGGTAACGAGACGTCGAACTCCTCGGCGAGTTCCTCCGCAGACTTCGGCCGGGCGCCCGTCGCGACGAGCACCCGCCGCGCGAGGGGGTCCCCGAGGAGATCGAGCACGTTGTTCGGGTCCCACTCCTTGTCGCTCATTGTTACGGAGGGCGGAAGACGGACGCTTTGTTATGCTTCAGATAGCCCGACGACGACGCGGTCGCTCGCCTCGGACAGCCGCCGGGGAACGGACCGGCCCCTCATCCGCCGCGCGATCGAACCGGCGTCCGCCGCGGGCGCCGCTGGCTGTGTCGGGATCCGAAACAGCCGGAACGCGCGAAACACGCACGCTGTGGGGCGGATTCGGCCGGGAATTGACGCCGACGCGTCGCCCCGGCTTCGCGGCGTTTCACCGTCAGACGCGTTCATGTCCCTCCGAGCGGTAGGAGACACCGTCCAGGAGCGACTCGCAATGTCGGAACACACACACGGACGGTGGATGGTGCCCGGAGCGGCGCTCACGCGCGTCGAGGCCGCGATCCGTCGTGCCGGCCGGGAGGCGATCGACGCGCACCCGCGACTCCGGTCGCCGCTGCTTCGGGCGTGGGGCGCGTACGCGTTCGCGTACGGCACGGTCCAGGCGTGTGCCGCGGCCCCGGCGGGCGGGCGGGGCGTTGGGGTCGCGCCGTTCAAGCTCGTCACGGTCGACCCCGACCGGATCGAGTTCCTCGTCGAGCCCGACGCCTACCCGGACCAGACTCGCACTGGGGCGACCTTCCCGCCGCCGAAGTTCAAGCACGCAGGGACGGTGGTCGGCGGCGACTGGGACTCGCTCGACCGCCGGTTCGAGAACACCGAGCTGTACCGCGGGTTCGAGGCGCACTTCGCGGCGGGACGCCCGTGGACGGAGACGCGCTTCTACCGGACGGTCGTCGACTACGTCGAGGACGGACAGATCCTCTGGGGCTGTACCTCGGAGGCCGACGTCGCGCGCCGATGCCGCTTCCTCGACGAGCTGCACGAGTCGCTCGCGACGCGCGGGTACCGCACGCAGGCGGAGCTCGCAGCCGGGTCGTTCGACTCGCCCGGACCGACCAGCGCGTCGCGGGTCCTCGGCGTGGTCAACGACGAGATCGCCGTCGCCGTCGGGCGCGACGGCGACCTGCTGTTCGTCGACGGGCGGAACCGGCTTGCGATGGCGAAGCTGCTCGGGCTCGACGCCGTGACGGTCTGGATCATGGCCCGCCACGAGGGGTGGCAGCGCCGCCGCGACGGGCTCGCGTCCGACCCGGAAGCGGCGCTGGCCTCGCCGCTCCGGTCCCACCCCGACCTCAGCGGTGTCGTCGCCCACGATACGAACTCCTGAGACCGCCGCGAACCCCGGTTACGCCGTCGACTCTTCGATTCGATCGTACAGCTCACCGGGCGGTCCGACCCACGCACCGAGCTCTTGGGCCTGACGGACGAGGTCCCGATAGAGCGAGACGTGTTCCGGGTGGTCGTCGCCGAGGTACCGCGGGTGCCACAGGACGGTCATGACCGCGCCGTTCTCGGCGGCCTCCCGCAGCAGCGACTCGCACGCCTCCTCCGCGCGGGCCGGGTCCGCGGCGACGTCCGGCAGCGCCACGTCCATCAGCGTCAGCGGGAACTCGACGAACGCGTCGTCGAACGGGCGGAAGGGTCGGTACCCGTGGTCGAAGCCGTACGCGTCCGACGACCCGAGCGTCGAGTCGTAGCGCAGCCCGAGCGCGGCGTGGTGCTCCCACGTCTCGGGGACCGCGAGGTTGAGGTGGTGCTGGCGGCCGCCCCGGACCGAATGGCCGAGCAGCGACTCTAAGCGGTGCTTCTCGGTCCGGAGCCGGTCGCGGTCGTCGAACGACTCGAACGAGCCGTGGAGGCCGACCTCCCACCCGCCGGCGTCCAGCTCGCGCATCGCCCGGACGATGGCCAGGTCGTCGATCGCGTACCGCCCGACGTACCGCTGCCAGCCGTCCGCGTCCAGCCACTCGGCGACCGGCCGGTCCCCGAACAGCCGCTGTTCGTCCATGAAGTAGAACGCCGACCGCACGCCGAGGTCGTCCTCCAGCGCCGCGATCGCCTCGAAGCTCCAGTAGGGGTTCACGCCGGGCAAAAGCGATCGGAGGTGCGACGGGTCCCGCTCCGTGACCGCGTAGTAGGGCGCCTGGTACGTCTTGTACGGCCTGTCCACGTCGTGGGTGAGACACAGCGCGAACGAGTGACCGTCGGGCACGGCCGCCTCCCGCGAGACCCGCGTGCCGAGCGACGAGGCCGAGTCCGAAGTCGTCATCTGACGGCCTGGATGCCGTACTTCGCGGCGTTGATCGCGGCGTCTTTCACGCTCTGGGCGACGTGCTCGGCCGTCGAGCTACTCCACCTGTCGGGGTGGACGAGGAGGCACGCCCGGTCGACCTCGCCCCGCCGGAGCAGCCCGATCAGCTCGCGGGTCGTGTCCGCCTGGACGCGCTTGTCGCCTTCGCCCATCGTGTGGTCTTTGACCTTGAGCGCGCCGTCGCGCCACGTGCGACCCGTGTCGGAGAAGTAGGTCACGTCCGCGAAGTCCATCGAGAGGTACGCCTCGCCGAGGAGGTCGAACTGGTCGAACTCCGGCGGGTCGCCCCACATGTCGCGGTTGTCGTGCGGCGTCAGCGGGTTCCCGTGCATGCAGACGGTGTCGACGTCGACGAGACGGCGGACCCGGTCGAGCTGCGTGGCGAACGACGCGAGCGCGGACTCCCGGTCGCCGTCGGCGCGGTCGAGGTCCTCGTAGTGGTAGCCGACCTCGTGTCCCAGTTCCGCGATTCCGGTCACCACGTCCGGGTCGAAGATCCCCTCCTCGGTGCGGACGTAGTAGGTCGCCGGCACGTCTCGGACCGCCTCGATCCGGGCGAGCGACAGGGCGTTCCGCGGCTTCCGGTCGACGTCGTGTCGGACGACGACGAAGCGGTCCGGAAGCGCCTCACGCGAGATGTACTCGCGAACGGTGAGGAACTCGTACCCCTCGAACGCGGCCGCGTCGAGCAGGTCCGCGTACGTCGCCTCCGTGAAGTCACGCATCGGAGCCCCCGTCGGCTCCCCCGCCGTCGGTGCTGGCCGCGGCGCTCGCGGACCGGGACCGAGAGGGGTCGCCCCCGTCGTCCGGACCGAGCGACAGCGCGCGCCCGATCGCGTACCGACGGTGGTCCGTGCCGGAGAGGTCGAGCGCGTCGTGGCAGTCGAGGACGGTCGACGCGTCGAGCGCGTCCCAGTCGAACGCGGAGAACGCCTCGTGGGGCGTGGTCACGACGACGGCGTCGTAGTCGTTCTCGACCGCCTCGGCGGCGGACAGCCGCGTGGCCGCGAACGGGCCGAAGTCGGTGACGACCGGGTCGACGGCGTCGACGGCGGCGCCGTGTCGCCGGAGTTCCTCGATTATTTCGATGGCGGGGCTGTTCCGGGTCTCGTCGACGCCGGGGTGGTAGGCGACGCCGAGGACGAGCGTCCGCGCGCCGTCGAGCGCGCCGCGTCCGGGATCGCTCCGTTTCTCCCCCTCACCCTCCCCTTCGTCGCCCTCCCTCCGGAGGATCGAGCGGAGCTCTCCGACCGCGTACGACGGCATCTCGTCGTTGACGATCCGGGCGATCCGGATCAGCGGGCTGTCGGCGTCGAACCCGTTCGTCAGGAAGTACGGGTACACCGGGATGCAGTGGCCGCCGACGCCGGGGCCCGGCGAGAGGATGTGGCTGTGGGGCTGGGAGTTGGACGCCTCGATCGCCTCCCTGACGTCGATCCCCGTCGCCTCCGCGTACCGGGCGAACTCGTTCGCGAGCGCGATGTTCACGTCGCGGTAGACCCCGCCGAACACCTTCGTGGCCTCGGCCGTCGCTGCGTCCCGGACGGGGACGACCTCGTTGTCGGTCACCTCCCCGTACACGAGCGACGCGACCCGCGTGCTCTCGTCGTCGACGCCGCCGACCACTTTCGGATACGCTTCGCGGATGTCCCTGAGCGCGGTGCCGCTCGACGTGCGCTCCGGGCAGAACGCGACGCCGAACGCGTCCGGCACGAGGCCGCTCAGTTCGGCCAGCCGCGGCGCGATCCGGTCGGCGCAGGTCCGCGGCGGCACGGTCGACTCGACGAACACCGCGTCGCCCGGGGAGAGTTCGGTCGCGATCGCGTCGACGGCCGCGTCGACGGCGGCGAGGTCGGCGGCGTCCGACTCGGTCAGGAGCGTCGGGACGATTATCACGTGGACCGACGCGGCCGCGGCCGCCTCGCGGGGGTCGGAGACGGCGCTGAGCGCGCCGGCCTCCACGCGGTCCGCCACGAGCGCGTCCAGCCCCGGCTCCCCGGCGACGTGCGAGTCGCCGGCGTTCACGGCCGCGACGACGTCGGGATCGATGTCGGCGCCGACGACGTTACCCGTCACCTCCGCGAACACGGCGGCGATCGGGAGCCCCATCTTCCCGAGCCCGTAGACGGCCACGGGCACCTCCCCGGCGACGAGCGACCGACGCTGGACCGACGGCGACGCGCAGGACCCGTACAGCGATCCCACCGACGACGTGGCGCCGCTGACTACCGGGTCGCCGTCACCCGTCCCCGGGTCGTCGCCCGCGGCGGCGGGCTCGGAGCGTTCACTCATCGCTGGCCTCCGCAGATCGGCCGGCAGGCCGCGGCGTGCTCGTCGAACCGGGTCGTTCGGCCGGCCGGCGTTCGGTTCGGCCGACCGGCGTCGGTCGGGAGGCGAGGCGTCCGCGAGCGCGGAGCCGTCTTCGATCGTCGGGTCGTCGGGTAGTGGTGGGTCATCGATGAGGTGTGAACGCCGCGGTCGGGCCGCGGCGGGTCGTTTCGCGAGCGGTCACGGGAGGTCGTTGCGACCGGCGAGCTCGTCGGGGAGCGGGCGGAACGTCGCGGGCGCGCCGACAGCGAGCGTCTCGGACGGCACGTCACGGGTGACGACGGCGCCCGCGGCGACGAACGCCCCTTCGCCCACGGTCACGTCCGGCAGGATCGTCGCGTTGGCCCCGACGGACGCGTGGTCGCCGAGCGTCGGGCCGGCGAGGTCGGCGTCGGTGCGAACCGGGTAGGGGTCGTTCGTCAGGACGGCGTTCGGGCCGACGAACACGTCGGCGCCGAGGGTCGTTCCCGTGGGCACGTACACGCCGGTCTGGAGGCTCGTGCGCGCCCCGACGGTGGTGTCCCCGTCGATCACCGCCTTCGTCCCGATCACGGCGTCGTCGCCGATCCGCGTCCCTTCGCGGATCACCGCGTCGTGCCCGGTGGCGACTCGGTCGCCCACGGTGGCGCCGGCGTACACCACCGTCCCGGACCGGATCCGCACCTCGTCGCCGATCCGCGTGGTCAGGTCGCCGGACTCCGGCGGCGCGAGCGTCGCGCCGGGGTCGATTCGGGTCCCCTCGCCGATCTGGACTCTCGACGAGTCGACGAGCGAGTTCGAGACGCTCGCCGCGTCGGTCCCGCCGTCGGGACGCTCGGTCGACTCGGCCCCCGTCGACTCGGTCTCGGTCCCCGGGTCGCTCACCGCGACCTCCTCGGGTCCGGCGACCGCCGGCGACTGCGTTCGGTCGTCGTTACGCCGTCCGGTGCGTTGGTTCTCGGATACATCTCGTGGTCGCCCGCCGCGCGGCGAGTCGTACGAACGACCACCCCCGAGGGCGGCTTTGTTATGCGACACTTTCCGGGCGACGCGCCGCCGGACGAGTGAGTCGACGGACGGTCGTTCCGGACCCGGCACGGGCGGTGGACCGGCGGCGCTCGGAACCGTCGCTGAGCGCTGCGACGGTCCCAGATCGCCCGGTCGCAGTAGCGCCGGTCGCCCATCGGCGCCGGCCGAGTCCGCCGTCTGCGCGGCGTCGCGGCCGCCGCGGCTCGGGGGGCACCGCGGCAGGCCGAACATAACAAAGGTCGGATCGGCGGTGTTCCCGGCGTATGAACCGGACACCTCCGTCGGGAGCCGGAACGCGTGCGACCGCGAGCGCTGCGACCGGTCACGCCGTTCCCGCAGTGCCCGGCGCGCGAGCCAGCCGTCGACCGAAGCGGGCCTCGCGTCGGACGCTCACGGCATCGGCGACGACGGCCGCGGTCGCGGGAGACGGGCGGAACACTCGCATCGACGACTCGAGGGCCGCGACGCGGCGTCCGAACTCGGGGTATTCGCAGTGAGCGTCGACGTCGAACTCCTCGAAGACCCGGACGGGTGGGACCGCCTCGTCGAGCGCGCCGCGGAGACGACGCCGTTCCACCGCCGCGCCGCGCTGGAGGTGTTCGCGGACCACACCGACTCGACGCTTCACCCCCTCGTCGGCTACGTCGGGGAGGAGCCGGCCGGGCTGTTCCCGGTCTTCGAGCGGCGCGTCGGCCCGGTGATGACGGTCTTCTCGCCGCCGCCGAACCGGAAGCTCACCTACCTCGGTCCCGCGATATTCGCCGACCCGAACATGAAGCGCCGGAAGCGCGAGCGACGGCACCTCTCGTTCGTCGAGTCGGCGATGGAGTACGTCGACGAGGAGGTCGCGCCCCGGTACGTCAGCGTCAGGACGAGCGTCGGCTACGAGGACCCCCGCCCGTTCCTCTGGAACGACTTCGAGTCGACGCCCAGGTACACGTATCACGTCGACCTGACCGGCGACCTCGACGAGCTCCTCGAGACGATGGGCAGCGACCTCCGGTCGAACGTCCAGAACACCGACGCCGACGCGTTCTCGATCGAGGAGGGCGACCGCTCGGCGATGGAGCAGATCGTGGTGAACGCGAAGCGTCGCCACGACGAACAGGGCGTGCCCTACGAGGTGACGCCGTCGCTCGTGCGGGACCTCTCGCGGGCGATCCCCGATCACCTCCGGGCGTACGTCTGTACGGTCGACGGCGAGTTCGTCGGCGGGGCCCTACTGCTCTGCGACGACGACACCGTCTACCGCTGGCAGAGCGTGGCGGACTTCGACGCGTCGGTCCCCGCCCAGGACCTCCTCGACTGGCACGTCATCGAGCGCGCGAGCGAGGAGGGGATCGACCAGTACGACCTCGTGGGCGCGAACAACCGCCGGCTCTGCCGGTACAAGGCGAAGTTCGCGCCGACGGTCCAGACGTACTACCGGCTGGAGCGGTCCGGACCGGTGATGAAGCTGCTCACGGACGCGTACGCCAAACTCCGGTGAGGCCGCAAGACGGGGAGGCCGCTCAAAATGAAAGAGAGCGTTTCTGGTGGCGACCGGCCCGCGTAGTCTTAGAGCCAGACCGAGGGGGAACGAACGCCGCCGACGAAAAACCGTCGTCGATGTACGGAGAGGTTTGGGGGGAATGGATCAACGACTATCTCAGTCTTCCCGACCTCACCCACCCCTCGTTCCGAGTGTAAATCGTTCGCTCCAAATGGGGATCGCAGACTCGGAGAAGACAACTGCGGCGGCCTTTTTCTGCTGGTAGCGGTCGTGAAGGCCCTGTCTACTGCCAGATCGGTCGCCGAAAGACGCCTCGGCTTACCAGTAAACAGAAAGTGTTATACGGTAGCATATCTCACGATCTATTATAAACCTTCCGGTATCCTCGATGGTCCTGAATTAAGATGTAGCCACCGCGATCGACATACAGTCGGAACGAGGGGTGGGGGAGGAGAACGACCGGCGTCGGACCTGTCAAGTTACACTTGGACGGAGGGGTGAGAGGACACTGTCCACCTTTCTCGATACAGTTGGAACGAGGGGGGAGGGACCACGTTCCGACTGTACGTATCTTCTTCCTACAGCCACCGAAAACGCGTATTTCGATGAGTTACAGTCGGAACAGGGGTAGGTATATGTGAGTGGCCTTGAAAACCGAATCTATGGCTGACGAAGAGCGAGACGATCTCGCGGACGGCGAGCGGGGATCGTCGGGCGGCGGCGATCCGTTGTTCGCCGAAGCGGGGGTGCTGAACCGAACGGAGCTGATCCGCCGACCTGAACTACTCGAAATCTCTACTGTCCCGGGAAGCGATCGAATCGCCGGTCGCACCGAACAGATCCAGTACGTTGCCAGCAATATCGGGCCGCTGGTGACAAACTCGGAACCCACGTCAGTGATGATTTACGGAAAGACCGGTACGGGAAAATCTCTCGTGAGCAAACATACCTCTCGACGCGTTGTGCGTGAGGCAGAATCTCGTGGGACGAACGTCGAAATGGTATATATCGACTGCGCGCAGCACAACACGGAAGCGCAGGCGACCTCGAAGATCGCCCGCGAGTTCAACGAACTTGCTGGTGAGCCCAAATCCATTCCTCTCACCGGGCTCGGGCCGTCTCACTACTACTCGTATATCTGGTCGCTACTGGAAGATCACTACGACGGCGGGATCGTCATCCTCGACGAGATTGATCAACTCCCGAAAGAGGCTGCTAACACGCTTCTGATGCAGTTATCCCGAGCAGGGGAAAGCGAGAAGACAGAAACGTACATCGGCGTCGTCGGCATCTCGAACAAGGTCGAGTGGGGTGACGAGCTAAACTCTCGCGTCCTCTCGTCGCTCGGCAACGAGGAGACGGTGTTTCCACCGTACGACGCCAACCAACTCCGGAACATCCTCTCAGCCCGCGAAGACGCGTTTCACGACGGCGTTCTCTCTCCGGAGATTATCCCAAGAACTGCCGCGCTCGCGGCTCGCGAACACGGTGACGCCCGCAAGGCCGTCCGGATCTTGAAGAACGCCGGGAAGCTCGCTGAACAGGAGGGCGCCGAACAGGTACTGGAACACCACGTTAACGAAGCACAAAAGAAAGCCGAAGTCGATCGACTCCGCGAACTACTCGCGACCGACACGCCGCACGCTCGGTACGTGCTTTTAGCGCTCGCGGAGCTGACGCAGAACACCGACGAGACAGAGTTTCGGACCACGCGTATCTACGATGCCTACGTGGAGGTATGCGAGCAGGAGGCTGCCGACCACCTCAAGATCGACCGCGTTCGTGATCTCCTTCGTGAACACGCGTTCAACGACACGCTTGAATCCACGCTGGAAAGTGGCGGTCGGGCTGGTGGAACGTACAAACAGCACCGACTTTTAAAAGACCCGGCCGTGGTTAAGGAGTCGGTCAAGAGAGAGATGTAACGACCGGACACCATCCACGCGCGAAACATGTACTATGGGAACCGATTCCGTTCCTAGAAGACGCGTCTTGGAAACAGGAATCCCCGTACTCAGCGAGGCCGTCAGGCTGAACAGGATAGGAGGGCCGCTCAGTCCGTGTGGTGTTCGCCGCGTAGCGCCTCGGCTGGGTCGAGCGCGGACTGAACCCGACGGGCGAGCGACAGCGCCGCCACGCCGTCCTCGCCGGGCACGACGGGATCCGAACCCTCTCGGACCGCCTCGACGAACTCGCTGAGCTCGTTTTTAAGCGGCTCTCCGTTGTCGACCGTCGGCCGCTCGACCACCTGCTCGCTCCGGTAGCGGAGGTCGCCGTCGTTCACGAAGAACTCGGGGCGCGTCCGGCGGTGGATCCGGACCGAGCGGTCGATGTAGTCGAGGGTGACCTGACAGTCGGCCGCGGTCAGCGTCAGCTCGCGGACCTTCCGCTGTGTCACCCGGCTCGCCGTGAGCGACCCGACCACGTCGTTGTCGAACGCCAGCGTGGCCGTGACGTACTGCTCGTCCGGGCTCCCGGACGCGGTCACGTCCGCGACGGGCGCGTCGACCAGCGACCGGACGATGTCGAGGTCGTGGGTCATCAGGTCGAGGACGACCCCGTCGTCGACGTCGCGCTCCTCGTCGACAGGGGGGCCGAGGCGACGGGCGTCGACGGCGATCAGGTCCAGGTCGTCGACGAACTCGGCGACCGTCCGGACGGCGGGGTTGAACCGCTCGATGTGGCCGACGTGGAGCTGGACCCCGGCGTCGGCCGCGGCCGAGACGAGGGACTCAGCCTCCTCTTGGGTCGGAGCGAGCGGCTTCTCGATCAGCGCGTGGACCCCGGACCGAAGCGCCCGGACCCCGATCTCGCGGTGGAACTGGCTCGGAACGGCGATCGACACCGCGTCCGCGGCGTCGACGAGTTCCTCGGGGGTCAGAACCTTCGTGTCGTACGCCTCGGCCACCTCGGCGGCCGTCTGGCCGTCGACGTCCGCGACGCCCACCAGATCCGCGGCGCCGAGCTCCTGGTACACTCGCGCGTGGTGGCGGCCCATGCTCCCGACGCCGAGGACGCCGACCGAGACGGTCACGGGCGGAACCCCCGAAGCGCGTCCGCCACCCGTTCGACCTCGCTCCGCGACAGCTGCGGGTGGACGGGGACGGACAAGACGCGTTCGGCCGCGGCCTCCGCGTTCGGCGCCGCCGCGTCGACGTCCGCGTACGCCGGCTGCCGGTGGATCGGCGTCGGGTAGTACACCCCCGTGTCGATCCCCTCGGCCGCGAGGCGGTCCCGGAGGGCGTCCCGGTGGTCCGTCCGGACCGTGTACTGGTGGTACGCGTGTCGGACGCCGGACGGGTCGGGCGGCGCGTCCACGGACGGGTTGTCGGCGAGCGCCTCGTCGTACCGGGCGGCGTTGCGCCGGCGGACCGCGACGAGGTCGTCGAGCCGGTCCAGCTGCGCCCGGCCGATCGCGGCGCCGAGACTCGTCAGCCGGTAGTTCTGACCGACCTCGGCGTGGGCGTACGCGTCCGTCCGACCGTGGTTGACGAAGCTTCGAATCCCGTCCGCGAGCGCCTCGTCGTCCGTCAGCACCATCCCGCCCTCGCCGGTCGTCATGTTCTTCGTCGGGTAAAACGAGAAGCAGGCCGCGTCGCCGAGCGATCCGACCGGCTCGCCGCGGACCGCTGCGCCGTGCGCCTGCGCCGCGTCCTCGATCAGCGGTACGTCGTGTTCGTCGGCGATCGCTCGAAGCTCGTCCATCGGGGCCGGGAGCCCGTACAGGTGGACCGCCAACACGGCGTCGACGCCCCCGTCGAACCCGTCTATCGCCTCCCTGACGGCCGACGGATCGAGGTTCAGCGTCTCTGGGTCCACGTCGGCGAACACCGGCGTCGCCCCGCAGAGCCGGACCGCGTTCGCGGTCGCGACGAACGAGAACGGCGTCGTCACGACCCGGTCGCCCGCGCCGATCCCGAGCGCGTGTAAGGCCGCGTGGAGGGCGGTTGTTCCGTTCGACGTGGCCACGCCGCGGGTCGCGCCGCAGCGGTCGGCGACGCCCGCCTCGAAGGCGCGGACCTCCGGGCCGTCCGCCAGCCGTCCGGCGGCCGCCGTCTCGATGAGCCCGTCCAGTTCGGGGACGCCGACCCGCGGGTCGGCGATGCTCACCGTCATGTCGGTGGGACCGCCTCGTTCTCGACGTCGGTTCCCGTCCGTCCGGCCCGTGGTTTCGTGTAGTACATGGGAGATCTTCTGACAGTTGCTGGCGCCTCCCGAACGACATTGTTACCCGTCGGTTGCCGCCGGTAGCCGGCTTTTACGTCCTCCGAGCCTCGCAGCCGTCCGGTCGGTCACGGTGGACGCGAGTCGCGCGAGGCCTCGCCGCCGTCAGTCGCGGAGCCGACGCCAGCCCCACGTCACCGGCTCGCGGACGCCGGGCATTCCGTCGTACAGCCACAGGACCGCACAGGTCGCGGTGAGTCCGAGCACGACGAGGAACGACGCGCTCGGCGGACCGGAGAGCAGGTCGTCGAGGGCGTCGGCGAGGTACCCGAGGAGCGTTCCCGCGAACCCCTCCTCGTACGTCGTCTCGACGGTGAACACGGGCCAGAGGACCCGCTCGATCGGGAGGCCGTCGCCGGCGAGGAGGTCGGGGACGACGTCGCCGGCCAGGTGGATCCCGTACGCGGCGCCGAACGCCACGCCGACGCCGGGGCGCCTGAGGACCGCGCTCACGATGAGGACGAACCACGTGAGCGGCACGGCGAAGAACACGGAGTGGCCCGCACCGTACCCCGACGGAAACACGCCGAACTGCCACGCCAGCGGCTTGTCGATGAGGTCCGGCGAGACGGACGCGAGGGCCAGCGCGCTCGCCTCGAACGCGGTCGGAGGGCGCCGAGACACGACGTGAACGCCGACGGAAAAGGTGAGGTAACTGACGATCACGTGTTCCCACGGCCACACGGTCAGGCGAACACCCCGACGTCGACCCAGACGTACAGGTGCCGGTACGCAGTCTCCTGCGAGGCCCGGTCCGGCGCCACCCCCTTATATAGGTAGTAGCTGAGCCGGAGGTCCTCGCCGACGATCGTCGGGCGGACCTCGCTGGTCCGGTGGAGCCGCTCGCCGGGGGCGACGGTCGCCGACTCGCGGTCGAGCTCGACGGCCTCGATACGCCTGACGCCGTCGTCGCTCAGCGAGACGCGTTCGAGCACGACGACGACCGTGTACGCGGTCGACTCCGCCTCGTGGCTCTCGATCCCCCACGTGACCGACGCGGTCTCCCCCCGCTCCAGCCGGTCCGGGTACCCCGCCGAGACCTGTTCGCCGCTCGCGTCGGTCGTCAGGAGGTGGAAGTCGGTGTACGTCTCGCCGTCGGCGGGGTTCGCGGCCGCGTACCCGAAGGCGCCGCCGGCGAGAAGCACGCTCGCGACGAGGGCGACGGTGAGGAGTCTGTCCCGCGTCGACCCCGCTCCGACCCCGGCGCTGAGCTCGGCCCGCCACGCACCGACGGGGAGCGACAGTCGCTCCTCCGCCGGCACGCTCCGGCGCCTGATCCACGCCACGACGCCGATCACCAAGACGTAGCCCGCGACCGATCCGAACGCGATCGCCTCGGTGAATCCGTCGGTGAACTGCCCGACGACGAGCGCCAGTATCGGGACCAGCGCGAGGCTGAGCCCGAGCGAGACGACGGCGCGCTCGCGGAGTCCGATCGGGTCGTGACCGGCCGTGTGGTCGGAGCCCGACAGACTGCGCCGGGGGAAGAGCGCGGCTGCGGTCACGTAGCCCGGAAGGAAGAGGAGCGTGACGGCTCCCGCGACCACGCGGACCGTCGCTCCCTCCCAGAGCCAGAGCGACAGGAACGCGACGGCGAGCGCGACCACGACGGCGACGAGGTCAGTCGGCGGTCCCTTCGGGACGGGCGGGGTCCGGCGCGGCGCCCGGCTCATCCGCACCCCGAACGACGAGCGCACCCGCGGCGGAGCGCCTTCGGGTCGATGCGGTCGGCGGGGCCGAGAGACATACGCCGCACACGGAGGCTTTTCGACATAGTAATGACGCGGTTACCGCGATCGGCGGCCGCGACGGGCGGACCCGCCGACCGCTATGGTCTCGATAACAAACAGCCCTGGCAGACTCCCCGAGAGAGTATACGGCTGTGAGCTCCGAATGTCAGACACGGACACCACGACCCTCTCGCAGGATATCGCCTTCGACATCCTCAGCAACGCTCGGCGTCGCTTCGTCCTCCGGGAGCTACAGCAGGCCCCGGACGAGGTGGAGCTCGTCGAACTCGCGGAGCGGCTCGCCGCCGAGGAGAACGGCGTCACCCGCGAGGCGCTGACCGCCCAGCAGCGAAAGCGCACGTACGTCTCGCTGTACCAGACGCACGTCCCCAAGCTGGTCGAGGCGGGCGTCGCCACGTACGACCAAGACACCGGCGAGATCGCGGCCACCGAGCGCGTCGGCGAGCTCTCCGAGTACTTTCGCGACGAGCCCGAGTCGTCCCCCTGGCCGCTCGTGTACGGCCTCGTCGCCGGCGTCGGGTTCGTGGCGTACCTGGGAATATTTCTCCTCGACGCCGACCCGCTCGAACCGACGCACGTCGGCGGCGGCGTCATCCTCGGGCTGCTGATCGTGAGCCTCCTTCATTACGCGTACGCGACCCGCGCCGACGGAGAGCTGGAGTTGGTCCCGGTCGAACGGGAGTGACTGGACCGTCCCGCGACGGCAGCCGGACGCTTCGCGGATCAGTCGTCTCGCCGGTCGGTCTCGGGATCGCTCTCGTCGTCGTCAGGGAGGAGCATCCTCGGGTTCCGCGAGTGTTTCGGCGACTCCGCGAACCGGGCGATCCGTTCGAGCTCCTCGTCGGTGAACCACTCGCTCACGGCGCCACCTCCGACTCGACGGCGGTCGGCGTCCGGGCCGATCTGGGGGCGTTCCCCTCTCGTTTCCGCGTCCGCCCGCGTTTCCGCGCCGATTCGTGGTCGCCTGCCGGACCGCGGTTCCGCGGTCCGGACGCCGTTCGGAACACGATTCAGTCCTCCGCGGTGCTCTCGGCGGTCGCCGGCGGTTCGGCGGGCGCGGTCTCCTCCCGGAGCCGTCGTTCGGCCTCGTCCCTGTCCTCCGGGTACCCCACGTCGACCCGCCACCCGTCCAAACCGATCGCGTCGATGGTCCGCCCGGACTGGATCAGGAGGTCGATCGCGTCCGACAGCTCGTACTCGCCGCGGTCGGACGGCTCGACGAGGCGGGTCGCGTGGAAGATCGCCGGCGAGAACGTGTAGAACCCCGTCATCACGAGGTTCGACGGGGGGTCGTCCGGCTTCTCGACGACGTCCGTGATCTCGCCGTACTCGTTCGTGTCGCAGACGCCGTACCGCGAGGCCTCGTCGTACGGGACCTCCTCGACGAGGAACGCCGCGTCGACGCGCCGCTCGCGCTGCCGTCGGACCACGTCGTCGAGGTTCGCGTCGAAGACGTTGTCGCCGAGCATCAGCATGAAGTCGCCGTCGACGTGCGATTCGACCGTGTTCAGGGCGTGCGCGAGCCCGAGCTGCCGCGGCTGTCTGGCGTACGTGATCGGAATCCCGTCGAACGACTCGCCGTACTCGTCGACGATGTCGTCGCCTCGGTACCCGACGACCACGATCAGCTCGTCGGCGTCGAGCCCCGCGAGCGCCTCGAAGCAATGGGAGAGGATCGGTCGACCGTCGACCTCGACGAGCCCCTTCGGTTTGTCCTCGGTGAGCGGTCTGAGTCTGGTTCCCTGCCCGGCGGCGAGTACAACTGCTTGCATCGGCGGTCCCTCGGCGGCGTCGCGGTTTGTTATGTGTCGGTTAGCGCCCTTCGCCTCATCGCGGCCGTGGGGCGTGTAAGGGCGGCGCTGACGGTAGTACGCCCATAACAAACCGCTCGTCGGAACAGTCCCGTTCAGATGACGAAGCGTGTCGATTTCACTACTGTCGGCGTAGCGCAGGAGACGATAGACGACGTCGTCGAGGTCCTCGACAGCGGCCGGTTCGTGAAGGGACCCGTCGGCGAGCGGTTCGAGGACAAGTTCGCGGAAAAGACCGGGGTCGAACACGCGGTCTGCGTCTCCAGCGGCACCGCGGCGCTCCTGCTCGCGCTCCGGGGGGCCGGAATCGGGCCGGGCGACCAGGTGCTCGTCCCCGGCCACTCGTTTTTCGCCACCGTCAGCCCGGTGTTGACGCTCGGCGCGGACCCGGTGTTCGTCGACATCGACCCCGAGACGTACACGATGGACCCGACCGACCTCGCCGAGAAGGCCGCCGACGCGGCGAATCCGGAGGCGGTGATTCCGGTCCACATCTACGGCCTCATGGCCGACATGGCCGCCATCGAAGCGGTGGCCGAGGAACACGACCTGTTCGTCCTGGAGGACGCCTGCCAGGCCCACTTCGCGGAGCGGAACGGGGTGACCGCCGGGGACGCGGGCGACGCCGGGGCGTTCAGCTTCTACCCGTCGAAGAACATGACGGTCGCCGGCGACGGCGGGATGGTGACGACCGACGACTCGGACCTCGCGAGACGGATGCGACAGCTCCGGAACCACGGACGCGACGACGACGGCGTCCATCGGGCGCTCGGGCTCAACTACCGGCTCGACGAGACGAACGCCGCGGTCGGGGTCGCTCAGCTGGGCCGCGTCGAGCGCTGGAACCGGAACCGCCAGACCGCCGCCGAACGCTACACGGACGCGCTCGCGAACGTCTCGGAGGTGACCACGCCGACGGAGCCCGCCGACGCGTCTCACGTCTATCACCTCTACGTGATACAGTCCCCCGACCGCGACGCGCTGCGGGACCACCTCGAGTCCAACGGGATCGACACCGGGCTCCACTACGGGACGGCCCTCCACGAGCACCCGGCGGTCACCGATCAGATCCCGTCGGTCACGCTCCCCGAGACCGAGGCGCTCGTCGACCGGATCCTGTCGCTGCCGATGTACCCGGAGATCCCCGAGGGCGACGTCGAGTACGTGACGAACACGATCCGCGAGTTCTACCGATGAAGTACGGGGTCATCGGCACGGGGTACTGGGGGAGCAATCACGCCCGCGTCGCGGCGGAGCTCGCGTCCGAGGGAGCGATCGACGACGTGGTCCTGTGCGACGTCGACGAGTCGCGGCTCGCCGACCTGTCCGAGAGCTACGGCGTCGAGAGCGTCACGGACTACGAGCGGCTGCCGGAGCTCGGGGTCGACGCGGCGACCGTCTCGACGCCGTCGCCGACCCACCACGAGATCGCGACGACGCTGCTCGAAGGGGGCGTCGACGTGCTCGTCGAGAAGCCGCTGGCCCTCGACAGCGACGCCGCTTGGGACATCGTCGAGACCGCCCGCGAGCACGGTCGGACCCTCGCAGTCGGGCACATCTTCCGGCACCACCCCGCGCTGATCGATCTCGCCGAACGGATCGACCGCGGGGAGCTCGGGCGGATCAAGTACCTCTCGACCAGCCGCTTCTCCTTCCGGGCGCCGCGGGAGACGACCGGGGCGCTGTACTCGCTCGGCGTCCACGACGTCGACATCTCGAACCACCTCCTCGACGGCGAGCCCGAGCGGGTCTACTGCTCGCTCGACGACGCGGTCCGTGAGGGGATAGACGAGACCGCGACGCTCGTGATGGAGTACGACGGCGCGACGAGCGTCATCAACGAGTCGTGGCAGGTGCCGGTGTTCGGGAAGCGCCGCGACCTCGTCGTGGTCGGCAGCGAGAAGTCGGCGTACGTCGATTACCTCGACGACAACGTCGTCGAGCTGTACGACAGCCGCGTCACGGCCCGCGACGGCGAGCTACGCGTCCGAGACGAGGGGAGACAGGTCCACGAGGCGGAGAGCGACGAGCCGCTCAGGGCCGAGATAGAGGACTTCGTCGCCGCGTCGAGGGGCGACGGGACGCCGCGGGCAACCGGGCGGGTCGGCGCTCGCGCGGTCGAGCTGCTCGAACACGCCGTGCGCTCCGCGGACGAACACGCTGTCGTCTCCGTCGGCGAGGCCGACGCCGGCCTCGAAGCGATCGGCCGGCGGTCCGAGTGACGCCCGGCGAGCGGGAACCGCCCTCGCCGGGGCCGAGTGACGTCACCGATCGCAGCCAACCCGAAGTACGTCACAAATACGCATATTCCTGTGGGGCACTGAGCGGCTACCATGGCGCTCTCGTTCGACCCGGTCGACGGTGACACGGCGAACAGGGACGGCGTACTCGCGGAGAGCTGCGTCTACGATCTGCTCGCCTCGTCGCGGCGTCGGGTACTGCTGCGATACCTCGACCGGAACGGCGGTCGCGCGGCGTTCGCCGACGCCACGCGGGCGGTCGCGGTCGCGGAGGGAGAGGACCCGGCCGCCGCACCGAGCGAGTACAAACACGTGTACGTCTCGCTGTACCAGTCGCACGTCCCGAAACTGGAGCAGGCCGGCGTCGTCGAGCACGACCGCGAGGCGAAGACGCTGGCGCTGACCGAGCGCGCCGCCCCGCTGTTCGCGCACCTCGAACTCGAACTCGTCCCTCCGGCACGCCGGCGGACCCTCGTGTCGCGGCTCGCCGACCGACTCGGGTGAACCGCGAGGCGGCGTCCGGGGGGTGACCCCGACTCGCGCCCGCGGGCCCTCACGCGCACCCGGCGCTCACGCGTCGTCGCTCGCGGCCAGCGTGTCGTCGTCGCGGTAGCCGATCACCTCGGCGGGGTTCCCCGCGACGACGGCGCCGGGCGGGACGTCGTCGACCACGACCGCGCCCGCGCCGACGAGCGCGTTCTCGCCCACCTCGACGGGCATCAGCGTCGCGTTCGTGCCGATCGCCGCGCCGTCGCCGACGACGACCGACTCCCACTTGTCGGGGTCGCCGCTCGGCGGCCGGCGGTCGTTGACGAACTTCGCCCCGTGGCTGACGAAGGCGTCGTCGCCGATCCGGGTCAGCGACGGGAGGAACGCGTGCGACTGGATGCGCGTGCGGTCGCCGACGACCACGTCCGACTGGACCTCGGCGAAGGAGCCGACCATCACCTCGTCGCCGAACCGCGCGCCGTAGCAGTTGACGAAGCGCCACACCCGACAGTCGCGGCCGAACTCGCAGTCGTCGAGGACTGCGAACGGCGCGACCCGCGTTCCGTCGCCGAGCTCGCAGTTCCGGGTGACCCGCATTAGGTCGGCCCGTTCGTGTGCGGACATACCCGTACCGCGACCGGGCGGGACTAAGGTATACGCCGGTTACTCGCCCGCGACCGTCGCCGCGGCACCGGAGGCGAGCGGTCGCGCCGGGGGATTTGGCCGCGCATAACAATAGCCGCCTCCGGAGTGACGCCGGTAATGTCCCTACGATCGGCCGTCGTCGGCGCGGGAGTCGTCTCGAAACGTCACCTCACGGGGCTCGACCGGAACCCCCGGACCGACCTCGTCGCGATCTGCGACCTCGACGAGGGCAGGGCCAACGAGAAGGCGCTCGAACACGGGATCAAGGCGTACACCGACCTCGGCGAGATGCTTGCCGAGGCGAACCTCGACTGGCTCCACGTCTGTACGCCCGTCGCCACGCACGTCCCGCTGGCGATCCAAGCGATCGAAGCCGGCGTCCCGGTGCTGATCGAGAAGCCCGTCGCGGAGACGGTTGAAGAGGTCGAGGAGCTGGCGGCCGCCGCGCGCGACGCCGGCGTCACCGCCTCCGTCGTCCACAACCACGTGTTCAACCCGGTGATGCGCAAGGTCCGCGAGCGGCTCGCCGACGGGCAGCTTGGCGACGTGCGCGGCGTCGACCTCATGTACACCGGCTCGACGGCCCCGGACACGCCGAACCGCGGAGCGTGGGCCTTCGACCTGCTCGGCGGCGAGTTCGAGGAGGGGTTACCGCACTCGCTGTCGCTCGCGCTCCGGATCGGGGGGTACCCGCGGGACCGCGACGAGGTCACGGCGCAGACGGCGCTCGCCGGGGAGTACGAGGCCGCGTTCGGCTACGACGGGGCGCAGGTCGGGTACGTCACCGACGACGACGTGATCGTCAACGCGACGGTGCTCTCCGGAACCGTGCCGGTGAGAGTGCTCTACGTCCACGGCACGGAGGCGACGCTCGTGGCGGACGAGGTGTCCCAGACGCTCGTCACCCTCGACCGGGACTACAAGGGGTCGACGGTCGGCCGCGCGCTGAACAACGTCGACCAGGCGGTCGACCGGATGAGCGGTACCGTCGAGAACGCGCTCTCGCTGCTGAAACGCGCGCGCGACGACGGCTGGGAGCAGGAGGCCGAGACGAACTCGATGTTCTACCAGTTCGACCGCGAGATCGACGCGCTGCTCACCGGCGGCGACCCGGCGACGCCGATCGAGGAGGCGAAGTGGACGATCGCGCTGATGGAGGCGATCCGCGACAGCGTCGACGCCGAGGCGCCCGCGGCCGTCGCCGAGGTCTCACAGGACTGACCGGGGGCGTCCGGCCGGTCCGGTCACTCCGCTTCCGGGGGCGCGTCGCGCTCGACGTTCCGCGTCTCGACGGTCGCCTCGCTGAGGACGATCGCCTCGCCGCCGACGGCGATCCGCGCGTCCCGCAGGGTGTTGTCGTACGACCGCTTGAACTCGATCCCGTTGCGCTCGGCCCCCGGCTGCGTCACGTCGACGTCGGTGAGCACGGAGCCGTCGCGGTCGTCGATCTGGACCGCGACCCCCTCTCCGGCGTCGCCGGTCACGGTGAGGCCCTCACAGCGCAGCGACGTCGCATCGGCGGTCTGGAGGCTTTCGTGGGGCGTCTTCGCCCACAGCGCGTGGACGTCGTCCGCGTGGACGACTACCGTCGCGTCGCGGATCTCCGCGGCCGCTACCTCCTCCGCGAGCGTGATCGCGCCGTCGCTGCCCGTCACGTCGACCATCTCCACGACGACGTCCTCGACGACCGTGGGCTCGGCGTCCGCCGTCGGCGCGTCGTTGCTGAGCCGGATCCCGCGCATGTTCTCTAACTCGCGGTCGCCGACGTCACACCGGACGCGGACGCCGCGGACGACGGAACCGTTGCGCACTCGGACGTTCGACACCCCGTTGTTGGCGTAGTAGCCGCCGTCGACCACCACCCGCCCGCGCTCGGGGGTCGCGTACAGTCCGTTGTCCGGGAACCCCTCGATCCGACAGTCGGTGAAGGCGATCGACCCCCGGTGTTCGTCGCCGACGTAACACCCGGTCGCGGTGCTGTCCGTGACGGCGCCGTCTCGGAGCGACAGGCCCGAGACGACGCCGGACCCGTTCGGGTCGGTCACGTCGACGCGGACGGCCCCGCGACCGCCGTCGAGGCGTCCGGCGACCGAGACGTCGCGGATCCCCAGTCGGTCGGGCGCCCGCGCGTCGATAACGCGAGAGGTGACGGCGTCGGCGGCGACGTCGAAGTGGAGCGAGTCGAGGAAGACGCTCCCGTCGCCGTCGCCGCTCTCGACGAACAGCAGCGTCTCGCTGCTCTCCGGTCGGACCGCGACCGTGGCGTCGTCGCCGACGAGGCCGAACCGACCCGCGTCGGACAGGTTCAACGCCTCTCGGAGCGGGTACCTGCCGGGGGGCAGGTACAGGAGTCGGCCGTCGACTGCCGCGTCCGCGATGGCCGCCGCGAGCGACCCCTCGCCGGAGGCGTCCAAGCCGAAATCGGTGAGGTCGGCGACGGAGTCGAAGGGGCTCGGGACCGAGTCGAACGGCCCGTCCGGCGCGCGCAGGTCGGGCGGGATGGCGGGCTCCTCGTCGCCCGAGCGAAACCCGCCGCAGCCGGCGAGCGCGCCGAGGGCGCCGACGGAACCGGTCGCCGCCGCAGCCCGGGCGAGGAACCCCCGGCGTCCGCTCCGCCGGTCAGCCGGTCCCCGGTCGCTCCGCTCGTCGGTCGGCTCCCGACGCCGTTTCCCCCCGGTCATGTCGGGGGAGCGACGCCGCCGACTCGCTTTCCGCTCGACGCGCCCGCAGCGGGGCGGCGGACCGTCGGGCTCCCGCGAACGACGCCCGATCCGCGGAGAACGGTCCGCCAGTTCGGTACCATGGCGGTCCGTCCCCCAGTCAGCCCTTTATTACTCGCCTGTTACCGCCGGTACACCGCCGGTACCTCTCGCGGCACGGTCCCGCGTCGAAACCGGCCGATAGTACTTCTCGGCGGTTTTGAGGCGGTTCCGGGCAGTCAGATCGCCGTGTCGGCGTTCGACCGGCGTCTGCGGCCGACGGGAGACGGTCGAGGTGGGCCGACCGGCGCCCGAGTGTCGGGGCGCGCGGCGGGGGGCGCGCGAACCGGCCGGGCGGCGCCTGACCGAGCGGGAGTATCGACGGGGTAACTTTGCGTCGAGGTGGCGACCACCGGGACATGACCGCCCACTCCAGCGAGCAGGACCCACGGGCGCTCGTCCTCGACGGCGACAGTCAGGCGTCTCTCACCGTCGCCCGATCGCTCAACGAGCGGGGCGTCACGGTCGACGTGGGGTCCGTCGAGCCGGGGTCGATAGCGGCGCACTCGCGACACGTCGCGTCGTCGTTCTCGCACCCCGACCCCGCGGTCTCGCCGGAGGCGTTCGTCGACGCCGTGATCGAGCGACTGACGACCGACGAGTACGAGGCGGTCATCCCCACCCGCGACGACACCACGACGGTCGTCGCGAAGTACCAGGATCGGCTCGCCGCGACCGGGGCGACCGTCGGCGTGGAAGACTGGGACCGGTTTCGACTCGTGGCCGATAAGGCCCGGACGTTCGAGATCGCGAGCGAGCTGTCGGTGCCGACCCCGCACACCCGCGCTCCCGAGTCGATGGCCGAGGTGAAGTCGGTCGCGGACGAGTTCTCGTACCCGGTCGTCGTGAAGTCGCGGTCGAAGCACGTGTGGGCGGCCGGCGACCGGCTCGACACGCAGCTCGTCGACGACGGTCACTACGCCGACTCCCCCGAGGCGCTCGTCGAAACCTACCGCCGGCTCCTCGCCGAGAACGACTCGTTTCGGCAGACGCCGCCGCTGGTTCAGGAGTACGTCCCCGGACAGACGACCACGACCGTCGGCGTCGCCGACGACGGGACGTTCCTCACCCACTTCCAGGAGCGTCGGCTCCGCACCACTCCGGCGTCCGGAGGGAACTCCACGCTCATCCGCGGGTTCCGCGACGAGCGCCTCCTCGAACACGCCTCGGAAGTGATCGAGGCGCTGGGCTGGACCGGCCCGATCCAGGTGGAGTTCATGTGGACGCCCGACGACGAGTTCGCGCTCATCGAGGTGAACGGTCGGTACTGGGGGTCGACGCCGCTGGCGGTCGCCTCCGGCGTCGATATCCCCGCAGTCCACTACGCCCTGCTCACGGGGGCGACCCCGCGGCCGTCACAAGGGTACCGCGACGACGTGGTCCAGCAGCGGCTGCTCTACGGCGACCTGAAGTGGCTCGACGAGCAGCTCGAAGCGGGGAACCGCTGGGCGCTCGTCCCGTTCGCGGCGGCGCTGCTCCGCGCGGACCAGGTGTTCGTCTCGCTCGACGACCCCGAACCGACGGTCGCGGCGGTCCGGCAGGCCCTCGGGCTCGCCGGGAACGGCGTCGCCGACGCGGTCCGCGAGCGAATACGGGCGCGCTGAGGGCACGGTGCCGGGGTCTCGACGTGTCCGCGACGCGCGACGCTACGCCGACTCGACGGTTTCCCCGTGGCGCTCGGCGAGGTTCTCGCCCAACACGTCCGCGTGCTCCGCCGCCAGCTCCGCCTTCTCGTCGTCGCCGAGGTACGACTTGAACTTCCGGACGCGCGCCGGCGTCCCGGCGGCGATACAGTGGGGCGGCAGCGAGTCGGTGACGACCGCGTTCGCGCCGACGACGGCGTTGTCGCCGACCGAGACTCCCTCGGTCAGGAACGCGAACGCGCCGATCCAACAGTTGTCGCCGACGGACGTGTCGTCCGCCTTCGTCGCGAGGGCGTCCTTCGGCGTGGACAGGGCCATCGCGTCCGGGCGGCCCGGCCCGTCGGCGTCGGGACCGCGCATGTCCTGGTCGGCGACCCAGTTCTTCGTGTAACAGAAGACGAAGTGGCTCACGGCGGTGTTGTCGCCGATTCGGACGCGGCGGCCCTCGGCCGCCTGAATCCGCGAGTGCCGTCCGATGTACGAGTTCGCGCCGAGCTCGATCGATCCCCGCCCGTACATCGTGATCCCGGGACCGTTGAACCGGAACTCCGGATCGATATCGTACCGCTCCCGATAGCGCGCGTACTCGCGTCGGTAGCGCGCCGCCTGGAGGAACCGACCGATCGACCCCGTGACGCCGTTGAAAAGCAGCGCCTCCGTCACCGGGTTCGACACCAGCGCGCGTTCGATCCGCTTGAGCACGCCCCGAATCGCGACCGGGCGGCCATTGTTACGCTCCGGCTTCCGCACGTCTGTGAGGCCGAATCTCGGTCCGGAGTACGGTAGGAGTCTGCTACCGTGCGCCGAGCGAGATCGCTATCCTCGTCCCTCCCGGAGATCTCACCGCGCGTCGCGGGAGCCGTCGAAGCCGCTATTACGCTTGACCGCGTTAACATACCACATGAGCGCGACGCCATCGGAGACCGGTATCGACGACCGACGGACGGAGAGCATTCTCAGCGCCACCCGCACCGGCCTCGGCGACGATCTCCGGAGCGTGGTGTACTTCACTCCGTCGTCGTTCGATCTGCTGTACGTCCGGGCGGACCTCTATCCGTCCGACGAGAACGCCCGCGAGCGGAAGGCGCAGCTGGTCCGGCTCGAACGGGTGGGGTTCGCGGAGCGCCCGGTCCGAGACAGCATCGCGCACAGCGACGACGGCCCGGACATCGGCCCGTACAACTTCACCGTGCGATTCCACGACGAGGGGTTCGTCGTCAGGGTGCTCGGAGGGGACGCGGGCGTGCTCTTCACGACCGACTCGATGGACGTCGGCGCCTTCCGAGAGGCGGCCACCGCGATCCGAGGGGTCCTCGACGGGGCCGACGCCTAGGCCATGCTCCGCCCGGGAGCGTCGTGCCCGTAAAACTGTCCGTGGAAGCCGAAGGGGAGCCGATGTGGGAGGTGCGCTCGACCGAGCTCGTCGAGCGTCGCGGCGTCCAGACAGACGAGCCGCGAGCGGTCGGCCTCGGGGTCTAAGACCACGGAGAGGAGGACGCCGTCGTCCTCGTCGTCCGCGTCCGGCGCCGGCACGAACAGCGGCTCGCCCGGATGGGTTCCGGACTCGCGCCACCGTCGAATGGTCCCGGCCTCCACGTCGACCTTCGTGACGTCCGTCGGCAGACTCGAGTCGCCGTCGGTCTCGGCGAGGTAGACGTACCGGTGGCGCTCGCCGTTCACCGCGCGGTAGTTGATCGTCGGGAACTCGACGGGGCCGCGGTACACCGTCTCCGACGCCGCTTCTCCGCCGGACAGCGGCACCGTATACCGACGCAGATCGCCGCGCGGGAGGTCGGGGTCGTCGCTCCGGAGGTTCGACAGCGCGAGCCCGGTGACGGCCCGCTCGTCGTCGAACCCGACCAGGTCGACGACGATCTCCCCGTCGCGCTCGTAGGCGTTCGCGTGGTGGTAGACGAACGCCGGCGGCGCCGTCGCGGTCGCCACGTGGTCGCCGGTCGACCGGTCGAGGACGACGAACCGCAGCGGCGCGTCGAGCGGACGGAAGGCGTCGAGGAACGTCTCTCTCGTCACCACGCCGCGGAGGAGTCGGCCCGCGTCGAGGCCGAACGCGTTCACCGTGACGACGACGTGCCGGTCGGTCACCGCGAACGAGTGGACGTACGGCGCCTCGTCGAAGCGCAGCCGCGTCAGCGGGGTCGGCTCGCCGCCGTCGCCCGGTCGCCTGAACAGCGTGTACACGGTGTCGCGGCCGTACTCGACGCCCAGGTTGTAGAAGGCGTCCTCGTCGCCGTCGTAGTGGACGTGCGCGAGCGTCAGGTCGCTGTCGAGCCCCGCGGCGAGGTCGATCCGGCCGGTCGTCTCGAGGGTACCGGGATCGAACGTCAGCGCCGTCGGCGACTCGGTGACCGCCGCGAGCTCGTCGCCGAACCGCTGGACGCCGATGACGGGGTTGTCGGGGAAGGTCCCCTCGAGGATCTGTCGGAGCCGCGTCCAGAGCGGGCGGTCCGGCGGCGTCCCGGGGAACGGGGTGCGAACGCCGCCGCGATCCCGCGCGAACGCGTAGTCCCGGCTCTCGACGAACCGGTTCGCGTACGTCACCTCGCCGCCGTCGATCCGGAACCGGCGGAGCATCGCGAACGGGTCGAACCAGTGGCGCAGCGCGGTGTCGCCGGCCTCGAACTGCCCCGGGCCGTTGCCGATCAGATCGCCGGACAGCCAGTCCGGGAAGGTCCCGTCGACCGGGAGCGGTTCGTCGTCGATCTCCTCGCGTTGCGTCCGGAACCCGGCGCGGTAGTCGGCTGGGTCGCTCACACGTACCACAGCGGCTGAACGGGCGTAGCTCTTTCCACGCCGGGGTCGCGCCCCGCCGGGACGGCGCGTGTCGTCCCGGTGCGCCCGCCGGTCGAGGGCGGGTATGAACCGAATACCGAGGTGACGCTCTCGGAGTCGGCCGGGGACGCGGCCGGGGGGACGGGGCCTCGGCGGCGCCACCGGAGCGCGTAGCGCTCCGGCTAACAAAGTGCTCGCGGCGGCCATGGCTCCGCGTGACTTCGAAACAGGAGACACGGACGGGAGACGCACCGGCCCCCGCGACCGTTCGCGCCGGCCCGACCCCGAGCGGGGGTGACGCCGCGTGAAGGCGTTCGTGATGAACGGCGTCGGCAAGACGGGATTCGCCGAGAAGGACCGCCCGGAGCCCGGGCCGCTCGACGCGGTCATCCGGCCGACGGTCGGGCTGGTGTGTACCTCGGACGTCCACACCGTCCACGGCGCCATCGGAGAGCGAGAGAACCTCACGCTCGGCCACGAGGTCGTCGGCGTCGTCGACGAGGTCGGGTCCGAGGTGGCGGACTTCGACGCGGGCGACCGCGTGGTCGTCGGCGCCATCACGCCCGACTGGGGGTCGGCCGCCGCGCAGGACGGCCACCCGTCGCAGTCGCACGGGCCCCTCGGCGGCTGGAAGTTCGCTAACGAGAAGGACGGCGTCTTCGCCGAGTACGTCCACGTGAATCAGGCGGACTGGAACCTCGCGCACATCCCGGAGCCCATCGCCGACGAGGTCGCGGTGTACACCACCGACATGATGAGCACGGGGTTCGTCGCGGCCGAGAACGCCGACATCCCCGTCGGCGGCGACGTCGCCGTCTTCGCGCAGGGACCGGTGGGACTGATGGCGACCGCCGGCGCGCGGCTACAGGGCGCGGGGCGCGTCTTCGCCGTCGAGACCACGCCGAAGCGACAGGACATCGCGCGGCAGTACGGCGCCGACGTGGTCATCGACTTCGAGGACGAAAGCCCGATACAGGTCATCATGGACCACACCGCTGGCGTCGGCGTCGACGCCGCGATCGAGGCGCTGGGCACTCCCGATACGTTCGCGCAGTGCGTCGAGGCCGTGAAGCCCGGCGGAACGGTGTCCAACGTCGGGTACCACGGGAGCGGCGACGAGGTGCCGATCCCGCGAGAGGAGTGGGGCGTCGGCATGGCCGAAAAGGAGATCACGACCGCGCTCTGTCCCGGCGGGCGGCTCCGCCTCCGGCGGCTCCTCCGGCTGCTCGAACACGGCCGCGTCGACCCGACGCACCTGACCACCCACGAGTTCGCCTTCGACGAGGTCGACCGGGCGTTCGAGCTGATGGAGTCGAAAAGCGACGGGGTGATCAAGCCGCTCGTCAACTTCGACTGACCGGCGCCCGGAGCGCCGAACGAGGGTCGCACGCGGCGGGATCCGGCCGCGCCGCCGCCCGGCTACGCGCCGTCACCAGGCTACCGTGCGGTCACGGACGCGCGCACCGGACCGGTCGGCCGCAGCGTCACGCTGGGGTGGAGCGACAGCTCCTCCCGACGTAGCTCGACGTCGAGTTCCCGGAGCACGTGCGCGAGGGTCAGTGACGCGTGGCGTCTGCCGTGGGAGGACGTCAATTTCACCGTTCCGGGTTGTCTCCGTCCGTTCGCGCCGCCGACTCCGGCCGCGCCACGTAGTACGGGCGGGGGTCGAAGACCAGCGGTCTCCCGGGCCGACGCTGGGACGTGCCCACCAACCGATAGCCGATCCGGGCGAGCTGCCGTCGCTGTGCCGGGGGCGTGATCCCGTAGGTCAGTTCCACGCCGTGCGCGAAGGCGATCCGCTTGTACCGAGAGCCGAACAGTCCGGCGCGGGCGTTTCGCAGCAGGAATCGACCGACCGAACCCCAGTCGCTCGTTCGGCTGGGATCGAACAGGTACCGGTTGAGCGCGTTGTTGGTGCTGAACGCGAGCAGGCCGTCGGGGGTCAACACGCGGGCGATCTCCCGCAACGCCGCGAGCCGAGCGGGCTCGGGGTAGACGTCGTCGAGACCGGCGTTCGCGAACACCGCGTAGCCGAACGAGTCGGCGGCGAACGGCAGGTCGGTCGCGTCCCCCAAAGCGAAGTCGAGCTCGGGGAACTCCTCGCTCGCGGCTGCGGTCATCGGCTCGCTCAGGTCGACGCCGACCGTCTCGAACCCGCGGTCGGCCAGCGCGCCCGCGACCCGGCCGGTGCCGCAGCCGACGTCCAGCACGCGGGCGTCGCGGTCCTCGAAGTACGTCTCGACCAGCCGCCGCTCGTGGTCCCGCAGCCCGGAGCTGTTGCGCGCGACGTGCCTCCGAACCACGGCATCGTCGTCGTAGTACGCGGTGGGCGGTCGGTCGGGCATGGCATCACCTCGGCGGCGAGCGCAATTGTTAGCATCGGCTTAGTCGGTGTTGCCGGGCTCGTCGGTCGAGCGCTCCGTGTCCGGTGCGGACGAATCGAACTGAACGACCAACTCCTCCACGGAGAGCGCGTGAACCGTCATCTCCGTTCCTTTCTCGGAGTACCACGTGTCCACCGGTTCGACGAGGTCGGCGTCTTCGAGCCGATCGAGGTGGTACTCGGCGTTCTGGAGGGACGTGTCGATCGCTTCGGCGACGTCCGAGGCCGTCGCCGGTCCGTCGTCGAGCGTCGCCAGTATCAGCTGTGCGGTCGCCGAGGAAACCACCTGGAGTACGTCGGTCGGCTGTTCCGCGTCGACGACGACGCTCGTCCGTTCGCGCGGGGTGTGCTCGACGGGCGTCCGGTGGGGGAACGCGGTTGGCATGCGTATCAGCATAATACAAGGTGGGGCCTCCGACCTCAAGGAGCGAGCGGAGCGAGCGAGTAGGTCGGAGAGGAAACCGACCCAGCATGACACCAGCCACGTTCGATTGTCGGCCGACTCCTCACAGAATCGTTACTGATTTAAAAATAAGAGAATACATCTGAAATACGGATGGAGGTCCGCCGCACCGTCCCTGTCAAGCTCAATGTGGCCGACAGCGACGCCGACCTCCTCCATGAAACTATCTCCGAGTTCCTGTGGGCTGCCAACTACGTCGTCGACCACGCGTGGCAAGGTGAGTATAAAACGACGAGCAAAGCCCAACTCCAACGTGAAACCTACGACGACGTGCGGGCTGAGACACGGTTACAAGCGAATCTCGTTCAGAACGCTCGCAACAAGGCCGCCGACGCCGTCCAAAGTGTCGTCGCCCGCTGGAAACAAGGCGACTACGCAGGGAAACCGTCCTTTTCCGCTCACACACTCGTCTACGATAAGCGGTGTGCGACGTTCAACGACGACCACGTGACGCTCTCAACCGTCGAAGGTCGCATCACGGCCAAGTACGTCCTTCCAGACGAGGAACGCGAGACCCCCCACTCGGAGTATCTGTTCAACGACGACTACGACGTGACGGGCGCAGAACTCCACTATCGAGACGGCGAGTTCTACCTTCACGTCCGCACAAAGGCGGACGTGGAGTTCGAGACTGCCGACGAAGGCAACGACGAGCACAGCACAGTCCTCGGCGTTGACCTCGGCATCGAAAACGTCGCCGTCACATCAACAGGCACGTTCTGGAACGGCGCAGAGCTAAACCACTGGCACCGCGAGTTCGAAAAGCGGCGTGGATCGCTTCACCAGCGCGGGACGCGGGCTGCTCACGAAACCATCCAATCGGTCGGACGCACCGAGACAGGTCGGTACGACCACTTTTTACACACAGTCTCGAAAGAACTCGTCGCGGAAGCCGTCGAATACGACTGTGACGTGATCGCGTTCGAGAACCTGACCGGCATTCGTGAACGGATGCCGAACGCCAAGAAGTTCCACGCGTGGGCGTTCCGACGCCTGTTCGAGTACGTCGGGTACAAAGCCAAAATCGTCGGCGTCTCGGTTGAACAGGTGAGTCCTGCCTACACCTCCCAGCGATGTTCGAAGTGCGGGACGACACTCCGAGAGAACCGCGAGACGCAAGCACGGTTCTGTTGCCAGAAGTGCGGTTACGAAGTGAACGCCGACTACAACGCGGCGAAGAATATCGGTCTGAAGTATCTCCGCTCGGCGCAAACGTCGTCGAGCGGAGGCGCACCCGTAAACGTGCGCTTGAATCGCGGGACGTTGAATGTGAACGGCGATTACGAGCCTGCCAGCGATGGCCAGAACAGGAGTCCACGCGAAAGCCCCACCCTCAACGAAGCGAACGGCAATGCCGTGAGCGAGTAGGGTGGGGTAGTTTACTCGATGAACTTTGTACGGCCTGTGAGATGTCCGACGCGACGGCGTACCGCCGCCTCGACCGGCTACGGGACGCGGACCTCGTGACCGAACGGCAGGAGTTCGACCCCGACGGCCACCATTATAAGCGGTACGCGGCGACGGTCGAGGACGTCACCGTCACGTTCACCGACGGGGGCTACGAAGTAGCGGTGACGCGCTCGACCGATCCCGCCGACCGCTTCACGGATCTGTTCGAGGGGTTGTCCTGAGATGCTCCCGATACAGGTGGAGACGACCGGGGCCGACCCGCTCGTCGGGCTCGGCGTGATCGCGCTCTCCGTGGTTTCGGTAGTGTTGTCGCTGATCATCGCCGCGGTGCTGATTCGCGGTTATCGTCGAGGACCGGCGCACCGCGGGATGCTCTGGCTCGCAGTGGGCCTCATCTTTCTGATCACGGTGCCGGAACTGCTCCGCGTCGGGGTGCCGACTGCGACGGACATGGGCAGTACGGGTCGGTCGCTCCTCGTCAGCGGCTGTGAGTTGGTCGGGTTGGGAACGATCCTGTGGACGGTGTACGGCGGGGGGATGCGATGATACCGGCGAGCCTGTCGGCGGTAGGGCCGCTCAGTGTGGTGTTGATAACCCGCAGCGTAATCGCCGTCGTGGGACTGTTCGTCGCGACGCTGGCCTATCGCGGATACCGGCGTAACGGCTCCGCCAAGATGCGAGCGCTCGCCGTCGGCATCGGTACGCTGACCGCGGGCGTCTCCGCGGCCGTCGTGTTCGCCGATGCGGCCGGCGTGGGGAACGGGATCGTACTGCTCGTGCGGGGCGTCGTGACCGTCGTCGGCCTCTGTGTCGTGCTGTACGCGATCGCCGTGGCCTGATGCCCACGAGCGCGGGAGGAGGTCAAACCGCTAGCGCAACGTGCCACATTCGCGCGCTGTATTCAGCACGGCTTCTACGAACTATCAGCGACCAAGGATTTCAACAAAGCCGGATCTGTGGATTGACGTGGTGTATACAGCCGAACCGCATCGCCGGGCTGTAAGGGGTACGTCGCTGCGCTGTCCGCCGAGTTGAGTCCTCCTCCGGCTTCAGGCGGAGGAACCCCGACCGCAGTTGGGGGATAAGCGGCACGGACCCGGTCACGATCACCCGATGTCGGAATCACCACCGTCGACGATTGCGGTCGGCGCAAAAAAAAAGCGGACCGAGCTGGGATCCGACTGGTCAGCGCAGCCGGCGCCGGTAGACTATCCCGCCGGTCAGGGCCGCCACGGCGAACAGCGCGAAACCGGTCGCGGCAGGTGAAAACAGCGAGAGGGACTCCCTCGCCTCGGTCGGGACGACCCAGTCCTCGTCGCCGGCGTCCGATTCGGACGCGGTCCCCGACGACTGCTCGTCGGACGGCGTCGTTCCGGTCGACTCGGCGTCGGCCGCGGAGCCGTCCTCCGTGCCGTTTTCATCGGTGTCGGCCGATTCCGACGCGGTTCCCCCCGATTCGTCGGACGACGTGCTTTCGGTCGACTCGGCGTCGGCCGCGGAGCCGTCTTCCGTGCCGTTTTCATCGGTGTCGGCCGATTCCGACGCGGTTCCCGACGACTCGTCGGACGGCGTGGTTCCGGTCGACTCGCCGGTCGATTCGGTGTCACCGTCGACCGTGAGCGTGGATCCCGCTTCGGTGGTCACCTCGTACGGGCGACCCGTCTCGTCTCCGAGGGTCTCGACGGCGACGGTGAGGTCGGTCTCACCGGCGGCTTCGGCGGCGACGGTGACCGTCGCGACGGTAACCTCGCCCGCGTCGGCCGTGTCCATCAGCGCGGCGCGGACGGTCACGCGCGAGCCGTCGGGAGCGACCTCAACATCGCGGATCCCCGGGTCGCCGGCCACCTTCGCGTCGACGACGGCCGCCACGTCCGGGTCATCGGTGGCGACGGTCAGGTTGTACGCGCCGACGCCGCCCTCGGTCTCGCCGACGACCACGGAGACCGTCGCGGTCTCCCCGACGGTTGCTGGCCCGTCAGGCCCGACGAGTCGCACCGGCGTGTCCGTCGCGGCGACGGCCGGCGCCGCGGTCGCGCTCAGCAACAGCAGCCCCACCAGGGCCGCCGTCGGGAGCGCGGTTAGTGTGTCAATGCCCGCCATGCGCTCGGGTCACCCCGTCTCCTCGGCGAACAGCGTCTGGATGTCGAGCAGCGAGAACTCGCCGTCGCCGTTGAAGTCGAACGCCTCGGGCGAGTTCTGTGCGGCCGCGCCGTCGCGGTCGGCGAACAGCGTCTGGACGTCGAGCACGTCCACGGTACCGTCGCCGTTGACGTCCTCGTAGACGCCGTCACCGTCCGGGTCTTGGGCCGGACTCTCGGAACCGCCGACGACGAGGGTCGAGGCTTCGAGCGTGGCGCCCGACGTGGCCGTCACCGTGTAGGCGTTCCCGGACTCGTCGCCCAGCTCGGAGACGTCGAGCGAGACCCCCGTGGTCCCCTCGGCGGCGGACTCGACGGTGACGGTGCCGAGCGTCACGCTCCCGGTGTCGGAAGTGTCGACCAGGACCGCCTCTATCGTCGCCGAGGAGCCGTCTTCGGCGATCTGGACGTCCGCGAGTTCCTCGTTGGCGAGGCTTGCGAGATCGACCCCGGAGATCGACGCCACGCTCGGGTCGTCGACGGCGACGGTCATCGAGTAGACGCCGACGCCGCCCTCGGCGTCGTCGACCGTGATGTCGTACTCGGCGGAGTCGCCGACTGCGACGAGGTCGCTGTCGGGCGACAGGCCGACCTCGGCGGACGGGCCGTCGGTCGGCGGCTCAGTCTCGGTATCCGCGACCGTGACTGCCACCGTGTCGGTGTCAGTCGCCTCGCCGTCGGAGACCTCGACCTCGAACGTGAGCGTCTCCTCACCGTCGACGTCGGGGGCCGTGAACGACGGCGTCGCAGTGTCGTCGTCGCTCAGCCCGACTGCGGCCCCACCGGTCTGCGTCCAGTCGTACGAGAGGCCGTCGCCGTCGGGGTCGCTCGACGCGGCCGCGTCGAGCGTGACGGAGCCGTTCTCCTCGACGGTCTGGTCGTCACCGGCGTCGGCCGTCGGCGGCTGGTTCTCCGGCGCGTCCGGCGTCACGTCGAGCGTCGCCGACGCGCTGTCGTCGTCGGTCGAGAGCGTCACGTCGTTGTTCCCGACCGAGAGACCGGCGGTGTCGACGGCGAAGTTCACCTGCTGACCGTCGCCGCCGGAAAGCGTGAGCGACTGGCTATCGACCTCGCTGCCCTCGACGGCGAGCGAGATCGTCTGTGTATCGCCCTCTTCGCCGACGTTCTCGACGGTCGCGGTCACCGAGGCGTCGTCGCCCTGCGTGACCGGCGACTCGACGTCCAAGTTCGAGACTTGGAAGCTCGCCGGAACGGGCGCTTCGCTCACGGAGACCGTCTGCGTGGTCTGTGCGGTGGCGCCGTCGTCGTCGGTGACGGTGAGCGTCACGTCGTAGTCGCCCGCGGCGTCGTACGCGTGGCCGGCCGATTCGCCGGTCGCCGTGTCGCCGTCACCGAACGCCCACTCGTAGCTCGCGATCGAGCCGTCCGCGTCGCTGGATGTAGACGCGTCGAACGAGACCGTCTCACCCGCGTCGGGCGAGTCCGGGCTCGCGGTGAACGACGCCGTGGGGGGCTCGTTCTGGTCGGGCGCTTGGACCGTGACCGTGGTCGCCGTGGTGTCTATCTCGTCGTCCTCGTCGGCGACGCCGTCGTCGTCGTCGGTCGGGTCGACGCCGGAGCCGGTCGCCGAGAGCGTGTACTCGCCGGGCGTCGCGTCGTCGGGTACCTGAACCTCCGTCGTGACTTCGTAGGTTCCCGCGGAGAGCCAGACGACCGCCGGAGCGTTCGACGGCAGCACGGTTCCGGTTTCGTCCGACGGGTTCACGGCCCCGCCGGCCGAGTCGGTCACCGTGCCTTCCCAGCCGTCGGGGAAGGCCAGTTCGACGAGCGGTCCGTTAACGTCTGCCGCTTCGAAGGTCGTCGTGAGCGTTACCGTGTCTCCCGGGGCGACCGCGGTGTTGTCTGCTGTCTGTTCGATCGAGACGGCCGGGTCCGCCGCCACCGTCCCCACCGGTCCGAGGACCGAGAGGACGAGCGTGAGCGCGACGAGCGCCGTGACCGTCTGTCTGAGGGAGTTGTGTACTGTGTCGTTCATCGATTGTCGTCGTGTCGTTGGGTATCGTGTCGTCGGGGCGGTCGTCGCTCGGTCCGGTGACTCGTCGGCCCGACCGCTGCGGTCGGTCGCAGGCGAACGCCGAACGAGTGCGGGTCGTGGTCGGTCATCGGTCCACCTACTCCGAGTCCCCCTCCGATTCCACGACCTCGATGGCTCTGACCTCGGGTTCCTCGGCAGCGCCCTGCTCGAAGACGACCGAGATCGTCCCGTCGCCGTCCTCCGTGACGGTGAATCGCTTCGTCGTCCCCGTCGCGTGCCCGACGTCGGCCACGGGATCGTACTGCGTCAGGACCTGCTGGCCCTCGATCGAGGCGTTGAACTGCCGGTCGCCCGGCTGGTCCGTCTGCGGGAAGGAGTTCGCCAAGGAGAGCCGCACCTCGACCAGTTGCCCAGAGTCCACGGAGAACTCCCACGTCATCTCGCCGTACCGCTCGGAGTCGAACACCGACGCGGGCGTCGACGCGGGAACGGTGCTGTCGGGCGTGACGTCGTCACCGCCGTCGTAGTTCCCGCCGTCCGCGGCAGCGAGGTACGGGGATTCGGTGCCCGTGACGCCGGTCCAGTCGGGACCGTCGTCGGTCGCGGCCACCGTGCTCCCGCCGGCGTTCACGCGGTGGAGGACCGCGGCAGGTTGCGGATCGTCTCCGGCGCTCTCGTCGTACTTCAGCACCACGACGTTCGACGTCTCGCCGGTGTCGCCGCCGCCGTCCTGTACGGCCGCGACGAAGTAGTTGAAGCCGCCCTCGGCGCCGCTGCTCGACGTGTTGGTGAGGGAGACGTCGACCGTCGCCTCACCGTTCGAGTCGAGCGTTATCGTCTGGTACTCGACGTTCTCGGCGGTGTTCGCCTCGTACGCCTCGAGGTCGTAGCCGTCGGCCTGATTTGCGAGTTCGAGCTGCCCCTCCACGTGGAGGAACTCGACGGTCGCGTCCGCCGGGCCGGAGACGGTTACGGTCTGGTCGGCCGCGGAGACCGTCGCCGCACCGTGGCGCGCGTCGAGCGCGTCGCCGTCGAGCGAGACGTTCTGCGCGCCGAGCGTCGGAGCGTCCGAGACGTTGGCGGTCGCGGCGGCCTGCGAGCCGCCGCTGCTGCCGTCGCCGAACAGGCTCGTCGTCTGCGTGCTTCCGTCGGCGTACTCGACAATCACCGTCGTGCCCGCGAGCTCCAACCCGGAGACCGAGCCGGCCGCGCCGGTCCCTTGGGCGTTCTTGATGCTCGTCGGGTCGATGTCCGTCGAGAACGCGAACGTCTCGCTGCCCTCGAAGTCGCCGAAGTCAACGACGAGCTCGTCGTATCCGTCGTCGGCGTTCTGGCCGTTGTGCGGCGCGGCGAACGACCCCGAGGGGTCGACCGCGCTCGCGCCGCTGTCGGGCGTGAAGCCCTTCGCCCCGTCGTCGCCCGCGGTCCCCTGCGGGTCGAAGACCACGTCGGGGAACGCGGCGGTGCTCAGGTCGTAGGTGACCGACGAGATCTGCCGGTCGCCGGTGTTCGTGATTTCGAAGGAGCCGCTGCCGTACGTGCTGGCGTCGACGCCGCCGTTCGCGTTGACGGCGAAGTCGGCCGACGCGGTGCCGGTGTCCCCGCCGGAGTCGCCGCTCCCGTCGCCGTCGTCGCCGGAGCCACCGGACCCGTCATCTCCGCCGGAACTGCCGTCGCCACCGGATCCGCTATCCGCCTGCGTGACCGCTATCGCCGACACCTTCGCGTTGTCCTCGACGGTGCTGAAGTCGACGTTCAGTTCGCCGTCGGTCACCTCGGCGGTGAACGTCTCCGTGGCGGCCGCGTGCGCGCCGCCGGCCTCGGCGTAGATGTCGTAGTCGCCGAGGACCTGCTGGCCTTCGATCGAGACGTTGAACAGGCGGTCGCCGGCGCCGCCGTCGTTGGCGACGCCCTGGTAGAGCTCGGCGAAGTGTAGCGTGACCTCGTACTCGCCGTCCGCTAAGGACACGTCGTAGCCGAAGTCGCCGTACCGCTCGGTGTGGTACAGCTCGTCGTCGTCCGTGTTCGCGATCTCGGGGTCCGCCGGGGTCCCGGCGTTTCCGGTCGCGAACGTGGTCCCGCCGTCGAAGTTCGCGTCCGCTTGGAACGTCGTGCCGTCGGCGGCGGTGTACGCGTCGCCGCCGGCGTTCACCGCGAAGACGGTGTCGGCGGGCTGCCCCGGGTCGCCGCCGGCGGTCTCCTCGTACTTCAGGACGACCGCGTCGGAGCCGAGCCCGGTGTCGGCGCCGGGCTCCCCCCGCGTCGCCACGAAGTAGTTGTAGCCGCCGACCGCGGTGGTGTTGACCAGCGTGACGGGCACCTCGGCCTCGCCGTTCGAGTCGAGCGTGACCGTCTGATAGTCGACCGTCTCGACCTTGTTGGCCTCGTAGGCCTCGACGCCGTAGCCGGGCGTCCCGTCGTACTCGGGAACGTTCGACAGTTCGAGTTCGGCCTCGGCGTGTTGTAGCGTGACCGTCTCGCCGGGCTCACCCGTGACGGTCACGTTCTGGGTGGCCTCGCTCACGGTGGCCGCGGCGTGGTGGTCACGGAGCGCGCCGTCGTCGAGGGTGACGTTCTGTACGCCGATGCCCGGCGCCGGCGCGATCGCGTCGTCGAGCGTCGCCTGGGCGCCTCCGGCGCTGCCGTCGCCGAACAGCTGCGTCTCCTGGCTGCTCCCGTCGGCGTACCCGACGCTCACGGTCGAGCGAGCGAGTTCGAGCCCGGAGACCGGGCCGGCCTCTTGGGAGCTGAGAGTCGCGCCCTTGATGCTCGTCGGGTCGTTGTCCGCCGAGAACGACACCGACTCACCGGGGTCGAAGTCGGTGAACTCGACGGTCAACACGTCGTAGCCGTCGTCGGCGTTCTGCCCGTTGTGCGGCTGGCTGAATACGTCGTCGTCGGCCGTACTCACGACCCCGACGCCGTCACCCGACTGCGAGTCGACGCTCAGACCCTTCGCGGCCTGGTCGCCGGCGGTTCCCTGCGGGTCCCACACCATGTCGGGCATCGCCGCCGACGAGAGGTCGAACGAGACCGACGAGATCGCCTGGTCGCCGGTGTTCTCGACGGTGAACGAGCCGCCGCTGTAGGTGCTCGCCTCGGTCCCGCCGTCCGGCGTGACGGTCACCGACGCGGCGCCGAGCTCGGCCGCGGCGGCGCTGACCGAAATCGTCTCGGTCGTCGTGTTGGTCGCCCCGTCGTCGTCGGTGACGGTGAGCGTCACGTCGTAGTCGCCCGCTGCGTCGTACGCGTGCGCGGGCGTCGCGCCCGTCGCGGTGTCGCCGTCACCGAAGTCCCACTCGTAGCTCGCGACCGAGCCGTCGGCGTCGCCCGACGCCGAGGCGTCGAACGAGACCGACTCGCCCGCCGTGGGGGAGTCGGGGCTGGCGGTGAACGCCGCCGTCGGCTGCGCGTTGGCGTCGCCGACGGTGGCGCCCGTCGACCAGTAGTTGACGAGCTGTTGAATCTGGGCGTTGCCGATCGTCTCGCCCCCGGTGTCGGGGACGTCGCTGCCGGTCGACCACCAGTTGAGTGCCTGTTGGATCTCCGCGTTCTCGATGACCGAGTCGTCGTCACCGCCGGTCGCGACCGCCTCGGCGACGGTCAGTTCCACGGGGTCTGCGCCGTCGGCCGGCTGTACCGTGACGTCGACCGTGTCGGCGTCGCTGTCCTCGCCGTCGGAGACGCTCACTTGGAAGGTGAACGTCGTCTCGCTCTCCACGTCGGGCGCGGTGAACGACACCTGTTCGCTGTCGCTCATGTCGAGCAGCCCCGTGGGCGTGCCCGCGGTCTGGGTCCACGTGTAGCCCAGTGCGCCGTCGTCTCCGTCCGGGTCGGTCGAAGCGGAGGCGTCGAGGGTGACCTCGTCGCCGGCATCGACGGTCTGGTTCGCGCCGGCGTCGGCCTCGGGCGGCTGGTTCGCGGGCGGCGTGACGTACTCGACGTTCAGGTCGGTCCAGGTCGCGTCGAACGTCGACCCGGCCTGGTAGGAGGTCGAGATGACCCCGATCGCGAGGCCGGCGTCGTCCGAGCCGTCGAGCCACGCGGCCGGGATCGTCGTCTCGCCGACCGCGGTCTGCTCGCCGCCCTCGGGCGTGTAGGACGCCTGAACGGTCTCGTTGCTCGGGTAGACCGTCATCGTGAGCTCCGTGTTGTTGCTCGGGCCCGCGACCGCGGAGTCGTCGGGCTGGGCGACGTTCTGGAAGGTCCCGCCGGTCTCCTTTCCGAACTGGATACCGCCGGAACCGCCGTTCGCGGCGGTGATGAGCTTTAGATAGTTATCTTGGTCGCCGTTGCCGACGTAGATACCCATCCCCTGGTAGTTCGACGGGCTCTCGGGGAGGCCGTTCACCGTCGTCGAGACCGTGAACGGCTCCGTCGGCTCGTCCACGCCGAACTGGAAGGCGTACTGCTGGTCTTCGTTCGTCGCGTCGCCTGCGGGGACATCCTCGACAGTGAGGACCTGTGCCGCGCCGCCGACCGTCAGCTGGTCGGGGTCGTAGAGGTCCTGGTAATCGTCCTCGCCGTTCGTCATCAGGCCGGTCCAGCCCTGGCCGTTCTCGCCGAACAGCTGCGTCTCCGCGAAGTCCAGCTGTACCGGAAGCGCCGTGGTCGTCCCGTCGTCCGGGTCGACCGCGAACGGGTCGGCCGTGTCGGGCTGGCCGTCGTTGTCGTCGTCGGGGTCGTTCAGGTTCGACGTGCCGTCGTCGTCGAAGTCGGACGGCGTCGACGCCGCCGAGCACGGGTCCGTTCCCGCGTCGATCTCGTCGGCGTTGTCGTAGCCGTCGCCGTCTTCGTCGAGTGCCGGGTCGTCCGCGCCCGTACACTGCTGGCCGTCGCCTCCGTCGCCGCCGTCGCTGCCGTAGTCGTTCGGCTCGAACACCGTGAGGTCGCCGCGAGCGGTCCAGACGGTGCCCGGGAAGGAGCCGTCGTCGCCCGCCGCTTCGATGCCGAGCGCGCTGCCCGGCGTGAAAAAGTTGTCCTCCTGGTTCGTGACGGCGTCGCCGGCGGCGTTGAGTTCGACGCGCTCGACGTTACTGCCGCCCTCGACGACGAGCAGGTCGCCCTGCATCGCGCCGCCGAAGTTCGAGGCGGTGTACTCCTCGATACCGCCGGTCCAGCCGAACGTGTCGCCGAGAGAGTTGTCCTCGTCGGGACTCTGGTAGTCGCACTCGACCGGGTTCACCGCGGACGCCGGGACGGGGCTGTTCGACGCGTTGATGTCGAAGATCACGTTCCCGTCGGCGTCGTAGATGTCCGCCCCGGTCGGGTTCGCACGGATCGGGGCGGGGTGACCGCCGTAGCTGCCCTCGGTCGCGAGGTGGAGCTGATCGCCCGTGCTGTCGCCGGGTTCGTTGGGCGCGTTCGTACAGACGCCGCTCGAACCCTCGTTGACCGGCTGGCCGCCCCAGCCGCCGTTCGGGCCGTTGTCGATCACGTAGAGCTGATCGTCCGCGGACAGCACGAGGTCGTAGGGGTTCCGGTATCCCGACGAGTAGACCTGCACCGGGCCGTCCGCGAGCCACTTGGCCTGGTTGATCCCGTCGTTCCCGCCGAACGGCAGGTCGTCGCCGGGCGTGTCATCATGGTTCTGGACGGTCGGGATCGCGTAGAGGAAGTCGACGCTCGGGTAGCTCTGACTGCTCCCTTGTGCGTCGTAGTTCTCGAGGTCCTTCGCCTGGTAGTTCTGGGCGATCTGTGCGAGGTCGATCTCGAGGACGGCCGCGGAGAGCGCGTACTCCGGCGTGTGGCCGAAGTTGTTGCTCGGGGCGCCCTGATTCGTGTGACCGCCCTGTGCGACGTACAGCGTTTCGCCGTCGTCGCTCAGGTCGAGGCCGTTCGTGGCGTGGTTCTCCTCAGAGCGCGGGAGTCCGAGGACCAGCACGTCGTGGTCGACGCCCGCCAAGCTGCCGTCCGCGTTCCAGTCGAACGTCAGCCGGGAGATCGCCCCGGAGTTCGTGTCGGTGTCGTCGTCGTCCGTGCCGACGTCGATGGTCGGGTCGCTCGACGACACGTAGACGACGGGCTCGTCGGCCGTGCCACCGACCGTCAGCCCGGTGATCTGCCGGGAGTTCTCACCCGGAGCGTAGTCCCCGAAGTCGTCGTGGTTCGGGATGTCTTTGATCGCGCCGACCTGCTCCTCGTTGACGACGCTGTAGTCGTTCGCACCGTTCCGTTCGACCTCCAGCGCGTACACGTCGCCGTTCTGCTGGGCGACGTACAGCCGGCCGTCGGGACCGAACTCGAGGGCCGTCAGCGCCCCCTGTCCGAAGCCCTGAAGCTCGCTCGATCCGAAGCCGACCTCGGCGGTACTCGTGCCCTCGCCGGAGAGGTCGACCGAGAGCGGCGAGTTGCTCCCCGAGTGGTCGACCGAGAGCGTCGCGGCCGCCGGCTGGGCGTCCGCCGGCGTGAACGTCACCGGGACGTCTGCGGACTCGCCGGGCGAAAGCGTCGTCTGTGACACCCCTCCGGTGGAGAACGCTCCGTCGCCGGAGACGGAGACGTCGCCGATCGTGACGTCGGCGTCGCCGTCACCGCCGAGGTTCGTCAGCGTGACCGTCTCCGTCGCGGTGTCGCCGACGACCACGTCGCCGAACCCGACGCTCGAAGGCCCGCCGAGCGTGTTCGGCTCGGGCTCGGACTCGACGATCTCGACCGCGGAGACTTTCGCGTTGTCCTCCACAGTCGACAGGTCGACATCGATCTGTCCGTCGTCGGGCGTCACGGTGAACGACTTCATCACGCCCGTTGCCGCGCCGACGTCGGCGTAGATGTCGTAGTCGTCGAGAACGGTTTCCCCTTCGACGGCGACGTCGAAGACGCGGGCGCCTTCGCCGTCGTTGTTCGTGACGCCGTGGAAGATCTCCGCGAAGTACAGGCGGACCTCGTACGCCTGTCCGCTCTGGACGTTCTCGGAGAAGGTCCATTGCTGGTCACCGTACAGTTCGGTCTGGAACGCCGCCGTCGGCGTCGACGCCGGGACGCTCGCGTCCGTCGAGACGCTCACGTCGTTCGAGTAGGCCGTCCCGCCGGAGACGTAGGTCCCGTCGCTGGCGGCCCAGTCCGGCCCGCCGTCCGTCGCGGCGACGGTCGGTCCGCCCGCGTTCACGCGGTGCGCGACATCACCGGGCGCCGCGGCGGCCGTTCCGGGGATTACGGCCGCGCCGGTGACCATCGAGGTCACCATTAGCACCGCGAACGCGACCGCGAATAGCCGGTTGTTACCCGCTCGGGTCATCCTCGATTGCCTCCTGTTCGATCGTTCGTGTTTGTTTTCTTATATTCGTCATCGGTCTCGCCTCCGCACAGAAGCGCGATCGCTCCGCTGAGGCGGGAGCCGCTACAATAAGCAAGTAATTTAGTAAGAACGTGATAATCAAATCCGAAGTTCGTTTAGGATATCCACAACTAATTTCACGGTAAGCAGGATACAAATCAGGATAGAGTTAACGTACTCGCCGCCGCTGTCCGAGTAGCACGACCATAGGCGCTCGACGCGATCGGTCGAGGCGATCCGAACTGTCCGTTCGTGATCGCGTGACGCGGAGTCGGTTCGCTGGTTCAATTTGCGGAGCGCGCCTCGAATCGAACCCGACACCCTCTCGGACGGATGCCGTTAGACGGGTCATACCGTGCGGTCGCCGCTCGCCGAATCGTTGGGTGCGTGCCGACCTCGGCGGGCGGAAGCCGAACCATCGGGCCGTGTCGCGTGTCGCCGTCGGGGCTGACTGCCGTCGACTGTCTCCGGGCGGACGCCGTCACGCGGTTAACTGAGCGGTCCTCGCGCGAGAGTTAGCACGGCACCACTGTCCGAAGAGATGACACACGTCCGAGGACAGGACGTGTGTAGGAACGCTTCTCGTCGGCGATACGGATATACCGGGCGGACGGCTAGCGGGGTCGATGGCACAACGTTCGCTCCTCGTTCGCGCGCTGTGGTTCGTGTTCGTCGGCTGGTGGGTGACGCCGATCGTCGTCAACGTCGCGTGGCTGCTCAACGTCACCGTCGTGCTGCTTCCGATCGGTATCAAGCTGATCAACCTCGTGCCGACGGTGCTCACTCTCGCGGAGCCGCGGTCGCTTTCCGAGCCCGATTCGGCGCGGGGACAGCGCTCGCTCGTCGTCCGAGCGATCTACTTCCTCTTCGTCGGATGGTGGGCGAGCCTGCTGTGGGCGAACGTGGCGTCGGCCCTCGCGATCACGGTCGTGGGGCTGCCGGTCGCGATCTGGATGCTCAACCGGTTGCCGTACGTCACGTCGCTGTACCGGTTTCACGGCTGACCCCCGGCAGCGGTCGTTGCCGGGTTGGCGTCGGCAGAGGCAAGCGCCTACTCGACAGAATCGTCGATAGATCAGTTTTCGAACGCCCTCGGATCGAACGGCTCCGCGTGCGCCCAGTAGTCTGAGAAGGTCTCTGCGGCCCAGTCGCGAACCGCCGAGTCGTCGGTGTGGATCGCCGCGCGGAGGATCCCGCCCTCGTCGCGGACGAGGAGGTACACGGTGTCGTCGGCGACGGTGACCGAAAGCGGTACGTCCCCGTCGGCCACCCTGATCGCCGCGTCGTCGTGGTCGGCGAGGGCTCGCAGCCGCGTCCAAAGCGTATCGTCGGCCGCGAGGGCTTCGAGCGTGCTCGACGAGAGCACGGCCTCGAACGTCTGCCGGCCGGCAGTGACGCGACTGTGGGCCGTCGCGAGGCTCTGCTCGTTGAGCGTATGCGAGACCGCGCGCAGCGTCGTCGCACCCTCCATCCCGTCGAGGACGCGCTGAAGCGGCGCGCTCGGTCGAGTCCGGCTCGGCACCGTCACCGTCGCGTCGGCGAGGTGACGGAGGTCGAATCCGAACTCCGCCGTGGGGAGATACGCGACCACGTCGCGGAGCTTGCCCTCCGTTTCCAAGACGGCGACGAGGTCGTCGACCCCGTCGGCCACCAGCTCCCCGGTCGCGGTCGCGACGTGTTTCCCACCCTCCCGCGTGACCCACGAGCGCTCGGCGAAGTCCTCGAGGATGCGACCGAGCGTCGCCTGTGACGCCCCGGTCGTCGCCGCGAGTTCGCCCCGAGTGTGCGGTCGAGTCGCCAGCAGCCGCAGTACCTCGACGCGGTTCGTCGAGCGCGCGAGAAACTCGATCTCTTCGAGCGGCGCCTCCATACGAGGTCCACTCCCCTCGGGGATAAACCGGCTTCGCTCCGTGTGCGGGTTTCACGCTATGAAATGCTGTCGCGATGGGCGAACGTTTCTCAACACCGAATATTTTCTGAATTCCGTTATATGTCTGGGTGTCATTCGTTGAATTGTGACTGATCTGCTGCCTCTAACTGTCCGTTCGCGTGTCGACACGAGCGAGGTGTTACGGTAACGTGTTCACCCGACGGTCCGCCGTGCTGTTCGCCGTCTCGGCGCTGCTGTTCGGCGGGACGTTCGTCGCGGCGAAGACCGGCCTCGCGCACCTGCCGCCGCTGTTCTTCGTCGCCGTTCGGTTCGACATCGGGGCGATCGTCCTCGCCGCGTTCGCGGCGACGCACCTCTCGCGTGCCGAGCTCCGTCCGCGGACCGTCGGCGACGTCGCCGGGATCCTCGCGACCGGCGTGCTGGTGATCGGACTGACGAACGCACTGCTGTTCGTCGGCCAGCAGTACGTGACGAGCGGGGTAGCGGCCGTCATATTCAGCCTGAATCCGATCTTGACGCCGGTGTTCGCCGGGCTCCTGCTCACGGACAGTCGACTCTCCGCCCGCGGCGTCGTCGGAATGGGACTCGGACTGCTCGGTGTCGTCCTCGTGGCGGACCCGTCGCCGTCGGCGCTGCTCGGCGGGGGATTAGGCGTTCCGCTCCTCTTCGCGGCCGCGGTGACGAGCGCGTTCGGCGCGGTGGCGATTCGCCGTGCCGACGCGACGCTGTCGAGCACCGCCCGCACCGTCTGGGGGGTTCCGCTGGCCGCCGTCCTCTCGCACGCCCTCAGCATCGGCGCCGGCGAGTCCGTGACCTCGCTCTCGGTGCCGCCCGTCGCGGTCGCCGCGTTGCTGTACGTCGGCGTGTTCTCGGGCGCTATCGCGTACCTCGCGTACTTCGCGCTGATCGACGAGACCGACGCGACGCGGGCGAACCTGCTGTTCTACTTCGTGCCGATCGTCTCCGCCGTCGGCGGCTGGGCGCTGCTCGGAGAGGCCCTCTCGGTGCTGTCGGTCGCGGGATTCGGCGTGATTTTCGCCGGCTTCCTGCTCGTCAGCGGACTCTCCGTGCGCCCGTCGCGGATCGTTCGCTGGGTGGCCCCGGAGCGGTTTGTCGGTGACAGGTCGGCCTAAGCGCCCTTTGGCGACGTGACGCCGGTCGCTTAGGAACGACGTTCGTTGATGAGCGTCGGGAGAACGACGCCGATTCCGAGAAGCACCAAGTAGTGGACCCACTGGTTGTCGGTGACGGCCGTTGTACCGAACACGGATACGAGAGCGACGACGACGAAGACGGCCGTGATCTTGGTCTCCGTGCTAACCAGACCGTTCGAGCTTGTGGAGGGCTCCATGGACACGTTTCCATGATCAGTCGTGCCATACAAATATTCGGGTCTGTCGTTCCAGGGCCAGAAATTCCGCTATCAGACCGCAAACAGTTCTGTGAGAGGCTTTACAGAGAAGCGAAGCAAGTGCCTCGGGGCGTGGCCCCGAGGATGTCAGACCAGTGCGATCCCGGCACCGACGGCGACACACGTCAACGCGAGTCCGGCGAGGGCGACCGTCGACCGGTCGTCGCGTCCGTCGGAGTTGTCGGTGGAGTCGAATCCACCGCGTCCGGTCAGAACGCCGAGACCGACAACGACTGCGGAGAGACCGCCGGCGAGCGCCAGTCCGGTCCAGATTTCGGGACCATGCTGTACGACTTCTCGTGCGGCCGTTCCGGCGAGGAGGACGCCAGTCGCTATCGGGGCTGCGGCCGTCGTCTTGTTGGAGGGCATCAGTTAGACTTTTACCGTGATTCAAAAAAGCGTGGCGGTGGCTGATGTGCAAGCTTTGTGTAAACGCCGAAACGGTTATCATCCTATGTGTAGAACTCACACATAGAATGAGCGCAAGCGACGATCCGCGACGGGTCCATTTCCAGTCGCCAGAGTATCTCGTCGACCGGCTGGATGCGATCGCGGAGCTCTTTGACACGGATCGGACGGATCTGCTTGTCGAGGCGATTCGTGAGTACATCGAGGAGACGGCCGACAGTGAGACGTTTCAGGAACTTGTCGCGACGAAGTACTACGACGACCAGCTTGAGTTCGAGACCGTTAAGCAGTTGGTCGGCGCCGAGACCGCCCAGCGTCTCCGCCTTCTCAAAGCGGATCTTGAGGACGAGCCGCTCGATCTCGCTGCCCCCGACGATGTCGACATCTACGATGACGACGCGATGTCGGTCGAGGCCGCAACCGACGACGATCGATGAGCGGCGGGCAGTTGCGAACGGTCGTCGCCGACACCAGCGCGCTCGTCAGTCTCGCAGTTCCTCGAGCCGACGCGGCTGTCGACACTAACGCTCCGGACCCGTTCCAGTATCTGCTCACCTCGTGTGAGGTGTTCGTGCCGCCAGAAGTGGTCGCGGAACTCCGAGACATCACGCAGTACCAAGACATCCATGCTGCGGCTGCGAACAACGTCCTCACGGCCCGTAGCTACTACACGATCAAAGATCCCTATGAGATCGAGGAGACACCAGACTCGCGACCGACGTTCGGTCTCGATGACGGCGAAACCGATGGCATCGTCCTCGCGAACGCACACGATGTCGACGGGTTTCTCACAGACGAGTTCGGCGGAACGAACTTCCCACTGATTCACGCCGTCCTTCAGGGGCCCCGGATCGTCCCGACACCGCGGCTCATCGTCGACTACGCTCGGAACGGACATCTGAGTCACGAGGAGGCCCGAACGCTGATTACGACGATTAGCCCACATCGGAGCTGGGAGAACAGTCCGTACGTCACACAATTGCTCCACCGTCTCGACGAGTAAGGGTCGGTACATGCCCTCCATGACACGCCGTGGTGCCCTCGGTGTCGTAGCCAGCGCTATTGGCGGTATCGCCGGCTGTGCCGGTCTCCGTGGTGAGGGGTCGAGCCCCATCCAGCGGTCATGGTATACAAGATTTTACCTAAAATTCAGGCGCTAATGCCCCGTCCTCAAAGAGCAACGCAGGGAGCGAAGCGACCGAGTAGCGCAGTAGGGCGGGGATACAGCGCCGTCATCGTCTCACAGACACTCTGTAACGACCGG
>NZ_QPLT01000015.1 GCF_003666015.1 Halorubrum sp. Atlit-26R
TTCAACATGGAAATCGGAATGCTATCGAACGTGTCTTTTGGGAAATAGAACGCCGAACATCATCGTTTGCGAATAGTTTTAGCAATGTCGCGTTAGAGACAGCTCAAAACTGGCTCGAAGCCTTCGCAGTCTACCACAATTCACGCCAAACTTAACGCGACCCCTCGATGTCGAGATCGCTTTTCCGGTGTACTAAGAGTGGCAGCCGGTCGCGCAAGTCCCGAATCAGTGGTTCCCGGCGCGGGGAGAGTGTTCCGCGTGGTGGCCGGCGTTTGGTTAGGGGTGGGAGTCCGTCCTTGTGGAGATCCTCTTCGGTGACGACCCGCACGTCGAGCAGCTGTGCCAACTGCCACGCACTTCGTATCGCTGACGCGTACGCGGTCGCGCTCGTCTACAGGCGGTTCAAGGCGAGTGCCTCGGGGCTTGACTCCGAAGGTGAAGCCGACAACGCCTAACCTATCAAGTAGATGGGCAAGATACCACGCGGCGGTGGTCACACCCAACGTCATTAGGACGGCATCGCTCAGACGAGTAATGCTCGGTGAGGGACAACCGCTGCGGCATGGAATGACAGATCGACGAGCGAGCCGCGGGAACCCATTGTAAGGATGTTACGGCGGATTTTCTGCTTCGTTCAGTTGTGTAAGCGAGTTCTCCTCGTATGCACGCCGCCAGAGAGAATGTACAGCACGTGTAACCTGCCTTGGTTCTGTGACAGTAATACAGGAGCGCTGTGGGTGCTCTGACGACGCATCGGGTGGGTTGTGAAAATGCTTGTTTGGAGCGTCTGGTTTTGGATGGTAATCAAACCGGAAGTTGACATCCTGTTCGTCAGTATGGTGAAAATTGTAGTATCCCGTTTGGTACCATCGAACATCGAATCGACACGAGTCCGCATCTCCAATCCCGTCATCGAGTCGAACGACGAGTTTCGTCGGGTCCAGTAGGCTGTCGAATCCTGCCTCGATGACGAGACCATCCAGCGCTGTGAACTCGTCTCGAATCTGTTCTACCGCTGTTTCGTCTAACGACCCGACCTCCCCCTCGATATCTGTGTCAGACTCCATCTACGCCGTTGATCGCTCGCTGTCATCGCTGAGTGCACCGTACTTGTACAATCCGGTAACACGGCTGGTGTCAGCAACACGAGCCGCAGCAGCGTGACTATCGTCAGGGTCAAAATCGTAGAGTGAGAGCGCCGCCTGTGCAATCTCAAGATTCTGTTCGATCTGTTGCCAGCGAGTTATATCTTGCCAGCCATCGTCGCCGGGTTCTAGTTGGAGAGTGAGTTCGTCGACGTCAGCAACGTCGTACTGCTCTCGGAAGCTGTGTAGTTCCGTCTTGAGGTCTTGAATCGTGTCTCGGATCTCGCTTTTCGTATGTTCGCGATGAATTGCTGCGATACGCTTCATTGCCAGCATCTGAGGAGCGCGCATATATCGGGTTCCAGACTCTGTGTTGATTACTTTGACACGGCCAGTCTCCGCCAGTATCGAGAGGTATTTCCGCGCAGTTGGTTCACTTACCTGTGCCCGTTCGGCTATTGTACTGGCCGCTTGCGGTTCGGTGGTGACGTCACTGACGTGCCGGATACGGTCGAACGTGGTTGTATCCGCCTTCCACTCCTCAATAGCGGCCTCATTTACGTCTCCCTCCCACAGTTCGTGGGGAGCGTCAGTTGTGGTCATGTGTATCATCGGTTACTGGCCCTGTCCATAAAATACTTTCTTAGAAATAACTAATATTTGGTATTCTAGCCAAACTCGTAGTCAGTGTCGCGAGCGTTGACGTACTCGTCGTTGCCCGTTCGGTCCGGTACGTAACACGGACCGTGATCCGCTATGTGGAAGACAGGGGCTTCAATATCGAGGCCGCTTCGACGGTGAACTAGAAGCGGTAATCGGTCACGCAAGTCTTGGATGAGCGGTTCTCGCCGCGCGTTGAGCGTTCCACCCGGAGGCCGGCGTTCGGTCAGCGGCGGGAGTTGGCCTTTGTCGAGATCCTGTTCGGTCATAATCCGAACGTCGAGTAGTTGGGCTAACCGCCACGCGCTCTCAGTTACGCGGCGCGCGACAGCGAGGACGGGCATTGCCCGCATGAGCATAGCCCGCAGCGCGACTGCTTCGACGGCGTCCCGCTGAACCGGGACTTGGTGCCAGTCTTTACACTCAACCACGAGGAAATCGTCAGGATCACCACGGGGCTCGTCCCGGCGGCCGATCACGTCGGTTTCGAGCCCAAAACAGTACTCGTTGCGGGCTGTTCTGTACCCCCACTGCTCGAGTGTCTCGGCGACCTGAGTTTCGAGCCAGCGCCCGTTGGTCGGATCGTGGTCCGGATCCTCGTCGTCGGGCGTGCCCACGGCGTCAATTTCGGCCGTGAAATCGAGGTTGTCGTCACTCATCAGTCGGATCCTCGATAGTGTCAGCGGCGTCTGCCTGCTGGGCTGCCGCTTCGAGAGCTGTCGCGATCGTCTGGGTCTCGCTCGGCGTGAGGACGGCGAAGGTGACCTCGCGGTCATCGCCGAAGCCGAGGAGGACACGTGATCCCTCAGTGACGTCGGTGCTGTCGGTGCTGACCTGGATACTTCCATCCGTCGCTGTCGGGCGATCACGTCTGATGACGGTCTCCAGATCGAGTGTTGGGTCGCTCACTGTTGGTCACCCCCATTCCGGAGTCGTGTTTGTGGGGTCGTGACTGCTGTCGTCGGGTGTGGTGTCGGTATCATAATGTCGGTTGGGTGGTCTCGGGTGTCTCGGACTTGATGGGCGTGGCTGTTCGGCTGCCGGCTTGTGTTGGCGTTCGTCATTGGACGTATGTTGTAATCGGTGGCTGCGCCAGGTTCAGTGAGGATCGATATCGGTGGCAGTCTGTCCCATCCACCGCGATCGGCTCCCCCCGTGCGGTCGGGGGACGGGTCGGTCGGCCCGGCGAGTCTGGTTGACTGTCGATGCGTCACCAGAGGTGGCGCGAGCTGATTGCTGTTCGTCGAGAGCCACGCCGTTACTGGTGGTGTCTTCGGATATGGCGTCGGATTCGTCGTGGTCCACCGGCGGTGGCCTCCCTGCTGGACGGGCGTGACGCGGTCGAGATCGCGGACATCGCTCAGGCGACGGTCGTAGCTGCTCGCGGAGATGTCTGCGTGCTCGATTAGCTCTGAGCGACCGAGTGGGCCGTTGGCTCGCAGCAGGGTTGCGTACAGCTTGGTCGCTGTCGGCGTGAGGTCGGGTCGGAAGCGCTCCAGCGGGAGCGTGGCCGCTGCGCGCTCGACCGCGCCCAGCGTCGGCGTTCGAGACTCGTTCAGCGCGCGCAGTAGGCTCGCCACGACATCGTACGGACACGCGCTTGAGGTGTCCGCCGGGCCGAACGAGCGGAGACAGAGCCGCACGAGTCGCTGGCGCTCACGGGGTGTCCACTGGGCGTCGTGGGTCATCGTGACCTCATCGATCACCCGTCGGATTGCGGGGTAGGTCGTCCCGTCGATGACCGGAATTTCGAGTGTCGGTGCGTGCTCGGTGCCGTCGGCGATCGCCTCCCGGACAGTTGTGAGTTCCCTCGTGAGGGTCGTGGAAATCTCGTCGTGGCATTCCGTGATTGTCGGGCCGGTCACCACCCACGACATGGTGAGATCCATTGTCGCGTCGTGTTCCGGTTCATACGGGAGCCGCCGGCACAGCTTTGCGGGCCGGTCTTCGAACAGCATGCGGTACCCCGAATGAACGCCGTAGACGGACTGTTTGGGAGCAGTTTTGGCGAGGAACTCACAGAGGTTCTGGAGACGTGTTTGGTTACGTGCGAGTGCGCCGGTATCGGGCACTCTGATGGTCGTCGTGAGATCGATCCCAACTGCATGATACAGCTGGGTTGCTGAAGCGATCAGCCCGTGAAGATCTTTCAACAAGTCGCTGCGAGCGGCTGTGTCGTCGCTGTGCGTAAGTTCAGCGACCTGTGCGAGAAGTCGGTCTCGAACCGTTGTGATTCGCTCGCGCCACGCATCGTAGGTGATTTCGGCGTCGCTACACCAGCCGATTTGGTGGCCACGGCGGAGAATTCGGGCCGTTGGAACTGTCTGGCTGGGCTCATCGATCGCCTCAAACTCCTGGCCGAGTCGTGTCGGGGTGAGAATGTTCGAGAGGGCCTTTTCGCTCAGTAAGGCGCCCGCGAGACGTCCCAGGGTGGCTAAGGGGCCACCCCACTGGAGGACGACGAGGGTTTCATCGTCAATGTGGCTCAGGTACGCGATACGGCCGTCGTCGAGCGGCTGTGGGTGATCATCAATGAGCGTGATGGCCTCGTCATGGGCAACAGTGCCGAATCTCTTGTGGAGGTTGCGTGGAGCGTTCGTAGGCCGGGTGAGCCACTGGACGTAGTCAGCGTCTTCATCTGGATCGACGGTTGTTGCCACCCACTCGTCGGGCGCGGGTGTTTCTTCGCCCACCCGGCGGGGCGACACTGTACTTGTAGGTTGTTGAGGGGTCCCAGTAAGATTCCCATCAAACCGGCGCTGATCCGGATGGACGAGGTCGTAGTTGTCGTCGAGACACTGTTGGACGGTTGACTGGCCTAAGTCGGTGAGCTGGACGGTGTTGTGCTGGCTACGCCGATCGACAGTGACCAACTCGCGGTCTTCGAGATTGAGGACATACCTGCTAATAGTGCCCTCAGCGATATCGATCGTGTGATCGTGGATGAGATCCCGGTAGCTCCGGGCGTACTCGGTGTCGAGATTTCCGAGGAGCCGACGTTTCCCAGGTTCGATGTCGAGATCACGGATGACTTCCCACGAGGTCTCAGCAGTCTCGGCGTGGTCGGTGTGGGGGGACCGATCCCGGCTGGCAGTAAGATCAAGGTGACACTCAGTCTAGGTGGGATATCGCTTCGAGAGGTGTCGTCGGACTCTGGGGGAAGCGACGAGTCTGACATCGAACCCGTCGGCGAGCACAGCGATCGCCGCGAGTGCGCGGACGCCCGTGCGGCGGTCTGTAAGACAGGTCCAGGCGTCGCCATCAAGCAGGAGCGTGAGAGCGGTGGGGTGCGCTTCGAGTTCGCGATGGAGCGCAACCGGACCTTTCGCGAGCGCACCAAGGTCGGCGTTGACCGGACCACGCCCCGTCCCGATGCTGGTGACGGTGTCAGTGAGATCCGCGTGTCGCTGTCGGTGGTATCTGGTGAGTGTACTGGAGAGTTCGTCTCGATAGGTAAGCGCGAGTGTCGTGATCGCACGAGTGTATGCGACGGCTTCCGCGACCTCATCGGTCCAGCGGGTGTCCGTCGTTTGCCACGCTGGCAGGATTTCTCCGAGAAGCTGGGAGCTCGTACGCCACGGATCGGTGGTGGCGTGATCGCGAATGATCCGCTCGGTACATGACCGGAGTTCGGCGAGGAGGTCTGGAATCCACTCGGTCAGCCGAGGCGAAACTGCCGAACAGCGGATCCCCTCAGGTGAGCAGTCTGTGGTGTGGCTGACGAGCCGGATCCCTCGCTTGCGGGCTGTAGACTGGCGTGTTCGCACAGCCGATCACCGCAGGGTGAGAGGCTGGCTGGTCACAGCGGCCACCATCACTCCGACCCCTCGCGTGAGCAACCACCATCAGGGCGGGCGTGTTCTCGGACAGCGGTGAGCAGCGGGGGTGGGTCTCGCTGGGTTGGCTGGGTTGGGTCTCGTGGTGTTGGGGCGTCTAGATTGACGTTTGGTTCGGTGGCTGTCGTGGGACTCGTGACGACTATTGTCGGATCAAGGAGGACGAACGTTGTCGATTGCGTTCGGGTGTTCGAACACGTCCCGATATGACCCGTGAGGACGTATTCGTAAACACCGCGTGTGAAGACGGTCGGGTGCTCGTGCCTATCTGATCCGCACATAATGTAGCCGATCGCGTATGTCGGCTCGCCAGCCGCGCGGTAGGCGTAGGCGGTGACGTCGTCGCCTTCGTTGAGGGGTTGCCCGCAGACTTGACAGATCGGGTCAGTCGTGTCGAGTGCGATGCGCGTGAACTTGGAGAGAGCTGCGGCGTGTGAGTTGTCGGGTCGCGTCATTCGTTTCTCCCCTCCGCATGGTGAGTGCCGGCTTGCCATGCCTGTCGAGCAGAGAGTGCGCGGCGGCCCGGCTCGGTGAGTTGGTACTCGGTCGTGTCATGGGTTTGTTTGGTAACGAAGTCGCGTTCGACGAGTTCTCCGAGGATGTCACAGATCCGGCTGTGGTTGATGCCGTCGGTGTAGTAGTCGGCGAGTGTGTAATAGAGTGGACGGCTCTCGCTGGGGCCAGTCTGTGAGAGTATCCAGAGCAGGTCGCGCTGGGTTGCCGAGAGATCGGCAAGCGAGTGGGTAGTGTTCTCGGTGTGGCTAGTCATTGTAGCCCTCCACAACGTTCCCGTCGGCGCTACGTGTCGTAGCGCACGTTGTACAGAGTGGGCCGTCAAAGGCAGCGTCGTAGCCGTCGGCTGGGTAGGGACACAAACTATAGCTGGAACTGTTACAGTTCGATCCGTCGGTCGTCTCGCAGGGCTTAAGCCCCACAGTTGCCACCATTAGCATGGTTCTGTGTTACGGCACAGAACCCGTCCCGGTCGGGTGCCTGTACACCGCGGCCGGGGTTTCTACATTTTCTCGCGAGCCGAGGGTTCGTCACTCGGGTTCCGTATAGGATCGGTTGCTCTCTAGTAACATATAATTAACGGTGATGTTCAATATGAGCTTGTGGCAGTCTATAAGTGCTATCCGCCCGTAATATAGACTGTGAAACTGAATATGTGCTCTATGAGGCACTCAGGCAAGTGGATGACATCTCTTGATGATCGAATCTTGGAGTTCCTTCATGAAAATAAGCCGACAACACCCACAAAGATGACTACAGAAGCATCCTTGCCATACTCTAGACAGCATGTTGACAGGAGGTGTAAAAAGCTGGATGAAGAGGGCCTCCTCGAAAGCTTAGGCAATGGTGTCTACATGATCACCGAAGCCGGTGAAGCATATCTCAAAGGGCACCTCGATACTGAAAATTGGAGGTATATTGCTGAAGATGGTGAGGACTCCTATGACAATTTGGCTGAAAATACTGGAACCAACAAATAAACATCTTTTCCAAATATTTGTAAATTATGTTTTCGATCGGACAGGAAATAGTACGTGTGCCGACGCTCGCGACAACGACTACACTTCGGTGAGACCAGCGCTAGCAGGCCGTTGGAAACAGCTCTCTCCGTTTATTAATTACTCCGATCGAGCTGGATGAGCGTCAAGAAGCGACGTCGGGAGAGGCCGATCGCGAGCGCGATGAGTCCGATCAGGCCGAGCCAAGTGAGCAGGTACGCAATTCCGAGGTCAATCGCGGAGACAGTTCCAGTACGCGAGACGCGAAACAGTAGCTGGGCCGCGAGAAGCACGCCGTTCGTGACGAACACCCAGCCAACGATATGCTCGTTCCGAAAGAACCGTGCTACATCGGCGAGGCCCGGAATCCCAGAGCGTCCAAAATGAGACAGAAAACATGACGAATGTTCCGGGAACCATCTGAAAACCGCGTTTTCAACCTCTCCGTCACGAGCGAGGGTCTCGAAGAGCGAGCCTAACCCCTCATCGGCCTTCGCGTAGTGGCCGTGTCGCGTCGTTCGCAGTACGCCGATGTCGACGAGAATATCGAGGTATTTGCTGATCGTCTCGTTATCTTCCACACTGGAGAACCACTTCGAAACCTCGGCGACGGTGTACGTCTCTGCCCAGGACTTGTCTTCGAATCTCGCGCGTGTAAGCTCGTACTGGAAGGTACAATACAACTCGGGCAGACACACTTTCCGGTGGTTCGCGGGCAGGTTTTGTTTCGAGTACGATTCTTCAGAGGTCACAAAGACAGGTCCGTCGACGGCTCCGGAGTCGACTTGCTCGTTCCACCGGGTGATCCGTTCCAGATTGTGTTCCGAGTACAACTGCTTTGGGTCGTGCCGAAACACCCGATTACGATTGATCTCCGTGTGGCTTGGTGGGATCGGGGGAGCGGGCCGCATCGATGTCAGGTTAGGACACGAATCGGCAATATCACTTTTTGTCTCCAAATTAAATTACTATCTCGAAACAATGGAGTTCACGGCGTGAGATTATAAGCTTTTATCCGAATCGACACCACTCGATTCGGAACAACGCGCAATCATTCCCCACTTGATGCTTCGAGTGCCGATGAACGGCAACCAGACGACGAACACGCTTGAACAGCACGCATCTCGGAGAGAGTACACTGTCCAACTCTTCGAAGAAATGGACAAAGAGCCAGGCACAGTCTCTCACGCAGCCGGAGGGATAATCGCCACGACAGCGCTCAAAGACGGGGCCGATGAAGTCGTGAATCTGATCAAGGATCCACAGGTATGGAGGGTAGAGGCCTGTCTCAGTGATCGTAGTACGGCAATCAGGATTGCCGATACAGTTGTCACGGTCCCTGAAACGATCGCCACGGCGGTGCGGATCCACTACGAAGACGACGACAAGATCCGGACCCTCCAATTGTTAGGGACAGACACCTCTCGAGCCCATCGATACGAGACTGCCGTCGCGCAGTTCCTCCTGACATTCACGGAGGCCGCCAACGGCGCGTCTCTCGACAAAGGCGAGCTGGCCGACAATCTCGGTCGCTGGCATCGGAACCTCACTGGCGACACGATCAGCCCGGTGTGGATCGGGCGGACGCTTCAGGCGCTCGATGTCGAGACAACCGAGCGGGCGGTCCCCGACCGGCAGTGGATCAACGGAGAGCTCATGGAATAATTACATGGCTTGGAGCGTTCGGACAAAGCTCCGAGACTACAGATGTCTCTGGCCTCGACTCGAGGCAGTATCTCGCTACTCGATACACCACCGACGTGGTTGACAGAGAACTCTCACCGAACGACTATTACGACGATCTCCGGGTGTTCCGGTCGTCGCCGGACCTGAGTCACGAGTCCATTCGTGCGTCCGTTGAGACAGCGTCGACGGTAACTCGGTAGAAAGAAGCTGACTACTAATCTGTCCAGGGCACACGCGACTGTGCTCGGTTAGTTATCGACGACTGCTTCGTCCACTTCATCATCCGCTTCCGGCTCCTCACCGCCCTCTAGTTCGTCGAGGCGCTCCTCGGCGCGGTCGCGGTCTTCGGGGTAGCCCACGTCGATACGCCAGCCGTCCAGCCGGATCGCGTCGATGGTGCGGCCGGACTGGATGAGGAGATCGATCGCGTCGGGGAGTTCGTACTCGCCGCGGTCCGAGGGCTGAACGAGGTGGCACGCGTGAAAGATGGCGGGCGTGAACGTGTAGAAGCCGGTCATCACGAGGTTGCTCGGCGGGTCGTCGGGCTTCTCGACGACCTCGACGACCTCTCCGTACTCGTTGGTGTCGAGGACGCCGTAGCGCGAGGCCTCCTCGTAGGGCACCTCCTCGACGAGGAACGCGGCGTCGGCGCGGGCCTCTTTTTGACGGCTGGCCACGTCGGCGAGGTTCCCGCGGAAGACGTTGTCGCCGAGCATCAGCATGAAGTCGCCATCAACGTGGGGCTCGGCTTGGAGGATAGCGTGGGCGAGTCCGAGCTGTTCGCGCTGGTGCGCGTACGTGATCGGTACGTCGCGGTACTCGTCGCCGTAACGGTCGATTATCTGTTCGGCCTTGTAGCCGACGACGACGATGAGTTCCGTCGCGCCGGCGTCGATCAGGTTGTCGAAGACATCCTCGATGAGGGGCGTTCCGTTAACCTCGACGAGCACCTTCGGTTTGTCGTCGGTGAGCGGTCGGAGGCGTGTTCCTTTGCCCGCGGCGAGTACGACTGCTTGCATAGTTTGGTGATACTGGTGGGGTCGCAAATACTTTGTTACCGATCCGGCCATTCTGTGATGGAACACCGAGTCTGGATATAGACCGTATTCTGTGATTGCGAAAGCGCGGTATTGATACGTGATCAGTCGAAAGCGGGCAACTGACGAACCCCCCGTGATCCGCACATGAAATACGGCCGAACCTCGATGATCGACTTCTTGTCGAAGATCGTCATGTCTTTTTCGGGGTTCGTCGCGACAATAGTCCTCACTAGAACGCTCGGTCAAGAGCGATACGGGGCGTACGTCGTCGTCTTGTCAGTGCTAGCGTGGGTCGCGATCGCGGGGAATCTCGGTCTGTCTCCGGCAGTCAAAAAGCGCGTGAGCGAGGCCGACGACGGGAACTACGTCGTCTCCGGCGTTATTGTGCAGTTGATCCTGTACGCGATTGTCGCCATCTGCCTCTGGATCGCTCGTCCGTATCTAAACGCCTACATGGAAGTCGATGCGACGGGGATACTCATCCTGTTGTTGGCAGTCAAGCTCGCGATGGACTTCGTCCAAGCCGTTCTCGAAGGCCAGCATTTGGTACACATTTCGAGTCTCCTCTCACCGGTCCAGTGGACCAGTCGAAGCGTCGTACAGGTCGCACTCGTGTTGGCGGGGTTCGGACTCACAGGAGCGTTCGCAGGATACGTCGTCGGTGCCGTCGTCGCAGTGCTCGTCGGGGCATATTTCGCGTCGTTCAACCTGTCTCGCCCGTCTCGTCAGGACTTCGATCGGTTGAGGTCGTACGCGCAGTTCTCTTGGCTCGCGTCGGTGAAAGGCCGGACGTTCCTTTCGATGGACACACTCGTGCTCGCTGTCTTCGTTTCGAACAGTGTTATCGCGGTCTACGAGATTGCATGGAATCTCGCGTCGCTGTTTGCCATCTTCGGGTCATCGGTCAGACGCACGCTGTTTCCCGAGATGAGTAGGATATCTTCAATTGAGGGAGCAAACGATGAGATAGCGGAACTGTTGCGTGTCAGTCTCGCGTACTCCGGGTTGTTCATTATCCCAGGGCTGGTTGGCGCGGCGATCGTAGGTGATGTCGTTTTGACGATCTACGGTTCCGGCTTCCAGACCGGGTACTACATCCTACTCATCCTGACCTTCGCTCGACTGCTGTACGGGTATCAAGGGCAGTTGCTCACAGCACTTGACGGTATCAATCGTCCCGACCTGACATTTCGAATCAACGGAGTATTCGTCGCTGTGAATCTCGTTTTGAATATCTTACTGACGTGGCAATACGGCTGGTATGGAGCCGCTGTCGCGACAACGGTATCTGCCGCACTTGGAATGGTGTTCAGTTACTACTACGCGAACCAGATCATTGGTGTTACTGTACCGATCGACGTTATCGGCAAACAACTGTTCGCAGCAGGCGTCATGGCACTCAGCGTGTACGGAGGTCGACTTTTGATTGGCGATTCACTGCCACTCGTATCCGTTCTCGTCATCGGTGGTGCGGGTGTGTACTTTTCTGTATTATTAGCTATCTCACAGGATTTCCGTACAACTGTCGGGAGGAATATCCCATTCAAGATTCAGGACTTCGGCGAGTGATAAGCGAACATGTAAACCGAACGTGGAGCGTAATAGCGCAGAGCAAGTTGAGCAGGAGCAGCACCTGTGTGACCTCGGCTACAGGTAGACACATATCAGTCGGATTGTAGCGTGAACACATTTTATCAGCTCTCCTGCCCAACATGCTAAAGCTATTTAATATTCCATAGCTACACGCGACTATGTAGGCTTTAGTTCTTGAGAAAAGAGAATACGGAGTAACCCCGAGTGGGTGTGGCCTTGATGGGAATAGTTGATCAAGTTCTGGTGTGGGCTGGTCGCACTCGCGATATCGTTGCGCTTCGGACCGGTGCATTCGGAGACTTGATGGACGTCTCCGTGGACGGATACGGTTCGCGGTTTCACATCGATACGTACCGGGAGCTATGGCGGGTTCGTGACCTCGTCGGAGAGCGAGAAGTCATTAGCCATCTCCTGTCTGAACTGGATGAGGGGTCAACCTTCTGGGACGTCGGCGCTAACATCGGCACACATAGTTGTATCTGCGCAAGCAAGGCATCGGAAGTTGTGGCTTTCGAGCCGAACCCCGAAACACGGACACGTCTCGAGGAGAACGCGAAGCTCGCTGCTGGCAGCATCCAAACGAGGGCGGAAGCCCTCTCTAACGAATCCGGAGAAGGAAGACTCTCGAGTACTGATGACTACGCCGAGGGAACACACGAGATCACCGAGTCGGGTGGAACGAGAGTAGCGACCGCACGTGGGGATGATCTGTTTGGTGATATCCCCTCCCCTGACGTAATCAAAATCGATGTCGAAGGACACGAATTAGCGGCGCTTGAGGGAATGCAGGATGTGCTCACGAAGTCCTCTCACGTATTGGTCGAAGTACACCGAGGGGTGGACCTTGAGGACGTACAAGCGCTCGTTTCAGAGTCTGGACTCGAGACACACCTGTGGTCCAAACGGGACGGCGAACAGTTTGTGGTTGGCGAAAAATTGGAAATTAATGCTGACTGATTAACTATTCGTGTTGAATAGTGAAACGAGTAAGGCCAACACCAGTAATTCAGATGTCCGGCTAAAGATTACTGAAACTTGCTCGATATGCTTGATAAGAATAAACATCTAAGCTCCATCGTTAGAGTAATTACCACCACACAAAACATCGGAGCATGACGGATTACATCCTCTCATTCAAGCCAGCTATCGGTGATTACGGAGATCATGACCCTAGTAGCGCACTATTCAAGGACGGGAAATTAGTTTTTGCTGTCGAAGAAGAACGTTTCACCCGCCAAAAACACGCTAAGGGTCAGTTCCCACGAAACGCTATAGAGGCATGTCTTGAATTTGGTGAGATCGATTTGGGCGACCTCAACAAAATCATCTTGCCTTATCAGCCGGAGCTCCAACTCAATATATGGCAGCACTATTTCAAACAGCAAGCACTAAAACCGGACAACACCCTTGAGAAGGTCTTAGGACTTGAGCGGTTCGCAAAGGGAATAATATCGAAGAAATTCATCGATGGGTATTCCGTTGGCCCGGTTAAGAATGAACTACGGAAGATTAGTGATTCGGTTCCTCGGATCGAACACAAACCACATCACCGATGTCACGCTGCGAGCGCGTTTTACCCGTCCGATTTCGACGAAGCTGTCGTTGTAACAGTAGACGGTAGAGGAGAGTACGATGCGACCGCTGTGTGGAAGGGTACAGAGGTTGGTGTCGAACGACTAGAGACGTTCGAGTTCCCGAACAGCCTCGGCTACTTCTATGCCGTTGTGACCGAGTTCCTTGGCTATCATTCGTTTAATGGTGAGGGGAAGGTGATGGGACTCGCTCCCTACGGGGGGGACAACACTAGGATCCGAAGAACACTCGAATCCTGTATCTCCACCGGCGCGGACTACGATGTTACTGATCTTACCGGCGATGGAATCGAGGCAGGAGTTCAGAAGTTAGAGGACATCTTTAATCGTGAGCGCAAGGACTCACCGAGTGAGTTCACAGACTGGGAGAAGGATCTCGCACGGGTCACACAGGAGTTGACCGAAGAAATTGTTTGTTCGATTGTCGAGTGGCATGTCCGCCAACTCGGTATCTCTGATGTCTGTCTCGCGGGCGGAGTTGCACTTAACTGTAAAATGAATAAGACCGTTGAGCAACTTGAGGTAGTAGACGATCTTTTCATCCAACCAGCGGCACACGACGCTGGTCTTGCCCTTGGTGCCGGAATGCTGGAGTCGACACCCAGCGAAACGCCGTCGATGACCAATGCGTACTGGGGGCCCGAGTACACCGGCGAAATCGAACCTGTACTTGAGGAGTCGAAGCTAGAGTACGAGGAGGTCGACAACCCCATCGAAGTTACCGCTGACGCGCTGGCAGACGGTGAGCTGGTTGGATGGTACCAAGGCCGCCTCGAGCTCGGGCCGCGGGCGCTCGGAAACCGTAGTATCCTTGCTGACCCTCGGACGGTCGAATCACGAGATCGGGTAAACAAGTACGTCAAGCATCGCGAAGAGTGGCGACCGTTCGCTCCGTCGATGAAAGAAGAAGCGCTCGATGACTACCTAGTAAATGCCACATCGTCGCCGTTTATGATTAAGACCTACGAGGTCCGAGAGCAAAAGCGGGACGAAATTGCTGCCGCACTACATCCAGGAGACGAGACGACGCGACCCCAGACGGTCAACCACGAGCAGAATCCCCGTTACTACGATCTCCTCTCCGAGTTTGAGAGCCGAACTGGTGTGCCTGTTCTCTTGAACACGTCTTTCAACGATCACGCAGAGCCTATCGTCACTAAACCTGTTGAGGCCATCAAAGACTTCTACGGGATGGGGCTCGATAAGCTCGTCTTAGAGGACTACGTACTTAGAAAGTAATTCTTCTGAAGCGTATTCAATAACACCAGAATTTCGTTTCTCACCAGCATTTTGGGCTCTTCGAAGTAAGAATGGATTGTTGGCATGTCCATACACCGGTAGCTCTGCCATTGTTCTTCAAACGGAGACTCGTAGAACCACAAAGTAGGAACCTAATCTGACGGACTCCGGTTTAATCCCTCATTCTGTGTAGCCGTATTTCGGCGTTTGTGTACTGGTCCGTGGTTTGAGAATCATCCGTACAGGTACAGAGAAGCAGGATCCACGCCATTTTATATACTTGTACGGCAGAGGAACAATCAAAATCGGATATTACAATGAGTAAAGTAAACCTTCGAGAATCAACTGGTGTTGTCTAAATGGGAACCACGGATTCTGTTCGGCACATAGTAGGCGAGCTACGGGAGAACGGAGGTAACTGGGGTTGGTGGCGAGGGCGTATTCGCCGGTATATCAACGAACCTGTTCAACAGTCATTATCGCCACGATCGGAATCAACAAATTTCTTAGATAAACAATGGGATACGTTAGTGATTATTGATGGGTGTCGAGCAGATCTTTTTGAGGAACTCAACTTCGATAACTCGTTCGACCACTACGAACGAGTACGAAGTAACGCGAGTGCGACCCCAGAGTGGCTACAACACACATTCAACGAGCATGGAGACATCGTCTACATCAGCTCGAATCCAATGGTGTCACGACATCAACCTGACGCGTTTCACGAGATGGTGGAGGTGTGGCGTGATAATCTCGATCCAGAAACATCAGTCGTGCCTCCCGAAGCAATTACGGAAGCAGCGCTGAAAGCCAGAGAGGAATATCCAAATAAGCGTCTGATAGTTCATTATCTCCAGCCTCACTACCCGTTCATCGGGTATCCAGATTTGAACTATACTAATATGACGTACGACGATCTCGGACTTGATGCGAAGAACCACCAACATGAGGATATCGCTAGTACATGGGACGCACTTCGTGAGGGGTTGGTCGAGAAAGACGAGACTCTCGAAGCCTACGCCGAAAACTTAAAAGTCGTGATGGAAGATGTTAACTCTCTGCTCAATCAGCTTGACGAGCGGGTCGTAGTTACTTCTGATCACGGGAACATGTACGGAGGGAGGTCGTGGCCAGTTCCGATTCGGGTGTTTGGACATCCGCGTAATCTTCGCCTCGGTGAACTCGTGACAGTACCGTGGGGAGTAGATGAGGGGCCGAGGCGAGAGATCAAAAATGATAGTGTGAGCGCTGAGTCTAACGCGACAGACGAAACGGTTAGTGAGCGGCTCCAAGGGCTCGGCTATCTGGAGTGATTTAACGCCGGGTTTAATAACCATCTCCAAGAGATGAGAGTAACAACCAATGACCACTTTAGAAATAAACGGGATTGAAAATAACTTTGACAACGTCTACATTTACGTTGCTGACGCATTGCGGATGGACTATCTTAGTCCGTCGCTTCGAGACAATCACGGATTTACGAAGACCATCTCAAGCGGCACATTCAGTCCACCGGGGTTCGCGACACTCGTTACGGGGCGCTATCCCCATGAACACGGCGTCTACGGTTTTCATCATGAACTGGATTCTGAGATGGAAACCATATTTACCGCATTTCCAACAGTCAATACTGGTTTCTACCGTGGTATCGGCCAAATTGGAGAAGTACTTGGTGCAGAACACGATGTCCCTTCAGAACCGTTCGAGTTAGATGAGCCGTTCTTAATTATGGAACGTGATCTACTGACCCACGTTCCATACGCAAAAGACCAACAAACCACGATACCGGAAGGAACTGAATCGTATTGGAAAGAAGTCCGAACAGATCGCGGCAAGCTTATTGACGATTATGAGCGTTCGGCGCGTCTTTCTGCCGAGCGATTTAAATCGAGAGTCGCCGAATTAGAGGAGAAAGAGATTCTGGAGGATACGCTCGTAATCCTGACCGCGGATCACGGTGAAACACTTGGGGAGAATGGACTTGTGGGGCACCGACACTCAATCACACCTGAGATATCGTACGTTCCCACGTTGATTTACAACGAGGGAGCGAGTATTCACCAAGATCTTATCGGACATACAGATATCTTCCCGATCGTTGCGAACGCATTAGGAAAAAAAGATCAAGTCCCGAATGATGTGCTAACCCATGAGATATCGGAAACAAGTAACCGGGCAGTATATCTGACTGAGAGTGCAGATATGGATTCTGAAGGAGTTTGGGGACCAAACGGTGGTTACGTCTTCGTAAATGAAGGACTGGTTTCGCGTCTGAAGTGGATTGTGGTGAAGATGGCAATTAGTGGAGCGAGATACTACCATCGACGGCGACCGCTGTCTGTGATCAAGCACGGGATGGAAGGGTTACTATCTCAGCCTCTCAAATATGGAAACCCGCAGTTCAGCGAAGAATTCGCTGAGAAAGTCGTCAAGAACGCCTTAGAGGACCAGATAGAAGGAGAGGATCGTGAGTTATCTAGCGAAGCCGAAGCCAGACTTCGAGAACTGGGTTACATGGAGGAGGCGAATAAGTAAACGCCAAAATGCGCTGTTAACAGAGCGGCACCGTGGATTAGTCTGCGTAACCCATATCCTTAAGGTGCTCTTTTGTTTTCTCGTCAAGTGAAGCTTCGTCGGGAGAAATTTCTGATGGATTTCCTTCCGTCTCGTGCCACTCCGAGAGGAATTGTGACAGCTGTCGATACACACCCGGATATTCGGAATTGACCGCGTTTTCCTCGTCGGGAAGCCGGTAGAGATCCGTCTGTCGGTCCGTTTGTACGAGCTTGAACTCAGTCGTTCTAGCAGTCGTTATCTCCGACTGTGGCAAATCGGAACGATCAAAATTCGGGTTACACTCCAGCAGGCTCTCGTAATTCTCCTGTGATTCGTCGTCAACCGACTCCAAGTGCTCTTGACTGATGGCCACGTCCCGGGTTTCACTGCGGAGATCGACCCCTTGGAACTGACTCGTATCTGCTCCGACCCGTTCCAGTATCGTCTGTATTACGTCCATGTGCTGTGTCGGTCTCAAGCTGTGTCGCGATATGCCTTCCAGGCCGTAGACGACGAGCGGGACGTGTATCAACGCGTCGTGGAGTACAGTACCGACCGGATAGTGTCCCAGTAGATTACGCTCTCCGAGAAGATCACCGTGATCCGCAGTAATCACGATTATCGTATCCTCGAACGTCGATCTGATGTAATCTACGAGGCTACCTACGCAACTGTCGGTATATCTGATACAAGAGTCATACATGGAAACCAACGTTCGTAGGTCACTCTCAGAGAGCGGAAGGCCGTCGGCGATCAGCTGATTGAGGTTCTCATGAACCTCGTTTGCGAGTGAAACTGCTTCGTCCCCGTCGACCGTACTATTTTCGAGGAACGTCTCCTCGTACGCCTTGGGAGGGACGTACGGGAGGTGTGGGTCATCAAAGTGGACGTAGCAAAACACCGGTTCGCTTCCCTTCGACGCACGTTTGAGCTTCCGTTTGGTTATATCCGTGGTGAAAAACGAATTCTGTTTGCCGTGTGCACTAACATCGAGAGTGAACCCCGGCCCGTGCTCTCGGAGGTATAGGGGATACTTCGCGGCGCTGAGCCCCAATTCACGAGAAACAAAATCATCTAGCGTGTAGGGAGACGATTTCGTAAAGTCGTCGAACCGCTCGTCCAACCCCTTCGCTGCTCCTGCGTAGTTGTTCTCGGAAACCCCGATCGTCCGGTACCCGATTTCGGAAAGCAACTCCGGTGCTGTCTCAATCTCTTCCGGAATGCGTGCCGAGGACTCCATCCCGAGCATCCGATGACGTGATGGGTACATACCCGTCAACATAGACGGGACCGATATCGGTGTCCGTGAACTGTGTGCTATCGCGTGTTCGAAGTTAATTCCCCCTTCCGACAAAATGCGTGAGAGCTCCGGGGTTGTCGTGCGATCATAGCCATTGATCGACGTGTGGTCGGCCCGAACACTATCCAAAGTTATCCACACTATGTTCGGTTTATTCGAGGGGATGGGAGCAGACATCTCGCCAGACATACCTGCTTAGAACTGTCGGGACTACAAATCGTTTGCCCAGTACTTCTGACAACTTTCGCTCAGCGAACGAACCAACCAGAAACGTATATCGACACTATTATACTCAATATTTGAGGACCCCGATAAAGAAACTCAAAATACATTTAGAGATTGGGACCGGCCGCTTCTGAACGTACTTTTCGAATACGAGTTGGTATACGCTCTCTGGGCTACCACACAACCGAAAAAAAAGCATGAATAAGGCGAGCACTGAAGCCGAAAGGCCGAAATTCTTCCTCACGAACCGGCCGTGGTTACGGAACCGCCAAGTGAATAGTTCTGGTGTGAATTCGTCTCCCTTCTCCTTGTGATAGCAAAGCAGGTTCGGATCGTAACAAATCCTCCCGAACTCGCTAATACGAGCAAACACGTCGGTCTCTTCTCTCTGTGAGTGACCACCGTACCCGGTGTCGAACCCCCCGATCTCTCGAAGGGTCTCTCTCAAGAAACTCATGTTCGCCCCCTTAAGAGTGTCCACGTATATTGCTTCTTCGGGGATAAGTGTCGAAGCATCCCCGTAAATCGTTCCCACCCTCGTAATGGATAGAGTAGAAAAATCACACACGCCATAGTCCGTCTGCTCCGCGACCGGGGGGCAAGGCCCCCCAGCAGCCACTAGATCGTCGCCCTCCTCGAATCGACTTCGCACCCGATCTCCGAAGTCTTCTGGGCAATAAACATCATCATCAATGAACGTTACCACCTCAGTCGAGAGTGAGTTGATCGCCTGATTCCGTGCCGCCTGCATGTTCTCTTGGGGGCCTCTCTGATAGCGGATCCCATCTTTGGTTTCACACCAAGTTTCCAATTTTTCCCCCGATGAATCGTCCACGACGAGGACTTGTTCAAATTTGGTTAAATCGATCTGTAGGAGTGTCTCTACGGTATCGACAAACCGATCCATCGTGACGATAGCAAGGCCGACAGTAGTGTCATTCGATGTCATCTTTAAGTTAAAACCTGATCACGTGCCCGGTTGCTGAGCTTCCAGCCAGGTCTCCCGAAAACGCTTGCGAGTATTTTAAACGGGCACAGTATACCTGGATCCGGGTTGACTCGACAATGTTTGAACATAGAGGTTACGGCAGTCAGAGACCAAACCCTGTTCTCCAAGTAGTATTTCGCTTTGGTGAATTCTGTCTCCGAAAGCGCCTTCTGCTGTACTTCCTTCGGGTGTTTTTGATAGAGCTTCGAGTATTTCTCTATTATCTCGAATCGCCCCTCAAAGGCACCTTTCGACGCACCCCTCGCATCGGGAGAACGACTCTTTTCCACGAGCACCTCGTCAGCGAAGTCAAACTCACCGAACCTGGCTAGTTCGATCATCATCTGTAAATCGTCCCCGCCAGGTAGCTCAACGAACATCTCCGACTGTTCGATTGCGCTTCTTCGTATCAACATCGTCGAAGTCATACAGGGCCACATCTCGAATTCGAGTGCGTTGCGTAACACCTCTCCTCTACACGCATGATGCGGATGCTGTGACTCTCCGTCGAACTCTACACCCGAGTAAACGACAGCCAGCTCATCTCGACCGCGCATGGTTTCGACTGACTTTTCTATCTTTTCCGGCTTCAGTCGGTCATCATCGTCGAGAAAGTGAATGAAATCTCCGGACGATAGCTCGAATCCGGTCTGCCTCGCTGAGTTTGCCCCTTGATTCCCTTCTAATTGAACGTACAATACATCTTCTCGAGAATCGAGCCACTGGGATGCGTAGCCCTCCCCGGAGTCGTCGACGACGATTACCTCAACGTTTTCGTACGTCTGTGAAACCGCACTCTCGACGGCATCAACGACATCTCTTCGATAGTATGTCGGTATTATCACGCTCACAAGGGGCGACGGTCTCATTGGATTCGTGGTAGTAACACTACGTCAAAGGTCTGCTGGCCTCGATTTTCCCTTCGATAACGATCCTCACTTCCCAGATCCGGAGATTTCACTGTACCAGTCTGGTTCTGTGTTCGATTTCTGGACAGCATCCCAAACAGCGCTACGTACCCGATCGTGGAAGGCGTCCACCGAAAAGCGATCCGCGAACTCCTCAATCTCTCCGCTTTCCCATTTCACACCCTCGCTCTCGAACCGTGCCACCGCTTCTCGGATCGATGTGCCGCTCGGGTCTCTCGCGAAGGAATATCCGTTCTTGCCGTCGACGATCTGGTACTGCGTCATCCCTTCTTCTACGCCGATCAATGGCGTTCCAGCGGCGAGTGCCTCTACGGGAGAAATACCGAAGTCTTCGTCTTGGCCGTTGAAGACAAAAGCTCTCGCCTCCGCCAGCAGTTCTTTTTTTGTGGACTCACTAACGTAGCCCGCAAACTCGACGTTCTCTCCCGCCATGCGTTCAAGCTTCTCGCGCTCTGGGCCGTCACCGGCGACGACGAGTGTCGCGTCAAGGTTATCGAAAGCTCGGACGATATCGTCGACACTTTTGTGCCAATCTAGCCGGGAGAGGGTGAGGTAGTAGTCGTTCGTCTCGGCGTCGTCGGGGGAGTACTCGTGTGTGTCGACCGGTGGATACACCACCTCAATCTTCTCCGCCGGGATCCCCCAGTAGCGGATCATCCGTCGTTTCACTTGTTCGGAGTTCGCGAGGAATAGGTTTGGCTTGTGGGTATTGTGGTCGAACGCAACGCGGATAGCGTAGTACAACAGTAGTTTTACTGGCGTGAGACTACCGTCACCGAGTTCGTCAATCTGGTCCGACTGGCGTCGGTTCGTGTGATGGATGTACGCGACCCACGTCTGTTCGGTGGGGGGGACGTAGAACAGCGGTTCGTTCCCACTTGTAACAAGTACGTCGTGCCCACGGAGCGGTTCCGCGACCTGCCAGCCCAGCATGTGAGAGAGCATTCGGGCCATGCCACCCCGACGAAGTGCCCACCCGTGGATTCGTCCGTTGATTATCTGAGTCGTTTCGATATCATCGGGTTCGATAGTTTCGTCCCGCCATCCGACGTAGAGCGGAGTCGTATCAAACACACGTGAGAGTTCCCACGCGACGCGATCACCACCGCCGTTGACGTGTTCGCCCCAGTGAGCGACTGCGATGTCCTCACCAATAGAGTCCCCGCTCATTTATCAAGAAATGGTTGGCACTCCGCTAAAGACTTCACGAATAGGCACCGACCAGTTCAACGCCGCCACAGTACACCGCTGACTTCTTGAAGGAGAGATTTCTAACCTCACCCGATGGAATCGAATCTTGAGGAGTGGGTTTCCGAACTGCGCGATCATGTTCGAGAGCATCCGAAACGTGCGCCACTCTACTTCGTATTCACACTTTATTTAATCGTATGGTATGCGATCACCTCTCGCTATCCGATCGGCAAAAACGTTTATGAGAAGGATTGGGATTTGCTTATCGTCCTTGACGCCTGTCGGGTCGACACACTTCGCGAAGTCGCGAACGAGTACGAATTCATTAGGGATGTCGGGAGTGTATGGTCTATCGGGAGTCAGTCGGCAGAGTGGATGTCGAACACGTTTACCGAGGAGTACCGTGACGAAATCAAGGATACTTCCTATATTTCCGCCAACGGATATAGTGAATCAGTATTGGAGGCGGGGCTGCGCCCCCCGGCGAACAACACTCTCCCTATTGATTTATCATCGTGGTCTGTTGTTCCAGGTCACGATTTTAATTCGCACGTACAAGTCTGGAAGACCAACCATGATGAGAAGTACCGAACCATTCACCCGGAACCGATGACCGATCAAACGATTGAGGAGGGTCGTCGGGGAAGTGCTGAGCGGATCATCGCACATTACACCCAACCACATCTCCCCTATGTTGGAGCAGCAGTATCCGAAAGTCGTGAACCCACCGAACTAGAAGACCGCGGCTACGAACTACTCGAGGAGGGCCGAGATTCGCGTGACGAGGTTCTCAACGCGTACAAGGAGACCCTCCGGTGGGTTCTCGACGATGTCGAAGAACTCTTACAGAACATCGACGCGGAGAAGGTAGTGATAACGTCGGACCACGGCGAAGCATTCGGGGAAGGGAAAGCGTATGGCCATCCAGAGGGGTTCCCTCATCCTGCTGTGAAAAAAGTACCGTGGGTGGTAACGAAAGCGACCGACGAGAAGACACGCGAACCGGATACGGAATCGGACACCTCCGTCGAGACGGATATCGAAGAACACCTGCGAGACCTCGGATATCGTTGATCGCTGCTTACCGTTACTTATTCACGAGTTTGCCTTCTCCACCAGATCCGACGTTACCATCGCGTACAGATACCCCAACCCGACGGCCGCGGTGAACGCTCCGATCGCACCGAGCTGCGTCACCGCCGCGGTCGACGGCGACCGAACGAGCCCCTCCACCCGGCGCGGTACGCGGTCCGTCAGCAACCATTTAAGATAATCGCCCTTGGCGTCTGGTGCGTCCGGGTACAACAGATCCATCACGCGTTTGGAGTACCCCTGCCAGAACGACCGGAACACTAGCCACCGGAACTGCCCGCGGTACTCGAACAGCGTGTGATGGACGACGGCGTCTTCGGTGTACACCATTCCCCGGCCGAACTCCTCCAGCAGCCGAATTCCGACCGGCGCCTCGTGAGCCTGTAGGTGCTTGTCGCCCTTCCGGCCCGTGTTCGGGTCATACCCGCCGACCTCAAGAAACGCATCTCGTCGGTACGAGATGTTCGATCCGTACGTGTTCCGGACCTCCTCGCCGTCCTCGGCGAAGTTCGGCTCGACGCACCCAACGAGCCAGTAGAACTCCTCGGGGAAGAAGTCGGGCCGCTCCCCCTTCCAGTTCGGACGCACGTCGCCGCCGGCCGCGATCGCGTCCGTCTCCTCGTACACCTCGACGAGGTTCGCAAGCCAGTCCGGCTCCGCTACCCCGTCGTCGTCGATGAACGCGACGATCTCCCCAGACGCCAGCTCCGCGCCACGCGTCCGACTGTACGAGATTCCCTGGTTCTCGTCGTTGTCGGAGATCACGACGTTCTCGCGGTCGCCGAAGTCCGTGACCGCCCGCTCGTACACCTCTGGGTTGCCGTCGATCACGAGCACGACTTCTATCGGATCGTAGGTCTGTGCGAGGACGCTTTCGACAGCCTCCGTAAAGACGTCGTAGCGGTCCATCGTGTACGTACAGACGACGACGGAGACCTTCATTATCGCAAAATATCACGCCCGGATCAATAAGGATTCTGAACCTCCTGCCAGCCAGTTATAACAAGCCTTATGGACGTTTTGCGAGTTACACCGTGTAATGAGCGAACAAACCGACGCCGTCGGGGAGGACGAGAGATCGCTCCCCGAGGTCCTCCAACGGTGGTACCACGTTCCGGTCCTCCTCGGAGCCGTCGTGTTCATGTTGTGGACCCGCCTTCGGTCGTATGGGAACTTCGTCCGCAACGGCGAAGTGTACTTCCGCGGGAACGACGCGTGGTATCACCTCCGGGAAACGAGCTTCCTCCTCCAGAACTGGCCGAACACCATGCCGTTCGACCCTTGGACCGGTTTCCCCGTTGGCCGGTCGGCCGGGCAGTTCGGCACACTGTGGGACCACATCATGGTGGTCGGCATCTGGATCGCTCAGCCGATCATGGGGAGTCCCGAAGAGGTCATGCTCGTCATGTCCCCCATCGTCGGGGCACTCGTCGCGATTCCGACCTACTTTATCGCGCGTCGGTTCACCGACCGCGTTCCCGCGCTCGCCGGCACAGTGATACTGGCCTTGTTCTCCGGTACCTTCCTCCGGTACTCGCTCGTCGGTTTTCCGGACCACAGCGCGGCCGAGGTCCTCTTCCAGAGCACGGCTGTCCTCGCCTTCCTCGTCGCGTTTAGCGTGGCCAACCGCGAGAAGCCGGTCTGGGAACTCGTCGTCGACCGCGACTGGGACGCGCTCAAACGTCCCGCCGCTTACGCGGTCGCTGCGGGCGTCGCGCTCGGCCTGTACATGTGGACGTGGCAGCCGGGCGTCCTCTTGGTCGGCATCACCGGGGTCTTCCTTGCGGTGAAGATCACAAGCGATGTCCACCACGGCAAGAGTCCCGAGCCGATCGCCTTCGCGGGCGCGGTCTCGATGACCGTCGCGGGTCTCATGCAAGTTATCGCGCTCGACAACCTCGAGTTCGGTGTCACCAGCTATTCGCTCACACAGGTCGTCCTCCCACTCGGCGTCGCGGTCGGCGCCATCTTCCTCGCGTGGCTCGCGCGCCAGTGGGAGTCGCGCGACATCGAGGCGACGAACTACCCACCCGCGGTCAGTGGTCTCATTCTCGCGTCCGCGGCCTTCGTCTGGATCGCGCTCCCCTCCCTGTGGTCGCTCATCACAAGGAACCTCCTGAACTTCGTCGGCTTCAGCGCGAGTGCGTCGTTCCGCACTATTGGTGAGGGGCAACCCCCGCTCCAAGACGCCGCCTTCTCGGACTTCGTCCTCTCGCAGTACGGGCTCGCCTTCTTCCTCGCGCTCGCGGCGGTCCTCTACATCCTCGCGCGCCCGCTGTACCGCTCCGACGACACCAATCACACCCTCTACATCCCGGCCGCGCTCGCGGTCGTCGGCTCCGTCTACGCCGTCCCGCAGGCGTACGGCGCCATCGGTGGCCTCGTCGGCGTCGACTGGCAGGTGATCGGCCTGCTCATCGCCGCCGCCTTCCTCGTCGGCGCGACGCTGCTCGTCGAGTACGACGCCGAAGAGCTGTACTTCGTCGTGTGGGCGGCGTTCATCGGCAGCGCGGCGTTCACGCAGGTCCGCTTCAACTACTACCTTGCCGTCGTCGTCGCGGTCGGCACGGCGTACTTCCTCCAGGTCGCGCTCGACGCCCTCGACCTCGCCTCGCTCGACGCCGTCCGCGAGATCGAGGGCTGGCAGGTGCTCACCGTCGCCGCCGTGCTCGCGATCCTCATCGTCCCGCTCGTCGGCGTCGCCACCCCGGTCTGGCAGGCGGGCAACTCCAGCCAGCCGGGGAGCGTCGTCCAGTGGGACGAGAGCCTCCAGTGGATGAACGACGAGACGCCCCAGCCGGGCGAACTCGAGGGCGCGGACAACCCCATGGAGCTGTACGGCACCTACGAGCGACCGGCCGACGGCGACTTCGAGTACCCGGAGGGCGCGTACGGCGTCCAGTCGTGGTGGGACTACGGCCACTGGATCACCACGCGCGCCGAGCGCATCCCGAACGCCAACCCGTTCCAGCAGAACGCGGGCGAAGCGGCCGACTACCTGCTCGCGCCGAGCGAGAAGGAAGCCGCCGAAGTGCTCGCGAGCCAGAGCACCGAGGGCAACGACACCCGCTACGTGATGGTCGACTGGCAGATGGCGTCGCCGAACTCCAAGTTCAACGCGCCGGTCACGTTCTACAGCGGGAACGAAACGGTCAACGACTTCAACGAGCTGCTTTACCGGCAGGTGGAGGGACAGAACGGGCAGCAGGGCGGCCTCCAGCCCGCGCTCCAGACGCGGACGCAGCGCTACCACGAGAGCCAGATGATCCGGCTCTACCAGCACTACGGGAGCGCGGTCGAGCCGCAGCCGGTCGTCCTCGACTGGCAGCCGCAGACCGCACAGACCGCCTCGGGCGAGCAGGTCGACATCAAGGTCCTCCCGAGCGAGGGGCAGCCGATCCAGCGGTTCGATAACCTCTCCGCCGCGGAGTCGTACGTCGAAGAGGACGGCTCGGCGCAGGTCGGCGGCGTGATGGGCGTCCCCTCGGAGCGGCTCGACGCCCTCGAACACTACCGGCTCGTTCACGCCACGGAGGCCCCGGGGCGGTCGCCGTACGCCCAGCAGGCGCAGATCCTCGCCCAGCGGTTCGGCGTCGACCTCCAGGCGACGTTCGGCGAGTCGCTGTTCGGCGCGTTCAGCGACGACTTCGTCAAGACGTTCGAGCGGGTTCCGGGGGCGACGGTCGAGGGCTCGGGCGCCGAGCCCGGCCAGGAGGTGGAGGCGACCGTCGAGTTGGAGAAGCCGAACGGCCAGACGTTCGAGTACACGCAGTACGCGACCGCCGACGACGACGGGAGCTTCGAGCTCACGCTCCCGTACTCGACGACGGGCTACGACGAGTTCGGCCCCGAGAACGGCTACACGAACACGAGCGTCCGAGCGACCGGGCCGTACAACGTCACCACCGAGCGGACGACCGGCGACGACCTGTACACCACCCAGCGCGTCGGGCAGGTCGAGGTGACCGAAGGGCAGGTCGTCGGAGAAGACGACTCGGCGTCGACGGTCGAACTCGAAGAGGAGATCATCGACTGCCCGAGCGGCGACCCCGAGTGCCCCGTCGATGACGAGAGTGGAAGCGACGACGGGAACTCGACGAACTCCACCGACGCGGGGTCGCTGACCGGCGCCGAGCCGGCCGCGACGACGGCGACGGCCGCCACGACGGCAACCGCACCGAACTGACCGCGGGCGCCGAGGTCGCGCTCACCGCAGTCGATGCGATCGCGCGATCCCACCCTTCTTTACTGCGGCTGCGCTTCGTGCGAGCAGATGGCCGACCTCCGCGAGTGGGCGACGATCTACCTGAAGGGCGTGGCGATGGGGAGCGCCGACGCCGTGCCGGGCGTCTCCGGCGGCACCATCGCGCTGATCGTCGGGATCTACGAGCGCCTGATCGCGGCGGTCACCGCCGTCGACCCCGACCGCGCGCGTCGCGTGCTCGCCGGTGTGCGGCCCGGACGCCGCGCCGACGCTCGGGCCGCGTTCCGCGAGGTCGACGGCGCCTTCCTCCTCGTGTTGGGCGCCGGTATCGGCACCGCGGTCGTGGCCGTGTTGAGCGCGGTGAACCGCCTGCTCGCCACGCAACCGGTGGCGACGTACGGCTTCTTCTTCGGGCTGATCGCGGCGAGCGCCGCGGTGCTGCTCGGCGACGTCGACCTCTCGACGCCGCGCCGGAAGGCCGCCGCGGCCGCCGGCTTCGCGCTCGCGTTCCTCGCGTCGGGCGTCGCCGCGACCGCGCTCGGCAGCCCCCTCCCGGTCGTCTTCCTCGCGGGGGGCGTCGCCGTCAGCGCGATGGTGCTCCCGGGCATCTCGGGCTCGCTGCTGCTTATCGTCCTCGGCCAGTACGAGTACATGTCCGGCGTCGTCGCGCGGTTCGTCGACGGGGCGGGCGCGCTCGCGCTCGGGAACGGCGCGGACGCGCTCGTCGAGACGCTGCCGCCGGTGGCGGCGTTCCTGCTCGGCGGCGTCTGCGGGCTCTTCACGATCGCGCATACCGTCCGCTACGCGCTGTCGCGGGCGCGGGCCGCCACGCTCGCGTTCCTCGTGAGCCTCGTCGTCGGGGCGCTGCGCGCGCCGCTGGTGGAGGTGTCCGCGCGGTTAGCCGAGAGCGGCGAGTCGTGGCGGGCGGCCGCGCCGCGGTTCGCGCTGGCGGCGCTCGTCGGCGCCGGGCTCGTGGCCGTTCTGAATCGTTACTCCGCGGCGATCGAGTACTGAGCGGTGGGTCCGGTCGTGGTTAAGGAGGGAAAGCGAGTCACAGCCAGTCTGTCGTCACCAACCCACCCCAAATGGGTGGGCTTGTCGGTGGACCCGGTTTGGCCGACTCTGTAGAGAACGGAGGAGAGAGCCCACGAGAGTCGTGAGAGGAAGTCAAGCTGGTTCGGTCCGGAACCGAATGATCGGGACATCGGCGACGTCGTCGTAGTCGTCGTCGGCACCGACCAACAGCACCCCGTCGACGTGCGCTGCTGTCCCGAGCGCAAAAGCATCACCGAGTGCTGGTGAGTAGCGGAATTTGAAGTCGGCTGCTGGCGCCCATGTCTGTTCGGTGTCGATGCGACGGATGCCACTTTCCTCGAGGACGTCGACGACGGCATCAGCGCGCTCCTCGCCGTCGATCGCCCGCACAATATAGTGGACCTCGGCAAGATTGGCCGCCGAGATGTAGCCGTCTGCTGCGCCTTCGATGGCGTCGACGTACGTTTCGACGGTATCGCTCCCTGGTTCGTTACAAAAATAGGCGATGAGTGGTTCGGCGTCGAAGACGATCGTTTCGGGAATCTCAGCCCCGTCCGTCATGGGGCAGTCTCGTCGTCACCGGCGTAGCGCTGCCGCAACTCTTCTTCACTGGCTTTGTCCGCTGTCCGTTCCTCTTGGAGGCGCTCCGTTGCTGAGCGCCCCTGATCGTCGGTCTTCCCTTCCAAAACCCCACGCAGGTCTGTAACCGAGTGGATGGGGCGAACAACGATGTCGCCCTCTTCAGTCCGAATGAACTTCACACGGCCGGGCGTGTCGATACCCAACTCCTCACGGAACTCCTTCGGAATTGTGGCTTGCCCGCGCGACGATACGGACACTACTTTTTCAGACTCTGCCTTGCTCATACTATCTTCTATTATTATTTTTGTTCAGTCATATAAAAGACTAGCGTTGAATTAGGTAGTTAACAGATCAGGTCAGTCATTGATTCGCCGGTCTCGAGTGTGCGGCTCGTCGTGAACCTCTGACTCGGTACGTTAAGTAACCCGCAACGACTTTTCCGGTTCCCGCCCGTACGGTTGTATATGGTCCAGATGGAATCCGACTCGGAACTCGACCGCGACGACGCCGCCCCCGACTTCGAGTTGCCCGGCGCGGACGGCGAGACGTACGCGCTCGACGACTTCGAGACGGACGCGCTGCTCGTCGTCTTCACCTGTAACCACTGCCCGTACGCGAAGGCGAAGATCGACCTGCTGAACGAGCTCGCGGCCGACTACGACGATCTCGCGGTCGTCGGGATCAACCCCAACGACGCCGACGAGTACCCGGAGGACTCCTTCGAGGCGATGCGCGAAGCCGTCGCGGACGGTACCGTCGCGTACGACGCGTACCTCCGCGACGAGACGGGCGAGGTCGCGGCCGCCTACGACGCCGTCTGTACGCCAGACCCGTTCCTCTTCGGCCGCGAGGACGGGACGTGGCGGCTCCGGTATCACGGCCGGCTCGACGACGCGCTCAACCCAGATGACGAGCCGACAGAATTCTATATTCGCGACGCGATCGACGCTGTGCTCGCGGGCGAGGCAGTCGAGATTCCTGACCGCCCCTCGCGCGGCTGCTCGATCAAATCACCTACACCCGGCGCGTAAACGCCGGGGTTTGTCAGTGAACTCCCGGTCTACCCGCGTGATACGGTGGGCGTGAAATCGCCGCTCCCATTCACTGTTCCTGACTTCAGGGCAAGGTGATTGGTTGCCCCTCCGGAACCAGACTTACGCCGATTCCGGAGATACCGCGCTGCTATGTTTCGCGCCGCGTTGTAGTCGCTGTGTAGCTCTTTGCCGCACTTCTGACACACAAATTCATCGCCGTCGCGGTTACCCTCATGTGTGAACCCACACTCGGAATGACTACACTGCTGGCTTGTGTAGGCTGGATTCACCACTTCAACAGTGATTCCTTCAGCTTTCGCCTTGTAGGTTATCTTCCGCGATAGCTCTCGAAACGCCCACTGCTGGAATTTTGAGAGATCCGACATCCGCTCTCGGATATTCTCTAAGTCTTCCAGTACAATCGTCTCACACCCGTTGGCGACAGCCTCAGTAACTACCTCTTTCGACACATAGTGTAGATAGTTCTCGCTCCAATTGGCGAAGCGGTCACCAATCGACTGGATTGTGAGATGGGCTGATCGCGTTCCGGTCTGTTGTAGGTTGCCGCGTCGGCGTTCGTATTCGCGGCGTTTGTGGTTCAATAGGTCTGCGTTACCGATGAACGCACCAGAGCTGGTCACAGCGAGATACCCGTCCACGTTGCGATCCACGCCAAGGACTGTTCGGCCCTCAGCTTCTTCCTGCGTGTCGTCACGTTCCTGGTTGACTGAAACGTGGAGGTAGTAGGCATCTGTCTGCTGGTCGTATCGGAGCTTCGCCCCCTGTTTGTCCCATTCGTCTGATTCCATGTACTCAGCCTGAATGGAATCGTCTGGATAGACGTATTCGGCTTTTACACGACCACTGCCGTAGGCGGCAAGCGTACAATACCCATCAAAATAGCTGATTGCACTGGTATTGTAAACGGTCGTGTTCGACGTGAACACCGGCTTGGAAACTTTCTCACCCTCTTTCATGCGGTCAACGACGCCACGGAGTGCATCGGCGGCATGGTTGACCGCAGCAACACAGAGGTCAGAGTGCAATCCGGTTTCATCTCGGATGTCGTCGTAGAGGTATGGTTGAAGCTGGGAGCGAGAGGTAATCACGTACCCGTCGTTGTTGCCCTCCCATCCTCGATCAGCGAACCGCTGGGTGGCGTTCCTGAAGGTATCCATTGTTTCCTTCAGGTCGTCCCGGCGGTCGTTGGGAACAGAGAGTTTCACGACAGCGGTACGTTGAAGCTCCATCTACACATCACATGTGATGCTATGTATTTATATAAATTGGGGAGTTGGTTAGCATAGTGTTTTGCGGTTGGGTGTTACTCATGGCGCGATTCCCGCCCGCCGTGAACGGGGGGACTCCCTCGCTGTGTTAGGTGGCCGGAGGCCTGAGTCACCCTCACTAAGATCACACGCCAACACCGAATCGGCGTTCCGACGCAGACGGCTTAACAAGGGTCCGGGCCGAACAGGCGGTATGGGAATGAAAGGCGACGAGCCGGACCTCCACGAGATCGATCGCTACGACGGCGGGGTCGGCTGGATCGCGTACCCCGACGAGACGATGGAACGCGCGAGCCACGCGTTCGCGGTCGCGAACGAGGAGACGGACGGAGACGACGTGTGGGTGGTCGACCCGGTCGACGCGCCCGGCGTCGACGAGTTGCTCGACGAGCTCGGCGACGTCGCAGGCGTCGTGGTCGGGCTCGACCGCCACGTGCGCGACAGCGGCGAGGTCGCCGCGCGCCACGACGCCCCGGTGTACGTCCCCGAGTGGATGACGGGCGTCGCCGAGGAGCTGGACCCGGACGTCGAGATCGAGCGGTTCGGCTCGCGGCTCGCGGACACCGGCTTCGAGGCGATCCGGATCCGCGACTCCTCGCTGCCGCCGTGGCAGGAGGTCGGACTCTTCGACGGGGAGACGCTGATCGTCCCCGAGTCGCTCGGCAACGCCTCGTACTTCCGCGGCGACCGCGAGCGCCTCGGCGTTCACCCGATGCTCCGGCTCACGCCGCCGACGGCCGCGCTCTCCGGGCTCGACCCCGAGCGCGTCCTCGTCGGCCACGGGGTCGGGGTCCACGAGCGCGCAGCGGTCGCCCTCGAGGACGCGCTCTCCGACTCGCGGCGCAAGGCGCCGGGACTGTACGCGAAGACGCTCAAGTCGACGCTCCCGTTCTGAGCGCGGTCAGGTGCGCTGCGGTTCCGGGCGACCCGTGCGTGACCTTTTGCCAATGCGTCCCGTAGCGGCTCCCGACCAGTGATCTACGTCACCCGCGACCTGTTGACGGTGCTGCGCGAGCGCGCGGCGAGCGAGGACCCCGACGAGGCGAACCTCCGCCTCTCGGCGACGCCCGCCGGCGAGTTCGAGACCGATCTCGGCCTCGACCCGGAGACGCCGGTGGTGACCCACTTCACGCTCCCGTCAGTGGGGGAGTCCGTCAGCTCCGTGTTCGGCGTCGACCTCGGCACGCCGGCGGGCGAGGGCGGTGCGCGTTTCGTCTCGCATCCGGACGGATTCCTCGGGGTGTCGCGGACCGACGACCTCGCGGGCGTGGTGATCGTCGCGGTCCCGCCGTACGACGACGACTCGGTCGCCGCCTTCGACCGGTCCGGAGACGGGGTCGAGCTCGCCGTCGTCGACGCCGAACCGCCGATCGAGTCCGTGCCGGAATGAGCGGGACGCGCCGAGAGCAGGGGTTTCAAGCCGTCGGAGAGAGTACCACGCCGTAATGGCAGCACGGCCACCCGGCGGCGGCGATACGAAGGAGCCGGAGGCGATCGAGTTCGGCATCGCCGCGCTCGACGCCCGGCTCGACGAGGCGGACGTGTCGTTTCCCGCGACGGCCGCCGAGCTACGTGACGCGCTCGGCGACCAGGAGGTGCCCTACGACGCGCAGGGACGCTCCATCGCGCTCGCGGACGCGCTCGACCGCGTGCCCAAGCGGGAGTTCGAAAACGAGACGGCGTTTCTCGACGCCTTATACCCGGTGTTCGACGAGGCGCGCCGCGAGGAGCGCGGCGTGATCGCCAGCCTCCGCGACGCGCTTCCGTTCTGAGGTCGCGACCGACGGCTGCTACTCGGCCTCGCTTAACGGGCGTCCGGGCGGGCCTCGACTTCGCTCCCTTCCTCGTCGGACTCGCCGGTGTCGTACCGCTCGATGACGTCGTTGATCAGGACGACGTCGCCGACCGCGCGGACCCAGCGGTACGGGACGACCACGCCGGTCGAGCCGTCCACCTGTCCGGCGAACAGCTCGTGGTTGAGCTCGGCGAGCGCGAGGCCGGTCACGGAGCGCGCGTCCAAATCGAGCTGGATGTCTTCGATCTCACCGACGAAAACGCCGTTGCTCGAGTACACCTCGCGACCGACGAGCGCCGTGATCTCTTCGGGGGCTGCGTTCATACACGATACGGACACGAGCGCGCCTAATAAGCGTTCGTTGTCGAACGACGCGCGTCCGACGCCGACGGGTTCCCGGTACCCGAGACCGGGTCACCCTCGCGGCGCGATCACTTCGATCGGATGCCTCGGGGCGGCGTCGAGCAGGGCGTCGAGCTGCTCGGTACAGGACGTGCCGGGGGCGACGACCGTGCGGTCGGTGTCGCCGAACTGCTCCCGCAGCGGCTCGCCGACGTCCACGCTCAGCTCGTAGTAGTCCGTCTTGTAGCCGAACGAGCCGGCCATCCCGCAACACTCCGTGTCGGAGACGCGCACGTCGTAGCCGAGCCGCTCGAACGTCGCGGTCGCGTACTCGCCCACCTCGACCGTTCGGGCCTGGCAGTGCGGGTGGTACGCGATCCGTTTCCCGGACGCGACCGGCCCGGTCCCCTCGCTCGGCGCGCGCAGCCCCGCCGGGTCGGCGCCGTTCTCCAGCAGGCCGAAGACGTACTCCATGGCGTCGTAGCTCGCGTCCGCGAGCCGCTCGGACGACTCGCTCGGCAGGAACCGCTCGTACTCCCGGCGGAACGTCGCGAGGTCGCTCGGCTCGATCACGACCACGTCGCGCCCGGCGTCGAGGTGCGGGGCCAGCCCGGCGTAGAGGTCCTCGGCCGCGGCCTCGGCGGTCGCGACCATCCCCTGCGAGAGCGGCGGGCGGCCGCTCCCGGGCAGGTCCGGCACGCGGACGCGGACCCCGAGCGCCTCCAGCGCCCTGACGGTCGCCTTCCCGCGCGCGACGTCGACGTAGTTCGTCGCGGTGTCCGGGTAGACGACGGCCTCGCGGGTCGCCTCGTCGGCCGGGACCGCGGGGCCGCCGCGGGCGTCGAACCACTCGACGAGCGACTCGCGCGCGAACTCGGGGAGCTCGCGGCGGCGGTCGATCCCGGCGACCCGCTCGGCGAGCGCGCGCACCGGGCCGGCGTCCGCGAGGCGGTTCGCGATCGGCGCCGTCTTATGGCCCCACTTCGCGAGCGTCGCGTAGTTGCCCACGAGCCGCGTGCCGAGGTCGAGGCCGCCGGGCTCCTCGTCGGGCACCAGCTCCTCGAACGCCCAGTCGAGCTGGCTCGGGTCGGTCTCCCCGCGGTTGATCCGGTCGCGGACCGCGGTGTTGATCCACGGGATGTCGATGCCGACCGGACACGCCGGGACGCAGCGCGAGCAGCCGGTACAGAGGTCGTTGAACTCGGCCGCGACGTCGAGCCCCTCGATGCCGGCCTCCCACCCCGTCGCGATCCCGCCGGAGTACGTCTCGCCGCCGAACGCGTGCCCCCCGACGCTCTGGAAGTTGCCGCAGGCGTTCGAGCAGGCCGAACAGCGGATGCAGTACAGCGTCTCCCTCAGCGTCTCGTCGTCGCGCATCGCCAGCCGGCCGTTGTCGATGAGGACGAGGTGGAAGTCGCGGTCGGCGTCGGAGCCGTCCGCTAGCGGTTCCTGATCGCTTCCGAAGTCGGGCACCGGCGAGTCCACGGGCGGCGTCAGCGTCGAGATGTAAGAGGTCACGTCCTGACCCGTCCCCGAGCGTCCGATCAGCTCGACGAACGGCGAGAACTCCTCGACGGTCGGGACGAGCTTCTCGACGCCCGCGACCGCGACGTGCGTGTCGGTCGCCGTCACCGTCTTCCGGGCGTTCCCCTCGCTGGTGACGAGGAGCATGGTGCCCGAGTCTGCCGCGACGAAGTTCGCGCCGGTCATTCCGAGGTCGGCGCCCTCGATAAGGTCGCCGAGCCGCTCGCGGGCGAACATCGTGAGCTCCTCGGCGGTCTCGGGCGGGTCGTCGGGGTCGAACCGCTCGGCGAACAGCTCCGCGATCGCCTCGCGCGACTTGTGGATCGCCGGCGCGACGATGTGCGAGGGCTCCTCGTCGGCCAGCTGGAGCACCCACTCGCCGAGGTCGGTCTCGACGACGTCGACGTCGTCGGCTTCGAGCGCCGCGTTCACTTCGATCTCCTCGGAGGTCATCGACTTCGATTTCACCGCGCGCTCGGCGCCACGGTCGGCCGCGACCTCGCGGACGTACCGGTTCGCGTCGGCCGCGTCGTCGGCGAGGTACACCGTGCCCCCGTTCGCCTCCACCGTCTCCCTCACCTCGTCGATGAGGTCGGGGAGCCGCTCGATCGCGTCTTCCTTGACGGCGCGCGCCTCCTCTTTCAGCGCCTCGTAGTCGTCGAGGCGACCGGTCGACTCGTAGCGCCCCTCGTTGAAGCCGCGGGTGTTCTCGGCGACCGCGTCGCCCTCGGTCGCCAGCAGCTCGCGGATCCGCTCGGCCTTCGTCTCGCGGTCGGGGTCGCCCGCACCAGCGGCGTCGCTCGCGCCGGCCTCGGCGTCGCTGCTCATTGGACGCCCTCCGCCGCGTCGGCGGCGTCCGAGCCGTCCGTCGCGCCGTCGTCGCGAAGCAGGACCACGTGGACCTCCTTCGGTCCGTGCGCGCCGTGGACGAGGCCGCCCATGTCCGCGGTGGCGCTCGGACCGGTCGCGAACACCACGTCGACCGACTCGTCGCGCGCCCGCGGCCCGAGCCAGTCGAAGGCGTCGGGCATGTCGGGGACGATGTCGGCCTCCCGGAGGACGACGACGTGACGGTCGACGAAGAGGCTCACCGGCTCCGTGCCGGCCGGGTCCGCCTCCAGCGCGACGCTCCCGTACTCGGCGACGCCGAGCGACGCGGCGGTGACGCCGGTGTGAGCCGCGCGCAGGTCGGTGGTCGTCGGCTCCGTCTCGACTCGGTCCGGCAGCCTCGCCGGCGAGTCGGCGAGCCCGTCGGGCCCCGAGCGGCCGAGCGGGACGCCGACCGCGGGCTCGCCCGCGGCCGCCTCGACCATGGTCGCGCACTCCTCAGGCGGGCCCGCAGCGACCGCGACGCCGAGGTCGTCGAGCCGCCGCGTGAACGTCGACGCGTCTGCGAGTGACATGATCGTGCCTTCGCCGGCCGGTATATGGGTTTTGCGACGGCTCCCGGGCGGCGATAGCGCGGCCAGCACGCGGCGGGCGAGACCGCCGCGCGGGCGATCGAATTCTCCTGACGCGCAGACGGCAGGAAGTTTTTCACGGTTCGACTGCGAGGGGTTCGCATGGCGACAAACACCCCGGGTCCCGACCCGACGGACGGCGGGGACTTCGACTACACCGGCGGCGCGGTGGAGCGACCGGACCTCGTCGACGCGCTCGATCGCCGCGTCGCGGGCGACGTGCGGTTCGACGACTACTCCAAGCGGCTGTACGCGACCGACGCCTCGGCGTACGAGGCCACCCCGATCGGCGTCGTGATCCCGGAGTCGACCGCGGACGTCGCGGCCGTCCACGAGTACTGCTACGCGGAGGGGATCCCCGTCCTCCCGCGCGGCGGCGGCACCTCCCTCGCCGGGCAGACCGTCAACGAGGCGGTCGTCCTCGACCTGACCGGCGAGATGGACGGCGTGCTCTCGACCGATCCCGACGCCGAGCGGGCCCGCGTTCAGGCGGGCGCGTACGTCGGCGACCTCAACGCCGCGGTCGAGGGCGACGGGCTGAAGTTCGCGCCCGACCCGGCGTGGCGCGACAAGTCCGCGGTCGGCGGCGCGATCGGCAACAACTCCACCGGCTCCCACTCCCTGAAGTACGGGAAGACTGACCACTACGTCGAGGAGCTGGAGGTCGTCCTCGCCGACGGCACCGTGACGACGTTCGGCGAGGTCGCGGTCGAGGAACTTCGGGAGTCCGCGGACCCCGACGCCGACGACCTCCTCCCTCGAATCTACGCCGAGGTCGTCCGAATCGTAGACGAGGAGGCCGATCGGATCGACGAGCGGTTCCCGGAGCTGAAGCGGAACGTCTCCGGCTACAACCTCGACCGCCTGCTCGCCGAGTACCGCGGCGAGTACGGCGAGGAAGGCGTCGTCAACCTCGGCCGACTCATGGCCGGCAGCGAGGGGACGCTCGCGACGGTGACGGAGGCGACCGTCTCGCTCGTCGAGATCCCCGAGACGAAGGCGGTCGCGCTGCTCACCTACGACGACCTCCTCGACGCGATGGAGGACGTGGCGGCGTGTCTCGAACACGACCCCGCCGCGGTCGAGGTGATGGACGACGTCCTGTTGGGGCTCGCCGCCGACACGCCGGAGTTCGAGGACGTCGTCGGAATGCTGCCCGACGGCACCGACTCCGTCCTCCTCGTCGAGTTCTACGCGGAGAACGACGCGGAGGGGAAACAGAAGGTCGCGGACCTGATCGCGGACCGAGTGGGCGGGGAGGAGAGTTCGGCAGCGACCCGCGTCGACACCGCGGCCGACCCGAGTGCGGGCGCCGCCGAGACGACGAGCCACCCCCGGCGGGCGGTCCACGCGATGGAGGCGCACGACCCGGAGCAGCGCGACCGCTTCTGGAAGATGCGCAAGGCGGGCCTCCCGATTCTCCTCTCGCGGACCACCGACGAGAAGCACATCTCCTTCATCGAGGACTGCGCCATCCCGCCGGAACACCTCCCCGAGTACACCCGGGAGTTCCAGCAGATCCTCGAGGACAACGACACGTTCGCCACCTTCTACGCGCACGCCGGTCCCGGCGTGCTCCACGTCCGCCCGCTGATCAACACGAAGGACGTCGACGACGTCGACGCGATGCTCGACATCGCCGACCGCGTCACCGACGCGGTGGTCCGGCTCGGCGGGTCAGTCTCCGGAGAACACGGCGACGGCCGCGCTCGGACGCAGTGGAACCGGAAGCTGTACGGGGACGACCTCTGGGACGCCTTCCGCGACCTCAAGACCGCGTTCGACCCCGACTGGCTGCTCAACCCGGGGAACGTCTGCGGGGAGTTCGACATGCGCGAGAACCTCCGGTTCGACGCGGAGTACGAGTACGACGCCGGCTTCGACCCCGCGATGGAGTGGGCGGTCGACAACGGAATGCAGGGGATGGTCGAGCTCTGTCACGGCTGCGGCGGCTGCCGCGGCCCGCAGGAGACGACCGGCGGCGTGATGTGCCCGACCTACCGCGCGTCGGAGGAGGAGATCCAGGCGACCCGCGGCCGGGCGAACATGCTCCGGGGGGCCATCTCCGGCGAGCTCCCCGACGACCCGACCGACGACGAGTTCGTCACCGAGGTGATGGACCTGTGCGTCGGCTGTAAGGGGTGTAAGGTGGACTGCCCGAGCGGCGTCGACATGGCGAAGCTGAAGGCCGAGGTCGAGCACGCCCACCACGAGGAACACGGGGTCGACCTCCGGACGCGGCTGCTCGGCCGCTTCGAGTCGCTCGCGCCGCTCGCCTCGAAGCTCGCCCCGCTCTCGAACCTCCCGAACAAGATTCCGGGGAGCGGCCTCGTCGCGGAGAAGGCGCTCGGGATCGCGAAGGAGCGCGACCTGCCCACCTTCCGCTCGGAGACGCTTGTCGACTGGTTCGAGGCGCGCGGCGGCGCGGGCGTCCCGCGCGAGGAGGCCGCCCGCGACGTGCTGCTGTTCCCGGACGTGTACACGACCTACACCAACCCCGGCGCGGGGAAGGCCGCGGTGCGCGTCTTAGAGGCCGCCGACTGCCACGTTCGGATTCCGGACGTCGACGGCAGCGGGCGCCCGCCCCACTCGAAGGGGATGCTGGACGTGTCGCGCGCGACGGCGAGAGACGCCGTGGAGACGCTCGCGCCCGACGTCCGCGACGGGTGGGACGTGGTCGTCGTCGAGCCCTCCGACGCCGTGATGCTCCAGTCCGACTACCACGACCTGCTCGACGGCGACGCCAGCGACGTGCCCGACGCCGACGTGGCGGCCGTCTCGGAGCGCGCCTACGGCGTCATGGAGTACGTCGACGCCCACCGGCTCGACGAGGAACTCGCGCTCGACGCGCCGACCGAGTCGCTCACCTACCACGGCCACTGCCACCAGAAGGCGACGAAGAAGGACCACCACGCGGTCGGCGTGCTCCGGCGCGCCGGCTACGGCGTCGACCCGCTCGACTCCTCCTGTTGCGGGATGGCGGGCTCGTTCGGCTACGAGGCCGAGCACTACTCGATGAGCAAGGCCATCGGCGAGACCCTCTTCGACCAGGTCGACGCCAGCGACGGCGACGCCCTCGTCGCGCCCGGCACCTCCTGCCGGACGCAGTTGGAGGAGGGCCCCGGCGAGGTGCCGGAGCCGGCACACCCGATAGAGAAGCTGGCGGCCGCGCTGGCGTAGGGAGGCGGCGCGGCCGGACTCACGCACGCCCGGACACGTCGACCGACGGCCGGCCGCCCGGTGCTCAAACGGCCGGCCGCCCGGAACTCACTCCGGAATCCGGTCCACGTTCGCGGCGAGGACGGCGAGCAGATAGGTGACCGCCGGGAACAGCACGGCGACGACGGCGAGGTGCGCGGGATCGATTCCCGGCGGCCCGTCGACGAACGTGCCGGTGTACTGGAGGACCGCGAGGGTCGCGACGACGACCGCGGTGCGGACGACGTACTCGGAGGGGGAGGGCGTCGGGAGCTTCACGGAGCCCCGTCGCGGCGCCACCCACACAAGCGTTTCCCGTCAGTCGTCGACCACGGCCGTCAGTGGTCGACCACGGGGGCGATCTTGTCGCGTTCGCGCTCGCGGCGCCGCTCCAACAGGGCCGCGAGCCCCTTCCCCGGGCCGCCTTCGATGGGCCACCCCATGGTGCGCCACTGGGGCGGTTCCGGCGAGAACTCGGAACACGAGCCCGAACACTCCCGCGCGGTCGGGACCTTCTCCTTCGCCGCGCAGTGCGGGACGAGCGCGCGCCCCTCGCGGCGGAGTTCGAAGTGCCGGCAGTCGGGGCGCATCGTGTCGTGGTACGAGCGCCACCCCTTCCCGTAGGCGCGCTCGGCGATCTCCAGCCGCAGCGTCTCGGTCTCGGGGTCGCGGCGCTGGCCTTCTCCCGGGGAGAGGTCGCTGGGGTGCCACGCCACGTCGGCCGCGTCGGCGTCGACGCCCGCGGAGAAGTCGGTCGCGAGGATCCCGGCCTCGACGGGCAGCTCGCGGAGCAGCGCGGGTTCGACGCGCTCGCCGGTCGTCTCGGTCGCCAGCCACGCCTCGTCGGCGAGCGCGGTCCCGATGTCGTGTTCCAGTTGGTCGGCGAGCCGGTCGGCCGCGGAGCGATCCAAGTCCGGCTTGTTCTCGACCGCGACGATCCGCTCGACCCAGTCCGGGTACGGTCGCTTCCGGCGGATCTCGATTCGGTTGCCGTCGCGGCGTTTCTCGATCAGGTCCCGACCCGCCGCGCGGTGGACGGCCTGCCGGACGTAGCGCCAGGGGTAGCCGGGGTGCGGGAGCGCGTCGCGGTAGAACGCCCACTCGGCGGGCGCGCCGCGGACGACGTGGAGGAGGTCGGAGTCGATGGTCCGGTCGCCGAACTCGCGCCGCCGTTCGAACGCGGCCGGGTCGACTTCGACAACGACCGTGTCCCACCGCCGGTCCTTTGTGCCGAGCTGGCGGGAGACCAACGCGGGACGGGACCCCTCGCTCGGGTGCCAGGCCAGCTCGGCGTACCGGCAGACGAGGAGCTCGTAGCCGAACTCGGCGTCGGGCGTCACTGGTCGGACCGTCGGGCGGGGCGGACAAAAGCGGACCGCTCGGGGCGGGGCGGTCGTCGCCCGCGCCGCCCGAGCGTCCCGGTTAGACGTACTTCCCGTTCTCCTCGTCTTTCCGCTCGTCGAGGTAGTCGTGGGCCTCCTCTAAGATGTCGCGCGGCCCGTCCTGGGTGATCGTGTTGAGCGCCTGGTCGTAGTCGCGCCACTGGAGGTCGCGGTGTTCCTTCGAGAGCTCCGCGCTCGCCTCGAACGAGCGGGCGATGAACAGGTGGACCGTCTTGTGGATGGTCTTCCCGTTCGCCTCAAACACGTAGTCGTACTCCCTGCGGAACCCGTCGATCAGCCGGAAATCCTCGATCCCGGCCTCCTCGCCGACTTCTCGTATCGCCGTCTGCTGGAGCTCCTCGTCCCCCTCGACCCCGCCTTTGGGGAACTCCCAGTCCCCCGGTCGGCTCTTCAGGAGCAGGTACTCCCGTTCGCCGCGGGTGTCGCGGAAGAGGATGGCTCCGGCACTGGTCGCTTCGACCGTCATTGGCCGCAGGTAAGCGATCACCCCTAAAGAGCGTGTCGGACTTCCGAACAGAGGTGAGCGACCCGGCGGCGTCGACCGTTTTCCGGCCGGGATTCGCGGCGCGGTCGCGCGCGTCGAGCGCGGGTAGATGCGTTTTTACCGCTCGGGCGGCCATTGGCGGACGACCCCCAGCCATGACCTTCGTCACGAAACTCGACTTCGCGTCCGGCGACCGCGACGTGCTCGTCGAGACCGTCCAGGAACTCAAGGAGACGCTCGAACGGAAAGGCGCCGAGTGCAAGGGCCCGCACGCGAGCCCCTCGGAGAACGTCACCGTCCCGCTGTACAAGGACCTCGCGCCGGGCGACGAGTTCTCGCCGTGGCGCTACGACGTGTACCGCCGCTCGATGGAGATCCACGGCGCCGACGACATCGCGCGCGAGGTCGTCGGCCGCGACTTCCCCGACTCGATCCACGTCGAGGTCGAGGTCGACCAGAAGAAGCCGCTCGGGCACCGGCGGGACTGAGCCGCGCGACGTCTCCGAACCGACGGTCGACGCGGTCACGGCTGTGATTTTCTCGCGGTCCGCGGCGAATCGGCAGGCCCGCGAGCCACCCGCTCGTCAGCCGAGCGTCCGCAGGTTCTCCGTCTCGACGCGCTCTGGCAGCCGGTCGAGCGCGCGGTCGCACCACGCGTCGTGGCCGAGCGTGAGCGCCGTCTCGGGGTTCGCCTCGGCGAGTTCGACGACGCCCTCCGCGGCCGCGACCTGTGCCGCGTCGTCCGTCCGCTCGGGCACCTCCGCGGTGAGCGGGTACGTCTCCGAGAGCGCTGGCGGGTAGGGGCCGAACGGCGGCTTCACGCGCCACACGGCGTCGTACGCGTGGTCCGAGGGCGCCTTCGACTCGGTGAGGAGGAGGTCCCCGGGCGCCGCTAACCGGGCGAGCCGGTCTTGGTGGCGCCGTACCTCGGGCCGGCGGGCCGCCTCGTGGGAGGTGTAGAAGAAGGCGTCCTTCGAGCCGGGGTCGGTTCGCTCTAACTCGTCGGCGTGGTCGAGCAGCGCGCGGTAGCCGTCGAGCATCGCCGGGTGGCCGCGGGCGCGGCGGTCGACTAAGTCGAGCAGGTTCCCGGACCGGATCGCCTCCTTCACGCGGTGCAGCTCCTCGAAGGTGACGTGGAGGTTGTGCTCGGCGAGCAGCCGTTCCGTCTCCGCGTCGTCGAAGCCTCGGAGGTCGGCCGGGGTGTGGTCCGCGCAGACGGGACACGAGCAGGGGAAGTAGTCGAGGTCCTCCAAGTGCTCCGTCCCCGAGACGGTGAGGTAGCGGCCGTCGCGGGCCATCAGCGCGTAGGCGGCCGAGTCGAACAGGTCGCAGCCGGCCGCCACCGCGAGCGCTAACATCATCGGGTGGCCGGCGCCGAACAGGTGGACCGGCGCGCCCGGGCCGAGGCCGCGCTTCGCCGCGCGCACCGCCTCGACGACCTCGGCGTAGCGGTAGGAGTTCAGGAGCGGAACCATCGCGCCGACCGGGAAGACGTCGAGATCGGTCGCGGCCGCGTGCCGTCCCGCCTCCTCGCGGAGGTCGGCGTACGTCGACCCCTGAACCGGGGCGTTCACCAGCATCTCGCCGGTCTCGGCGTCCTCGGCGTCGGCGAGCGCCTGCTTCGTCGTCGCCAGCTCCCGCTCGGCCCGCTCGCGGTCGGCGTCGGGCGGCGTGGGCACGTCGACCGGCGTCGCCACGTCGCTGCCGATCCGCCGCTGAAACTCGATTATCTCTTCGGTCGTCACGTCGATGTCGCCGTACTCGGCCAACTGGAAGGAGCCGGAGTCGGTCATGATCGCGCCGTCGAAGCCGAGGAACTCGTGGAGCCCCTGATCGAGCACGCGGTCGCGGATGCGGTCCGTGCTGCGGATGATGTAGGAGTTCGTGATCAGCATCTCCGCGCCGAACTCCGATTCGAGCCGCTCGGGCTCGATCGTGAGCACGTTGGGGTTGACCACGGGCAGAAGCGCCGGCGTCTCGACCGTGACGTCGGCGCGGGGGACCTCCAGCCGGCCGATCCGGCCGGCCGCGTCGTGGTCCCGGATCTCGAAGTGATCGCGCATACCCCGACTGCGCGGACGCGAGCGGTAAGGGTTGCGTTCGGCGGCGACGCGGGACGCTCCCGTAGGGCGTCGGCCGTTCGGATCTAAAGTCCCGTCGGGTGCGAGAGGTACGTCGTCTCGACGCCCCAGTCCGCGGTCAGCGACTGGAGCGCGCGGACGCCGAACGTCTCCGTGGCGTAGTGGCCGGCGAGGAAGACGGTGACCCCGGCCTCGCGCGCGTCGTGGTACACTTGCTGTTTCCCCTCCCCGGTGATCAGCGCGTCCGCGTCGGCCGCGACCGCCTCGTCGAGCCAGTCGACGCCCGAGCCGGTGACGACCGCGACGCGCTCGATCTCGTCGGGGGCGAAGTCGAGAACGCGCGTGGGCGCCGCCTCGCCCGCCGGCTGTCCCTCGAACCCGTCGAGCGTCTCGCGGATTTCGCCCGTCGACCGCGGTTCGTCCGTCTCGCCGATCGTCCCGATCGTCACCGGCCCCATCTCGCCGAACGGCTCCCGATCGGAGAGCCCCACCGCGTCCGCGACCCCCGCGGCGTTGCCTAACTCCTGATGGCCGTCGAGCGGGAGGTGCGAGACGTAGAGGGCAATATCGTGTTCGACGAGCGCCGCGATCCGGTCGTGCGCTCGGCCGGTGACGCGCTCGATACCGCCCCACGAGAGCCCGTGGTGGACGACGAGGACGTCCGCCCCCGCGTCTGCGGCGGCCTCGATGGTCGCCTGCGCGGCGTCGACGGCGAACGCGACGCGCTCGACCTCGCCCTCGTCCGGACCCACCTGTAACCCGTTCGCGCTCGCGTCGACGTCGGCGTACGCGGCCGTGTCGAGTTCGTCGTCGAGTCGCTCGACGTACTCGGAGAGCTTCATATCGGTCCGTCGTGCGGGCGGGGAATAAAGCGCGGCGGTCCGACGGGAGCTGGGCGGCTCGCAGTCAGGGTCGATCCAAGATTCTCGCAGACGTCGATTTATAAATGAACGCGGCGGTGCGGTGGCGCGTGCCTGCGAGGCCGCCCCGCGGCCGAGCAGCACGCGCGAGGGAGTCGGTCGCCGAGCGAAGCGACGGCGACCGACGAGGCTGGGGAGGCGTGAGGCGCTGTGCGGTGCGGTCGGGTGGGACTCAAAGGGGCAGCCGCGAGGCGGGCGCAGGCGACGTAAGCACCGCAACGAGGGAGCGAACGAAGTGAGCGACCGAGTGAGGAGCGCAGCGAGCGTGCGCCCGCCTCGCGGCTGGGGCTTTGGAGGTGTTCGCCGTCGATCCGCGATCAGCCATTTATAAGCGAGCGGCTGGGGCTTTGGAGGTGTTCGCCGTCGATCCGCGATCAGCCATTTATAACTGAGCGGCTGGGGCTTTGGAGGCATTCGCCGTCGGTCTGCCAGGTACTATTTATAAACGAGCGACTGGGGTTTTGAAGATGTTCGCCACCGATCCGCCAGCAACGGCTTATAAATGAGTCGCTGGGGCTTCGGCGGGCTTCACGGCCGATCCGATATCAACTATTTAAAAACGAGCGGCCGGGCCGCCGAAGTCGTTCAGCGCCGACCCGCGGTCGACCACTTATAAACGACCGTACTAATCGTCCAACTCTTCGGCGACGGAGTCGGGGACCGCGTCCGGGCCGCCGGCCGCGGCGTCGGCGATGTCCGCCTCCTCCGGTCCCTCGGCCCCCGACGTGAACTCGGGGTCGAACAGCCGGAGCGCGGTCCGGATCGTCTCCCAGTCGTCCTCGCCGGCGGCGTCCCGGAGCGAGCGCGTCGGGGCCGCGAGCAGTTGGCCGACGAGCGCGTCCGCCAAGTCCTCGACCGTCTCGCGCTGCTCGTCGGTCAGCCCGCCCTGCGCCTCGAGCTTCGACATCGCGCGGTCGAGCTCGCGCGCCTTCACCTGATCCGCGCCGGCGTACATCGCCGAGATGGCGTCGTCCGCGCGCTTGCGCTTGTACGCCCGGAGGATGCGGTCGAGCTCCTCGTCGATGATCGACTCGACCTTCCGGGCCTCCTCCGCGCGGCTCTCGCGGGTCCGCCGGGTGACGTCCTCGAGGTCGTCGATGTCGTAGACGGTGACGCCCTCGCGGGCGCCGGCCGCGGGGTCGACGTCGCGGGGCTGCGCGATGTCGATACAGACGACGCGACCCGCGCCGTCGACGTAGGAGGGGTGGACGACGAGGTCGGGGCTCCCGGTCGCGGTGACGACGAGGTCGGCGTCGGGGATCACCGCGGGGAGGTCAGCGAGCGACACCGCCTCGGCGGAGGTGTCGACCTCCTCGACGACGAACTCCGCGTGCGGCACCGTGCGGTTCGCGACGACGATCTCCGAGACGGCGGTGTCGTCGAGCGTGCGAGCGGCGAGCGTTCCCATCTCGCCGGCGCCGACGACGACGGCGGTCCCGTCGGTCAGGTCGATCTCGCCGGCCGCCAGCCGGACGGCCGCGGAGCCGAGCGAGACGACGCCCTCGTTGATCTCGGTCTCCGTCCGCGCGCGCTCGCCGACGTGGAGCGCCTTCGTCACGGCGTCCTTGAGGACGGGGCCGATCCCGCCGGCGGATTTCGACTCCTCGTAGGCCTCGCGCAGCTGGCCGATGATCTGGTCCTCGCCGAGCACGAGCGACTCCAGCCCGGAGGCGACGCGCATCAGGTGTTCCAAGCTCTCCTCGTGGTCGAGGCGGCGGACCGCGCCGCCGCGAACCTCCGGCGCGAACGTCGACAGCGCCGTCGTCCCGTCGACGGTCCGGTCGGTGACGACGTACGCCTCCGAGCGGTTGCACGTCTGTACCGCGAACGCCTCCTCGACCCCTTCGCGCGCGAGCAGGTCGGAGACGGTCGCGCGGACGCCGTCGCCGCCGGCGGCCTCGATCTCGTCGACGGTCGCGTCGGCGTGGGCGACGCTCACGCCGGCGATCGCACCCGTCTCTCTCATCGACTGAGTACCCCCTCTATCACGGTGTCGGCCTCTTGCCGTCCGTAAGATCTCCCCTTTTGTAAAGCCTTCCAAACCCCCCGGGATCTGACAACGCGTCGGACCGCTTCCCGCCGCTTTTCGGGGGCGACGCCCGCCCCTTTCAGCTCCTCGCGGATCTCCCCCGAGAGCGCAGCCATCTCGCCGGCGCCCTCGATCTCGGCCTCGATCCGCTCCCGCAGCGCCTTCGCGAGCGCGGGGCTCGTCCCCCCCGTCGAGAGCGCCACGGTCACCGGCTCGTCCTCGACCGTCGCGGGCACGACGACGCTCCCGGGGTCGCGGCCGCCCGAGACGTCCGTCCGGTTGACGAGGATTCCCCGATCGAGCGCGGCCGACTCCACGGCGGCGTTGACCGCGGCGTCGTCCGTCGCCGCGACCGCCAGCGCCGGGTCGAGGCGATCGATCCAGTCGGCGACCGCGTCGGCGTCCGGGACCGCGCGGACCAGTTCGACCGACGGGCCGCCCTCGGTTCCGGAGTCGCGGTCGTCCTCGTCGTCCCCGTCACCCTCCGCGCCGCCCGCGCCGTCCGCGAACTCGCGCAGCCGCTCGTCGAACTCTGGGCTGACGACGACCACCCGCGCCGCCTCGTCGAACCCGCGCGCCTTGCGCGAGCCGACGGCGCCGCCGCCGAAGACGGCGACCGTCTCGCCCGCGAGGTCGTGGTAGAGCGGGGTCACGCCGTGTTGCTGTCCGCCCGGTCCGCGATGCGGATACCGGTCTTCTTCAGGATGCGCGTCGAGAACAGGGTGTCCCAGTCGTCGGCGCCGACGTCCCAGTGCTCGTCCATCAGCTCCCTGACCTCCGCGATCCGGCGCTCGCTCTCCGCCTCCGTGCGGCCGTGCGTCATCGCGAAGAAGTTGTACTCCCAGACGCCCGCGTGGCGCGGGCGCTCGTAGCAGTGCGTGACGAAGTCGAGGTCCGCCACCGCGGGCCCGACCTCGTCGAGCACGTCCTCGGGCACGTTCCAGACCGTCATCCCGTTCTCCGTGTAGCCGAGCGCGTAGTGGTTCGGGATGACGCCGACGCGGCGCACCTTCCCCTCCCGCTCGAACCGCTTTATCGTCTCGATCACCCAGTCGATGTCGGCGCCGATCGCGGCCGCGACGTCCGCGTACGGCGTCTCCGTCACCGGGAGCCCGCCCTGGATCTCGACCACGAGGTCGCGCTCGTCCGGAGTGAGCGTCCCGCGGTCGCTGGGCTCCACGTCGGGCCCCAAATCCGACAGGTCCACGTCGCCCTCGGGAACCGGCCCGTCGACGAGGAACTTCGCGCCGACGTGGAACTCCCGGAGCTTCGGGAGGTTGTACGTCTCCTGGCCCGTCGCGGCCTCGATCTCGTCGAGCACCTCCTCGACGCGGTCGCTCCCGTCCTTGTCGGGGTCCGGGTGGTCGGCGACGCTCACCACGAACCACATGTTGAGGTGGGGGTGCTCGCGCTCGTAGTTGTGCGCGACGGCGGTGAACTCGTTGACGGTCTCCGCGATCTCGTCGTAGCGCTCCGGCGGCGCGTGCATCGCGACGAGCGACGCCGCCCCGCCGATCTCCTCGGCGTTGACGAGCGCGCCGAACCGCGAGAGGATTCCCTCCTCGTCGAGTTCGCGGACGCGCTCGCACAGCTCCGGGCCGGTCACGTCCACGCCGCGCTCGCGGAGCGCGGCCGCCGCCCCGTCGAAGGGGCGCTCCGCGACCGGGAACCCCCCCTGGAACGCGTTGATGATCGCGCGGTCGAGCGCCGACAGGTCCGCGTCGACCTCTTGCATGGCCCGACATCGGGCCCGAGCGAGAATAAGCGATCCGGCCTGACGCCGCGAGGCTTCTGACCTGACGCCGCGGGGCTCCTGGCCTGACGCCGCGGGGCTACTCGTCCACGTCTTGCGCGATGTCCGCGAGCGACGAGCGCGGCCCGCGGTTCGCGTCGTACACGGTCCGTTCGCCCGGGACCCGGAGGCCGTACAGCTCGCCGGGCACCACGACGTCGAGAACGACGCTGTCGCCCGGCTCCCGGCCGTTCGCGTCGAGCCACTCGACTAAGCGGTTCGCCCCCTCGCCGGCCTCGCGCGCGAGCCGACGGTTGTCGAACGCGCCGCGGAGGAACCGTCCCGTGGAGTCGCTCGCGACCCGCGCGTGGTACTCCTCGCGGTCGATCGCGACGCGGATCAGGTCGCCCTGACTCACGCCGAGCGCGTCGCAGCTTCCGGACTCGACGCGGCCGTCGAGCGCGTCGTCGTCGGGGAGCCTGACGCAGGGCCGGCGAGTGCCGCCGCTCCGGGCGAGCGAGACGCGAATCGAGGAGACGTCCTCGCCGTCGGAGGGGACGCGAGGCATCGCGGCGTCGTTACTCGTCGGCGTCGTCGTCCGCGTCGCCCTCGCCGAGTGCGGCCGCAACGTCGCCGTCGCCGTCGACGACGCTCGCGTTGATCTGCGCGATGTCGTCGTCGATCTCGCGACCGCGGACGGTGATGCGCTTGCGCTCGCCCTCGCGGGACGGCTCGAAGCCGACGCCGCCCTCGAGGAGGAGCTCCTTCAGGCGCGTGCCGGAGACGTCCTCGCGCATCGGGCGCCCGGTCTCGTCGGATCCGCCGGTGAGTTCGATCGTGTGGTCGGAGAGCCCCACGGCGTCGCCGCCGATCTCGTCGCCGAGTTCGCGACCGAGGAATCGGTTGGCGTCCTGTCCGTCGACCTCTCGCTGGAACGTCTCGCCGGTCTCGGGGTCGGCGACGACGACTTTGAATTCGGCCATGCGCGAACCCAGTCCCCCGCGCATAAAAAGCACGTCGAAACGTCGGAACCGCGGGCCGCGCCGCGCTCAGGCGTCTGCACCGTCGACGCGGACGGTCTCGCGCTCGCCGTCGCCCCACGGGCCCTCGACGAACGCGGCCTCGACCGCGCGGGCGACGGCTTCCGGGTCGTCCGGGCCGCCCGCGTCGGCGACGCTCCCGACCGACTCCGGATCGAACGGCACGTCGAGCGCGTCGTAGACGGGAGCGGTGACCCGCGCGATCGGCTCGGGGTCCGCCGCCGAGACGACGAGGACGCCCGCGACGAGCGCCGCGTCGGCGCGGACGCGCTGGGCGAGCCCCGCGACCTTTCCGCCGCCGCCGACGCGCTCCGCGCCCTCGGTCGCCGCGCCGTCCGCGGTGCGCTCCCCGCCCGCGACCCGAAGCGAGTGGTCGCCCGGACAGAACGCGGCCCGCGGCTCCCCTCGGACCACGTCGGCGCCGAGGTCGCGGAGCGCGTCGCGGAGCGTCTCGGTCGCGGTCTCGTACCGCGAGTCGATCGAGCCGCGGCCGTCGCCGGTCGGCACCGCGACGCCGAACGACAGCGTCGACCCAGTGTACGCGACCGCGCGCCCGCCGACGTCGCGTTCGAGAGGCGGGAACCCCGCCGCCTCGGCCGCCCGCTTCGCCGCCTCGAACCCGGACTCGCGGCCGTCGCGACGGCCGAACGCGACCTGCCGGGGCGGCGCGGTGACGCGCACGGCCGGGACGCCGTCCGCGGCGGACGCGAGCAGGTCCGCCGTCGGCTCGCGGTCCGCGGCGGGCGTCTCGAACTCGCCCCTGTACACGCGCATACCGAATCCGACGAGTGGAGCGCACAAGCCCTTTGCGCCGGGGAGGATTGCCCGTCGGCGCGCTACGAGCGCCGGAGACGAGGCGGCCCGTTCACCGGCGCGTGACACAACAGTTTTGTCGGCTCTGGAAGTGGTTCAGGTATCGATGAGCGACCTCGGCGCGCTGCCGGTCCAAGCGTACCTGACCGCCTGCCTGTTGGCGGGGGTCATCGGGCTCTGGCTCGGCCGGGTCGCGTGGCGCGAGCGCGACGAGCCCGGGGGGATCGAGGTCGCGCTCTACCTGCTGTGCGGCGGCGGCGTCTCCCTCCTGTACGCGCTCCGCGTCGCCGCGCCCGGCGAGGTCGCGATGACGGTCGCGCTCAACCTGGCGACGCCGCTGTTGGGCGCCCTGCCGGTCCTCTGGATCCTCTTCGCCCTCGCGTTCACCGGGCACGACCGCTGGCGCACGGAGAACCGGATCGTCGCGCTCGCGGCGCCGGCGTTCGTCTGGGTCCTGCTGGCGTGGTCGAGCGGCACCCACGGGCTCGCCCGCCGCTCGGTGACGCCGGTCACGGACGGGCCGTTCACGCTGCTCGGCTACGGGCTCGGTCCCGCCGGGGGCGCGTACGTCCTCCTCGCGTACGGGCTGTGCGTCGCCGGCGCGGTCCTCGTCGTCGACCTCTACGAGCGGACGGGGAACCGCTACCGGCTCCAGACGTTCGTCGTCCTGCTGGGCACGCTGTTCCCGTTCCTGGCCGGCATCGCGACGTTCGTCGACGTCGGGAGCTACGCGAACCTCTCGTGGCTGCCGACGGCGTTCGTGATCCACGGCGTGTTCCTCTACGGCACCGTCTTCTGGCTCGGCACCCTCGACGCCGCGGTCGTCGCGCGCGACACCGCCGTCGAGGTGATGCAAGACCCCGTGATCGTCTCCGGGTCCGACGGCCGCATCCGCGACCTCAACCCCGCCGCGGAGGCGATCCTCCCGCCGGACGCCGTCGGCTCGTCGCTGTCGGAGGCGTTCCCGCGCTTAGAGGTCGGCGACGAGCACCCGATCGGCATCGGCGACCGCCAGTTCGACATCCAGGAGAACCCGATCACCGACCCCCGGGGCACCGACCGCGGGCACGTCTTCCTGCTCCGCGACGTGACCGCCCGCGAGGAGCGACAGACCGAACTCGAACGTCGGGAGGCCGAGCTCGAACGGCAGAACGAGCGCTTAGAGGAGTTCGCCGGCGTCGTCTCGCACGACCTCCGGAACCCGCTCGCCGCCGCGTCCGCGGCCGTCGAACTGGCCCGCCGGCGCGGCGACGACCCGGACGGCGCCTTGGAGCGGGCCGCGAACGCCCACGAGCGGATGGACGACATGATCGAGGGACTGCTCGCGCTGGCGACGGCGGGGGAGACGGTCGACGAGGTCGACCGCGTCTCGCTGGACGCGACGGCCAGGCGGGTCTGGTCGCGGCTGGAGACCGCGGACGCGACGCTGACCGTCGAGGGCGACGCGACCGCGCTGGCCGACCGCGACCGCCTCGAACAGCTGCTCTCGAACCTGTTCCGTAACGCGATCGACCACGCGGGCGAGGACGTCGCCGTCACCGTCAGCGTCGCGACCGACGGCGACGGGGTCACGCTCGTGGTCGGCGACGACGGCCCCGGGATCCCGCCCGCCGAGCGCGAGCGCGTCACCGATCGCGGCGTCTCGCTCGGCGGCGGCACGGGGCTGGGGCTGGCCATCGTCGGCGACATCGCCGAGGCGCACGGGTGGACGCTCTCGGTCGCCGAGTCCGACGCCGGCGGCGCGGAGTTCGTCATCGAGGGGATGGAGGCGGCGGAGCAGTGACCGACGCAACGGTCTCGCTCCCCGCGGACGTGATCGAGCGGTACGAGAAGTTCTCGCGGTTCAACTCCCCGTATCCCGCTCACGACCGCGGCCGCGCGGTCGACCTCTATCCCGGCGACGGCGTCGGGCGATCCCCGGTCGCCGGGACCGTCCGCGAGGTCCGCACCGTCGGCTGCCCCGACCGCCCGTACGCGGCCGCCGAGGACCACCTGATCGTCGTCGCCCTCGACGACGAGTGGTGCGCCCGCGCCGGCGCTCCCGCCGGCACCGTCGCCCGGATCCTTCACGTGATCCCGGAGGTGGCCCCGGGCGACCGGGTCACCGTCGGCGACGCGCTCGGGCCGACGACTCGCTCCGGCTTCTTCGGGCAGTGGGTCGACGACCACGTTCACCTCGGCTTCCGCCCGCCGGGCGCGAACCCCCGCCGAGCCAGCGGCTCGTTGCCGGTCGCCGCGGACGCTCCGGCCGAGCCGGTCGCGTGGGACGGGACGGGGACCGTCGTCGAGCGCGGCCCGACGCACGTCGTTCTCGACGGCCCGCGGCGCGCGGACTCGGCCCGCCCCGGGTCCGGCCCGGCGTTCGCCGCGCTCGCGAGCGACGAGGGAGTCCCCCTCGACGGCGGGCTGACGCACTACGCGGGCGGCGGGACGTTTCGAGGAACCGACGAGACGCTCGAAGCGGACGATACCCTGTCCCTGTTTGGCACGCGAGTCGGGACGGCGGCCGAACACGGCGGCGGATCGGCCGCGGGAGGGCTCCGCGTCGAGTGGGTCCCCGTCGACGTCCTCGCGAACGGCGAGCGCGTCACCGGGCTGTCGCTGTTCGCGGCGCGCGGCGACCGGTTCGGCGTGAAGGTGGTCTGCCCGGACCGCGAGTTCGCGATCGGGGAGTCGGTGACGGTCGACATCGTCCCGAGCGACGACCCGATCCGCCTCGGCGTCGGGTGAGCGAGGAGGAATACGGTAAAGCGGTTCACCCCGCCTCGGCGCCGTCAATCGCCGGCCCGTTGTCCCCCGTTTCCGGGGGCTACAAGCCGTCCCGGGATATTCCCCGGAACATGGACCGCACGGAGATCGCGGCGATGGACCCGCTCCCTGACGGGGCGACGGCGTTCGTCAGGCGGAAGTTAGAGGACGATCACGGCTACCTCTCGTGGCTGAACACGGAGGTAGAGACGATCGAACGCGGCCGGGTCGTCCTCTCGATCCCCTTCGACGACAAGCTCACGAACGCGGACGGCCGGACGATCCACGGCGGCGTGGCGGCGACGCTGATCGACACCGCGGGGGGCGTCGCCCAGCGCACGACGTTCGAGGACCCGCTCGACGGCGGCGTCGCGACGGTGAACCTCAACGCGAACTACCTCCGCCCCGCGGACGGCGACCTCCGCGCGGAGGCCGAGGTGGTCAGAGCCGGCGGCTCGATCGGCGTCAGCGAGATGACGGTCACCACCGCCGGAAACGGGGGGGAGGGAGCCGCGGGAGACGACGCGAGCGACGCCGACCGCTCGGAGGTCGTCGTCGGTCAGGGCTCGTTCCGGCTGTTCCGCGAGTAGCCGGGGAGGTCGGCAAGGATCGCGTCGAGGGCCGCACCGTCCGCAGTCGCGTCCGCGTCGTCGTCACCGTTGAGCGCCGCCGCCAGCGCAGCGACCGGCTCGCGGTCGACGCGGTCCGCGGCGGCGCGTACGACGACCGACTGCTCGCCCAGCGAGACGAACCCGCAGCCCAGCCGCTCGGCCGTCTCGCGGAGGCCGAGGCCGGCGTCCGCGTCGCCGGCGGCGACGGCGCGGACCGGGCTCTCGAACGCCTTCGCGGTCCGCTCGTAGCCGTCGATATCCCCGGCGAGCGCGCGGCGGTCGGCGTCGCGCTCGGCCGCGAGGTCGTCGAGCGCCGCGTCGAGGCTGCGCCGGAGCCCCGAGACGGTCGGGCGGTTGCGGAGGCGGAGGTCGCGGTCGACGAGGTCCGCGAGCCCCTCGATCCCCTCGGGGTTCCCGCCGGGGACGACGAGCCCCCACTCGCGGGTCCAGCCGCCGAGCTCCGCGGCGTCGACGTCGCGGTCGGTCGGCCCCGCGGTCACGGCCACGTCCGGGACGCCGTCGCGGAGGCGGCGGAGCCCCTCTCGCGAGCCGACCGGGAGGTAGCGAGGGTTGTCGAGCCGGTCGAGCAGGCGGTTGAGCGCGGGGTCGTCCTCCCCGACCCCGAGCAGCGTCGGCGGGCGAACGTCGGGCGAGAACAGGTCGACGGAGACCGTCTCCCCGACGTCGAGGTACTCGGTGTCGGGGTCGACCGCGACGACGCCGTCCGCCTCGACGAGGCTCGTCGTCGCGCCGGAGCCCTTGTCGACCGGGTAGACGAGCGGGCGATCGTCGCCGCCGTCCGTCGCGCTCTCACCGAGGTCGAGCAGCCCCACCGGCATCAGTCGCAGGCGGCCTTCGCCGTAGCGCTCGCCGACGCCCATCCGGCCCTCGACGGTCGCCGTCGCCGGCTCCGGCTGGCCGGCGGCCTCGCGGATCGCGGGCGCGACGAACGTCCGGAAGATCGTGAGCGCCGACACCGGGTAGCCGGGGAGACCGATGTAGGCGGACTCGCTTCCCCGGGAGTCGTCCGCCTCTTCGGTACGGTCGAGCCGCCCGACGAGCATCGGCTTGCCGGGTTTGACGGCCACGCCGTGGAGAAGCAGCTCGCCGCGCGCCTCGATCACGCGGTAGATCACGTCGACCGCGCTCGCCGAGGTCGACCCCGATGAGAGCACGAGGTCGCACTCGTCGGCCGCCCGGCGGAGCAGCCGCTCCATCTCCTCGTAGTCGTCGCCGGCGTGCGGGTACAGCACCGGCTCGCCGCCCGCCTCCTCGACGCCGGCGGCGATCGTCGTCGAGTTCACGTCGTATATCTCGCCGCGCGAGGGGTCGAGCTCTTCCCCGGGTCGGACCAGCTCGTCACCGGTCGAGACGATGCCGACGCGCGGCCGTCCCCTGACCGGGACCTCGTCGACGCCGAGCGCCGATAGCAGCCCGATCTCGCGGGGCGTGAGCCGCGTTCCGGGTCCGAGCGCGCGGGCGCCGGCGGCGATGTCCGTCCCCGCGGTCATCACGTGGTCGCCGGGCGCGACCGAGGTTCGGACCGCGATCCGGGCGGAACCCTCGTCACCGTCGCCGCCCCCGCCGACCTCGTCGGTGCGCTCGACCATCACGACCGCGTCCGCGCCGTCGGGCATCACCGCGCCCGTGGAGATCTCGGCGCACGTCCCCGGTTCGACCGTCACGTCTGGCGCCGCGCCCGCGTGGACCGCGCCGACGAGGTCGAGCTCGGCGGGGTCGGCCTCGTCGGCGCCGAAGGTGTCGCGCGCCCGCACCGCGTACCCGTCCATCGAGGCGCGGTCGAAGCCCGGCACGTCGATGTCGGCGTCGACGCGCTCGGCGAGGACGCGCCCGCGGGCCTCGCGCAGCGGGACCGTCTCCGGCGCCGGCGAGAGGTCGAGCGACGCGATCGCCTCGCGGGCGGCCTCGGGGGTCGCGAGGTCGCGGAACTCCTTGCGGTCGCTCATTCGGTCACCTCCCACAGCTCCACGTCGACGGCCTCGCCCGCGTCGAGCCCCTCCCGCGGCTCGGGGACGACGACCCAGCCGTCCGCGAGCGCGACGCTCGAGAGGATGCCGGAGCCGCTGGCGCGAGTCGGCGTCGCGGTCGGGAGCGCGTCGTCCGCGGAGTCCGCGTCGCCCTCGGCCGGCTCGTCGTCCGAGAGCGACACCCGCGCGAACGTCCGCACGCCGGGCTCGCTGGCGACCTTCCGTTCGAGCGTCGCGCGGCGCGTCGGGAACGGCTCGGCCTCGGTCCCCCCCGCGCGCTTCAGGGCGGGCCGGAGGAACTGCGCCGCGTTGACGATACACGCGACCGGGTAGCCGGGTAAGGAGACGATCGGCGTCCCTTCGGCCTGACCGAGACACACCGGGTGGCCAGGCTTTAACGCGACGCCGTGGACGAGCACCTCGCCGAGGCCGTCGACGACCTCGGGGATCAGGTCGCGCTCGCCGACCGAGGATCCCCCCGTGGTGACGACCACGTCGGCGTCGAGGTCGGCCGCGACCGCCTCGCGCAGCGCGTCCGGGTCGTCGGTGACGACGTCGCGGTAGCGCGCCTCGCCGCCCCAGCGCTCGACGAGCCGGGAGACGGTGAGCCCGTTCGTCTCGATCACCTCGCCCGGGCCGGGGTCGGACTCGACCAGCTCCTCGCCGGTCGGGATCACGGCGACCTCGGGCGGCTCGCGGACGGTCACGCTATCGAGGCCGACCGAGCGCAGGAGGCCGAGGTCGGAGGGGCGCAGGACGTGGCCGGGCTCGTACAGCCGCTGGCCGTCGGCGACGTCCTCGCCGGCCTCGCCGACGTTCTCGCCGGTCGCGACCGCGTCGAACACCTCCACCTCGTCGCCGACTTCTTCCACCTGTTCGATCATCACGACCGCGTCCGCGCCCTCGGGCACCGCGCTGCCGGTGTGGACGCGCGCGGCCTCGCCGGGCGCGACCGCGTCGACCTCGGCGGATTTCGCCGCGAGGACCGCGGGCGAGCGGTCGCCCGCGCCGAAGGTGTCGCTCGCGCGGACCGCGTAGCCGTCCATCGCGGCCCGGTCGTACCCCGGAACCGGCGCGGGCGCGTCGATCGGTTCGGCGACGACGCGGCCGTCCGCCGCCTCGACCGGGACCGATTCCGTCCGGTCGCGGGGGGTGACGGCGTCGAGCAGCGTCGCCCTCGCGTCCGCGACCCGGGTCCGTCGCTTGAACCCGGACTCGCGTCTGTCGTGGCTCATGCGATCACATTCGCGGCCGCGGGCAAAAACCCCGTTCTCCGCGCGGCGCGGCCGGCGGCCCCGTCGTCCACTCGCCGTCAGCCCCGCTGCGCCGTCAGGCGAACCAGGACAGCAGCCGCCGCGTGCGGTGGACCGACTGGAGCGCGGCGACCTTCGCGGCCACGGCGCCGTCCACCGCGGTCCGCTTGGTGGCCCGCGCGCCTCGGGCTGCCCCGGTCCGGGCGTAGTACGCCGACCGGCGCCCGGCCGCGCCGACGTAGTGTTTCGCCGCCATCCGGATCGGCGCGCGGCGCCCCTCGACGCTCGTCGTGCCGCGGCGGATCGCCGCCAGCACGTCGTCGGCCGTGACCTCGCGGACCGACTCGGCGCCTTCGACCGTCAGCTCCGTGAACGCCCGGCCGACGTACTGGAGGTGATGCGCGTCGCTCGCGGCGACGCCGGGGTAGCCGTGCTCGGCCGCGAACCGCCGCGCGCGACGGTTGCGATACCCGGTGAACAGCCACGCGTTGAACACCTCGATCGCGTCCACCTCGGCGACCGCCGCGGCTGGTCCCGGGTCCGGGCCCGGGTCCGGGTCAGCTTCGACGCCTTCGCCTTCCGGGGCGCCGTCGGCCGCGACGGGCTCGTCCGCGTCCGCGGCCGACCCGGGCGTCGGGATGTTGCGCTGGCGGACGCCGTGACGCGATCGCTGGAACGGGTGCGGGACGATGGCGACCCCGCCGCGGTCGCGGATCCAGCGGACCGTCTGGGCGTACGAGCGCCCGCGGGGCGGCATCCGGTCGACGCCGATCGCGAGCAGGTGCCCGTGCGCGGTCGACACCTCCACGCCGGGAATGCCGATCAGCCCGTACTCGGGGGCGATCTCGGCCGCTCGCTTCGACTCCCGGATCACGTCGTGGTCGGTGATGACGACCGCGTCGAGCCCGATCTCGGCCGCGTGTTCGAGGATGAGCTCGACCGGCTCGTGCCCGTCGTAGCTGCCCTCGGAGTGGACGTGCGGGTCGATACTGACGGTGACGCTGGACACGCTCGGACTACGCGGCGGCGGGTATATAAATGGGCGAACGACGGCCGTCGGACGACCGCCTCGCGTCCCCTCGCAAATCGACTCGCGGCTGGGGCTTTGGCGGTTTTCGCCGCCGATCCGCCAGCAGCCATTTATAAACAAGCGGCTGGGCTTCAGGGTGGGTCACCACGGGTTGCCACACGGTCGAGAGCGGTACCGATTTCACGCCGCCGGTCGAGCGAGGGTCCATGCCCGGACTGTACTACGAGGAGTTCGAGGTCGGCGAGACCATCGAGCACGCGAAGCGACGGACGATAAGCGAGGCCGACAACCAGCGCTTCTGCGACATGACGATGAACCAGCAGCCGCTCCACCTCGACGCCGACTTCGCCGAGGAGACCCAGTTCGGCGAGCGGTTGGTGAACGGGCTGTACACGATGTCGCTCGCGGTCGGGGTCTCGATTCCGGAGACGACCGACGGCACCATCGTCGCGAACCTCTCGTACGACGACGTCGAACACCCGAACCCGGTGTTCCACGGGGACACGATCCGCGCGCAGTCGACGGTCACCGACAAGCGGGAGACGAGCGACGGCGAGCGCGGCGTCGTCACCATGCGCGTGGAGGCGTTCAAGCTCGTCGACGGGGACGACGACGTCCTCGTCTGCGAGTTCGAGCGGACGGTGCTCTCCGAGAAGCGGCCGGAGGAGGACGGGAGCGACGCGGACGACTGACGCGCGGTTCCGTCGAACTCAGTCCTCCTCGCCGGCCAACAGCAGCCCGAGGTAGGAGGTGCGGACCTGCTCGTCCGCGTCGAGGCCGAGCCGGTCGAGCGCGTCGACCGCCGCCTCGCGCGTCGCGTCGACCTCGCCCTCTTCCTCGACCTCCCGCTCGATCTCGACGTACTCGTCGAGCCCGGTGACGGCGTCGAGCGTCACCGTGAACCCGTCGTACGACCAGAACTCGCGGCGCTTCTCCACCGTCGCGGCCGGCTCGAACCCGAGCCCGGAGAGGACCGCGGCGAGCGCCTCGCCGTCGTCGACGCCCGTCTCGTGTTCGGCCCGCGTCTTCGAGGCCGCCTCGAGGAGCGGCCCTTTATAAGTAACCGTCGCAGACGCGGCGGGTTCGGCGTCCGACAGCGCCTCTCCCTCCGACGACGAGCCCCCGTCCTCCGCCAGCGGCGTCTCGCGCCGGATCCGGAGCGCCTCGTCCGTCTCGGCGAACTCGCGGTGCGGCGCGTCGTAGTAGGTGTCGCGCTGGCGGCGCGCGTCGACGCGCTCGGCGCCGGCCTCGCGGAGTCGCTCCCGCGTCGCCTCCAGGTCGGCCGGGACCTTGATCTCGACCTCGTACATGGCCGAGGGTGCGGCCGGGGCGTTCATAAGCGGCGCGGGACGCGGCGGACTTCCGGGACCGGTCGACCGAGGTTTCGCGGGGACCCGACCCGGGCGACGCGCCGCAGTCTCCCGTTCGTCGGCGGCCTTCGGGCCGAACCGTGCTTCTTAAGGGTGTAACAGGTGACGTTCGGGTATGAGCGATCAGGAGCAAGCGGACGCGGCCGACGAGGCCGAGGAGACCGAGACCGAGACTGACGCCGACGGACTCGAGGACGGCGACTTCGTCCGCGTCGCGTACACGATTCGAACGGCCGACGACGGCCGCGTCATCGACACCACCGACGAGGAGACGGCCGAGGACGCCGAGATCGACGTCGACGAGTACGAGTTCGAGCCCCGCATCATCGCGCTCGGTGCCGGCCACGTGTTCCCCACCGTCGAGGAGGCGTTCGTCGGCGGCGCCGTCGGCGACGAGGGCACGGTCGACGTCCCCGCCGAGGACGCCTTCGGCGAGTACGACCCCGACGAGGTCGAGACGGTCAAGGCCGACAAGATCCCCGAGGACGACCGCTACCCCGGCGCGCAGGTCCAGATCGACAACCAGCAGGGCCACCTCGAGACGATCATCGGCGGCCGCGCCCGCGTCGACTTCAACCACCCGCTGGCCGGCGAGGACCTCGAGTACGAGTACGAGATCCTCGAGGCGATCGACGACCGCGAAGAGCAGGCCGCCGGCATGCTCGGCATGTACCTCCAGGAGGCGCCGGAGGTCCGCATCGAGACGGAGACCGAGGAAGAGGAGACCGTCACCGAGGACGACGACGGCGAGGAGACCGTCGAAACCGAGGAAGTCGAGAAGGACGTCCTCTACGTCACGGCGACGCAGGCGATGCAGATGAACCAGCAGTGGATGTTCCAGAAACAGCAGATCGCGCAGGACCTCATGGACCGCCTCGACCTCGACCGCGTGGTCATCGAGGAGGTCATCGAGGGCGGCGGGATGGGCGGTCTCGGCGGCATGATGGGCGGCATGGGCGGCGCCGGCGCCGGCGACGTCGACATCGAGGAGGCGCTCGAAGACGTCGACGTCGACGCCGACGAGATCGTCGACGAGATCGACGAAGAGTAGTCGACGCCGCTTCCCTACCTCCGCGGCTCTACCGTTTTTATTGCCCGGCGAGCGACCGCATCGCCGGGCGAACGGATCCCTTTTGCCCGGCGACGCGCCCACACCGAGTATGGAGATCGAACGGGCACGCGAGGACGCGCTCGTCGCCGGGGTCGCGGGCGCGGCGACGGTCGCGATCGCGCTGCTGTCGAGTTTCACCGGCGTCGTCTCTGTCCCGACGCTCCCGACGCTGGCGCCGCTCGCCGTGTACGCGCTGTACCTCTTCTCGCGCAAGGGCGGGCCGTACGGGGCCGTCGACACCGCGCGGAACTGGGCCGTCGCGGCGGCCCTCGTCGGCGTGATCGTGATCCTCGCGTCCGCCGCGCTGTAGGCTCGGAGCGCCAACGGACGGCCGCGTCAGGCGATGTCGCGGCTCGTGTCGACGGCGACCTCGTCGGTGAGCTTCAGCTTCAGCGGCTCCTCGAGCGCGGCGCCCCCCCGGAACTTGGGGACGACGAGGCGGTTCGCGATCTCGGTCCCGGTGACGGTGGTGCGCAGGTCGAACACCACGTCCGCGACCTGCTCCGTGACGCGTCGCGTCCGCGGGTCCTCGCCGCCGCGGAGCGCGTGGAGCAGCGCGACCCCCTCGGCGCCGACCACCCGTGACCGCACGTCGTCGAGGAACTCCGCGTACGCCGCCGGGGACGCGCTCTCTTCTACCGGCCCCACGGAGTCGACGATCAGCGTGCCCTCCTCGGGGAGATCGTCGGTCAGCGACGCCAACTCGTGGAGGTCGCCGGCGTCGTCCGTGGCCTCGACGCTCGTCTCCTCGTCGCCGTCGCGGCTGAGCGCCGCCGCCACCGCGTCGGCTGACCGGACGGTCGTCAGGTAGCGGCACTCTCGGACCCGGGCGAACCGGTTCAAGATGAGTTCGGACTGGCTGTCGGGGTTCGCCTTCAACACGACGACGCTACCGCTCGGGAGCCCTCCGCCGAACTGTCGGTCCAGCACCGAGATCCCAGTCGGAAGCGTCTCCATACGATCGCTGCCGCCCGTGGACGCTTGGGTCTGTCGATGGCGGCTCTCTCGGCCGCTCGTGACCCCGTCGCCCGCCGTTCCGGCGTCGCCGGTAGGTGCGATCCTCACGCGATCTGCCACCCGCTCGCCGCCGTGGTCTCACCGAGTCGCGAGGCGAGGCCGTCGTACGCGTTCCGCACGGCCGGGTCGGAGAGCGGGGCGCCCCCGCCGTCCGGAATCGCGCCGAGGACTGGACAGCCGAGCAGCGTCGCCACCCGGTCCGGCACGTCCGTCTCGCCGATCACGACCGCACCGACCGGCGGACAGTCCAGCCGACGGGCGATCGCCGCCGTCTTCGCGGCGTCGCGGAGCGCGGCGCGTCGGAGCGGCGTCGCGATCAGCGCCCGGTCCGCCGCCCGAAGCGGCGCGGCCACGTCCGGCGACGCGCCCGCCGGACTGTCGAGTAGGACCGGTGCGCCCTCGGGCGTCACGCCGTCGAGCGCGCCGAACGCCGCGCCCGCGTCGACCGACCGCGGCGTGTCCGGCGCGGCGAGGACCGTCGGCGCCGAGCGACCCGGACGGATCGGCTCCGTCCGGCGGACCGCGTCGAGGACGGTCCGCGCGTCCGACCCGTCGGCGTGACGGTCGGCGCCGGGCGGCGGCCCCCCGGCTCCGGTCTCGGTTGGGCCCTCGGACCTCGTCTCCGCGGCCAGCCGCGCGAGGTTCGGGAGGTCCCAGTCGGCGTCGGCCGCGACGACCGGCGCGCCGCGGCGCGAGAGCGCGCGGGCGAGTCCGAGGGTGGTCGTCGTCTTTCCGCTTCCGCCCTTGCCGCCGGCGACGGCTATCACGGCGGGCGTGGGTCGGTATCCGGTATAAAAAGTCGGCCGTAAACTAGCGTTAGTCCTGGCAGCAGCCGCCGGCCTCGCCGCCGAAGTCGACGGCGAGGGGCTCGGAGATGGCCTCGTTGACCGCTTCGAGCGTGTCCTCGAGCTCGTCTTGCGCGTCGAGGTACTCGCTCATCACCGGCATCGAGTGGAGCTCGTCTTGCGCCTCCTGGACGCGCTGGAGCCCGTCGTTCGTCGCCTGTCCGGTCTGCCGGGCCTGCATGAACTCCGCGCGCAGCTGCTCGAACTCGTCGATCCGCTCTTGGACTTCCTCGTCGCGCTGGACCGCGGCTCTCGCCTCCTCGAAGCGCTCGTACTCCGGGGTTTCGGCGATCCGCTCGCCGAGCTCTCGGCCGAGGTCCTCGATGGAGACCTGTTCGACGCTCATATCCGGACATCGTGGCCGAGCGGTTTGAACCTGCCGGAGCCGGGGGTCGGCGGGGTCAACAGGATCGGCCTCGGGCGTCCGCTATGCGGTCCGGGACGCCACGAACTCGACGACCGCTTCGAGCTCCTGCGGACCGATCCCGTGCCCGCCGGGGAAGCTGCCGTGGCTGACGTCGGCGCCGGCGGCTTCGAGCCGCTCGACCGCCGCCGTCGTCCGCGACTCGGGGATCACGCGATCGCCTGCGCCGGCGCCGACGAAGACGGGCTTGCCCTCGATCCCGTCCGGGTCGAGGTCGGCGTGCGACTCGGCGAGGTAGCCGTGGAGCGCGACGACCCACGCGTAGCGATCGGGGTCTTCCAGCAGGAGCGAGAGGCTCGTGATCGCGCCCTGGCTGAACCCGAGCAGGCCGATCCGGTCGGCGCCGAGCCCGTAGGCGTCGACCGCGCCCTCGACGCTCTCGACGATCAGGTCGAGGCTCCGGCGGAAGTCCTCGGCGTCGGGCTGGCTCGACTCCAAGCCGCCCGCCGAGAGGTCGAGCTCGTACCACGTGTACCCGCCCTGGAGCGGGTCGGGCGCGCGGAGGCTGACGACGTGGTGGCCGTCCGGCAGTTCGGCGGCGACCGGGAGCAGGTCCTCCTCGTCGGCGCCGCGGCCGTGGAGGACGAAGACGGCGGGCGCGGGCTCGTCGTCGGTCCCGTCGTCGGGGGCGACGTGGACGTGTTCGAGCGGAATGTCGGTCATCGGTGCGCGGTTGACGAGGGCGGCGGTTAGGTCCGTCGGCCGCGGCAGGCACACGAGGGCGCTCGGCGAGAGCGAACACCGGCCGACGCCGTCGACCCCGGAGCTGGTAACCGGGAGGGGTTACACCATCCGTCGCCGAACGCGCCGTTTAACCGTCCTGCCGCACAATTCGCTCGATATGAGCGGCTCCACGGAGGGCGACCTCACGAAGACGGGGATGGCCCTGAAACACGACCGCGAGTGGGACTACGAACTCGACCGAATCCTCGAGGCCATCGAGGAGCGCGACGCCTCGAAGGTCGGTCTTCAATTCCCCGAGGGGCTCAAGCGCCGCGGCCCGAAGGTCGCGGACGACCTCCGCGAGGTCGCGCCCGACGACGTCACCTTCATGCTCTCCGGGCAGCCCTGCTACGGCGCCTGCGACCTCGACACGTACCTGATGCGCCGCACGGACGTGTTCGTCCACTTCGGCCACACGCCGATGAAGGAGTCCGACAGCATCGTCTACGTCCCCCTCTTCTCGAACGTCGACCCCTTCCCGATCATGGAGGACGCGCTCGAGGAGGAGCTGACCGCGCCCGAGGAGGACGCCGACGTGGGGCTCGTCACGACGGCCCAGCACATGAACCGCTTCGAGGAGATGACCGACTGGCTGGAGGAGCGCGGCTACGAGGTCCACACCCGCCGCGGCGACGACCGCCTCACGAAGGAGGGGCAGGTGCTCGGCTGTAACTACGCCTCCGCGGACATCGACGCCGACCAGGTGCTGTACGTCGGCGGCGGGAAGTTCCACCCGGTCGGGCTCGCGATGGAGCACCCCGATAAGCGCGTGGTCATCGCCGACCCGGTCAACAACGCCGTCTCGGTCGCGGAACACGACCAGTTCCTCAAGCAGCGCTACGCCGCGGTCCACAAGGCGATGGACGCCGAGAAGTGGGGCGTCATCTTCTGTACCAAGATCGGGCAGGGCCGCTGGGAGAAGGCCCAGGAGATCGTCGACAACAACGACAACGCCTACCTGATCACCATGGACGAGGTGACGCCGGACCGCCTGCGCAACTTCGACATGGACGCGTTCGTCAACACCGGCTGCCCGCGGATCACGACCGACGACGGCCCGCGGTTCCACAAGCCGATGTTAACGCCCGGCGAGTACGAGGCCGCCATCGGCGAGAAGCCGCTCGACTCGATCGAGTTCGACACGTTCCACGACACCTGGTAGGGCGGCGCGGAGCGCCTTTCGAACGATAGCGAGCGTGCGCTGCCCTCGCGGCTGGGGCTTTGGAGGAGTTCTTCGGGGTATCTGACTCTGTTACCATTCTCTGGACGCGCTGTTTCTCCGCCATCGATCGCTCAGTACAGACGTAGCGACGAGCGATTTCGGGAGTGAGTGTCGTACGTCGTGAGTGAAGTTGTTTATAAGTAGAATCTCGGTTTAGCCGTTGGCTGTTTATAACTGGTTGACGCTGCTGCGGCGAGTGCCTCCAAATCCCCAGCCGCGAAGATGGCGCACGCTCGCTGCGCTCCTCGCTCAGTCGCTAGGGCTCCTTCGCTGCGGTGCTTACGTCGCCTGCGCCATCTTCGCGGCTGCCCCTTTGAGTCCCACCCGCACCGCACAGCACCCGCACCTCACGCCTCCCCAGCCTCGTCGCTGGCGGTCTTCGCTTCGCTCGACCGCCAGCGACTCCCTCGCGCCGTCGGTTCGCGGCCCTTCGGGCCGCTCACCGGGGCGCGCCACCGCCTGCCGTTTATAAGCACTCGTCGCCGTCACTCACGGTTATTTAAATACGATATCGCGGCAGCCGATCTGAGATACCCACTTCCGAAATCGCTCGTCGCTACGTCTGTATTGACGGTAATCGCAGTGGAAAATATCACTTACAGAGCATTTAAACAGACTCTTATATTTCTATTTTTTCTTGGATGCGGTAGGTGAGAAGCTTGGGACAAATCGCCGTAAAGCAAACGCAACAGTAGATGATACAATCCCTATTGGGACGCCATACAAAATTGCTGACCCCACGCCGGTTAAAAGCCCATAGTCAGGTTGGGGGTGATTAAGCGAGATGACAGCATACAGGGTAGAGCCGCTCATGATGATGACGGCGACGGCGATACTCACGAGTATTCCGGCGTTTCGATACGCCTGTATCCCTCCGAGGATAATTGCCGATATCGTGACTCCAAATGGGCTCATAAGCAAATCAAATGAGTTTCCCATACCGGAATTTCCAACAAGATAGAGTTGACAGAAGAACAGGGTCATGAGAACGACCGAGTACCCGAGATACCGAAGCGATAGCTCCGACGACTTGCCCAAAAGAAACGATTCCAACCGCGAATCCATAGATAGCGATAGTTTACTGGTTGTATAAGCTTTCATCTAGAGAGTTCGCGGGAAATCAGACATATGGATATCACCGAATCTCCTTTCTGATTCGGTTCCATCCTAACGGGCCGTCACGCCTCGCCCGGCGGGTTCACGAACAGTCCGTCGACGACGAGGGCGCCGGCCGCGAGCGACCCGCCGGCGACGGGGAGCGTGTACCCACGGACGACGAGCGATGTCGCCGCGTACGCGGCGCAGAACGCGAGCGGGATCGCGAGCAAGACGAGGTCCGCGCGGTCGACTCCGCCGAGGCCCGAAGACCGGGCCTCCCCGTGCCACCCGCTCATTCCATGTACCCCAGGTCCCGAAGCTTCTGCGCGATCTGTTTGGCCTCTGCCTCGGAGACCCCCTCGTCGGACTCCATCTCTTGGACGACGACGTGTTTCACGAACTCCTTCACCGAGCCGAACGGCTCGTCCTCGATGTACGCCTCGACGTCCGCGACGAACTCCTTCCGCAGCGAAATCGTGGTGTAGTCGCTCATTGCCGAACCCCTCTCACCGCGGGTTGATAAATCTTAATTACATCTAATTACCGCCTTCGGGCCCGAAGACCTCGTCCGCCGACGGAAGACGGGTTCGAGAGGACCTCCGTGCCGCGACCCGGCCGTACCGATCCCGCCGGATCCTCGGCCCTTTTGAGGAAGCGACCCGTGGTTGTGATCGATGACGACGAACGACGGCCACATCTCCACCACGCACATCGGTAGCCTGCCGCGACCCCCGGAACTGCTCGACCTGCTCACTCGCCGGCAGGACGGCGAGTCGGTCGACCCCGACGAGTGGGACGAGACGGTCGCGGACGCGACCCGCGACGTCGTCGATCGACAGGTCGAGACCGGCCTCGACGCGATCAACAACGGCGAGCAGTCCCGCGTCTCGTTCAACTGGTACGTCGCCGACCGGCTGAGCGGTATCGACGGGAAGCGGGAGACCGAGCTGTGGGCCGACCTCCAGGAGTTCCCCTCCTACGCCGAGGAGACGTTCAAGACCGACGTGATCGACCTCTCGATGCACCCGGTCGTCACCGAGGCGGTCGAGTACACGGGCCGCGAGGAGGCGGAGGCCGAGATCGACGGGTTCACCGACGCGCTCGCGGCCGCCGACCGCGACGTCGACGGTGCGTTCATGACCGCGGCGTCGCCGAGCGTCGTCACCGCCACGCACGTCGACGACCACTACGGGGACTACGAGGAGTACCTGTTCGCGGTCGCCGAGGCGATGAAGACGGAGTACGAGATCATCGCCGACGCCGGGCTCACGCTCCAGATCGACGCCCCGGAACTGCTGACGGTCGGCCACACCGCGGCGTACGCCGACGAGCCGCTAGAGGCCGCGAAGGACGCGACGCGGCTCCACGTCGAGGCGCTCAACGAGGCGCTCGCGAACGTGCCCGCGGAGCAGGTCCGGCTCCACACCTGCTGGGGCAGCTACGAGGGGCCCCACCACCTCGACACGGACCTCGCCGAGATGCTGCCGCTGATCTACGAGGCCGACATCACCGGGCTCAGCGTCGAGCAGGCGAACCCGCGCCACCAGCACGAGTACCGCGCGTTCGCCGAACATCCGGTGCCCGACGGCTGGACGCTCATGCCGGGCGTCGTCGACGTGAAGACGAACGTCATCGACCACCCGGAGACGATCGCGGACCGCCTTGAGCGCGTCGCGGACGCCGTCGGCGACGGAACACCGCTGACCGCTGCGCCCGACTGCGGGTTCGGCACGCAGGCCGGCCTCGGTATGGTCGACCCCGAGATCGCGTGGGCGAAGCTCGAAGCGCTCGTCGAGGGCGCGGAGATCGCGAGCGAGCGGCTCGCCTGAACGGACGGCGAACGGCGCGCTGCGACGCGAAATGGTTCTCACGTTGACTCGTCTCCCGCTAACGTTTATCACGTAAGCGGACGCCCGTTCAGGGAAGGATCTCCGCGATGTCCACAGTCAGGGGTTCGATCGCCGCCGTCCTCGTCGCGAGCACGCCGGACCGAGCGGCGGCGCTGCGGGCGTCGCTGGAGCGCGACGACGACCGCCTCGCCGTCGAACCGGTCGCGACGGTCGACGCGGCGCTGGAGATCCTCCGGGACTCGCCGGTCGACTGCGTGGTCGCGGTCGGTCGACCCGCGGAACCGACCGGCCTCCCCGCCGTCGAGGCGGTCCGCGACCGGTACCCGACGCTCCCGATCGTCTTCTGCCCCGACGAGGCGCTCGACGCGTCGGGCGTGGCCGAGGCGTTCGACGCGGGCGCCACAGACGTCGCGAGGGCGTCGACCGATTCGGACCGAGCGCCCGTTCTCGTTCGCCGCATTTCGAACGCCGTCGCGTCCGCCCGCGCGGTGGCGGAGGCGGAGCGACAGCGCGACCGCCTCGAGGGGTTCGTTCAGGGCGTCTCGCACGACCTGCGAAACCCCCTCAACGTCGCCCAGGGACGGCTCGAGATGGCGCGGAGCGAGGGAGACCTCGAACACGTCGACGCCGCGGCGTCCGCGGTCGACCGGACGCTCGAACTGATAACCGACCTGCTGACGCTGGCGAAGCAGGGCGAACAGCCCGAAGGGCTCGAACCGGTCGACCTGTCCGCCCTCGCCGACGAGTGCTGGGCGAACGTCGCGACCGGCGAGGCGACGCTCGTCGTCAACAGCGACCGGCAGATCCTCGCGGACAGGGGCCGACTGAAGCGGCTCTTGGAGAACCTGTTCCGGAACAGCGTGGAACACGGCGGCGAAGACGTGTCCGTCGCCGTCGGGGACATCTCGCCGATATACACGACGACGCGGGCCGGCGCCGTCCTCCCGTCGGGGTTCTTCGTCGAGGACGACGGCCCGGGGATCCCCGACGACGAGCGCGACCGCGTGTTCGAGGTGGGGTACACGACCGACCGGAACGGGACCGGGTTCGGCCTCAACATCGCCTCCGAGGTCGCCAGCGCTCACGGGTGGGAGATCGCGGTCTCGGAGGGCCCTCGCGGCGGCGCGAGGTTCGAGATAACCGGCGTCGAACACGAGGACTGACCCGGCTCGGGTCGACGCACGGTCTCGGCGGGATCAGCGCGATCGCGCCGCGCGCTCCACGTACGCGACAGCTTCCGCCGGCGACTCCGCCGCCTCGACGCCGTCGACGCCGTGCGTGTCGAGCCCGGCCACGGGGCGGCCCTGCGCGAGCGCGAGCCCGACCTCCGAGAGCGTTCCCGGACCGCCGTCGACCGCGATAGCGGCGTCGCCGTTCATCACGACGAGCGCGTTGCGCGCGTGCCCCATCCCCGTCGCGATCGGGGTCGTGACGTGCGGGTTCGCGTCACCGCGGTCATCCGTCGGGAGGACCCCGATCGTCTCGCCGCCGGCCGCGCGGGCGCCGCGGCAGACGGCCTCCATGACGCCGCCGAGGCCGCCGCAGACGACGACGTGGCCGCGCTCCGCGAGCCGCTCGCCGAGGGCCTCCGCGACCGCCGCCGTCTCCCCGTCGATCGAACTCCCGCCGATGACGCTGACTCGCATGCGCTCACCACGCCGGGGCGGCAGTAAAAGCGACCGGTAGCTCCCGGCTTTCCGCGGGAAGGGCCCCGTTCGCGTCGATTCTCGGCGTTGAGACCGTCACTGAAACCCTTATCACTGTTCGCCGTGAATGAGAGCTATGACGTACGATACCGTCGTGTTCGACAACGACGGTGTCCTCGTGGGCCGCACGCGCTTCGACGTGCTCCGGGACGCGACCCGGAACGCGTTCGAGGAGTGCGGCGTCGAGGAGCCCGATCCGGACGACGTAGAGCAGATGACCATCGGTGCGACCCCCGGCAGCGTCGGCACCGTCTGTCAGACGTACGACCTCGATCCGGGGTCGTTCTGGCGGACGCGCGACGACGTGGTGTCGCGGGCGCAACAGCAGGAGGCCCGCGAGGGGCGCAAGACCCCCTACGACGACCTCGACGAGCTCCAGGACCTCGACGTCCAGATGGGGATCGTCTCGTCGAACCAGCAGGCGACCGTCGACTTCCTCGTCGACCACTTCGACGGCTTCGACCGCATGGGCGCCGCGTACGGCCGCGAGCCGACGATCCACTCGCTCCAGCTCCGCAAGCCGAACCCCCACTACATCGAGCAGGCGCTCGGCGACCTCGACGCGGGGAACGCCCTGTTCGTCGGCGACAACGAGTCGGACGTCCGCGCGGCCGAGAACGCCGGGATCGACTCGGCGTTCATCCGCCGCCCGCACCGCCGCGACTGGGAGCTGAACGTCTGGCCGACCTGGGAGATAGACCGGCTCTCCGACCTCCACGACATCGTGGAGTGAGGCCGCGTCCCTCCCGCGTACTCCGCGTCCCGGCAGCGACGCGTCGGCCTCGTCGGCAGCGACCCTACGTGCCGCCGATGAAGCGTTTAAATCGGATGGCGCGTAACTCGTGTCCGTGACCGACTCGCCCCCGTGGGCCGACCTCTTCGGCCACCCCGAACCCTACCCCGAGCAGGCCGACGGCATCGACGCCGCCGTCGACGCGGCCGAGGACGGCGGCTTCCTCGCCTTGGAGGGCGCCTGCGGGACGGGGAAGACGATGCTCGCGCTCACCGCCGGGCTCGACCGCGTGCGCGACCCGGACTCCGACTTCGAGCGCGTCTTCGTCCTCACCAGCGTCAAACAGCAGCTGCGTCAGTTCGAGACGGATCTCCGGACGATAAACGACGACCTCCCGGAGGGGTACGACCCCGTCTCGGGGCTCACCCTCGTCGGCAAGGCGGACGTCTGCCCGTACGCGCGCGAGAACCGCGGCGGGATCGACCGCGAGAACGTGTACGAGCGCTGCGAGGGGCTCCGCGAGCGCACCCGGAACCTCGTCGGCGACGGCGGCGCGATGACGACCTCGAACCTCGTGAGCGAGGCGCGGAGCCAGCAGGTCGGGCTGATGGACTCGGGGAACGATGGCTCGTCGGCGGACGGCGCCGCCGACTACCTCTCCGTCGACGGCGAGCCGACCCCGTACCGCCCCGACACCGAGGAGTACGACGACGTCGAGTTCTGTCCGTTCTACGCCGGCTTCCTCGACGACCTCCCAGAGGACGGCGACCCCGCGGAGGCGGTCCCGTTCGACGTGACCGACCTCGGCCACGTCGACGCCGACGAGCTCGTCCGGCTCGCCGCGGGCCACGGCTCGTGTCCCCACTCGATCATGGGCGCGCTCGTCCCCGAGGTCGAGGTCGTCATCGGCAACTACTACCACGCGTTCGACCCCGTGACGACCGGGACGTTCACCGGCGCGCTCCTCGACGACTCGACGTTCGTCGTCTGCGACGAGGCGCACATGCTCGAACCCCGCGTGCGGGACCTCGTGAGCGACGCCGTCGCGGACGCCAGCCTCCGCGACGCCGAGAACGAGCTCACCCGCGTCGTCCAGCCGCTCTCGTTCGAGTCGGCGGGCGCGGAGTCCGACGACGCCGCCCTCGTCCGCGGCGAACTGGAGGACGCGGACGTGTCGGTCGAAGAGATCGAGGCCGTCCGGGAGTTCTACGCCGACCTGCGCGGCGAGCTCGACCGGCGCGTGACCGCGCACCTCGACCGCGAGCGCCCCGACTGGCGCGCGTCGATGCGCGACCTCGACGATACGGAGATCCCGCTCCGCGACCCCGAGGAGCCGGGCAAAGACGAGATCACGGCGTGGGCGGACGGCGAGGGGTACGGCGAGCGCGTCTGGGCGCGCGCCGAGCAGGTCGGCGCGGTCGTCAAGCGCGTCCTCGACTCGCTGGAAGACGAGGACAAGCAGCGCGCGGCCCCCGGCGTCGGCCGCACCCTCAACGCCTGGTACCGGGAGGGCCACACCGACTTCTTCCGGGCGATCGAACTCGAACGCACCTTCGACGAGACGGAGCCGCCGGACTCGTGGCGGCGGGCGTACAACGGCCGGCTCGCGCTCCACAACTGCCTGCCCAGCGAGCCGATCGGCGACCGGCTCGCCGAGTTCGGCGGCGGCGTCCTCATGAGCGCGACGCTGGAGCCGATGGACCTGTTCCGGGAGGTGACCGGGCTCGACCACCTGGCCGAGCGCGGTCGCCCGGTCGTCGAGCGGACGTACGGCCTATCCTTCCCCGAGGACAACCGGGCGAGCCTCGCGGTCGACGCGCCGAAGTTCACCCATCAGAACCGCGGCGCGCCGGGCGAGGAGAACCCGACGCGGCTCGCACACCTCGACGCGACGGCCGCGGTCGCGCGCCGCGAGGGGAACGTCCTCGTGGGCACCCCGAGCTACGCGGAAGCGTCGTGGATGGCGGAGTCGCTCTCGGCGCGGCTCGACAAGCCGGTCCTCTTGGACGAGTCCACGGGCGACCGCGAGACGGAGTCGCTGAAGGACGACTTCTTCGCCGGCGACGGGAAGGTGCTGGTGACGAGCCTCCGCGGCACGCTCACCGAGGGCGTCGACTACCGCGGCGACCGCCTCGCGGCCGCGGTCGTCTGCGGCGTCCCGATCATCAACACGGCGCGGCCGCAGACGCGGGCGGTGATCACCGCCTACGACCGGCGGTTCGAGTCCGGCTTCGAGACGGCGCTCACGGTCCCCGCCGTGCGCAAGGCCCGACAGGCCGTCGGCCGCGTCATCCGCGGCCCGGACGAGCGCGGCGTCCGCGTCCTGCTCGACGCCCGGTACGCCCGAGACTCGTGGAACGGCGTCCGGGAGTACCTGCCCGAACACGAGCGCGAGGAGTACCAGCCCGTCAGCCCGGACATGCTGGAGGTCGCGCTCGACCGGTTCGAGTCGAGGGCGCCGGCGACGAGCGAGTGACGAACCGGTTCGGATCCCGCGGATAACGGGCCGTTACTCACCGGTAGGAAAGTTGTAACTATGCGGGTACGGCGGTTGGCGAGCGTATGGACGCTGTCTCTCGGAACGAACGGTATCACCTCGTCTGTCGCGAGTGTTCCCTCGAAAGCCTCTGCGACGCCGCGACGGACGCGAACGCCCTCCGTCGCGAACACGTCGAGGAGACCGGCCACCGCGTCGCGGTCGACCGGGTCCAATAACGGGTCGGCGCGGGAGGGGGTGACCGACGACCCCTTCGAAACGAGGCGGCTCAGACCACGTTCGAGTCGATGTCTCGCGGGAAGTTGGTGAGCCGCTCCGTCCCCGACTCGGTGATCGCCACCGTGTCGGAGTGGCGGTAGCCGAACTCGTCGGTGTAGATTCCGGGTTCGATCGTGTACACGTGGCCGGGCGCCATCACGGCGTCGGCGCCGTCGTAGCGCTCGCCCCAGCCGCGGTCGATGTACGGCGGCTCGTGGGCGCCGAGCCCGATGTTGTGGCCGACGTGGTGTTGCACCAGATCCGTCACGCCCTGCTCCTCGAAGTACTCCCAGACGACCTCGTCGACCTCGGCGACCGGCACGCCCGGGCCCAAGGCGTCGATGGCGAGCGTCTGTGCCTCCAGCATGAGCTCGAAGTAGTGCGCCTGCTCGTCGGAGTAGTCGCCGACGAACATCGTCCGCTCTAACTCCGAGCGGTAGCCGTCGACGTTCGCCGTCGCGCCCGTGACTAAGACGTCGCCCTCGGAGAGCCGCTCGTTCGGCGTGTGGCCGTGCGGGAGCGCGGTCTCCTCGCCGGAGATGTAGCCGGCGTGGACCGGCCCGTCGCCCCGGACGCGGACGCTGTACGCGTCCCCGAGCGCGTCGAGCATGGCGCGGGAGGCCTCCGTGGAGGCGCGCTGCGAGACGGTCGCCGGGTGCGCGCCCGGCTCGGAGTAGTCGGCGAGGTAGCGGTGGCCGAGGTTCGCCCACTTCGCGGATTCGCGGATCAGGTCGACCTCGGCGTCGGACTTCGCCCAGCGCATCCGGTCGACCCACGACTGCGTCTCGACGTCGAGGGACTCGGAAAAGGCGGGGCCCTCGTACCCCATCACGCCCGGGGGGCCGTCGGCGTCGGCGGCGATCGCGTCGGCGCCGAGGCCGCTCAGCATGTCGACGGCGACCGAGACGGGTTCGCCGCCCGGGTAGTCGAAGTAGTCGTGGACGGCGTCGATCCGCGGGTTCGGGGAGACGCGCTCGACCTCTAACCGCGGGACGGTGATCTCGACGCGGTCGTCGGTGACCGCGAGGACCACCGGGCGCTCCGTCTGGATGTGGTGGAAGCCGGTGAGGTACTCGATCGCCGTCGCGCCGACCCAGGTCGCGGCGTCGGCGTCGGTCGCTGCGAGCCGGTCTCGGACCGCGGCGAGCCGGTCGTCGAAGGCCGACTCCGGAAGTCGCGTGGCCATACCTCACGATGTGCGAACGCGCCGATAAACGGTCGGGTAGCGGAACGGCGGTGCCGACGGCGCCGGCACCGGACCGACGGCGCCGGCACCGGACCGACGCCGCCGGCGCTCCGGTCGTCTCAGTTCTCGCGGCGGGCGAACGCGAGGTTGCCGGAGACGTTCTTGATGTACGCCGTCACGGTCTCGCCCTCCTGCGCGCCGGGGACGAAGATGGTGTACTCGCCGCGCTCGGCGACGCCGTCGCCCTTGCGGCCGGTGCCGACGATCTCGAGCTCGTACGTGTTGCCCGACTCGACGGCGTCCTCCTGCCGTTGGGTGTTGGAGGTGTTCTGCTTCGCCACCGGGCGGAACGCCCCGCAGGCCTCACACCGGAGCATCGGCGTCCGGTTCTCGGTCTCCAGTCGCGTGTCGGGGAGGCCGCACTCCGAGCAGGTGACGAACGACTCGATGTACGAGTCGATCGCGGCCTGGAAGTCGCGCTCGCGGAAGTTCCCGCTGTAGCGCGCGCGGCCGTCCTCGTACTGGCCCGCGGTCCCCAGCTCCTGCTGGATCTTCGAGTGGACGTGTTCGGGGTCGCGGCTCAGGGCGTCGGCGATCGCGGAGAGGTTCGTCAGGCGGGTGAACGCCCCGTCCTTCTGCCATTCCGGCTCGGGTACCGACAGTCGCTCGTCGGACCCGCCCAGATCCGGTACCTCATCCATCGCGCGGTCGAGGCTCGATTCGTAATCCATACGCGAGGAAACGACAGCGCGACGGAAATCGCTTCCGGGTTCGGTGGCGGCGGCTCCGGAATGTAAAGGAGGTTCTGGGTGGTAGTCTGGCAGAAATAGCGGGAGGTGAACTGCCTCGGAGACAACTGATTCAAGAGATCCTTGATCTCTCGTCATCCCGGAAAGTGAAGTCTTCCGGCTGCTCCGAGGCTTCCCGTGGTTTAATCTAACACTCCCGACCGACCATCGATCTGGTAGTCTCGAACGGTCGGGTGGGTCACGGTCGGGGCGTCCACGGCCCCCGATGCCTGCCGTCGCACCTTCCGAACTTGAGGGAGGCTGTTGAGAGCAGGCACATTCCAGTCGAGTTTCTTGATGCCTTTCACAGCGATGTTGACGCTTGCACCACGGTCGCTATGGTCTTGATGCCCGCACGACCGACACTTGAACCGCTTCTTGTTACGGTTCGCTCGCTCCGTGTGTCTACACATTGGACACCGCTGACTCGTGTACTCAGGGTTAATCCATGTGGTCGGTATCTCCTTGAACGACGCCTTATAGGACGTATAGAACTGGAGCGCGCGGAACGGGAGGTGATGTAAACGTCGGTTCATCCGCGTGCCGTAGTCGATGCTGTCGCGCATCTCTTTGAGGTCTTCAAAGACGATACACGGTTTCTCGAACTGACGGCTCCACTCCACGATATGACAACTCACCTTATGGAGTCGGTCGCGGACGAAACGTTCCTCACACCCTTCGAGCGTGTCGTTGATACTATTTTTCCTCGCGTTCTGGATGCGCTTTCGCATCGTGAAGTAGCGGTGGCGTTCAAATTTAATTTCGGGGAAGTCAATGACTAATGAATCCTTGATGCCATTCTCAGAGAGTGCGGTGAGAGCCACGTTATCTTCGTTCACATCCACGCCAACGACGGTCTGCGAGTCGTGCTTGCCTCGGACAGTCCGCTCAGTATTAGTAATATTAACGTGTAACTCGGGATCGTCGTTGTGGAACAGAGCTTCTGCTGTCCCAATTTTCCACTCGTCGCTTTCGAGTGCAGTTTTGAGTATATCAAGGTGAGAATCAGCTCCTTTGAGGACCCCTTTGATATGCTGGTACGGCTTCGCGCTGATGCGGAACGTTATATCGCCATCATCGTCGAGTGAGAGGTTGTACCCCTCTTCGTAGTTCGCACAAAGCGGGTACGTGCCGTCCTTGGTGTGGCTTGGCTGGCCGAAGTCGTCGTACTCGTGGTAGTTCTCCATCGCGCCGAGTGCTTTGGCGACGACACGCTGAGTCGTGTTTTTCACGAGATTGGAATTTCCCGCCACTCGTTCGGGAATCACGTCCCAGTCCAAGCCTTGTTTGGCGAGACGGATCGTTTCGTTGTACACCGACCGTGCTTCGAGGTTGGCGTCGTACAGCAGGCTCTCGTTGTCACTCTGGATATCGAGTTGGAAATCCATCGTCTTGATGAGAGCCTGTGTGTCGGTCATACACGCAAGCTTGGTAACCGTGGGCTTCACTTGAACATCAGCCATCCACGGTGGAAGTGGAAATTCCACTGAGCTTACGACGTTCACCCTAGGTCTCAAGCTCCAAGGAGCTCGGTCTGGCTTGCCAGAGATTTGAACCACGGTCACTCCGCTTCGCTCCGTTCCCTGGTTCAAATCTGCTCCGGGGCTATCTCGTCGACGACGCTGTTCACGCCTCGCTTCGCTCGGCGTTCACTGTCGTCGACAAAAGATAGCGGGAGGTAGATTTGAACTACCGATCTCCGGGTTATGAGCCCGGCGGAATCTCCTGGCTATCCCATCCCGCTATCGTAGCACAATCGGGTGCGACTGTTAAGGGTTCTGATCCCGACGCCGGTGTGCGATTCGTCCACGCGTCCGCGGCGGTCGCGAACCCTCGCGCGGGCGCCCGAATCGGAGCCGAAGATCGCACCGAGCGGCCGCTTCGCGGACCGCCTTTCCGTCGTCACTCCTCGCCTACGCCCTCGTCGTCGCTCGTCTGCGCCGCGACGGCCTTCATGCGGATCCGGAGCGCGAGGACCGCCACGAAGGCGAATCCGACGGTCACCGCGACGTCGGCCGGGTCGCCGGAAAGCGCCCGCTGCGCGGTGAGCCCCGCCATCAGCGCGAACATGAACGACAGCAGTCCCGCGATCGGAATCACGTACCCCTCGTTGAACGCCGACCCCTCGGACTCGTCGCTCATTTCTCACCCCTCTGCCGCCGACCGTGAAAAGGCTCCCGCGACCGACCGTCCCTTGCGTCGGCCGCAAACGATTTCACACATCATCGATAGTGACAGACGATGCACAAGCCGCTGTTGACGACGGACTTTCTGGACCGGGCGCGGCGCCACTACGCCGACGAGGAGGCCGTCCTCGCGGTCGACGGGACGCGATACACGTACGCGGAGCTCGGCGAGCGCGCCGACCGCTTCTCCGCCGCGCTTCAGGCGCGCGGGATCGAGAAGGGCGACCGAGTGGCGGTGTTGGACCCGAACACGCACTACCACCTGGAGGCCGCCTACGGCGCGATGCAGGTCGGCGCGGTTCACACGCCGCTGAACTACCGGCTCACGCCCGACGACTTCTCGTACATGCTCTCGGACGCCGGCGTCGACGCCATCTACGCCGACGCCGAGTACGCCGACAGGGTCGAGGCGGTCCGCGACGAGGTGCCCACCGAGACGTTCCTCACGAACGACCCGGACGCGGTCGGGGGCGACTGGGAGTCGTTCGACGCCGCGCTCGACGACGCGGACCCCGACGCCTACGAGCGCCCCGAGATGGACGAGGACGACGTGATCACGATCAACTACACCTCGGGGACGACCGGCGACCCGAAGGGGGTCTGTCGGACTCACCGCGCGGAGACGCTCCACGCGTACCTCATCTCGATCCACCAGGAGATCACCGACGACGACGTGTACCTCTGGACGCTGCCGATGTTCCACGTCAACGGCTGGGGCCACATCTACGCGATCACCGGGGCGGGCGCCCGGCACGTCTGTACCCGCGGGGTCGACGTCGCGGAAACGTTCGACCGGATCCGCGGCGAGGACGTCTCGTACTTCTGTGCGGCGCCGACCGTCCTCAACATGCTCGGCGACCACCACGCCGAACACGGGGGCGCGACGACGGGCGACAACGACGTGCGGGTCGCCACGGCGGGCGCGGCGCCGCCGGAGGCGACGATCCGCACCGTCGAGGAGGAGTTCGGCTGGGAGCTCAAACACGTGTACGGCGCGACCGAGACGGGCCCGCTGATCACCACCTCAGACGCGAAGCGGCACTTCGACGAGGGGGCCGACGACCGGTTCGCGGTCAAGAAGACGCAGGGGATCGGCTACCTCGGCACGGACGTCCGCGTCGTCGACGAGGACGGCGAGGACGTGGCCGCCGACGGCGAGACGATCGGCGAGATCGTCGTGCGCGGCAACCAGGTGATGGACCGCTACTGGAACAAGCCCGAGGCCACCGAGGAGGCGTTCTCGGAGCGGCTGGAGGGATACTACCACATGGGCGACCTCGCGGTCGTCGACGAGGACGGCTTCGTCTCGATCCAGGACCGGAAGAAGGACATCATCATCTCCGGGGGGGAGAACATCTCCTCGATCGAGTTAGAGGACACCCTCTTCGAACACGACGTCGTCTCCGACGTCGCCGTCATCCCCGCGCCCGACGAGCGCTGGGGAGAGACGCCGAAGGCGTTCGTCGTCCCGGAGGGCGGCGACCCGAACGACGCGGGCGCGACGCCCGAGGAACTGAAGGCGTTCGTCCGCGACCGCGTCGCCGACTACAAGACCCCCGGCGAGGTGGAGTTCGTCGCGGAGCTTCCCACCACCGCGACCGGGAAGATACAGAAGTACGAGCTGCGCGAGCGCGAGTGGGACGAGGAGGACCGGATGGTCGGCGAGGGGTAGCGAACTTCAGGCCTCTTCGCCGCCGCCCGCTTCGGAGTCGTCCGCCGTTGCGCTTCCCTCCCCGTCGCCCGCAGCCGCATCGCCTGCGTCCTCGCCGCCGTCGGCGTCGCTCAGCCGGTCGGTGTCGATGCTCACGCCGGGCGGGGTGACCACGAGGAAGCCGCGGAAGTGCATCAGCTCGCCGTCCATGTCCTTCACGTCGCGCGCGAAGGGCGCGGCGAGCTCGTTGAGGTCGCCCTCGATCGACAGCACCAGGGTGTTCCCGTAATCGACGCTGCGGACCCACTCCTCCGGGTCGGTCGTGCCGTCCAAGACGCCGAGGACGACGTCGCCCGCCGCCGCGAACGCCTCGTCCATCTTCGCCTCGGCGTCCCGCAGGTCGAGGTCCCAGTCGCTCATACGTGGGGGTCGACAGGCGACGGCAAAAGCGTTCGGGAGCCGGTCTGCCATCCGGACGCCGCCCGGTCGCGGAGTCGTTAAGTACGCGCCGACCCCAGCAGCGGACATGGAACGCACGCGGCGATCCCTGCTCGCGAGTGCGGCGTCGGTGGGCGTCGTCGGCGCGGCGGGGTGTCTCGGCGGCGGTGGGGGCGGGAACCAGCTCGAGACGGGCTCGTACGACTGCTCCCTCTCGGAGCCGACGGATCCGGACCTCGACTACCGGCCGACGCTCGGGAACCCCGACGCCGACGTGACCGTTCAGGCGTTCGAGGACTTCACCTGCGGCCACTGCGCGACGTACAAGCTCGACCACTTCCCGACGATCCGCGAGGAGTACATCGAGCCGGGCGACATCCACTACCAGCACTGGGACTTCCCGATCCCGGTCAACGAGACGTGGGCGGTCCCGGTCGCCAGCGCGGCCCGCGGCGTCGGCGCCCGCAACGGCGACGAGGCGTTCTTCGAGTTCGCCTCGGCCGCCTACGAGTCGCAGGGCGACTACGGCGGCGAGGCGCTCGGCGCGGCCGCAGAGGCCGCCGGTGCCGACCCCTGCGCGGTCCTCGCCGACGCGGAGTTCTCGGCCTACGAGGAGGCGTCGATGAGCGACCGCTCGGAGGGCGACTCGATGGGCGTCTCCGGGACACCGACGATATTCGTCAACGGAGAGCCCGTACAGGGTGGATACGGCGCCGAGACGATCGCCGCCGCGATCGACGACGCGCTCTGACGACGCGCCCTGACGACGGGCTCGACCCGTTCGGCCGCCCGGACCGGAAGCGTCGACGGCGGTCCGGGGAGCGTCGATCTTTTGCCCGTTCGTCCCGATTTATAAGTAGATGAGCGACGCCGATCCCGCCGCCGAAGTCGGTCCCTCCCACGGCGGCGACCCGTCCGCCGCGGCCGACGCCGGCGAACGCCGTCGCCTCGGCGCGGTCGTCCTCGCGGTGCTGATCTCGCAGGTCCTCCTCTACCCCGGCGTGCCCGACCTCGTCGTCGCGCTCGGGGCGCCCGCCGGCATCGACGCCGGCATGTGGTTCCTCGTCGCCGAGTTCGGCGCGTTCGTGACGTTCGCGGTCGTCTGGGGCGCGCTCTCGGACGCGCTCGAGACGCGGGTCCCGCTGATTGTCGCCGGCGCGCTCGGCGGCGCGGCCTCGTACGTCGCGCTCGCGTCGCTGCCGGGGCTCGGACTCGGCTTCGAGGCCGCGCTCCTCGTCAGGGTCGTCGGCGGCGCGCTCACCATCGGCGCGTTCTCGCTCTCGATCACGCTGCTGATGGATCTGCGCGGCGGCAACGGGCGCAACATGGGGACCGCGGGGCTCGCGATCGGGCTCGGGGCGGCGGTCGGCTCGGTCGTCGGCGGGGCGCTCGCCGACATCGGCGCGCTGTACCCGGTGTACGCCGGCGCCGTCGTGTTGGCCTCGGCGGGGCTGCTCGCGGCGACGGTCGACGACCGAGCGGCGACGGCCTCGACGGAACCGGGGACGGACTCTGCGGCGACCGAGACCGACGAGATCGGCTTCGCGGACGTGATCGCCCGTGCGCGGACGACGCCCGGCCTCCTCGTCCCGCTCGCGTTCGGGTTCGTCGACCGGCTGACGGCGGGCTTCTTCGCCCTCGTCGGCGTCTACTACTTCCAGGACCCGGCGACGTTCGGGCTGTCGGCGGCCGGCGCGGGCGCGACGCTCGCGCTCTTTTTCGTCCCGTTCGCGCTGCTCCAGTCGCCGTTCGGGGCGCTCTCGGACCGGATCGGCCGCTTCCTCCCCGTGGTGGCCGGCTCGCTCGCGTACGGCGTCGTCACGATCGGCGTCGGCGTCGCGCCGACCTACCCGATCGCCGCGGGGCTGATGGTGCTGGTCGGGGTCTGCGGCGCGCTGATGGCCCCGGCGACGATGGCGCTCGTCACCGACCTCGTCGAGCCGGAGGTGCGGGGCGCCGCGATGGGGCTGTTCAACGTGTTCGGCTCGCTCGGCTTCCTCACCGGGTTCCTCATCGGCGGCGGCGCCACGGACGCGTTCGGCTACACGCCCGCGTTCCTCGCCGTCGGCGGGCTGGAGCTGGCAATCGCGCTCGCGCTGCTCCCGGCGGTCCGGTCCATCTCGCCCGGCGCGGGCGTGATCGGGCGGCTCGGCGCCGAGGGGTGAGGTCGCTTCGACGGACCCGAGAAAGGGGTCGACGCGCCGTCGCCGTCGCGTGCCGCCTCGCGGTCCGGGATCAGCTCGGCGCGTACCCCTCGCCGTCCTCGGTGTCGAGGAAGGCGGTGAGGAGGTCGACCGCGGCCTCGACGTCGCGCGCGTCGGCCGTCTCGACGGCGGAGTGGTGGTATCGGACGGGGACGGAGAGGGCGCCGACCGGTCGCGCGCCCCCGGCGTTCTGGAGCGCGCCGGCGTCGGTCCCGATGTTCCGAGCCACCTCGCGCTGGAAGGCGATTCCGCGCTCCTCCGCGAGGGACTCGAGCCGATCGACGACCGCGGGCGTCGGGACGACGCTCGCGTCCTTCCGCTTCACGCCCACGCCGTCGCCGAGCTTCGATATCGCGTCCGCCGGGTCGACGCCGGGGTACGACTGTTCGAGCGTCCCGTCGAGCGCGACGGCGAGGTCCGGGTCGACGTCGACACCCAGGGCGGCCGCGCCCCGCAGGCCGACCTCCTCCTGGACGGTCGCGGCGTAGTGAACGGTCACGTCGGGGTCCGCGCGCCGCGCGGCCTCTATGAGCACGTACACGCCCGCGCGGTCGTCGAGCGAGGAGCCGGCGACGCACCGCCCCATCTCTCGGAGGTCGCCGTCGAACGTGACGACGTCGCCGACGCGGAACGTCTCGTCGGCCGCCGCGGGGTCGAGCCCGGTAAACACGTGCGCGTCGTCGAGCGTCCACTCGTCCGGCGCCGCCTCGGCGGCCGTGTGTGCGGCCGTGACCCCGACCACCGCGTCGTACTCCCCGTCCTCGGCGTGGACGGTGACCGGGTGGCCGCGGAGCGCGTCCGGGTTCCAGCCGCCGAGCGGCTCCACGGAGAGGAAGCCGTCGTCGTCGACGTCGCTGACGACGAGCCCGATCTCGTCCATGTGCGCGGCGACGAGCACCTCGTAGCCGGGAGCCGCGTCGCCCTCGGCGGTCGCGACGACGTTGCCCATCGCGTCCGTCCGCACGGCGTCGACGGGGGGAAGTTCGTCGCGCACGACGTCCCGGATCTCGTCCTCGCGACCGACCGGCCCGGGGGCGTCCGCCAGTCGCGCGAGCAGGTCGAAGTTGAGCGTGGCGTTCGCGGTCACGTCCCGACCCTTGCGGGTCGCGCGTGAAAGTCCGGGGGTCGCGGCAGAACGGGCGCTCCCGCGAGCGGCTCGGCGGGACGCAGCGCCGGGAACGCGGCGCCGCCCGCTCCGCCCCGAGGCGAGTCCTTTTAACCGTCGCGTCGCCTCGGTTCCGGTAACCGATGGACCTCCTCGTCGTCGGCGCCGGTGAGATCGGGCGCTGGGTCGCCGACACGGTCTCGGCCGACGCCGCACCCGTCGACGCGAGCGTCGCGTTCGCCGACCGCGACCCGTCAGTCGCGGCCGACGCCGCGGCCGGCCGAGACGCGCGGACGGTCGACGCAGACGGGGACTCCGTCCACGACGCCGTCTGCCTCGCGGTGCCGATGTCGGCGGTACCCGCGGCAGTCGAGGCGTACGCGCCGCGCGCCCGGGAGGCGATCGTCGACGTCTCAGGCGAGATGACCGACGCGCTCGCCGCGATGCGCGAGCACGCCTCGGAGCTCGAACGCGCGAGCTACCACCCGCTCTTCGCCCCGCCGCGCGTTCCGGGCAACGTCGCGGTCGTCGTCGACGAGGCGGGGCCGACGGTCGCGGCGCTCACCGACGCCATCGAGGCCGGCGGCAACGACGTGTTCGAGACGACCGCCGCGGAGCACGACGACGCGATGGAGACCGTTCAGGCGGGGGCGCACGCCGCGGTGCTGGCGTGGCGACTCGCGGCGGAGCCGGTCCGCGAGGAGTTCCACACCCCCGTGTCGGCCGCGCTCGACGAGGTCGCCGACACCGTCACGGAGGGCTCGCCCGCGGTGTACGCCGAGATCCAGCGCGCCTTCGACGGCGCCGAGGACGTGGCCGACGCCGCGGCGGCGATCGCCGACGCGGACGGCGAGGCGTTCGCCGCGCTGTACGAACGCGCCCGCGGCGACCGCGAGGGGCGGGACCGGCTGGAGTGAGACGACGCGAGGCAGGCGGGACACACCAACACGCGAGGCAGGCGAGACACCAATGATCGACAGAACCGCGGTCCGGAACAACGCGAACTACCTGCGCAACGTCAGACCGATCGACCCCGAGGAGATCGCCGAGTACGTCGAGGGGACCCCGCACCCGGCGGTCGTCCGCGAGACGCTCCGCGAGGAGGCGTTCGACCTCCGGCTCCGCGAGCGCGAGGACGGCGCCTTCGTCCCCGTCGACGACGCGCCCGTCGACCCGCCGGGCTGGGCCCCCGAAGCGTTGCCCGACGCGTACGCGTTCGCGGTCGAGGACTTGCTCGTGCGCGAGTACGGCGCGAACTGGCACCGCGGCGAGTCCGGCGACGAGCTCCGCGAGCGCGTCCGCCGGCTGAAGACGGACTACCTCTACGAGAACGACGTGGAGTACGACCGCGTCGCCGCGCTCGGCTACGCGATCTACCACCTGCCGGCGTACTACGCGACGGTCGGGTACGTCCTCGACGACCTGACCGAGAACGGCCTGCTCGACCGGACGATCCGCGTCCTCGACGTCGGCGCCGGCGTCGGCGGGCCCGCGCTCGGGCTCCACGACTACCTCCCTGAGGACGCGGTCGTCGAGTACCACGCCGTCGAGCCGAGCGCTGCGACCGAGGTCCTCGACCGAATGTTAGAGGAGACCGGCCGCAACTTCCGGACGACGGTCCACGAGACGACCGCCGAGGCGTTCCTCGGCCTCGAAGGCGGCGGCGAGGGCGGCGGCTCCGGCACGGCCGACGGCTCCAGCGCGGCTGACTCCGCGACTGACGAGCCCTTCGACCTCGTCGTCTTCGGCAACGTGCTCTCGGAGCTAGCCGACCCGGTCACGGTCGCGGAGGCCGCGCTCGACGCGCTCGCGCCCGACGGGAGCCTCGTCGCGTTCGCGCCCGCCGACCGGAACACCGCGACCGGGCTCCGCCGGGTCGAGCGCGCGCTCGTCGCGGGCGACAGCGGCGGATACCCCGGTAACGACGCCGAGATCTACTCGCCGGCGCTCCGGCTCTGGCCCGACGCGGTGCCGAGCGACCGCGGCTGGTCGTTCGACGTCGCCCCCGACCTCGCGGTCCCGCCGTTCCAGCGCCGGCTCGACGAGGCGACGGCGCGCGGCGAGACGGACGAGCCGGGCGAGTTCGTCAACGTCGACGTCCAGTTCGCCTACTCGATCCTCCGCCGCGACGGGAAGCGCCGGGTCGACGTCGAGGCGAGCGCGGAGCGGTGCGCGCGGATGGCCGAGTCGGAGCGCCACGTCACCGACCGGGTGAACCTGCTCGCGGTGAAGCTGAGCCACGACCTCAGCGAGGGCGACAACGCGCTGTACCGCGTCGGCGACGGCTCGCAGGCGACCGACCACTACCTCGTCTGTACGCGAGAGACCGCGCTGAACCGCGACCTGCGCGAGGCCGACTACGGCGCGGTCGTCTTCGTCGAGAACGGGCTCGTCCTCTGGAACGAGGACGAGGGCGCGTACAACGTCGTCGTCGACGACGAGACGGTCGTGGATCTGGTCGCTCCCTGAGCCGGCGCAGGGCGTGGGAAACGGTCGCGCAGTTTCGTCACCGAGTGCCACGAGCGACCGTCTCCGGTGTAGACTTATCAACCGGCCCCGTGTTATCGGTGCCAGATGGCGGTCGAAATCACCGAGGCGTTCGTCCGTATCGCCGGCACCTCTCCGGTAGCACAGGCGTTCGTCGGCGGCGTCGTCATCGCGCTGCTGAACCTCGCCGGGGCGTCGCTGGTCCTCGTCTGGCGGAACCCGTCCGAGCGAGCCCTCAACGGGATGCTCGGCTTCGCCGCCGGCGTCATGCTCGCCGCCGCGTTCACCAGCCTGATCATCCCCGGCATCGAGGAGTACTCCGGCGGCAACCCGATCCCGACGCTTATCGGCGTGGGGATCGGCGCTCTGTTTCTGGATCGGGCGGACGCGTTGATCCCCCACGCCCATTTCCTGCTGAGCGGCTCTCGTCGCACGGACGCGGCGAACCCCGGAGAGACGCTACCGGTCAGCGACGAGCGGTTGACCGGGGTGGTCCTGTTCGTCTTGGCCATCACGCTGCACAACATGCCCGAGGGGCTCGCGGTCGGCGTCGGGTTCGGTGCGGCCGCCGGCGATCCGGCGCAGCTCGGGAGCGCGCTGTCGCTGATGCTCGCGATCGGTATCCAAAACGTCCCGGAGGGGCTGGCCGTCTCCGTGGCGGCGATAAACGCCGGCCTCGATCGCCGAACCTACGCCGCGTTCGCGGGGATACGCGCCGGTGTCGTCGAGATTCCGCTGGCGGTGCTCGGAGCCGTCGCCGTCGCGGCGGTCGCGCCCCTGTTGCCGTACGCGATGGGGTTCGCCGCCGGGGCGATGCTGTTCGTCATCTCCGACGAGATCATCCCCGAGACGCATCGGAGCGGGTACGAACGCGTGTCGACGCTCGGACTCATGACCGGCGTCATCGTCATGCTGTACCTGGACATCTCGCTGGCGGCCTGACGGCGTTCCGCGATCGGCGGCGCCGTAGTCGGCCCCCCTGACCGCCACGCCGACGTCCCGAGCGATGACCCGCTCAGCCGACCGGTTCGATCAGGTCCGGCGCGTCGACGCTCGGCGAGTTCACCCGCGTCGACACCGGATACGCGGTCAGTTCGTCGGCGGGATACGGGTCCAACAGCCCGTAGGCTTCGTCGGGGTCGCCGCGGAGCCACGTCTCCTCCTCGACCGGATCCAAGATCACCGCCATCCGGTGATGAAGGTCGGCGACCAGTTCGTTCGGCTCTGTCGTGACGACGGTGAACGTCTCGACCGGTCCGTCGCCGTCGGCGTCGGTACCGCCGTTTCCATCCGTACCGCCGCCGAACGCGCCGAGGCCCGTCTGCGTCGTCTCCGGCGTCGGCGGCTCCCAGCGCTCGTAGATCCCGGCCATCGCGAACGGGCGGTCGTCCTCGAACGCGACGCGGTACGGCGTCTTTCCGGAGCCCCGGTCGCCGCCGACCCACTCGTAGAAGCCGTCCGCGGGCACGAGACAGCGCCGGCGCTCGAACGCGTCGGCGAAGCTCCGCTTCTCGCGGACCGTCTCCGCGCGGGCGTTGATGAGGTCGAACGACTCGTCGGCCCACGAGGGGGTCAGCCCCCACTCCATCCGAGCGGCCTCGGCCGGGTCCTCGTCGGTGATCACGGGGAGCGACTGCCCGGGCGCGCAGTTGTAGCTCGGTTCCCGGTCGCCGAAGTCGGCGCCGAAGCGCGCTTCGAGGTCGGCGGTGGGAGTGAACAGCGTGTAGCGGCCGCACATACGGACCACTTCGTGCGGGCGCACTTAACTCCGCGACGACGAGTCCGCCTCCGACAGCAGGTCCCATCGGTCGGCGATGATCCCGTCGACGCCGGCCGCGAGGAGCCGTTCGGCGTCCTCGCGGTCGGACGCGGTCCACGCGTTCACCGCGAGTCCGGCCTCGTGCGCCCTCTCGACGAACCGCGCCCCGGTCGCGACGTCGATCGGCGGGTGGACCGCAACGCACCCGAGTTCGGTCGCCGCATCGACCGCGCGCTCCCGTGGTCCGTCCGTGACGAGCAGCGCGCGGTCGGTCGCGGGATCGAGGTCTCGCAGCCGCGCCAGTTCGCTCGGCAGGAACGACGAGAAGAGCGCGTCCGTGCCGGCCTCGCGGACGGCGTTGAGGGCGTCGGCGGCGACTTCGGGCGTTTTGAGTTCGACGTTGACCGCGGTCCCGTCGGGGACGGCCGCGAGCGCTTCGCCGAGCCGCGGGATCGGCTCGCCGGAGTCGAGGACCGTCAGCCCTCGGAGGCCCTCCCAGTCGGCGTCCTCGACGCGACCGGTGGCGCCGGTCAGTCGATCCAGTTCCGCGTCGTGGAAGACGACGAGCTCGCCGCTCGCGCACCGCCGCACGTCGACCTCCACGGCGTCGACGTGCGGCGCGACGCGCTCGATCGCCGCGACCGTGTTCTCGGGGAACTGTCCGGCGCAGCCGCGATGGGCGATCAGCGCGACGCCGTCCGGGTCCGTCGGCTCGTCGGCACCGTCTCCGCGTTCCGCTCGTCGGTCCGTCACGCGTCTCTCTCGGGGCCGGAGCCCGTTAGCCGTTGCCTCGCCGACGCGACCGCGCGGCCGCGCCGACGCTCCCGCCGACTTTTTAGCCGCGCACCGCCCGGGGACGCACATGCGAATCGAGAACAGCTTCATCCCCGTCGAAGGGGTGGGCGAGACGACCGAACGGCGCCTCTGGGAGCGAGGGGTCACGACGTGGGACGAGTTCGATCCCGCGGTCGACGTCGCGGGCGTGGGCGCGACGACCGCCGACCGGATCGAGTCGTTCATCGCGGAGGCGCTCGCGCGGCTCGACGACGGGGATTCCGCCTACTTCGACCGGGAGTTCCCCTCGGGCGAGCGCTGGCGGCTCTACGAGAACTTCCGCGAGGAGACCTGCTTCTTCGACATCGAGACGACCGGCCTCGACGAGCGGCGCGACCGCGTGACGACGGTCAGCTTCCATCAGGGCGGCGAGACGACGACGCTCGTCGCGGGTGAGGACCTCACCGCCCGGCGCCTCCGCGAGCGGTTCGCCGACGCGAGCCTGCTCGCGACGTTCAACGGTGCGCGCTTCGACGTCCCCTTCCTCGAGACCTCCTTCGACGTCGAGATCGACACGCCGCACCTCGATCTCATGTACCCCGCGAAGCGGATCGGGCTCTCGGGCGGCCTCAAGCCGATCGAGAAGCAGCTGGGAATCGATCGCGACAGGCCGGACATCTCCGGGCGCGACGCGGTCCGTCTCTGGCGCGAGTACGAGCGCGGCGACGAGGCGGCGCTGGAGACGCTCGTCTCGTACAACCGCGAGGACGCGGTGAACCTCCGGACGCTCGCCGACACCGTCTGCGATCGGCTCGACGACGAGGTGTTCGTCGCCGCCCCGGACGGAGACGGCGACTGAGAGGGACCCGATAGGTCGAGGACGGCGGGTATGGACCGCCGCGATGGGAGCCGCCGGAGACGGCGACGCCGACGCGCTCGTAGTCGGCGAACCGGTTCCGGTTACCGGCGCAGGACGATACCGCTGTTACCGACGACGACGGCGTCGCCGTCCACGTCGACCGCGTTGAGGTTCTCGCCGGTCGGCGTGTCGAGGGCGAACCGGTCGTCGGCGGTCAGCTCTTGAACGACGCCGCCGCTGCCGACGACGTAGCCGGCCTCGCCGTCCGTCTCGACGTCGACGAGGTCGGCGTCGCCGAGGGCGTCGGGCGTCCAGTTCGCGCCGCCGTACGTCAGAACGGTTCCGTTGCCGCCCGAGACGGCGACGTCGTCGGGCGCGTCGCTGTCGAGGCCGTAGAACGTCACGTTCGCGTCCTCGATGCCGATGGCGTTCCAGGTGACGCCGTCGTCGGTGGCGAAGACGCGACCGTTCGTGTCGATCGCGTGCCCGCTGCGGGGACCGTGGAAGTCGATCGCGGGGAGAGCGGAGCCGCTGCCCGGCGTGACGTAGTCCCACGTGCCCGCGGCGCCGTTCTCGAAGCTGTAGTAGATCTTCCCGGAGTCGCCGGCGACGTAGACGTTCGCTTCGCCGGCGGCGCCGGTGACGGCGACCGAATTGTAGTTGTTCGTGTTGTCCATCGGCGCGGAGTGGTCCACGAGCGTGTCGGTCGCGGGAATGTACTCGCCGACGGCGCCGCTCGCGCCGACGAACCAGACGCGCTCGCCGTCGTCGGTGACGGCGGCGCCGTAGAGGTTGTTCCCGTTCCCGGTCGGGCCGCCGTCGCGAAGCGTCCGCCAGCCCTCGTCCCCGCGGGCGGAGAGGACGCCGCCGCCGCCGACCGCGAAGCGGCCGGCGTCCGCCGACACCACGTCGTGGAGCGTGCTGTCGGTCTCCGTCGCCTCGACGGTCCAGTCGCTCTCCGCGGCCGCGGCGACGCCGGTCACGCTTCCCGATGCGACGATCGCACCCAGCCCCGCCAGCGTCGCGCGGCGGGTCGTCGTCAGTGGTCGGCTCATGACGCACTCGGGGTTTTCGGTGCCTGTTGTAAGTGCCTTGTGTCAGTTTAGAGTTCTCCTGAAATTAAATCGCCTAAAACCGCGTTAAACGTCGACCGGAGCGACGATCCACGCCGCAAAACGACTCGTTCACCGTCCACAAAGCGGCGTGTCGGGCCCTAATACCGGATTTTAATGGTTCATCCGAAGTAGGCCGAACACGTTCGGCCCGACGGGTCAGAACTCGTCTTCGGATTCGGCCGCGTCCACCGCCGCTCCGGCGTCGGCGGTCACCGCCGCGGTCTCGCTCTCGGTCGCGTCGTCGCCGGACTCCGGGTCGTCGGCTCGTTCGCCGTCGCCGCCCTCGTCGCCGTCAGCGGCTTCGTCCGCTTCGTCACCGTCGAGCTCGTCGGACTGCTCGGCCGCTGTTTCCTCGGCATCGACATCTCGCTCGTCGGCTTCCTCGGCCTCTTCTTCCGTCTCGTCGGCCTCTTCTTCTGCTTCCGTCTCCTGGATCAGCTTCATCTCCCCGCGCGCACGGAGGGTACCCTGGATCTCCGCGCCGTCGTACACCACTAAGTCGCCCGCGGAGACGTCGCCGAGGACGCGCGCGCCGCTCTCGACGGTCACGGTCCCGCCGCGGGTCGTCACGTCGCCGTGGATGATCGTGTCGGCGCCGACGGTCACGTCCTCGCGGGCGCGCAGCGACCCGAACACCTCGTTGCGCTCGCCGACGCGGATCGACGCCGCGCGGAGGTTGCCGTGGAGGCGGCAGTCGTCGCCGACCGTGGCCGGGGTCGACACGCGCCACGCGTCGTCGGAGATCTCGGCGCTCCGCGGGACCAAGAGGGGATCCCGAACGTCGTCGCCGTCGGCGAGCGCCTCGGCCAGCTCGTCGGCCGCGTCGGTCTCGCCGACGCGCAGCAGCTGCGAGAGGACGATGAAGTAGAAGACGATCGTCGGCACCGGGTTGCGGATGACGATCCACCCGTTGGCCTCGAACCCCTCTTCGATCGTCACGTCGTCGCCGATGTCGAGGTCGCCCGACACCATCAGGCGGCCGGTGACGGTCACGCGCTCGCCGAGGTAGGCGTCCTCGCCGACCAGCACGTTGCCGTCGACGGAACACCAGGTGTCGAGCCGGCAGTCCCCCTCGGCCTCGATGTCGTCGCCGACGCGCACGCGCTCGCCGATCGCGACGTTGCGGCCGCGGACGCCGAGCTCGACGGTCGACTGCCCGCCCACGAGCACGTCGCCGTCGACGACCACGTCGTGCTCCTCGACGGTCGTCCCGGACGGGATCGAGAGCTCCTCTATCGGACCGTCTCCTCGCAGCGACACACCGGGAGCAGTCGCCCCGCGCTTATAAACGGTGCGGGGCGTCGGACGCGCGTCGGACGCACGCGCGCAGCGTCAGGGCCGCAGGACTCCCTTCCGGATCGGGACGTGAATCCCTACCGCGGCGGATCACGGTCGCTGCGCTTTTCAGTGCGCCGCCGAAGAGGCACCCATGGGATTCGGATCGTACGACGAGAGCGAACAGAAGGACCAGGACGTCGACACCGACGAGGACGACGCGGTGAACGTCCACGAGAACGACCACGACGGCGACGTCTCCATCGAGGGCGACGCCGACACCGACGACCTCGTCGGCCGCCTCTCCGAGATGCGGGACGACGACGAGGAGTAACAGACGACGACCGCCGCCGTCGCGGAACCGTCGAGGCTGAGCCCCGCGGCGGCGACTGACTCGTGTCGCGCTCCTTTTACAGATACGTCGCGTACGCCGACGCATGAGCACCGATCTGACGTTCACCGACCGCGGCGTCGACGTCGTCTACGAGGGGACCGAGTTCGAGTTAGAGAAGACGCTGATCGAGGACGCGACCGGGAAGTCGTACCGCGACGTCACCGACCACGAGGTCCTGACGATCGTCGCCGAGGACCCGGAGCTGGACGGCGAGCCGGTCCGGATCGGCGACGTGCTGTAGCGTCCCGGGACAGGGCTGTCGCGCTCACTCGACCGCGGCGCTACCGCTGCGGTCCCACGTTCCGACCGGACGACTTTTTCCCACGCCCTCCGAAGCGAGGGTATGGAGATCGGATTCGACCTCGGCGCGAACGTCCCGTCCGGCGTGTTCGCGCTCCACGCCGTCATCGCCCTCGTGTTCCTGGGCCTCGCGGGCGTGAACGGCGCGAACGGCGAACTGATCGGGTTAGGGATCTACCTCGCGATGGCGGGCATGATCGCCCTCGTCGGCGTCATGGCCGCGCGGATCGTGGCGCGGCGGTAGTCGGAAGCCGAATCGAATTTTCGACGACGCCGACCGGCCGACGAGCCCGTTCCTGTCCGTCGAGTACGCTTCTATTCCCCTACTCCGTTAGGGCCCGATCACGATCCAGACCAACCTTGGGCTGAACGGCTCTGTTGAAATCCTTCGGAAGTGATACATTCTGACCGGTGCGTGGTCAGTATAGACGTAGCGACGAGCGATTTGGGGAGTAGGTATCGCAGATCTGCGGCCGCGATGTCGTATTTAAATAACCACGAGCGACGGCGACGAGTACTTATAAAAAGGGGTGCGGTGGCGCGTGCCGACGAGCGCCAGGAGGGCGCGAGTCGCACGCGCGAGGGACGCCGCGAACGCCCGTAGGGCGTGAGCGGCGAGGTTGGGGAGGCGTGAGGCTGCAGTGCTGAGCGGTGCGGGGCGGGACTCAAAGGGGCAGTCGCGAGGCGGCCGCAGGCGACGTAAGCACCGCAACGAGGGAGCGAACGAAGTGAGTGACCGAGTGAGGAGCGCAGCGAGCGTGCGGCCGCCTCGCGACTGGGGCTTTGGAGGCCGTCATCCCAGCAGTCTCAATTATTTATAAACAGCCAACGGCAAAACCGAGATTTTACTTATACAAGACCTCACTCACGACGTACTCCCGCTACCGATCAGGAAGCACCATTCAGCGACCGAGTTTTCATCCCAATTTATATTTGAAGAATAGGGTTTCAACAGAGTCGCTTGAGGTCGTTCCCGTTGAGACCGATGAAGAACGCCAGATCGTACTCAAGGCTGTGAATTATTTCGACGACCGAATGATCGCGTTCGATTCGTTCCATGCCGCTACTACCGAAACTCGTGGCACCCCCTCTCAAGCTCTGACAAACCATACGAGGATATCGGTCCCGAGCGTCTTCCGCTGGAACCGATTGCGAGGAGTGAGCCGTGCCTCAGACGGACTGAGCACACCGAACCTATCCGTTTCTAAGCGTCCCAACGACGTCCAAGCTGAATGTCACCGCTCTCTGAATTTGACCGTGTAGCCGTTATTGCGGAGTGCTTCAACGAGTTCGTCTCCACGCTCGATTGTGAACTCGTGGAACGAGTTAGTGGGGCTATCTGCCGAATACAGCTCTGAGTCGATATTCTCCGGAATTTCGTTTTGATGGGTATCTTCTTGGACGACAACGGGCTGGCTGGGTACGTGGGTAGAACTGCTATCTTCTGACATTCGGACATACCGTGTTACAACTATTCGGTCATTTGAATTCCGATTCTGATCTCCGTTGAGAGGGCTATCTGACGCGATTGTAGACGCCGGCAGGTGTAGATTTACCGGGCTCTGTTGAAACCCTCAGGAACTGATCTATTCTCACCCAGTCGCGGTCAGTACAGTTGAATCAGGTATCGTGAGTTTATTGATGTCGAACGAACAAACTAAATCGGATGTCGGTGCAAAAAGCCCTCCTGCTTGAGCTATTCGCAATCGTTCTCGTACTTTATGGTGGATTCACAATATTGAGCACGGATATTATGGGTGAGACGTGGGCCTTGTATATCGGATTCTACCTCGGTCTCTTCGGACTCATCTACGGTCTCGTCGGTGTCAGGATAGTAGCGGCCGTCCGAAACGATGCTTGACATCCTCCCCGCGCTAAAGCGCGAGGCTCTCTCCTCGATTCTCCGTAATTCGGGACGCACAAGCCATCCCTTCGAAGTTACAGTGTTCGTTCACGGTTCAGGCAATCGAATCAGGGACGTTTGGAGAGACAGCTACCGTATCTGATTCCGACAGCTTCAATTTCGGTTGAGATGGGAAAGAACGGGCCGGAGAGAGTACGAATCACGCGGACTTCGCTCCGCTCGTCCGCTGCGTTCAAATGCCTCCTAAGCGCGTTGCTGCCGCTCGCGAGTTTGCTCGCGGCAGCAGAAAGTGGGGCCGGAGGGATTTGAACCCCCGATCGACTGATATCTCCGGTGCGCCTCGGAACTCCAGAGGGTCGTCAACACGACCGATGATCAGTCGGCCGCTCGGTATATCAGTCTGGAGTGTCGTCCCGGGCGCAAGCCTCTGGAGTCAGTCGCCATGCCTGGCTTGGCCACAGCCCCGCGTGATCTCGCATCAGACCGTTGCCGAAACGCGGATAAAGGGGTTTCGATCGCGGGCGTTCGGTGGACGGGGACGCGCTCTCGGTCCCGCGAATATCGGTCCACTCCGGCGCCGTGCGGGACGGAGGGAAACCGACGCTACTCCCGGTCGTCGGCGCTCCAGTCGCAGTCCTGGCACTTGTAGCCGGTGACGAACTCGGTCACGCTCGGCATGTACCCGACCGAGATGACGTCGCCGCCGCACTCCGGGCAGTCGCGGTCGGCGTCCGCGATCGACTCGGCCTCCAGCACCGACTCACCTTCGACCAGCTCTGCGAGCTTCTCGGGCGTCACCATCCGCCCCTGAACGACGCGGTTCGACATACCTGCCGTTCGGGGTCGAGTACCTAAACCCCGGCGACACGCGCGGGACGCGGAGCGACGACCGACGCGGGTCGAACGCGTCGGGGGTCGCGACCGATTATCCCGGGACTACAGCCACGGCGCCCGGGAGTCGTCGTCCGTGAACGGATCCGGATCGTCGTCGGTCTCGCGCCCCTCGCCGCCGTTCGCGAGGACTGCGACGTCGTCGTCGACGATGGGAGAGGGGCCCTCGGGGGGTGCGTCGAGCGGGGGATCGCTCGGCGACTCCGCGGGCTCCTCGCGGCCGTCGGTCGGGTCCGCGTCCGACGCGTCCTCTTCGTCGACCGATTCGCCGTCGTCCGGCGCGTCGCCGTCGTGCGCGTCGCCGTCGCCGGCGGCGCTCGCCACGCCGTCCGAGTTCGGGTCGTACGCGAACAGGGTCGTCACGGCGAGCACGGCGAGCGCGATGGGCGCGTCCGTCTGCATGAGGTCGAACGGGCCGAGCAGGATCGGCAGCGCGAGCACGCCCAGCGCGACCGCGGAGCCGAAGCGGAACCGGTCGATGTCGACGCGACCGCGGAGGTGCGGCGACAGCAGCGCGATCGACAGCGCGAACCCGACGCCCACGGCGGCGGCCGCGGTGCCGTTGACCACGTACTCGGTCGAGGTCCGCAGGGCGAACCCCGACGGGTCGAAGCTCGCGACGAGCCCGAGCCCGATGATCACGCCCGGGCTCGGCAGGTACTCGCCGACCTCCGAGCTGGCGGTCTTGGCGGCGACGGTCAGGATGACGAGCCCGGCGAACCGCTCGAAGACGGGGAGATCGAGGAGCCCCTGGAGGGTCGGCGCGAGCGCGGCCTCGACGGCGGCGACCGGGATGATCACCGCGCCGATCAGCAGGATCGAGGCCGCCATCTCCCGACGGGAGCCGTCCATCTCCGCGAGGATCACCGCGGCGGTCGCGGAGCCGCCGAAGATGAGGATGCCGGTCTCGACGACGCCCGTGGCCGAGCCGAGGACGCCGGCGACGACGAGGGCGGGGAAGATGCCGTCGACGAGCGGCAGGGCCATGACGGTCGCGAGCAGCTTCGTCGCGCTCCCGACCTGCTGTTCGAGCCGCAGGGCGACCGGGTGACGTGACGTGCTCATTTAGGGACGATAGCCCTGACCGGCGGGGTGGCGGTGGGACGCGTGCGACTCGCGGTGGTCCGGGGACCGGCACGCGGAGTCCACGCCGCGGGGGGTCCGACGAGCCCATGTAAAGGGTTTGCGCGGATTGCCGGCTGTAAAGCGGACGCCGAGGTCGGCGTTCGGCTGGCCGGCGATGCGCGCGTTCACGGGACTGTCGGAGTCCATACCCAATATACGTGTTTCGGTCGCGTTAAAGGTTGTGTGAGACGTGTCCGCACGACACGAATGATCGACGACGAGAGTAGTGCTTCGATGACGATACATCGACATTCCCGGAACATCCCCGATCATCTCTCGGTTTCCGCGTCTCGGATCGTCGATCGCGTCCGGGCGACCGCGGTCCGTCACGCGTGCGACGGCGGTGACGGGACTCGGCCGTCGAAATACCCACTATCGTGTATACAACACGGATTTGAATGTGACCAACCACCACGTCCGTGCCGTCTCGCAACGCTTTTCATCGGCCGTTCATGACGCATTATATGGCGACAGATTCTGGCCGATTCTCGGCGAAGCTCGAGGTTCCGGAAGCGCTGACGTTCGACGACGTGCTGCTCCGCCCCAAGGAGAGCCGGGTCGAGCCCGACGACGCCGACCTGAGCACGCGGGTGTCGAAGAACGTCGAGCTCACCGTGCCCGTGCTGTCGGCGGCGATGGACACCGTCACCGAGAGCGACCTCGCGATCGCGATGGCCCGCGAGGGCGGCCTCGGCGTCCTCCACCGCAACATGACCGTCGAGGAGACGGCCGCCGAGGTCGAGCGCGTCAAGCGCGCTCACGAGCTCGTCATCCGCCGCGAGAACGTCGTCACCGTCTCGCCGGACGACACCGTCAGCGAGGCGGACGCCGTGATGGAGCGACAGGGCGTCTCCGGGGCCCCCGTCGTCGACGAGGACGACGCCGTCCTCGGGATCATCTCCGGCACCGATATCCGCCCGTACCTCGAGGTCGGCGAGGAAGACGCCGTCCGCGAGGCGATGACCGACGAGGTCATCACGGCGCCCGAGGACGTCGGGGCCCGCGAGGCGCTGGAGCTGATGTACGACCACAAGATCGAGCGCGTCCCGGTCGTCGACGGCGACGACCGGCTCGTCGGCCTCGTCACGATGCAGGGCATCCTCCAGCGCCGCGAGCACGAGGAGGCCGCCCGCGACGAGCGCGGGCGCCTGCTGGCCGGCGTCGCCGTCGGTCCCTTCGAGGAGGAGCGCGCCGTCGCGGCCGACGAGGCCGGCGTCGACGTCATCTTCATCGACTGCGCCCACGCGCACAACCTCAACGTCCTCGACTCCGCGGAGGCGATCAAGGCGACCGTCGACGCCGACGTCGTCGTCGGCAACGTCGGGACGCGCGAGGCCGCCGAGGCCGCGGTCGACTTCGCCGACGGGCTGAAGGTCGGCATCGGGCCGGGCTCGATCTGTACCACGCGCGTCGTCAGCGGCGCGGGGATGCCCCAGATGACCGCGGTCGCCGAGGTCGCGGACGTCGCCGCCGACCACGGCGTGCCCGTGATCGCCGACGGCGGCATCCGCTACTCCGGCGACGCGATCAAGGCGCTCGCGGCCGGCGCCGACGCGGTGATGCTCGGTTCCTACTTCGCCGGCACCGACGAGGCCCCGGGCCGCGTCATCACGATGCAGGGGAAAAAATACAAGCAGTACCGCGGGATGGGCTCCGTCGGCGCGATGAAGTCCGGCGGCGGCGACCGCTACCTCAAGGAGGAGGACGAAGACGAGGAGTTCGTCCCCGAGGGCGTCGAGGCGGCGACCCCGTACAAGGGGAGCCTCGCCTCCGAGCTCCACCAGCTCACCGGCGGGATGCGCTCCGGGATGGGCTACGTCGGCGCCGAGACCGTCCCCGACCTCCACGAGCGCGCGGAGTTCGTCCGCGTCTCCACCGCGGGCCAGAGCGAGAGCCACCCGCACGACGTGATGATCACGGACGAGGCGCCCAACTACAGCCCGGACGAGTAGCCCGGACGAGTGGCTCGGACGAGCAGCCCGAGTAACCCGGACGGCCGGCTCGGGGGCACGCGACCGGATCCGATCCCGACGGCGCGACCGATTCCGCGGCGCGTCGAAGAGGTATTTTAATATAGCCAGCGGCGAGATGAAACGTGTGAGCGAACACCCCCTCGCTCCCGTCATCCATGAGTGAGCAACCGCCGCTGGTCCTCGTGGTCGAGGACGAACCCGACTTAGCCGACCTGTACGCCGCATGGCTCGGTGACGAGTATCGCGTCCGAACCGCGTACGGCGGCCGCGAGGCCCTCGACGAACTCGACGAGGCCGACGACGAGGTCGACGCGATACTCCTCGACCGCCGGATGCCCGGCCTCTCCGGCGACGAGGTCCTCACGGCCGTCCGCGACCGCGGCATCGACTGCCGGGTCGCGATGGTCACCGCAGTCGAGCCCGACTTCGACATCCTGGAGATGGGGTTCGACGACTACCTCGTCAAGCCGGTCACGAGCGACACGCTCCGCGAGACCGTAGAGGGACTCCTGCGGCGCGGCGAGTACGACTCCGAGGTCCAGGAGCTGTTCTCGCTGACCTCGAAGAAGGCGATGCTGGAGTCGGAGAAGAGCGCGAGCGACCTCGCGGACAACGAGGAGTACCAGCGCCTCACCGACCGGATCGGCGAGCTCCGCGAGCGGGCCGACGAGTCGCGCGACGCGGTCGCGAGCGACGACGAGGACTACGAGAAGCTCTTCCAGGACTTCGACACCGAGTAACCCGCGCCGACCGAGGGGGTACCCCGCCGACTCTTTATCACCGGTCCCGCCGAACGAGCGGTATATGCGCGTCCGGGACCTGCCGCTGTCTCAGCCCGTCGTCGACCACTTCGCCGAGCGCGGCGTGCGCGAGCTGTACCCGCCGCAGCGTGCGGCGGTCGAGGCGGGCGTCTGCGAGGGCGCCGACGTCGTCGCCGCGGTGCCGACCGCGTCGGGCAAGACGTTCGTCGCCCAGCTCGCGCTGCTGACGGCGGACGGTCCCGGGCTGTACGTCTGTCCGCTCCGCGCGCTCGCCCGCGAGAAGTACGAGACGTTCGCGGCGCTGCCCGGCGTCGACGTGGGCATCTCCACCGGCGACTTCGACGCCACGGGCGAGGCGCTCGCGGGCAACGACGTGGTCGTCGCGACGAGCGAGAAGGTCGACTCCGCGATCCGCAACGGCGCCTCGTGGGTCGACGAGCTGGCCTGCGTCGTCATCGACGAGGTCCACCTCCTCGGCGCGAAGCGGCGCGGGCCGACCCTCGAAGTGACGCTCGCGACGCTCCGGCGCCGGAACCCCGACCTCCAGACGGTGGCGCTGTCGGCGACCGTCGACAACCCCGACGCGATCGCGGACTGGCTCGACGCCGCCCTCGTCGAGTCCGAGTGGCGCCCGGTCGAGCTCCGGACCGGCGTCGCCGTCGGCGGCGAGGTCGCGTTCGACGACGGCACGAGCCTGTCGGTCGACGTCGACTCCGGTGAGACGGAGGCCGACGGCGAGCGCAACGGCGACGACGCCGGCGAGCGCGGCGACGAGGACGAGAGCGATCCCACCGAGGTCACGGCCGCCCTGGTCGCGGACGCCGTCGCCGACGGCGGCCAGTGTCTCGCGTTCGTCCGCTCGCGGCGCGAGGCGGTCGACCTCGCCGAGCGGCTCGCCGAGGAGGGGCTCGCCGCGGAGCTGGGCGTCGAGGACGCGGCCGCGGCTGCGGCCGAGGAGGCGACCGACGTGGACGGCACGCTGACCGGCCGACAGCTCGCGGGCTGCCTGCGCGCGGGCGTCGCGTTCCACCACGCCGGGCTCCGGTCGGGCCACCGCGCGGTCGTCGAGTCGGCGTTCCGCGAGCGCGACGTCGCCTGTATCTGCGCCACGCCCACGCTGGCGGCCGGCGTCAACGTCCCCGCCCGCCGCGTCGTCGTCCGCGACCAGCGCCGGTACGGGGAGGGCGGGATGTCGTGGATCCCGACGCTGGAGGTCCACCAGATGTGCGGCCGCGCGGGGCGTCCGGGGCTCGACCCGCACGGCGAGGCCGTTCTCGTCGCCGACGCCGACACGCGAGAGGCGGTCCACGAGCGGTACGTCGAGGGCGAACCCGAGGCCGTCGAGTCGCAGCTCGCCGATCCGGCCGCGCTCCGGACGCACGTCCTCGCGGCGATAGCGACGGAGTTCGCCGCGACCGAGTCGGAGATACTCGACGTGTTCGAGGGGACGTTCTACGCGCGGGAGACGGGCGCGGGCGGGCTCGCCGACGCGGTCGCCGTCGCGGTCGACGACCTCGTCGCGGCCGGGATGGTCGCCCGCGAGACGGGCGGCGTCGAGGACTACCGGCTCGTCGCCACCGCGGTCGGCGAGACGACCTCGAAACAGTACGTCCGGCCCGAGACCGGCGAGCGGATCGTCGCCGGCCTCCGGGCGGCCGCTGGGCTCTCGGACGCGACGACGCTCACGGCCTTCGAGGTGATCTGCGACACGCCGGACATGCAGGACACCTACCTCGGGAACGCCGAGCGCGCCGACGTCTATCAGTTCGCCCGGACGAACGCCGCGCACCTCACCACGGACATGACCGACCCGGACGACTTCGAGGCGTGGCTGGAGTCGGTGAAGACAGCGCGCATCTTGGACGAGTGGATCGGCGGCGCGACCGTCGAGGTGCTGGTCGAGCGCTACCGTATCGGCCCCGGCGACCTCGACTCGCGGGTCGAGCGGGCGGAGTGGCTGCTGAGCGCGGCCGAGGCGCTCGGGGAGACGATCGGCGTGCGCGTCCCGGCGGTGTCGCGGGCGCGGTCGCGGCTGTGAGAAGCGGGCGAGGCAAAACCGGCGACGGCTGGCGTCGGACCGCGGCGCTTCAGTCGGCTGAGCCGACCGCGCGGTGGAAGGGAGTCCGCGCGATGGTCTGTCGCAGCTCCGCGAGCGAGTCGCGGCCCACGTCGCTCGCGGCGGACATCACCGCGAACACCTCCTGTCTGGACACCTTCACGCCGGTTTCGGTGAGCGCGTCCTCCGGGCGGCTCCCGAGTTCGCGGAGGGTGCCGACCGCGAGCAGGTACGGGACGGTCCACGCCTCCATCGTGTTCCCGTTCGAGAGCGGCATCGTCTCCAGGTACGCCTGCGCGTCGTCGAGGAACGAGCGGGCGTAGTCGGCGGTGCGGTCCACGACGCGCGCGGACGACTCGCGGTTCTCCGGGTGGACGACGCGCTCCTGGTCGACGCCCTCGGCCTCCAGCCACTCGGCGGGGAGGTAGACGTTGTTCTCCTCGGTGTAGTCGTCGTACACGTCCTTCGAGACGTTGACGAGCTGGAGGAGGAGCCCGAACTCCTCGGCGGTCTCCCGCAGGCGCTCCGCGCGCTCCTCGCCGATGTCCTCGCGGGTGAGCAGGTTCGTGATGAGGTTGCCGACGGTGCCGGCCGCGTAGTAGCAGTACTGCTCCAACTCCTCGCGGTCGTCGATGCGGAGCCCGCCCTCCGTGGCGTGGCGGTCGACGAACATCGCCATCCCGTCGACCATCTCCAACACGGGCGGGACGATGGCCGCCTGGGCCTCCGGGTCGAGCTCCTCGAACGTCGCGGCGATCGTCGGCGCCTCGGCGACGACGGTCCAGTCGTCGTCGAGCTCGGCGGGCAGCCACTCGTCGACCGCCTCGCGGAACTCGCCGATGTCGGTCCCGTCGTCCGGGTCGATCGCCCGCCGGTAGGTCCGCAGCACGTCGCTCTGGGCGTCCGGCGGGATGTGCCCGGCGTCCTCGACCGTGTCGGCGACGCGACAGAGGAGGTAGCCGACGCAGATCTGCGAGGCCATCGGCTCCTCTAACACGTCGACAGTCAGCGCGAAGGTCCGCGAGACCCCCTGGACCGCCTCGTGACACCACGCGAGGTCGGCCTCCGCGGGGCCGTGTTCTCGTCCGCTCATTCAGTTGCCAGCCTTTACGGCACAACGCATAAAAACCCTCGTGGAACGTCCGTCGTCGCGTTAAGTTAGAGGATGAGGCGCTCGACTTCAGAGTGTCTATGGCCGAAACCGAGCGCCTCAGCGAACGTATCGCGTGGATCGACTTGTCGTTTGTGGAGCGAGATCGAACGCCGCGATGGG
>NZ_QPLT01000016.1 GCF_003666015.1 Halorubrum sp. Atlit-26R
TTCAACATGGAAATCGGAATGCTATCGAACGTGTCTTTTGGGAAATAGAACGCCGAACATCATCGTTTGCGAATAGTTTTAGCAATGTCGCGTTAGAGACAGCTCAAAACTGGCTCGAAGCCTTCGCAGTCTACCACAATTCACGCCAAACTTAACGCGACCGCCCGAGGACGAACGTCCCGATGACGGCCGCCAGGATGACTGTGATCGCGACCATCAGGATGACCCCGATAACGGGGCTCACCGCGCGGTCGTCCGATTTGGATTGGTTCTGTGGTTTCATTGTTTGAACCCAGCGGTTCACCGAGAAACGGGAATGAGAGCCTCGTGTGCCATGGTCGAAGTGACTCTCAGCTCCGTTCCGATCGGTTGCTGGCTAACTAAAGAGATGAGGACCGCGCTTATGTACTTAATGGCATGAATATCAGCGCCGAAAATTGAACGGTAGGGGCCACACACCTGACGGATGAACGACCGCTGATATCCACCGATGGGCACTGGCGTGAAAAATGGGTGTGTTTTTATTTCTACCCACACTATACTCGGGCATGTCCGAGACGACGCTCGACGATCGGGGCCGGATGACGCTTCCGAAGGAGTTGCGGGAGCGCTACGGCGATCGCTACCGCATCGTCGAGGTCCACGACGGGATCAAGCTGATCCCGGTCGCGGAGGATCCCCTCGACGCCCTTCGAGACGAGTTCGCGGAGGTCGAGAAGACGGCCGACGAACTTCGCGAGGAGGCACGCGAGGCGGCGTTCGACGAGGCCGGGCGCTGAATGTACGCGGAGACCGACTTCCTCCTCGCGCTCATCAAGGACGAGGACTGGCTCGGTGAGGCGGCCGAAGAGGTGTACCGCGACCGTCGAAGCGAGCTGTGGACGTCGCAGTTCACGCTCATCGAACTCCTACTGGTTGCCTACCGCGAGGACCGAGACACGGAACGAGTCGTCGCGAACGCCGCGAGTCTCGTCGAGGTCCGCGGCGACGTCGACGCGGTCGTCGCGGCGGCGACGTACGTCGAGGAACACGGATTCACGCCGTTCGACGCCCTCCATCTCGTCGAGTCGGACGGGGACCCGATCGTCTCCAGCGACAGGGCGTACGACGGCTTCGCGCCGCGAATCGACCTGACGGAGCCGAGCGAGGACTGACGCTCCGCAACCACTAAACGCGGCTCGCTCCTTGTCCCGGTAATGGCCGACTGGACGGAGAAGTACCGCCCGAGCACGCTCTCGGAGGTGCGCGGCAACGACAAGGCCCGCGACGCGTTCGCGGAGTGGGCCCGCTCGTGGGACGACCACCGCGAGGCGGTCGTCCTCCACGGGAGCCCGGGCGTCGGGAAGACGAGCGCGGCGCACGCGCTCGCGAACGACATGGGGTGGGAGACCGTCGAGCTCAACGCCTCCGACCAGCGCACCGCCGACGTCATCGAGCGGTTCGCGGGGCGGGCCGCGCGCAACGCCACCCTCGGCGGGAGCGCGGCGGGCGGCGGCGCGGCCGGCGGCGACACCGCCTCCCGGCAGCTCGTCATCCTTGACGAGGCCGACAACATCCACGGCAACTACGACCGCGGCGGCGCCTCGGCGATCACGAAGCTGGTCAAGGAGTCGGGCCAGCCCATCGTGCTCATCGCAAACGACTTCTACGACATGTCGCGGGGGCTCCGGAACGCGACCCAGGAGATCGAGTTCCGCGACGTCTCCGCGCGCTCCATCGTCCCCGTCCTCCGCGACGTCTGCCGCAAGGAGGGGATCGAGTTCGAGTCGGACGCGCTCCAGCGGATCGCGGAGGGGAACCGCGGCGACCTCCGGGGCGCGATCAACGACCTCCAGGCCGCGACGCAGGGGCGCGACTCGATTACGGTCGAGGACGTCGTCACCGGCGACCGCGACAAGGCGCTGGGGCTGTTCCCGTTCCTCGACGCGGTCCTCAAGGAGGAGTCCGCCGAGGAGGCGCTCCAGTCCGCGTACGCCGTCGACGAGACGCCGGACGACCTGACGCGCTGGATCGAGAACAACCTCCTCGACGTGTACGAGCCCGCGGAGGCGGTCCGCGCCTACGACTTCCTCGCGAACGCGGACGTGTGGCTGGGCCGCGTGCGCGCCACGCAGAACTACTCCTACTGGCGCTACGCGACCGACAACGCGGCCGCGGGCGTCGCGGCCGCCCGCGACGGCGAGAAGGGCGGGTGGACGCGGTACGGCCGCCCGCAGTTCTGGTCGTCGTCGGACGCGACCGCCGACGAGGTCGTCGGCAAGATCGCGGCCGCGAGCGGCTGTAGCGTCGCGACGGCCCGACGCGAGGTGTTGCCGTTCCTCCAGGCCGTCACCCACCACTGTAAGCCTCGCGAGCTGACCGTCGCGATGGCGGCGGCGTACGACCTCGACGAGGAAGGGGTCGCCTTCGTCACCGGCTCCGGCGAGTCGACGAACAAGGTTGCCTCGATCGTCGAGGACGCGCAGGCCCGCCGCGATGAGCTGATCGAGGAGCACGCCGACGGCGCCTTCGCGTTCGACGCGGCAGGGCGCGCGGACGACGACGCGGTGGGCGACGACGCGGTGGGCGACGGCGACGACGGGTCCGCCACGGGCGGCTCCGAAGCGGACGCTGCCGGTGCCGATCGCGACGACCCCGCGGAGGGAGGAAGTTCCGACGACGCGGCAGGGCGCGCGGACGACGACGACGCGGACGACGATCAGGCAGGGCTGAACGATTTCATGTGAGCCGCTCCCCGGCCGCGCACCGCGGAGTGCCTCCTGAGCGGCTCCAGAGTTCGCAGGTGGCCTTTCTTCGACCCGCTTTCCGTCCGGCACCGTGTCCGTCGGGCTGCGACGCGGTACCGGACGAGCGTTCCGGCAGAGCCGGTCAGACGCCGCGAGTTCGACTCGCCTCGCCCTCGGACGGCTCCGCGGTCTCGATCGGCTCGTCGCAGACGAACTCGAACCGAGCGCCGCCCTCCCGGCTCCGGGTCGCCGAGACCGTCCATCCGTGAGCCTCCGCGATCCGCTCGACTATCGCCAGTCCGAAGCCGGTCCCGCCCGGGGCGGTCGTGTGCCCCGGCTCGAAGACGGCCTCCCGCTGGTCCGGGTCGATCCCCGGGCCGTCGTCCGCGACGTAGAATCCGTCGTCCGTCCGCCCGACGCGAACGCGGACCGCGGCGTCCTCGACGTTTCTCGCGGCGCGCTCTCCCGGCAACTCCTCGCCCGGCGAGAACGTGCCGGACGCGACCCGGTCCCCGGACCCGCTCCCGGCCGGGTCCGAGCCGGGCAGCGCGTCGACGTCCTCGGGCGTCCCGTGTTCGAGGGCGTTCCGGAAGAGGTTCTCTAGGGCCTGCCGGAACCTGTCGGCGTCGCACGGGACCGTCCCGAGCGGGCCGTCGACGACGAGGGCGGCGTCTGCGCGTTCACCGACGGTCTCCCACCCGCTCTCGACGACCGGCCGCAGTTTCGTCGGCTCGGGGGACTGGACCATCTCTCCCTCCCGCGCCAGCGTCAGAAGTTCGCCGATGAGGTCGTCCATCCGGTCGAGCGCGTCGAGGGCCCGGTCCAACCGCTCGGCCGACGCGTCCTCGTCGAGTTCGGCGGCCAGTTCGATGTTCCCGACAGCAACGGAGAGGGGGTTCCGAAGGTCGTGTGAGACGACGCTCGCGAACTCCTCTAACCGTTCTCGCTGTCGCTCCAGCCGCCGTCGGCGCTGAACGCGTTCGTCCGCCAGAAAGAGGTACCCCACGACGTCGCCGTCGTCCGTCGCCCGCCCTCGCTCGTGTACCCACCGCGGCTCGCCATCAGACGCGACTCGATACACCACGTCGACGGGGTCCGAGTCGAGCGCCTCGCGGAGCCGCTCTCGGTCGTCGCCGACGACGCGGTCGAGCCAACCGCCGTCCGGTCGTTCCGCGACCTCGGGCCGCGGCTCACCGGACGCCTCGATCACGAACCGGGAAGGGTCGCCCTCCGGGCGACGGTACGCGATACCGGGCCGTCGTTTCGTCGAACGCGACACGTGTCAACGAGGTTACTCGGCCGTCATAAACCTTACTCGGATATCACTTATCGTGCGCTGAGAACAACTGAATATCACGTGAAATAATCGGCGGAGCGGGGGAACGCCGGGGATACTTTGTCGCGGCCGCCGATGGATCGGCGTATGCGCGCAGCGATCCTCCGGGAGTACGGCGAGCCGCTGGCGGTCCGCGAACTCCCAGACCCCGACATCGACACCGACGGCGCCGTCGTCCGCGTCGACGCCTGCGGCGTCTGCCGCAGCGACTGGCACGCGTGGGCCGGCCACGGCGAGTGGGCGGACGACCGCGTCCCGCGCGGCCAGGTCCTCGGCCACGAGCCGGCCGGGGAGGTCGTCGCGGTCGGCGACGAGGTCGACCGGTTCCGCCCGGGCGACCGCGTGGTCGTCCCGTTCTCGCTCGGCGACGGCACCTGCCCGCACTGCCGCCGCGGGGCCGGCAACGTCTGCGAGGACGGGCGTGCGCTGGGGTTCGAGGCCGCCGCGCCGGGCGCGTTCGCGGAGCGCGTGCCGGTGCCGGCGGCCGACTACAACCTCGTCGAGCGCCCGGAGTGGCTCGGCGCGACCGCGGCCGCGGCGCTCGGCTGTCGGTACATGACCGCGTATCACGCGCTCGCGGAGCGGACGACCGTCGGCGGCGGCGACGCCGTCGCCGTCCACGGCTGCGGCGGCGTCGGGCTCTCCGCGGTCCAGATCGCGGCGGCGCTCGGCGCGCGCGTGGTCGCGGTCGACGTCGACGACGACGCCCTCGCGCTGGCTGCCGAGTTCGGCGCGGCCGAGACCGTGAACCCGGAGTCGATGTCGGACGGGGCAGGCTCCGTACCCGAACGGATCCGCGCGCTCACCGACGGCGGCGCGGACGTCTCGCTCGACGCGCTGGGGATCGCGGAGACCTGCCGCAACTCCGTCCGGTCGCTGCGGCCGCGGGGCACGCACGTCCAGGTCGGGCTCACGACGGACGCCGAGCGCGGCGAGGTGTCGCTGCCGACCGACTGGATGACGCGGTGGGAGATATCCTTCGTCGGCTCGCGCGGGATGCCGCCGACGAGCTACCCGGACCTGTTCGCGCTGATCGAGGCGACGGGGATCGATCCCGGAGAGCTGGTCGCCCGCGAGCTGTCGCTGTCGGATGTCTCCGACCGGCTCGCGGCCATGGACGAGTACGAGGCGACGGGCGTCGAGGTCGTCACCGAGTTCGGGGGGTGACCGTCACCGGTCTCGGTTCGCGCCGAGCCCCGGGATCGCGACGCGGTCGTCCACGCGCTCCATGAACTTCGACGCCGTGAGCACCAGCGCGAGGTACATCGCCCCGAGTATGAGGAAGACGGCCGTGTACCGGAACGTGTCGGTCGCGACCTGGTTGGCCCGGTAGTACAGCTCCGGGACCGTGATGAAGCCCGCGAGCGACGAGTACTTGATCAGGTAGACGAACTCGTTCGTCCACGAGGGGATCGCGTAGCGGAGCGCCTGCGGGAGCACCACGTAGTAGATCGACTCGATCTTCGAGAGCCCGATCGCCCGTCCGGCCGTGATCTGCCCCTCGTCGACGCTCTCGACCGCGCCCCGGATGTACTCGGCCTGGTAGGCGGCCCCGTTGAGCGTGAACCCTAAGATTGCGACCCACACCACGTCGCGCGGGAACACCCCGGACAGCGCCGCGGGCACCGACGCCGCGAGGTTCAGGCCGTAGTAGAGCACGAACAGCTGCGCGAGGAGGGGCGTGCCGCGCAACAGCTCGGTGTATCCAAGCGAGAGCCACGCCGAGAACCGACCGTACACCCGCGCGACCGCCAGCGGCACGGCGATGAAGAAGCCGCAGACGAGGCTCACGCCGGTGATGACCACGGTGAGCCACGTCCCCTGCGCGAGGACGGGCGTGAGCTCGACCACGAACGCGGCGTCGGCCGCCACCGCGGCGAGCCCCGGCACCGCGGCGAACGCGCTCTCGACGGCGTCCGGCGCGACGAACGGCTCGCCGACCGGGGCGATGGGGCCGCCGAGCCATCGGTTGACCCAGCTGACGACGAGCCAGCCCCAGAACAGTGCGCCGGCGGCGACGAGGAGGAGCCTCCCCGCGGACGGGTCCGCGTCGGCCACGCGCTCGCCCACCGTCCGCGGTCGCGTCGCCCCCGCCATCAGTCGTGGCTCGCGATGCGTTCGAGGAAGCGGCCGGTCCGCTCTTTCTCGGGCCGTTCGAACAGCTGCTCGGGCGGGCCGCGCTCGACGACCCGGCCGTCGTCGAGGAACACGACCTCGTCGGCGACCGCCCGGGCGAAGCTCATCTCGTGGGTGACGACGAGCATCGTCATCCCCTCGTCGACCAGGGCGCGCATCACCTCCAACACCTCGCCGATGAGCTCGGGGTCGAGCGCGCTCGTCGGCTCGTCGAACAGCATGAGCTTCGGCTCCATCGCCAGGGCGCGGGCGATCCCCACCCGCTGCTGTTGGCCGCCGGACAGCTCCGCGGGGTACGAGTCGAGCTGGTCGGCGAGGCCGACGCGCTCCAGCTGGTCCGCCGCGCGCTCGCGGGCCTCGTCCTCGGAGAGTCCCAGGACGCGACGGGGGCCGAGCGCGACGTTTCCGACCGCGCTCAGGTGCGCGAACAGGTTGAAGCTCTGGAACACCATGCCGACCTCCCGGCGGAGCTCGTCGACGTCGGTGTCGGGCGAGAGCACCTCCTCGCCGTCGAGGGTGATCGAGCCCTCCTGGGCCTCCGCGAGCCGGTTGACGCAGCGCAGCATCGTCGACTTCCCGGAGCCGGACGGGCCGATCAGCACGGTCACGTCGCCCCGGTCCATCCCGAAGGAGACCTCGTCGAGCACCTGCTCGTCGCCGTACCACTTCGAGACGTCGCTCACCCGGAGGAAGTCGCCGTCAGTCACGCCGACTCCCCCTCCGGGATCGCGTAGCGGGTACCGAGGTAATCGAGCGCGCGGTTCGTCGTGAACGTGAGGACGAAGTAGATGCCACTGATGAACAGGATCACTTCGAGGACTGCCGTCGTCTCCTGGGTGAACAGGTCGTACCCGCGGGTCAGGAGCTCGGCGAGCCCGATCGCGAAGACGATGCTCGTGTCCTTCAACACGATGGTGAACTCGTTTTGGAACCCCGGGATCGACCGCCGGAGCGCCTGCGGCACGACGACGTAGCGGATCGCCTCGAATCGCGAGAGCCCCACCGACCGCCCCGCCTCCAGCTGGCCGTCGTCGACGCTCGACAGGGACGCTCGGAATATCTGCGACTGGTACGCCGCGCTCCGCAGCCCCAATCCCAAGATACTCGCCGAGACCGCCGGTGAGATCGACCCGACGCCGAGGTTCACCTGCGGGACGCCGATCACGAAGTACATCACGAGGAGGATGACGACGATCGGCGTCCCGCGGAGGACGACGCCGGCGGTGCTCACGAGCCGCTTCGGGAGCCCCTCGCCGTACACCTCCACCGCGCCGGCGGGGAAGCCGGCGAGGAACCCGAGCAGGATCGACGCGACGGTGAGCCCGACCGTCAGCAGGACGCCGCCGGCCAGGTAGTCGACGTTCCGGACGACGAACCACCAGTCGGCGGGCTCGCCGACCAGCCACCAGTCGATCGACTCGCTCACGGACCCGACGGCGGCGGCCGTCAGCGGCGTCTCACCGGAGGCGGTACCCGGGGCGAGAGCGCCGAGGCTATCGGACGCGGCGAGCGCGAGGGGCCCCGCGACCGACATCCTACTCCTGCCCGAACCAAGTGTCTCTGAGCTCTCCGAACGTCCCGTCGTCTTGGACGGTCTGGAGCCCGCTGTTGAGCGCAGACTGGAGCTCCGACTCGTTCTGACGGATCCCGAAGCCATACTGCTCGCCGGTCTCCTCGACGAACGCGACCGTCACGTCACGGCTCGCGGTGAACGTGTCCGCGACGGGGGTGTCGACGACGACCGCGTCGATGTTCCCGTTCGAGAGGTCCTCGACCGCGAGGACGTAGCTGTCGTACGTCGAGAAGTTGTCATCCGGGATGACATCCTCGCCGACGAGGTTCGACTCGACCTCGGCGGCGCCGGTGGTCCCGGACTGCGCGCCGACCCGGGTCCCCTCGAAGTCCGCCCACCCGGACGGCTGGAAGTCGCCGCCCTCGCGGACGAGAACGGCCTGGTTGGCCTCCCAGTAGGGGTCGGAGAAGGCGATCGTCTCCCGGCGGTCTTCGCTGATCGTCAGCGCGGCGGCGATCACGTCGATCTCCTCGTTCTGCGTGAGCGCGGGGATGAGCCCGTCGAAGTCGAAGGTGGCCCACTCGCCGAGCTCGTAGTCGGTCTCGGCGACGACGGCTTCGAGCAGGTCGACGTCGAACCCGACTAGCTCGCCGTCCTCCCGCATTTCGAACGGCGGGAATCCGGGCGCGGTTCCGGGCGTGATCGTCATGCTGCCCCCGCTCTCGCCGAGACAGCCGGCGAGGCCGGTGGCTCCAACGGCGGCCGTTCCGCCGGTCAGTTTCAGGTAGGTCCGACGACTCACGTCGGCGTGCGTGCGGCGTGTCATACCCGTGCGAGTACGGCGAGCGATTTCAACCTTTCCTCCCTCGGACAGGGTCAACCCGTCTCTGGGGGTCCGACACCGCCTTTGCCAGGGCGGCTAACGAAAGTTCGGCCGTGCGGCGCCGGTCAGTCGCCGCCGATGGGGACTGAACCGTCGCGCATCGCCTCTGTCCCGCGGAGGGTCCACGCCGCGCCCGCGGCGAGCGCGACCGCGACGCCCAGCGCGGCGAGGTTGATCCCCTGCCACGTGGCGGTGTACAACACGAGGTCGCGACCGAGAAGCAGCGTCCCGACGAGCGCGGCCATCGACCCGGCGGCGAGCGCGCGGACGGTGGCGGCGGTGCCGGCGTCGAGCCCGTCGTGCCCGCCTCGGACCGCCTCCGTCGCGTACGCGACGGTCGCGACGAGCCCGAGGTGCCCGGCGAGCCCGGTGATATAGAAGGCGGCCTGCGCGGGCGGCGCGTAGGTGAGGAACGGCACCGCCCGCGAGAAGACCGCGCTGGCGACGATGCCCGCGACGGCGACCCCTGCGGCCGCGCGGAGCAGCCGCGCGTTCCCCCGACCGCCGCCCCAGATGGTCGCCAGCCCGAGCAGGGTGAAAATCGCCAGCGCCACGATCAGGTGTGCGGCGTGCGTCGACACCGTGTACCCGCCGGGGACGAGTCCACCGAGGGTAACGGTGATCGCGCCGACGGTGATCTGAAGCGGGAGGATCGCGACCGCCAGCGTCGCCGCCAGTTTCGTCCGACGCTCGAAGCCGGAGCCGAACCACGTCCACCCGGCGACCCCGACGATGAGGAAGCCGGTGACCATCGCCCACACGCGGTGGAACCACTCGATGAAGTCCGGGTTGATCGTGAGTGCCGGGATCAGCTGGTCGGAACACAGCGGCCACTGGGCCTGACACGCGAGCCCGGAACCGGTCGCCGCGGTGTAGACGCCGAGCGAGAAGAGGACGAGCGTCATCCCCGTCGTCGCCGCCGCGTATCGCCTGAACGTTAGCCACGCGGGCCGAAGACTCATTGGCCGATTTCGGGCGCGCGCGCACTTAGACCGTTCGGCCGCTCTCCGCGTCCGGGAAGCGCGCACCGGGCCTCTCCGCCTTCCGAACGTTTTTGACTGACCAGTCAGTCAGTATTGGTAGGTACCGAATGGCCGACACGGAACGACCGATCCCCGACGCCGCGCACAGTTCCCTCCCCGAAAGCGACGCCGCGAGCCTCCAAGAGGCGATCCGCTGATGGGCCTCCGCGACTCGATCGGCTCGCTGTTCAAGGGGGCCGACGAGCTGGACCTCACCTCGGGCGACATCGGGTGGCCGCTGTTTTTCCTCTCTTTACCGATCGTCGTCCAGAACCTCTTTCAGGTGCTGTACAACTTGGCCGACACCTTCTGGCTCGGCCGGTACAGCACCGAGGCGCTGTCCGCGATCACGTTCGCGTTCCCCATCGTCTTCCTGATGATCTCGCTGGCGCTCGGCGTCTCCGTCGCGGGGAGCGTCCTCGTCGCGCAACACACCGGCGCCGGCAACGAGGAGCGCGCCGCCTACGCCGCCTCCCAGACGATGGCGTACGCGGCCGTCATCTCCGTCCTGTTGGGCGTGCTGGGCTACGTCCTCGTCGACGACGTCACCGCGCTCCTCGGCGTGAACGAGACGGTGGCCCCGCTCGTCGTCGAGTACATGCGCGTGTACGCGGTCGGCCTGTTCGCCGTCTTCGGATTCGCGGTGTTCATGGCGCTGATGCGCGGCTACGGCGACACGGTGACCCCGATGTACGTCATGGCCGGCTCGGTGGTCCTCAACATCCTCCTCGACCCGATTTTCATCTTCGGGTTCGACGCGAACCCGCTGTTCGGCGCGCTCGGACTCGGCTGGCTGGAGGCCGCCGCGCTCGACGCGACGGGGTTCACCGGCTGGGGGATCGCCGGCGCCGCGATCGCGACGGTCGGCTCCCGGGCGCTCGCGCTCCTCGTCGGGCTTCGGATCATGTTCCGCGGCGACCGGGGCGTCCAGATCCGGCTCTCGGAGATGCTTCCCGATCCCGAGTTCGGCAAGACGGTCCTCGGCATCGGCCTCCCCGCCTCCGCCGAGGGCGCGGCCCGGTCGGTGTCGATCACCGCGCTCCTCGTCGTGGTCGCGAACTTCCCGAACGCGGTCAGCGGGGCGTACGGCATCGGCACACGGATCTTCTCTGTGATCTTCCTGCCGGCGCTCGCCGTCTCGCAGGGGATCGAGACGATGACGGGACAGAACATCGGCGCCGGGGAGCTGGACCGCGCCGCCGAGACGAACCACTTCGGCGCGCGCGCCATGCTCGCCTTGCTCACCGTCGGGGGCGGCCTCATCGTTCTCGGCGCGCGGCCGATCGCGGGCGTCTTCTCCCCCGATCCGGCGGTCGTCGACCACGCGGCGACGTTCCTCCGCGTGAGCGGCCTCTCCTTCGGATTCATCGGCGTCATGCGCGCGTACACCGGCGGGTTCCGCGGCGCGGGCCACACGATGATCGCGGCCGTCATCTCGCTGATCACGCTCGGCTTCGTCCGCCTGCCGGTCGCGTGGGTCGCCGCCGGCTCGCTCGGCGCGATGGGGCTGTGGATCGCCTTCCCCGTCTCGAACGTCGTCGGCGGCGTCGTCGCGTACCTCTGGTTCAACCGCGACACCTGGCGCGAGGGGAACCTGACCGAGGAGGACGCACCCGTCGAAGAGATCGGCTCCGGCGTCGCCTCGCCGGACAACGACTGACGCCGGGGCGCGGCGTCTGCGAGCGGGGGCGGCGTCGGCGGGCCGGTTCCGTTCCGGACGCTACCCCGACAGCTCCCGCTTCGCTTTCCGGGCCCGCTCGGACATCTCCCCGTTGCCGTCGACGTCCGCGAGCGTCTCGATCGCCTCTAACTTCCGGACCGAGTCGTCGAGGAAGGAGAGCACGTCGCCGGTGTACGCGTACACCATGTAGTCGTCGGTCATCACGTCGACGATGGCCTGCGGGCCGAGCCCCTCGGCGCGCAGTTCGAGGACGTAGCGCATGAACTTCTCCTCGGGATGGCCGCAGTAGGGGTTCGAGTCGCAGTCGCAGTCGAGGAAGTCCTCGGCGAAGTCGAGGACGCGGTCGCGGGTCGTCTCGTCGAGCTTCGAGAGGCCGTCGCCGGTGAACAGCAGGTCGAGGGTGGCGCCGGCGAACGCCCCCTTCGGGATGTTCGCCTCCAGCTGGGAGGCGAGCTGCCGGTGATTTTTCACGTAGATCTTGTCGGTGAAGGCCACAGTTGCCCGTCGATACGCCCGCGGCCCTCAAAAGCGACGCGGTGGACGGAGACGCGAGCAGCGGCTCGCCCGGGCGCTTCGTCCCGGACGCCATTCCGTGCCACGCCCGTCCGGGAGTCGTAACCGTTATTTACCGAAGCGGGGTACTTTGCGACGCGTGTCCGGGTTAGGGTAGTGGACTATCCTTCAGCCTTGTGGAGGCTGAGACGCGGGTTCGATTCTCGCACCCGGACCTTTTCCGACGAACGGAGTGAGGAGCGGAAAGTCCGGACGGGGAGATTGAATCACGCGAGACGAGCGGAGCGAGTCTCGCTCGGGTTCGATTCTCGCACCCGGACCTTCTCGCGGCGAGCAACTCCGCGAGCCGCGAGGCTCCGCAGAGAATCGAAGCAGGGAGCGGCGCGAGCGAACGCGAGCGGAGCGACTGAGGTTCGATTCTCGCACCCGGACCTTCTCGCGGAACGCAGTACCGAGACGACTAAAACTCGATCCGTTCGCCGTCCTCGGGGACTAACACGCCCTCCGTCTCCGCCCGGAGCTCCTCGCGCGAGAGCAGGCAGTGATTGATCGCTTCCATGTGAACCACGGCGACCGCGGCGTCGGTGGCCTCGCGCACGGCGGTCACGTCGTCGACGCCCATCGTGATCGGCTCGCCCTCGTTGAACCGCGCCGCGCCCCCGTTGAGGACGACCGCATCGGGGTCGAACCGCTTCAGCGTCTCGGCGACCGGCTCGTACCAGACCGTGTCGCCGGCGAGGTACAGCGTCTCGGCGCCCTCGAAGACGAACCCGGAGACGGGGCCCATCCGCTCGGCCAGTTCCCCGTGACCGTGACGGCCGGGCGTCCGGTAGAGCGTGACGCCGTCGAACGACGCCGAATCCTCGACCGGTCGCACGTCGGTGAACCCGTCCTCGGCGAACGCGTCCGCCTCGGCGGGCTGGCAGAACAGGGGCACGTCGGGGTCCAGCTCCGCTTTCGCGGCGTCGTCGAAGTGGTCGGGGTGACGGTGGGTGACGATCACCGCGTCGTGCGCGAGGTCGACGTCGGGCATCGGGACGAGGGGGTTCCGGCGGTCGTTCGGGGTGTCATCGATCGGGGGCAGTGCGCCCCGCGAGGCGAACAGCGGGTCCACGAGAAATGTTGTCCCGTCCACGGTCGCGAGGACCGTGGCGTTGCGAACGAGGGTGACGTCAGTGCCGGCGGCTGTCGACATACCCTCGGTTCGGCGGGCGGCGGGTTGTGCCTTGCGCCGCGCTCCGAGCGGTCTCGTAGCGCCCGCGTACTTATATGGTGCTCGCGAGTCGTGTCGCTAGTCATGGACGGACGCGAGACGACGACCCGACGCGGGCTGCTCCGGACGAGCGCCGGGCTCGGCGCCGCCGGCGCCGCGGCTCTCGCCGGATGTTCGGGGTCCGCCGCCGGCAATGGGCCGGCCTTCGAGGAGGGGTTCGAGGACGGGCTCGGCGACTGGGAGGCCGGCGCCGCGATCGGTCCCGAGGTCGACGTCGCTGACTTCGACTGGGAGGTCGGCGTCTCGGAGGCGGAGGCGGCCTCCGGCGAGCGGTCGCTCCGGATCTGGAACCAGGGCGATTACGACGACGGGGTGACGTGGGCGGTTCACCCGGTGCCGATCGAGTCGGGGGGGTCGTACCGGATCGAGGTGAGCGGGCAGTTCTGGAGCGAGTCGGAGTCGTTCAACACGATCCGACACTCACTGATGCGGCTGGGCCCGGAGCCCCCCGAGACCGAGGAGGAGTTCCCGAAGCCCGGGCTCAACACGACTGACCTCGGCGAGACGCCGTACGGCGGGCTCCGCGACGCGCTGTGGCTCGCGGACGGCTGGCGCGAGTACGCCTTCGAGTGGACGACCCCGGAGCTGTCGACGGAGACGCTGTACCTCGCCGTCGGCACCGCCGTGATCTGGGAGGCGGACGCGACGCACTACGTCGACGACCTCTCGGTGCGCGTCGAGCCGCGATGAGCGGGGACTCGGAGCCGGCGTCGAGCGCTTCCGACGCCCCTGACGGCCCCGACGCCGAGAGCGACACGGACACCGCCGACACGATGCGCGAGCGCGCCGGCGAGAACCGCGCGAAGCTCTGGCTCCTCTTGCGCGCGAACCGGCTCGTCGTCGCGGCGGTCCTGACGCTCGCCGTCTTCGTCGCGTTCGTCGCCGTCGCCGCCGCCCTCTCGCCGTCGCTCGCGGAGAAGGTCGGGGCGAGCGACCCGATCGAGACGCTGTTCGCATCCATGATCACCGCGATCGTCACCGGGGCGACGCTCGTCGTCACGATCGGACAGCTCGTGCTCACCCAAGAGAACGGCCCGCTCGGCGACCAGCGGGAGCGAATGGACGACACGCTCGCGGTCAGAGACGACATCGCGGACCTGACCGGTGCGCCGACCCCGACCGACCCGGCCGCGTTCCTCGACGCGGTCCTCGGTGCCGCGGCGGAGCGCTCCCGGGACCTCCGCGACTCGGTGTCCGATCAGGGGAGCGACGGAGACGGACCGGACCGGGCCGCACTCCGGGAGGAGGCCGACGACCTCGCCGCCGAGGTCACGGAGAACGCCGACGTCGTGCGCGGCCAGCTCGACGGCGCCGAGTTCGGCTCCTTCGACGTCGTGTTCGCCGCGCTCAACTTCGACTACGGACCGAAGATCGGCCGGATAGAACGTCTCATGGCCGAGCACGGCGAGAAACTCACCGACGACGAGCGGGACCTCCTCGGGGAACTGAAGGAGTCGCTGTCGCTGTTCGGTCCCGCCCGCGAGCACGTCAAGACGCTGTACTTCCAGTGGGCGCTGATCGACCTCTCGCGGCTCATCCTCTACGCCGCGGTGCCCGCGCTGGTCGCTGCGGGCGCGATGGTCGCGGTCGTCGACGGCGGCACGTTCCCGGGGAGCACCCTCGGGGTCGACCACGTGACGGTCGTCGTCGGGGGCGCGTTCGCGGTCGCGCTCCTCCCGTTCTCGCTTTTCGTCTCCTACCTGCTCCGCGTGCTCACCCTCGCGAAGCGGACGCTCGCGATCGGGCCGCTGGTGTTGCGGGACTCCGAGTAGCCGCCTCGGTGTCGCAGCGGGCCGTCCCGTCGTCCGCGAGGCGGTCGCCGAACGTCAACGATCAGCGATCGGCTACGTTCGGGGCGTCTGTCGACCGGTCCGTCACGGTCAGCTCACCAGAGAGCAGGTTCGCGGACGGCGGAGCGAGGGTAATTCCCTCCTCGTCGAATCGCCGTTTCGCCAGTCTGCGGAAGTCCGAGCGGATCGTCTGGATGTCCTTGTTTCCCGGGTCGTCGGTCCAGAACTCCGCCTGTACCGTGATCGCGTTCTCGCCCAGTTCGACGATGCGCGTGTTCGGCGCCGGCTCGTCGAGCACCGGATCGAGGGTCGTGACGACCTGCTGGAGCTCCAACAGGGCCCGCTCGGTGTCCTCGTAGTAAGCGACGTACACCTGTTCGGTGAGTCGGAACCGGTCTCGGCCGTACGGGCGGGTGATCGCGTTGGCCGTGAGCTCGGTGTTGGGCACCGAGACCGTCTCGTGGTTCGGCGTGCGGACGCGGGTGACGCGGAAGTCGACCGCCTCGATCGTCCCGCTCCCGCCCGGCCACTCGATCCAGTCGCCGACGTTGAAGTCCGGGTCGGCGACGAGGAACATCCCGCTGACGAGCGATCCGAACACCTGCTGTCCGGCGATACCGAGGGCGAACGTGAGCGCCGCGATGATGACCGCCGACTCGGAGAGCACCCGTCCGTAGCCGGCGGCGATAATGCCCGTCAGGGTCGCGAACCCGATCATCGCCACTCGGAGGTACGTCTCCGTCGCGGTCTCGATCGTGGGGTTGTTGCGGTTGCGCGCGCGGACGGCTCGCGTCGCGAGCGGAATGAGAACCGTCCGGCTGACGAGGTAGATGACGCCGAACCCCACCGTGAACCAGAACAGCTCCGACAGCACCTGATCGTACGCCGAGAAGAGGTCCGTCATCCACCCGGGGGGAGTGGTCTGGCCGATCATACACCGATCTGGGTGACGCAGTGCGTAAAACCCCGACACCAGTCCGCTCGACACGCCGTCGGCTCGCGGACTCTCCGTACCGCCGTCGCTCTCGGACGCTTGAAATGTCGCCCGCGACACTAACGACCGGTCTCATCTCCGGCTGCGTGCCGCGTCGACCGGGAAACCCTCGTGGCGGGCGGTCGCCTGCGCGGCGACGGGCGCGGTCGCGTCAGCGACCGGTGTGACGCGCCTGGGTTCTCCGCGCTGTCATCGCTCCCATCGGGGAGTACTCGGGCGGGGACTAATGGCGCGCGACCCCGGCTAACCGCCGAGTGCGTTTAAAAGGTCGGATGGGGCTCAGTCGTCCTCGGTGCCGGCGACGACCACGCGCTCGCCGTCGTCGGTCTGCGGCTCCGAGACCGAGACCGGGTCGATCCCGCGACGGCGGGCGTCGAACTCGGAGAGGAGGGAGACGAGCGCGACGAGCGTCAGGACGCCGACGGGGAGCAGCACGAACGGCGTGACTCCGAAGAATCCCCACACGAGCAGCAGCGCCACCGAGACCAGTCCGACCGTGACCGCGTAGTAGATCTGCGTGCGGACGTGGTCGATGAGGTCCGCGCCGGTGAACGTCGCGGACAGCACCGTCGTGTCGGAGATTGGCGAGCTGTGGTCGCCGAAGATCGCCCCGGAGAAGATGACGCCGACCATGACCGCGACGAGGGTGTGCCCCTCGGCGCCGCCCCCGGAGACCTCCCAGGCGATGGGGACCGCGATGGGCGTCATGATCCCCATCGTTCCCCACGAGGTCCCGGTCGAGAAGGCGATGAAGCCGGCGACGACCATCACGAGCGCCGGGAGGACGGCCTGTGGGACCGTCCCGACCGTCGCCTCGGCGACGTACCGGCCCGTCTCCAGCGCGGAGATGACCTCGCCGATCCCCCACGCTAAGACGAGGATCGACACCGCGGTGAGCATGATTCCGAACCCGTCGACGGTGTACTCCGTCGCGTCGCCGAAGCCGAAGACCCGGTAGACCTTCCCGAGGACGAACCCGGACAGCACCATCCCGAACGCGCCGATCATCAGCGCGGTCGCGAAGTCCGCGTTGATGACCGCGTTCCACAGGCGGTCGCCCGCGCTCCCGAACTCGGCCGCGACGAGGTCGGCGAGGAAGCCGGTCGGCGCGAAGCCGCCGGACCAGAACGCGGTCGCGACCGTGACGACGATCAGGACCGCGACCGGCGCGAAGAAGTTGATCAGCCGCGGCGTCGGCGCCGGCGGCTCCCCCAGTTCGCCCGCCACGTCCTGCATCGGCTCCGCGCCCTCGCGGGTGACCCGTCCGGTCGTCCACGAGCGGTGTTCGGCCGTCAGCATCTCGCCGTAGTCGCGGCCCCACAGCACGACGATGGCGACCATCGCGACCGCGAGGATCGCGTACATGTTGAACGGGATCGAAGAGAGGAACACCTCGAAGGTGCTGGGCCGGTTCGCGTCGGCGACGCCCGCCGCCGAGTACCCCTCGTCGATCAGCGACAGCTGGAACGCGACCCACGAGGAGATCCCGAGCGTGGCGACGGGCGCGGCCGTGGAGTCGACGACGTACGAGAGCTTCTCGCGGGAGATCCGGAGCTGGTCCGAGACGTCTTTCATCGCCGAACCGACGATGGCGGTGTTGGCGTAGTCGTCGAAGAAGAGGACGATCCCGAGGAGCCACGCCGCCAGCCCCGCCTTGCGCTGCGTGTCGAGGCGCTCGATCGCCCAGTCGCGGATCGCGTAGGTCCCGCCGAGGTTCCACACCATGGCCACCCCGGAGCCGAGCAGCAGCGTGAACACGAGGATCGTCGCCTGGAACCCGTCGTCGGCGATGATCGCCCCGACGATCCAGTCGAACGTCTGGACGATCCCGAGCCCGCCCGTGAAGATCACGGCCCCCGACCAGATGCCGAGGAACAGCGAGAGGATCGCCTTGCGGGTGAGGATCGCCAGCGCGATGGCGAGCAGCGGCGGGACGATCGAGAGCGCTCCGAACTCGGACATGGCGTGTCGGTGACACGCACTCCTATTTATAATGCGTTGCCTAACGGGGACCGATCGCGGGACTGTGGCGGGATCGCTCCGACCCGCGATCGCGACGCCGGCCCCGACCGGCGGTATCGACGCCTATCCGAACGCACTTACGTCCCTGCCACGGACCCACGCGCAATGTCAGTCCGAGTCGGCATCCTCGGCGCGACGGGCGCCGTGGGCCAGCGATTCATCCAGTTGCTCGACGACCACCCGACGTTCGACCTCGCCGCGGTCACCGCGAGCGAGGAGAGCGCGGGGAAGACCTACCGCGAGGCGGCCAAGTGGCGCGTCGACACGCCCATCCCGGACGACGTCGCCGAGATGGAGGTCGCGGAGACGGCGCCCGCGGGCATCGCGGACGACGACGTCGACCTCCTCTTCTCCTCGCTCCCCTCGGGCGTCGCGGCCGAGGTCGAGCCCGCCTTCTTGGAGGAGGGCTACGTCGTCTCCTCGAACTCTTCGAACGACCGCATGGCCGCGGACGTGCCGCTCACGATCCCCGAGATCAACCCCGACCACCTCGACCTGATCGAGGTCCAGCGCGACGAGCGCGGCTGGGACGGCGCCCTCGTGAAGAACCCGAACTGCTCGACGATCACGATGGTGCCGACGCTCGCGGCGATCGACGAGTTCGGCCTGGAGAGCGTCCGCGTCTCGACGCTTCAGGCCGTCTCGGGCGCCGGCTACTCCGGCGTCACCTCGATGGAGATCATCGACAACGCCATCCCGCACATCGGCGGCGAGGAGAACAAGATGGAGACGGAGTCGCGCAAGCTGCTCGGCGAGTTCGACGGCGCGGAGGTCGCGCTTCACGACGCCGACGTGGCCGCCTCGTGTAACCGGATCCCGACGCTCGACGGCCACTTGGAGAACGTCTTCGCCGAGTTCGCCGACGACCCCTCGCCGGAGGAGCTCCGCGAGGCGATGCGCTCGTTCGAGGGCGCCGGCGACCTCCCGAGCTCGCCCGACCAGCTCATCAAGGTGTACGGCGACGACGAGCCCGAGCGCCCGCAGCCCCGCCTCGACCGCACGTACGCGGACGGGATGGGGATCGTCGCCGGCGGCGTCCAGTCGACGGACGCCGGCGCGAAGTACAACTGCCTCGCGCACAACACGATCCGCGGCGCGGCGGGCGCCTCTCTGCTCAACGGCGAGCTGCTCGTCGAGGAGGGGTACGTATAAGGGTCGAACTACTCGGCGGCCATCGAGCCCAGCAACCGCGACTGTTTTTAAAATAACCGACAGCGACTGGACCGCGGATCGGAACCTCGATTTTCCCGGTGGCGCGTGCCTCCGAGCGTCCGAAGGACGTGAGTAGCGAGAGACCGAAGGTCTCTCTGACAGCCGGCGGCGAAGCCGCCGGCGAGAGCGCCGCGCGAGGGAGTCGGCCGACCGGAGCGAAGCGGAGGGAGGCCGACGAGGCTGGGGAGGCGTGAGGTGCGGTCGCTGTGTGGGCGGGACTCGAAGGGGCAGCCGTGAGGCGGGCGCAGACGACGCAAGGACCGCAACGAGGGAGCGAAGCGACCGAGTGAGGACCACAGCGAGTGTGCGCCCGCCTCACGGCTGGGGCTTCGGCGGTGCCTTCTGCCACTCCGCAATTACTCACTTAAAAATAAACAGTCGGAGACGCGACCGTCCCCACCACCACAGCCGACCCGTTCGCGTCTTACTTCCCTTCGAACTCGGGCTCGCCGTCGCCCATGAACGCCGTGACCCCCTCCATGAGGTCGTCGGTGTTCATCACGTGGCCGAAGCCCATCGCCTCGACTTCGAGCCCGGCCTCGTTGTCCGTCCGGCCGGCGTGGATCGCGCGCTTCGTGTACTTCTGCGCGATCGGCGGGCCGCCGGCCAGCTGCTCGGCCAGCTCGCGGGCCCGCTCGTCGAGCTCGTCGTCCGGCACGACCTCGTTGACGAAGTCGTAGTCGGCCATCGTCTCGGCGTCGTAGCGGTCGGCGGTGAGGATGATCTCCTTCGCGCGCCCCTCGCCGACGATCCGGGCGAGCCGCTGCGTGCCGCCCCACCCCGGAAGTAGGCCGAGGTCGAGCTCGGGCTGGCCCAGCTCGGAGCGCTCGGAGGCGATCCGCATGTCCGCCGCGGTCGCGAGCTCCATCCCGCCGCCGAGGCAGTAGCCGTCGATGGCGGCGATCACGGGCTTGTCGGACGCCTCGAGCTTCCCGAACGTCTGCTGGCCCTGTCGCGACAGCTCGACGGCGTGGATCGGGTCGGCGCCGCCCGCGGCCATGCTCTGGACGTCCGCGCCCGCGGAGAACGCGCGGTCGCCCGCGCCGGACAGGAGGATCGCCCGCACCTCGTCGTCGGCGTCGAGCCGGTCGACCGCGTCCGCGAGCTCGTCGAGCACCTCGCCGCTGATCGTGTTCATCCGGTGCGGGCGGTCGATCTCGACGTGCCCGACCCGGTCCGCGACCTCGACGTTCAGGACCTCGTAGTCGGGGCCGCCCTCGGTGCCGTCCGCGTCGCCGCTCCCGCCTCCCGCGCCGCCGCGGAACCCGCCGGACTCGGCGGCCTCGCGCAGGTAGTCGGTCGCCTCGTAGCGCGCCTCGCCGGTCTCCTCCGCGAGCGCGTCGAGCGTCTCGACCAAGGCGTCGAGCCCCTCCTCGTCCGCGAGCTTGGCCGGGCCGTCGGGGAAGCCGGCGCCGAGCTTGACCGCCTCGTCGATATCTTCGGCGTCGGCCACGTCGTTGCCGATCAGGCCGGCCGTCTCGTTGGCCATCACCGCGAGCAGGCGGCGGCGGACGTCCTCGTCGACCGCGTCGGTCGGGATCTGGGCGCCCTCGCCGTCCTCGTAGTCGTAGAAGCCCTTGCCAGTCTTCTTGCCGAGGTCTTCCGCCTCGACCTTCTCGCCGAGCAGGGGGCAGGGGCGGTAGGCGTCGCCGAGGACCTCGTGCATGTACTCCAGCACGTGGTACCCCACGTCGATGCCGACCTGGTCGGCGAGCTCGAACGAGCCCATCGGGAGGCCCATGTCGAACTTCGTCGTGGAGTCGACCGCCTCCATCGTCGCGTCGCCGGACTCGACGATCCACGCCGCCTCGTTCATCAGCGGGACGAGGATCCGGTTGACGATGAAGCCGGGGCTGTCCTTCCGGACGCGGACGGGGGTCTTCCCCATCGACTCGGCGAGCCCCTCGATCAGCTCGAGGGTGTCCTCGCTCGTGTGCTTCCCGGAGATGACCTCGACGAGGTCCATCCGCACCGGCGGGTTGAAGAAGTGCATGCCGCAGAAGCGCTCGGGCCGGTCGGTGACCTCGGAGAGTTCGGTGATAGAGAGGCTGGAGGTGTTGGTGACGAAGACGGCCTCCTCGGGCGCGTGCTCGACGACCTCGTCGTACACGTCCTTCTTGATCGCCATCTTCTCGGGGACGACCTCGACGACCACGTCGGCGCCGTCGAGCGCGTCCTCGAGGTCCACGAACGCTTCGACGCGGTCGAGCGCGGCGTCGGCCTCGTCGTCGCCGATCCGGTCCTTCTCGGCGAGCTTGCCGAGCGACCACTCGATCTGGTCGTACCCCTTCTCGACGAGCTCCTCGTTGATGTCGCGGAGCGACACGTCGTAGCCGGCGAGCGCCGCCACTTCCGCGATGCCGTGCCCCATGTTTCCGGCACCGAGCACTGCCACGCGCTGAACGTCTTCGAGCTGCATACCCGAACGGTCGGAACCGTCATGGTTGAACGTTTTCATCTTCCAAACGCGAAACGCACCGTTAGTTTATTCGGGTAGGCTACGCCGGATCCCCGCGCGTCGAGTCGGAACCGAAGCGTGTCGGAGCGGAACCGAACGTACTCCTGCGTGCGGTCCCGTCTCCCCGACATGGACGGCGACGTCGCGGCGACGCTGCGCGAGGACCCGACGATGGCGGCGCTCGTCGACCGGCACGGACGGCTCTCGGTCGAGCCCGCGGACGACGAGTTCGGTCGGCTCTGTACCTCCATCGTGAACCAGCAGCTCTCGACCGCCTCCGCGGACGCGATCCGCGAGCGGTTCCTGGACGTGCTGGGCGGCGACCCGACGCCCGACCGCGTCCTCGCGGCCGACGAGTCGGCCCTTCGCGAGGCCGGGCTCAGCGGCACGAAGGTCGAGTACCTGCGTAACGTCGCGGCCGCGTTCCGCGACGACGAGCGCGACTTCACCCGGGAGGGGCTGGCGGGCGTGAGCGACGAGGCGGTCGTCGACCGGCTCACCGAGATTCACGGAGTGGGCGAGTGGACCGCGCGGATGTACCTCATCTTCGCGCTCGGCCGTGAGGACGTGCTCCCGCTCGGTGACCTCGCGGTGCGGAAGGGGATCGAACAGGCGTACAACGACGGCGAGGGACTGAGCCGCGCCGAGATTCGCGAGATCGGCGAGGCGTGGCGCCCCTACCGGAGCTACGGCACGCGCTACATCTGGGCAGAGTACGAGTCGTAATCGGTTGGGTTTGGATCGCCCGTGAACGTTGTCCAAGTGCCAGTCGTTCGGGCGGACGACGGTGATATTTATAAACAACTGATCGGCTCTGTTGAAATCCTATTCTTCAGACAGATACTCAGATGAAACGGCTGGTCAATGAAGGGTGCTTCCTGATCGGTAGCGGGAGTAGGTATCGCAGATCAGTAGCCGCGATGTGGTGTTTAAATAACCACGAGCGACGGCGACGAGCGCTTATAAAAGGGGTGCGGTGGCGCGCCTGCGAGCGGCCGGAGCGAAGCGGAGGCCGCGAGCCAGCCCGCGAGGGACGCCGCGAGCGGAGCGAGCGGCGAGGCTGGGGAGGCGTGAGGTGCGGTCGCTGTATGGGGTGGGACTCAAAGGGGCAGCCGGGAGGGCGTCGTAGGCGACGTAAGCACCGCAGGGGGCGAACGGAGTGAGCGACCGAGGAGCGCAGCGAGCGTACGACGCCCTCCCGGCTGGGGCTTTGGAGACACTCGCCGCGGTGGCGTCAGTCACTTATAAACAGCCGACAGCAACACCGCACTCTGGTTTATAAATGACCTCACTCACGACGTACTACACGTACTCCCGAAATCGCTCGTCGTTACGTCTGTACTGACCAGAACCCAATTCAATATCTCCGTTTCCGAGGATTTCAACAAAGCCAACTGATCAACGGCGAACACCACCGAAGCCCCAGCCGCGAGGACTCGCGCGGCTCGCTGCGCTCCTCGTCACTCGCTTCGCTCGTTCCTGCGGTGCTTACGTCGCCGTGCTTCGTCCTCGCGGCTGCCCCTTCGATTCCCACCCCGCCCCGCACAGCGACCGCAGCCTCACGCCTCCCCAGCCTCGTCAGTCGCCTCCGCTTCGCTCCGGCGACTGACTCCCTCGCGCGCGCTCCTCGCGCCCGGTGTGCGCTCGGAGGCACGCGCCACCGCAACTGATCCCGTCTCGTCGACCGCGTCTCCGTCTACTCTTCCTCTTCTTCGAGGATCTCGCCCGCCTCGTCGCGCTCCGCCTCGTCGGTGTCGGCGCGCCGGCGCACGTCGACCCGGTAGTCGGTGAGGATGTCGCGGCCGAGGAGGAGCGGGTACTCCATGTGGCCGCGGTCCTCGACGCTCGCGGTGACGGTGTGCTGGTTCCCGCCGATCCCGATCACGAGGTCGACGACGGGACGGGCCTTTCCGCCCTTCACGCTGCCCGACTTGACGCGCGTCATGCTCTTGATAGGGCCGGCGCCGATCTCGGCCGCCAGCTGGGTGTCGATGCTCGTCCGGGTCGCGCCCGTGTCCGACTTCGCGAGCGCCTGCGTGGAGCCGGAGGTGCCGGTGACGACGACCTCCTCGATGTAGCCGATGTCGGGCTGCTCGGTCGAGCTCGGCTTCGGCGCTGGCGCGCAGGAGGGCCGCGAGTCGTCGAGCGTCGCGGCGACGCGCTCGACCGCCTCGTCGTCCACCTCGCCGCCGACCGTCTCGATCGCGTGCTTCGCGATGAACGGGGCCGGGCTCGTCCCGGTCGCCTCGAAGAGGCCCTTGAACCCCGCCGTGGGGTTCACTTCGAGGACGTACCAGCCGTCGTACCCCTCGACGAGGTCGACGCCGGCGTAGTCGAGCCCCATCACCTCGGCGGCGTAGAGGGCGGTGTCGGCGGCCTCATCGGGCATGTCGTCGGTGGCGTCCTCGACGGCGCCGCCGAGCGCGACGTTGGTGCGCCAGTCGCCCTCGGGCGCGTAGCGGTACATCGAGCCGACGATCTCGTCGCCGACGACGTACACCCGCAGGTCGCGGTGCTTCTCGTCGTCGCGGTCGATCAGCCGCTGGAGGAACGCCTGCCGGTTGCCCACCTTCGGATTCACGCGCTCGGTGAGGTCCACCTTCCACGTCCCGCCGCCGTGGGTGCCGATCGCGGTCTTGTACACCCCCACGTCGCCGAACCGCTCGCGCCCCTCGTTGAGGCGGTCGTTCGACAGCGCCAACAGCGCGTCGGGCACGCGGATGTTCCAGTCCGCGAGCGTCGCGGCCGTCGCGAACTTGTGGATCGACGCGAGGACGGCGTCCGGCTCGTTCAGCATCGGCCGGATACGCTCGAACGTGGTCGCCAGCCCCAACAGCTCCGCGGGCTGGTCGGTGTTCGACAAGAGGAGGCGGTTCGCAATCACGTCGACCGCGGGCTCGACGGAGACGTCGCCGTCCTCGACGCTGACCGCGGCGTTCTCCTCGCGGAGCCACACCGGCTCGTGGCCGAGGTCCTCGACCGCGTTACAGATCGCCTTCGTCTCCTTGCTGTTGTGCAGCGACAGCACTCCCACCCGAACCGAGTCCGAACTCATACGTCTCCCTGCGGGGGCCGCCCTAAAAGGAACGCCGATCGATTCAGCCCGGCGAAACGTCCGATCGCCCGGTCGCCATATATATACCCGGCGCCGTGCTCCGGTTTCCCATGAGCGACGACCGGGCGTTCACGTACAACGGCGGGGCGGTGCCGCCCGGCGACACGCAGAACATCCGCTACGGAATCAGCGAGACGTACCTCGGCGACCCGGTGCGGATCCCGGTCACCATCGTCAACGGCGAGCGCGACGGGCCGACCGCCTTCCTCACCGCCGCCGCCCACGGCGACGAGCTCAACGGGATCGAGGTCGTCCGCGAGGTCGCCCACGAGTGGGACCTCTCGGAGCTCGCGGGCACCCTCGTCTGTCTCCCCGTCCTCAACGTCCCCGGCTTCCTCGCGCAACAGCGGTACCTCCCCGTCTACGACCGCGACCTGAACCGGTCGTTCCCCGGGAAACGGGGGTCGACCAGCTCGAAGCGGATGGCCCACCGCATCTACGAGAACTTCATCGCGCCCTGCGACTTCGGGCTCGACTTCCACACCTCCACCCGCGGCCGGACGAACATGCTCCACGTCCGCGCGGACATGACCGACGAGGCAGTCTACCGGCTCGCGATGGCGTTCGGCTCGAAGGTGATCATCGACAGCGACGGGCCGAGCGGTACCCTCCGCGGCGAGGCCACCGCCGACGGCATCCCGACGATCACGATCGAGATGGGGGAGGCCCACCGGTTCCAGCGCCCGCTGATCGACGACGCGCTCGCCGGCGTGCGCTCCGTCTTCGCGGAGTACGATCTCTTGGAGACGGACACGGTGCGCTGGCCCGGCTGGCGCACGGTCGTCGCCGGCGCGGGCGAGAAGACGTGGCTGCGCGCCGACTCCGGCGGCATCGTCGACACCCACTTCGAGAGCGGGTCGCTCGTCCGCGAGGGCGAGCGCATCGCGACGATCACCAACCCGTTCAAGCAGGACGCGGTCGCGGTCGAGGCCCCCTTCACCGGCCTCCTGATCGGCCTCTTAGAGAACCCCGTCGTCTACCCCGGCAACCCCCTCTGTCACCTCGTCGAGATCGGCGAGTCGACCCGCCGGGCGATCGAGGCCGGCGACGCGCCGAAGCCCGTCGGCCAGCCGGCGTCGACGGTCAGAGAATAGGACTCCCCGTTACTCTCCGGCGAACCGCTCCCGGAGCCCGACCGCGGCGCCGGCGACGACCGCGAGGAAGCCGCCGAGGAACGCGACCGGCTGGAGGAAGACGCGCTGCGCGACGACGGCCCCCGGCTCGCGCTCGACGGTCCGGGTCCAGAACTCGTACCGATCGCCGTCGCGCTCGACGATCAGGAGCCCGTCCCCGAGCGTCGGCTCCGTCGGGTACGACAGCGAGTCGACGCGTTCGTCGGGGTCCTCGACGCCGAAGCCGCCCTCGGGGGAGCCGCGGGCCCGGTCGAACGCCGCGCGGGCCGCCGGATCGAGGTCGCCGTACGCGACGACCGCGTCGGAGGCGTTGGAGCCGTTCGCGGTGTCGGGCGCCGGCGACTCGATGCCGGCGACCGACCCCTCGCCCACCGGCTGAACCGTGTGCGTGTAGGCGGGGTTCGGCTCGCCGACCGAGACGGGGAGGAACAGGGGGTTCGCCATCAGGAGGACGCCGAGCGCGACGAGCCCGACGGCCGCGAGCGGGGTGCGCATGGCTCGGATTTATCGGGCCGGGAGTTGAGCTTTTCCGACTTTACTCGGGTTTATAAATAGTCGCTGGCGGATCGGCGCCGGACACCTCCAAATCCCCAGCCGCTCGTTTATAAATGAGTGATAACCGGTTGGCGGCGGACACCTCCAAAGCCCCAGCCGCGAAGACGCCGTACGCTCGTTGCGCTCCTCGGTCGCTCGCGTTGCTCGCTCCCTGCGGTGCTTACGTCGCCTACGGCGTCTTCGCGGCTGCCCCTTTGAGTCCCGCCCCGCACAGCACCGCAACCGCACCTCACGCCTCCCCAGCCTCGTCGGTCGCCGTCGCTTCGCTCGGCGACCGACTCCCTCGCGCGGCGCTCCTCGCGCCCTTCGGGCGCTCGGAGGCGCACGCCACCGCAGTTCGTTTATAAATAATCGTCGCCGTCGCTCCTGGTCATTTAAATACTGTATCGCATCCCGCGGTGGCGCACGTACCCCCGCTACCCTACCGCCCGATCGTCCCCTGCCGCGTCACGGGCGCGTCGGGGTCGATGAGGAAGGCGACGACGGTCGCACCCTCGTCGCCCGCGGTCACGGTCGGCGGGGCGCCGTCGCCGGTCCACAGGGCGCTCTCCGTCTCGTCGAGCGCGGCGTCACCGACGTCGACGGCGCCCTCGAAGACGTACACGTAGGCGTCGCGGCCCTCGATCTCGGGGAGCGTCGCGCCCGCCTCGGCGTCGAGTCGCACGTCGTAGCAGTCGACCGCGTTGCGCACAGTGAACGGGTGGTCGGCGCCTGCGGGCGCGAACACGCGGCGCCACTCGTTCGGCTCGGGGTCCGGCAGCGGCCCGTGCTGGATCCCGGGTTCTAAGCCGATCTCTTGGGGGCGGACGAATATCTGGAGCATCCGGAGCGGCGGGTCGTCCGCGAGCGTCTCCTCGGCGTGCCAGAACCCGGACCCGGCGTTCATCACGAGGAGGTGTTCCGAGTCCGTGACCAGCTCGTTGCCCTCGCGGTCGTCGTGGCGCATCACGCCCGCGGGCACCCACGAGACGATCTCCTCGTCGCGGTGCTGGTGCATCCGGATCAGCGTGCCGGGGTCCATGAACGACTCGACGACCGTCGAGAGCGGGCCGTAGCCGTGGTCGTCGTGGTCCGGAGCGTTGCGGCCGGGGAAGTTGAATCGGGTGCGGAACTTCCCCTGATCCTGAAACACCTCGGAACGCGGGGCCGGGTGGAGGCCGCGGTCGGCGGCGGTGGTGGAGTCCATTACCAACTGGTAAAATCTCCGCGGTGAAAAGCCGTCCGGTGGGGGCGACGCGCTCTTCTGTCCCGCGCCCCTCATTCCGGTATCGTGCCGACCGTCCTCTCGGACCGCGACCGCCGCAAGCGCGACGACCGCCCCGACGAGACGTTCTACGCCGATCCGCGGTTCGTCACCCACGCGGACGACGCGTTCCTCGCGCGGCTGACCGAGCTGTACGCCTCGGTGACCGAGCCCGGCGACCGCGTCCTCGACGCGATGAGCAGCTGGGTGTCGCACCTGCCCGACGCCGAGTACGAGCGCGTCGTCGGCCACGGGCTTAACGAGGCCGAACTCGCCGCCAACGACCGGCTCGACGAGTTCGTCGTCAGCGACCTCAACGCCGACCGGTCGCTCCCGTTCGCCGACGGCTCCTTCGACGTCGTCTGCTGTGCGCTGTCGGTCCAGTACCTCCAGTTCCCGGGGCCCGTGTTTGCCGAGTTCGCCCGCGTTCTGGCCCCCGGCGGCACCGTCGTCGTCAGCTTCTCGAACCGCATGTTCCCGACGAAGGCCGTCCGGGCGTGGCGGGCCGCCGCGATGGCCGAGCGCGCCGACCTCGTCGAGCGGTACCTCGACGCCGGCGGGTTCGCGGTCACCGATCGGATCGCGGAGCGTCCGGGCGAGGACCCGTTCCACGCCCTGGTGGGAACGCTCCCGTGAGGCCGCGTCGCGTCGCCGCCGGGGGCGCCGTCGGGCTCTGGTCGCTCGCGGTCCGTCGGGCGACGCGGTAGGGGCGCGGCCGGAGAGCGCGACGTCGAGGTCGTGGGCGTTCGGTGGCGGTCTCGCTCAGTCCGCGGCGGCCGGCTCGGTCGATTCCAGCCCGGACCCGCTCGGCGGGCGGAGGACGAAGGTCGCCAGTCCCGCCGCGACCGCGAGCGCGCCGCCGAGGACGAAGGTGGCGTTCCACCCCGTCGACGCGACGAGGTAGCCGGCGACGACGCCGGAGAAGACGCCGCCGCCGACCTTCGCGGTGTACAGGACCGCGTAGTTGCCGGAGGAGTTGGCCGCGCCGTAGTAGTCGGCCAGCATCGACGGGAAGAACACGTACAGCGGCGAGGAGAAGAACATCGCCCCGAGGACGAACGCGACGAAGACGGCCCCGTTGCCCGCCTCGCCGGCGGCGACGAGTCCGATCCGGAACAGCCCGGCCAGCAGGAACGACCCGGCCATCACGCGCTTGCGGTCGAAGCGGTCGGTCGCCTCGCCGAGGATCAGCCGCGAGACGCCCGCGGCGACGGGCAGCAGGGTCGCGGAGAGCGTGGCGATCAACGCCGCGAGCCCGAAGTTCTCCGCGAACCGGACCACGTTCGCGATGACGAGGAGGTCGGCGCTCGCCATCGCGATGAACATCGCGTACAGCAGCCAGAACTGCCAGGTTGAGAGCATCTCGCGCGTCGAGTAGTTGCGGCCCCGGATCGACGCCGCGAGCCCCTCGTCGTCGCCGTCGTCCTCGTCGTCTCCCCGATCCAGCCAGTCGGACGGCGGGTCGCGGAGGAGGAACGAGCCGACGAGCGTGACGACCAAGATCCCGATCCCGATGTTGCGGAGCACGTCACTGTACGCCGCCACGGTCGCGTTCGCGCGGACGTACGGGACGACGAGGGCGCTCCCGGCGGCGAACGCCATCGTCCCGACGCCGGTCGTCAGCCCGGTTCGGTCCGGGAACCACTTGACGGCGGTGTTGACCGCGACGGTGTAGACGATGCCGACGCCGACCGCGCCCAGCGAGTAGAGGAGGTACAGCTGCCAGAGGCTCGTCGCGTACGCGAGGCCGATGTACCCGCCGCCGGCCAGCACCGCCGCGAGGAACGTGAGCGCGCCCGGGCCGCGGCTGTCCCGCCACTTGCCCGCGGGGAACTGCGAGAGGGACTGGAACACGACGTAAAAGGAGAACACCGCGCCCAGCGCCGGCAGCGCGATGTCCAGGCCCTCCGAGAGCGACGGCGAGATGGACGACCAGACGTACTGGTACGGGCTCACCGCGGCCATCATCCCGGCCGCGGCGGCGATCTGCCACCACCGCGAGAAGCCGAGGACGTCGGCCGCCCGCGCGGCGTAGTCGATCCCGCCGGCCGACCCGTCGTCGGTACCACCGACCGCTCCGTCGTCGCTCTTCCCGTCGGTCTCGGCGGTCGAGGCGCCCGGTTCGTCGTTACCCATCGTCGTTCGTCGACCGCGTGGTAGTGTTCGATGTCATGTCGTGTGCCTCGATCGGGGTGCGGGGCCGGTCCGCCGCACCGCTCGCGTTCGTACCGGTACTGTTCGGACTGATCGATTAAAACGCGTCGTTGGGGTCGTACTTGCCTCGACGATCCGCGGGCGAGGCGACCCCGGGCGGCGGGTCCTCAGAGCGCGTCTGGGTCCGCGGCCGTGAACCGCACCGCCGGGGGGATCAGTCCCCCGATAGCAAGCATCGCGAGGCCGACCGCCCAGAGCGCCGCGACCCCGGCGGACGCGCCGTAGCTGATCAGGGGCAGGGACAGCGCCATCAGGACGAACGCCAGGGTGAACCGGTCGAGGACGCCCATCTCAGGCCACCCCCAGCAGCCCCGCGGCGTTCAACAGGACGATCGCGAGCCCGACCAGCGCGCCGACGGCGGCGACCCACGGAATCGTCACCCGGAGGACGTCGCCCTCGCGGCCGACGATCCCGGCCGCGGTCGTCCCGAGGATGACGTTGCCCGGCGAGATCGCGTTCCCGATGGCGCCGCCGGCGCTCTGTCCGCCGAGGATCAGCGCCTCGGAGATGCCGCCGAGCTGCGCGGCCGTCTGCTGTTGGAGCCCGCCGAACAGGATGTTCGACGCCGTGTTGCTCGACGTCATGAACGCTCCGAGCGAGCCGATGAGCGGCGAGAGGAACCCGTAGGTGTTCGGCGTCGCCACGCTCGCGGTCCCCTCCGCGAGGACGAGCACCTGCCCGCTGTGGTCCATCAGCTTCGCCATGACGAGGAAGGAGATCACCGCGATCGACGCCGGGATCGCGGTCGCCAGCACCGCCCGCGTGAAGCCCGACCGATCGGCCTCGGCCCGTGCGGCGGCGTCCTCGTAGTGCCCGCCGCGCCGGTACGCGACGAACGCGACGAGCGCGCTGACGAGCAGGAACGTCCCGGGGTGCGACAGCGGCGAGAACGGCGAGTACGGCGCGGTCGCCTCGGTGACGACGCCGAGCCCCGTCGATATCTCGGGGAATCTCAGGCCGACTTGGAGGCTCCCGAGCGCGTCGCCGAGCGGGGTCACGACCGCGGTGACGAACGCGATCGCGGCGAGGGCCGCGAACGGCAGCGCCGCGAGCGGCAGACCCATCAGCCCCTCGTCGGGCTCGGCCGCCTCGGCGGGCGTCGCCACGCCGCCGTCGGCGACCGCCCCGGTCCCGTCGCCCTCGGCGGCGGCGGGGCTCACGTTCTCCGTCATCACGAGCCGCTCGCCGATCGCGTCCGTCGCGCTGGCGTACCGGCTCCACATCGCGAGCGGGCCGAGCGCGAGCAGGCCGACCGTCGCCGCGAAGAAGTTCGCGAACTCCGGCGGGATGACGGTCACCGCGGCCAGCTGGCCGCCGCCGTGGATCAGCGAGACGACCAGAATCATCGGGGCGGCGTACCGCACCGCGTCCATCCGGCCGTATATCCACGCGATCGAGAAGCCGGCGATCAGGTTCGGGATCCACAGCAGGACGGCGAGCGCGAGCGCCGTCACGGCGACGCTTTGCATCTCGGTGACCTGGACCAGCGCCAGCCACGCCACGCCGAGCGTGCCGAAGGTGTTCGCCCACGCGTGCCCGATGAGCGGGATGGCGACCGAGTACACCGGCTTCACGCCGAGCGCGAGCAGCAGCGGCGCCACCACGACGATCGGCGTCCCGAACCCGGAGATTGACTGCATGAACGAGACGAACACCCAGCCGAACGCCAGCACGAGGAACAGCTCGTTGTCGGTGAACGACGTGATACGCGTGCGGAGCGCCTCGAACCCGTCCGCCCGCTCGATCACGTGATAGAATACGAGCGCCGGGAGGATGACGTAGAGGACGAACACCGCGTCCCATACCCCCTTCGCGCTCGCCACCGAGAGCGCCTCGACGGGCATCCCGTACGCCGTCAGCGCGACCGCGGCCGCGGAGAACATGCCGACCGAGGCCGCCTCGTGCGCCCGCCAGCGCAACACGACGAGCGTGAAGAGGAGCAGCGCCAGCGGCACCAGCGCCAGCCCGACGTACGTCGCGTTAACTGGCAGCACGGCGGTCACCCCCGCTCCGCGGTGCCGGTCCGCTCGCAGACCGAGTCTCGCTCGGTTTCCGAACCACACGTTTCCGTTCGTTCGCCCACCTTTCGTTCGAATTCGTCATTGATCGACGGCCCAGACTGGTTTATTGATTTATAAAAGAATACTCATAATATTGGTTGGTGAAATAACTAGTGGCATAATTTCGGGGATTGTATTAGGCTATTAGAGGGCATTCAGACGCAGAATCGATCACACTGGCGGATTTCTCCCGAAGTTCTTCCGAAAAAGACGTGCGAGGCCTTCAGTCCGGATCCGGAAGCCCCTCAGCGTCCGCGCAGGGCCAGCGGCCCCCGCACCCGGGACCGGAAGCGACCGGCCGACCTCGCTGGGCCTTCCCGCTCGATAGGACGTCGAAGCATAAATTATGATAATCGTCTATCCTGTCGAAAATTGTTAAGATGGACCCTCACGTAGCCGTATTCGAACACAGGGCGTCGCCTGGCCGACGCCCCGAACCCACACCATGTCCACCGACATCGACGCCGCCGACCCGCACGACGGAACCGCGACCGCGTCCCGCGACGCCGACCTCGCCGCGGGGTCTCACGGAACGGGGCGCTTCGAGCGCGTGCTGGTCGTCGCTCGCGACGACCCCGCCGGGCGGGCGGCGACCTCGACGGCCGTCGACCTCGCGGCGGCCCACGGGGCGAGCGTCGACGCGCTGTACGTCGTCGACACGACCGAGGGCTGGGACGTGGTCGTCGAGCGCCGCGAGCGGGCCGGCGAGGCGCTCGTCGAGGCCGCCGAGGCCGCGGGCGAGGCGGCCGGCGTCGACGTGGAGAAGTGGTTCCGGTACGGCACGACGCACCGCGAGGCGGTCGACTTCGCCGCCGCGCACGACGCCGACCTCGTCGTGGTCGGATCCGTCGACCGGAGCGGGCTCGACCGGCTGCTCCACCCCGATCCGGTCCCGACCCGCGTCCGGCGCGGGGTCGACGTCCCGGTCATGGTCGTCGGCCCGGACGACGACTGACCGGTTCGGACGACGACTGACGGACCCGGCGACCGGTTAAGTGGTCGCGGTCCCAACGATCGGTGTGACTCACGTAGGCATCGTCGGCGCGGGCGCGGGGGCGGCCGCGGCGGCGTTCGTCATCGACGGCGCGGTCCCGGACGCGGACGTGACGGTCCTCGAGAAGTCCGGCGGGCTCTGCGGGCGCGCGGCGACCCGCCGCCATGACGACCTCACGTACGACTACGGGGCGAACTACCTGAAGAGCGACGACGACCGCGTCGTCGAACTGATCACCGAGACGCTCGACGACGATGGCCTCGTCGATGTGACCGAGCCGGTGTACACCTTCGAGGCCGACGGGGCGGTGTCCCCCGGCCGCGACGCCGACGAACACAAGTGGAGCTATCGGCAGGGGCTCACCCAGATCGCGAAGCGGCTGTTCGGCCGCACCGACGCGACCGTCCACCGACGGACCCGGGTCGAGACGGTGCGGAGAGTCGAGGCCGCGGGCGGAGCGAGCGACGACGCTCGCTGGGAACTCGACGACGCCGACGACGAGACCCACGGCCCGTTCGACGTGCTACTTTTAAACCCCCCGGCGCCGCAGACCGCCGAGCTGCTCCGGACCGCCGAGTGGGACGACCCGCTCCGCGAGACGCTCGTCGAGGCGGTCGGCGGGGTCGAGTACCGCAGCGTCTGGACCGCGGTCCTCCGCTACCCGTTCGCGCTCGACGTCCCCTACTACGCGCTCGTCAACACGGACAAGGAACACGCGGTCGGCTGGATCTCCCGCGAGGAGTGCAAGGCGGGCCACGTCCCCGACGGCGAGACGCTGCTCGTCGTTCAGGCGAGCGACGCGTGGTCGACGGCGCATTACGACGACGACCCGGGCGAGAACGTCGCCGCGCTCGCCGACCACGCCGCCGACGTCGTCGGCGACGAACGGCTGGCGGAGCCCGACTGGACCGACCATCAGGGATGGCGCTACGCCCAGCCGGAGGGCGGCGTCGACCGCGGGCCCGTCGACTCGGCGCGCGACGCGGGGCTGTACCTGCTCGGCGACTGGGTCGCGGGCGAGGGGCGGCTCCACGCCGCCATCGCGAACGGGCTCGACGTCGGCGAGCGCGTCGCGTACGGGATTTAAGCGGAATCGGAGCCGGGAGGATCAGGACGGCACCGCGGTCGACCGCGGCGTCGCTGCGGGGTGACGGATTGTTTTCGAAAAGCGGTTCGCCGGCGTTTCGATCGTCCGGTCGTCCGGTCGCGTCAGTTCGTCGTGATCCGGTACTCGACGGTCCCCAGACCGGGGAGCGTGAGCGTCCGGACGCGACCGCTGCGCCGGCGCAGGGTCCGCAGGACGGACCGCGACAGGACGGCGAGCGCGACGGTGCCGGTCAGCAGCGCGACGGTCGCGACGGGGTACGCGAGCGCGACGAACGGTGCCAGGACGAGCGCGAGGAACGCGAGCGTCCCCAGCGGCGAGCGACTGCCCGGCGGCGACTCGGAGCCGATCGGCCGGTGCGCCTCCGCCGAGGTGATGGAACCTTGGTACATATCTCACCGTACGCGCTCCGCCGACTAAAACCTTTCACTTCCCAAATATGTTTTGAGAAACGGTACCACGGACCATGTCCGTAAAACAACTGAAACGGTTGTTCATGCGGTGTAACTCATACCATGGTACTCATTAGTACACCTCTCAAAAATCTGTGAATTTGTATCGGTGACGGCGTCGAAGCCCCGGTCGAAGGGAGTCGCCCGCCGCGGATCGCGCTCACGGCCCCGGAGTCGAATCCGCTCACCCGGGCGGAGGGGGACGGTCCCGAGACGCGACCCGGCGGTGCTTTTATTTCGCTTCGACTGTTCTCGTAGATACGGACAGATACACACGATGACACTCGACACTCCCACCACCGACCCAACGGTCGTCGTTTCGGCGCCGGAGCGCGGACGCGTGGTCGCCGGCCTCGCCGACGGCACCGTCGAGACGGTCGCGGATCTGCGTGTTCGCGGGCGGGCCGACGAGATCGCCGCCGAGCTCCGCGAGACGCACCTGCCGGCCTTAGAGGAGGCCGGCTACATCGAGTGGGACCGCGAGGCCGGGACCATCGAGCCCGGCCCCAACTTCGAGGAGGCCGCGGACCACGTCGACGACCTCCCGATGCCGGACGTCGAGCCCTCTGACGACTGACCGGCGCGGTCGACCGACCGTCGCGGCCGGCCGAGCGCGCGGCGGCCCGGGGGCCGATCATCGCGGACGCGGCCCGGGGGCCGATCATCGCGGACGCGGCCCGGGACGTTTATCCCCGGGCGCGGGCGACACCCGACAGCCATGGCCGAGCCGATCCTGAAGTGGGCCGGCGGGAAGCGGCAGCTGCTCGACGAGCTGTACGCCCGGTTCCCGTCGGAGTTCGGCCGCTACCACGAGCCGTTCGTCGGCGGCGGCGCCGTCTTCTTCGACCTCGAACCCGCCCGCGCGACGGTCAACGACGCGAACCCCCGGCTCGTGAACTTCTACGAGCAGGTCCGCGACCGCCCCGACGAGCTGATCGCCCGGCTCGCGTCGTTCGACGACCCCGAGAGCGGCCCCGACCCGGCCCTCCCGTACGCCGAGGAGACGGCGCGCGGCCGCGACGTGGACGCCTACTACTACCAGCAGCGCGCGCGGTTCAACCGCCGGCCGTACGAGGGGGAGTTCGACCCCATAGAGGAGGCCGCGCTCCTCCTGTACCTCAACCGCACCTGTTACAACGGCCTCTACCGCGAGAACGCCGACGGCGGGTTCAACGTCCCGATCGGCCGGTACGCCGACCCCGACTGGATCCAACGCGACCGGGTCCGTCGGGCGAGCGACCTGCTCGCCGACGCCGAGATCCGACAGGGGGACTTCGCGTACGTCCTCGACGCCGCCGAGCCCGGCGACCTCGTCTACTTCGACCCGCCCTACGAGCCGATGAGCGCGACCGCGAGCTTCAACGAGTACAGCGCGTCGGGGTTCGACCGCGAGGACCAGCGCCGCCTGCTCGACGTCGCCGGCGAGCTCGACGACTCTGGGGTGTGGGTCGTCCTCTCGAACAGCGGCGTGATGTACGACGCGTACGCCGACGCGGGCTTCCGCGTCGACCGCGAGGACGCGACCCGGTCGATAAACTCCGACGCCGACAACCGCGACGCGGTCGACGAGATCGTGGCGACGAACGTCCCGCCGGCCGAGCGCCGAGAGGCCGGGCAGCGGGAACTCCCCGACTTCTGAGCCCGCGGCTTCGTTGAAATGCTCGGGGTTCGATGTTTCTCGTCCTCGGTCCCCATCGAAATAAGTACCTCCCAACCCACGGGAGCGATGTCTGTTCATGGGTCTCAGTTCACGTACTCTGTGGACGCTCCGCCGCTATTGGGCTGACCGCCTCGGTGTCCCTCCCGAGGCGTTCGAGAAATCAGGAGGAACCGTTGGCGACGCCGAGGAGGGCGGTATCCAACTTTTTTCTCACGGCGACTCCCTGATCGTCGGTGTCCCGGGCCCGCTCTTAGACGCAGCCGAAGACCGGAGTGAGACCGGGATACCACTCGATGCCGACGACGAGGACGCGGTCCACGGATGGCTCACTCGCTTCGACGGTATCGAGCGGGCCATCGGCCCGACGTTCTACGGATACGCGGATCGAGAAACGTTCACTCCCGTCGAATCGGACGCTCGAGCCCTCACAGCTGCCGATGCCGCCGCCTATCGGTCGTTTCAACGGAGTATTCCGGATACCGAGTGGGAACAAGGCGGAACACAGTTCACTCCCGGCGAGACTGTGGGACTTTTTGTTGATGAAGAGCTGGTAGCGGTCGCCGGCTTCGATGTCTGGGAAGGCGTACTTGCCCATCTGGCAGTCGTGACACGCCCGGACAACCGCGGGCGTGGATACGGTCGGAGCGTCGTCTCTCAAGCCACGGAGAAGGCGTTCGCTGACGGACTTCTCCCCCAGTACCGAACCTCAGACGCATGGCCATGGTCCGTCGCACTTGCTCAGGACCTCGGGTTTCACCGGTTTGCCACGGCTTATCTCGGCGTCTACCGGCGGTAACGCCCTTCACGATCGGCCGATTCGTGCTCCGTATCTTCTGTCGCGCTCACAACGCCATCTCGAACCGGTCGAATTCTCGTCGGTCAGTACGCACCCTTCAGCGACCAGCCGTTTCAGGCGAGAATTCGTCTGAAAAACGGATTCAACGGGATCGACACGGCGGAATCGCGCGGATCGAGGTACCGCGTCGACCCCGGAGCCGCGCGGTCACCCGACCGCGGCGTTGGGGCGGGCTTTTTGACCTCCCCCGCCGACGGGTCGGGTATGACCGATCTCGACATCGACCTCGTCCTCGTGCCCGTCGACGGCAGCGAGGAGTCACACGAGGCGGTCGACTACGCGATCGCGCTCGCGGCGGAGTACGACGCGAGCGTCCACGCGCTGTACGTCCTCGACGAGGAGGTCGTCCGCGCCATCGACCACGGCGTCGTCGACGAGAGCGAGGTTGCGGACGACTCCGAGGCGTTCACCGACTCCGTCGCGCGCCGCGCGGAGGCCGCCGGGGTCCCCCACAGCAACTCCATCGCGTACGGCTTCTCCACCTCGGTGAAGACCGTCCATCCCGGGAGCGTCGTCCTCGACACGGCCGAGGAGCTGGAGTCGGACTTCATCGTCGTCCCGCGCGAGCCGGTCTCCGGCGACCCCGGCGAGGTGCTGGGGAAGGCCGCGGAGTACGTCCTCCTGTACGCGAGCCAGCCCGTCCTGTCCGTCTGATGGTCGGCGGCCTCCTCCCGGCGGGCACGACGCTTCCTCCCCTCCCCCACCTCCTCGTCGTCCTGCTCGCGACCGGCGGGGTCGCCGCCGCGCTCCGGCGCCGGCGCCCCTCCGTCACCGCCCGGCGCGTGCTCGCGCTCGCCCCGTGGATGGCGCTCGGCTCCGCGGCCCACGTCCTCTACGTCGTCGACGCGCTCCCGTCCTCGATCGCCCCGTTCGCCGGCTCGCCGACCGTCTACCTCACGGTCGGGACGTTCGCCGGCGCGGCGTGGCTCGCCGCCGACGCGTGGCTCGCGGTCGATGCCGACCGTCCGGACAGGATCGCGGCGACGCTCGCCGCCGCCGGCGTCCTTCTCCTCGTCCCCGTCGTCGCGGTCGCGGTCGGGACCGGGCTCTCACCCGCCGGCGCGCGCTGGTCGGCGCTCGCGCTCGCGCTCACCCTCCCGATCGCGGGCGCCGTCTGGGCCGGACTGACACGTTTCCGACCCGAGGCGGCGGTCACCGGCGGGGTCGGCGCCCTCGCGGTGTTCGGGCACGCGCTCGACGGCGTCTCGACCGCGGTGGGGACGACCCAGCTCGGCTTCGGCGAGCGCACCCCCGTCTCGCGGATCCTGCTCGAAATCGGCGGGCTCCCGTCGGTGCCGGTGCTGGGCGAGGGGTGGCTGTTCCTCCTCGTGAAGCTCGCGGTCGCGAGCGCGGTCGTGTGGCTGTTCGCGGCCTACGTCCGCGAGGAACCGGCGGAGGGGTACCTCCTCCTCGGCTTCGTCGCCGCGATGGGGCTCGGCCCGGCGGCGCACAACCTGCTGCTGTTCTCCGTGGCGGCGTGAGGAAGGGACCGGCGCGGCGCGCTCCCGGTCGCCTCACAGGACCGCCAGCGCGAACGCGACCGTGACGCCGGCGAGCAGGACGGCCTGGACGAACGCGCTGGCGAGGGCGCCGACCATCGCGTAGGCCGCCTGCCGAGCGGCCTCGCGCGTGTCGCCGTCGTGCTCGTCGAGGGCGGCGAGGAAGACGGTCCCGCCCAGTCCGACGACGATCCCGATCGGCCCGAGCGGGATCAGGAGCGCGATTCCCACCAGCGTCCCGAGGACGACGGTCCGGGTCGACGCGCCGCCGAGCCGCCCGGAGACCATTCCCGACGCGAGGTCCGCGGCGGAGGCCAGCAGCGAGACGACGACGAGCGCGACCACCACGGCGAGGCCCGGTTCCGCGAACCCGGTGGTGTACGCGTAGCCGACGACGGTCAGCGCCGCGAGGACGCCGCCCGGCACCAGCGGGACGAACGAGCTGGCCGTCCAGACGACGAGCAGCGCGATCGCCAGTCCGGCCGCGAGAGTGACCATACGGACCGAACGCTACGTGCGCTGAAAACACTTCACCACGGTCGACCCGACGGGGGCGGGTCCGCCGACCCCGCTCAGTCTTCTTCTTCGACGACTTCCGGGTCCTCGATGGCCGACTGGAGGGAGTCGAGCCCGTTGACCCACTCGGAGACGAGCCCGTATTCGAGGTCCTCGACGAGCTCGATGTCGAGCGCCTCGCCGTCGATGACGCGCGTGCCGGCCTGAACGACGTAGCCCAGCGCGGCGTCGAGGTCGTCTCCCTCCTCGGCCTCGGCCGCGGCGCGCACGAACTCGCTCACGTCGCCCTCGACGACGCCGCCGACGACGTACTCCTCGGCCGCGTAGAAGACGGGGACGAGCGAGGTCTGGACGCCGTCGATCAGCATCACCTTGTCCTCGTCGTCGAACTCGACGTCGGCGAGGACGATCTCGCGGATGTCGCGGACCTCCTCGACGGCGCGGTCCTCGTCGATGCGGTCGTCGTCGAACGCGGTCAGCACCTTCACCACGGCGATGGCGGCGTCGTCCTGGAGGTTCAAGAGGAGCCGCGCGGAGTCCTCGTTCTCGGGGTCGAGGTCCTCTTCGGCCAGCCTGTCGAGCCAGTTCTGCCAGCGTTCGTCGGTATAGAACGTTTCAACGGCGTCGTCGTCGGTCATGTGCCGTACGTCGCCCGGACTACTCAAATGCCTTTCCTATCGATCGCCGCCCGAGACCGTGTCTCACCCGCGTGAATCCCGGAATCAGACTTCTCGTTCGAGCGTCGCCTCGGTGTCGATCCCGTACACCGCGCGGGGGGTCTCGACGTGCGCCCGCCGGACCGCCTCGTCGTACCCCTCCTCCAACAGCCAGCGCACCCGCCTGGGGACGGTCTTCGGGCCGAGCACCATCCCCGGGCGGTCCGGGTCGTCCACGAAGTCCGTCTCCATCAGGAACGGCTCGCCGGCCTCGGCCGCGCGCTCCAGCCGCTCCTTGTCGCTCATCACGCTCGGCGTGACGCCCGCTAACTCTCCGGCCGCGTAGTGTTTGACGACCTTCGCGGGGTCGAGGCCGACTTCCTCGGCGACCGCGGCGAGGTCGGTCAGGTCCTCGGTGGCCTCGGTGTGGAGCTGGACCGCGCAGCCGACGTCGGCGCCCAGCTCGAACGCGCGCCGCGTGACCGCGTTCGACGCCTCCCACACCGCGTCGCTCACGTCGTAGTGGGGCCGCCCGGACTTCAGCGCGAGCGCGTCCCCGTCGGCGACGTACTCGCTCGCGACCGCCAACCCCCCGGCCATGAGGTCGCGCGCGGCCTCGGGCGAGAAGTCGCGCTCGTCGACGAGCCGGCTGATCAGGCCGGGGTGGACGCCGAGGACGGGCCACGCGCGCCCCGGGAGGGCCTCGGTCGCCGACGCGACGGTCTCCAGCGTCTCCTCGAAGACGGCCCGGAAGTCGTCGGGCTCGTCGGGCTCGACGCCGAGCAGCCACGAGGGCTTGTTCACCACGAGCAGGTGGGTCCCGCCGAGACGCGCGAACTCCTCGACCGCCTCGATCCCGCGGCCGTGGCGCGGGTCGAGGTGGAGGTGATCGTCCAGCACCGGCGTGCCGAGGTCCTCGGTCATGCGAGGGCGTTCGGCGGCGGCGGATTAGAAGGATCGGTCTCGGGCGGGCGGAGTTTCGGCGGGGAACCCCTCAATCCGCGCGGTTCGCAGCGAACGCCGCGTCGGACCGCGGGACCGTCACGTCGGCGAGGCCGGATTCGATCTCGTCCCGGCGGTCCTCGAACCGCCCGGGCAACACTAAGCGCTCGCCGAGCGCGTCGAGCGGTTCGTCGCTCGCGTAGCCCGGGTCCGCGGTGGCGAGCTCGAAGAGGACGCCCGCGAACTCACGGAAGTAGACCGAGCGGAACCAGTGGCGGTCGATCTGTTCGGTCGGCCGGAGCCCCATCGACGCGACCGCGTCGCGCATCGCGGACTGGTCGGCGTCGGTCGGCGTCTGGAACGCGACGTGGTGGACCGTGCCGCGGCCCGAACTGCCCGACCGATCCGTCTCGACGACGTCGACGTACCTGCCCACGGCCCCGCCCGCGGCGAAGCGGGTCCGGTTGCGGTCGGTCGCGGCGTCGTCTTCGCCGCCCGTCGCGACGTCCGTCTCGGAGTCGGCCTCCGTCAGCCCCATCGTTTCGAGGAGCCGCTCGGTGCGCTCGGCGTCGTCGAGCCACAGCGTCACGGAGTGGAAGCCGCGGATCGCGGCCGACTCGGGGACGAACGCGGTCCACGCCGTCGTCGGGTCGTCGTCGGGGATCTCGACTTCGACCAGCTCGACCGGGAGCCCGTCGGGGTCGCGGAAGGGGAGGACCGTCTCGCCGAAGCGCTCCTCGCGGGCGTCGTAGTCGACGCCGCGCTCGTCGAACCGCGCCTCCCAGTAGTCGAGGCTCCCCTCGGGCACGCGGAACGCGGTGCGAGAGACCTGCCCCGCGCCGACCTCGCCCTCCGGCAGGTCCGTCCACGGGAAGAACGTCATGCTCGTGCCGGGCGTCCCCTCGGCGTCGCCGTAGAAGAAGTGGTACGTCCCGGGGTCGTCCTGGTTGATCGAGCGCTTCACCAGCCGGAGCCCGAGCGTCTCGACCCAGAAGTCGAGGTTGCGCTGCGGGTCGCCCGCGACGCAGGTCACGTGGTGGATTCCGGGGGTGGGAGTCGGGCCGTCCTCGGTTCCGGCGCCTGCGGAGTCGGACTCGTCTGTCATACTTCCAGATACGCCCCGGAGGGACTTGAATCGGCGCGGACACGGGTGTTACCGGGTCGGGTAGGAGCCCACGACGATGGCCGAGGGCGGGATTCGATCGATACCTGAACCCCGATCGGCTGCGACATCATTTATAAACGAAGTGCGGTGGCGCGTGCCGACGAGCGCCCGTCAGGGCGCGAGTCGCACGCGCGAGGGACGCGGTGAGCGCTCGAAGAGCGCGAACCGCGAGGCTGGGGAGGCGTGAGGTGCGGTGCTGTGCGGGGCGGGGTGGGGCTCAAAGGGGCCCTCGCGGCTGGGGCTTTGGAGGTGTGTTCCAACGGTTCGTGGTCGAGTATTTATAAACGAGCGGCTGGGGATTTGGAGGTGTGTTCCAACGGTTCGTGGTCGAGTATTTATAAACGAGCGGCTGGGGATTTGGAGGTGTGTTCCAACGGTTCGTGGTCGAGTATTTATAAACGAGCGGCTGGGGCTTCGGCGGTGTTCGCCGCCGCTCCGCAAGCAACTATTTATAAGCGAGCGACCGGGGATGTGTAGGCCTACTCCCGGCCCGCTCTCTTTTATAAATGTCGTCGGAGTTCCTCCACGATACGACCGGAATGCGGCCGCCCGCGGGTACTTCATCGGATCGAATCGACTGATCAGCGAGCTCGCGACATGGCCCGTTCGATCCGCTCCCTGAGCATCTCCAGCTGGTCGCCGACCGCGCCAACGGCCGCGAGAACCGGATACGTGACGTCGAGGTCCTGGTAGCAGTACCCCGGCAGGTCGAGCTCGTCGCCGAGCGCGAGCCGGCGCTCGTGGTCTGCGAGCACGCGCTGGCGGCGGGCCGCGATCCGGTCGCAGTCGTCGCGGAGCGCCCCGATCCGGGTCCGGCAGGCGTCGAGCGCGCCGAACCCGGCGGCCGCCGAGTCGTCTCCTTCACCGCCGATCTCCGCTTCGATCGCCCCGATCTCCGTCCGGATCGGTTCGAGGCGGGACCCAGCGCGCTCGACCGACTCGATCTCCGACTCCACGGCGTCGAGGAACGCCTCGCGCTCCTGAACGGCGGTCTCGACCGCGCACAGCAACGAGCGCTTGTACTCCTCGTGGAAGCAGTCCGTGCGGGTGAGCACGTAGGCGAGCTCGGGACCGAACTCCTCGGCGACGCTCCGCTCGTAGGTGTCGTCGTACTCCGCCTCGTAGTGCGGGACCGACATCACCGTGGCGCGGTACGCGTCCCGGACCGCGACGAGCCGGGAGCCGGGCGGCGCCGCACCGTCGGCTCCCCCGGTCGCTCCCCCGATCGCGCCGCGGACGCCGGCCGGTCCGCCCGCGCCGGCGAATCCTCCGCCCGCGCCCGGGTCCGTCGGGTCGACGCGCCCGCTCTCGTTCGGGATCGAGGAGACCCGGCCGCGAAACGCTCGGAACGCCTCCCGCTCGTCGACGACTCGACGCCGCTCGACCCGGAGCTTCGCCCGCGCCGCCCGGATCGGGTCGCTCTCCTCGTCCGCGTGAGTCGCTGCCATACGTCGCGGCACGTCGAGACCCCTCGTAAGCGCTTATATGAGTGGTATCGCGGACGGCAGAGACGTCCGGACCGCTCCGGAGCGGTATATACTCCAGTCGCCGTCCCCGTCGGCCGCGGCCGCGGTCGCTCGTACCGGGTCCGGTGGGCAGCGATTTTACCGCTCCGCCGCCGACAGTCGGTATGGAGAAGGTGTCCCTCGGCGAGGCGTTCGACTCGTTCGACGAGACGTGGTCGCCGCGGCTCGCCGGCGAGCTCAACGGACAGGCGGTGAAGCTCGCGAAGGCGGACGGCGAGTTCGTCTGGCATCGGCACGAAGACGCCGACGAGCTGTTCCTCGTCAACGCGGGGCGGCTCCGGATCGAGTTCCGCGAGGAGGCGGACGCCGTGTTAGAGGAGGGGGAGTTCGCGATCGTCCCGCGCGGGACCGAACACCGGCCCGTCGCCGAGCCCGAGGCGGAAATCGTCCTCTTCGAGCCGAGCGAGACGCGCAACACGGGCGACGTCGAGACCGACGAGACGGTGACCGACTTGGAGCGGCTCGACTAACTCTCACGTCACCACGGCCCGCGCGAGCGACCCGAACAGCGGCAGCCCCAGCGCCGCGCCGACCGTGACGTAGACGACCGGGAACATGTCCGACGCCGCGCCGGCCGCCGGGCCGAGCGAGGCCGCGAACGCGGCGAGACAGACGACGCCCGCGCCGAGCGCGTAGCCGGCGCCCCGACGGACTGTCGGCGCCACGAGCGACGCGAGCGCGCCCGCCGCGATCAGCCCGAGCCAGTGGACCGACACGAGCGCGACGCCGACCGCGAGCGCGGCGACGAGGGCGGCGACGTGAAGTCGCGGCTCCGTCCTGACGCGGTCCAGAAGGGCTGTGGAGTCGCTCATTCCGATTCCTCCGTCGGCTCGAACCGCACCGCCGGCTCGCCGCCGGCGCCGAGCGGCATCGGGCGCTGGTCGTTGTCGAGCCAGCGCCGGAGCTGGTCGTCGTAGTGCTCCGAGAAGTAGTCGCCGGAGTTCCCGCCCGGCAGGACCGCGGTCGCGTCGGTCCCGGGGCGCACCACCATCCGCCAGCTCGACCCGACCGACGACTCGACGCGGTAGTTCTTCACCGTCGCGGGCGAGCCGTCCACGGGCAGCTCCTCGTAGTTCAGGAACGGCGCCTCGCCGCCGACGGGGTGGCTCATCGCCCGCGTAGTGTTGTAGTCGCCGTACCGCTCCCACCCGGCCTCGTCTATCTCGTCGAGCGCGTCGCCGAGGGCCGCGACCGCCAGATCGGTCCGCGAGCGCCCGTCGAACAGCGGGTCGTCGTCGGGGAGCCGCGCCAGCGTCCAGTCGCTCGGGTAGTAGGACTCGCCGAGGTCGGCGTCGGAGAACGCGGGACCGAAGACGCGCTCGCGGAACGCCGGCAGGTACCGGGCGAACAGCAGCGCGGCGCGGGAGTCGCGCCGCATCCGGTAGTCCCACTCGTCGAGGGCGTCGGCGGCGTCGACCAGCGAGGTTGCGGGGTCGGGCCGGTCGCGGACCGCCTCGACCAGTTCGGGGACGAGCTCCGGCGCTCGCCCGTCGCGCACGTTGCTCTGGAGCGCGCGGTGGAAGTCGGGGTCGGTCGGCTCGCCCTCATCGACTCGCTCGGCCAGCCGGTCCGCGATCCGCGCGCCGCGGTACGGCGTCGCGTAGTCGACGCCGACGTAGTGGACCGGGTCGTCGATCGGACGCTGGTTCGCCGTCGAGAGCGCGTCGGGGTCGATCGCGTGCGGCTTCTCCTCGAAGGGGACGAACCCCTCCCACGAGGACTCGCCGAACGGCTCGAACCCGCGCCACTCCCCCTCACCGGCGGAGCCGTCGAAGATCCGGTCGCCGTCGACGACCTCGCCGTCGGTCCGACGGATCGGCAGGCGCCCGGTCGCGTAGTAGAGCGTCCGGCCGTCGGCGTCCGCGTACACGAGGTTCTGCGTCGGGAGGTCGAAGTCGCGCGTCGCCTCCAGCAGGTCGTCGAGCCCTTCGCTGCGCCCGTACGCCTCGATGGCGGTCGTCGTGCGCGTCGCGGTGTGGCCGGTCCACGCGACGCCGACCGTCCGCCCCTCGCGCTCGATCAGGGGGCCGTGGACGGTGCGGCGCACGCGGAGCTCGCGGTCCTCGCCGTCGGCCACCGGAATCGTTTCGCGGCGGTCGACCTCGAAGTCGCGCCACTCCCCGTCGTACCGGTAGCGGTCGCCCGCGTCGTCGATGTCGTACCGGTAGCAGTCGAGCACGTCGGCGCCGAGGTTGGTGAACGACCACGCGCCCCGGTCGTTCGCGCCCGCGATGACGAACGGGACGCCGGAGAACGTCGCCCCCCGCACCGAGCGCTCGGGCGTGTCGACCGACTGCTCGTACCACAGCGGCGGCGCCTGGAGGGAGAGGTGCGGGTCGTACGCGAGTATCGGCGTCCCGCTCTCGGTGTGCTCGCCGGAGACGACCCAGCTGTTCGAGCCGACGCCGGTCGGCGACTCGAAGCCGGAGAGCCAGTCGGTCAGCGCGGGGTCGACGGGGGCGGCGGAGTCCGACGGTCGTCCGCCGGACCGTCGTTCGTCCGCACGCGGCACGGACTCCCGCGTCCCGCCGAGCCGCGTCTCGGTCCCGTCGAGGATCGTCTCGTCGTGGTCGTACCGCTTCGGGAACAGCGTTTCCGCGCGCTCCGCGCCGAGGCGGTCGGCGACGAGCGCGCGCCGCAGTTCGCCGAAGCTCCCGGTGAGCGTCCACGAGATCTGCTTCTCCATCAGCATCGAGTCGACCGGGGTCCACGGCTCGGGCTCGTAGCCGATCAGCTCGAACTCCAGCGGGAGCGGCAGGTCCTCCATCGCCGCGTTGACGCCGTCGGCGAACGCCTCGACGAGCGGGCCGGCGCGCGTCTCGGCGACCGCGTCCCAGGTGGCCGCGGCGGCGTCGGCGAAGCCCATGGCGACGTTGAACTCGTCGCTGTCGAGCGTCGCCTCGCCGATCACCTCGGAGAGCCGGCCGCGCATCACCCGGCGCTGGAGGTCCATCGCGAACAGCCGGTCGAACGCCTGGCAGTAGCCGACGGCGAAGTACGCCGCGGGCTCCGCGTCGGCCTCGACCTGCGGGACGCCGAACTCGTCGCGCGAGACGCTCGCGGCGCCGTGGGGACTCTCGACCGTCTCGGGGAGCGACCGGTCGGCCGCGTCCCACGCCTCGCCCGACGGCGGGGCGAACGAGTCGAGGAGGTCCGCCGCGTCGCTCGCCGCCAGCCCGGCGCTGCCGGCCGCGAGGACGCTCGCGAGGACCGCGCGGCGCGTGGTGTCGCGTGTCACCTCCCGACCGAGGCCGCGGACCCTCATTATTATTCGGGTGCGGGCGGGCGCCGGGAAACGTACATCCGTCGGCCGACCGTACCGCGGACCGATGGAGGTCGCGCTGATCACGGTCGGGGACGAACTGCTCTCGGGCGACACGGTGAACACGAACGCGAACTGGCTCGCCGCGGCGCTGAGCGAGCGCGGCGTCGCCGTGGAGCGGATCCTCTCGATCCCGGACGACAGGGCCGAGATCGCGGCGCGCGTCCGGGAGTACGCCGCCGACTTCGACGCCGTGATCGTCACGGGCGGGATCGGCAGCACCCCGGACGACGTGACGATGGAGGCGGTCGCGGACGCGTTCGACCGCGAGATGGCCCCGACCGAGCTCACGCGCGAATCGGTCGAGCGCCGGCTGGCCGCGATCCGCGAGCGGGTGCCCGACCGCGAGTTCGACGTCGACGTCGAGGCGGAGGCGTCGGTCCCCGAGGGGAGCCGCCCCCTGGTGACCGAGGTCGGGCTGGCGCCGGGCTGCGTGATCGAGAACGTGTACGTCATGCCCGGCATTCCGGACGAACTGAAGGCTACGTTCGAGACGGTCGCCGACGAGTTCGGGGGCGACCGCCGCTCGCGGTTCCTCTACACCGTCGAGCCGGAGTCGAACATCATCGACGCCTTAGCGGAGGCGACGGACCGGTTCGACGTGGCCGTCGGCTGTTACCCCGACCGCGAGGCGGACCACAACCGGCTGAAGGTGACCGCGACCGACGACGACGCGCTCGACGACGCCGCGGCGTGGCTGCTGGACCACGCGAACGCCAGCGAGACGACGGTGTCGCGCGACTGGTGAGGGCGGTCCGCCCGGCGCCGCGCGATGCCCGTCCGCTCGCCGTCGTGACCGGTTCGACGATCCCGACACACAGCCGCGGACGGGTTTTTTCCGTCCCCGAACTACGCCGGAGCACGATGGCGAAAGCAGCAATCGTGATCCTCGCCGGCAACGAATCGCACGCCGACTACGGGCGCCTCGCGAACGCCCTCGAAGCGGCGAAGGAGTTCGCGGAGACCGACGGTGACGAGCTGGAGCTGATCTTCGACGGCGCCGGGACGCAGTGGATCCCGGAACTCGAAGACGAGGAGAGCGACTACCACGAGCTGTATCAGGCGGTCCGCGACGACGCCGCGGTCTGTGACTACTGTTCGAGCGCGTTCGACGTCGCGGACGCGGTCGACGACGCCGGGCTGGCCACCCTCGCCGAGTACGACGGCCACCCGAGTATTCGGTCGCTCGTCGACGACGACTACGAAGTCATCACGTTCTGAACGGCGTTTTCGGCCGACCCACCGCACTCAGCCGACCCATCACACTCGGCCGACCCACCGCACTCAGCCGACCCACCGCACTCAGCCGACCCACCGCACCCGGCCGCGTCGTCAGATGAATTCCGAGGGGTTCGGCCCGTTCGTGACGTGAACCTCGAACGGCTGCGTGCCGACGTCGTCCCGCTCGACGAGGTGCCAGTACGTCTCGGCAATCTCGTCGGGGTCGAGGAACGTCTCGGCCTCGCGGTCGGGCTGCCGCTCGCGGGCGTCGGGCGAATCGATCTGGCCGTCGATCACGACGTGCGCGACGTGGACGCCGTCGCCGCCGAACTCCTGCGCGATGTCCATCGCCATCCCGCGGGCGGCGAACTTCGCGGCCGTGAACCCGATCGCGCCGCCGCGGCTCCGCACCGCCGAGGTCGCGCCCGTGAAGATCACCGTGCCGCCGCCGGTTTCGAGCATGTCGCCGACGGCTTCCTGCGAGCAGACGAACGCGCCGCGGCCGTTGACCGCCCACGCCTCCTCGAACGCCTCGACGCTCGTGTCCATGAGGCCGGTCCACGACGCGGCGCTCGCGTGGTTGACGAGCACGTCCACCGGTCCGAACGCCTCGCGGACGGTCTCGAACCCCTCCCGGATCGCGTCGACGTCGGTGAGGTCCGTCGTGACCGCGAGCCCCTCGCCCGGGTCGGGGAGGTCGCCCGCGAGCCCCTCGATGTACTCCGTCGAGCGCGCGAACAGGGCCACCCGGCACCCCTCCGCCGCGAACTTCCGCGCGAGCGACTCTCCGAGTCCCGGACCGACGCCGGCGACGACTACCGTGTGAGTCATGACCGTGATACGGTCCGTCACGTGAAAACCGTCACGCCCCGGACGGTCCCCGCCGGCCGCGTCGGGGTTCGCCCGTTTCGAAGTCGATTCGCCGGACGCGCGGTTCAATCGGCCGCCTGCCCGCCGTCGACCGGGATCGTGTGGCCCGTGACGTACGAGGCGTCCGACGAGCAGAGGAACGCGACCGCGCCGGCGATCTCCTCGGGGTCCGCGATCCGACCCATCGGTACGTCCCGCATCGCGGAGGTGTCGTAGTCGGCCCGGACCGTCCGAATCGCGGTTCGGATCAGCCGCAGCGCGGTTCGGAGACGGTCGCGGAGCGACGGCGTCGAGCCGCCGGGCCCGTCACCGAGCAGCCCAGACTGGATGTTCGTCTTCGTCGGCCCGGGGGCGACCGCGTTGACCCGGATCCCGCGCTCGGCGTGTTCGAGCGCGACCGACTTCGTCAGGCCGACGACGCCGTGTTTGCTCGCCGAGTAGCTGGAGAGCCCGGGCATCCCGACCAGCCCCGCCTCCGACGCGGTGTTGACGATCGCCCCCTCGCCCTGCGATTTCATGACCGGAAGCTCGGCCTTCAGACAGGCCCAGACGCCTTTGAGGTTGACGTCGATGATCCGGTTCCAGCGCGCCTCAGATATCCCCGTCACGTCGACGAAGTCGGTCAGGATGCCGGCGTTGTTGTGCGCGAACTCCAGGCTCCCGTACGTCTCGACCGCCACGTCGACCATGTTCTCGACCGAGTCGGTGTCCGCGACGTCCACCTCGACGAAGGTCGCGTCGCCGCCGGCGTCGCGAATCCGGTCGACGGTCTCTCTCCCCTCGGCCGTCGCGATGTCCGCCGCGACGACGTTCGCGCCCTCCGCCGCGAAGCGACGCGCCGAGGCCCGACCGATCCCCGACCCCGCGCCCGTGACCAGCGCCGTCTTCCCCGCGATTCCGTTCATAGCTTCCCTCGTCGTTCGACGCCGCGGCGCAAAACTCTTCAGGTGGCCCTCTCCTCGCCGGGCGACCCGAGGAGAGCGGCGAAAGGCCCCGCTACCCGTCCCGGTTGAGCCGTTCCCGGTGGAGTACCTCGCCCTCGGCGAAGACGACGGCGGCCAGTCCCGGCTCCGAGTCGACCGCGACGCTCGTCTCGTCGCCGGCGGTCACCTCGTCGGCGTCGGAGTCCCAGGGGCGCAATCCCTCGGTCGCGGGTTCCACGACCACGTCGAGGCGGTCGGCATCGAGCGCGTCACCGCCGACGTGAGAGAACGTCACGACGCCCCCCTCGCCGTCGTCGGCCGGTTCGTACGCGACCTCGAACGTCGCCTGCGGGGGGATAACGTGTTCCGTCACGGTTCGGGTCTCGTCGCCGGCGGTCCACTCGACGGCGACCGTCGTGCCGGCGGAGAGATCGCCGAGCGACAGCGTCTCGCCGCCGGTCAGCCGGTCCGTCTCGTCGGCGGGCTGATCCGTCGCGGGCTCGCCGTCGATCAGCACTCGGAAGGCGTCGGCGTCGCGGCGAACCTCGCCGACGTAGCGGAGCGTGACCCCCGACCCCTCGTCGTCCCCGCCTCCGTCGTCAACGACGAACCCGCGGCGGGGCGCCGCCGAGAAGTGGCCGACGGAACTGGTCGCCGACCCGTTCTCGAACTCGGTGTGGACGCTGACGACGACGGTGTCGTCGAGCCCGACGTCGTCGACCGTGACGGCGTCTCCGGACGTGAGTTCGTCGTACTCGGCCGCGAACGCCGACTCCTGGTCGCGCTCTCGCCCGCCCAGTTCGCCAGCGCCGTTCACCGACACGCGCAGCCGCTCGGGGTCGGCGGGCTGTTCGCCGACGTACTCGACCGTCATGGCCTCGGAGTCGGCGTCGTAGGTCGCCGCGACCGCGTCGCGTGCCGTGGTCGTGCCGCCGAGGTGGTGTTCGCGGTCGCCGCCGGTCCACACGAGTCGGACCCGCGACAGCGGCGGCACCGGAGCGGCAAAGGAGTCGTCCGGACCGAACTCGTCGAGCTCGTCCCCGGGCTGGACGTCGGCCGGGCTGCGACCGACCTGGAGCTCCAACTCCGACGCGGGAAGCGTCCGGCCGCTCCGGTGCTGGACCGTGATCTCGCCGGCGTCCGGGTCGTACTCGATCGACGCGCGCGTGTTCGGAACGACCTCGTGGTCGGCGATGACGACCGGCTCGTCCGGCTCCCGCCACTCGACGGTGAGGGTCTTCCCCAGCGGGAGCTCGCCGAGAACCAGTTCCTCGTCGCCCGAGAGGGTGTCGTGCTCGTCTGCGAACTGCGCGTCGGTCGGCTCTCCGTCGAGCAGAGTCACGAACGCCTCAGCGGGTCGGGGCTCCTCTCCGTCGTACCTGACCGTGGTCCCGTCCTCGCCGTGCGAGTGGACCCAAACGCGCGGGGGGCTGGCGCGGTAGTAGATGAGCGCGTCGCCGCCCGACGGTTGCTCGACGTCGAACTCCAGCTGTACGCTGTCGCCGATCGACACGTCCTCGACGGTGACCGCGTCGCCGGGGGTGAGCGTTCCGTCGGTGAACTCCTCGCCGGCTGTTTGGACCCCTTCCTCGCCGCGGTGGACCAGCCGAAGGCCGCTCGCGTCGGCGGGACGCTCGGCCTCGTAGGCGAGTTCCAACGTCTCGTCGCTCATGTCGTAGTCGACGGCGAACGCCTCGCGGTCGACCCGTTCGCTGGCGTACGTGTCGTAGACGTTCGCGTCCGGGTCGAACCACCGCAGCGTGACGGTCGCGATCAGTCCGGTCTCGACGGTGATCTCGTCGCCCGCGGCGAACTCCTTCCCGTCGAGGACCGTGTCGCTCACCTCCTCGCCGTCGTGCCACACCTCCAGCTCGTCGGCCGGCACGGCCTCGCCGTCGACGTGTTCGAACGTCACGGTTCCGGCGGCGCGGTCGAACTCCGACCTGACTCGGGCGTCCGGCGACGCCTCGCGGTCGAGTTCCGGCGGGGCCTCGACGACGGCGTCGACGAGCGCGACGCCGTCGGAACGCGTGATGTCCATTTCGACGGGGTCTGCGGGGTCGACCGTACGCACGAGTCGCCTGACGGTCCCGTCGTCGAGTTCGTCGGGAGCCCCGGCCGGACGGACCACGTACGCGTTCTCCGCCGTGCCGTCGATGTCTCGGAGGTCGTTCGGGTCGGTCTCGAAGCCGGCGGCGAACGCGTCCACCTCGTCGGGGACCGACAGCGGAAACGGACCGCCGGCGGCGTCCGGAACCAAAAGCACCGTTTCGAATCCACCGAGCTCGGGGAGGGCGGCCTCGCTCAGCGGCGATTCCGCGAAACGGTCGGCCTCGTCGGCGGCGGCGTGGCCGGCAACGCGAGCGGCTTCGATCCGCCGGTCCCTCAGGTCGTCTTCCGACGGCTCAGCACCACTGCGAGGGCTCGGCGAGTACCCACCGCCGGTCGCGGCGGCCGCCACGCCGTCGCCGGTGACGAGCGCGGTCTCACCGTCGTCGGCGAGCCGCCAGCCCGCAGGGAGATCGTCCGTCGTCTCGGCTTCCGCGGGGACGTCGTCGTTCGACTCATCGCCGCCCTCGCCGACCGCGATCGTCTCGCCGCGGTCGGAGCGGTCGAAACCGCCGGCCGCCGTCACCAGCCGGACCCCGCGTTCGGAGGGAGTGACTGCGACGGTCGCAGCCAACTCCTCGGCGTCGACGTCGAGCCGCTCGGCCGTGGAACGGGCGCGGTAGCTCAGATCCGCTTCCGCGTCGGCGTCGACGCGGTCCGCAATCACCATCGCGTACGCCGTTGACAGGGCGTCGCCCGTCGGCAGCGGGAGGAACGCGTCGGCGAACGGGGCCGAAACATCGACGTCGAGGTCTCTCGGTCGGCCTGTGACAGTCGCGTCGGTTTCGGGGGCGAGAACACCTGTCAGCGCTGCGAGCGTCAGAGCGCTTCCTCCGAGGAAGCGCCGACGGGAGGGTCGGACCATACAAATCGATCTCGACCCCGCATGTAAAAACGGTCGATAATACAAATCGTCGTTGTAGTCTCCGGGTGCCCGGTGTCCTTGTTGTGCCCTCGTCGGCCGTCGGCTCCGCTATCGACGTACCGATCGTGGGTCGCGTCGAGACGTCCCGAGCGGCGACGGGGACGGTAGCGCTTGTACCGGATTTTTATACTTTGTGAGGAGAGAATATCGCCGTTCACCGTCCGCCCGTACTACGAGCGACGCCTTCGATGTTCGTCGGTAGGGCTCTTCACTCAGTATGCGACCGGATTGTCCGCCGCGGGTCTACTGTCGTCTCTCGGTTACGAGGTGTTCCCGGCTTGCCCGTCGAGGTGGGTATAGTAATTAAACACGTCAGCGTGCGTCGGGTCAGTCACGCGGACACCGCTCACCCCGTCGGCCACCGCCGACGGGTCGGCCGTCGAGGTGAGGAGACCCCGGACGACGCCGTCACCCCTGAACAACCGCTCGTCGATCACGTCGTCAGCGATGGCGTCGGCGTTCCCGAGCGAGGCTTCAACGACGGACGGGACTGAGGACTTGATCTCCGCCGGTGTCCCCGTCGCGACGATACCGGCGTCGGTCATGAACGCGATCCGGTCCGCCACGTCAGCGTCCATCGGAAGGTGCGTCGTCATGAGAACCGCTTTTCCGCGGTCGCGGAGCTTCGACAGCTGGTGATGCACTTCGCGCACCATCGTGAGGTCGAGGGCGGCCGTGGGCTCATCGAGGACGTACAACGGTGCCTCGACGCTCAGGGAGACCGCGAGTTCGAGTTTCCGACGCATCCCGCCCGAGTACTGGCTCACTCGGTCGTCGAGTTGGTCGTCGATGCCGAACGCTTCGACCAGCGTCCGCCACCGGTCGGTGAACGACGGGTTGAGTCGGTCGTAAAAGGAGACGTTCTCTCGGCCGGTCAGCCTGTCGAGACACAGCGCATCCTGTAGCAGGAAACTCGTCGCGCCGGGGGTAGTGGCTGGGACGCCTCCCGGGACTTCGACGGTCCCCTCAGAGGGGGACAGCCCACCGGCGAGACAGGAGGCGAGCACAGATTTTCCCGTTCCGTTCGGTCCCAGTAGGACGACGACTTCACCCGGCCCGACGGTCAGGTCGAGCCCATCGAACACGACGTCCCCGCCGAACGACTTTCCGAGGCCTTCGGCGGCGAGGACAGGCCCGTTCATCGCCGGAGCCCCCGATCGTACAGTTGCCACCGCGTGAGGAGCACACCAAACACTGCCGCCCCGACACTGTAGAGAGATAGTGGTACGAGACGGCCGCGTTCCGCGGCGAAGCCGACGCTTGCGATGTTTTCGCTCGTGACGAGCTGCGCCGCCATCGTGCGCGTCGCGAGTACGTTCGGGAGAAGCCCGACCACCGATTCGTCGAGAACCGCGACCGACGTGAGCATCCCGTTATACCCAGTAAGCATAAATCCGAACACCGCGATTAGGGATAACACGAACTGCGCGTACTGTTCGTTGTTGGCCGCGACGACGACGGGAACAGCGACGGCCATGAACACGACGCTCAATCCGAGGAACGCAGCGAACGAGACGGCGACCGGAAGAACGCCTGCGACGCCGACCGGCGCGCCGTCGAGAACGCCCACACCGAGACCGAATCCGAGCGCCAGCGCTGCCACGACCAGACCGGCCGCGACTCGTCCAGCGAAATCTGCCGAGGGACGGACCGCCATCGACCGGTAGGCGATGAACCGGTCGGCCTCCAAGTCGACGGCGAGTTGGCTCCCGAACACGGTGAGAGACGCGATCATCGCGCCCAAGACAGCAATACCGACCGCGAACAGTCCTTTCGTGGTCGGGTCGAAGGACCGCGTCGCGGTCACGAGGAGGTACATGATCGGTGGCAGTCCGACGGCAACCGCCAGGACTGACCAACTCCGAGAGACGTCTCGGAGCGTGCGATACGCGAAACCCGATGCCTGAGCCACCCAGACACGGCCCTGCTGTTTGACCGATGATCGGTCTTCCACCTCCACCGCGCTTGAACTTGTTTCGAGACGGGTGGCTGTCGCGTCGCTATCGCCCATTCGCAACCACCTCGAATACGGTTCTCCGTAACAGCCCGCCTCCGGCTGTGGAGGGGGAATCGTACACCGTATACGCTCTGCCACTCGTGGATAGGGGCGGTAAACGGGGACGCTGAATTGGCACAGTTCAGCCTATTCCGCGTTGGTTGTAAGTGTAATCTGGATGGCTTTTAAGTTCGACATCTGATATGTTTAAACGGAATGCGTACAATAGAGCGACTCGGACCACGAGCATGGCGGATACAGGATCGGGTGCGAACGATAGCACATACGCGGCGTTGACCGACAAAACGCGGATTCGTATCCTCTTCGCGCTCGCGGATCAGTACGGCGACGCGTGGTCGGCCGAGTGGCCCTCTTTTTCAGAACTGCGTGAACGGGTCGGCGTCGATGACACAAGCCGGTTCAGTTACCACCTCGACGAGCTCCAAGACGACTTCGTTCGCAAGGTGGACGGGACGTATCGACCGCGAGTAGCTGCGTTAGAGATCGTCTCAACGATCCGTGCCGGAACGTACGACGGTGACACGGTCGCAGTTGACCAACAACAGACCGACTACGAGTGTCCCTCCTGCGAGGAGGCGCTCGTCGCATCGTACCGCCATCACCAGTTATACGTCGGCTGTCCGTCACACGGAGCCGCTATCGCGTACCCGACCCCGCCACGAGCGTTAGCGGACCGAACGCTGGAAGACGTCATCGACCTCTCGTTTCGGAAACACGCCTGCGACGTGCGACTCTTCCGCAACGACGTCTGTCCACACTGTTGGGGCGCTGCCGGTTTCTCGTTCCCGCGTGACTCCGTCCCGGACTCGTACCTCCTCGACGATGTCGCGTACGCGACGGCGAAGTGTGATACCTGTTGGGTCTCGTATCCCATCCCGATTGCCCAGACGGTCCTCGGTCATCCGGCCGTCGAAACACTGTACTCCACGCACGAACTCGGCCCCACCGATGCACAAATCGGCCCGCACAACCTAGCGAGAATTAGCGAGGTCGCCCTTCCGGACTCCAAGTCGCCAGCCGCCCGAATCAACGTCGAACTCCGCGCCGATTCGCTCGTCCTCGAACTTGACGAGTCCTGCCACGTCACCGACTGGCAGCGATAGCGGCCGGGTTTTCGCGTTTCGGTTCTTCGCAGTGAATCCGTTCTTTCGACCCTTCCGCTTCGCTACTGCCCTCCGAGCGTGCTGTATCGCCGCCTTCCGCGGATTCAATCGGACAGTTGAGATCCACTGAGAACTCGTCATTGCCGATATCACGGTGTATCAGCGGATTCGGCTCTGTTGAAATCCTCTTCTTCAGATAGGTTCTTGCCTGAAACAACTGGTCGCTGAAGTGTGCTTCTCGATCGGTTTCGGGAGTGGATATCGCAGATCGCCGTCTGCGATGTCGTATTTAAGTAGTCGTGAGCGGTGGCGACGATCGCTTATAAAAAGGTGCGGTGGCGCGCCTGCGAGCGGCCGCCACCGGCGGCCGCGAGCCAGCCCGCGAGGGACGCCGCGAGCGGAGCGAGCGGCGAGGCTGGGGAGGCGTGAGGTGCGGTCACTGTGTGGGCGGGACTCAAAGGGGCAGCCGTGAGGGCGTCGTAGGCGACGTAAGCACCGCAGGGAGCGAACGGAGTGAGCGACCGAGGAGCGCAGCGAGCGTACGACGCCCTCACAGCTGGGGCTTTGGAGACACTCGCCGCGGTGGCGTCAGTCACTTATAAACAGCAGACAGCAACACCGCACTCTGGTTTATAAACTATCTCACTCACGACGTACTACACCTACTCCCGAAATCGCTCGCCGCTACCCCTGTACTGAGTGATTGAGGTGAAAAACTATCAGCTGCTAAGGATTTCACCAAAGCCAACTCATCCCGACCCGTATTGCCGCGTGGAAGACGAGGTACTGTCCGTTGGACTGGGCACCTTCTTGCCGCGCTCAATAGAGATCAGGAATAATCCGTTAATGGCCCTTACCAGGATCCGTATTCGGTTCTTGGGCCGCTCCAATCACCCTTACTAAAAGACGACCTTTGATATACACTTAAATATTACAGACATTAATTCACGCAAATAGGCTATTTCCACACCGCTGTAGTGTAGATATAGATAAATCCAGCCACGGGAATCTGAAAGTCGCCTCACGCGCGGAGACAGAACAAAAATTTGTGAGCCGGGTTACGCTGTTCCGCGGCCCGCGATCGAGATTGGTGTCAAAACCGGCCCGGAAATGATTAGTCGCAAGAGACACACGTCGGCCATATGACTAAAGACCTCCGTCAGTTCGTGTATTTGGACTCTCTGGCCGTCCAAAGCCTTCTGGCCTCACTTAATATACCAGTAACAGAGGAAGCGCGAGAGGTGACCGAAGAGTCTTATCAAGGAGGTGGGAGTGCGGGAGCAAAAGGGAGTGTTAATGTGCCGGGGTTTGGTGAGTTGGGGGGCAATATTGACTTATCGGGCTCCAAAACTGGGTCAGAAATACTCGAAACCACGAAGAGAATTAATGACCAGTATCACTTTTCACAACTGTATCAGAAGGTCGAACAAAGAGATGATTTTGTTCGGCTCCCAGAAGAGAGACCTGAAGATACCCAAAACACACTTTCCTTCGACAACGGACAGATAATTGAGGTGGAGGGGATGGCGAAGACAGACCCCTTCTATCGGATGTTAAATGTTGCTTCGGTATTCGCGGACATTTCTGGTGTCGATATAGATAAAGACCAAGTTCAGGATGCTCGCGAGAGTATCTACGGTGAAGAGATAGGTTTGGTTGTCGAAACCAGTAAGGGAGATTATAGTTATGCTATGTCGATGAATAAAGACAGTCTCTGGATTGATGACCCGCGCCGAGAGTTTCTTGGAACTCGTTCTTACACCGTTCTGGGACGGGTTGAGGAGATAGTACCACCTAACAAAGAGTGGGATTATATAGATCTACTACGGGTGGCTGGAACGGTACTATCTGAAGATTCTATTGATTCATTTCGGGAACTTGGAAGTGAGTTTGTTGATTTACTTGATGGGTTTGAACAGGACATTCCCCTCCCGGACTTGGGGGGTGTGTCGGTAGAAGACCTTCAGGGAGACAATGAACCACCGACTAAACAATCGACAATTAGTGTAGATCTTGAAGATAAGGCATTATCTGTTGGCGGCGTCGCGGTCATTATCCAACCGATAGCCATCTATTGGTGACTCGTGGGAGGTTGGTATACGTCGCTCTTCTCGCCAGTTTCAGTTTGTCGATAGGTACTTATCCGCCGACTCCTTCATTCAAAACACCACATAGCGGCGACCCGGACCAGCGAACCTGATGGATTGATTTCCAGATTTCCGACTGGAGTATTATAAAGACCCTCCGCTGTCTGGCGATTTGGATTACTTCAGAAGGAATCGCTTCGTCGATGGGTTGGGGCGGATTCGAACCGCCGACCTCGCCGCCTTCGGGCGATTTGCCAATCGCCCTCGGCGGCGCACCGCAAAGGAGGAACCCAACGAGAACCGCCCGGCAATCACCGAACCTCGTTCATCCACCCGGCGTGGCTGAGTTCCCAATCAGCCATGTCACGCAAGATGTCTCCGGAAGCGGCCATCGAACGCTTCCTCGAAGAACGCGAAGCAGAAGTCTCGGCCTCAACACTCCGCAACAACCGCTACGCGCTACGGCGCTTCACGGAGTTCACCGACGAACACGGCATCGAATACATCAACGACATCGACGGCTTCCACATCCACGACTTCAAAATCTTCCGTCGTGAGGAAGGCGGCGTCAACGAGCTAACGCTCCGTAACAACATGACCGCCCTCCGGGTCTTCATCCGGTGGTGCGAGTCGATGGACCTCATCGAGGGGGACATCGCGGACAAGATGATGATGCCGAACCCCGACAAGGAGGCCCGCGAAGAGAAAATCGAGCCGGGCCGCGCTGAAGCCATCCTCGACTACCTCGACAAGTACGAGTACGCCACGCTCCGGCACGCGCTCTTCGCGCTGCTGTGGGACACGGGCTTTCGACTGGGCACGATACGGGCGCTTGACGTAGATGACTTCCACCCGGAAGGGCAGTACGTCGAGGTCGCCCACCGGCCCGAGGCGGACACCCCGCTGAAAAACAAGGCCGAGGCCGAGCGGGAGGTCAACCTTCACGGCTGGGTGGTCGAAATCCTCGTGGACTACATCGAGATGCGCCGCAAGGACGTGACCGACGAGTACGGCCGAGAGCCGCTGCTCACGTCGGACCACGGACGGCCGGCAGGGACAAACCTTCGGCAGAACATCAACGCTCTGACGAGGCCGTGCCACTACTCGAACGAGTGTCCTCACGACAGGGACGAAGACGGGTGCGAAGCGGCGAACCACTACAACAAGTCGCAGCGGTGCCCCTCATCGGTCCCGCCGCACACCATCCGCCGGAGCGCAATCACGGCGTGGCTGAACGACGGCCACGCGAAGCAGCTACTCTCCGGTCGGATGAACGTAAGCTCGAAGACGCTCGACAAGCACTACGACGCGCGAACAGAGAGTGAGAAACGCGAACTGCGACGAGAAGCATTTGAAATGGGCGAAGACTGAGTCAAACGCTGAGGAAGGAAACCACTCCCACACTATTCTATCGTCACATCTAAGAACTCAGTCGGTGGTTCAATTTTTGTATGGCTGACGGAACAGTAGACATTACTCGATGGTGGATTGAACAGGCAGACCCAGATTTTAGCGAAGAGACGGTAGACCACCTTGTTCCCGACAGTGAAGCCGAAGTTCAGGATGTAGTCGGCGAGACTGAAGGGGAATCCCTTGTCAGAATAAAATCTACCGTTGAGAAGGACGGCGAGAAGGTGGACTACACTATCGATTTTTCCGAGTCTCTACTTCGAACCGCGCTGAAAGAAATCGAAAATAGCGACGCTGACTTCGAGACATAGTTTCGGTCCTTCCAATAACCACTTCCTCAATAGAAGTTTAGACCGAGACGCTGGCGATGGTCAGATGTCAGTACGTCAGAATAGTATAGACTACCTCATCGGTTCGCCTGAACGTTATCAGCCATCTGCTCAACGCGATTATCTACGTACTCAATCGCTTGCTCAATAGATAGAAGTCCATTATTTAGCTCGTGCTGAGACAGTCCATCCGGATAAAGTCGATACTCGAATCGTACCCCTCTCATGTCCTCAAAACCACACGATTCCCCTTCATCGTCAAAATAATCAAACCCACCGGGCGCATTGGTGAGAACTGCCTCAATCTCTGTTTTGAGTCTCTCTCTATCCTGTGGCCGTTCCATAATCATCAATATCTTGTCGGCGGGTAGTTCGTATTCGCCAAACACTCGAAGCCCCTGTTCGAATATTTGGACAACCATCTCACCGTCATCGATATTCTGAATATGGAACTCAAAGTATCCATTATCTTGTTCTTTTAGTTCGTATTCCTCGAAGTGATAATTATCAAGCCAATCTTCAACGATATCAGCGGTAAGGACTGTCTTCGGTAGCTCAAATCCGGGGAGTATCTGTCTGCCCGAATAGTGTCTCAGACTGTACGCCAGCCGATTACCGAGAAATGTAGCACCCACTGTTACAAATATCCACAAGAATATATCTATTACATCCCCTCGAAGTGAAGGCTTGGACGTACTTTTTCCGTCTTCAGGCATGCTAACTTATTGTGTCTCTTTCCATATAAATTGGTTACACTAACTAAAATCGACGGGGTCGCCAAGGGTTCAACCATTCCTCACTCCATATTATCCTAACTCATCGGAAGCTTCTATCCACCTGACTCAGTGAGTAACGTTCAGCGGCAGCCATTTTCTATCAAGAGCGTATTGTCGGAAAGACTAACTGATAACGCTACGGAGTCAGGTTAGATGACCTCCCGTGTAATCTCCGATTACATCACCCCGTCTGACGAAATTCAGACGGACACCGGAGAAATCACGGCTGACAACCTCCTCGACGAAGTCAGCCTATACAACCTATACGACAGTCGAGAGTCACCCGAACAGGACGCTGAAAGAATACTGAGTATTACCTACCCCACAGAAACACTGACAAGCATTATCAAGCGAACAGGGGAAAAGTTCGACTCATCTACCAGCGTATCCGAAGGCGCTCACATCATCGGCGGCGAGTTCGGCAGTGGCAAAAGCCACATCGAACTCGTACTATACCATCTGCTTTCTTCTCCGGATTTGGGAGAGCGGTGGCTCGATGAAAACGGGATTGAGGCCTCGCTTCCATCGAATACGAAGACAGCCGCCCTCCAAATGCTGAATCTCGACAGCGATTATGAAAAGCTCCACGTCGCAGTCGGGGACTATTTGAACATTGACGACTGGGAAGCGGGTGACCCACCGGGAGTCCACGAGATTCGGGACGCACTAAACGACCAGCCGACTGCGGTCTTTATTGACGAATTCGAGCGGTGGTTCGGGATGAGCGGTCGTTCCGAGTATCGGGACGATAATCTTGGCTTCCTCCAGAACCTACTCGAAGCGGCAGGACGAGACGATACGCCACTCGCGGTCTACGTATCTCTTCTATTCGAAGAGGCAGATGTGGAGGCGATTCTGCCCCGTACCAATCCGTTCCGGCATGACCTTTCCCGTCGTCGAGACGAGAAGATTCGGTTCCTCCTCCACCGGCTCGTTGGCGACGTGACCGACCCAGATGGGGTAGCATCGCTGGCGAAGGAGTACACCGATGTCTACCGGAACAACGGCCAAATTCAACTCACAGACTATCAGGACTTGGAGGGGCGGATTGAGGAGTATTTCCCGTTCCATCCGGTCGCGCTGGAAACCCTGATGGACAAGTTCTCCGAACAGCAGGGACACCAGGACGCTCGTGGTTTGCTCCAGCTCCTCACCGAAATCTTCGCCGACAACTACCACGAGGTTGACCTCATCCTCACCGGCGACGTAGACGTGTTTGAATACACCGGTTGGTTCCGCTTTATCGACGGTGAGTTGGTTGGCAAGTACCTGAACGATTATCACCGGCTCGGAGAAGCCACATCGGATGACCGGAGTGGAGAGAGGAAGTTCGAGCCGCACGTTGAGGAATTACTCAACATCGTCCTGCTTCACAGTCTCTCGCGCGGGGGAGATGAGGGCGCGAACAAGCGTCAGATGCTAATGGGGACGATGCGGAAGGGGAAGAACGCTCACGAGATTATCCAGACGTTCACCGAGGATGTGTTCGGCCACGCTTGGCACGTCTTCCGAATCAACGGAGAGTACGCCTTCGATACGGACGAGAATCCGGCCGCGCGAATCGAAAAGAAGGCTGAGGACATCCACAAGAACACGGCCATCCATCGTGTTGAACGCCTTATCAAAGAGGACCTGTTCAACGGTCGCAACAATGTCCACATTCTTGACCCGGTCAATACCGAGCAGGACATTCCAGATAACAAGACACTGAAGATAGTGGTCTCGCTGGCTGCGAAGCGGAGTTACGATGACGAGTTTGAGGAACTCACCACAGGGCAGGAACGCGAGTTCAACAATACGCTTGTCCTCGTCACTCCGGAGAAGCGGTCCAGCGTTGATTCGAACACAGGGATTCGCGAACTCGCCCGGAAGGTCGTCGCAGGGGAGGAGCTGAAACGCGATGAAGAGGTCCTGCCTGACGGCTTCGATGACATCCACGACCAGAACTACCAGAATCTTCGCGACCGGGTCCGAGACAAGTACGGGACGGTTCACACTTCAACGGAACGTGGACTCTTCCCAGAGGAACTTCCGGTGGGCGGAAACACAGACTTCTACAACGCAACTGTTGAGGTAGTTACCCCCGACAGCAGTCAACTCCGCTCCGACGTAGAGGAGGCCGTCGAAACGGCGAAGGGCGGTGGTCTCCAGTACCAGCATCTCCTCAACGACTTCTACCGGAACCCGAAATACCCGACACTCACCGACGAGCGAGAACTCACGGACGCGATTCAGTCCCTCTGTCAGGACGAGGTCATCAAGGTCGGAACGTACTTCGGCACACGGGTGGGGAGCATCGGGAGCGATACGGTTCTCGTCCACGAGGATTACGTTCAGACCGTTGAAGACGATGACGACGATAAACCGGCGACCATCACCGTTGACTCTACGACTTCGGCTGGAGACGGCACTGGCTCCACAAGTGATTCGGACGCGAGTACCGGAACCGATGAGGCCGGCGAAGGGACATCTGCGGCGGCGAAGGTTTTCCTCTGCCCACAATGCGGGAACGAATTGGAGGGAACAAAATGTGAGTGTGGATTTGAGTTCGACGCAGAGAGCGTTCAAAATAACGAGGTCACTGTTGAAGGTGGAAACACCGAAGACCTCGTCAAGCAGTTCGGGGAGCTAAAAGACGAGGTTGAGGAAGAAGAGCTTGAAGGGACCACCACGACGCGATTCCCGCTGATGGGTGAGTTCGATGCCGCGGACAAACCCGGTCTCATCGACGGATTGGAGCGGGAACTCGGTATCGACTCGAAGATTCACACGCTCAACATCACGTATACCGGGACGCTTACCGAGGACGGCGTCACCAGTCGGGGTCTCGACGCCGAGGCTCTCGCAGACCAAGTCACAGTTGAGGAGACGCTGACAATCTCGCCGGACGCACCCCTCTCGCGAGACGACCTCCTCAACGACGTACTTCTTCGACTCGATGTCCCGGACGACGCGGAGTTTGAGGTCTGGATGGAGGTCGAAAAGGGTGACTGACGGACTCTACGGAGCCGAGGAACTCGAAGAACTCGTCCGTGGAGAGTCCGTTCTCGACGGGGTGTTCGAGTGTCTCCGGCGAATCTGGTCGCAACCCGACGCGCTGGCAGACCGGAACCTAAACACCTCGGAGTACCGGACCCGGTCGCTCGAACACCATCTCGGCCGGCAAGAGCCTAAGTTGTATGACGAGCTGAAGGCTTCGATGGGTGACCACCCCATCACGCAACTCGACTCCGGTTGCGGCGTCATCATGGACGCACTCAGCTTTCGCGAGGGATTCCAGTTAGAGCGAGACCTCGCGGCAGACCATGACTGGGACGTGTCCTTCGACTGGGCCGCTGTCGAGCGTCTACCCTCCGCGACGGAGTTCATTTGCCGCGAGTGGTTCAACGCTCACAGTCCGTCAGCAGTCAACCGCGACGACTACCGCTTTATCGGTGACCTCGACGTGCCGCAGTTGCCCGGAACCGAACCGGAGTACGTTTGGACGCGCCACCCAGACCAACGGCTCGAAGAAGCGATGAAGGGGAACTACTCGGTCGAGGAGTTGACCGACATCTACGCGGACGTGAAGACCTTGCTTGAGGACATCGTCTCCGAGAGCGTCCATGAGGAGTTCCTCGTAACGAGCGACCACGGCTACATCAACCACCTCGGAGGGAATCCCTACGCCCTTTCAGATAGCGATGAGGAAGCACTTTCTAACAAATTCCACGGCCGTCACCGAGAGGTTGAGGACGGCTACGCCTTTGACCAACTCCGCGACTCCGGCGTTATTGAGCGCGTCGGTGGCCACTACGTTGTCAAGGGCCACTACACATGGACGAAACCCGGCGCATCAAGTCGAATCGGTCACGGGGGATTCAGCCTGCCGGAGTGTCTGACGCCCGTTCTTCGAATTACGACCTAACAAGAAACTATGACTGAGAAAACCGAGACTTGGGACAAACTCCCACTAAATCTGATGGACGAACTGGCCGAGAAAGAGACCTACCGCCGCGACGTTTACCGCCCCATCTACTCGATACATAAGTGGTGGGCGCGTCGACCAGGTTCGACGTTCCGGTGTCTCGGGATAGCCGCGATGACGGACAACACCATTACAAAAAACGACATCCTCACCCGGCGGTCCAGTGGCAGTCATGATGGATTGTACATCGACTCATATGACCCCCAAATCAATCCGAACGACGAACATATCGACCGCGACGTAACGGTTCTAGACCCCTTCGCTGGTGGAGGAACGTCACTCGTTGAGAGCAATCGGCTCGGTGCGGATGTCATCGGCTATGAACTCAATCCGGTTGCGTGGTGGACCGAAAAGAAGTCGATGGACGATGTGAATCTCGACGTTCTTGAGCGTGAGTTCGACCGGATTCTAGAGGAGACACGCGAGGAACTGGGAGATTACTATACCACTATCGACCCGGAAACGGGCGAGGAATGTGAAGCTCTCTATTACCTCCAAGCGCAGCGAATACCTTGCCTGACTTGTGATGAGGAAGTCCAGCTATTCCCCCGCTACCAATTGGCGAAGACCAAGAAAACGCGGCCGGGGGCGCTTTATTGCCCGAATCAAAACTGTAACGACCGAATCATCGAACTTGAGAACCGTAGTAAAGGTCTCGAAGAGGGGACTGAAGTCTCGATTGGTGACAGAGAGACAGTAACGATTTCTGAAGATGGTAATGATGTTTGTCCGAACTGCGGTCATGAATTTGACCCCAATGATGGGAACGCGGGCTACGGAAAATACACCTGTTCAAATGGTCACAAACACGATATTAAAGAGACGTTACAGAGGCTTGACGAGAAACCTTCTTTTGAGAGGTTCGCACTACAATACGAGAACCCGCAAGGCGATAAGAAAATAAAAGAGTTTGAGGAGGACGACTCGCAGCGCGTTTCCGAGGCAAGAGATAAATTTGAGACAATTGAGGAATCGCTCCCGATACCGAATCAGAAAATCCCCCAAAATCTGGAGGAACATCGCTCAACAGAGGCACTACTCTTGTACAATTATAAACAATTCACCGATTTATTCTCTGATAGGCAACTTCTCACCTTGGGAACTCTAATGAGTAAAGCACTCGATGTGTGTGAAATGGAATTTGAAAATGCGGATGCGGAGAATATCTCTGAATTTATCATAACCTCGATTTCAGGAGCTATTGAAAGGAACAGTAATCTAACAAAATGGGATACAACGGGACAGCGAGCTAATAGTGTATTCACACGCCACGCGTACATACCCAGAGTTCAACCAGTAGAGCCAAATCCATTAGCAGAACATCTGGCGTCTGTTAGTAACGCCTTTGGGAAGGTAAAAAGAGCAAAAGAATACTGTAACCGGCCTTTTGAGAAAATCAAAAATCCTCAAACGGGAGAGGTAGAGCAGTTCTATGTGGGGGATGAATCAATATCTGAGAAACGGGTAGCCAGCCTAAATTGTGCTACGTCAGAACAGATGGTGGAGAATGATGAATCAGTTGACTATATTATTACAGACCCTCCATATTACGATAATGTACAATACTCTAGCCTTTCCGATTATTTTTATGTTTGGTTGAGTGAATGCCTTCGCGAAAAGTACGACGAATTCCGGCCAGACCTCGTCCCCAAAGCAAGAGAAATCGTTGCTAACAAGAGCAGTAACAAAGGCGAGCAGTTCTTTATTGAGTCACTTGCTAATGTCTTCTCCGAGTGTCATAGAGTTTTGAAACCTGATGGCGAGATGGTTTTCACTTACCATCATAACGAGAACGAGGCGTGGTCGGTGATTCTGGAAGCACTCATTAATAGTGGATTCACTATCACGGGAGCATACCCCGTCCAGTCAGAGATGCCGAACAACCCTCATATCTCCGACCTTGACAACGCGGAATACGACATCCTCGTGTACGCGAACAAGGAGCAGGCCGACGAGGAAATCACGCTTACCGAACTCCGGCAAAACCTATTCTTCGAGTTACAGGACATGGCCGCCGAAGAACGTGAGCGTCACGAGGACCTCTCGAAAGCCGACCTTGGCGTCATACTCCGTGGGAAATGTATGTACTACTACTCGCGGCACTATCCGAACGTCTACTCCGAAGGCGAGCAGGCCGGTATCGATGAGGCTCTCAATACGGTAGATTCTATCATCGAACAGGTTCTCGAAGGCTCCGTCAACCTCCCAGCGAGTATTGACTCCCTCAGCGAAGCGTACGCGGCCTTTGTCCAACGTGGCCCCGAGGGGTTCGACGACCTCAATAAACAACTGCTCGCGAAGAACCTGAACGTCAGCGACCTCGCGGACGAGAAACTGGTAAAGGGACCTCGTGACCGGAAGGAGCCGGTCTCCGCCGACGAGCGTGTCCACCACATTGAGCGCAAACTCTCTAAGAGTGGAGACGGCTCGCAACAGACGCTCGGTGGTGAGGAAGTCGATGATATACTGTTGGACATCGACAAGGTACAGTACCTCTATCACCTCTATGTCACCGACCAAAACACGTCAGAGTATCTCAGCGAGTGGAAGAGCGATGACCTCGAAGAACTCGCGGAGTTCCTCGCCGACGCTACGGGTGACGACCGCTACGAGAGCGTGATGGAAATGAGCCTCTCCCAGTTCTAATCATGTCACTCAACGCCGGCTACAACCTCGTGACCTCCCGCATTGAACACACCGAGGAGGAGCTTCCGGCACTCGCGTTCTTCCGCCGTGTGGAAAGCGGTGAAACTCTCCCACCACGGCTTACCGTGACGCAGCTTGAGGACCTACTGTACGAAGCCGACGAGGACGAACGCGATGAGGCCGTCCGAGAGCTGCGTGACGTGCTTCGGAAGAGCGGCTCCTTCCGTGGTCCGAAAGCTGTCCAACTCGTATTCGACGGAGACCTGGTGGACGACGACGTGTTCAGCGTACGTATCGAGCGTGGCGGCAGTTCCGTGTACCTTCCCGTTGGAAACCTTTTCGTCGAGGAACCGAGGGTCATTGAGGCGGGCCACGCGGTCGCTCGAAAGTAGCTACTCCCTCGACTTTCGAGGGCGGCTCTGTGCCGATGAGCCGCCGCTGTTGACCAAAGCGTTTGGTCCTCTACTGTTTGCCGTTGAGTTCCGGGCTTCGCTCCTCGGCTCGCTACGCTCGCCTGCGGTGCGATGCCGGGCTGTCTCACCGCGGCGGCCTCATCGAGTTCAATACCGAGCTGTGTAATAATGGGTCTAAATCCCGGGAACCTCCCGAGGTTGGTACCACAAGGGTACTCGCCCAGAGGGTATCCACCTAATAAAATAGAAAGGGGTATTTATACCCCCCTCCCTACCTCACCTTCCAAGGTTGATTGGTGAGGTCGGCATCTAATCCAGACAGGTGTTCATCTATGTTGTATCTATCGTGGCGAGGGAGGTCGAGGTCACGATTCTTGACTCGGTGAGCAACCTTTCCGTATGTGCTACTAAATTGGGATTGCGAGATGTTCAGTTCCTCTCGTTGTGATTCAACGAGCGGGTCGCGTTCGGACTGGTTCACTTGTGGGTGAGCCCTTCTTCCGTCTTGGTACTCCTCGATAACGTACGCACAAGTACAGAACGCAACCAGTCCTGATTTCAACCCCATGTTGCTTCTGAGGAGACCAACTAACAATGAGGTGGCTCGCTTCTTTCCCCAGTCACCCATGTTGAGGCGACCACCGATACACATGACTAAATGTCGGTTGATTTTGTATGTCTCGTACGATTTATTCTGGTACTTTGGGCCGTTTTGAAGACCAGAGTTCTGACGGTCGAGGTGCCCGTAGTAGACCTTCTTATCTCCATAAAGGTAGTCCCCGGGCCAGTATTCATCGTTCTGCCAATTTTTCCAGTCGATTGTCGTTGCGTTGTCTGTATCGCAGCAGACAAGTTCGGTGTACGGGTTATCCTCGGACTCCATGTCGGGTGTAGCTGTCATGGTTGTTGACCTCTTTGGAGCCCTAAGAACCGGTATCAGAGTGGGCGATACGTGCCCAACATAGGAATTGTCACCGGCTACACCCGGGCTGGATTAATTGATACGTCGGACCGCTTGTGATTCCATCTGTAACTATGTGCTTCCGTATAAATATCTTTGTGGACACCCGACTGAAGCAAAAGTAGTTGAAAAGTGGACATCTAATCCACTCTCTCTAAAAAGTAGGACCGAACCGTCCATACGGCGACCTTCATCTCCTACGTATGGGGGCGAGTCGGAAACGTCAGCCAACAAGTCCCCGTAAAATCAGACTGTGAGTGAAAATTCTCGCAGAGCAGCTTACTAACTAATGTCTACCACCCCACCCACGCTCATGTTCTAACTACGGGTGGTGTCATCGGATACCCACCAGACGGTATTCCGCCCGCCGATTTCTTTACCGATGAGCCGCCCGTCCTCACGAAGCGCGTTCAACCGCTTGTAGGTAGCACTACGCTTTATGGGAAGCTGCTCGGTGACCTCAGCAGTCGAGAGGACAGGGTCGTCGGAAGCACGCAACACGTCCAGAATTTCATCGTCGGTTACCCGGGGTTTTCGCCCGGGTGTCGAGTCGTCGCTCATTATCGTCTAATACGAGAAGGGGACAAAAGAAATTACCCTCTAAGTTATTGACAGCGCGGGTACGGACATTGCGCCCTTCTCCGTCAGTTTTATAATTAATACCGCTCAAGGTAGTAATACGAAGACGACCCGTCCCTCTGGGGCGACGTTCGCAGAAACGCCCGGTGCTGGAACACCGGACGGGTGGTCTTCGGTGGAGCCAAAGACCATGACAGCGAACGAATCTGCGGCTGAAAAGCGTGTCGTCACACAATTGAACTTCGGCCCGAAGACCGCCAAGCGCGTCACATGGGAAGCGTGGGAGTTCACCGTTGTCGGTCCCCACCAAGTCCAAGTGACCAACGCGGCCTACGGCACGGAAAAATCTGCGCACTCCTACGTAGTAGGCGTCGAGCAGCAGGACGGCGTCGTCGTCCCCATCGAGTGCGAGTGCCCGTCAGATGTCCACCGAGAGGAGGACTGTAAGCACAAGGTCGCGCTGGCTACGGTCGGGGGGCAAACAGTTCTCCGGGCCGCCACGGCTCACGAATCTCTCCCGGCGGCCTCATCGAGTAATGACACCGCGCGGACGACTGCCGCTGATGTCCTCCAGACTGACGGAGGCAGCGCGACAGTGGACTCCGACGGTGGTGGTAATCCCTGTCTGGACGATACGGAGTGGTGTCCGGGGCCGGCCAGCAATAGTCTACCCTGCTTCAGCTGCTACCGGGGTGAGAACCGATGACCGACCGCGAGCGTCATCGGAACGATGAGCGTACCGTCAAGTGCCCGGTAAGTGGTTGCGACGCCGAGGTACTGGCGCGGGGAATCAACCTCCATGTTCGTCGTTCCACCGGGAACGGACACGGCGAACAGGGAACAGTACCGGACGAGGTCTCGTTCGATGACCTCGAAACGGTCGGGTCCGAACCCGTCGAGATGGACTACCCGGAAGAGCGTGAGACCGAGCAGGTCGCGCGACTGTGTCCCTACTGTGGTACACCCTTTACCGGTAAACAGGGCGTCCTCATCCATCTCGGGCAAGTCGCCGGACGGAAGAACCATCCCGAGGACGCGCCCGAGAGACACGCACCAGAGGACTTCCCTCGTGTCGCGGTTGACCGTCACGAGAACGTCGTCGGAGTCGTCGATGACTACCCGGGCGACTCATCGAGTTCGAACCGAGAGGAGGACGCCGTCGAGATTGAGGAGGTCTACCGACTCGTCGCGGACTTACTCGCGGAGGGTATGACCGAAGCCGCGGCCCGTGTTCGCGCGCAACTGCTACCCCCTGAGTAGCTGGCGCGCGTCGGAGTTTCTTTAGTACCGAACCGATGAAGCCGCTGCGGAATCAGAGCAGTTGAACGAGACAACGACGGATAGTGGCGACATCGGTTCATTCAGTCCGCTACTCGGGGTTAATCGGCAGTAGAAATTTGTGGCTGGCACCCGTCCTTCACCATGAACTCGGTCACGTCCGGTGGTTTGGACACGAACGACCGTCCGGTGTACGCGATAAGGACACACGGGGTGTAGAAAACCGCATGAAGGCGTGGGGGTAGCGTCCTTCAGAATTTAGCGGTGACTATGTGGGTTGGGGCGGATTCGAACCGCCGACCTGCTCCGTGTGAAGGAGCCGTCATAACCTGGCTAGACCACCAACCCGCTCGTGTCGAGGTATCCGACCTCCGGACTTAAGAGTTACTTTACGCCGAAGCTTCATTCCGGTGCCGCCCGGATCCCCCGCCGTGACCCACGAACTCCGCTTTCTCGAACGCCTCCGGCAGGGCGTCGCGAGCCTCCTCCACGCGCCGCTGTCGCTCGTCGGCCTCTACGCCGAGCGCGAGACGCCCCGCGAGCAGTACGCGTTCACCCTCCGCGAGCCGTACCCGATCGTCGAGGCGCAGCTCCACCGGCTCGGGTTCGTCCGCAACCTCGTCTCCTCGCTCAAGTACCGCGACTACGAGACGCCTCCGGAGACGACCGTCGCGAGCTGGGTCCGATACCCCGACGGTGCGCTCGCGAGCGACAACCAACTCCACCTCGCGCTGTACGCCGGCGCCGACCGCTCGACGACCGACGTGTACGCCCACTGGGAGCCGTCGTGGATCCGCCACCCGATCCGCCACTATCGCGCGACCGACGTCGACGCGCAGCGAGGCATCGAGCGGGCGCGGTCGCTGTTCGAGGACGCGGGCATCGAGTACGCGGTGCTACCGGCCGAGAAACGAATCGGCGGCGACGCGGTCGCTGCGGCCGACGCGCCGGGACCGCCAATACGGTGAGAAATACGCGGGGTGACTACTCCGCGGCGGTGTCCTTGCCGCGGTACTCGGCGACGCGCTTCCGGGCGGACGAGACCGCCTCGCGGGCCTCGCCTTCGGCGCGCTCTTCGAGCTCCTTCAGGTCCGCTTGGAGCTTGTCCAGCCGCGAGGGCTCCGGCTCCTCGTCTTCCCGCCCGACGAGCTCCTTCACGCGGGCTTCGACCGGCTCTAACTCCTCGACGACGCCCGCCTTCGCGTGTTCCGCCGCTCGACCGAGGTAGTACCGCGCGTCTTCGAAGTGTTTGCTCATATCTGTCCTTTGGACGAGGGCAGATATAATCTTTGTGGCGGCGCGCTGAGGACAGTATCCGAATTCGTCGACTCGAACTCGCCGATTCGAACCCGCGGGCTTACTCCCGCGCGCCCGGCGGCAGCGGGTCGGCGTGGTCCGCGATCGCCTCGGCGACGCGGTGCGGGTGTTCGTGGACCACCCAGTGCGTCGCGTCGTCGATCGCGAGCAGGCGGCCGTCGGCGCAGCGCTCGACGCTCTCGTTGGCCAGCCGGCGCGCGAGGAACCGGTCGTTCGCGCCCCAGACCACGAGGGTCGGAACGGACACTTCCGTCTTCGCCGGTTCAGGGCGGTCGCGGACGATCGCGCGGTACCAGTTCACCATCGCCCCGAACGCGCCGTCGCGGTCCCACGCCCGACGGTACCGTCGCAGGTCCTCGTCGGTGAAGGTGCCGGGCGCGCTCGTGTCGCGTAACGCGTTCGTCGCGAGCCGCCAGTTCCCGGCGCTCGCGACTGCTTCGGGCAGCTTGGGAAGCTGGAACGCGAGCATGTACCAGCTCTTGAGCCGCTGGTCCCACGACCCCCGGAGCGCGCGCTCGAAGACGGTCGGATGTGGGACGTTGACCGCGACCAACTCCGAGACGCGCTCCTCGTGGCCGAGCGCGAGCCACCACGCCACCGCAGCGCCCCAGTCGTGGCCGGCGACGGCGGCCGTCTCCCGGTCGTAGGCGTCGATCAGCCCGACCACGTCGCGTGCGAGCTCGTCGATCCGGTAGTCGCGCACCGCCGGCGGCTTCGCCGAGAGGTTGTACCCGCGCTGGTCGGGGACGACGACGCGGTAGCCCGCGTTCGCCAGCGGCGCGATCGCCTCGTGCCAGCCGTACCAGAACTCCGGGAAGCCGTGGAGCAGGACCAGGAGCTTCCCGTCCTCCGGGCCGGCCTCGACGACGTGAAGCGGCACGCCGTTCGCCTCGATCGCGCGGGACCGGCCCGGCACCGACTCGGGTATCTCGTCGTCGGGGACCGGTTCCGGCAGCGCCGCCTCGTCGACCGGCCGGCCGGTGGGCGTCTCGTCCATACCGATCCCGTGCGTCGGCACCGCCAAATAGGTACGCTCGCCCGGGATGTGGGGGATCGAAATCCTCAAGCGGCTGGCAACCGCCGTTCCGAGTATATTCGCGAATCCCAAAGTTCGCCCGCGGTGAGCGCGTTCTCCCGGGATTCGCACCGTACCCTATGACATCCGATTCGTCGACCCCTTCAGCCGCGGACGCGCCGAGCGACGACGCGACCGTCTCGAACGTCGTCCTCGTCACGGTGGACTCGCTGCGCGCGGACGCCGTCTCCCCGTACGACGACGACCGCCGCTCGCCGGTCATCGACGGGCTCGCAAACGGCGGGACCGTGTTCGACCGCGCGTTCGCGACGGGCAACTGGACGCCCTTCTCGTTCCCGTCGATCCTCGCGTCGGAGCCCGTGTTCGCCCGGTCGGGCGACATCGGCGTCGACGAGTCGGTGACGCTCGCGGAGGCGCTCTCCGACGCCGGGATCGCGACCGGCGGGTTCAACGCCGCGAACGGTTTCCTCACCGACCACTGGGGGTACCCCGACGGGTTCGACGAGTTCGAGCCGTTCGTCACGAGCGTCGGCTCCAGCCGCTACAGCCGGTACCTCGCCGCCCACCCGACCGTCGAGGCGTGGATCCAGCTCGCGTCCTCGCCGGTCCGTCGGCTCGGCTCGAAGCTCCGCGGCGAGACTGACGACCGCCCGTTCCTCGACGCCTCTCGCATGTTCGACGTCGAGGACGCCGCGACCGACTTCGTCGACGACACGGACGAGCCGTTCTTCCTGTGGGTCCACTACATGGACACTCACACCCCGTACGTCCCCGCGCCGCGGTACATCCGCGAGGTCTCCGACGGCATCGTCGGCACCCACCAGATGCTCCACGCGCACGCTCGGACGAGCCTCGGCCTCGAGGTCGGCGAGCGGACCCTCCGCGAGCTCCGGACGCTGTACCAGGCGACGGTGCGGCAGGTCGACGCCAGCGTCGGCCGCCTGCTCGACAGCCTGGACGACGCGGGCGTCGCCGACGACACCGCGGTGCTGCTCGCCGGCGACCACGGCGAGGAGTTCCAAGAGCACGGCCACCTCGCCCACTACCCGAAGCTGTACGACGAGCTGATCCACGTCCCGCTCGTGGCCGACGTCCCCGGACTCGACGGCGGAAGCGTCGAGGGGCACGTCGGACTCGACGCCATCCCGCCCACGGTCGCCGACCTGCTCGGCGTCGACCCCGCGCCCGAGTGGCACGGCGAGTCGCTCGTCCCGGCGCTCTCCGGCGGCGACGAGACCGGGTCGGCGGCCGGCGACGACGAGACCGAATCGGCGGCCGGCGACGACGAGACCGGGTCAGCGCCCGGCGACGACGCCACGGACGACGGGCCGGACGTCCCCGACGACCCCGTCGTCTCGGTGACCGTCCGCGGCGAGGAGGTAACCCAGCAGCCGATCCCCCGGTCGCTGTCCGACGGAGACCTGTTCGTCAGCGCGCGCGACGACGACTGGACGTACATCGAGAACGTCGACGCCGGCGACCGGGAGCTGTACCACCGGCCCTCGGACCCGACCCAACAGGAGGACCTCGCGGTCGACCCCGACGAGGAGGCGCAGGCGGTGATCGACCGTTTCGCGCCGGTCGTCGACGCCCACGCGGAGCTGCTCCGCGAGCGCGGCGCCGCGGCGGAAGCGGCCGCGGCCGAGCGCGGCGAGGAGGAGGTCAACGAAGACCTCGAAGCCCGCCTCGAAGCGCTCGGGTATAAGTGATGGTCCGCGCCCTGCTGCGCAACCTCGTTAGCGGACCGCTCGCGGTTCAAATGCGTCGGTTCGTGTTGGTGGGCGCGGTCACCGCGGGGATACAGATGGGCCTGTTGTGGCTGTTCGACAACGTCGCCGGACTGAACTACCTCATCGCCGCGACGATCGCCATCGAGATCACGATAATCCTCTCGTACGTCCTCAACAACGCGTGGACGTTTCGGGCGAGTCAGAACACCGGCCTGTCCGAGTACCTCGGCGGACTGCTCAAGACGAACCTGGTTCGCGGGACCGCGTGGCCGATACAGATCGGCGTGCTCTACGCGCTCGTCGAGTGGGGCGGGATGACCGCGCTCGTCGCGAACGTCCCTGCGATCCTCATCAGCGGGCTGTACCGCTTCGCGCTCGACTCGCAGTGGACGTGGGGGTAGACGGCGCGAATCGGACCCGTCCGGTCCTGACGTCTCAGAACGGGAGCCGCGGCTCGACGCGCTCGACGAGGTCGCGGACCGCCTCCTGCTTGTAGTAGCCGACGGCGGACGCGACGACGACGAGCGCGACGAGCGCCATCGCCGAGAGGAACCGGCCGCTCGCGAGTTCGCCGCCAGCGTACACCGTCAGCACGTACGCCGGGAGGCGGCCGACGGCGATGACCCCGATGAAGGTGGGGAGCGACCACTTAGTGAGGCCGCTCAGGAAGCAGATGGCGTCGTCGGGAAGCCCGGGGATGATGACGAACGCGAACAGCCCGGGAATTCCCACGGTGTCGACGAACCCGTCGAACCGCTCGATCACGTCCTCGTGGATGACGTTCTCGACGAAGGAGCGGCCGTACCGCTTCGACAGCGAGAAGGCGACCGCGCTGCCGATGAGGACGCCGGTGAGGCTGTACACCGTGCCCCAGAGCGAGCCGAAAAGGTAGCCCGCGACGAGGGCGACGACCTGTCCCGGAATCGGAGCGACGATGACCTGGAGGGCCTGAATGCCGATGAACACGATGGGGGCGAAGATACCGAACTGGTCGAGCCACGTCCGGAGGGCCTCGGCGTCGGTGATGAAGCCCGCGTAGCGGCTCACGAGGACGTAGAGCCCGACCGCGAGGACCGCGACGCCGACCACGGCCGCGATCCCCCGCCGGCGGTCCGCCCGCGAGGAGAAGAGTCTCATTCGTGTCGTAGCGGGCGACAGAGCGACTTGAAGCTTACCACCGCCGGGGAGCGCGGGTGGGTAGAGAGGGCGGCGACGGCGTGGAGGGCAGGGAGGGCGGCGACGGCGCGGCACCGAGCGGCGCGCAGGTCTCGGGTCGCGCGCTCGGGAAGGGCGTCGGGGAAACAGTGAAGCGACCGACGCGAGTGACTCCGCGTATGCTGGCCGCCGACCCGTCGGGCGTCGTCGTCGTGTTCGGGCTCATCCTCGTCGTGCTGGCGGCGTTCGTCACCGAGGTCGTCCCGAACGACGTCACCGCCATGGGCGTCGTCGCCGCCCTCGTCGTCCTCGAGCCGTGGACGGGCGTCGGCCCCCGAGCCGCGATCTCCGGGTTCGCGAACCCCGCGACGGTCACCGTCATGGCGATGTACATGCTCAGCGCGGGCGTCCAGAAGACGGGGCTCGTGGAGCGGCTGGGACTCCGACTGGCGGCGTTCACCGGCGGCCGCGAGTTCCGCGCGCTCGTCGCGACCGTCTGTACGACCGGCCCGATCGCGGGGTTCGTGAACAACACGCCCGTCGTCGCGGTCTTCGTCCCCATGGTCACCGACCTCGCGGAGAGCGCGAACCTGAGCCCCTCGAAGCTCCTCCTCCCGCTGTCGTACGCCGCCATCCTCGGCGGCACCCTCACCCTCATCGGAACCTCGACGAACATCCTCGCCAGCGACTTCGCGCGGCTCCTCATCGACGGCCGCGACGGCATCGGGATGTTCGAGTTCACGGGGCTCGGGGTCGTCCTGCTCGTCGTCGGCATCGCGTACCTGCTGACGGTCGGACGGCGGCTCACCCCCGCCCGCGTGCCCGTCGACGCCGACCCGGTCGTCGAGTTCGACCTCAAAGACTACCTGACGTTCCTCTACGTCCGGCCGGACTCCGCCGCGGTCGGTCAGTCCGTCGAGGCGGTCGACGAGGCGTACCCCGCGGTCCGACTGCTTCAGGCGCGCCGTGGCGGAGCGGCGTACGCCGGCGCCCACTCCGACCGGATCGTCGAGGCCGGCGACGTGCTCGTCGTCCACGGGCCGCGAGACGACGTCGACCGGTTCCGCGAGGCGGCGGGCCTCGGCCGACAGCCGGGCGACGTGACCGAGGACACCTTCGAGGCGGCGGCCACCGACGGGCTCCTCGCCAAGGCGGTCGTCCCCGAGCACTCGCCGTACGCGGGCGAATCGGTCACCGAGACCGGGTTCCGGGAGTTCCACGAGACCAGCGTGCTGGCCGTGCGCCGCGGCGGCGACCTGATCCGCACCGGCGTGACGGAGGAGACGCTGCGGGCGGGCGACCTCCTTCTGGTCCGGACGACCCCCGCGGCCGTCCAGTACTTCGCGGACACCGGCGACCTGCTCGTCGCCGACGAGCGGGCGCTCGACCGGCTGGCCGACGCGGATCCCGAGGACGTCGCCCCGCTGTCGCCGAAGACGCCGCTCGCGGTCGGGATCTTCGGCGGCGTCGTCGGGCTCGCGGCGGTCGGCGCCCTGCCGGTCGTCATCGCGGCGCTCGCCGGCGTGGTCGCGATGGTGGCAACCGGCTGCCTGACGAGCGCCGACGCCTACGACGCCGTCTCGTGGAACGTGATCTTCCTCCTGGCCGGGGTGATCCCGCTCGGGATCGCCTTAGAGTCGACGGGCGGCGCGGCGCTCGTCTCGTCGTTCCTCGTGGCGACCGGCGAGGTGCTCCCGCCGGTCGGCGTCATGTTCCTCCTGTACGCGATCGCCGGCGTGCTTGCGAGCGTCATCACGCCGGTGGCGACCGCGGTGCTGCTGATCCCCGTCGGCGTCACCACCGCGGCGGGGCTCGGCGCGAACGAGTTCGCCTTCCTGCTCGCGGTGATGTTCGCGTCCGCGACCTCGTTCATGACGCCCGTCGGCTACCAGACGAACCTCATGGTGTACGGGCCGGGCGGCTACGAGTTCACCGACTTCCTGCGGGTCGGCGGCCCGCTCCAGCTGCTGCTCGCCGTCGTCGCGACGGCCGGCATCGCGGTCGGCTGGGGCGTGTGAGCGAGTCCGTCGCGGCCCCCCGAGGGCGCCCCGCCGCGCTCACGCCAGCGGCTCGGGGCTCCAGTACGCCATCCGCATCGGGACCCCCTCGGCGTCCCGCCGCTCGGCGTCGTCGCCCGGCAGGAACCGGAGTTCGTCGGTCGGCCGGCGCGCGACGGTCGCCAGCCCGAGCGCGTCCACGGCGTCGTCGGCTGTGGCGTCCGCGGCCTCGATCGCGGCGTCTTCGGTCCCGTCTCCGCCGTCCTCCGCCGCGTCGAACAGGTCCCGACAGATCCGCCCCAGCGCCGCGCTCGGGCCGTCGAGGTGTCCGTCGAGCGCGGCGAGCCGCTCGCCGACGCCCGGTGCGCCGGTCTTCGAGTGGTCGAGCGGCCGGCCGGCGAGCCCGCGGAAGCACACCTCCGGATGGGCTTCCATCACCGCCTCGCGCGCCGACTCGTCGCCGCGGAGGAACGCGTCGACCTCGCCGACGGCCGGGGCGATGTGGTACGACTGGCGGCTGAGCCCCTTGTCGAGGTCGGCCCGGTTCCGGTCGCTGACGGCCTCGTAGTCGGCGCCCGCCGCCGCGGCCTCGCACGCGCCCCGCGAGGGCACGGGGAACACGCTGCTCGGACGCTCGGCCGCCGAGCGCGCGGCCGAGTCGACCGCCTCGCGCTCCGCGAGCGTCGCCTCGTCGTCCGGGAGCCCGATCGGCACGTCGACGAGGAGCCGGTCGAAGTCGCGGTCCGTCCACAGCGCTTCGAGGTCCGGTTCGAGGCGCGCCGCCGGTTCCTCGTCGCCGTCGAACACGACCGCGAGCCACGCGCCGCCCGCCCAGTCGACGCCCGCGACGGTCTCGGTTGGCATCGCTGATCGGTTCGGGCTCGGGGCACTCAACCGGTTCGGTGAGTTGAGGACGGAGCGCCGTCGCTCGTGAGTTTAAAACGGATGCGGGAGAAGTGGGCCGGCACGACGGCGACTTAGGGCCATGAGCAGCCTGCTCGGTAGTTTCTATTCCTCGATTCATCTTACTGGGTGTTGAAATCAAGTTCATCGTCGAAGTCGAGTTTCTGGAGGTGATCGCGACGGCTGTTCATCTGGTCGTGGTAGCGCGACCACCGCTGGGACTCGGTCGCCCAGTCGTAGTGATCGCGGATAGTCTGGACCGACGCGTTCACGCGCTGCGCGACGACCTCGGGCGGAATCCCCGCGTTCAGCATCCACGTCACCGCGCCCGTCCGAATTCGGTGCGGAGACCGAGACGACGGGCACTTGCTCGCGTGCTTGAACTCGGTGTAATCGCAGCTGGTCCGCTGCTTTCCGTGCGGGCAGTCCGAGTGAAGACACGGGAGGGTCGCGACGTACGACCAGGTGCGGATCGTGTTCTCGGTCGGGCGCCCGTATCGGCTGGCGAGGTAGGGCTGCCGATCGTGTTCGTCGCGAACGTCGTAGCGGTTCCCGAGGAACTCGCGCAGTACGCTCGCGGTCTCATCAGGGACCGCAACGGCGCGCTCCCCGTGCTGTTTGTTCTTGAGCGGGGTTCCCGTCTCGGGGCGATGATGGAACTCGACGTACCCCTTGCCGGGGTACACATCGTGAACGTCGAGCGCGCGGAGGCCGCCCTGCCGCGCGCCGGTGTGCCATGCGAGTTCGAGGAAGGTGTGTTGCCGGGTCGCCCGGTGGAGGTCGGAGTCCCGGTAGTAGTTGAGCAGCGAGAGCGCCGCCTCGGTCGACAGGCTCTCCGAGTTCGCGCGTTCGGACGCGTCGATGTCGGGAACCCGGACGGAGTCGGAGAGGTCGTCGACGGCGCCGATCTGTTCCAGGTACTCGGTGAACTTCTGGAGCGTCCACATCTCCCCTTCGAGGGTCGCCGGTGCGACCGCGCCGCTGCGCAGCTCGTAATACTCGTCGAGGTCGTAGCCGCGGAGGTCGCCGATCCGTTCGACGCCGATCCCTTGGCACCACTCGACGAACAGCTTCAGCCGGTACTTCCACGATTTGACGCTGGCGTCGGTCGAGTCAGACCGCCGTCGACGAAGGTAGCGGGTTACCGCCTCCCGCGGGGCGAGGTCGCCGGGATCGCGCGAGCGGTCCCGGCTCACAGGTAGCCCTCCGGAGCGTCGAGGATCGGGTGATCCGGGTGCGCCTCGGCGAAGTGGTCGAGGTAGCCGGCCACCTGTCGCGCGTACCGAGTGAACCCGTCCGGCGGATCGGGTTCGATGGAGGCTCCGCACACCTCGCAGTTGGAGAGATCGCGGGCGTCGGTCGCCGCGATCAGTCGGGGATTATCTCTCATCACGACCTGCTATTCTGAGGCTAACAAAATATAGTTTGTCCCTGTAGCGAACGTTTCTTATCTCGGATTATATAATGTCGCGCCCTCGATAGCAGGTATGCGAAAATCCGGGAAGTGGATGGTTCTCCTCGACGAGCGGATTCTAGAGCTGTTCGTCGAGTCGAACGAGGATTACCTGTCCGTCTCCGAGATCGCGGAGCATCCCCGGATTCCGTACAGCTCGCAGTACGTAGGCCAGCGGAGCAGGAAACTCGCGAACCACGGGCTGTTGTACGCGGTCGGGAATGGGATGTACACGCTGACCGATGAGGGAGAGGCGTATCTCAAAGGGGAGTACAACGCGGCAGAGAACGGAAACGCAGAGGTATCGACGAGCGAAGGCGCTGGTGAGACTCAAGACGAGGCCTGAATGTGTAAGATGCGTCGGATGGGCCGATGGATGTACACTGTCGATGAGCGGATTCTAGAACATTTAGCGGAGGAGTCATGGGCGTCACCATCTACTATGGCAACAAAAATGGAGTTCCAGCAACTCGAACTGGATTCTGAATACATAGAACTGCTCTGTTGAATCCGCAGAAGGCGGCGGGATAGCGTCGCTCTGAAGGTGGAAACGAAGCGGAAGAGCCGAATGTGTCCAAACTACTCTTCCGCTTCGTTAAGCAAGCCGCGTCGCTGGCTCAAAAG
>NZ_QPLT01000017.1 GCF_003666015.1 Halorubrum sp. Atlit-26R
GAAGACAGTGTAGCACAACGTGTTTCCAGCGGGCGAACCCGCCGCTGGCGGGCTCGCCCGCGTGCTTTCCCAACGCTTGTTTGACTAGGCGACGACACTGCTCAACGAAGTCGAGGAGATCGACTTCCATGGACAGAATCGATTTCCTCGGCTTCGTCCTTCTACTCCGTGATAACAGCTGATTAGATCGCTATTCAACACAGCAATTCAAATGACACCTGAGGCCTACATCGGGGAACGGCGGCAAGGCCGACTAGTCGTTGTGCGGGTACCCGAAGGAACGCGACTAACGCCTGATCGAAGCCTGGAACTCACAAATCACAGTCCGAGCGGATTCGAGGTTGGATACTGTGGCAGTGGTCCGGCGCAACTCGCGCTCGCACTCCTCCTCGACTACACGGGTGACGAAGCGTTCGCCCTCGACCACTATCAGGAGTTCAAAACCGAGGTCGTGAGCCAACTGGACTGTACTGGGTCCGACGAGTACTGGCGACTCACCGCCAGTGAAATCGACGCAGTCCCTCACGAAACACCCGACGAACCGGTCGCACCGACTATCTAAACCGATCACCGAGAGCAATCTATGTCAGAACACACTCAGCAGGCTGATACGAACGCTGAATCGACAGAAACCAGTGAGCAGCCGTCACGTACGGAGTACGTCGAACGTAGTGACGTCGGCGTCTCCCTCACCGTGAAGCTCAAACGTGGAACCGGAACTCGAGATCAGGACGAGGTGATTGCGAAGGCGAAAGGTAAGACCCTCGAAGACGCCCGCGAGGACATGGAAATCCTCCGGGAGTACATCCACGATCTCGCTGAGGACGCCCGCCAGATCCAGCCAGCAGACCCACACAAAGAGTAATACTTTTGTCTGTTACACAAATTTGTGTATCTATAGAATGTATGAAGTGTGCGGTGAGAAGGAATTCAAGGTCCTCCTCGCGCTCGACCCAGGCGATTCCATCTCCGGCGTCGCACGGAAGATCGACGAGAATCGGGAGACGATTCGGCGCGTCGTGAACCGTCTCGAGGAGGCCGGCTACGTCGCGTATGATGATGGTCTCCAGTTCCTTGATCAGACGATTCGGGATGTCGGGCTCGAATTCCTGGCCGCAGCAGCGGCTACCTCACCGCCGTCAATCTCGGAGGCGTACGTCCTTCCGCAGTTCGCCGGCATGGACTACGCATTCACCGCTATCGATGCAGTCTACGTCTGGACTCGCGGTGGCTATCAGGTCGCTCGCGAACCGCAGGACTATCCGCTGTTCATCGCCGTCCACGAGTCCGATTTTGACGCCTGGACGGCGTTCTTCGACCGATTTGAGATCCCGACTGCGGAGGAACGCCAACCTGCCGCCGAATTCGACGGTGCCATCCAGATCGTCCTCGAGCCCCGTTCAGAAATCGAGGCCGAGATGGTCGACGGACGACCCGTCATCCCGCTTCAGGACACCGTGGCGTTCGCAAACGAGTACTACGCGACCTTCGAGTCCGCACTCGACATGCTCGGCCGGATGTACGACGACGTCGATACAGATGCGAACTATCGCATGGAGCCTGCCTGAAATCAAAATTCAACGACAGACCGCATTCGGCGACGACGGCCAACTCAAAGTGAGCGAGACGAGCGTCTACCTCCCGCCGGCGTAACGCATCGTGCTGTTTTTGTGCCCCCAGAAAGGGCGGGGGCTCAAGCCAGTGAGTCCTCCGAGAAGGAGATTATCGTGAGTCAACAACAGCGTCCGAACGACGTCTCAATCGACGACATTCCACTCGACGTATCGAATACCCAATCAGGCGAAGTCGATTCCGCTGAGGTACCCGAAGAGATCGAATCGATCACCCGTGGGCTCGCCGGTGAGCATCCACCGACCAATCCGCTCATCGTGCTGAAGGCAGCTCGCTGGTGGTACATCCATGGAAAGGGCGGCACCGATCCCGCCTTTCGATGGGCCATCGAGTGGGCGCGGCACCTCGCGACCGACACGCCCAGCGACGTCGAACACTTCAACGAGTTCCTCGAGTACCTCGTCACGGTTGGCTTCGGGGACGAACCCCACGAGCTCCGCTAACCGCAAGCGGTTTTTTGTGCGCCCCGGAGGGTGCGGCGCGTCTTGAACTGACGCAGTCGCGGTAAACTCGATTCGGTGAATACAATGGCTACGACTAGTGATTCGTCGGTCTCCTTCGACCAGACCGACACGCGATCCGACGAGATGAACAGTACGATCGAACAGTGGATCGACGACCTCGTCGTCGGCGTCGACGACGCGCAGGCTAGCGCGGAGTTCCAGGAGTGGCTCGACATCCAGAGTCGCTTTCACGACTACTCCTACCGGAACACGCTCCTCATCAAGCAGCAGTGTCCCGAGGCGAGCCGGGTGGCGGGCTACCGTACGTGGCAGGAGGAGTTCGACCGCCACGTCAAGGAGGGCGAGTCGGCCATCTGGATCTGGGCGCCGATCATCACCAAGCAGTGCCCGGAATGCGAGAACTCGCCGAGCTACCACGAGGACAGTGACTGTGAGTACGACGAGACACCGTCCGAGGACTGGTCCAAAGGTCTGGTTGGCTTCAAGCCCACAGCTGTCTTCGACGCCTCCCAGACCGAGGGCGAGCCGCTTCCCGAACTCGAAACGGAGGCCACTGGGGATGGCGAAGGGTTGGTGCCCGTACTCACGGCTGCAGCTGATGACCTCGGCGTGAGTGTGGAGATCGTCGACGCTGCCGAATGGGACCATGGCGACGCGAAGGGTATCTGTAAACATCAGAAGCCAGACAATGACCGCCCTGTCGTCGAGGCGAAAGCCCGTGAGAATCAGGCCGACCTGGCGGTAACACTCGTTCATGAGTACGCTCACGCGCTGCTTCATGACGATGTCGACGACGCGACTGAGCGCGCGAAACGAGAGGTGGAAGCCGAAGCTGTGGGGTACATCGTCGGGCGGTACTGCGGACTCGACACCAGTGGGTCAGCGTTCTACCTTGCCGCGTGGCAGGACGACGACTCGGTGGTCCTCCAGGAGCGTCTCAGTCGAATCAGTTCGTGTGCACAGGATATCATCGGAGTGGTTACTGAGGGCTGACCCAACATCTCTTCCAGTTTAACCAACAAACGGAGGTAACTACTGCTCTTTGTTGGTTAAGTTTATCAGCGCCCGCCGAGGGGCGGAGGCGCATTCTCACCTCCGTCGAGAGCGTCTTAATTTCTGTTAAGGGCGTATTCCTCGGGGCGCAGAAAACTACAGACAGCGGTGAGGACAGCCTAGGTATCTAATACATCACCGCTGGTGACTGTAGCTACGTGATGGCCATTCACAACTCACAGTCAGGCACCCGCCTCGGAGAAGTACTTCCACTCCGCTCGCCCGAAGTATAAGTCACAGAGTCTCAAATTTTGAGGAGAGGGAGCACCGCTGAGTCGGTTTCAACAACCAGATCAGCTCTAAAACAGTGTCACACGCTCCCTCTCCCCTCGAAGTAGCCCGTGAACTCGTGAGAATGAGTCCTAATGACCCAGAGACGGTCCGTGGCGACTGCTCGTTCTGTGGCGAGACAGTCACCGGTCGGCACGCAATCATCCACTATGAGACCGCTGACGGTGGCCCTGGCGTGTGGGCCGAATGTCCAGGCTGTGGCGAGATCGTTGACCCAACCGATGCTCAGTAAACAGTTCATCCAGCAGATCGTCAGACCTGAGCCGTCATCAACAGTTCACCACGAGTGCCGTCACTGTGGGTGCAGCGTGGAGAAAGACGTCGATGAATGTCCACAGTGTGGCTCTGACGAGATTGCGGCCTACGACCTGGAGTAATTGCTGAAGGGCTCACAGTTGGTGGAAGGAGTCCAATACCTTATGTAGCACCCGAACGCTAATATGGCCCCAATTGTTACATAAGGCATGGAGCAGCCGTCACCACCCACCTCGCTCCCGAAGTATCTCGCTGAGGGGCTTCCAAAACAGGACACGGAGACGCTCCAAGAGGTACAGAGCTACGTCGAGGCGCTCATCGAGTATCGCGACCAGTCGGTTGACACCGAGGAGCTCCCCGAGACTGCCGAGCCCGTCGAGGGGTCTGATAGCGAAGGAAGCGGGACCGTCGTCAAAGAGAAAGTCACCTGTGGCGACGCGAGCTGTAAATGTGCCAGCGGAGACCCCGCGGATATGCACGGCCCGTATCTCTATCGCTATTATCGTGAGAATGGGACGATGAAATCAGAGTACATCGGGAAGCCGGGAAGTGAGTAGTGGTGAGTCGGCCGACGTAACGAGGAGAACACGCCACGGTCGACATCGACTAACGAGCATCCCGGGGAGAGGTACGCTTTTCACTGTACGGCTACCTAGATAACGGTATATAATGAACTGGGACAGTGAGCGAGAGATGGCGAAGGACGTCGAGGAGAACGAAGAACTGTACGAGGCGCTCGCAGACGACGATACCGACGACGACGAAGAGTATTGACCTCCTCCTCCGCGTAAATGTGCCAGCGGAGATCCAGCTGATATACACGGCCCGTATCTCTATCGCTACTATCGTGAGAACGGCACAATGAAATCGGAGTACGTCGGGAAGCCAGAAAGTGAGTAGTGGTGTTGGAGGTTTGTCATAACCACCCGTTCGTGCCAACCTACGGTCCTAGACTTCCCCGCGAAGGGCGTCATCAACGACATCAGCGAACGCAACGTTCTCACGCACCTGTTGCATCTCGACGGTGACGCGGTCTCCGACACTCGTTTCGGGAACGATCACGACGTAACCGTGCTCAACTTTCGCGATCCCGTCACCTTGGTCACCGAGATTCTCGATTTCAACGTCTCGCTGTTCACCTTCCTCGACAGGCGGGCCGTCGTATTCGTGTTGCTGAGCAGCGTGGTCATCTGACTGAGTGACCTCAGTCGTGTCGGTGGCTTCGGTATCGGACGTCGATGTCGATATGAGCGCAACACGGTATGTTTTATCCTCAGAGAGTGTCCCGGTGGCTATCTCACGGTCTGGCACAGGTATCTGGTAGGTGCCATCGTCCTCCTCAACAGTCCCAGTATACAGTGTTTGGAGCGTCTCAGAAATGTCCATAAATCGCGTATTGTGTTGATTCGTGCCAGCTGACTTGTTTCTAGCGTTTCTAGTGCTCTCAACTGAACACCGTCGGTCTGATCAAGGTTCCCGAGAGACCACTTCAGGACTCATCGCCAGCATCAAACACGGCCGCAAAGTCTTCGAGAAGCTCCTGTGGCGATCGCTCATCACTACGAGACGGGAGTGGAGCTTCCCAGCATTCGATCTCGAGCGTGCGCGCATTCGACACCGACTCCGGTTCGGTTGTCACATTGAAAATCCCGGTATGATAGATCGCCAGCAGTCGCTGCTCATGAACGGTGACGTAATCGATTCCGGCCCGGTCCAGGACTGTTGAAACATTAGTAGGCTCAGATAACGAGACAGAGACGCTTGGAGACGGCGAGTCGGTCATACCAGGTCCTAGGTCTATTCTACTGATAAAACCCAACTTGAGTACGATCCGGATACACCATCTGGCCAGTTGCCGTGGCCGGTCTGTCGTCTCCCAACGAGTACGATAGAACAGTCCTCCCGCAGTCTCGGCCGTGACAGTATCCGCCCAGACGCCGGCTACCCACCAGTTGAACGAGTATGGAAGGATGTCCCGGAGTCAAAGCTGGTGAGCTCGGTGATACGCTGCTCTAACTCTTCGATCTCAGCTTGGAGCTCGGTTGTGTCTTCGTCGGCTCCAGCTAACTGATCTTTCAGCCCTTGGAGACGGCTTTCTTTCATTTCGTCGTCGACGTCGGCCTTCCGTACATACTCGCTCTCTTCAATCTCGTAGACATCGGATTCAGAGAGTGACGTTACCTCCAACGCGTCATCGAGTTTGCTCGTGTCGACGCTCATCACCCGCTCAGGGTCGATCCCTTCTGCTTCCAGTAGCTCAAGGACTGCTTCGTCATCTTTGAGTGTTCGATTCCGACGGACAGCCCGTTGAACGGACCCGTATTGACCACTCACAGGTTGATCGTGATGGAGGCGGTCAAGCAAGACGCCACGGACCTCCTGCCGAAGATCGTTGGCGTTGCGCTGGACGTCGGACAGCAGCGTGTAGAGATTCACGAGCGTCGGCACGTCTAGTTCGGTGAGTGACGTCACATCGTGCTGCTCGAGTGCGTCGATCAACAGGAGGGCATCTGCATAGACCGGGATATCGGGCTCTTCTCGTGGACCATCGTCGTGTTCAACCGTGTGCGCCTCGACAAGCGGCGACGGTGTTGGCGTCTCACTTTCGGAGAGGGTCCCGTCCCGGTCGTCGATAGTGAATCGCGGATGGAGACTCATGACGGTGGCATACGGTTCAGCCCCGGGTGGGAGGCGATCGAGATCGAACGACCCAGTCGCATCGTCAACGCGCTCAAACAGCGTCTCAAACTGCTCTCGCTGGAGCGGGACGGTCTCACTGTCGCCCTGATACTCGATCAGTACTCGGTGTTGCTGGACGTCGGTGATGTGAAACGGCTTCTGAGAGAGCGGAGTGAGGAGTGTAGCGTCTGCTGGAAGCTCCTCCACGTTGTCGAGGAGATTGTCCCACGTCACTCGAAACGACATACTGGCGATTCAGTACTGCGAGACAAAAACATACGGGCGTACGTGATTGAGCTCACCGTGATTAACCAACAGATAGCAGCAGAAGCGCCAGTTTGTTGGTTAATGGCTCGAACTTGTCCTCAGAGGATCTTTCCAAGATCTCCGACACCGCCTAGGTGTGGGGTGACAGAGGTCGTTTCGCGAGTTCCGTCTGTCCTGATTACTACCCCACCCCCCACTTTTCACGAGAGTTCTCGAATATATCCAGCACACAACTAAAATCGAGAGCTACAGTTCACCAAGCACACGATTGTCTGCTACCACCCACCCCACTTTTCACGAGAGTTGCTCCAGCTCTCGTTTCTCTGTACGAACATACCAACGTGGTCGTACTGTCTACAACCCCCCACCCCCCATTTTTCACGAGAGTTGCTATTAGAGACGAGGTAGTGAAACGATGTCTGCTACTCTCTTAGCACTCTTCTACAGCACAATTAACCGCTATAATAGCCGTGCGGGTATGGTTCCGAGCGATGTGGTATAAAGGTTTGCGTGTTAGTAAAGGGATCTCGGCCCTCCCCACCGTCTTTACCGCGGAACTCTCGTGAAAAGTGGGGGGAGGGGGTTCGTCATCTCTGTCTAGTTTTGTTCGCGAATACTACCGTATCTGTGTGGTGTATCTATGTCTCATGAAGGCATGGTGTACACAGATGAAACTGATGAGACTCATGAAGGTGTGGTTTTAAGTAACGCCGTGGTTACAAGTCGAGTAATAATGGGGCTGGAACGGTTCAAACCCGATTCTACAATTTTTGCTGATGAAGCAGTGCTTCGAGACGGGTATCGGCCTGATCAGTTAATCGAGCGAGATAACGAACTCAAGCAGTACCAGTCGGCTCTGAAACCCGTGATCAACGGAGCACCACCGAAAAACCTGTTTCTATATGGGCAGACAGGCGTGGGAAAGACGCTCTCATCTCGAATGATTATTGAGCGGCTAGACGAGGATCAACAGAATCTAGATGACGTTGATGTACACTTTGCCGAATTGAATTGTAAATCGCTGAACTCGAGCTACCAGGTAGCTGCGAATCTGATAAACGAGTTTCGAGAGCCGGAGGAGCAGATCAAGCCGACAGGATATCCATCTGGGATGATATACACGATGCTATTCGAAGAACTCGAAAAACTCGACGCTACGCATTGCCTAGTAGTTTTAGACGAGATCGATGCTATCGGAAATGATGACGACATCCTATACAAACTTCCTCGCGCTAACGATAATGGGAATGTCAGAGAGACGTCTGTCGGGGTTATCGGGATCTCGAACGATTTCACTTTCCGAGATAACCTTTCTGCACGGGTGAAAGACTCCCTGTGCGACGAGGAGATTCATTTCCCACCGTATGATGCGAATGAACTCGGGAACATCTTGAAGCAACGAGCATCCGAAGCATTCCACGATACGACTGCATCGCAACTTGATAATGGAGCGTTCGAGTTATCATCAGATATTCTTGAAGATGATGTGATCCCGTTATGTGCAGCGTTCGCGGCGCAAGATTCTGGGAGCGCCCGGCAAGCGCTCAAGCTGTTGTACAAGGCCGGTGATATGGCGCGTGACGAGGAAAGTGACTGTATCACTGAGGAGCATGTTCGTCGTGCGGATGAAGCGGTTGAGCGGGATAAAGTGCGGGAGGAACTAGGACGACTCCCCACACAATCAAAATTAACGCTGTACGGACTATTGTTGCTCGAGCAGGAGAGTGCGCTCCCAGCTAAGCGAAATCGGATCTACGAGCGGTATGTGTTGGCTGCAAAGCGTATCGACGCGGATGTCCGTACCGACCGCACTATTCATAACCGCTTGTCCCAGTTGACGCTGAAAGGATTTCTTGACGTTCGCGAGCAAAACAAAGGCCCGAAAGGTGGGAGTTACTATGAGTACGAGTTCTCAATTCGTGCAGACATCGTGCGTGATGTACTCCAAGGAGATAGTCGCCTACAAGAGTTGTTTGACGGAATTGATGGAGACATGACTCTCGACAAGTTTTGATACAGATCTCTTTTTGACTGGTTCATTGCTAACTAACTCCAATAAATGGGTACGGATAGCCAGTAGCGCAGCGTCAGGCTCGTGAAAAAGTAGCTTGGTAACGCCCCAAACCCTTATTCGGCTTTCATCACGTAGATAGAGCATGGCCACGTCGACGAGAGAGGGCGATGACCACGAGGACGAGATCCGTCTCTGGCGGGAAGATGGGTGGTGGGTCGCCAAAGACGTCGAGACGGGGGTGACGACTCAGGGGACCTCACGCGCCGTTGCGTTGGAGAATCTCGATGAAGCAGTGGCTCTCCATCGAGGAGAGATTGGACACGAACCGACGGATGTAGAACTCGAGGAGTTAGGTATCGATCCGGAGGACAACACAACCGGGGAACAGCACCCCCCGGACGTGCTCGAATAGATGGGAAGACGGACGTTTTCAGGACACGAAATTGCCAAGGTCCTCGTCAATGCTGGTGGCTTCGAATGGCGGCGGACAGCCGGAGACCACGCACAGTTGTACTATGAGCATCCGACGAACGAAGATGATCGCCGCCAGGTGACTGTTCCGTTACACGACGAGCTTCGAACCGGGACGCTCCGTGAAATCGCCGACGGAGCGGGTGCGCAAGACTTTGACGAGTTCTGTGACTGGATCGATCGGAACGCGTAGCACATTGAGAAATCAGATACGGGTTGAGCAAGAACTTCCACAGCACAATCCATGTGAGTTGGACCTCGCTTTGATTAACCAACATAGACGGCAGAAGCGTCTGGCGTGTTGGTTAAGTCATCTCGTCTTTGTGTAGAACTGCTGAAAATCCTCTCGACAATGAGGGTCTGTCCCTCTCCCGTTTCCGAAGCTTTTGGTGACAAGAGATAGCGGGAACCCACACACCACTATTTCCGAAGCTATCCACGAGAGAAGAAGGGGCTATAAAAAAGGCGGCATAAATAGTTGAGAGTCTCATCGATTAACTGGATTCTGTTGTCCTCGATATAACATCTATTTTCGACGTACTGCCCCGACGACGAACTGGCCTCGACAGGACCGTCAGCAGATTGTACGCAATCGCGTCGGTGGTTTGAACACTTGAACGAGTGGTGTGTAAGGTCGACATCTGGTCTTCGGAGACACTTGAAGACGTGGTGTGTGTGTGAGATCGGCTGGGATTTCAGCGTCGATCGCTGTCGGCGTACAGCTCGAAACACTCGAAGCGCCGGAGGGTGAGGACAGAGACAAGCGAGGTGCCGTCGCGGAGGCCGGTGATCTACTCCTCTCTTCCCGGTGGTTGGACAATATCTCCGAGGGATCGGACCACTGGGATGCGCAAGAAGTTGGAGGGCGGATCGAACCTCTTCGGTGGTTGGGATATCGTTCGAGTCCTCCATGCCCACGACGATCCACCGGACGTCCTCCGCTGTCTCCACGGCTCCGTCGGCACGCTCGAGAGCTCGGATGACCGCAAGCAGGGTTTCTCCAGCATCGATGCGGTCCTAGATGTACTCATTGAGGAGGTCGAGCCTGTCGTCTTGGAAGGCTCCTGAGCGTGTCAAGAGGGCCAGTATCTCCTCGGGTGGGACGGCATACTCGTCCCGGCGATTGAGGAGCTCGACGAGGTCGTCAACGGCGATGGTCGTTAGCTCGGTCGTTTCGGCGTTATCGATCACCTTCGGAGCAAAGCCTGGGGCGACCACGATGGCGTGATCAGCCCCACGCTGGCGCCGGTGTTTGTCCACGTTGGTGACCTCTAGAGAGTTGACTCGTCCGTTCCCTCGGGCCTTCACTTCGACAACGACGTGTTCGGGGGATCGGATCTCCACGTCGGTGTCACCCCCTCCCTCGATCCAGTCGGCGGCACAGCCCAGCCGAGAGAAGGCCTTCGCAACGAGTTTCTCGAACTCCTCGTGGGCGTTCCCATCTGTGCTGGCCGCCTGGAGCTGGTCAGCAAGGTCGGGAGCTGGTTCGTCGTCTTCGTCGTCGACGGGGTGAACACGTTCGCCGGCATCGGTCAGGTCGGCAATGGCAGTCTCGACTGATTCCTCGCCAGAGAGTTGGTTGAGGCGCTTGTCAGCGACCCGGGTGAATCCCTGCGGGCGATAGGTCTCATCATAGCCAACGAGTTCGTTGAACTCCTCAATGTCGACGTCGACTTCCTCAACATCGGTGAGGAAGGTCATGTACTCCCACGGGCTTTCCTCGTTCCAACGCCCGTGTTCAACGTTTTCTCTCCAGAGATACTCCGCAAGGTCCGGGTCGTGCCGGAGTTGGAGGACTTGACCTCTCGCGACGAACGCGCCATCGTGGTAGACGAGCGCGATGTCGTTGCGTTCGACGTTCCGCCACGTCCCATCTACTGAGGTACCCCAGACGTGGACGAGATCGTTGTCAGATGTCGTCCGAAACAGTTCGAGGTCGTCATTGAGGTAGGACTCAATATCCTCAATTGGGTGCCCATATCTCACCCATTGAGGATTTCAACAGAGCCGAGGGATTCGGTCCCGGAATAACAGTTCGTATGCGCATTATGACGGCGACCCGACCTCACTCCCGGGTTTGAACTCGGTCAACTCCTCAGCGCTGCTCATGCTCGTCGACTTCCTGACGAAGCTCCTCGGCGTTGGGATCGTCGCTCAGCGCCAACTGATCCTTCAGTCCCTACAGGCGCGTTTCTTTGCGCTCCTCGTCGACGTCGGCTTTCCGCACATACTCGCTCTCCTCGATCTCGTAGACGTCTGTCTCGAAAAGATCGTCTCGATACGTCGATGCCAACCGGCGTCGACGTTTGCGCGACCGCTACGCAGATACCGACAGAAACCACTTCCCCGTGGCAGCTGTCAAATCGAACGCCCGTTCGGGTACGTTTTAGACGCACCGGCATGTGATTGAAGCTACGAGTCCTCCTGAAGCTGCGAGACATGATCGAGACCGCATTTCAGACATGCCTTTGTGAGGTTGAAGCAGGAGCGTGTGGGTACCAAGTCACTCCCATATTAGTAAAAAAATTAAGCCGACCAAGTAATTTCCATATTGGTAGAAAGAATTAAGCCGGTAGCGAGAAAATAGGCTGTTGATGAAGCCAATAATATGATGCTTGCCTCAGGGGAGTAGATATTCCCGATATCTACTCCAGACCCTAGGCATGCAAGCACCGTACGGAAACTGCTGCGATAGGTGAGTACACGTCCAGCACTCATGATGTTTGTGGCTTGACGAGGCACCCAATCTGTATCAGATGAACGCAACTGCGGTTGAAGTTACCAGTATGGTGTCAACACCGTCACAAGTTTCAGATGAACTTCGGTGAGGTGGGTGTTGGCATGTACTTCTCATCAGGGGAAAAGAATAACTACCATAGGATCGGTACCTAAATCGACATAACACTGTGAGACTACTAGCACGGCTACACGCGCGGGCTGATGCCGCATACGACAACGCGTATCACCACAAGCTCCGAGGTCGGATCTGGCGAGCGTTGCAAGGCACGGAGTACGAACAGTATCATGACGAAAACCGCCCACCGGGATTCAATTACAGTAACCCCTTCCCGCCGGGAGATATGCAGGAAGGGGACGAGCGAACTCTGCTGATTTCGGCCCCCCAAGAGCAACTACTGGCCGATGTTGCAGAAGACCTGACTGCCGATCGCGAGCTCAATATCGGCCAGATGCCGTTCCATATCGACGAACTCACGTCACTATCACCGGATGTCGGCGAACCAGGGAGCAGCGGGACGATCGAGACTGGCACTGGACTCCTCGTTCGCATCCCACCATGGCGTTGTGACGATTATGGAATTGAGAACCCCGGCGAAGAGGCGGTGTACTGGCAGCCAGAACACACAATCGAGCCACTGCGCGAGCAGGTCGAAGCGAATCTCGACCAGAAACACGATCTGTTCAGCCCGGAATACCTTCCCGGCCCAAGCGACACTGAGGGCGATCTCTTCGAGGGATACGAGCTACTGAAGACGTTCGCCGTCCCGCTCCAGGTAACCGCAGACCAGGAGCTAACCTTCGTGCTCTCGAAGTGGCAGTTCAACTACACCGTCCGAGACGATGACCATCGACGCCACCTCAACCTCGCGCTGGACTGCGGGCTTGGGGAACGAAACGCGCTGGGATTGGGCTTCTGTAACCTGGTCGAGAAGCGCAACCCGTACGGCGAACCCGCGGCGGAGGTCCACGGATGAGTCTGCTCCCCGAGCCGTCGACGTTCGAGAAGCGTTACAGCGATGACGAGAAGCTGGCGAGCGAGCTGCCTGATCGACCGATCACCTCGCTCCGCGATCTCCAGTACGTCTACGGGCGTCTATACACGCTTGCAACCGCCGGAGGTGGCGAGTACGCAGCCTACCTGACGCCGGAAAAATCGACCGACCTGTTCGACGAGCCCGAGAGCCTACTCTATCTCCGCGTCGATCTGAGTGGAGACAAGCCCCGCCTCGACCCCGACCAACCGATCGGTGTCGAGAGCTACGGCGAGGAGAAAGTCGAGGCAGTCGCCCACTCGTGGTATAACGCCGCAAAAGGATTCGACCACAGTGTCACCCACCGAACGGGCAAGAACAAAGAGCCAGAGAAGGTCGCGGAGTATCTCCACGAACGACTCACCGCGTGGGCAGCCGACGACGTGATCCAAGAGGCTGTCGCCGATCACGAAGACGGATGGATCGTCGACGCGCTCGCCGAACTCGGCGAGAGTGAGGGACTTAGAGAGCGCATCGAGACAGCCGTCGACGAACAGCTCGACGGCAAGACGACGGCGCTCACGACCGTCGCAGTCAAACTCGAGCCTGACGGCGAGTATCTCCTTCCGGGTGAGGCGAGTTCCGTGTTCAACGAAGCAATGCGAGCGCGCAAGCGATCGAAGCTCGTCTCGAAGGGAGAGGCTACGGACTCCATCGGTGAGGCAACCGATCTCGTGACCGGCAATCGAGGCCCGACTGTCGGGACAGCTGAGGATCCGCTGAACTACTTCCTTGGCAAGCAGCTTGAGAAGTTCCCCGGGTTCGATCCAGACGAGGCGTGGCGGACGCACCCAGTCTCGGAAGACGTTGCAGTGACGCTGATGAACGCGAGTACGTTCGTCGACGCCTGCGACTACTACACGATGGGAGCGAACGTCTACTACCTCCCGTACTTCTTCGGGCGGCTCGGTCCGGCAGACGCGAGGGACCTCTACGGACTCCTCTACGACCTAGTACACGCCGGAGAGATGAGCCCGCTAGAGAGCGCCTACCGAAGCTATCAGGACACCCCGCGACTGCAGGAAGTGGGAGAACGCTTCCGGTTCTACGTCGCCGCGGTGATGGAACACCAGACGAAGCGCTTCGACGTGTTCGGCGACAGCATGGACGGGACGCTATTCTCGCCGGTCGAGCTCACTAGAGCTCACCAGCGGGTGCTCCAGTCGTGGCTGTACGACGCGGAGGGTGACGCCGACCACCCCGGTCCGGGGCTTCGAGCCGCGTTCCCGACACCGGACAACTGGGACATCTTCGTTCCGGAGGAGTCGGCATTGCTGAGCATCCTCGCAACCGGTTGGTACTTCGAACAGACGTTCGCGCCGGCCGATGACGACGACGCCAGCGCCGACGACTACCGGATCCGTGCGCTCGTGGCTGTGCTCTCGGGCGAACCGCTCGATGTCGAGATGGTGCTCACAGAGTACGTGGAACGACTGCTCGAGGACGAGGGCGAGGAGTTCCCGAGCTTCCGTGTCTCCGCACAGTACGCACAGCTCTGTGCGCTCGCTGAAGCGGGGCTTCTCACCGGACGCGACGCGTACGAACCGGTTACAGAGCCGCGGCAGTTGACACACAACCATACAGACGATATGCAACAGGACACACCAGCCCGAGCTGACGGCGGGAACGTCGCCGCGGCTCGGGAGACGAAGCTCGAACAGTTCCTTGAACAGACGCCGGCGCTCGCGGAGGATCAGCCTGAACGGCGTGGCAGTTTCCTCCTCGGAGCACTGGTCGGTCAAGTAACCGGCTACCAGCAAGTCAGTGAGGGGCGCTCGACGACGCTAATCGACCAGTACCCGATCAAGGCCGTCACAGAGTCGAAGCTGAAGCGCCTTGCCAGCGACGTGCTCGACAAGAACATCGTCTACTCCCGGGAGAACAATATGGCGGGGACGATGTACAGCGAGGTTGTCGATCGGCTGGTGACGACGCTCCCCCAGATCGATATCGACGGCGACTGGAAACTCGACACGACGGACCTTCGATTCTACTACTCGCTCGGGGTTGCCTACGGGATGAACAACTGGGCGAGCAGCGACGACGAACAGGCCGATGGCCAGCCCGCAGCCGAGGAGGAAGAAGCATGACCGACGACACATACGCCGACGACAGCTACGAGCCGGTAACGAACCGATCCGAGATCGTCTTCTGCTACGACGCCGTCGACGCCAACCCGAACGGGAACCCCCTGAGCGGGGCGAACCGGCCGCGAATCGATCCCGAGACCCAGCAGGCGATCGTGACCGATGTCCGGCTGAAGCGCTACCTCCGCGACCAGCTAGACGACGACGGCCACGGCGTCTACGTGCGAAACGTGAAAAACGAGGCGGGCAAGCAGTCCTCGCGTGAAGACCTGCTCGCCGATCGGATGCGCGAACTGGATCCCGAGGACTGGGATCTCGACGATCTGGATGACGACGAGGCGGCCGAACTCCGCGAGGAAGTATTCGGCACATTCCTCGGCGCCAGCGCCGACGTGCGCTACTTCGGTGCGACGATGAGCGTCGACATGAAGGGAAATTACGAGGGGTTCGAGGACTACCTTCCAGACCACTTCACCGGGCCGGTCCAGTTCTCGCCCGCGAAGACGCTTCACCCTGTAACCGAGAACGAGGAGTACAACAGCCTCACGAGCGTTATCGCGACCGGTGAGGGGAAAGAGCAGGGTGGGTTCGACCTCGACGACCACCGTATTCAGTACGGCTTCATAGCGTTTCACGGATTGGTCGACGAGAATGGTGCCGCCGACACGAAACTCTCTGAGGCGGACGTCGAGCGTCTCGACACCCTCCCGTGGCGTGCGATCAAGAATCAGACCATCAGCCGGAGCAAGGTCGGCCAAGAGCCACGACTCTACCTCCGTGTGGAGTACGAGGACGAGAGCTTCCACCTCGGCGGGCTCACTCGCGATCTCGACATCGACGAAGAGCGCTCGGCCCCTGTGGACGAACTCCGAAACGTCCGAGAGTTCACGCTCGATGGGACTGAGCTCGTCTCTCGGTTGGGCCGCCACGCCGACCGTATCGCCCGCGTTCGTGTCGTCGCCAGCGACGTGCTCGACGTGACCGTCGGCGATGAGGTCTACACTGCGGGCGACAAGCCCAGCGAGCATGGCTTCTATGACGCGCTCCGCGAGGCTGTCGGCGACGCGGTCGAGGTCGTCGACGTCTACGACGAGGCTGCCGCGACGATGCCCAAGTGATGACCCAAGAGTCACTTGAGAGCTGGACCGACGAGGGCGACGGGCTCCCAGAGACGTGTCTCTCGTTCGAACTCCGCGGAGAGTGGGGTCACTTTCGACGGGTTGAGGGGAACATCGTCAAACAGACGTACCGGATCATTCCCCGGACGACCGTCGCCGGCCTCGTCGCCGCGATGCTCGGACTAGACCGAGACAGCTACTACGAGGCGTTCAGCCAGAACGTGTCGGCTGTCGCGGTGGAGCCGATCGACGAGCTCCGAGCGATCAATATGCCGATGAACACGCTCTCGACGGCCAAAGAGCACATGACGACGATGCCCAGCCGCGGGCATGCACGGATCTCGATGCCGGACCCGTCGGAACTCCGCCAGCAACATAACTACGAGGTGCTGGTCGAACCGGCCTACCGTGTCGACCTTCAGCTCGCGAACGACGATCTCCGAGGCCGACTGCAGGACCGACTCCGCGATGGGACGTCCTACTACCCGCCGAGTCTCGGCCTCTCGGAGCATCTTGCAGAGGTCACGTATCTCGGCGAGTTCGAGGTAACGCCACACGAGCGCGAGACTGCCAATGTCGATTCGGCGGTACTCGAAGCCGTCGATAGCGTCGAACTTACCCCTGAAACGGAGGTCAAAGTCGAACGGTCACCGGCGTTTATGGCGGCCGACGAAGGTGGTCGGACGACGACAGCGTTCCAGTCGATTGCGTACGCAACTGGAGCGGAGCCACTCCGAGTACATGATGTCAAGACCCACGAGGTCGACGGTCGACGGGTGATGTTCTCGTGAGCCGCGAGGGGGCGTAGTCATGGTCGATTTCACCGACCGACCGTCACACATCGGACCAGACGGGGAACAGATCCCACTCGAAGAGCATCTCGACGACGTCCGCGAGCGGGTCGGATGGCTCGTCCCCGACGACGCCGAGACGCCGGAGGGGAACTCACTCTCCGAGTTGGCGGAGGTGGTGACACGAGTCCACGATTTCGGAAAGTTGACCGCGTGGTTCCGCGAGCATCTCCTTTCGGACGACGCACAGCCAGCTGGACCGAAACACCACGCCCCGATATCGGCGCTACTCGCCCACTACGCGTTGGAGGCACGCGGGTTCGACGGCGCCGATCAGCTCGTCGGCTTTCTGGCCGTCGCGAGACACCACGGACGCCTCCCCGATACCGCCGACTACGTGCACCGAGCGAGCGTCGAGCAGTCTGGACGGATACAGACACTCTACCGGTCCGACGCGCTCGAACAGGCAGCACACATCGACGAGACGGTTCCTGAACTCGCTGAGGCACTCGTGGACCGAGCGACGGGCGGTGCTGGAGACTGGGAAACGTTCCACGAACGGCTCGCCGATTCCGATACAGCCATCGAGCTCCCGTGGGTCGCGGAAGCCGTCTGTAGCGGCCGGCGACTTCGCCCCGCACCGGAGAAACTTCCTCCCAGCTTCTACGAGTCAGTGCTACAGGTCTGGAGTGCGCTCGTTTTCGCCGACAAGGCGAGCGCGACGTACCTATCGACCGGAATCGAAATCGGCCGGAAGGCCTACCGGTCGCCGACCCCTGGGCGGCTAGAAATCGACGCGTACATCGACAAACTCCAGACTGAGAACGCTGAGACAGAGCTGGACCCGCGCACGGAACAGATGAACGAGCGGCGCGAGGACGCTCGACAGGAGGTTCACGCTCGCGCCAAAGAGTTCGTCCATGACGATCGGAACGTCGCGACGCTGACGCTCCCGACGGGCATGGGGAAGACACTCACTGGACTGGACGCCGCCCTAACAGTGCTCGAGGGGAGTGAGATGGCGTCGAACCCTAACGAGGGGCGTCTTGTCTATGCACTGCCGTACACGTCTATTATCGATCAGGTGGCTGAACAGAGCCGCGAACTGTTCGGGACCGGTGAGAGAGGCGAACGGCTCACCGTCGACCACCACCTTGCGGATACCCTCGTCTCGCCGCCGGACGAGCCCGAATCAGTCGCCGACGACGCCGTCGAGAACGTCGCCGCCCTCCTCGGCGAGAGCTGGCGGTCGGGGATGGTCGTGACGACGTTCGTCCAGGTGTTCGAGAGTCTGGCCGGGCCGACAAACGCCCGCTCGATGAAGCTCCCCTCGCTGTACGGGAGCGTGGTAGTTCTTGACGAACCGCAGGCGCTGCCGCTCGAGTGGTGGCCGCTTGTGGACCGGCTGGTCGAACTGTTGACCGAGGAGTACGGTGCGTCGGTGATCGCCATGACGGCCACTCAGCCCGAACTCCTGTCTGCGGGCGACCGAGAGCCGTTCTCCCTTGTCGCGGATCCTGATCCGTACTACGACGAGCTGGACCGGCTCGACTTCGTGCTTCACCCGTCCGCGATCGCGATGCTTCCCGGGCAGGACAGTGAAGAGAGCGACACGATCGACGACGACGCGCAGTCAGCAGCACTCTCCTACGACCGAGCCGGCGACCTCGTTGCGACCCGGGCCGACGACGGCGATTCGGTGTTGGCGATCTGCAACACGATCGACAGCGCGCGTGAGCTCGCCGAGTCAGTTGCCGACCGAACAATACCAGTGGACGTCAATGAGGTGTACGACGAACTGCTCAACGACGCGGATGAATCGACCGAATCGATACCGCCCAAGCGAACGAGTGCCGACGCGGTCCGTCGACGACGCTCGGGGCAACCGCTGTTGGTCCACCTCACGACACGCCACCGGCCGTGTGACCGACGCCACCTCATCGACGTGGCGTCCGACCTCGCCGAAGCGGGTGAACCAGTGTTGTTCGTCTCCACCCAGCTGGTCGAGGCCGGCGTCGACGTGAGCTTCGACGAGGTCATCCGTGATTTCGCGCCGATGGACAGCCTCGTACAGGCTGCGGGTCGGTGTAACCGGTCATACGGCCACGACCGTGGGCGCGTGACGGTCTGGCAGCTTGCGCCGCCGCCGAACCGTGAGACAACGCCCGCAAGCGCGGTCTACGGTCGAGGAGAGAGTCTCACCAAATTGACTGGCCAAGCGCTGGCAACGGTCTACGACGGTGACCCGATGCCCGAGCCAGACGTTACTCGAAACGCCGTCGAACACTACTTCGACCTGCTCGATGGGCGTGATGTCGGTGCCGACGAGTACGTGGAATACCTCGAGCGGGCAGAAGCCGAACAGCTCGGGCGACTCTCGCTCATCGACGAGCGGCCCGCCGTCGACGTGATCGTGACGAGAACGGCCGATGAGCGCGAGACCGTCGAAGAGATCCGGCGAGCGTTCGGCGAGTACCGGTGGGACGACCTGGACGGCCTCGTCGAGTCGACCGCGGACTGGCAGGTCTCCGTTCCCGTCTACCCCGGCGACGACGACACGATGGAGAAGCTCGCTGCATGCGAGCCGCTGTTCCCCGACACCGACCGGCTGGTGCTCGACGGGCGCCCGGGACGGCATGACGGCTACTTCGACGCCACCGACGGCGTCGTCATCCCTGACACGAGCGTGGAGGCACGTCTACTGTGAGCGATCCCGTCTCTCGGCTGGTGGCCACGGCACAGGGCGACGCCGTCGACAACCCGTTTCGCGTCACTGGCGTGATGATGCAGTACTACTACGTCTGTGAACGCGAGCTCTGGTTCGAGAGCCGGAACGTCGAAATCGACCGGGAGAACGCAAGCGTTGCCCGAGGGACTCGCGTCGATGAATCCTCCTATGGCGAACGTTCACAGGAGAACCTTCGACTCGGGATGATCGCTCTCGACCTACTTGAAGACGGTCGGGTGGTGGAGGTGAAACCCTCATCAACGTTGACAGAGCCAGCGCGAATGCAGCTCTCGTACTACCTCTGGTACCTCGATCGGGTATTAGGCGTCGAACGTGAGGGCGTGTTGGCACACCCGACTGAGCGTCGACGTGAGGACGTTTCCCTCGACGACGACCGATGCGACAAAGTCGAGTCGGCAATCCGAGGGATTCACACGATCGTGACCGCAGACAGCCCGCCGGAAGCCACTGAGAAACCGTACTGCGAGTCGTGTGCCTATCACGACTTCTGTTGGGTCTGATCATGGACAAGAACTACCACATCTTTTCGGACGGCCGCATCGAACGGAGCGAGGATACAGTTAGGTTGGAGACCGATGATGGCGAGAAAAAACATATCCCCGTCGAACACGCTGAGGCGATCTACCTGCACGGACAGATCGACTTCAACACGCGGCTGATGTCGTTTCTCAATGACCACGGCGTTGCTGTCCATGTCTTCGGATGGAACGATCGCTATGCAGGGTCACTGATGCCCGAACGCGGGCAGACGAGCGGTCGAACTGTCGTCGAGCAGGTCCGGGCGTACGACGATCCCGAGCAACGGCAGTCTCTCGCTGCCTCGTTCGTCCGTGGGAGTATCCACAACATGCGGACGAACGTCACGTACTACGACAGTCGGGAGTACGAGCTCGGTGGCGTAATCGAGGAGTTGGACAACGCGACTGCGCGTATCGACGACGCTGGCGATATCTCCGAGCTCATGGGTGTGGAAGCGACGGCCCGGAGAGCGTACTACCAGACGTTCGAGGCGGTTCTTCCCGACTCGTTCGCGTTCGACGGCCGAGAGTACAATCCACCACCGAATCCGGTGAACGCGCTCATTTCGTTCGGGAACAGTATGGTGTACGCAAACTGTGTCTCCGCAATCCGTGCTACCGCACTTGACCCGACCATCAGCTATCTCCACGAGCCGGGAGAACGGCGCTACTCCCTTTCGTTGGATATTGCCGACCTGTTCAAACCAGTGTTAACGGATCGGCTGCTGTTCAGACTGGTCAACCGTAAGCAGATCAGCCGGGACGATTTCCGAGACGAGGTCGGCTCCTGTCTACTTAATGAGGAAGGGCGAACGACGTTTCTGAAGGAGTTTGAGGAGACACTCGAACGAACAGTCGAGCATCCGACGCTGAACCGGAAGGTGAGCTATCAGTATCTGCTTCGCTTGGAGGTATACAAGCTCAAAAAGCACTTGTTAACCGGCGAATCCTATGATTCGTTCAAGCGGTGGTGGTAGATGTACGTCATCGTCGTCTACGACATGGAGGCTGACAGGACCCACCTGATGCTGAAGCTCTGTCGCCGATATCTTGTTCATGTTCAGAACTCAGTACTGGAAGGGGAAATCTCGGAGGGAGATCTAGCGACACTGAAGGGAGAGATTGAAGATCTCCTTCAGGAGGGAGAGTCAGTCATGGTCTACGAACTCTCTTCGGACCGGCTATTGAACCGTACCGTGTACGGGGACGACCCGACCGAAGATAGTCGGTTCCTCTAGCTGATGTCGACCCCCAGGGGGTTTGGGGGGGATTGCGGGTCGACGGAAATGATGAAGTGTATTCCACTGGTAGAGGTGGTATGGTGGGCAAAATCACCATGGTTTCAGACGTACCCTCGTGGGGTTGAAGCCTTCCGGTAGGCCTCCTGGAGGCTCTCCGTCTGCGCCGTTTCAGACGTACCCTCGTGGGGTTGAAGCACGACCTCGCCCTCGAGCACGATCTCCGAGTCCGGGTTTCAGACGTACCCTCGTGGGGTTGAAGCGGTCCTGGAGGAACGCCGACGTCGACCTCGTGGTTCGGTTTCAGACGTACCCTCGTGGGGTTGAAGCGGCTCGTCGTGGGCGAACACCCAGATCCAGGGGTCGCGTTTCAGACGTACCCTCGTGGGGTTGAAGCGCGATGAGGATGAGGCGGTCGCGGTTGTCCGTCGCGGTTTCAGACGTACCCTCGTGGGGTTGAAGCCCTGAGTGCAAGGTCGCGGCCTCGATCGACGAGTTGTTTCAGACGTACCCTCGTGGGGTTGAAGCGAGCTCGGCGTCGCTCGGGCCGCCGTCGACGACGGTTTCAGACGTACCCTCGTGGGGTTGAAGCTACCGGAACCCCCTGAGCGCCGTGAAACGCTCGCCCGTTTCAGACGTACCCTCGTGGGGTTGAAGCACGACCTCGCCCTCGAGCACGATCTCCGAGTCCGGTTTCAGACGTACCCTCGTGGGGTTGAAGCGCTTCGTCACGGTAGCAGTCGCCGCGCATCGTCATCGGTTTCAGACGTACCCTCGTGGGGTTGAAGCTCGGTCGGGTGCTCGTTGTCCTGCGAGGAGTGCTTGGTTTCAGACGTACCCTCGTGGGGTTGAAGCGGCTCCGGCAAAGCCCAGGGGAAGGTCGAAGTTGTTTCAGACGTACCCTCGTGGGGTTGAAGCGTCGAGGTCGCCGCTCCCGAGGTGATGGACGTCGAGTTTCAGACGTACCCTCGTGGGGTTGAAGCAGCCAGGGCCTACCGCTCGAGGTCCTCGCTGCGAGCGTTTCAGACGTACCCTCGTGGGGTTGAAGCTTGAAGTCGAACTGGTCGCCGTACTCGTCGACGACGTCGTTTCAGACGTACCCTCGTGGGGTTGAAGCGGCTCGAGGAGGAGCTCGTGGAGCGTGAAGTCCAGGGTTTCAGACGTACCCTCGTGGGGTTGAAGCAACTCGTACAGCCCGCGAGCGACACGCCGAACCCAGGGTTTCAGACGTACCCTCGTGGGGTTGAAGCACGACGACGGCGAGCGTGAGGCGGTTGGTGCCGTAGTTTCAGACGTACCCTCGTGGGGTTGAAGCAGGAGTTGGCACTGCCGCTCGTTGAAGTCGCCGATCGTTTCAGACGTACCCTCGTGGGGTTGAAGCACGCGTCTGAAGTCAACGGAGGGCCGCTCAATGACTAGTTTCAGACGTACCCTCGTGGGGTTGAAGCACGTTGGCGACCAGCTGGAGCACGCGTCGCTGCTCGCGTTTCAGACGTACCCTCGTGGGGTTGAAGCGCATCTTCGCTCAGACCGTCCTCGACGTCGACGAAGTTTCAGACGTACCCTCGTGGGGTTGAAGCCGCGTCGACGCGAAACACGAGCGCGCCGAGCAGCAGTTTCAGACGTACCCTCGTGGGGTTGAAGCCTCCTGATTGGCGAGCGTGTCGGCCTCCGTCTCCCCGTTTCAGACGTACCCTCGTGGGGTTGAAGCCGACGCTGTGTCGGGAGACGGGGTGAACGACCACGGGTTTCAGACGTACCCTCGTGGGGTTGAAGCCGCGACGGCGTCGACGCGCCGGTCAACACGCGGTTTCAGACGTACCCTCGTGGGGTTGAAGCGCGAGATAGCGCCCGAGGACTGATCAGAGCTCACAGGTTTCAGACGTACCCTCGTGGGGTTGAAGCGAATGGACCGAGGTCAGCGAGACGCGCGATCCCGGTTTCAGACGTACCCTCGTGGGGTTGAAGCCACAAGTTCGTCCGTATCCCAGACGGATCGACCAAGTTTCAGACGTACCCTCGTGGGGTTGAAGCGTCGCGATCATCGACATCATCGATGCCATCGCGACGTGTTTCAGACGTACCCTCGTGGGGTTGAAGCGAGGTGACGCTCAACACCAACGGCGATCTCCAGGTTTCAGACGTACCCTCGTGGGGTTGAAGCGACCGTCCCGCGATGGACGAAGTCGAGGAGGACAGGCGTTTCAGACGTACCCTCGTGGGGTTGAAGCTGTTGGCTACCGCAGGTCGTGAGCCGCTGCTCTCGGTGTTTCAGACGTACCCTCGTGGGGTTGAAGCAACCAGTTCTGGAGTGACTGGAGTCGCGAGCGCGCAGTTTCAGACGTACCCTCGTGGGGTTGAAGCTGCGGGCCGTCGAGCGCGGTCAGCGCGTCCCGCTCGTTTCAGACGTACCCTCGTGGGGTTGAAGCTTTCCGACCGGCGGGGCGTGTGGGTGCCGGCCATCGTTTCAGACGTACCCTCGTGGGGTTGAAGCGGTTGACGACCCCGAGACAATCCGCGGATGACCGAGGTTTCAGACGTACCCTCGTGGGGTTGAAGCGTGTCCGTCTGACCCCCACCACTTGCGTCGTCAGAGTTTCAGACGTACCCTCGTGGGGTTGAAGCGTTGACTCCAAGACGGGCGACGTGGCGACCGACGCGTTTCAGACGTACCCTCGTGGGGTTGAAGCGCTAAACGTCTGTGGCGATCCGAGTGTCTGGATCGGCGTTTCAGACGTACCCTCGTGGGGTTGAAGCAAGGACCAATATCTGACGACGTTTAGCGTGCGCCTCGTTTCAGACGTACCCTCGTGGGGTTGAAGCGCAAGCGCGGACGCATCCAAGTCGGGCCGACCATGGTTTCAGACGTACCCTCGTGGGGTTGAAGCCTTCATGAACTCGGTGATGGACGCGACCTCGGCGACGTTTCAGACGTACCCTCGTGGGGTTGAAGCGGCGAAGTCGGTCAGAACACTGGCAAGGTCGTTATCGTTTCAGACGTACCCTCGTGGGGTTGAAGCAGACGGTGCCGGGCGTGACGAGCGAGCGTCTTGCCGAGTTTCAGACGTACCCTCGTGGGGTTGAAGCTAATACCACCGAAAGCGCGACGATTAGCGGCGTTGGTTTCAGACGTACCCTCGTGGGGTTGAAGCCTAGCCGATACTAACCGACGAATAAATCAAGACACCGGTTTCAGACGTACCCTCGTGGGGTTGAAGCTCAGAAAGTTGAAGAACGCCGTTGATCCGGACGACGTTTCAGACGTACCCTCGTGGGGTTGAAGCTCCCGATCGAGGATTCGAAGCATATCGCGCTGAAAGTTTCAGACGTACCCTCGTGGGGTTGAAGCTAATGTCTGGATAGATACGTCCGAACCAGTATCTGGTTTCAGACGTACCCTCGTGGGGTTGAAGCTCGTGCCGACGGATCACGGCACGCATCTCCTCCCGGTTTCAGACGTACCCTCGTGGGGTTGAAGCGGGCGGTGCCGTATGTCGCCTGTGCGAGCGCGCCGAGGTTTCAGACGTACCCTCGTGGGGTTGAAGCCACCCGGGTATTTCGACTCTGCTTAAAAAACACCCGTTTCAGACGTACCCTCGTGGGGTTGAAGCTCGAGGAACCAGTACCGCGGGCTCAACCCGCGGTTTCAGACGTACCCTCGTGGGGTTGAAGCCACCACAACACCGGACACAACGACAGACCTCTCGACGTTTCAGACGTACCCTCGTGGGGTTGAAGCACCTCGTGGAGGTCGGCCTCTCTGCTTCGGACCGGTTTCAGACGTACCCTCGTGGGGTTGAAGCGACACTCGCCGCCGCGTCAAGCCGGGCCGCCCCACGGTTTCAGACGTACCCTCGTGGGGTTGAAGCCTTCCAGCCTACGGACTGATGTTGAGCGTATCGCACAGTTTCAGACGTACCCTCGTGGGGTTGAAGCGGCGTCGATCTGGACTGGTTCATCTCCGAGATCGGTTTCAGACGTACCCTCGTGGGGTTGAAGCTGGTCGTCTGTGTGCCGCTGAACCGAGGTCGGTCGCGTTTCAGACGTACCCTCGTGGGGTTGAAGCAACGCGCGAAACCCGCGAGCGGACTCGACCAGATGTGTTTCAGACGTACCCTCGTGGGGTTGAAGCGTGTGGCCACCGGGTGTATCGCCGAGAAGGTGTACGTGTTTCAGACGTACCCTCGTGGGGTTGAAGCTCAACGTCGAGGTCAAGACCGACCTCGTCCTCGAGGTTTCAGACGTACCCTCGTGGGGTTGAAGCTCACGCCGCTCCTGAGCGGTCTGAACAGCATCGTGGTTTCAGACGTACCCTCGTGGGGTTGAAGCCGTTCGGGGATCACGCCCCTCGGCAAGCTCTGGTTGTTTCAGACGTACCCTCGTGGGGTTGAAGCGACGGGCCGGCGCGGTGGCGGGAGCTATCGCTGTTGTTTCAGACGTACCCTCGTGGGGTTGAAGCGTTTAGGCTCTGACACGGCGACAATAAACGCAGACGTTTCAGACGTACCCTCGTGGGGTTGAAGCCTCCTCGAGATACTCCGGCAACTCGGGCTCGGGGGTTTCAGACGTACCCTCGTGGGGTTGAAGCTCGTCTCTCCGGCCTCCGCGCTTCGAGTCACCGACGTTTCAGACGTACCCTCGTGGGGTTGAAGCCCGTTGTAGACGACGCTCGGGTCCCCGCCGATAGTTTCAGACGTACCCTCGTGGGGTTGAAGCCGCTCCGGTAGATCCGTCCGGCGCGACCGGCGGCAGTTTCAGACGTACCCTCGTGGGGTTGAAGCCCTCGCGGCCCGCGACTCCACGCGTGGACTCTCGGGTTTCAGACGTACCCTCGTGGGGTTGAAGCCCTTCGACAGAGTAAGTTAACGTGTCGCCGTCTGTCGGTTTCAGACGTACCCTCGTGGGGTTGAAGCCCGTCGGGAACGACGCGCGGGCGGACCTGCACCTCGAGTTTCAGACGTACCCTCGTGGGGTTGAAGCCGCGAGTACGAGGAGGCCGGCGACGGCATCCGTATCGTTTCAGACGTACCCTCGTGGGGTTGAAGCCTCGGGCAGCTGGCAGAGTTCGCCGCCGCGTGGTTTCAGACGTACCCTCGTGGGGTTGAAGCGATGAGTGGCGTCGGACTGTAGGCGCTACTGGTGCGTTTCAGACGTACCCTCGTGGGGTTGAAGCGAGGCCAGCTGGACGTAGTCGTCCGCGTCCGAGAGGTTTCAGACGTACCCTCGTGGGGTTGAAGCAGCTGGCCGCCTCCGCTCTGCGCGGTCGCCGTCCCAGTTTCAGACGTACCCTCGTGGGGTTGAAGCGCGCGCAGCGGTCCGTCGAACATCCAGCACGCGAGGGTTTCAGACGTACCCTCGTGGGGTTGAAGCGAACATCGCACACGAACGGAACGGGGAGGATGAGTTGTTTCAGACGTACCCTCGTGGGGTTGAAGCGGCGGACCGCTCGCGGCGGCCCAGTCGACAGCGGCGTTTCAGACGTACCCTCGTGGGGTTGAAGCGTGAAAACAGTCTGGTGGGCGGTGTTCATCGTCGAGTTTCAGACGTACCCTCGTGGGGTTGAAGCCCGTCGTCGCGGTACGACCACGGCGGATCGGCATAGGTTTCAGACGTACCCTCGTGGGGTTGAAGCTGCCCGATCAGCGCCTTCGAGAGTTTCATCGCCCGGTTTCAGACGTACCCTCGTGGGGTTGAAGCACACCATTTACCTCGGTTACGTCCGGGAGCGTCAGGTTTCAGACGTACCCTCGTGGGGTTGAAGCGGGAGGTACGTCTCACCGCGATCGTTCGACACCTGAGTTTCAGACGTACCCTCGTGGGGTTGAAGCCGCGTCTGCCCGGATGAGTTCGCGGATGTACTCGCGTTTCAGACGTACCCTCGTGGGGTTGAAGCACCCCTGAGAAGCCGACGATCGACCTGTTCGACGGTTTCAGACGTACCCTCGTGGGGTTGAAGCGTCCCGATCGCGGAGACGACCGTGCGCGACGTAATGTTTCAGACGTACCCTCGTGGGGTTGAAGCTCGGCGTGGACCCACCGGCCGTCGCCGATGTCGCTAGTTTCAGACGTACCCTCGTGGGGTTGAAGCAAGACCTGAAAACGCTTATCGCAAAGATCGAATCTGGTTTCAGACGTACCCTCGTGGGGTTGAAGCGACACCTACGGCCGCGGACCCATCTACTGCGACGTTTCAGACGTACCCTCGTGGGGTTGAAGCGGTACGCGCTCTTTACGGATCAACCGCTCCAGCGCGTTTCAGACGTACCCTCGTGGGGTTGAAGCTCCGCGAGAAACGGATTGTCCGCGCTCGTCGCGTGCCGTTTCAGACGTACCCTCGTGGGGTTGAAGCATATCTCAAAGCATCCTGAGGTACCTAGGGATTGTTTCAGACGTACCCTCGTGGGGTTGAAGCAGCGCGCCCGGTCGTGCTTATCGGATGGCCCTATGGTTTCAGACGTACCCTCGTGGGGTTGAAGCGACACTCGCCGCGGCGTCAAGCCGGGCCGCCCCACGTTTCAGACGTACCCTCGTGGGGTTGAAGCAGCATCGGGCAAGACGACTACGGCGGCATCCAGCTAGTTTCAGACGTACCCTCGTGGGGTTGAAGCTGCGCAGACTGGCCAGAATTCACAGATCTACCAGAGTTTCAGACGTACCCTCGTGGGGTTGAAGCCGGCACATCGATCCTTGGCGAGCCGAACAGGTACGCGTTTCAGACGTACCCTCGTGGGGTTGAAGCAAGACGCGCCACGAGCTACTCGTGTGGTCGCACGTCGTTTCAGACGTACCCTCGTGGGGTTGAAGCGCCCGCGAGGTCCGCGCGTACGCCTCGGTGACGCGTTTCAGACGTACCCTCGTGGGGTTGAAGCGTTATCGGAGTAGTAGCGGTTGTGGTGCGTCGTTGAGTTGGCGGTTTCAGACGTACCCTCGTGGGGTTGAAGCCGCCGGTAGCCCGGGTCGTCCGGCCCGCGGCGGTGGGTTTCAGACGTACCCTCGTGGGGTTGAAGCAGTCACTCCGCGATCCGAAATACTACGAGGTCGGTGGTTTCAGACGTACCCTCGTGGGGTTGAAGCCGGTCGAACACGTTGCGCTTGTATATCTGTTCAGGGTGTTTCAGACGTACCCTCGTGGGGTTGAAGCAGCCCTTGCCACTCGCGGGCGGGTACGTCGTCGTAGGTTTCAGACGTACCCTCGTGGGGTTGAAGCATATCAGGCTGGCAGGAGCCGCTCGGAGCGGGCGGGTTTCAGACGTACCCTCGTGGGGTTGAAGCAATATACCGTTTGTCGACCAGATCGCGCTCTACGCGTTTCAGACGTACCCTCGTGGGGTTGAAGCGATCGTCGCACGGATCTGCCGGAGGCGTCGGTTAGTGGTTTCAGACGTACCCTCGTGGGGTTGAAGCGCTTGCCCGCCCGACACCGTCGCCGTGAACTTCGCCGGTTTCAGACGTACCCTCGTGGGGTTGAAGCCATCCATCGGAGGATGGTTGATGAATCAACCCCACAGTTTCAGACGTACCCTCGTGGGGTTGAAGCAAACACGAAGGAGAACGGCAGTGACGGGTCGAACAGTTTCAGACGTACCCTCGTGGGGTTGAAGCATCCGTACGTAGACGAGCCCCGCGACGCCCGCTATCGTTTCAGACGTACCCTCGTGGGGTTGAAGCTCGCCGGCGCGCTTCGCGGCAGCAAGGGTATCACCGGTTTCAGACGTACCCTCGTGGGGTTGAAGCGGACGAACGCGTCGGAGGCTGCGTCCGCCCGGGAGGTGTTTCAGACGTACCCTCGTGGGGTTGAAGCCCTCGCCCGTACTGCCGGAATCGCCTGAGTCGACGTTTCAGACGTACCCTCGTGGGGTTGAAGCAACGTCGACGAGTGGATCGACGAGCATCACTACCAGGTTTCAGACGTACCCTCGTGGGGTTGAAGCAACGTCGACGAGTGGATCGACGAGCATCACTACCAGGTTTCAGACGTACCCTCGTGGGGTTGAAGCTCGGCGTACACGTCGGGCTTCCCACCCGTGAGTTGTGTTTCAGACGTACCCTCGTGGGGTTGAAGCGGATCTGGCGTCTGACCGCATCGGTAAAGTACGAGTTTCAGACGTACCCTCGTGGGGTTGAAGCTCCTCGGGCGGCACTTCGAGGTCGCTATACACGTCGGTTTCAGACGTACCCTCGTGGGGTTGAAGCCCGTTCGGTGTATCGCGGTCGAATACCATGCCGTTGTTTCAGACGTACCCTCGTGGGGTTGAAGCGGCTCCGCGGTGTCGAGTCCGACCGTCTCCACGTCGAGTTTCAGACGTACCCTCGTGGGGTTGAAGCGCTTGGCACAATATCCCCGACGAGGTGGCCGAACAGTTTCAGACGTACCCTCGTGGGGTTGAAGCCACGAAGAGCTCGACGGCCTGATCGAGACTGCTGAGTTTCAGACGTACCCTCGTGGGGTTGAAGCGAGGTCATGGTCGCCGATCACTCGTCCGGGTCGCTGTTTCAGACGTACCCTCGTGGGGTTGAAGCTAAGTGTCGGCGTTCGTACACAACGGACCCATAATGGTTTCAGACGTACCCTCGTGGGGTTGAAGCAGGTGGTCGACGTTGGCGGCGACATTGAAGGCGACGTTTCAGACGTACCCTCGTGGGGTTGAAGCTGAGGTTAGCCACTCCCCACCCACACACACCCTCCGTTTCAGACGTACCCTCGTGGGGTTGAAGCAAGGCGACGGCGCGGACGCACGCGGATGGGAACCCGTTTCAGGCGAACCCTTGTGGGATTGAAGCGAGCCCGTCGCTCGGAGCTCGACGTCCGTATCCGCGGGTTTCAGACGAACCCTACATATCGAGATAGGGGCCGCAAGCCCGAAATATGGCACTGTAGCCGATTATCACGAACGTCAAATCTCAGTACCAGATTTAAATGCTTAGCAGATAGTGACTTGGTATGGCTGAAGTTCAAGCAATCTTTCTTGCTATCTGTTTCCCGGTTCTTACGATAGGACTCCACGAACTGACCCACCTAGCAGTCGCCCGGATTGTCTGCCCGCTTTCGATTGAACAGACCTCATGGGTCCCGTTCCGACTTCGCCTCGATTTTGAGAGACTGCCGGCAAAAGCCACACTCCGGATGATTGCACTTGCCCCTCTATTTGTCGGCGGCGTGGCTGCTGCCGTCGCTATTCAGACCGGTATTTGGCAACAGATTAAAATCGCAGATCCGTACTACCTCCATCATCTTATGATAGCGTACTGGTTCCTCTATATCATTCCCAGCCCTGCAGATATTCGACTAGCCATCTGGCCGTCGGTAGAAGACACACAGCATGTTCAGGTGAATCCACAATGAGTGGACATTCAAGTAATATGTCCGCAATAGACGACAATCGTGCTGTTTCGACAGTAATCGGGGTCGTTATTTTGTTTGGGTTTCTGATCCTTGCGCTCTCACTATACCAGGTAGAAATCGTTCCACAGCAGAATGCAGAGACCGAGTTCCAACACTCTGGAGAGGTTCGCAACGATCTTGTCGAGCTCAGAGCAGGTATTCTACAAGCCGGGAGCATCGATCAGCCACAGTACCAGACGGTTGAGCTGGGTACTACATATTCAACCCGTGTATTCACAATAAATCCTCCAGCGCCGGCTGGGACGATACGTACCAGCGAGCCATATCCGATCACGATTGCGTACGAATCCAATGAAACGGTGATCGAGACTATTCCGACTCGGTTCATCGAGTACCGACCGGGGTACAACGAACTTGACCGCTCTCCGACGTGGTATGACGCATCCGTGCTTTACCTTGATGCTCGTGACGAGGGCGGTGGAATCGCAGTAATTGAAGATCAGAACCTCGTCGATAGTGACGGTGAGGTACAAATTACGGCTCTCCAAAACGAGTTTCGCCGAAGCGGGACCGGCCAAGTCACTCTTGAACTCCGTCCAGCTGAAAATGTTATTGGCGACATCCCTGAAGCTGATCTAAATATCACTGTTCCAACGCGGTTGAGCAATGGAGAGTACTGGAACAGCGCAGATATTTCAAATAATAAGTATAGCGTTACAGACGATGTAAACGACGACGGAATCCACAACCTAACGCTTGAGACAACCACCAGTAGTCTAACTATCGATACTGTCGGCGTACAGGAAGTACCTGAAGAGCCAGTTCAGAACAGCAATGCACGTATTGGTGGGTCAACCAGCCAGAACGATCCCCCGGTGGTTGAAGAGCTTATCTACCAGAACGATGCCGTGGCCTATGACGGCAACGATTTCGATGCTGTCGCTGGTGGGGTAAACTTCTCCGTCACGAACCGCGTTGGCGAAGACGTCACGATCACTGATGTCAGAGTAACACCGAGGAACAGCGCCATCAGTGACCTCAGCGACGACGGATTACCGAATGGCGAACCCGTGACAAGTGAGGTATACGTTGCCGCGGACTTGGCCGATGCCTACGTTGATTACGACGATGGAACCGCCCTTCCGAAAACTGTCGATCTAGACACCGACGGGTTCACTAATAACGGGAACGCACAACTTTCGGACGGCGCAACGGCCACGTTCTACCTCTATGAGTTCACTAACGGCTTTTCGTCTGTCGACATGAGCGGTGAGGACGTGGAAATCACGATTACGTACCAGCCAGCGAGCGGCGGAACCGAGACGAAGACGTTTACTATCACGCCAAACAGTGGGGATGCCGGCAGTGGTGGAAACCAAGCTCCGACGATTGATACCTTCCAGACGACAGACACCAGCAAGACTGGTGGTAATCCGAAGTACGCCCAGTTCGATGTTGACTGGACGGTTTCCGACGACAGTCAAGTACAAAGTCTAGAGTTGACGATGGCAAGAGTGGGCTCTGGCAACGAGGTCGACAGTGCGACACCATCTGTTTCGGGAGCGAGCGCCAGCGGAGTGACATCCCTTAGGGGGCCAGACCAATCTCCGAACCCTGGTGGACAGCAGTACGATATAACCATCACCGTAACTGACGACGATGGGGAGACATCAAGCCAGACCCAGCAGGTTACGGTTTCATGACACTGAGACCTGCGCACGGCTTGTTAACAGTACTTGTATCACTATACTGACCCCGGTTATGTGGAATTATCATACCGAGGCGACATGTGTCACTGAATCAACAGGATTAAACTAGAGAATTTGGTCACCTATGACAAAAATCTTTCACTTCATCCGGGAGGTTGTGCTAGCGGATCAAAGAATTACTGGCGATGGAGGTGAATCCACCGATCTAGGTGGTGACGGCGGATTCACTGCGATGGATGCTGACCCCGGGTTCATATCAATGTGACAAGCGATACAAACACTTACCCCGGCTACGAGCTGACCGTCGACGAGACTGACAGCGGGTAGTCCACGGCGATTATCGAGTATCGGGTCGGTTCTGTAGTGACCTCCGGACGTTCAACGTCGACGCACGGCGCTCCGTGACAAACGTCACGGTGGTAGCTCATCGATACAAGTCTGGGTGAGTGCGATTCTGACGGAACACTCCGCTCTGGGCCAGCCACAAATCTAGACACACCTAGAAATTAGTCTGGCTGTAGCCTCTAAGCCTTGTTCTGGCTGACCTAGCAAACTCCTAAAATACACAACCGATATGCTATCTTTAGTACGAGACAGCTGAACCCTAAACTGCGTCGAGAAGGTAGTGCTATACACAAAACCGCAGTAACCCCCACTTGTTTAAGTTAGTTGTACGTCCTCGAAAACATGAGCGAAAACGGACCCACGACCGCGGCGATCTACGCCCGGGTCTCGACATCGGATCAGGACGTGTCTCGGCAGCTCGACGAGGCGCGTGAACACCTGGAGCGTCTCGGTGTCAAAGACGTCGAGGAGTATCCGGAGATCGTCTCCGGCGCCGCCGACACCGACACTCGCGAGGTCTACAACCAACTCCTCGACGACGTCGAGAGTGGGGAGTTCGATATCGTGATCGTTCACGAGATCAGCCGGCTCTCTCGCCTCGGCCCGACTGAGATTCACGAATTCATCCAGCACTGCTTGGAACACGACACCGGCGTTGAGGCTCTCGACGTCGGCCTGAAGATTCACGTCGACGACGGCGAGCTTCAGCAGACAATATACAGCATGGTTGCTCGGCTGATGGGCGACCTCGCCCAAATAGAACACCAGCAAAAACTCCAGCGGATACGGTCGGGCGTCCGCGCCGCACAGTCCGCCGGAAAGTGGACCGGGAGGCCGCCAGCAGGGTTCGTCGTCGAGGATGGCTACCTTCACGTTGATCCGTCCGAGTTCCTACACGTCCGGGAGGCCCTCACCCGTGTCGACCGCGGTGAGTCGTTCGCGACTGTCGCTGGCGACACCGGCATCGCCGAGTCGACGCTCCGGAGTCTCCACCAAGATCGTCGCGACCTCTACCTCGGTGGCGAAGCTGAAGACGATCGCGTCGACGAAGCGCTCACCGACGTCCGTCCGCTACAGGATGCGCGTGCCGAGGATCCCAACCTCGAAGAGCTGCGCGAACGCGTCGAGCGATTAGAGGAGGCCACGGACATCAACAACCGCTAGCGCTTCTACCCCTCAATCTCCGACACACGAGCGATCGTAGACCTGCCTGACGGCAGGCTCAACGGAGGGTGTCATAGAACACTTCACAAGGGATTGGTTTCACAGGTTCAGTAGCGAATCACCCGTCAAACTGCTCCTGCGTATCTACCGACTCTGACTTTCTTGAACGCAGTTCATATTTGACACACAAAAAGTATATCAAAATCCCACATGAGGCTGACCCATGGTCGGCGCAACTGTCGAATTCCATTTCAATTCGCCCGTATCCGAGGAACGATTCGTCCGGACGTACCTCACAGACGCGTGGGACCGCTTCGAGACGAGCGAGTACTGGACAGCCGGTTGGTTTTGGTCCTATAGACAGTTTGCTCAGTACGATACCGGACCGGATGGGGGATTAGTGCGGCTGGTGTTTGAGGGCACTCCGGATGAGGTCGTCGAGGCTGAATCTGATCGATGGGACGAGTTCAGTGGCCTCACCTCGTGGCACCTCCAGCGATACGAAGACGAAGGGTATGACAGCCTCTTGGACCAGCAAACCGACGCGAAGGGGGAGATCGGTGGCGAGTGGGAGTACCGGCTGAAACAGCTCATCACGCAGTTTTCGCTCGCCTACTACCGCGAATTCGAGGAGCCACTCCCGATAGTCGGCGATGGCCACGATGAGAATCCGAAGCAAGTTGGATTCTGGGCAGCCATCCACGATATGTTAGTACAGTGTGGATACGACTGGTATGATGAGACAGCGATGTGCCAGAAAGCGCTGAAAAATCGATTAAAATCCATCGCCGCCTACCAGGGTGCAGAGGCCGCCCGTGACGAGTATCAGCGGCTGCTCGCCGACTGGCAAGCACACGAAGAAGAGCTTGAACGCTGGCTTGAGGAGACTCCCACCGGGCAGGCAACTGAACCCTGACAGGTACCATGTTTGGGACTGATCGATGTCGACCCTGTACTGAGCGATTCGTGAGTCTCCTGTACTGAGCGATTGGGGGTGTGAAACTATCAACTTCTGAGGATTTCAACAAAGCCGGTGTTTCCGGTTCTGGAACACAGGCTCCTGCTTTATTATAATAGACTGATACCCTATACGCATGAAAAGTCGATTGAGAGCCGCAGGTAACCGGATATTCCGTGGAACCACCGATAGCCGTTTGCGTGCTTCTTGGCGAATCATCATCGCAGTTGGTCTGACATTTGCCGGTGCTCTGGGCGGCGTACTCGTGGTTCAGCAAGTGGCAATACAAGACCTGTTCGTCCCCCTTTTTGCACACCTGTTTGCCGTTATCGCTGTTCTCGCTACAGCCGGGCTTCTGGCTCGCTACATCGATCACCGACGACTCTCAGACTATGGATTTGCCCTCTCTTTCAGTTGGGGGCTTGAAGCAGTCGTTGGTGCTGTCATCGGCATTGGGCTTGTTGGTCTCGCTTTCGGCTTCGCTCACCAGCTTGGCGTGGTAACTACAGTGGAAACATTCTCAGCAGGAGACGCAGAAACGCTCATGACTGGGTTCGGAGTCGTCCTGCTCGGCTGGGTATTCGTCGGGTTGTGGGAAGAGACGTTGTTTCGCGGCCTCTTTCTCAAGAACGCTGCGGAAGGGCTGTCTGTTCGAGACCTGTCTCCAACGACGGCAGCACTCGGCGCGTGGCTGAGCAGTTCGCTCGTCTATGGATTCCTTCACGGTCCACTGGGATCGAATCCAGAGGAGATTTCGTTACTGTACGCGCTGGTCATGACATCTGTCATGGGCGGCCTTTTCGGACTGGCCTACCTTCTCTCGAACGAGCTCGCACTCCCGATCGGTTTGCACACGGGCATCAACTTCGCGGAGCAAAATCTCTTCTTTGGCCCGCCCGGAGCGGTTGGTCCGGCGGTCTTGCGCACGGAGCACAGTGTTTCCGGGGCAAGGCTTCAATTCCAGTCGCTCGACCCGGTCATCATCATTCCAGTTTTCATCTGTGGCTATCTCCTCGTCGCCGGTTGGGTATATCTACGGGATGAGACAATCTCGATCAAGCAGGGCGAAGTAGTGACCGAAGTCGATTCTAGCACTAGATGTTGATTGTAGTTCCCTGTCGAAACCCCCCCGGTCGGTGACTGAGCTTCACAAATCGTCCTGAGTAGATTCTCTAGGCGTTGTTTAGACGCCAGCGTTCAGTGGTCAGCCACCTCGATTGCGCGTTCGATGTTTCGCACCGCTGATTTCATGACAAGTTCGCCGAATTGACCGAACCCCGTTCTCGCCAACAGCGTCTCACTATATCGCTGCCGCAATCCGAAAAACACGGACTCAGCATTTGAAGGCTGGTTATACGCCGATCATGGATGAGTAAGTTTCTCTCCCATCCTCGGAAACCTGGACCGCGCTGCGGAATCAGCGGTGTGATACGTTCAGCACGCAACCTCGTACGAAGTGCTTCCCAGTCGTATCCTTTATCTGCCACCAAAGCCGTCAAATTGTCGACATTCCGCACTAACACCTGCCAACCGACCTGTGTATCGTGCGGTTGTTTCATCAAACAGTGTATATCTCGCACGCTGTTACTGCCAGAATCCGAGCAGGTTCCGACGAGCGTGCTACATACAGCGCGCGTAACTCGCACGATATCAGGTGCCGATTCGAATAGACTGAATCACTCAGTACAGAGGATTAGTCTATCAGCGCCGCCGTCGCTTTAGGCGTGTAAACTACCCTACCCTACTCCCTCGGCGCTCTGCGCCTCGGTCCTTGAGGGTAGGGCTTTGATGTGGACTCCCAGCAATCAGTCGCCAGCAATAGGCTGGTAACTCTCGCCGTTCAACGTCCCACCATTCACACGCACGTCTACTGGTGCGTCTCCGCACCCCGACTTGGGCGAGGAACGGAGTTTGTGCTGTCGCTTCCGAGCGTACCGCACGCCAATATTCTTTGCGGCGTTGTAATCCGCGTTCACTTCATACCCACACTTCTGGCACTCGAAGTGTTCGCCCTGGCGGTTGCCGTCGTGCGTGAACCCACAGTCCGTCCGAGAACAGCGTTGGGATGTGTGGGTCGGCTCGACCTGCTCCACGGAGAATCCCTCTTCAGGGGCTTTGTAGGAGACGTACTCAAACAGGCGTCGGAACGCCCAGACGTGGTGCCACTTCGCGTGTGGAAGCCGCTCACGAATGTCGCTCAAGTCCTCGAACGCGATCACGTCGCACTCGTGTTCGACGGCTTCCGAAACGAGTTCGTTGGCGATCGTGTGGATGTACTGTTTGCGCCAGGCTTCTTCACGCTTCCCGAGGCGAAGCAGCGCGTTGTGTGCGGCCTGCGTGCCGCGCTGTTGCATCTCGCCACGCCGCTTCTCGAACTCACGACACCAGTGGTCGTAGTCGTCCCCCTGCCAAAACGTGCCGGTTGAGGATACAGCGAGGCTGTTGACGCCGAGGTCGATACCGAGGACCGTTTGGTCGGAGTGCCCGGTATCTTCCGAAACCTCATCGTCACCGTCTATCCGCCGCGTCGAAATGTTGAGATAGAACTCGTCAGTGGCCGCGTCGTACCGAAGCGTACTCTCGCGGAACTCGTAGTTCTCGGAGAGTACGTACCGCTCGTAGGGCGTCGGACTGTCTGCCGGGAGAACGAACGACGGTTCGACTCGGCCCTCAACAGTTGCCAGCGACACCTTGTTCCGGGAGAAGGTCGCGCTCCGGGCGTCGTAGTCCATCGTTTCGGCCGTGAACGTCGGTTGAGAGACGCGCTGTCCCTTTTTCCACCGTTCGACACACGCTTTGACGGCTTCGACAGCGCGTTTGATAGCGGCTTGGACAAGTTGAGCTTGGAGGTCCGTCTCCTCTCGAAGGTCGGCGTAGAGCGCGTCACGAACCCCTCGCTTGTTGGTCTTACACTCAGTGTAGGAGGTGTCGGACCAACAGTAGTCGGCGGTTCGGTTCGCGCAGTACAGGTATTGCTCGGCAGTTCGGTGGAGGGCGTCGCGTTGCTCGTCGGAAACAGCGAGTTTCACGACGGCGGTTCGACGCACACCCATAGTCTCAGAGAGTACCCGACGGTACTTATAGGCCTGGGAGTCGGTCGGTCGCGGTGTGGCGGTTGTGTCGTCCCATGTCGGTTTCCTCCCCGACCTACTCGCTCACTCCGTTCGCTCCTTGAGGTCGGGGGCTCCACCTCGAAAATGCTGAAGTACTCCGGCGACAGTCAGCGAGACCCCGCCGAGAACCGTGAGACACCACCCGAACGCGGGAACGAACGTCGCAGTAAATCCCGTGAGTGAGCCAGATAGATAGAGCCCACAGAATAACACGGTCCCCACGCCCGTCAGAAGTGTAACTACGGACTGCAACCGCTTCCGTGAACTGCCACGGAATACGAGGACAAGCCCGATTAAACCGAGCAGGGCAAAGTCGAACGCCTCGAATCCCACGTTCATCCCGGGAATGTAGATCGTCGGTATTTCAGCGTCCAGAGGGAGTTTCGGGTTAGTCTTCAACCACGGGAGGTACGCCCCGGCAGAAACGGCTATCCCACCCACGCCTATTAGAATCCTATCGCGGAGCGGTTCAATAGTCACACTTCTCCATAGATTGAGAGCGATAAACCCTTTCTGTATACTCAACCCTTGCTTTGTGCAATACGCAGACTCACTGAAGAGCTGAGATATTCTAGAACTCATTCGGTCAAGTCACCACGGTCCTCCGTTGAAGTGGTGGGCTGAGCGTAACCGTCATTGCTACACAAATTCAACACAGAGATCTGGCAGAAGCTGAATCCCCTGAGAAGACCACGGTCAATATCCGGATGACGGAAACGTTCCTCACCGATGTCGACGGTACCTGGAAAGACGAGGGGTACAATAGCCGGAGCGTCCGATACCCGTGAAGTCCGCCGCAGTGTACCGAAACTACAGAGCCTTGTGTTTAATTTCCCTGAATCCCGTCAATGACGATCGCTCCAATGACAATCGGAGCGACCGGGACAGAGCTCGTATCTGAGAACGTTATCTCATATTCGTCGAAAATCGCGAACCCACTTTCAATCGACCCAACTGGTTCGCCATCTGAATCAGAGATCTCGTACTTGTGGCCAATCCACTGCCCCACTGGGAGGATCTTCCGGCCCAGTGTGATGGCGCCTCCACGTGAGTTAATTTCAGCAAACAACGACCCGTCATGGGGATCTCGAATCCGCCACGTATCCTGGAACAGCGACAAATCATTGTCTAAGACCACAATCTCCTCTCCAGTTTGGCTATCAGTCAGGAGATAGTCTCCAGCAATATCCCAGGTCCCGCCTGCTTCCACAGTAAATATCTCAGTCCCGTCGGGATCGACAAATTGGAACCTGTCTTTTCCTTCGTACATCCGATACGTACCGCTAAACAGCGTTTCACCGGTTACGTCTCTGGCTTCGTACTCCGGTCGAAAATTCTGATCGCTGCCTGTCTGCTCAACTGTATATTGGCTACCGGAGAGATCAATTCCTGTAAGTTCCGAGCGCTGTGTCGTATTCATTGATTTGTCAATAGCACTCTTGTTGGATAAATCCCCGATCGCAACTTCTGGATCTGAAACAGGCTGGCCTTCCTTTCAGGAATCGGACTCTCAACAGATTGACCGTTACGTAATGAGAATTGCGTAGAGTACAGTACACAACCCAATGACGGTCACGAGGCCTCGGACAAGTAGGACAACGCCGGTTCCTGCTCCAATCACAGCGGTGGTGATGGCAGCGAGGAAGACACCAGTGGTTAACAATCCGATGCCGACAGCCAGCGCACGCATCTTCGTGGACCCGTATCGTCGATAGCCGCGATAGGCCAAGGCAGCGACAAACAGCCCACCGATAGCGGTTATGTCGGCGGCGTCGACATCCTCGCAGACGGGTTGCTGTTGACTGACGGCGAGCGGTGGCAGCGACAACGGTCACAACTCCAGCCGCTGTTCTATCGCGAACGGGTCGAAACGTACGCCGAGACGATGGGCGCGTACGCGGCCGCGGCGTCCGACGAGTGGTGTGCCGCTGACGCTCCCGTCGACGTCGCCGACGCCACGGCCGAGTACACGCTTCGTGTCCTCGGCAAGACGCTGTTCGGTATCGAAACGGACGACCGCCGGGAGGCGGTCCGGGCCGGTGCCCATGCCATCCGGGAACGGAGCAGCGACGCGCCGGGCGCCGTCGCCGTTCCTGAGTGGCTTCCCACTCCCAGCAACCGACGGTATCGCCGCGGAATCTCCCAACTTGAGTCAGTCATTGATGCGCTCCTCGACAAGCAGGAGTCGGCTGCCGACGGCGACGACCTCCTGTCGCTATTACAGGCGGCGACCGGTCCCGACGGGCCGAGCGAGGACGAAATTCGGAGTCAACTGGCGACGTTTTTGTTCGCCGGCCACGAGACCAGCGCGACGGCGCTCACGTGGGCGCTGTATGAGATCGGTCGTCGCCCGGACGTCGCCCGGCGACTCGCCGCGGAGGTCGACGAGGTGGTCACCGGTGAGTATGCGACGCTTGACGATCTGCCGGCACTCGGGTACACCGACCGATTCCTCCGCGAAACGCTTCGTCGATACCCTCCGGCGGCGGCGATTTTCCGGGAGACGGACGCCGCCGTGAGGATCGGTGGGTATCGGATGCCCGCGGACACGTTCGTCGTCATTCCGCAGTTCCACGTTCATACCGACGACCGGTGGTGGGACGACCCGTATCGGTTCGATCCATCGCGGTGGGAATCGACGGAAGAAACCGATTCGGACCGTCCCGAGTACGCGTACTTCCCGTTCGAAGGCGGTCCCAGACACTGTATCGGGATGCGGTTCGCCCGCCTCGAACTCAAGATCGCCCTCGCGACGTTTGTCCACCGCTGCCGGGTCGACCACGATGTCGACGAGGTCGGCGTCGATGTCGGCTCGACTGTCCGACCGGCCACCGAGATCGACGCGCGTATCAGTCGGCGGTCGCCGACCGAGACCCCCTAGGTCGGGAGTCCGTTTTAATCTCAGAATCGGATCACGAGTTCCCGGGTTCGGAGCGCGTAGACGGTCATTTCTCGCCCCTTCTTCGAGTACCAGGTTTGGGTGGGCTCGACGAGGTTCCCTTCGACGAGGCGGTCGAGGTGATAACTGGTGTTCTGGAGCGACGTTCCGACCGCTGTAGCGATCTCCGAGGCCGGTTTGGGTCTCTCCTTGAGCGCGGCAACGATCGCTCGCGCCGTCGTCGAGGAGAGTAACTCACAGACGGCTGCGGATTCGTCCCCGGTGACGGAGAGTCGCACCTGGTCTTCCAGTACGTGTTCGACTGGCGGCTGTCGTGGTAACGCACTATTCATCGTCTCGTCTCGGAGGGGGGTTGATCATTGGCTTGGATTATCGTGAGGGCTACCGTTCGGATATAAATCGACCCAGCGCTTCTGAGCCAGAGACTGTGCCTAATCTCATCCTGTCGCTACCGTCGCTCCTGGGTCGTCGACTGTACCGTGACCGACACCGTTCCCGACTCGACTGCGACAACCGGTCCAGCCGTAATCGGTACGTTTCACAGTGATGTCCGTCGGGGTCGACGTACAGTTCGGTCGTGACGAGTCCGGTCGCTTCGAGGCGATCCAGGCGCCGGTAGATGGTCGCCCGGGACGCCTCGCAGGCGTCTATTAGGTCTCGCCCCCGCTTCGGCCCCCGACAGAGCGTTTTCAGGATATTCTGCGTATGCTCGTTGTCTAACAGTTCGAGGAGACTTCGAGCGGACCCGGTCGTCTGAATCCCTGCGGAATCGTCCGCGTGCTTCCCCAACGCTTGTTTAGCTAGGTCACGACACTGCTCAATGAAGTCGAGGATATCGATTTCCATACCAACTTCGATCTCCTCGACTTCACCCTTCTAAACCGTCGATATCGGCAGATAAGATCGCTATTCAACAGAGCAGTTTCTTCTTCGATAATATGCCCTCGTAAATATATAGCGGGGAACCGCTAAGCTTTTCAATTCCACAATTAGAGCTTGCGACGATGCCCTCCATAGATGACATAAAAATCGCGATTCGTTACGGATACCAAGTCCCACTGAGGCTAAATCTGACACGAATGGAACTCGAAGAATTCTGTGAGAAACTCCCGATCCATGACCCCAAAGCAATTGTTGGGTCCACTCACTTAACCGTCTCCCACCCAGCTACTAGCGTCAGCGAACTCCTTGTCCGCTCAACTGAACGAGAGTTCTAAATATGACACAAAATGCCGTTCATCGCTACGACGTAATTATAATCGGTGTTGGCGGAATGGGCAGTGCGGCGACGTACCATCTCGCCGACCGGGGGCTTGATGTCTTGGGACTAGAACGATATGACATTCCCCACGAGATGGGATCGTCACATGGTGTCACCCGCATCATCCGCAAGCCGCAGTACGAAGATCCCGCATATGTCCCGCTGATCCGCCGAGCCTACGACCTGTGGCGCGAACTGGAAGCTGAAACGGACCGTGACTTGCTCAACACCACAGGTGGTATTGATGCTGGACCGCCCGACAGCCGCGTCTTCGCTGGATCTCGCGAATCCTGTATCACCCATGACATCGACCACCAAATACTGGACGCAAGCGAGGTAAACAACCGCTTCCCTGGCTATGACCTCCCTGCGAACCATCGAGCAGTCTACCAGCCCGATGGAGGCTTTCTTGTCCCCGAGCAATGTATTGTCGCCCATGTTGAGGCTGCCCAGCACGCGGGCGCTACTGTTCGAGCGCGCGAAGCTGCCGAGAAGTACGAAACCCTCCCGGACGGTGGCGTGCGGGTGACGACACATAAGGATACCTACGAGGCCGAACATCTAGTCATCACCGCCGGTGCTTGGGCACGAAAACTCCTGCCCAGCCTCGAGGCAGTAGCTGTCCCGGAACGACAAGTTCTCGCGTGGCTCCGGCCCACCGCACCCGAACGGTTTCACCCTAACTCATTCCCTGTGTTCGTCCACGACACCGGCTCAGGACACTACTACGGATTTCCTCGTTACGACGTACCTGGATTCAAGTTTGGGAAATTCAACCATCTGGAAGAGACGGTCGATCCCGACACCTTCTCACGAGAACCCAACTCTGAGGATGAGCAACTGCTTCGCCAATACGCTGAACGATTCTTCCCCGAAGGTACCGGCCCGACAATGCGTCTCGCCACCTGTATGTTCACGAACACGCCAGACGACCACTTCATCCTTGACACGCTCCCTGACCAGCCCCAAGTGACCGTTGGCGCTGGGTTTTCGGGTCACGGATTCAAATTCGCAAGCGTAGTCGGAGAGGTGCTCGCAGATTTAGCCATTGATGATCGAACCGATCATCACATCAATCTATTCGGCCTCGATCGATTTGAGGAAGCCTAGCGACAATATTCTGTAGGCAGGTTTTAATATCTCCACTGCTGTCGGGTCTTGACCTCATCGGCATCGAGGACGCACAGACTGCGCACAAACGGTGGCTCGCATCGGACGTGGCCGCCGCATTCAACGAGTCGGTGTTATCACCCGTACACCTCGCTGAAGTTCCACACGCTACTCGTGGCGGCTCTCTTGGACAACTACCGAGCTGACCACGAGTTCGGAAACCTTCGGCTCATCGTCGATTCGGCAGGCGACGTCGTTCCGTTCCGAACGGTCTTCGAATGCGGCCGCTTCGCGCTCCGGATCGACGTGAACGCACACAGGAATCCGTCGGCACGGCTCGGGAGTCGCCCGTGGCGGTCGTGGGCGTCAGCCAGTCACGGCGTGTTCGTCCCCGGTCAGTTCGGGACGTTCCCCGAGGAACACACCCAATCGGGCATCCGTACGTACCTCGGAAGCGGCCTGCCGGACGTGGATGCCTACGACGACCTGTTCCTCCAACGGGAGGCTACACACTCGTGGCTGTTAGATACCCGCGCTCGGGACGGCTGAACACGCACGACCTCCGCGTTCAGGGCGGGGGAAATGTCAAGCCGTTGATGTTGTGTACCAGACCTTTTTGTCACCAGATGTCTCGTCTAACACGGACACGGACCCGATCTGCATCCTGTTCGACTCGACCATCTCTTCGAACTGTTCGTCGGAGAAGGTCGACAGTGCCGTTGTTGTTCTGAGGGTGTCCTGCTGGGATGTAGAGAGATTTGCGAATGTCGTCTCTCTGGGTGCATCGACGATCTCACTGACTGGGGTGCCCGGGAGTTCCGTGACAACACTCTCTTCTGGGAGTTTTTCAGGCGCCTGCACGCTCACGCCAGCATCGCTACTGTTGGAAACAGTTGTAGTGACGCGGGCAGTGAGTGAGGTGTCGGATGCAGACCAGGCACCGATGGCGCTATCTTCAATCACTGCGAGTTGCTCATCTGAGTAGGTCCCCAGAACAGTTTGTTCTTTGAGTGTCTGCATCTCATCGGCAGTCAGTTCGCCGAACGTCGTCCCACGAGGCCGGTCGACAATCTCGGACACCGGCGTGCCGTCCAGCGAGTCGACTGCACTCTCGTTTGGCAGGTTGTGGTCAGCCGAGATACTGATGTTGGATGTTCCCTTCGAGATCGACACCTCTTCGACACTTCCGGTGTGGTTGACTGCTCGATCCGACGGCTCTGCGACCGTTGCTGCTGTGACGCCGATCATCCCGGCAACAGCAACGGCCACAGCAACGGCCACAAGGCCATAGATCGCTAGTTTGCGGTTGTACATTTGTCGTGTCATGTCTGCTTCCTGAGACCACCATCGGTGGTGATCTCACATAGTCCTATGAGTGAAAGACCTGATATAGAGTGGGTAGAGGAGGCGATTCCATCGCCTTTCCAAAGCCTTGCAGGATTGGAAATCGCTTGGAATGTCGGTGAAACGATATACTTTTTCCGGAGGGTACTAACAGCGATATTGTGTATGCCCTGGCGACCGCTCTCCAGAACAGCCCTCCTCGCAGCAGTCACCTGCCTGCTGTCGATCGGGACCGTCATATTTCTGGTCTGGAACCCGACTCCAGTGATGGTTACGATCAAAGGAAGTACATCAAGCATTCATCGCGTGCCGAGTGTGTACACACTCCGTGATATAGTGGTCCTCCTCACAGCAGCCTGGGTTGGTGGACTCACGAGTAGCTACCTGTGGTTCACGGACCACGGGCCATCGCAGCCAACTGCCGACGCGGACGACAACAAAACGGTAGCTATTGACCCGGATAACTCGGCGACAGCAACTGAGACAGATCCACTCGAACGACAAAAACGCATCTGGGAATCGAATCTCGAAACCCTCGTGGGTGATGAACAGCAGATTTACGAGCTGGTCCTCCAGCATGACGGCTATTTAGAACAACAACAAGTCGTTGCGGAAACGGATCTCTCACAATCAACAGTCAGTCGCAAGTTGGATTTGCTCGAGCGCGATGGACTCATCGAGCGGAAACGCCGCGGGATGGGAAATGTTGTGAGTCTAACCGACACCAATCGGCAGCAACGCCAGTCGAGCTAGAACGCAACGACGTGCCTGCGCAGAACCCGTGACTAACTTGGCATCAAGCAGGCTTGTGGCTTCAGTGGTAACCCAGTCGCCATGAGCGTCGATCTTGCCGACGCACTCGCGTGGGCGGTCGAGATCGTGGACGTCTTGTAGTACGTGGAGTAGAGTTGAATCAGGAATGAAACCCGGCTTGAGATGTCCGGGAGAGACGCGTGTGGGCTCTATCTGCCGCTCTTCGCATAATCTCGATAGACTCTATAATCTCATCATAGCTATCGCGACATTGGTGAATCGGGTTCCAGCGCTGTTTCTCAAAGGGCTATTTGAAGTACCAGTGACACTTTTTGGATTGCCATCCGTCTATTGCTATGTACCGCTGGATACTCATTACCGCGCTCGCAACGGGTTGCCTTGGGGTAAGTGGCCATCTCAGTGAGACGAGGCCACAGACAACGGAGTCGCCAACTGAATCGGACACAACAGAATCTGTGGACACAATACCAGCGGCTGCCGACACTGGAATCACGCAGCTAGTGACGCCGACATATTCACATACAGTCCGGCTGAACAACCTCTCCGATTGGGCCGATTCCCACTGTTGACGCTCTGGATGAACAGGAGCAGACAGTGGTCCAGGCGGCACTGGATGGAAGCTACACCACAGACACGCTACCCGGGTGGTTGACTGCGTTTCTTGCTGAAACAACGGCTCTGATGGGATGAAAGCTTGCTAAGTCCCCAGCGTGCGTGAAGAGGTACTGGGGTGGTCAAAGGCCGATGATTCAACAGCGTCTCAGGACGCGTGGATCTGATTGGCCTACCTGCCAAGGACGCACTATCATGGGAGGCCGCCCGGATGCCGTCAGCATCCGGGCGGCGAGCCCGAATAGGTGTGGCTTCCTTCACGCACTTCCCACTCCAGTGCTCTGTTGAATCCGCGGAAGGCGTCGGAATCGAGTCATTCTGTCCTTGGTTCAGAACCGCCACCGAGAGAATTCGGAGATAGAATCTTGGCAGAGAGTGAGAGGATCGAGATCAGTGGGTGGATCGATCCAATTCATCGCCGACGAAGAGTGAGATAAACGCACCTTCAGAGATTGTAATCCCCGTGCCATCATCGGATTCAACAGAGCCAATGAAATATACTCTTTCATCGGGCGCTACTGTCAGAGTAGTAGGTGCGCGCATAGCAGCGTTCTCGTGAGCCTCCGGCGGTCGTAGGAAACTCACAGCCAGATCCACGAGAAAATATTTGAGCCGATTGTGGCGCCACTGATCAACTTCGAGTCGACCTCACGATTGAGCAGCACTCACGTCGGTCACCTGCCCCAAAAAGAGGACGGCGTCGGTTGGCCGATCTCGAATACAAAACAAAAATGGCCGGTCAATAGTCAGATCGAACGACGTCGGCGGCGCACTTTCGATCATGAAAACGCTAGTCGCAGCTGCAGCCTCCGTTCCTTCCTCGTCGACACTTACAAACGCCTTGTGGAACACATCGTCTATTCTAGGACCCCCACCACTGTCGACCATCTCTGAAAAGTCTGCTCCGGGTCCGAAGGCCGCCTCCATGCTCATTGATTTGAGCACCTCACTGAGTTCAGTATTGAACTCGTATTCGAATTTTGGCATTCGAAGATCCCCACTGGCATCGCCTAAGGCCTCAAAGATGCCGAAAAGCGTCGGTCCGGTGAGTTCCGTCTGAACCTCTTCGAATTTACCCTCATCGAGGACGATCACGACCATCGACACCCCGCCGCCAACGTATGGGAGTTCGATTGCTTGGACATTCGGGAGATCGGCGTAGTTGGTCCGGAGGTTCTGGTGCATCATCGAAACAGCCGACTTTGATCCATTAAGGGCCCTGAAGGTTGACTCGCTCATGTTATCTGGATCGAACGGAAGTTGCCAGTCCGCCATGAAGCAGATCGCATTTGTCAACACGAAGACAGTCTGGGCCGACAGGCCGCCTTTGGGAATCAGATCCTCGATCCGACCCTCTGTCGCATCGGCGACCCACTGGTTGATGCGCTCGCGTTCGGCCTCGGGGTTGCTCCCAAAGTCTGCCTCATTGAATCCCCCACCGTAGTGTTCGTCGACGAGATCCAGATACGCCTCGGAAAATGGGTAGCTGGTCGAACCCCACAGGGCGTTCGCCACTTCGAGTTGGAAGGCATCGATTGTCTCCTTCTCAGAGCCTCTCGGTACGCCTATCGTGGCTCTGGTATCAAGTGCTGCTTGTAGCTCGCCGAAGGCAGGATGAGTCTCTTCTTGGAGCGAAAAACCAAGGGTTTCTCGCATTGCGGTCTCTGTCTCACCACTTGCCCCACCATACGTCATGGCAAGTGCCATCGAGACGCTGTAGGGTGAGACGAACACGTTGTCAACGTCGTCGGCTGCTGTGAGTTGCTCGTGGATATCAAGGGCAAAGCCTGCGTTGCCAGCGACGAGTTCACCAATTCGGTCGTTCGTCGACGAGGGCGATCCCTCGGGCAGCGATCCCATAGGCTCCTCGGCTGGCGGCTCATCAGTCGTATTCGGGGGGTCGTCCGCGGTAGTGTTTCGTGGAGAACTCACAGTACACCCAGCGAGCGCTACAGCTACAGCCATCCCGGTCGCAGCCAGTAGGCCACGGCGGTTTAAATTCAGGTTCATCAAGGCCTCGACACCTGAGGGTCGCTCATCCATGCCTCCACAGAGGCACGACATCTGTAAATATATTGTAGAGTGTGGAACAATTCTTTGAGTTATCCGTCGAGACCCCTGCCTTATCAGATGGAAGCTACCGGCGGGCTTCGAGAAGATAATAAAAAAGGGAATGCGTGTCGGAGTGGGTCGGTCAGTTACTCGTCGCTCTCACCGTCGACCGTCCTGTCGTCCGGGATGTCGGTAGTCACTTCGAAGACCGAGTCCGCAGCGGACGAATTGAGCGTTGTTTCGACCGCAAAACCCTCCGTTTCGTTGGGCGACGAACCCGTCTTGATATCCGCGGCCGACGAATTGGGCGTTGCTTCGAGTTCGAAGGTTTCGGTCTCATCGGTCGACAAAACCGTCGGCTCGTCGACCGTGAGGACCGATTCGGCGTCGAGGTCGATGTCGGCGATGGCGACGGTCGTCTCGTTCTGTTCGACCCAGACCGAGACGTGATCATCCTCGCCGTTCGGGGCCCAGACGTCGAAGTGGACGGGTGTGTCTCCGTCGACGACCGCCCGGACGGAGTCGTTGGCCCACGCGAGTTCACGGGCCGTCTCGACGTCGCTGTCGGTCAGTTTGTCGTCGGGGTCGACCGTGTCGGTAGTGTAGTTAACTGGCTGTGCGACGTCCGCCGACGCTGCGGTCGACGGATGGGTCATCGGTGCCGCACTGACGCCGCCGGCCACGAGGGCCACCAGCGCCAGTGCCGCGAGTGTTGCTGTCGTATATCGCATAGTCTCGGGCCAGCCGGATCGTCGACGCGACCTCAGCGGCTGCGTAGCCGTCCGCGCTGCCCCGACTCTGGCTTGTGTGAAAGCCCAGATGTGTGTTTATTGGTAACTGTTCGGAACGCGTTTGAAACCGGTTCGAAACCCGGGCGAAAGGGGTTATTTGAGGTGGACGACGTTGCCCATGCCGCGGCGTTTGCGCTCGACCAATTCCTTCTGTTCGAGTTTGTCGAGCGTCCGGCTGATCGTCGCCTTCGAGAGGTCGGTCGACTTGACGAGCTCCCGCTGTGGGAGTTTGCCGTCGGCCTTGACCAGTAGCGCGTAGATCGTCTCCTCGTTGTTCCGGAGCCGGTCGACCGCCTGCTCCCAGCGGTCTTGCGGGGATGGCTCGGGGTCAGGCGGCGTCCCGTCGCTCGACCCGATGTCGGGCGGGTCGGAGTCGCCGGTTGGGTGCTGTGTCGTGGTGCCGTGGTTGTCGGTCGTATCGTGGTTACCGGTCGCATCGTGTTGGGCGGTAGACGTGTTCGAGGACCCTCTCAGCACTGTACCGCCGACCAGTAGCCACGTGCCGCTCGCCCCACAGAGGATGGCGCTGACGACGATCAGCGAGACGTCCGTGTAGGTGAAATACTGCCCGACCTGTGTCGCTTCCGCGCCATTCTCGCCGAGCGACACCATCACGGGCGAGGGAGTGATCAGCTGAACGGCAAGGACGACCACCGTACCCACGAATCCGACCGCTGCGATGAGCTGTCGACCCTGAAACCCACGGCGATCCATACGGCCGGATATCTAACACCGGGGCTTAACAGTTACCGTTTTTCCGCGTGAAAGGGCCGTGAAACGCGTTTACAACCGGTTTGGAACGCGTTTTATCACAGGATTCATAGGCTCTTTCAGTCAACATAGGCGTAGAATGAACCGAGCGCTTCGGTCCCGACTCGGGGTGCTGCTCGTGCTCGCCGTCGTTGGCCTGATGGTGGCCGGGATCGGTGTCAGCTTCGGGAATCCGACGGCCGACGCGACCGGCGACGATGCCGCGGAGTTCGTCGTCTCCGAAGAGAACGTCACGTTCGCCGACCGCAACCGGACCGTGACAGTGATGGACAACCTGTCGAACGTCACCACTGTCGAAATCGAGGAAACCGACGCCGGTCAGTTTCGGGTCGACGCCGAGCGCCGCCAACCGCTGACCGCCACCGAGCGCGAGCGCGCCGTCGACATTGCCCGCGCCAACCAAACGGTTCGACAGCGGGTCGACGAGATGGACCGCGTCGAGTTCTCGGTCGACCCGATCTACAAACTCGATATGAGGACGCTCGACGTAAGTAGCAACGTCACGTCGGTAAATACGTCCCGCAACGTCTCGGTGTACCAGGTCGAAATCAACAAGTCGGACAGTCGAGAGCGGTCGGTCGTCGTCGACCGCGAGCCCTCCTACGTCGAGGATCGAGCTGATGTCAGGATTAGCGATCCAACCGATGATCCGGAGACTCAGCTGAAGTACTCGGTGACGGTCGACCTGACCAACGAGACGGTGGTCGACATCACCGACTGGGTGGCGCTCAGGAAGTCCACGCCGACGGTTACCGGGACTGATAGTGATTAAGTCGAATCGGCTTTGGTTGAAATCCTTAAGAATTGATAGGATCGGCGTGCGAGATACAGAGGATATAGTCAGCGCATCGAAGAATATTGCCTATCTAATTTAATCCAGTGTATTTAAGAAATTAACCCGCCTCAGGAGTCATTTGGCATTTGGGTCACAACTCCAGAATTCGTCTGCGGGGCTCCCCCGGAACGAGATGGACGGCCGTTCATCGTCCTTCCACTTTCTGATCAACAACCTGATGCGGGCACATTCGGAGTCGTGTTCTCTGGCGGCGCGGGCAATGTTGAACGTCACTGGTTCGACGGAGGGCATGTTTGCTAATCGGACAGATGCGACGTATTCGCCGGGGACCTCAGGAACATCATCAAGGGTTGTTCCGCCTGTCTCCAATCCGGAGGAATCAGCATTTACTGCGACAGTGTCCCAATACACGGTTTCTTCGCCATCTAAGAGATGGAAATCGACTTCGAACGGTGACGGTACTGAATTGATGATGTACGCTCTTACGATGCGAACTTCCTCTGGAGCGGTCGACTCTAAAGACGTGCACCCAGCCACTGATCCGAGCAGGACAGCACCTCCACTTCTTAATACGTCCCTTCGGTTAATCGACCGAGACATACGGGTATAATGATCTAATGCCATTTGAAATGCTGGGATAATATTGAGAAGCCATTCTTTGTAGAATATTGATGATAGGAGTTGTGTTGCGATCTTGCTGTGACCGGATTCAACAGAGTGAGACCCGAAAACGGAGGATGGGCAGAGCGGGGGGCTCTCCCGATCCAAATCGAACTCCAGTGTCGTTACCAGTAATCTGGTTTGTAAGACCGATGCTTCAACTTGAGCGGTAAGTCGTACTGAATTCGCGCTCTGTATTCAGCACGGCTCCAAGAACATATCTCCGGTTGAGGATTTCAACAGAGCCGTTGATATCGTCTAAACAGTCGCTGAGGTGGTCGCTTTCGGGCATTGATCACTTTGAAAACGCACCACCTCACCTTTCAATCCTTATCTGAACACCGCCCCCTTGGTGACGTACCCGCACGAAATAGTGGACAATATTCCATCGTGGGAATCATCGCGCTTCAGCTCGGGGAGGATGTCAAGCTCTTCGGATGAAGCCATGACGCACAGCGAGTGCGGGAGACCGGTAGTGACCGGCCGTTCTGTCCCCCCGAAGGGGTGTGGATCGTAGCGTCTTGGAGGGCCAGCGGGGGAACTGCCGGCAGAGGGAGAGAAATGCCGGCGGGGGAGCGGTGCGGACCACAACCCGTCGGTCGTCACGACGGGCATCTTCTGCTTCGTATACAGGAAGAAAATAAGGAGATGGAGTGTTTCGCAGTCTGAAACAGGTCTTCATCGTGTTTCTGAGCCAGCAACGCACACTGTGAGGTTATTGAGGGGCCACCCCAATAACCAGTATGGCGGTTTCCATCTGCCGATCGGTCGATCATGGACTGAAATACTGGCTGTTACGCTTTGGTGTGGCCGTGTTCCCGCCCATGCTCCGCTCACCGTCAACTGCCTCCGTCGGTGACATCGTCGCAAGTACGAGTACACCCGGCGGTGCCGGTGATGGAAATATCACAACCGGGGGGAGTGTTGACAACACGTTCCGACAAATTCGGAGGCGAGATCGACAGTGAGCTCACACCGACGCTGCCGCGATCGATCACCGGCCTCAATACGGGTGCGGCGGAAGAGTCAAGCGGTCTCGACGACACGATGAACGTCTTCTCCCTCTCGGCCTCGCTGGCCATCGACGGAGTTGCCGTCGGGCTGTTGGCGTGGGTGACGTGGCAGGCCGCCAAGGATCGATCGCCACCGAACGCGACCGCCTTCGCTGCCATGACTGCCGGATTGTTGTTATGGGCGCTTCTGTCGCTTGTTTCAGAGTTCCCACACGAGTGGTCGGTGGGTGCGGGGATGGCCGCTGTCGGACAGATTCTACCGATCGTATTCATCCCCGCGATATGGCTGGTCTACGTGCTCGGCTACACCGGTCGCGGTACCGGACTGACTCGCCCGCGGAGCGCGTTGTTCGTCCTCCTCGCGCTTCCGCTTGTCGGCGCGGCGGCCACGTTCGAGGGCGACCCATCAACGGAGGCGGTCCAACGCTCGCTGGCGTCTCTCGCGGGGACCGAACTGATGCTCCTGTTCATCGTGTACGTCTACGCGGCTGCCGTCTTCCTCAGCTACGGGTGGAGCCACGGACGAATCTCGAAGGCGCAGCTTGCGGCGCAGCTCGGTGCTGTCTCAGCACCGTACGTGGTCGGCACGTGGCTCGACGGCAGTCGCATCGTCGACGGAGTGACGGCCGGACTGCTCCTCTCCGGGATGCTGCTGGCAATCTCGATCCGGCGCTACCCCGTGCTGACGGGATTCCCGAAGGCGGACTACGTCGCTCGTTCACGCGTCTTCGAAGCGCTACAGGAGGCCGTGGTCGTCGTCGACTGGGACGGTCACGTCCTCGACACCAACGAAACGGCGGAGAGCCTGTTTGACCAGTCGACTCAGGAGATGATCGGCACGCCGATGGGGTCGATCGTCGATGGGATCGACAATGTGGACCTGTCACCCGGAACGACCGGCAACGTCACCCTCAGAACGACCCGAGGCCGCCGCCAGTTCCAGTTCACCGTCTCCGCCGTCGAAGGCAACGATACCGACAGCGGAGGAACCCCGGTCGCCAGAGCGGTGTTACTCCGAGACGTGACCGACCAACGCACCCGGGAGCAGCGACTTTCCGTGCTCAACCGCGTCCTGAGACATAATGTGCGGAACAAGCTCGACGTGATTCTCGCCCACGCCGATTACGTCAATGATGAGGTCCATCAGACGGCGATCCGGGACAGTGCTACCGATCTGTCGTCAATTAGCCGGAAAGCCCGGGACGCCGAGGCGGTGATGACTGAGAGCAGCGGCCCCCCATCGCCGGTCGATCTCGCCTCCGTGGCCCGGGAGGTCGCTACGACAGCCCGAGAGGACCATCCCGAGAGCAGCGTTTCGGTCGATGCGCCCGAAAGCCTGCAAATCTCCTCCCATCGGACGATAGTTCGCCGACTCGTCGTCGAACTCGTCGAGAACGCGATCGTCCACTCGACTGCTCCCGTACGAGTCGACATTGAAGTCAGCACGACCACCGACGGGATTCCACAACTCCGCGTCGCCGATAAGGGTCCCGGCATCCCCGATCGCGAGCGCGAACTGCTCACCGGGACGGGGGAAACTCAGCTCGAACACGGGCTCGGTGTGGGGCTGTGGTTTGTCAACTGGGCGGTCAATCAACTCGGTTCCGAACTCGAATTCGAGCAGGCCAGCGCCGAAGGGACCGTCGTCGTCGTCCGCTTTCATGATGCCAATAGGTCCACTGACGAGAGGAGGGACCCGTCCGGCGACGCTACAGACCGAAACTGACGGCCGCTTCGATGTCGCCGTCGTCGAGCGAAATCGAGAGGTGTCGGGCCGACGCAGCGAACTGTTTGCGGTGGTGACCGTCGGAAGAGATCTGATGCTCGCTCGTGACGAGCCCGGCGTCCCGGAGCTCATTAAGGCGTCGGTACGCCGTCGCCCGCGAGACGCCGGCCGCTTCCGCGACGGCACGCCCGCCGCGGGGGCGTTCCGAGACTGCCTCGAACACGCGACGGGTGTACTCGTCGCCGAGTAGATCAAGAAGCTCTGCGGTCGTCGGTCGAGAAGTCGGCTCTTCTGCGCGTTCATGACTCGATTGGGGACGTGCAGCCATACGACTACGGTGCGGTGGAACCCTCTTGGTCGAACATGCCCAGTATCCAGACGAGCGAATCTGCACGTATCTCACTATACAGATTGCGAGGGGCCACCACGGTATCCCACGTCGAACAAAACCAGTTATGTTGATCCGGTAGAGAGTCTTGGACACGCTCCACCATGGCGGATACCGAAACCGACCAGGGCCCCAGGATTCTCGTCGTCGACGACGAGCGGGAGGTCGCCGACGCTTACGCGCTCCGACTTCGCGGTGAATGACAAGTGTGAGCGCGAGGGGACGCACTTCGTGGCAGTCAACCCGAGAGGGACGACCAAAGAGTGTGCGTCCTGCGGCGTCTCGACGGAGAAGCCGTTGTGGGTCCGTGAACACTCCTGTCCCGCCTGCGGGTTTGAGGCGGACAGGGACGCGAACGCGGCGTGGAACATTCTTTCTCGCGGCCTCGAAGACGTAGGAGTGGGATACTCCGAATCAACGCCTGTGGAGACTGCGCTCCCTACGGACACCGATTCGGTGTCTGTAAAGCGCTTCGTGGAAACAGGAAGCCCTACCCTCAAGGAGCGGACGGCGTCGGCCGTGAGCGAGTAGGGTAGGGTAGTTCACAAACACACTGGTCCGTCGAGGCAAACGCCAAGACGCACAATTTCTGGGCGTTCAGGAAATTCGTGGACCGACTTGCTTGTACCGCTGAAGAGTACGGGATTTCGGTGGTAGTGCGGTCGGAAGCGTGGACGAGTCAGGAATGTCCGCAGTGCGGGTCGACGGATCGAACCACGCGGAATCAGGAGACGCTGACGTGTGTGTGTGGGTTCGAGGGACACGCGGATCTCACGGCGTCGAAGACGTTTCTCGAGCGGCAGACAGAGCAAGAAGTCAGGCCGATGGCACGGCCCGTGCGATTCGAGTGGGACGACCACGACTGGTCGGGGCAACCACACCCTCACGACAGTCCTAAAGAAGTGCGCACAGACCGGAGTACCGTCGATAGTGACGGGAAAATTGCCTCCGGGGAGACGGCATAGCCAATATCCCGCGAGAGGAATCCCACGGCTGAAGCCGTGGGAGGATGTCAAGATCTGTCGTCGTTGTGTTCGTCGTAGAACGCGTCAAGCAACTTCCGCTGGCTCGCACGTAGGTGATGTAGCAGCGTCGATCCCGTGATCCCGAGCGACTCGGCGACTTCCTCGGCCGTACTCCCCCGTGGCGACTCGAAGTAGTCCGCGAGGTAGGCCGTCCGAAGCACGGTTTCCTGTCGATCGGTGAGCCGTTCACTCAGTTCGTCCCGGAACTCTCGTGCCGTCGTCGGCGACCGCGTCCGGTCCCGGCGGGCGAGGACAGGTGCAGGCTCATCGTCACCGATTTCGACAGCTAATCGGCGAACAGTAGCGTCGGTGGACAGTTCGACGACGAATCGACCGGTGCCACCCTCGAACGTCGCCGTCCGAATGGTCGCCCCGTGGGTGACGGCTGCCACGAGCGGTGTCTCACTCCCGAGCGTGAGTTCGATTCGTCCGTGTCCTTCGTCCAACTGTCGGACAACCCGCCCGCCATCGATGTCCTTCGACGGTTCAGTCGCGTCGACGACCACTTCCGGGGCAGCCCCTGAGACGGTGAGGAAACAGGTGAGGCCGTCGTCGCCAGCGGGGACCGTGCCGTCGAGTGTGAGTTCCGCGTCACAGGACTCACTGAGTCGGGCGATCGGGGAGTGCGACCCGAGCTCGAACGTAACCTCGGTGATCGTGTCCGCGAGTAGCAGCTGACGGTTTCGGGTTGCGTTGATTGCCAGCCCCGCGAGTTCACCGAGCGCCTCGAAGCTTGATCGCTCGTGATCGCTGAACGCCTCCTTCATTGCCGCGTAGACGCCGACGACCCCGTAGACGCTAGATCCGTATACCAGTGGCACAGCCAGCGCCGACTGGATACCGTCTCCGAACCCGGCGACGCGGACCGATTCCGGGACCGTTTCGTCTCCGCTCAGCGACTGGATTAGCTGTGGGCGTTGTCGCTCAACCGCCCGCTGTTCGGGAGTGGTGTCGCCGCGCTCGACCGCCGCGCGGACCGCCGGGAAGGTCTCACCTCGGTCGCCCGCGACGCCCTCCACGTCCAAGCCCTCGCCGTCAGCAACGCGGACGCCGGTCCACGCGAACTGATACTGGTCGGAGTTCCCCAATCGCTCCCGGATCGTCTCCGTTATCTCCTCTCGTGAGGCGGCACCAACCAGTCCCCGGAGAACGTCGGCGATCAGACGGTCGACGACGGCAACTCGCTCGTGTTCGGCACGGAGCCGTTCACACGCCTGTTGGTGGGTCTTTCGCTCGGTCACGTCATCGACGTAGACAGTCGCGGTTCCGTTGCCTGGAACGACCGATACCGATAACCATCGGTCGATCGTCGGGTAGTACTCCTCGAACGTCGTATCCGTCACCGACTCCCCGTCGAACGCTCTCAAGAGTGAGTCCGCAACTGATCTGGGAAACACGTCAACTATCTGTTCGCTACTGGGGTCATCGGCCGTGAGGAGCTCCGACGCAATATCGTTGCTCGCCATCACGGTCCGATCTTGCACCGTGATCACGCCGATCGGCGCGTTCCGGAGACGATCCTTCATCGTCACTCCTCCGCGTTAAACCGGATCTCAATTCGTGTCCCATCACGTTCGATTTCGGCGATCGAAACCGTCCAGCCGTGGGCCGCCGCGATCCGATCAACAATCGCGAGGCCGAGGCCAGTGCCGACCTCGTCAACGGTGTATCCCGGTCGAAAGACGGCGTCACGCTCGGGTACAGGAATACCGGGGCCATCGTCGGCTACAAACACCCCAGCCGTTCCATCTGTCAGTGTTCCCACTCGAACGATTCCGTCGTCGGATCCGTGTTGGATACTGTTCCGAAAGAGATTCTCGAACAGTCGTTGGAAGCGATCGGGATCGGCTCTCACCGTCGGGAGCGACCCGTCGAACTGGAGCGTCCATGTCTCGGTCTCGACGGTCTGCCACGCGCGCTCCGCCGTCTCGTAAACTGAGACACTATGCTCAGGGTTCAGCGCTGCCTCACCACGAGCGAGCGTCAGCACGTCCTGAATGATTCGCTCCATTCGATCGTGAGCGGCGTCGATGGCATCGAAGTGCTCGTCCGCCCCCGTCTCGCGTGCGGCTTCCAGGTGTGCGCCGGCCACATCGAGCGGGTTCCGCAGATCGTGACTGATCACGCTCGCGACCTGTCCAACGTCGACATCATCGGCGAACGGGGCGGCGACGTCGCGGGAGCTGAAAACTATCGCTCCGCCGTCTACGTCGGGCGCGAGTACGTGAGCTACGTACTGGCCGTCATCAGCGGTCTCTAACAGGATTTCAACCGCTTCGCCAGCACGGAGTTGTTCGTCGAGAGGCTCCTCACCAGACAATTTTACCGTGTCGAACCGCTCGAAAAGGGCCGAAACTGGCACCCCAGGATCGACACCGACCACCACGTCGAACGCGTCGTTCGTCGCCGTCACTGTCGGGACGTCGTCCCGCATTTCGTACGTGAGTACGGGGTCGGGATGAGCGGCGAGCGAGATCCGTAGCGCGCTGGGGTCGATCATCGTCACCTCGGCGCGGCCAGATGCGTCGTCGATCGGGTAACCATCCTGCTACCGACTCTAGACACCGTCCGGTTTAATGTCTGCCCCCCGCTGCGCGATCTGAAACACGCATGGCCGGATCCGCACGTCGAACAGATCGCCATCGGACACCGTGTTGCCGTATCAGAAACGCGAGGAAATGGCTTTGTTGCCGACACCGGGATTATCGAACGCATGAACCTAGACGAATTTGTCGATGCGAACGCTCCCGAAGGGAGTAGTGACGGCTTCCGGAAAGTCAACAAGCGACTGCTAGAGATTCCCTTCGAGGGGACGGTGATGGTGAAAGCCGGATCAATGATCGCCTACACCGGCGACGTGACGTTCACCGGGAAGTCGTCCGCCGAGGGCGGCATCGCCGGGTTCGTCAAAGACGCCGTCAGCGGCGAGGGGACACCGATCATGGAGGCCGAGGGCTCCGGAACGCTCTACGTGGCTGAACAGGGCAAGAAGGTACAGATCCTCTCGCTCGACGCGGACGAGTCGATTTCGGTCAACGGCACCGATGTCCTCGGGTTCGAGAAGAAGATCGACTACGAGATCAGCACCGTTGGGGGGCTCTCCCAAGCCGCTGCGGGCGGGCTCACGAACGTGTTCCTCACCGGCCCAGGAGAGGTGGCGGTCACGACTCACGGCGATCCCGTCGTGATGACGCCACCGGTCACGACCGATCCCGATGCCACCGTCGCGTGGAGCGCCAACCTCTCGCCCTCGATTGGGACAAACAAGACGATCGAAATCGGGCAGACATCCGGTGAACAGCTACAGATGCAGTTCACCGGCTCCGAGGGGTTCGTCGTCGTCCAGCCCTACGAGGAAGGTGGTCAGATGTAGACGCAAATGGTGAGTACCTACTGAACGATATTCAAATAATTCTCCGTGTAGTCACATGTTCGCCCTCCCACACTTCTCTTCACGAATTGTCGTCGGTGTCGGGTCCAGTGGTATCGCAGTCGTTGGATGGTTGTTCGCCCGTTCGATTCGCGGGTTTCCAACTGATCCGCATCTGTGGCTCCCACGACTTGTCGTCCGATCGGTCGCCGATATTCGACGACTGGATCGAATCGCCGTCGTCTGGATGGGACTTATCGCTTGGTCAGTGATCGTGACCGCTCTGCATTTTGCCGGTCTAACCCTCGAGATATACTCGGCTATCTCGTGGTGGGACCTGCTCACTCACTCCATGAGTAGCTTCGGTATCGCCGCGTTGGCGGTGATAACCCACCGAGACCGAGTTGCGATGTACGGCTCGGTCTGGTGGGTCGTACCGACGATCGTCGCGATCGGCGCCGGATTCGAAGTGTACGAATTCGTCTTCAAAGCCTTCTGGCACGAGTGGACGCTTCAGATGTATGTTGTCGACACAGTCGTCGATCTCGGCATGAATACGCTTGGGGGGACAGCCGTTACATCGATAGTAAGCAGCTATCTCACGGCGCTTGATCGGCCGCAGATGCGTTCAAAGTCTCCGAATCACGCCGAGTAAACTACCCCGCCCTACTCGCTCACGGCTTCGCCGTTCGCTTCGTTGAGGGCGGGGCTTTCGCGTGGACTCCCGTTCTGGCCATCGCTGGCAGGCTCGTAATCGCCGTTCACATTCAATGTCCCGCGATTCAAGCGCACGTTTACGGGTGCGCCTCCGCCCGACGACGTTTGCGCCGAGCGGAGGTGTTTCAGACCGATATTCTTCGCCGCGTTGTAGTCGGCGTTCACTTCGTAACCGCACTTCTGGCAACAGAACCGTTCTTGCGTCTTGCGGTTCTCTCGGAGTGTCGTCCCGCACTTCGAACACCGCTGGGAGGTGTAGGCAGGACTCACCTGCTCGACCGAGACGCCGACTATCTCGGCTTTGTACTCGACGTACTCGAACAGGCGTCGGAACGCCCATGCGTGGAACTTCTTGGCGTTCGGCATCCGCTCACGGATTCCCGTCAGGTTTTCGAACGCGATCACGTCATAGTCGTATTCGAGGGATTCTGCGACGAGTTTTTTCGAGACAGTGTGTAAGAAGTGATCGTACCGGCCCGTCTCGGTACGTCCGACCGACTAGATAGTTTCGTGGGCGGCCCGCGTCCCACGCTGGTGGAGCGACCCGCGCCGTTTCTCGAACTCGCGGTGCCAGTGGTTCAACTCCGACCCGTTCCAGAATGTCGCCGTTGAGGTGACGGCGACGTTTTCGATGCCGAGGTCAACACCGAGGACTGTGCTGTGCTCGGCGTCACCTTCATCGGCAGTCTCGGACTCCACGTCCGCCTTTGTTCGGACGTGAAGGTAGAACTCGCCGTCTCGGTAGTGGAGTTCCGCACCCGTCACTTCGTAATCGTCGTTAAACAGGTACTCCGAGTGGGGCGTTTCTCTACTCCCGTCGGGAAGGATGTACTCGGCGGTGATGCGGCCTTCGACGGTCGAAAACGTCGCGTGGTCGTCGTTGAACGTCGCACAGCGTTTGTCGTAAACGAGTGTGGGGGCGGAAAAAGACGGTTTCCCCGCGTAGTCGCCTTGTTTCCAGCGGGCGACGACGCTCTGGAGGGCGTCGGCGGCCCACAGGAACTCGGAGATAGTTTCATGGAGGAGGTCAGCGTCGCTGTCGACAACATTGAGCTTGACAGGGACGGTGCGGCGGACCTCCATCCGTGATTCAGATGTATACTCTCGTTTTTAGATTAGTAACGATTCGGTGAGGAGCCGGCCGACAATCGAACGTGGCTGGTGTAGTGTCGGATCGGTTTCCTCTCCGACCTACTCGCTCGCTTCGCTCACTCTCTCCTCACGGGCCGCAGGCCCGTTCGGATGGTCAGCGGGACCTACGGTCCCGCACGACTTGAGGTCGGAGGCTTTTCCTTGTATTATGCTGATCGGAATTCTTGCCGCGCTCTTTCGATCCGAATTCGATCACCAGTTTCTCCGATACAATGCCGTACACCGTCATCTCTCTCGCTTTCTCCGAGTACCAGATGTCCACTGGAGTAATAATACCAGCGTCCTCTAACCTATCAAGATGGTACGTGACATTTTGGAGGGACACGCCAACCTTCTCTGCGACGTCCGATGCCGGATGCGGATCGTCGATGAGTACGGCAAGGATCTTCTGAGCCGTTTTCGACGACACGGCTCCCAGCGCGTCTGCCCCTTCGTTTTGATCGAGCGAGACGCTGAGGCTTTCCTCTGGGACGTGTTCGATCGTTGTCCGGCGAGCGAACACGCTCCTTCCGGCCGTACTTTCAGTTGTATACGACATATTCGGTCGTTGTCTTGGGTAACAAATAAAGTCAGATACCAGTTTCTGAGTCAGAAACTCCTAGAAGACAGTTTCATCCCAGCTAGTCGGTTGCGCGGTTCTCCCAGAGCGAGAGGGCGATCGACAGGAATCCCGCGAACTCCACGGCCACAATCATTCCGAACGGTGTGATCTTCCGTGCGTCATACTCGACACTGGAAATAAGGCGTTCCGGCTCTGTTGAAATCCTCCTCTTCAGACACATTATCGACTGAAACAACCGGTCGCTGAAGACTGCGCATTAATTGTTCAACCTCTGCCGAGGTGCGTGTCTATACAGAACGGCGTTCATTTTCGATGTGATCAACGTAGGTATCAACCACGTTCTGAATGATGGTTTCGCCGGCTTCAGCGGTTGCTTCAGCCGGATCGCCAAGCACACCGTTTTGGGTGATGGTTTTGAATCCTTCGCTCAGAAGGCGAGCGGTAGAGATCTCCCCTTCAGGACCGGACTCGATGTTCTCAATCCTTACGAGATCCTCATTCACCGCCAACACCACTGCCGTCTCGGCTGCACCGGCATGAATCACGTCTTGATCGTATTCGATCCCGGCCTTGCTGAGGCCATCATTCAATAACTGCATATGCTCATCGAGGTCAGCCAAGGCAATCACAGTGGCTTCGATTTCCCGAGCGATATCAGGTGCGACAGTCTTGACCGGGCCGAAATTTCCGCCGTGCGTCGGGACTAAGACGATATGCTCGAAGCCGTGGTCATCGAGCGACCGGCAGTATGCCCGGATCACATCCATCAGTGTCTCGGGCGGCATAGTGATTGTGCCCGGGAACTCCATATGATGTCCCGAGCAGCCAGGTCGGATCGTCGGTACAGCAAGGGCATCCTCCAATTTCTCAGCGATCCGCCGCGAGAGTTCGTCACCGTCCAGTGTGTCCATATTCAACGGGAGGTGGGGACCGTGCTGTTCGATCGAGCCGACGGAAACAATCGCCGTCCGTCTCCCGTTTTCAAGCGCCGATTCGACTTCTGGCCATACCATCTCCTCAAGGAGTATTGACCTGCGAGAAGGCATGCGGTTGGTGGTGCTTCCGCATAGCTTAAAAATCCTGTCGCAGAGAATGAGAGGGACTCGGATCGTTCCGGGCATAGTCGGGATTTGCGCCCCCTGTACTGACCACACCCCGGTTAGAATATATCACTTCCTAAGGATTTCAACAGAGCCGGATTTCTTTTACAGACCTCAATCCCAGCCGGTACTGCTGGTATCGGGTTAATGCTTCTCGGGGTCGCAACTACCGTTGCCGACTTTGATGATCTGTGATCAACCGTACCGATCAGTCTTCCCTAATGTATTGAAAAATCTGTGACTCACCTGTACTGAACGGAATCGAGCTCGAGTATATCACTTGCGGAGGATTTCAACAGAGCCGCTCGGATAAGTATGAACTCATTTTAAGTCTATTAGCGTCTTCGATTGATTTATTAGAACGGATTAAGCACATTTGATCAGTATGGCCCTCCAACTCAGCCATGCGGTTAGCGACGGTATTCGCAGAACAGTCTCCCGAACCGGTGGAATCCTCTTGTTTGGATTTCTCGCGATCCAGTTCGGACTTCAAACAAGCGCCAACAGCGCCGTGTTGGGGCTTATTCCGCCAGAAGCTGCTGAACAGTTTAGCCAGAACGCTGGGATTACACTTCCAATTCCCGGGAGCGTCGGTGTCGCTCTATTCGTCGTGCTCGTGGTGTTGAGTTCGACGTACTTCGTCGTCCTCTCGCGAACGTTTGCTCGACCACAGGGCGAAATGTCACGATTCCCGGCGACGTTGAGACGACGGCTCGGACGGACCACGGTCTTTGCACTTGTCGGCGGTCTGATCGTCACAGTCTCGATCATGCTTGGTACCGTCCTCCTGATTCTCCCGGGTCTGTTCCTCGCAGCCTCGTTCCTGTTTTTCATCTTCGGTGTTGCTGTCGAAGATCGAGGAATCATCAGTAGTCTCAAGCGGAGTTGGGGACTTGCTCGTGGATCCCGGATCAAGCTCGGAATTCTCGTTGTTGTGACTGCGCTCTTTGGGGGTATTATCGGGGCAATCACACCGTTGTTGACTCTTGCCGGCCTACCGGTCGTAGCCGATGTTGTAACGGTCGTTCTCACAACGGTGTTCTTCGTGCCGTATTATGCGATCATCGCATCGGCGTACCTCCAGTTGCGTAACGAAGAAGACGCCCAGAATCAGTCGACACAGAACCCAGTTGACGCATCACAGACACCCAAGCTCTAGCCATTTCACAAGCTGTCGGCCTCCTAATGGAATCATGGAGCTTCGGAGATGTGATAATCGAGATCCCGACAACTTCGACTAGTGGAAGAAAGAGCGTGCGGAGTACCGATTCGTCGGCTGTCGTATATTGTCTCTGGCGGATTTTCTGCGTCGTTAAGTCCCTCGGACGTTCCATTCGTGTAGGCGTATCGCCACCGTTGGAGAATCGCCTCTAAAGGTAATCAGCGTGTCGCCACATTCTCCCGCTACCCAGCGTTAGCGTCACTTCGCGGGCGTCACTGCGAACAGTGCGGCGTGCTCAATAGCGATGCGACTCAGGATGGTAATGAGAAGGCGTGGAAGCGGAGTGAAATCGCTGCGGCCATTGATCGCGACCCGAACACAGTTGCGACGAACCTTAGCCGATTAAAGAGTCGCGGCCTGGTCCGACACCGCAAGAATCACTGGGCGATCACGAACGACCGTGAGCGGCTTGAAGAAGCGATTCGTTTCTCCAACGCGCTTACTGGCCTGAATGAGGGGCTGTGTTGAATCGCCATACAGCAGCGAGGTAGGCCGCTAAATCAAGGAGTTGAAGCGGGAGAATGCGGTTGTTCATGACGCAGATCTCCCGCTTCATCGGGGAAGTTGTCCCGGTTGCTCAAAGAGTTACTGGCGATGGAGGCGAATCCGCCGCCCCGGAAGGTGGCGGCGGATTCGCCGAGTATACACTCGTTTCCCTTCACTGTCTGCGGATTTACCTCGATTCATCGTACCGCATGACGATCGACCTGCTCAAAGAGATGCCACAAATAACCGGAGAGATCGGCCTCAACGCGGCCGATCTCCCCGCGCCGTCTACGTTGTGTAAGGCGTTCGACCGGATCAGTATGAGCGTCTGCCGAGTGCTGCTGCGCCAGTCTGCGCAGCTGCACGATCTCTCTGAACACGCCGCGATCGACGCCACATTCTACGACCGCTCACCAGCGAGCCGCCACTACTGCCAGCGAATCAGCTACCGCGTTCAGAAGCTCAAAGTCACAAAACTCGTCGATACAGCGTCTCAAGCCGTCCTTGACGTTCACTGCTCAACGAACCGAGAAGGAAGCGACGCAGACCTCGCTAAGCAGATCGCCCGCCGAAACGCGGGCGATCTGCGGTCTCTCGCGGCTGATAAAGGCTATGACAAACAATCACTCCGTGAAGGATTACGCGATCTCGGCATCAGACCGCTGATCAAGCACCGTATCTTCGCACCGTACGACCACGCGCACAACGCGAGAATCGACGATACCCGCTACAATCAGCGCTCGATGACTGAAACTGTAAACTCGGCTGTGAAGCGCTCGCTCGGCTTCGCCGTGCGAGCGCGGTCGTGGTTTCGTGAGTTCCGCGAGATCGCGCTGATGTGTGTCGTCTATAACATCAAACGCTTCGTCAAACAGTGAATCTCTCCGCCTTACAGCGATTCAACACAGCCGAATGAGGCATTTGGACCGATAATCGAGAGTGAAGAGGACGCACAGGCATGGAGTGAGTCGCAGCCTGATGAGCCACATCCGTCTGTTGGTGACGACGGGGAAGATGACGAAACGCGGTCCATTGAGATTGAGGACCTGGATTCTGATGGATGAAGGTCTCACGTGAGGGTAGAGAATATGGGGTCGGTGATGTGGTCTGGACGGTCGATCCGTTCAAATGGTCCGTTGTTGTGAGCGTTACGTCCACGAATTGCTTGCCCTGAAACGGATGTGTCTCTGCGGTCACGATAGCGAATATCCGCGAGAGATCACCGCCGAGCTGGATCGGCCACCCGCTATCTGACGAACACTCGGAGATGGGTGATACACCAGAACCCTCACGAATTCTGCCCCTCTCTATCCACTCACCCCGGACGTCGCAGATCCAAGCCCCACCGGATTATGACAGTATCTCAGATCCATGGCAAGGGCGTCTCACGGAAGATATCATAAAGAAAGTCGTTGGCGAGATACTCTTCGCGTTCAACAAAGATGTGGGTCGGGAATAGCTCCAAGATAGTTTTTGAGAGCCTTGGCAAAAATCAGATCCACCTACGATGGTGAGATGTAAGGACTATTTCACACAAAAATCTTTTTCAACGACTAACCCCGTCAGACTGATCGAACTAGCGAACAGCCGTTGGCACTCTCAAAGTATGTCAAAATACCACTGCTAATTCGTACGTCAGTTTTCTGCGAACCCACTCAGTGACTCTGCGACACGAAATCCGATTGCGTCCTCGAACCCTTCAGCAGCAAATCCGATTGCGAGCATCTCTTCGTCGGTGTCATCTACTGTTATCGCTGCTGAGGCAGTGGATTCACCTTGAACTTCTGAATCACTATCCAACTCGACAGTTACCTCATACGTGCCGGGCTCTACCCACACGTCCTCGAACGCAACCATTCCGTCTTCTTCATCCTCCTCTGGGGGGTCGTCATCCGTGGATTCCGGGGGTAGTTCAAATGATTCAGAAATAACCGTCTCATCTGACGGGGCAGTGATGGTGAGGGTCCCCGTTAGAACGGTCCCGGTCTCGTTAAAGAGATTCACGTCACCTAATGCGAGATCGGCTAACCCGTCTATGAGTGACGTACAGCCTGCTGTGCTTGCTACAAGGGCTGTCCCAGTACCGGCGAGGACTCGGCGGCGAGATGTCTTGTTTAGTGATTGGCGGAACATCTGTTGGAGGGTTCCAAGTCACCAATATGGTGGCATTCCCATCAAAATACCCAAATGTCAAACGTCGTTTTGACCTTTCGTGGTCACTGACAGGACAACTGATTGAGCGGAGAATATGGTTCGGTTGTTCTTCGAGCCTTGCGAAAGCCCGTATTCACCGCTGAAGGTGTCGTTTTCGTCCAACAACAGCGGCTATCAGCAACGCCACGGTTACAGCAGCTATCCTTAGTGGAATTCCTTGTGCGACTGTTTCGGGGTGTGCCGCGACGAAATCGAGCGAATAGACCGCATTCATGGGACCAAGATACCACATTGAAAGGAAGATCACCTCGAATACACGCGACGTCCCAAGCCAAATCCCACTCGCCAGCGCTAGCGCGGGAATAAAACAGGCACCAACGAGGATTGCGCCGATCGGCGTAAAATTACCAGCGATGGCGAGTGCCGCGAGTACACCCGACGCAGCGACGAGCGCAACGATGACACCGCCGAAATAAACAGCAGCAAGCTGTCCCAGTGGGTACGGAGTCATAAATACCAGTTCAGTCGTCCGGAACCGTTGCTCTCGGACACCGAGTCCTGCCCATACCGAGAGGCCAAGCAGCCACGCAACTGGAAGAACTACACCACGAGCGGCGCCAGGTGAGGCAGCAAATCCGGCACCGATACATCCGAGCATTCCAAGGTACCACCACCAGCGCTGTCCCCGGAGTGCCATCCGTATTTCAGCGGTGAGCGAGCGCCGGTTAGGCAGCCACCCCGGATCCGGCGTGGCTGTCCGGAGATCAACTTCTGACGGTCGTGCCGCACTCTTAGTGTCCGTCTCGGGAGGGTTTGTGGCAGTTTCTTCGGTATCTTGAGCTCCGTCACGACGAGCGAACACACCTTGTACCCGTTCGCGGACAGTGATTGTCGGCTCAAACCGGTCGAATGTCACAACGGCGAGGATCAATCCAAGGCCTGCGACCGCAACCGTCGGGCCACGGCTGAGGAGTTCAGCGCCACCCCACTCAACGCCAGTCCACGTGAACGTCGTTACACTACCGGGATCACCTGTAAAGGCGAAGGACCGATTTTCAAACACTGTCGGATCAGCCCCTGCCGCCTGTACCATACTATTCCGTACGATCGCCAGTCCAGTCGGGCCGAATGTCGTACCGGACCCAAGTGACGCAAGGGTGAACACAGCCACCGCACCGAAAAAATAGAGTACAGATCCAAGTGTTCCTTGAAGCGAACGGATTGTCTCTGTCAGCACCGCAACTGCGGCAACGAGCATCACCGCCGGTAGTGTCAGAAACACAAATGGGGAAGCGAGCGCCCAGAAATGGAACTCACCCGTTCCGTGAAGTAGATAGCCTGCGACTGTCGCTAGCACGAGGAAGACGGTTACCAGCGTCAACAACAGGAAATAGCCAAGCCACCGACCAACGAGATACGTACTGTTGCTGAGTGGGGATGTGGCGACAAGTTCCCCAACACCCGTTTCCCGTTCTCGGGTCACTGCTCCCTGAACTAAGGTGAACCCGAATACAAACAGCAGGAAGGTCCCCATCGTGGCAACCATTCCGCCGAACCACGCCGCGTTCTGAACACCGGTATATTCACCAGCAACGACCAGGTGCGTGGTCTCCGAGGTGAGTGATTGCGCAAACCACGCGATGAGTAGTGGGATGACGAGATACTTTGGTGATCGTAGTCGCTGGCGGAGATCAGCGAATGCGACATGAACAGCGCGCCGGCTAGCACTCACAGCCCATCACCTGATTCGCCTTCCTCGGTCCTCTCAAGGAGATCAAGGTAGGCCTCTTCGAGAGTTGGGGATACTGGTGTTGCGTCTCTCGGCGGATCATCTGTAACGATGCGTGCGTGAACACCGTCCGTTCGTCTGGTTGTCGTGCTTGTGAGATACTCCGATTTGAGCGAGTGAATCTCGTCTTGGGAACTAACGACCTCCCAGACGCGGTCGGCGACGTCCTCAAGGAGGTGTTCGGGCGTTGTATGAGCGCGCAGCCGCCCAGCTGAGAGGACGGCTACCTCGTTGGCTGTCGCTTCGACGTCCGAGACTATATGCGTCGAGAGAATAACGACTCGATCCTCTCCGAGTGATGAGAGAACATTTCGGAACCGGACACGTTCTGCGGGATCTAAGCCAACGGTTGGCTCATCCACGACAAGGAGGTCGGGATCGGTCAACAGGGCTTGAGCGATACCCACACGCTGGCGCATCCCGCCGGAGAACCCACCGAGCCGACGGTCACGAGCATCGCGAAGATTGGTTAGTTCGAGTAGATCTTCGATCCGGTCGCGGGCTTCTTTTCGCTTGAGGCCGCGGATTGCCGCGAGATACCCGAGAAACTCCTTAGCAGTGAGATCAGGATACACTCCGAAATCCTGTGGTAGATAGCCGACGTTTTTGCGGACAGCATTTGGATCATCAACGACGTCTGTCCCATCAAACGTTATTCTGCCTTCGGTGGGCGTGAGATACGTCGTGATAAGCCGCATGAGGGTTGATTTGCCAGCACCGTTTGGACCAAGCAACCCGAGGACGCCTGGGCTGAGATCCAACGAAACGTCACGGACGCCCCAAATATCGCTATACTGTTTGCCGACGTCTTGGAGACGAAGCTGGGGGGCGTTCTCATCTGTGTCACTGGCCAGTTCTGTAGCGTTCGCTGTAGATGGAGGGGCTTTCGGGGGGACCATCGCCTCAATGCTGTCATTCTCCCGTAATTAGGTTTTTGAACTGTAGACGACAGGCTGTCGGCTATTCAGCCAGTCGCGTCCCCTTCACCGTCACCAATAGCGGAAGATCGTTATCAGATTCACATCGCCAGGATTCACGCAGCACAGCAAACCGTTCCCAAGACATCGAAGATCCCACAATTATTCCGGAGTGAATATTTCGACCAGCGGTCGACTACTCCCAGTAGGAGTCACCCGATTCACCTGCGAGTCGTGCGCGGACGAACAGGTACGTTTGACATCCTCTCCGCCCTGAACAGTAGTTGCCGAATCAAATCTTGCTCCGTACTAACCAAACCGTTGAGTTTGCGCATTTCACGATCGTGGCGGATTTTGCGGTGACAGATGTAGTGAGAGAGCGAGGGAACGCCGCGCTAGCGGCGTTCCCGAGCGATGCCTCTCCGCGATAGGGCGTACTCACCGGTTATCCCGGTCAGATTCGAGTGTGAACTCAGCCGTAGTCTGTTGAGAGAACGAATCTGCGGAAGATCCGTGTTGAGATCAGCGGTGTCTCTGGAACTGTTTCAGCTGAAGCTAACACGTTGGCTAACACCCATAGATTGTACAACGAGACCGCGAACAGAAAGTAGAACAGCCGCACCGAGAACGTCGGCGACGACGTTCTCGGGAGAAAATCACCGAGCTGGCGATATGACGTTTCGATCCCCCAGCGGCGGCGGAACGCCGCCGCGTATGCTCTCGCTGTCGATGAGTCTGCTGTGTTGAATAGATGCTGAGCCACGGTTACAGCGGTTCACACAGCGGTTCTATGTTGGTGATGGCGAACATCAAGACGATCTCACGGAACTGCCGATACCAACCGAGCGCTCGCACGGCGTCGCCGAGCGAGCGCTTGGTTGTCGAGTACGATGTTTCGGCCATCCACCGCTGAGAGTAGCCCTTTGTCCGGTTGAGCGCGTTTGTCGCGGCTGCGTTTGCTGACGAACCGCAGTAATGAACGAGGTAATCGATGTCGTGTGCGGCGATTTCGTACTCGGTGTGCCAGTCTTGGAAGCCGTTGTCGGCGGCGACGGACTGCAGGTCGTCCGCGTTTCGGCGGACGACCTGCGGTCCGGTCTTCGTGTCATGCTTCCACCGAGCTGCGATGTGAACGTCAAGAACAGCCAGTGATTCCACATCAGTCAATGTCGTCACTTTCAGCGTCTGTATCGTCCGTCTTGCCCGCTGCCGGAAGTACGAGGACGCACGTCGGCGGTCGAAGAACGTGCTATCGAGAGCGGCGTGGCCAGACTGCGGGTGCTGCTGCGCGGAAACGCGCAGCAGCGCCCGCCATACCCACATTTTCAGCCGATCAAACGACTTGTAGATCGTCGTGTGATCAGGGAGATCGTCCTGATCTAAGTCGAGAGCGTCGCGGATCTCAGCCATATACTTCAGCCGATTCGGCGTTTCGCGGTAGCTGTGGCCGTCTTCGACCCGAAAACAGTGGAGAACGACATGAACCCAGCGGGCGAACCCGCCGCTGGCGGGCTCGCCCGCGTGCTTCCCCAACGCTTGTTTAGCTAGGTCACGACACTGTTCGATGAAGTCGAGGATATCGATTTCCATACCAACTTCGATTTCCTCGGCTTCATCCTTCTAAACCGTCGATATCGGCAGATAAGATCGCTATTCAACACAGCAGATCAGTAGTATTTCAAGACTCGAATGAGTAAATTGCGACATGTACGATCTCACTGGCTTTCAGCGCGATCTGCTGTACGTAGTTGCCGGACTTGATGACCCCCACGGACTCGCGATCAAAGACGAGCTCGAGGACTACTACGAAAAGGAAATCCATCATGGTCGGCTCTATCCAAATCTTGATACGCTCGTTGAGAAGGGGCTCATCGAAAAAAGTCAGCGCGATCGACGAACCAACGAATACACCACTACCCGCCGGGGCGCGAGAGAGATTGAAGCCCGAGCCGACTGGGAAGCCGAGTATATTGACCACGACGGGTGATCGAGCCGCTGTGTTCGAGGACCGTTTGTCTCTAGTATTTCGCGTTCCTCAAAAGCTGAACCACACTTCGAACTCGACTAAACACCCGACGGAGGAGCAACAATATTGTGAGACTCCCCCTTGGAATGAGTACTTACACGTAGCAAGCGTCTACACGCGCAGAAGCCGGACTGCTGTATGTTTTACAGCAATCCAGTTGCCGTGAGCGAGTAGGGTAGGGTAGTTCACAATTGATAGCGAATACTGATGACACATAGAGGGAGCCCCAGAGTCTGTTTTCCATTCTATCCCGGCACTCGGTGACCCGCTCTCGGGCTCGTGACCGCTGAAGACCTCGAAGACGACACTTTTGAAGGGTGGTGGTCATGAGTATGACGTGAGTACCGAGATTCCAGTAGGATAATTTCGGACGTGTTCCGTATGAACATCGATACAGAAACCATCCAACACCGATGTACCGACCCTGTGTTTGAACGGGGACAAACCTATCGCAGGGAGGGACGGATTCAGCAGCTCAACCGGTTCGACGATCGCATTTCAGCAGTCGTCAGTGGATCGAACCCCTACGACGTGACTGTCAAATTCGGTGGCCAAAGTCTTGAGAGCCGGTGTACATGTCCATACGACGGCCAAGGCGACTGCAAACACGTCGTCGCGGTACTCCTCGCTATCGCAGACGACCCGCCAGAAGACGGGAGTGAGCGTATCGACTCCGTCCTTGCGGACGTCTCTGACGAAGAGCTGCGTACGTTCGTCCGTAAAATTCTCGCCACTCACAGCAGGGCCCGAGAACAGTTTCTCGCTCAGTTCGGTGACGAACACAAATCGGTCGATGAGTATCGACAAGAGATTAGCCACCTGTTCGAGCAACACGCCGACCCGGTCGTGTTCGAAGCGATCGACTTCTCCCGACTCTTTGATATTGCCGAACAGTACCGTGAGCGCGATCGAGACCCCGCCGCTGCGACCGTCTATCGAGCAGTGTTCGAAGAAGTCGATGAGAAATTCACTTGGATCGACGGTTCCTACGACCACTACGCACAGACGCTCCAGACAGCTCTCGATGGATACATCGACTGTGTATTGGCGGCTGATCCCAACGCCGAGGACTTCGAGACGTACGCGGGTGTTTTGGAAACACGGGCATCAACAGAGTCAGGGATTAACAGCGAACAGTTCTGGCGAGCACTCGACGACCTCGAAGATCGATACGACGAATAGAACACCACGATCTCAAAACAGCGACTCCAGCTCCCCGTCGCTATCCATCAGCTCCGAGAAACGGTCCTCGCTCTCGTCAGTGATCTCCCCAAGATTCTGTTGTGCTTCGATTGCGACCTGCTGCAGCTCTTTCACTCGTGGGACGTTCGTCACGCCACCGAGCAGTACGAGTGCTGCGACCGTCCCTTTCCCACGCCGCGGATAGTCACCACCACGGACCTCCATCGAGCCGGTCTGTTCTTCGAGCCACTTGCGACCGTGCTCGATACCCTTCCGATTGAGATACTCTGGCGGGCCGGCAACCACAAGCAGCGCTCGCTCCGTGCCCTTCACCTCACAGGGTAAGGTGAGTCGACCCAGCGTCGCTTTCCGGACGAGGCTCGTGATCCGGTTGGTCGCCTCTGTACTGTCGATCCCAGCATCCGAATCGCCACGGAGTCGCGAGAGCAACCCCTTCCGCTCTGGTTCGTCCACCTCAACGTCGGCATAGCCTAGCGAGGATATCCCACCTCCTTTGAGCGTGTTAATGATCTCCGAGGAATCGACTACACTCTCGGCGACGTCGCTTCCCTCGGTTATTTCGCCCGCACTGAAGAGCACGCCGAACCGCTGGACCAGTTCTTCGTTGATCGCATCGAACCCTTCCTCAACGGATTCACCCGAACTGCGCCACGCGTCGTTGTCAAACAACATGAGGTTGTCCACCTCATCGACAAACGTCTTGAGCGACCGAGCGGCGTTCAGCGTGTAGATCCCACCCTCGTTGCTGCCGGGCAGAATACCGAGTCCGTACACAGGTTCGGTGTAGATCCGCTTGAGGTTCTTAGCGATCACGGGTGCTCCTCCCGATCCCGTCCCACCACCAAGCCCCGCAACGACGAGGAACGCATCGATCTCGTGGACCGGCACCTCGTCGAGCGCGCCCTGGATCTCATCGATGTCTTCTTCAGCCACCTCTGCGCCGAGTTCGTTATCTGCACCCACGCCGTGGCCCTTCACTCGCGATTGCCCGATCAGGACCCGACGGTCTTTCGAGAGGTGGTCGATTCCTTGGAGATCGGCTTTCGCCGTGTTGACAGCGATCGCTCCACGAACGATATCTGCGCCTGTCCGTGCGTCGTAAGCCAAGAACTCGTCGACCACCTTCCCACCCGCTTGTCCGACCCCGATTAATGCGAGTTTCATGTAAACACACCACATGTAGATACGCAGGTCGGACGCATAAAGGTTAGAACCTCGAAGATATCGGGAAGGATATGCTTCCAGGCGAAAAGCGTCGATACCTCCCATGTAGCCTCGGTCGTGAGATAGAGTGCGAGTACAAATCTACATTTTCAGTTGGAGGTGAGATTGTGTGTCGTGATTCGTCGACCGTCGGGTTCGCCCACTCGTTGGAAGGGTGGTCTTCCGAATCGTGGTACCAGCCATCTTCGCCGAAGTACGGGTGTAGTGTGACGAGGTCGACGCCGGTCGTTCCCTCGGTCAGTGGCATGACCCCGATCTTCTTGCTCGGCTCTGGCATCTCCCTCAAAAGCCGAACCACACTTCGAACTCGACCTAAACACCCGATAGAGGAGCAACAACTGTTTGTCAATGAGAAGAAAATTTGATTATGATCGAGATCTAATTATGAACTATGAGTAAGACAGAACAATCAGATAACTCTGAAAAAGAGATTGTCGCCGTCACTAAGCACGGCCAGGCGACCATCCCAAAACGGTTCCGCGAAAAGCTCGGGATCGAAGCGCCTGGGAAGGTGCTGTTCCGGGAAACCGAAGATGGAGAGGTGATCGTTGAACAGGTCCGCTCACCATGCGAGATGCGCGGCTTTGCCGCCCGTAGCGAAGCGAGTACGGACAAGCCTGCGTCCGAGGTCCTCAAAGAGAAACGCGACCGGGACCGGAAAGAACGCGACTCGCAGTTCTCAACCGAAGAGTAATGTCGGTTCCTGACCGCGTTGTCTTCGACGCCGAGCCACTGATAGCACACGCCGACGATGAACCAGGCAGCGAGATTGTAGAAGAGTATCTCGACGCGGTCGCAGTCGAGGACACCGTCGGCTACGCCAGCTACGTGAATCTCGCTGAGATCCGGTACACAATCGCCCGGAAGTACGACCGCGACACAGCCGACGAGTATCTCGACTGGCTGACTGATCTCGGTATCAAAACGGTAGATGTCGGCGATACTTGGACGGACGCCTCGGAGTATACGCTCAAGTATAATCCTGCACTTGGCGACTCGTTCGCGCTGGCAACAGCTGAACACGTCGACGCGACGCTGTTAGTTGGCGGTGACGACGATTATGACGACGTCTCCGATATCCCAGTCGAACGGTTCCGCGACGGTTCCGCGTAGGCACCCGTTCGAAGATCTGACCTGTCTGTGACCCACAGCCAACGTTCTATGAGCGTCTGACGCACTCTTAAGGATCTCCGATATCTTTGCTCTCTTTGAGGACAAAGACACGTATGAGACTCGGAGTTACCAACCAGAAAGGCGGTGCTGGGAAGACGACCACGACACTGAACGTCGCCGGCGCACTAAACCAGCGCGGCCATGATGTTCTTGTCATCGACCTCGACCCACAGGGACATGCCACTGAGGGGCTCGGCTTCGAGGATCTGTACGACGATCCAGATCGTGACTCGCTGTTCGACGTCCTCCCTGATCTCGACCGGATGGGCGACCTCGAGCAGTTGGCCGTCGAGCATCAGGAGGTCGATGTCGTCCCCAGCCACGAGCGGATGATCAACGCCGAGGACGAGCTCGCGAACGTGATGAAGCGCGAGGAACGCCTCGACATGCTCTTTGACGAGAGCGACGCCGACCAGCGCTGGGACTACATCCTTGTCGACTGTCCCCCGAACCTCGGTGTGCTCACCGACAACGCGATCGTCGCGACCGGGAACGTCTTGATCCCCGCGCAGGCGAAGTCGACGAGCATCCGCGCAATCGAGCTCCTGTTCAAGCAGCTGCGGTCGATCGAGTCCGCATTTGGCGATGTCGACGAGGTCGGACTCGTCGCGAACGAGGTCGGCGTCGACGGCGAGGCCGAGGAGATGATGGAGTGGTTCAAAGATATCTTTGAGGACAGAGAGAGCTGTGAGGTCTTTGAGATCAGAAAGCGCGTCGCGCTACAACGGGCGTGGAATGCCGGCGTCTCCATCTTCGAGCACGAGGAGGACTGCGACATGGAAGAGGTGTACCTCGATGTCGCTGAGCACTTGGAGGACTACGCTGATGACTGACAGTGATGAGAAGCGCGATCGGAACCCTTGGGACGACCGCTACGACCACGATGACGACAATCATGACGATGCCGTCCCCGAAGACGATCTGTCGACCTCAGAGACAGAAGAGACATCAAACACAGCAAATACATCAAAGGACTCAAAGACCTCAAAGAGACCAGAAATCACAAAGATGTCAAAGAGCGAAATGAACGCAGAGAGCGAGGAGAACAGAGAGAGCAGCGGGACTGTCCGAGAGCGAAAGAACGTGAACATGTACCTCCCAGAGACGCTTGTTGACGACCTACAACTACGCTACTCAGAACTGAACGTCAAGTGGCGACGACAACACGGCGAGGACATGCCGAAAAACGAGGAGTTCTACCCGGCGGCAGTTCGGGCAGCACTGGGGGGGTCGTCTATCGAGGACGAACTCGGCCTTGAGGAATAGCGGCCACAAACTTCCTATAGCGAGATGCGATATATTACACGTCGCTAACGGGGAGTTCCTCCGAATAGATCCCGGATCGAGGCGTGTTTACCCCTGCTTCGAGACAGAAGGATCGACCTCCTCGGAGATATGAAAGCACCGGAAACAACGTTTCCGGTAGGTTTAGTGCTACAATTTCGGATAACAATGACTATCTCGAAATATACACCCACACAACGATATTCGAGCCAGTGGTGGTCATGAGTTAGGTAACCTATCAGCGCTGCCGATCGATCCACTGACACCACTTCTCGAAGTCCTCTGCTCCGGACTGGTCTGCGATGTTACGTAGTGTTCCAGTTCGGATCCGATCGTGTTGCGGGACGGAGACGACACGGACATCGTCGTCGTTCTTCGGGTGCTCGTATCGCAGCTTGACGTGGCTGCCGGTCCGATCAACGACGACAAAGCGATTTTTCGAGAGTGCTTTGACGACATCGCGTCCGGAAAAATCAGGCGCTCCCATCCGACTTACTGCATGAACTCGGGGAGGCCACCGTGCTCGTCGCGAGCCTGTTGGACTTCATCAGGATCGACACCGAGTTCCTCAAGCACTTCTTTTTCCTCCTCCCAATTGTCGACTGAATCACCGGTTTCCCCCTTGTGAAGTGCGACTGCCTCGTCAAGATTGTCGAGGGCATCCTGCCGCGTCTCACCCTGGCTTGCGACACCGGTCGCCTCGTCATGGGCGACCCACCAGCCATCGTCCGCCTGAGTGAGCGTAATCGTTCGCCCACTCCGGGCATCGTCGTTCGTACTCGTTTCGGTGCTCATTACCACTATGTTACCTGAGTGGCGTCATAAGCATTCGGCCGCGAACATACCGTCCAGAGTCTACTCAACAACCGAGACACGTTCGTACGCTGTAGTTGACGGCAATCAGCGTGATTCAAGGTGGAGCTTCCGACCTCAAGGAGTGAGCGTAGCGAGCGAGTAGGTCGGAGAGGAAACCGACACAGTACTACACCAACTATGCTCGATGACTGGCCGACTCCCCACCGAGCCGTTACGTTCGCAGAGGTCCGTCAGAAATCACACCAATTTGCCCGTGAAGAACGGATCAACTCTCTGTATCGTTGAGCTCTTCGTACTCTGCTTCACCGTTGAGGATTTTCTCGCCGAACTCAGTGAGGCGGTATGCGGGCTCATCTTCGTGGCGCTCAGCGAGTTCATGATCAACAAATACCGGACAGCGCTGGGAAATCCATTGGCGACTGAAGTCCGTATTGATCTCGAGATTCTTTGCTGTGTGCCATCCATCGTACTCGCCTAGTTCTTCGAGGATGTATGGGTCGGCAGGTACTGCCCAATTAACTTCCCGATACATGTGGATACCTACACTGTCGTCCGAAACGATGTATATATCTCTCGATAATTCTCTCACCTGTCCTATCAGATGGTAGAAGGTATACGAGTATCCTTAAGAATCTGCTCGGATGCTCAGGTTCATATACTCGGTCTGTTTCTGATTGAACGGAACGCTGATTCCACGCATCCGCTACGAGCTCGTGATCTATCGGACGATGGAACAGCTAACCATAGAAACGTATGCAAGGATCAGATACAGACTCCTCACAAGATAAGCCGAAAACTACTGTACGGAATACTGTTGGACTAAAGCTCCCGTTCGCCGTCGCTGTCCTCTTACTCGTCGCCGTTGAACCAGCGCTCGCTCAAGAAACGTCACAGAGCGCGGTATGTAGCGCTGACAATCTCCCCGGAATGATTGAGGGCTTCTTTCAGCTAACCACTGGACTGGGCATTGTCGGTCTCGCTGTCGTCTGGCAAGCTGACTCCCTGATCGAGATGTTCACGCTCAATCCAGACCAGAAGAAGGGACTCAAGCAGCACAAGCGCTCGGCAATGAAGTCCGCTGTGGTTCTCGTTGTCCTCGGTCCACTGTACACCGTCGCCGGAGCGATGATGGGCCTTCCACTGGCGCAGTGTGTTGATCTGGTCCCCTGGTAAGCCATTCACTTCCCACTCATCGTGAGACACCTACAACAACGCGAACTAACCGTACTCATCGCAGCCCTCTGCGTGACGAGCCTAGTCACGGGTATCGTCTCGGCGACTCCGCCGCGGCCGGGTACGGAAGACAACGGACTCACTGAGAACGAGTCAGCGACGCTCTGGTCTCACGATGCGGACAACTACATCAGTCAGGAGGAGTACCGCCAGCGCTACGGTGACGAGCGGACGTCGATTCACCAGCTTGCGAACGGGACAGATATTACGTTCAAACGGCCGCCCGAGACTGCCGCGACCTGGACCCGAAACGATTTCACGGACCTCGAAGCCGGTGGGTCGGATACGTCCGTCCATCCACCCCACGCATCCCTTGAGGACGGTGTCTTCATCGAGGACGCTCACGCGACAGTGTTCGCGGTTCAGCCGTCGACCCGGGGACACCTCGAATCCGGTGAAAAACCACTGTACATCGCCCCGAATGGCACGATGCGTGGGTTCGTCGATTATCGCGTTCGTATCCCAAACGGGAGCTCTTCGGGGAACAGCACTATCCAGTGGTCGCTCACGGACCACGAGATCGAGGAAGTTCGGTTACAAAAGGACGGGGAAACCATCGCGAGGAGCGATGGATCGCACACGCCAGCTATCGACTACCAGATCGACGACGACTGGAGTACAACCCTCACCCTCGAAGCAGAGATCCATGTCCGGCTGAAGAAGACGATCCGGACCGACGCGGTCAACGGAACCACTGTTGATGTCGTCTATCGAGAGGAGACGCGAAACGTCTCGGACTCGATCGACGTTGAGATCTACGACCTCTCTGCGTCCTCCTATTACGCTGAGTATCCAAACGGTGATTCCGGCGTTTCTATCTTCCAGTCTCGCCCTTGGCAGGGGTACACGCTTACTGAAGAAGGTGACACGAGAGTTCGTGGTGTCTGGCGATTCTACACTGCCCGCAACACCAGCTGGGATACACTCGTGCGATCTGGCCG
>NZ_QPLT01000018.1 GCF_003666015.1 Halorubrum sp. Atlit-26R
CGGCCAGATCGCACGAGTGTATCCCAGCTGGTGTTGCGGGCAGTGTAGAATCGCCAGACACCACGAACTCTCGTGTCACCTTCTTCAGTAAGCGTGTACCCCTGCCAAGGGCGAGACTGGAAGATAGCAACGCCGGAATCACCGTTTGGATACTCAGCGTAATAGGAGGACGCAGAGAGGTCGTAGATCTCAACGTCAATTGAGTCCGAGACGTTTCGCGTCTCCTCTCGATAGACGACATCAACAGTGGTTCCGTTGACCGCGTCGGTCCGGATCGTCTTCTTCAGCCGGACATGGATCTCTGCTTCGAGGGTGAGGGTTGTCCTCCAGTCGTCGTCGATCTGGTAGTCGATAGCTGGCGTGTGCGATCCATCGCTCCTCGCGATGGTTTCCCCGTCGTTTTGTAACCGAACTTCCTCGATCTCGTGGTCCGTGAGCGACCACTGGGTAGTGCTGTTCCCTGAGGAACTCCCGTGTGGGATACGGACGCGGTAATCGACGAACCCACGCATCGTGCCATTCGGGGCGATGTACAGTGGTTTTTCACCGGATTCGAGGTGCCCCCGGGTCGACGGCTGAACCGCGAACACTGTCGCGTGAGCGTCCTCGATGAAGACACCATCTTCGAGGGATGCGTGAGGTGGGTGGACAGACGTATCCAACCCACCGGCTTCGAGATCCGCAAAATCGTTTCGAGTCCACGTCGCAGCAGTCTCGGGCGGGCGCTTGAACGTAATATCTGTCCCGTTCGCAAGCTGGTGGATCGATGTCCGCTCGTCACCGTAGCGTTGGCGGTACTCCTCTTGACTGACGTAATTGTCCGCATCGCGAGACCAGAGCGTCGCTGATTCGTTCTCAGTGAGTCCATTATCTTCCGTACCCGGTCGCGGCGGAGTCGCCGAGACGATACCCGTGACTAGGCTAGTTACGCAGAGCGCTGCGATGAGTACGGTTAGTTTGCGTTGTTGTAGGGGTCTCAAGATGAGAGCGGAGTGAATGGCTTACCAGGGGACGAGGTCAACACACTGCGCCAGTGGAAGGCCCATCATCGATCCCGCGACGGTGTACAGTGGACCGAGGACAACGAGAACCACTGTGGACTTCATTGCCGAACGCTTGTGCTGCTTGAGTCCCTTCTTCTGGTCGGGATTGAGTGTGAACATCTCGATCAGGGAATCAGCTTGCCAAACGACCGCGAGACCAACAATGCCCAGCGCAGTAGTTAGCTGAAAGAAGCCCTCGATCATTCCAGGGAGATTATCAGCGCTACATACAGCACTCTGTGACGTTTCCTGAGCAAGTGCTGGTTCAACTGCGGTGATTGAAAGAGCAGTGATGGTGAAAAAGAGCTTTAGACCCAATCGTGTGGTGCTTTTCGACGTTTTCTGGTTAGATGTGGTGTCTGACTCTGGCATACGTGTCTTTAGTCAGCTGTTCCACCGTCCGACAGATCACGGGCTCGAATCGGATTGTTGGAATCAGCGTTCGGTTCTATCAAAACAGACCCAGTATATGAACTTGAACATTCGAACGTATTCTTAAGCATTTGATTGTCTTCTCTAGCATCTTATAAGATGCGCAAACGACGTATCGAGAGACATATACATCGGTTCACAACAAAAGACACCTATACGCATGTATCGGGAAGTCAGCTGGGCGGTACCTGCCGACCCCTACATTCTCGAAGAACTAGGCGAGTACGCAGGCTGGCACACAGCGAAAAACCTCGAGATCAATACGGATTTTAGTCGCCAGTGGATTTCTCAGCGCTGTCAGGTATTTGTCGATCATGAGCTTGCCGAGCGCCACGAAGAGGAGCCCGCATACAGTATTACTGCGTTCGGCGAGCAAATTCTCAGTGGTGAAGTAGAATATGAAGATCTAAACGAGACTGAGTGTTGATCGGTTCCAAATTGACCGATTGACGTAACCTGCTTTCTTAATTGAAATCCAGGCTATGTTGAAATCCTCAGGCGAGGTCTGCGAGCATCGAAAATATCGGGGTGAATAGAATAGTGGCGGCCTGCTCCAACTCGGATAGCGGAACCGAAGTTTTTGATGTTGGATATTGACCGTTCGGTATGATAGAAGAGTTCAGCCTAACCATCGAAGCCGATGAAACACTGTCTATGACCGTAATAGCCGCGTTTACACCCCTCTCGTAAACTGATCCAGCCTAGCGATGGTCACTCGAAATCGGTTCTCTGATCTCGTCACCCGACAACAGATCGGATTGGTTCTAGGGCCGGCACTGTTCGCTGGTAGTCTCTTGTTTTCACCGTTCGATATTCCCCCGTCCGCAAATGCAGCGCTCGCAAGCACTCTCTGGATCGCCGCCTGGTGGGTGACTGAAGCGATCCCGATTCCCGCGACGAGCCTCCTCCCAATCGTTCTCTTCCCGATAACCGGTGTGGTTAGTGCCACCGGAGCAACGGCACCGTATGCTGACCCAGTTGTCTTCCTTCTCCTGGGTGGATTCCTCCTTGCACTCGGAATCGAACGCTGGGATCTCCACAGACGGATCGCACTCACCGTTGTGAGCCTCGTCGGCGTTCGAGCCGACCGACTCCTACTTGGGTTCATGATAGCGACGGCGTTCCTCTCGATGTGGATCTCGAACTCCGCGACGGCGATGCTAATGGTGCCGATTGGGATTGCAGTTATCGTTTCGGTCGGGGCTGTCGATGAGCACGACCGAAAACCGACAGAGGGAGACGAAGAAAATGACCTCCTCGTCGGAGTTCGCGGAGTGCCGGCTGATCGTCCTACGACTGGTTTCGGGCTCGCATTAATGCTCGGAATTGCGTACAGTGCATCGATCGGTGGTGTGGCGACCCTGATCGGGAGTCCTCCGAACGCCGTCTTCGCAGGCGTGGCAGAATCCCGTCTGGACATACAGATCAGCTTCCTCGACTGGCTCGTGTTCGCAGGGCCGCTCTCGATCGTGTTCCTGTTCGTCACGTGGCTGTTGCTGGTGAAACTCCTCCGACCGGAGATTCCGATCGAACAGGGTGCTGAAGACGTTATTCGAACACAACGTGAAGGACTCGGGGGGATCTCTCGCGGCGAGCGACGAATGTTGGCGGTCTTCACGCTCGTCGCAGCTGGATGGCTCCTCCGGCCATTTGTCCTCCAACCACTGTTCCCAGCGATCACAGACACAGTCGTTGCTATCGTTGGCGGAATACTCCTGTTCGTCATTCCGGTTGACTACGAAGCTCGTGAGTTTCTGCTCGACTGGAGCGATGTGGCCCGTTTGCCATGGGGTGTGCTCTTGCTCCTCGGGGCAGGGTTTTCACTGGCAAACGCATTTCGAGAGAGTGGACTTGACACCGTCATCGCGGAAGGTTTCGCCGGCGTTGCGGGAGTTCCACTGGTCGTGCTCGTTCTTGTGATCGCCATAGTCGTGGTATTCCTCACGGAAGTCACCTCAAATACGGCGACAGCGACGGTTTTTATGCCGATTATGATCAGCCTCGGGATAACCATCGGTGAGTCGCCGCTTATGCTGATGGCGACTGCAGCGCTCGCGGCCTCAATGGCGTTTATGCTTCCGGTAGCGACACCGCCTAACGCGGTTGTTTTCGGCAGTGGCTACGTCACTATTCCTCAGATGTCGCGAATCGGTCTGTGGTTGAACCTACTCGGCATTATCGCAATCATCGTACTCACGTACCTGTGGCTGCCAATTGCCTTCGCAACCGCAGGATAGGGGGAATACCGAATGATGCTAAAGCCACTGTTCACCGTGTCATACCAGGTAGATAGCTCTCTCTGAGTCAGCTACTCGTGGCTTTTGTGTGCCGAACCATCTACCTCTGAGAGCGCTTCTGTGGCAACGTCGCCGAGTTCGCCGGCCTCGATATGTGAGTACCGTTCTCGCACCATCTCTTCCGAATTATCCAAGTATCGAGCCGCGATGGTATACCCAAAGGCTCGAACGAGAACTTCTCCCATCCCACGACGACCACCGTGCGGAGCGAGATAGTCATGTTTCGGATGGTCGATATCGATCTCTTCGGCCTTCGAGAGACGTTGGAGAGTCGATCGTGCCCCGTCCGTCGTGATCGACGGCGGGCGGATGTCCTTATCGAGTGCCAGTAGGAGGTCGCGAGCGTACTCATCACGCCGCTCAGTAATTGCCTCTGGGCGTTCCCCTCGGTCTTCGAGTTCATCCTGGACGAGCTCCCCAAGTGTTCGTTGGTCGAACGTCGGAAAGACCGGCCAGCGCTCCGTTGGCGGGTCCACCAGCTGGCGGTAGCCCCGCAGTGGTGAGATCACTGGGTCGGGGAGACTCGCGGCGTCCCACTGCTGTTTCTTCCGGTAGACGTCCATACTCCCGTCGTCAAGCGAGAGGTCCTCCCAGCGGACGCCGCGCCGGCGCGGGTCGTTCGGGTCCCGGAGGAGTTCGCCGACGCGGACGGCGGTGTACGCGAGAACGAACACCAGTGCCCGGTCACGCGCCGCCTTCAGCGCCGCGTAGCGTGCTCGCTGCTTGTCGAGAGGGGCAGTATCCTCCGGGAGTGTCGTGTACGCCTCGACAGCGTCGCGGGCCCGTTCGTCGACGTGGCGGGTGAGGGCGTGGCGCTGTTCGGACGTCCAGGCCTGCTGGTCACCGGGCTTGCGGCCGTCGTCCTCCGGCAGCGGCGCCATCGCACTCGCCCGCTGCGCGTAATGCGCCTCGAGATAGCCCTCGTTGACACACCAGCCACACCACGCAGAGATATAGCGATAATAGGTTTGAACGGTGTTCTGTTTGAGGCCACGATCACCAGCGAGGTGCCGGGCGTATTCGCGGAAGACGCGTTCGTCGAGATCCTCGAAGGTGAGGTCGCGGTCGACGTTGTCGGGGACGACCCCGGTCCAAGCGTCGTTACCCCGATCGGCGGCGGCCCACTCGGCGAACCGCTCGAGTTCGCGAGCGGCGTTCCGTCGATAATTCCCACCGTCCCCACCGCGGCCTTTCCCCTTGTCCTGGAGGTAGCGCTCGAAGGAACCCGCAAGTGTCTGATCGGAACGGTTTCGAGGTGTACCCGAAGTCATGATTCTTAGTTCGCGTACTGGTAGGTCGGACGGACGTCCTCGAGAAGTTCTTCGATGATTTCCCAAAGGATCAGGGAGGGTGTCTCGTGCTTGAATCTAATTCCCCAGCGGTCCTCCGTATTGGCGGTTGAGTATTGAAAATGCGCCTGTCCCAGATCGGGATGGTCCTCGTCTTGGTGCCAGCCGGCGTGAAAGCCCGTGTTCGGATCCGTGTAGTTGATACGGAACCAATCGTCTGGATCCTGTCGATACCACTTGATGGTGAGTTCCGGTGAATCCGGGCCTGTCGGAGGGTCAAGACGGGCTGGATCGAAAATCGCTCGCAGCTGCTTGGCTTCAATATCATCAGGAACGGACTCAACCGCCGTGACCTGTGGCACACGATCGAGGACATCCCGCTTTAGCTGCGCATAGAGGTTCGCGTTCGGATCACCACCTGGATGCGGGACAGACATCCGTTAGCTGTTAGCCTCGGCAGGTCCTGTCGTCGGAGCGAGGAAGTCCCATTCGCGGATGGCAAAGCCAACGATCTGAATACGCCGCTGAAGGTGCTCCCACTCACGGGCAATCTCACGGCGACGGTCTTCCTCGTCAGCGTCAAGGGACTCGTCAGCGAGCGTTCCGCGAAGTTGGTTCGGAGACTCAACGCCGAATTCGTCCTCCCAGTCGCGGATCTGCGTCTTCATATCGGCGAGTCGGTCCGTGAGTTCCTCGACAGTGTGCCCGCTGTCCCGAAGGCGCATCGCCTCCTGCATCGCCTGACGGCGATAATCAGGGTAGTACGTCGTGTGGGTGCCGCTCTCGTCACGATGGAGAATACCGTCGTCGACGAGCCGTTCGAGGACGCGCTTGGTTGGTTCGTGTGACCAGTCCGCTTCAGAGGCGATCCAGTTGGCCGTCCGCGGCTCTGACAGCTGCCGGGCGGTCATCCGAACCCGGTCTTCACCCGTGGTCTGGTGTTCCATTAGACTCTCGGAGTTCGATCCGTCTTCGGTCATACAACATCGTTCGAGCTTCATCTTAATATAAATTGAGGCCATTCGTTCTATATTGAAATCTTTTCTTTGGTATCGTCTCGAGCTCAGCTGAGGAAACTCATCGAAATCCCGAACCTCTGTCTTGGCGACTCTACCCCGAGGGAAGCGTCTTTCTGAGCCGATTGCAGATTCGTGCTTCACCGACGGCGTCGGGGTACGTCAAAGTGGTCGTGATTATTCGTGTAATCACGTTCAGACGCGTATTTGCCTGAAGTGCCGAATTCCAGTAGTAGCAGCGTTAATAGCCAAGAAACCGGACTTATAAATTATATATCGCTATACCAAAACTGAGCCGTGGAGTTGCCACAGTTTCGGAGGATAGACCAGTTTTAAGTCGAATTAGCATCAAGTCGTGGTAATTCTCAGCGGTCGGAGATAGATTTTGAATTCTTACTCTCGAACTACCGGACGAGCGTAGGAAATTGCGCGGATTTTGGCGCTGCTGAATACGGTTGTCACTCTTGAGGGGCGGACCCAACTAGATCTCAGCGGGTTAGTCGTGCGGGATCAACGCCGAGGCAACGAGTTCAACACACTCGCCTACACTAATCACAGGTGACTAGCCCATCTCGCCGTCGATGTCCGCTTTCAGCAGGAAGTCGGTGAGCCGCCAGATATTGTACAAGAGGACCGCGAATACGAAGTAGAATAGGCGAACGCGGTAGTCTTTCGAGGAGGTCTTCGCGAGAAAATCACCTTTGTTCGATTTGTACTCACTCTCGATCTGCCACCGGCGACTGTAGCGCTGACAGAACGTCTCAGCTTCCTCTGAGCCGGGACCCTTCTTACAGCGACCTCGACCCGTCGAGCGCGACGAGGACGGCGTTCGCGCGCGGCGTGGCGCGATACATCCGCCACTTCCCTTCCTTCCGGCGCGTGACGAGGCCGGCGTCAGTGAGCTGCGAGAGGGCGTGGCTGATCGCGCTGTCGCTCACGTCTAAGAGTGGCGAGAGTTCGCAGACGCACAGCTCCTCGTCGTCAGCAGCGTGGAGCATCCGGACGATCTTGTATCGCGTCTCGTTGCCGAGCGCCGACAGCAGCTCAATATCGGTCGCCAGGTCGGATCCACCGACGCTCTCGTTCAGTTCTTCTAGCTCCGCTAACCGGTCGGCGAGGTCTTCATCGGTACAGGAGCCACATTCGTCGGCGACGTACCGCTGTAAACGCTCGGTAGATGACATACAAACAATTGAACCAAGCCGGGATTAAACGTTGCGGAGCGCCGTCTCAACTGATAGCTGGACAGCGAAAACAATATAGTAATCTCTCAAATATAGTCTCGTATGAAAAAGACGAGACTTGTGGTGGATGTCTGGCGGTCGACAACGACCATCTCGGCAGGCTCGAGCAACGATACGGCCGAATGCGCCGCTACAGGGTGTTCGCCGTGACCGGTTCCTACAAACGGGTCAATTACACCGACATCGAGACCACCTCGGGCGCGATGCGGCCGCTTACCGACTCGCTCGATAGCGAGCAGGTCGGCGTGTCAATCGCGCGCTGTGAACCCGGATGGCGGAATAAGTCGCACGACCACGCCGCGGAGGATCACGAGGAAATATACGTCCTCTTAGAGGGTGAAGCTACCATCGTTATCGACGATGAATCCGTCGAACTCGAAGCCGGCGACGCGGTTTGGATTCCGCCGACTGCGACGCGGCAGATCCAGAACGGTGATGTCGAAAGTGCGCTCGTCCTCGTGAGTGCCCCGGCGTCGAAGTGTCGAACCACGACGTGTGTCGACGACCCAGGATCGTGGGCCACTAACGGATTTATCGGGTGATCGGGGGGTCTCGGCCGTTCAAGATGAAATGACTATGCGACCGATGTGGAGATATCCGACCGAAGAGCTTATAATTGTATGAGAGTTTGTTCAAATGAATTGGCCACAGAGAGGACAAACAAACGTGTCCTGCTGTGAACGATACATCAGACGTACGACCGCGATCCGACTCAATCATGACCGAACTCACCCTGTACGAAGAAGCGATGTGTTGCTCCACCGGCGTCTGCGGTCCCGACCCCGACGACGAACTCGTCGAGGTCAGCGCGGCGCTTGACCAGCTCGAAGACGCGTTCGACGAGCTCGAAGTCAACCGGGCGAACATGCAGCACAACATCGATCAGTTCCTCGAAACGCAGCGGATCTACGACCGCGTTCAGGAGGACGGACCGTCGATCCTCCCGATCACGGTCGTCGACGACGAGATCGTCGCCGAGGGCGAGTACCTCTCATACGACGAACTGACCGCGGCCATCGACGGCAACGCCGCGCCACAGGAGGCCTAATAAATGGCACAATCACAGTCGACAGCGACGAGCGCGCGTGAGGTCGTCGAACCAAGTAGCGACGACACCGAGTTCGTTTTCTTCAGCGGGAAGGGCGGCGTCGGCAAGAGCACGGTGAGCTGTGCGACCGCGACGTGGCTCGCCGACAACGACTACGAGACGCTGCTGGTGACCACCGACCCTGCCCCGAATCTCTCGGACATCTTCGGGCAGTCGATCGGCCACGAGGTCACCGCGATCGACGGGATCGAGAACCTCTCGGCGATCGAGATCGACCCGGACACCGCCGCCGAGGAGTACCGTCAGGAGACGATCGAGCCGATGCGCGAACTGCTCGGTGAAGAGGAGATCCAGACGGTCGAAGAGCAACTCAACAGCCCCTGCGTCGAGGAGATCGCCGCCTTCGACAACTTCGTCGACTTCATGGACAGCCCGGAGTACGACGTCGTCGTCTTCGACACCGCACCGACGGGCCACACCATCCGGCTGATGGAGCTCCCCTCCGACTGGAACGCCGAACTCGAGAAGGGCGGCTCGACCTGTATCGGGCCGGCGGCCTCGATGGAGGACAAAAAACAGGATTACGAGCGCGCGATCGACACACTCCAAGACGACGAGCGCACCTCGTTCGCGTTCGTCGGCAAGCCAGAGGACTCCTCGATCGACGAGATCGAACGCAGCGCGAGCGACCTCGGCGACCTCGGGATCGAGTCGCAGCTGTTGATCCTCAACGGCTACCTCCCAGAGTCGGTGTGCGAGGACCCCTTCTTCGAGGGGAAACGCGCGGACGAGCAGGCCGTTATCGAGCGCGCCCGAGAGGAGTTCGACGCGGACGCGACGGCGACGTACCCGCTCCAGCCCGGCGAGATAGCCGGGCTCGACCTGCTCGCTGACGTGGGCGGTGTCCTCTACGACGGCACGGAGGCGACCGTCGACGTCGGGACCGCGACCGACGTGGACGCTGACGGTGCGGTCGAGTTCGATTCGATGGCGGACGCCGACGCGGTTGTCGACCAGCTCACGCCGGGCGAGGAGACGCAGTACCTCTTTTTCACCGGGAAGGGCGGCGTCGGCAAGAGCACGGTCGCCTCGACGGCAGCGACGAAACTCGCTGAGGCGGGCCACGAAACGCTTGTCGTCACGACCGATCCGGCCGCGCACTTAGAGGACATCTTCGGTGAGCCCGTGGGCCACGAACCCACCTCGGTCGGCCAGGAGAACCTCGACGCGGCGCGAATCGACCAAGAAAAAGCGCTTGCGGAGTACCGCGAGCAAGTCCTCGACCACGTCACCGAGATGTACAATAACAAAGAGGACACGCAGATCGACGTCGACGCCGCGATCGCGAACGTCGAAGAGGAACTGGAATCGCCCTGTGCCGAGGAGATGGCCGCGCTCGAAAAGTTCGTGAGCTACTTCGACGAGGACGGCTACGACGTGGTCGTCTTCGACACGGCGCCGACAGGCCACACCCTTCGCTTGCTCGAACTCCCCTCCGACTGGAAGGGGTTCATGGACCTCGGCTCGCTGACGAAGGGCGCCGCGCCCGCCAAAGGCGACCAATACGACGAGGTCATCGAGACGATGAAAGACCCCGAACGGAGCACGTTCGCGTTCGTGATGTACCCCGAGTACACGCCTATGATGGAAGCCTACCGGGCCGCCGCCGACCTCAAAGATCAGGTCGGCATCGAGACCTCGCTGGTCGTCGCCAACTACCTCCTCCCTGAGGAGTACGGCGACAACGCCTTCTTCGCGAATCGGCGCGCTCAGCAGGCGCAGTATCTCGACGAGATCCGTGACCGGTTCGACGCGCCGTTGATGTTGGCGCCGCTCCGGCAGGACGAACCGATCGGGCTCGACGAACTCAGCGCCTTCGGTGAGGAGATTACCGGACTCGCAGACGTTATCGAAGCGGACGCACCGGAGGTGACGCCCTCGTGAGCGACGCACAGGACGTGGAAGGTGCGGCCGAGGACAGCGTGGGCGTACCCGATGAGGAAGACGTAGAAGCCAACGTCGAGGCGGCCCTCCGCGAGTTCCTCGACACGCTCAGCGAGTCTGAGACGTATCAACAGTTCGTCGCGGCCGACGAGGCGTTACAGGGCGATGACGACGCAATGGCGCTGCTCCGCGAGTACCAGCAGAAGCAACAGCAGATGCAACGCGGCGGTTTCGACGAGTCGGTGATGGCCGAGCTGAAGCAGCTCCAGACCGAAATGTCGAACAACGAGACGATCCAGCGTCAGCAGGCCGCACAGGCCGATTTGATAGAACTGCTTCAGCGAACGAACGACGCCGTTAGCGACGAAATCGGCGAGGAGTTCGCGCGGTCCACCGGAGGTGGGTGCTGTTGAGCGCTTCCGGTCACGACGCCAGCGAATCCGAAGTGACGGACGAAGAGGTCGTCGCGGCCGCCGAGGCGCTCGGCGAAGAGCTCGCGACGGCGAAAGAGTCCTCCTCGGAGTTCGCGTTCACCACGGTGGTAATACAGTGTAACGAGGCGATCGGCGACGAGACCGGAATCGACTACGCGAGCGTCTGCGGCGCCGACGACGATAGCTGCTGTTAGGGGATGTCGACAGGGGTCGTTTCGGCTGACGACCCTGCCAATCGTCACTCCACGGACGGCGTCTGCGACAGGAGTTCGTCGAACAGCGAGACGACACGTTCTTCGATCTCGTCACGGATCTCACGAACCTGCTCGATCGGGCGCTCGTGGGGATCATCGAGCCCCCAATCGCGATTCTCGCCGTTCCACGTCGCCGGGCACACGTCCGATGCCGAACACCCCATCGTGACGACGACATCGACCGCCTGTAGCTCGTCTGGCGTCACCTCTCGCGGCGTTCGGTCGCTGAGATCGATGTTTCGCTCTCTCATTGCTTCGACGACGATCTCGTGGACGTGGTCTGCGGGCTGTGTGCCACCGGTAACGATCGTAATTTGATCCCCCACATCGCGACGGTCGCGCTCGCGCTCAGCGAACGCCGCCGCCATTTGGCTCCGTCCTGCGTTTTGGACGCACACGAACGCGATCTGGTGGTCCGTCCGCTCATCGGATTCAGTCACACCCCCACAAGCGAGTGGGATCGGTATAGCTGTTACTTCAGGCACAGCGGCTCTTGATAGGCAATCTGAGAAGTACTCTCAGACCCGTGTTGAGCTATTGAGACGGATATACATCACATATAAGTTCTCAAGTCGACGGGACGCTCGCTCGCCGATTACGTATCGGTCAATACCACTCATAGCAGCCGTTAATTACCACGATCTCGTCGTCAGCCTATGGATTGCTTTGATCGGTTAGCGTGTCCAGCGTGTGGGGTCTCGTCTGGGTCTCGCTGCGAGGAGATTGAAGAAGGCGTCGCCGCCGGGGCCGACGTGAGGAGCGTCGACGGGGACGCCTGCCCGGATGCCAGCTCCCACCCTCGTCGAGCAGTATTAGTCGGGACCGCGGGCGCCGCGGGGATCGGCGGCCTCGCCGTCGCGCGTGGCGCACGTCGACTGACCGACGGCGGGACCAATGAGGACACCCAAACTGTGACCGACGACCCACCTCCCTCGCCAACGGACAACCCGACGCTCGTCGCGCATCGGGGTTTCGCGGGGGAAAACCCCGAAAACACGCTTACAGCCGCGCGGGCGGCAGCGCGTGAGGACGGCCCCGGCGGCCGCGCCGATTTCGTCGAGTTCGATGTCGTCGCCACCAGTGAGGGCGATGTCGTGGTGTTCCACGACGACGAGCTCGCGGGTCGCGACGGGGACGAGCCGGGGGTTACGGACGTCGACGGCGTCGTGTGGGAGACGGATACGGAGACGGTCACGAGCGCAGAGGTGCTCGGAAGCGGAGAGACAGTGCCCCGGCTCAATGAGATGCTCGCTGCGATCCCGACGGATGTCGGCGTCAACGTCGAGTTGAAGAACCCCGGCAGCGGGTCGCTCCGGTTCGGGGAGAAGCTCTCTGAGAGGGATCTCGAAGCGCGGAAATCGATCTGGGGCCCATTCGTCGACCGAGTTCTCGCAGCATTGGATGCGACCGATCACGAGGTCCTCCTCTCGTCATTCTACGAAGCGGCGGTCGCGGTCGCAGCCGAGCGGTCGACGTACCCGGTCGCGCCGATCCTGTGGGACTCGGTTGAGGACGGGATCTCCATCGCCGAGCGGTACGACGCCGCGGCGGTTCACCCGCCTGCGGAGATGGTCCGACGGACTCCCTTCTTCGACGACTCGCGGTTCGGCGGCACCGACATCGTCGAAGCCGCTCGGACGGACGGACGCGCTGTCAACGTTTGGACGGTCGAGACGTGGTATCAGGCGGAACGCCTCGTCGAGGCCGGCGTCGACGGGCTCATCGCCGACTACTCGACGCTGCTGTCGGAGTGAGCGTCGGCCGCCGAACCGTCGGGTATGTTCTGGAGCGATACGCGGAGGTATGTATTCCTATTGACTAGTGTATGTTAACATGGATTGAACCGTGCCGCTCGGGAGAACTATTATCAACAGTTATGAACTTCGTTCGGAATGATTGACGTGTATGGCTCCAACTCGCGGGAGTTCAAATGGTATCTCACGGCGGAACACCCTCACGACCACTGGCGCCGCGCTCGCCGCAGCGACAGGCCTTGCCGGTTGTCTCGGAGGCAGCAGCGGCAGCGGCGGAGCGGAGTTCTCTCCGATCGCCGAGGAACTCACCGTCTGGCACGCTATGGGCGGGACGAACGGGGAGACGCTCGACCAAATCGGATCTGACTTCGAAGACGAGACAGGGAAACCGGTTAACATGGAGTTCCAGGACAGCTACGAGAACGTCCTGACGAACACATTGTCTGCGTTCGACTCAGGGAATGTCTCGGACATGCTTCAAGTCGACAGTCTGTTCGCACAACAGGTGCTGGACACGGACCAAGTCCGTCCCGTCGAGGAGATCCTCCCCGACGACTTCGATTCGGGCGTTTTCCTCGACAACGTCGCTGAGTTCTTCACCGTTGACGGTGAGCTCGCCTCACTCCCGTTCAACAACTCCAACGCTATCATGTACATCAATCGGGATGCTTTCGAGGAGGCGGGGCTCGACCCCGACGACCCGCCGCAGACGCTGGCCGAGGTCAGGAGCGCATCGGAGCAGCTCGTCGATCAAGACGTGACGCAGTTCGGGATCACCTGGCCGAACCACGTGTGGTTCGTTGAGACGTGGTACGGGTTCGAAGGCGAGCTGATGACGGACGCCGAGAACGGCCACGCCGGCGAGCCCTCCGAGTTCCGAACGCCGGACGCGGCCTACGACATGTTCGAGTGGTGGAGGGGGATGGCCGAAGACGACCTCTACACGAATCCGGGAATTGAGGCGTGGGGCGAGGCCACGTCGCTCTTCACCGAACAGGAGTCGGCGATGCTGCTGACAAGCACCGCGTCAGTCGCCGGACTCATTGCAGACTCAGACGGTTTCGAGGTCGGCGCCGCCCCGTATCCGAGCATCAGCGACACGCGCGTCGGCCCCGTGATCGGTGGTGCCTCGTTTTACGTACCTGACGGCCTCCCCGAGTCGCGGTACGAGGACATCGGCCAGCTCTTAGAGTACATGTCCGAACCGGAGGTCCAGACGCAGTGGCACAAGGGGTCGGGGTACTACCCGATCACGCAGCCGTCGGTCGACTCGCTTCGTGAGGAGGGCTGGTTCGAAGAGAACCCGATGTACGGCGTCGCCCTCGATCAGCTCCAGAGCGGGGATGCGAGCGACCCGGCAACGAAGCGCGCGCTCCTCGGCCCGGCGCGGAACGTTCAGACGGTGATCCAGGACAAGTCCGTCGATATCCTGAACGCCGACGACATGGACGCCGAGATTGAAGCGCTCAAAACGGAGGTCGAAGACGTGCTGGACGGCTACTACAACTGACGAGGCCGACGCACGCCAGCTCTAAACAATTCGAACCCACCCCATCCAACCCACACAACGTTATCTCACACGAATGTCCACACGCGAAATATTCGACAGTCGGATCGAGTCGGGGTTGCTGTTGCTGCCGACGCTCCTCGTCACGGTGGTGTTCCTCTATTACCCGACGGCGCTGGCGTTTCGGACCAGCTTCTTCGACTCAAGCTTCGGACGGGCCGAGGTGTTCGTCGGGCTCGAGAACTACGTCGAGCTGTTGACCAGTTCAGGGTACCATCAGAGCATTATCATCTCGGTCGTCTTCGCGGCCGTCGTCGTCGGCGGCGTTGTCGTCGTGTCGCTGTACCTGACCTTCCTCATCCACGAGGTCGACACGGGTCAGGGGCTCTACCTGATCTCCGTGATCTGGCCGTACGCGCTTCCGCCGGCGGTCGGCGCGCTCGTGTTCCTCTTTATTACTCACCCGACACTCGGCGTGCTGACGGGGCCCATCGAGTCGCTCGGCGTCGAAGTCGACTGGTTCAACAACGGGTCGCAGGCGTTCGTCGTCGTGGCGTTGGCGGCCATCTGGAAACAGATCGGATACAATGTGATCTTCATGATCGCCGCGATGAACAACGTGCCGGACACGCTCACGGAGACCGCCGAACTGGACGGAGTCGGCGGGCTGCGCCGGCTCGTGTCTGTGTACATCCCGATCATGACGCCGACGATATTCTTCCTCGTCATCATCAACACGATCTACGCCTTCTTCGGCACGTTCGCGTTCGTCGACCTCCTCACGAGCGGCGGGCCGTCGAACGCGACTAACATCCTGATATTCAACCTGTACCAGGAAGGATTTTCCTTTTTCAACTTCGGCATCGCCTCCGCGAAGTCGGTCGTGTTATTCGTCATTGTTGGCGTGCTGATGTTCGTCCAGTTCCAGATTACGGACAAATACTCATATTACGGTGGCTAAGATGGTCGGAGTACTCCAATACGCGAAACGGCGGGTCGACGCGCTGAGAGGCAACTACGAGACGCAGCGGATCCACGAAGACGATCTCGGGACCCACTTCCAGCTCCTGCTCCTCGTCGTGGCGGTGGTGTTCCCGATCGCCGTCGCGCTGGCCGTCAGCACGAAACAGTCCGGGGTCGTCACCAGCGTCGTCGACCTCCTCCCCGGGGGTTACGCCGTTGAGAACTACCGCGAAGTGCTCGTGGACTATCAGTTCGGCCGCTTCATGTGGAACTCGTTGGCGATGTCGGTCGTGATCGTCGTCGGGAAGCTCATCATCTCGGTGTTCGCAGCGATGGCGATCGTCTACTACCGGGTCCCGTACAAGGACCTCGTGTTCCTGTTTATTTTGTTCACACTGCTTCTGCCAGTTCCCGTCCGGTTCATCCCACTGTTCCAGCTGATGAACGACCTCGGGTGGAGCAACACGATCCTCGCAATCACGGTCCCATACCTCGCGAGCGCGACGACGGTGTTCATCCTCCGCCAGCACTTCCTGTCGATCCCGACGTCCATCGTCGAGACGGCGAAGCTGGACGGCGTCGGCCCGCTGAAGTTCATGCTGTTCGTGCTGCTTCCGATGTCGAAGGGGGTCCTCGTCGGTGTCTCGATCATCATGTTCGTCTACGCGTGGAACCAGTATCTCTGGCCGCTGATCATCATCGACTCCGAGGCAAATCAGGTCGCGCAGGTCGGCCTCCAGCTGTTACAGGGCGACGTACAGGGCGGACAGCTCTCGTGGTCGCTCGTGATGGCCGGCTCCACGCTGACGCTTTTACCCCCGCTGCTCCTGATGATCGTGTTCCGAAAGCCGCTGTTAGAGACATTCAGTATCCAACAGAAGTGACAATGACAACCGTAACACTACACAACCTCCGGAAGGAGTTCGACGACGTCGTCGCAGTCAACGGGATCGACCTCGAGATCATCGACGGGGAGTTCCTCGTCATCGTTGGCCCGAGCGGCTGCGGCAAGAGCACGACGCTCCGGCTGCTCGCCGGCCTCGAAGACGCAACCGACGGCGAGATCGTCATGGACGGTCGAGACGTCACCGCCGTCGAACCGAAGGACCGGAACGTCGCGATGGTGTTCCAAAACTACGCGCTGTACCCGCACATGACCGGGCGGCGAAACATCACCTTCGGAATGAAATCGAGCGGCGACTTCACTGACGAGGAGATCGACCGGCGCGTCGAGGAGGCCGCGGAGACGCTCGATATCGCCGACCTGCTCGACCGGAAGCCGCAGGCGATGTCTGGCGGGGAGCGCCAGCGAGTGGCCCTCGGGCGGGCCATCGTTCGCGATCCCGACGCGTTCCTGATGGACGAGCCGCTCTCGAACCTCGACGCGAAGCTCCGCATCCAGATGCGCGCAGAACTCGCACAGCTACATACCTCGCTCGGGACGACGACCGTGTACGTGACCCACGACCAGACGGAGGCGATGACGCTCGGCGAGCGTGTCGTCGTGATGAACGACGGGCGTATCATGCAGGTCGACGAGCCTCAGACGCTGTACGACTTCCCAGCAAACCGGTTCGTCGCGGAGTTTATTGGCGACCCGGCGATGAACATGATCCCCGTTGACATCGAGAACGGGACCGCCGTCCACGACGCGTTTACGATCCAGCTTCCGAACGCCGACGGGGGTGTTCGGAACGGCGTGAAGGAGGGCGGTGACGCGTCAATTCGCGACGGACAGCGGGCCGTGCTCGGCGTGCGTCCGGAGGACTTGTACATGGCGACTGACCGGCCCGACACGGGCGACGAGACGCTCAACGCGACCGTGAACGTGACCGAGCCGCTCGGCGACAGCCTGCTGTTACACTGCTCGATCGGGGAGACGCCCTGTAAGATCCAGGCGAAGGCACGGTCCGAGATCCGCCCCGACGACACGGTTTCGATCGCGTACGACCCAGCTCGGCTACACCTGTTCGATCCAGAGTCCGGTGACGCGCTCTATCACTCCGAGTCGTACGCTTCGAGCGAGAGCGCGGCCGCAGCGGCGGATCACGGATGACAGTCTCGGTAGACGACCCGTCACGGTAGGCGACCTCAAGCTCCTACCTCGATGTTAGAACCGCAGAATAAACGCAATAGAACATTCGAGAAAGGGTCAGTCAACCCGAACGCTTCGCCACCGCGAACTACATAGTGGTATAGTCTACTAATACAAACTGATTAATTCGGGAGGATAATATCGTCATTTGAGTCCGATCCTCAGGAGAACTGCTTCGGCTCTGGACCAACCCACATGAACACGAAACCTCAGTTCGGTAACGGCGTTGAAGCACAACATGAACGGTTCGAAACCGACAGTCACGGTGATATCTACATTGTCGGAGACGTCCACGGGAGCCGAATAATTCTCGAACGGCTCCTCATAAAACTCGACTTAGAGGACGATGATCTTGTCGTCTTTGTCGGTGACCTCGTGCGAAAAGGGCCGGACAGTCCGGGTGTTATTGATCTTGTCCGTGAGGATCCGCGTCTCGTCAGCGTACGCGGGAACAACGAGCAGAAAGTCGTACGCGGTGACAAACACCCGGACTGGCTCCGCGAGGGCGACCGCGAGTACTTCGAATCACTTCCGGTCGCGATTTCCTTCAACGACGCTCTTGTCGTTCACGGTGGTATTGATCCCCAACAATCGCTTTCAGATCATACCGTTGAGGAGCTGTTGACGATGCGTTCCCCGCACGGCGACGGGTATGACGGACCGTTCTGGTATGACGACTACGACGGACCCTACCGCGTCTTCTTTGGCCATACCGTTCATGACCAGCCGGTTGAGCGAGAACACGCCGTCGGCCTCGATACCGGCTGCGTCTACGGTGGAACGCTCACCGCGTACGACTACCGGAACGACGAATTCCTTACCGTAGAGGCGAAGACCCATCAAGAACGCGCCAACTCGAAAATTGTCGATCCGGCCTGAGTGACTCCATTCAGGCCTCCCTCTCAATACTCGGAAAGCTGTTCGCGGTGAATAATCGACACCGTGCCAAACGCCACTCTGTGCTGAATTACTCGTATTCAGTCTGTAGGCGCTTTCGTGCTCCCTCTCGCGTTTTGAAATATCGTCGGTCACCCTCCGCCGTCCGAACAGCCCAGTCGTACGTCTCGCTATCAGGACGGTACCAGTGATCGGAGTATACGTCGAACACGGACACGTCTCCCCCATCCGAGTGGGTCTGTTTTTCATCGGCATCGAGATCGGCTTCGCCCGACTCCTCGGAGCTCGCGTTCGTCTCGGTCTCCGTGACATCCTCGACGAGAAGCGCTTCCTCGATCAGATCCGTATCGACGATCATCCCCGGTCCGTAGCCGTGATCGAGTGCTGCTTCCGTAGCTGCCATCAGTATCTCTTGGATGTCTCGAACCGGGTCGTCGTCGGAAGAGACCGCTTCGTAGGTTCCGTCGCTCTGCATCACCCATCGACGGCGATTGTCTGTTAGCGACGCCTCCAAAATGAATCGGAGCTGTTCGCGCAGTTGCGTGTCTTCGACCGGTGTGACCGCTTCTACTCGGTAGTCGAGATTCCGGGTCATCCAATCCGCGGAGCCGATGTACCACTCGGGACTGCCTCCATTCTCGAAGTAAAATATCCGAGCGTGTTCGAGGAATCGACCGACGATCGAGTGGACGGTGATATTCTCGCTTAGTCCTTCAATACCGGGACGAAGTCGGCAGATATCTCGAACGATCAAATCAATTTCGACGCCGGCCGCCGAAGCGCGATAGAGTTCTTCGACCATCGACGGGTCTTCAAGCCCGTTTATTTTGACCACAATCCGTGCCCGCTGACCAGCACGAGCATGCTCGGCCTCTCGTCTGACCATCTCCGTGAACCGCTCACGCATCGTGACGGGTGCAATCAAGAGCTTCCGGAAGCGGTCGTCGAGCGTCGGTCCGGTAAAGAAGTTGAACACTTTCGTGAGATCGAACCCAATGTCTCGATCAGCGGTCAACAACCCCAGGTCGGAATACCCTTTCGCGGTTCCTGAATGGTAGTTTCCGGTGCCGATGTGCGAGTAGAGCTGAACGCCTTCTTCCTCTTGGCGCACGACGAGCGCCGTCTTCGTGTGCGTCTTCAGCCCCACAGTCCCGTACGCGACGTGGATGCCCTCCTCTTCGAGTTGCCGAACCCATTCTAGGTTGTTCTTCTCGTCGAACCGAGCCTTGAGTTCGACCATTACCGCGACCTGCTTGCCGTTGTCGGCGGCATTGATGAGGCTCTGAATGACTTTCGAGTCGCTCGCCGTTCGGTAGATGGCCGCCTTCACGGCAAGTACGTCGGGATCAGTCGCAGCCGCGTTAAGGAACCGCTGAACCGTTCCCTCGAACGAGTGATACGGGTGATGTGCGAGGATATCTCCTTTTTTAATTTCATCGAAGATACTCTTCGTCTCGTCTCTAGTCTCACTCGTTAGTGAGCCCAATCGGGGATGAGGCTTTGGTGACCACGCCGGCGGCTTGAGGTCGGGACGATCGAGATCGATAAGCTCGAAGAAGTCCTCGAAGTCGATCGGCCCCTCACGGTGGAACACTTCTCGGTCGTCCACCCCGAGCTGATCTTTGAGAATCGCCAGCGACCCGTCTGGCATATCGGCGTCGACCTCTAGCCGGACCACCGTCGCGAAGCGTCGCTGTTCGATGACCTCCTCGACCATATCGACGAGGTCTTCGGCGACCTCTTCGTTTCGCCGCACCTCGGCGTTTCGCGTCACCTTGAATTTCGACACGTCGCGAATGTCGAGATCGGGGAGCAACAAGTCGAGATTACGTTCGATGAGGTCTTCGATGAGAACGTACCTGTCGGCGTCGCCGGAAACACTGATGAAGCGGGGTTGATTCGGCGGAATCTTGATTCGAGTGAATGTCGGCTCGTCGCTCTCATTCGACGAGAGGACGGCGAGCGAAAGCGAGAGGTTAGAGATGAACGGGAACGGGTGAGCGGGATCGAACGCAAGTGGCGTCAGTGTCGGCAAAATAGACTCCTCGAAGTGCGTCCGTAGCTGTTCTTGATTCTCACCGGAGAGTTCATCAGGTGTACAGATCTCGACCCCTTCGTCAGCGAGCGTCGGCTTGAGAACAGACTGCCAGTACGCTGACTGCTGTTTAAATAGGGGCCGCGCGGCGTCGAGTACCTCAACCCACTGCTCTTTTGGCGTCCGTCCGTCGGGCGTCGTCTTCGTCACACCGGCGTCGATCTGCTGTTTGAGTCCACCGACGCGCTTCATGAAGAACTCGTCAGTGTTCTTCGTGAAGAACGCGAGAAATCGGAGCCGTTCGAGCGGCGGATTCCGATCGTCCATTCCCTCTCGGAGAACTCGCTCCTGAAAAGCCAACTCGGAGAGTTCTCTGTTGAGGTAGTACTCCGGGTCCGTGAGATCTCTCTCGTTCACAGGATCACCCGCGTAGAGAGCGCTGATTCTGTGGAGCGACTCCCGAATCTGCGAAATTTGAACTACCCTGCCATCTCTCATTCAGGGGCAGCGGATTCATCTGGATGAGGGAGCAGCACTCATTTTCGAATCCACCTGATTGTGGACGGTTACGTCTCGACATCGAACTAGAGCGACGAAACCTCGACAGATGATTCAGGCGTTGACTGGGACCCTTCGCCACCGGACAGTGCGCCGTCTGGGAGCCATGTGTCGTCGCGTTCGGTCCACTCTTTGATCGGGAGTTGGCGACGGGTCTTCGAGGGGACTACAATTTCGGTAGCGTCTGAAACGACCCCGTACTTCCGAATTGCCATTTTGGGTTCGTTGAGATCGTGGCCACGCAAGTGGGTCTTTACTTGAGAGAACAATTCCTGTTTCGAGTACTCATTTCGTCGGCCTTCGAGCGCGTGAATAGCGTTACAAATTGGACACAGAAGGATCACAGCCGATTCCATAGCTAACTGGCGGAATGCTAGCTACAAGAAACCCGATTAATAGAACTATATATCAATATGAGATAATTAATAAGATATTGTATAGCTCGCGGCTAAGGCTCAACATCCAAAATAATCGCCACATGAATCACGTTTCATGTGTGGTGCTGCTGAGTGCGACATGCGGTTTGGTGGCCCTGTTGGGTCGCTCTTGTCTTGGTAGTTAGTGCGGACGCCCTTCCGACGCGTCGGCGATCGTCTGAAACTGCGTTGGGTCTTGAACGAACCTCCAACCTGTGTCGGTGATACTCGACTGATCGATGTACTCGATACCGTCGCCGTACACCGCCAAGACGGGTTCGTCTTGGAAGTCGCCGATCGGGCGAGACGTGGTACACTCTATTGCGACGTACGCTCCTCCCGGGAGCGTCGGCGCGTCGGCATACGCCGCCGGGAGGTCATCTCTATGAACAGCGGCCAGCATGTGTCCGGGAAGAATCACCATCGCGGTCCGGTAGCTGAACGCCGGCTGGGAAAGTATCCCGACCAACAGGTACGTGAGATCCTCGCAGTCACCGCAGCCATCGACGAGCGTCTCCTCAACAGTTCGAATGTACTCCGGTGCTCCCGTCGATTCCGCGTCGGTCACGTATTTGAACGATCGGACGAATCCGATCGCCCTTTCGAGGCGGACCGATTCGGGGAGCGATCGCCAAGCACGCTCTCCCGTCACGCTCACATCTGCGAGCGCCTCAGTGAGCCGCTCGGCGTGAGAACTCGCCTTCGCCGCTTCGAAGCCGCTCAGGTATCCGTGCGCCTTGTCGGCCGCTTCTCTGTACGCGGACCGCTCGATCGAGAATTCCAAACACCACTTCCTCCCGGGCCGGTCCGTCCACTCGTACGTCATCGCGTAGCCGTCTGCGGTCCGTTCCCGAGAGATCGAATCTTCTGCGTCGATGGGTGTGGGCCGCGTCGGCTCGCTCGCAGAAAGAGACAGCGCCGCAGACCACAGATCGGACAGTTCGATGGCTGAAGAAACGACAACCCCGAGCGCGGCCCGGTCCAGCGTGTTATCGAGGAGCTCCCGTCGTTTCATACCCACCGACGGACCTCCTCGGATTCGTTCGTTACTGGGAGAGGCGTCCGAATCGGCGTCGGGCGAAACATCTGAGTCCGCGTTGACCGGGGCATCGGATTCGACACGGACCGGCAGCGTCCGGCCTCCCGACCGTCTCGCCCGCCGCGGTCGCGGTACATCCGGGCGGCTATCGGAAACATACGGGATTGACGACGGCGTCGCCGTCCACCGTCACCCACGCTGACAGCCGCTCGTCGTCGGTTGCGTCAACCGGGAACACCGTGACCCGATCGGGACCCGACGACCGCCTGTCGATCTGATGTACCAGACCGGTGAACGCGGGACCCACCGATTTCCGCCCGGTCGTCTCATCGTTCCTCGGCCTCCGGTTGATATCCGTTGTCATCTGTTACTCGTTCGGGGTATTCGGCAGCCTGCGCTTGAATGCTTATAATAGGTGAACGGACGCGTCAGAGGTCGATCGGTGGGATATATACTAGTCGTGACCGGTCCCTTGTGCCCGTTCTCGCTCGACAAAGACGAGTCCTCTCCGACATTTAGATCGCAGTTTTTCAGATTGAGATGATCCGGCTATGGCGTGGATCCGGATGGGACTTCGGAGATGAGCGACCATGTCATAGTCGGTTTGATACTAATTCGATTCTCTCTTGATCAGAGAACGCCCGTTCGGCCACTGATTTCGTACGGAGCGATATATATCACTCATAGCAACGAAAACCGCGCCTCGGTGAAATCCCCAGGTGTATGTCCTCGCCCGAATGCGGGACGCTATCCCCGGTACTTGATACGCTCCACACCGGTGTGGCGATCTATGACGCCGCCTCCGGGGCTGTTATCGACGCGAATGCGCGACTGGAGGAAATCCTCGGTTACAGTTCGGACCAACTGCGTGAGCTCTCTGTGGCCGAATACACGGCAAACACGTACCCACACACCGAGTCTGAGTTCCACAATCGACTCTCCAGGGCTGCCAACGGAAGCCCGCAACAGTTCGTGTGGCGAGCCAAACGAGCGGACGGCGAACTCATCTGGATACAGGTGTTTACTTCTCGACAGCGCCCGACGGCGGACCGCTGTGTCCACGTCGAGGTACGAGATATCACACGTCACTACGACACCCATCATCGGGCGGAACTGTTCTGGCGCGTCCTCCGCCACAACCTCCGGAACGAGGCCGCGATTATTATCGGATGTGCGGAGCAGGCGATGAACGGCCCCGAGAGCGGACCGTCCGAAGAAGTGGTCTCAACCATTCTTTCTAGAGGCGAGAAGCTCGGGAACATCGCGACGTCCGTGAAACAAATCGAACACGCGGTGACCGACTCACAGGGAAACCTCAACCGAGTTTCCGCCGTGAGCGCCGTACGGAATGTCGTGAGCCGGATCGGCGCCGAACATCCCGGTGCGGACATCCGGGTAAATAAACGAAAACAAATGTGGATCGATATAAACGATGCATTCAATTACGCGCTCGCACACGGAGTAGAGAATGCGATCGTCCACAGCAACGACGAGGCGCCGGCAGTCGAGATAACGGTCGGCCCGTCGCCCAACACCGGTCGCGCGGAGATCCGCATCGAAGACACGAATCCGCCGATCCCGCCCGAGGAGATCGCCGCGCTGTTTTCGCCGACCGTCACCACGAGTACGTCCCACGGCTCCGGGATCGGCCTGTTCGTGATGAAGTGGTGCGTCGAATCGCTCGGCGGAGAGGTGTTGTTCGAATCGCGGAATTCCGGGGGAAACGCCGTCTGCTTACTCCTGCCGCCTAAGCAGCTCCCGGATTCGATGATGACCGATTGAGTTCGCTGTTCGCGACGGCGCGTACGTCTCGCAATTCGCTCCATTCGATATCGATCCGAGCGCTGTCGGCAGCGACATGTCCAGAGGCGAAACGGGAGGTTTCACGAAAACAACCGAGGCGACCGCACCTGTGAGTCACCTTGATATATTTTCAGGCCTCGTGGTCAGTACAGGGGCTCTACGAATTGATCGATATAGGGAGCGGCCTGTGGTAGCTGTCTTATTACCCAGAAAACATTTTAATCGGCGACAGGGATTCTGAAGCATGAAAAGACGGTCATTCCTAGCTGTGGCAGGAGCTACTCTTACAGTCCTGACCGCTGGCTGTTCGGATGTTATATCCGACGAGCAGCAGCAAGAGTATGAATTTGGAATCTATAATGCCTCACAGAACTCCCATACAATTACAGTTCGAGTTGGAGATTCTCTAGAGGGGCACTTTCAAGAAGAGGTGTTTGAAATGGACGCTGAGACAGCCAATGAGAATGTGCCAGTAGAGGATACGCCATCCCGGATCTATCTCGAAATAGACTCGTCTGAAGAGATGTCGTTTCCGTGGCCAGCGTCGAACAGCGAGTTGGGAAGTATAGCCTCGAAGGCAGACGTCTGGTACGAACCGTCACTCGAACAGGAAATTCTGATTCAAGAGGCATAGCAGTTTTGCCCCACCCGATACGTAACCAGTTCTCATCTACCGGCTGTTTCATTCGATTTTGCGTCTGATGAAGAGGATTTCAACAGAGCCGAAGAACCTAGTTCTCGGTGTCGCTCTCCACGGTTACTCGCTGAGAAACCACTTTTACTTTCACCGGCCATCCATGGCTCACCCCTTTTACGCAGATGTTCATCTAGCGGAGTATGTACACTCGCTCCCGACGACCGACCGCGGATCTCCCAGAGCTCACGCCGGGTGTCACGCTCGTCGACGTTGACGACGATCTCGGCGTCACCCCGGTCCAGGCGCTCCTCCTCGATCAGGTTCTGGGCGGTGACGGACCGGCATTCTGGGTCGATGGCGCGAATCAAGCGAACACGACGCGGCTTCGTGAACTGGCCCCGAGCGACCGCGTCCTTGACCGCGTCAAGGTTGCCCGCGGATTCACCCCACACCAGCACACGTCGCTCCTCGACCGGCTTGCCGGACGACTCGACGCGCGGGACTCCCCGTCGCTCGTCGTGGCGACCGGGCTCGACGGGATGTATCGGGGCGCCGATATCGAGGGCGAGCTCGCCAAGCAGATGTTCATCCGGGCGATCGCGTCGGTCGCCCGAATCGCCCGCGTTCACGACGTGCCGGTGATCATCACCCGGTGTCGAGAGGACGAGTTCTCGCGCCCGCTCCGGCGCGCTGCGGGGACGCACCTTCAGTGCCGGGCGACGCCCTTCGGCCCGCGCTTCGAGGACGCAGCGGGCGACGTGGAGACGCTCGTCTACCATACGGACGACGGCTGGATGCAGACGACGCTGGCGTACTGGCAGGAGGTTCTCGAACACCGGGCTCGGATACACGAAGCGTCGACGCTCGAACGCGCGGCCGGCCCCATTGGAGTCCAGTAATGGGCCGGACGAATCCGACCTATCGCGACCAGTTGAGCGCGATCGAAGACGAGTGGGGTGCGTACCGCCAGGCGCTTCGGCGACAGGATCAGGGCATCTTCGACCACCTGTTCGTGTACGCTCGCGACCACGCCGACGCCGCCTGGAACCTCAACCACGCCGACCCGCTCGCGCCGATCTGGATGGCGATCGCGATCGAACAGGACCGCCGGATTACGGAACTGGAAGCGCGGATCGACGACCTCACCGACGAGTAGCCGTGACCCTCACGCTGGACTTCCTCGACGACGGGCGTGTCGCCCGGTGGACGCTCACCCCGGACGGCGTCGCACGTGAGGTTCGCGAGGCGTACAACCCGACGCTGTTCGTCGGTGACGCACCAGCCGACCTATACGGGCGGACGGGCGGCCCTTCGCCGTCACCGCCGGCACGAGACGGCCTCTCGGACGTGCTCGCTGACCTCCGGTCATTTCTCGACGGGCAACAGGCGGTCGCCGGTCTCGACGTCGAGTCCCACCGGCAGACGTTCCGGACGGATGCTCGGCCGCTCCTCCGCGTCGACGCCGCCTCGATCGAGGCCATTCGGACGATCGCAAAGCGGGTTCGGCAGTTCGACCAGCCGGATACGTTCACCTGCTACAACATTGATTTTACGCGGCAACTGCGATACTGCCTCGAAACAGACACGCCGGCCGCGCCCGACCGATCGGTGCGTGACCTTCGGACGCTCCACCTCTCGTTTCCGAGTCACGAGTCGGGAATCGAGTCGCTCCCGCAGCTCACCGTCGACGGCGACCGAGTCGGCGCCTCGCCTCGCGACGTGGTGGCGGGGGTTCGGGAGGTGCTTACAGAGCGCAATCCCGACGTACTCGTCGTCTCGACTGCCGATCTGGTTCCGTTACTGTTCGAGGCGGCCGACGCGTACGGTGTCGAATTTACGCTCGGACGGGAGGCAGGGTACACCAAACTCGCTGGCGAGTCGACGTACACCTCCTACGGCAACGTGGGCCACTCGCCGGCCCGGTACGCGGTCCCCGGCCGGGTCATCATCGACGAGTCGAACTCGTTTTTCTATCACGAGTCCGGGCTGGAGGGTTGTCTCGACCTCGTGGACCGCTCCGGGTTGCCGCTGCAAGAACTCGGCTGGGCGTCTATCGGCCGCGTTTTGACGGCCATGCAGATTCGCGAAGCTCGGTCGCGTGGCGTCCTGGTCCCGTGGCGAGCGTGGCGCCCGGAACTGTTCAAATCGGCGTCGACACTGGATACCGCCGACCGCGGTGGGACCACGTTCGCCCCCGACGTCGGCGTCCACGAGGACGTTCACGAACTCGATTTCGCGTCGCTGTACCCGAACATCATCCGGACACGGAACATCTCGCCCGAGACCGTCCGGTGCGGCTGTTGTGAGACCGACGACGTGCCGGGCCTCGGCTACTCGATTTGCGAGGAGGATGGGTATCTCCCCGAGGTACTCGGCCCGCTGATCGACGCCCGGAGTGACATTAAGGCGGAGATTCCCGACGCCGACGGCAAGGAGCGCGAGCGGCTGGAGGCCGCCTCGTCAGCGATCAAGTGGATCCTCGTGTCCTGCTTCGGGTATCAGGGCTTCTCGAACGCGAAGTTCGGCCGGATCGAGTGTCACGAGGCGATCAACGCCTTCGCCCGTGAGATTCTCCTCGACGCGAAGGCCGCGCTAGAAGAGGCGGGATGGCGGGTGGTCTACGGCATCGTCGACTCGATCTGGGTGACGCCCGCCGACGGTCGCGAGCAGCGACCACTGGAGGAAGTTGCGAGCGAGGTGAGCGCGGAGGTCGGCATCGAGTTAGAGTACGAGTGTGCGTTCGAGTGGGTGGCGTTCTGTCCGATGCGGAACTCCGAATCGGGCGCGTTGACGCGCTACTTCGGGAAGCGGCGCGGTGAGGAATATCCCGAAGCGGGGCTCGGCGACGCGATCAAGACGCGGGGCATCGAGGGGCGGCAGCGCTCGACGCCGGCGTGGGTCGAAGACGTCCAGAGCGAGGCACTCCGCGTGTTCGACGAGTCGCGATCGCCGGAAGCGGTCTGTGACGTGCTTCGGCGCCGGCTTCGCGAGCTCCGAGAGCGCGAGGTCGATCCCGCGGCGCTGGTCGTCGACAATCGCGTCTCGAAGGACGTGGACGACTACTCGATGGAGACGGTCACCGTGGCCGCATTGAAACGCGCGCGGATCGAGGGCGCCGGGTTGGCACCGGGACAGACTGTCCGGTACGTTGTCGTCGACGCCGACGCTCGCGGCGCCGCACGCGTCCGCCTTGAGTACGAGGACTTCGACCGGTACGACGCCGGGTGGTACGAGGACGCCGCTGTGCGAGCGGTTGAGAGCATACTGGCGCCCATCGGATGGCGCGAGGGAGAGATCCGGCAGTACCTCAGCGGAACGAGCGACGAGACGCTGGCGGGATTCGTGGACGGGTCGTCCTGAGAACTGCCCGTAGAGTTGACGCTCCGGGCTTTTAGGTAGCAATCGGACCTATCAACAGACGCGCCCGTAGTAGGCCAGCACGACTAACACGACCCACAATCAGCCAGCAGTCCGGTGCGCTCGGCGGCGACGCTGGACGTAGTCGGGCAAGGGGGTTGTGCTCGCATACCTAATCGTCGGATTCAGTCGCTAAAAAGCCCGGTAGCGACAACTAGCACCCTTCCAATCGATACGCAACAGACCCCCCGTTTCCGCATAATCGAAGGCACCTCATGCCACGGGGAAGCACTATCGGAGACACACCCCTCGTTTCCGCATTATTCACCCGGTGATTTAGAAGGCCATATCACGTCCTTCTTCGAATATTCTATTTAAAAGCCTTCTATACCGAGGTGCCGAATTGTCTGATACTGCTGTCAATCGGTATCTCCAGCCCACAACACAACAACAAAAATACAATTAACAAAAGATATATAATAACGCGTTAGCAGAGAGATGGAAACATCGGGAAGGACACCGAAACCTGTCGTGGAAGACGCTCTAGTCTCTCTACCCCTGCTGACGTGGATTATGCGGAAATGGGGTGTGGGAGTGGTATATAAACCCGGCATTATGAAGAAGTTCGGGAAAATGCGGAAAGGGTGGTTTTATCAGTAAAACCGTGTATGGTACTCGCAAGGTAGAGCCCCCATGTCGCTGTTTGAAACCGACACTAACGTCTTCGAGAACGAGCGGGCGTTGATGGAAGAGTGGGTTCCTGATCGCCTCCCCAAGCGCGAGCCCGAATTAGAAGAAATCGCGAAGAGTTTTCGGACGACCATCCGATCCGGGATCGAGCCGAAGAACGTCCTCATCTCCGGGAAGACCGGGCAGGGGAAGACCGTCACCGCCCGTGTCGTGTTGGAGGAGCTTCACAACTACTGTCAGGAGGAAGATATCGACCTCCGGACGTTCGAGGTGTCGTTGAAAGACGTGAACACCGCTTATCAGTCCGTCGGGAAGATCCTCACCGCGATCGAGCCCGAAACGACGGAGCGGCCGAAGGGGCTTTCGCTCACCGATCTTAACGAGCGAATGTTCCGCCGCCTTGATGAAATCGGCGGATACGTCGTGTTCTTCCTCGACGAAATCGATAATCTCGGATCTGACGACGACCTGTTGTACCAACTCCCACGGGCGCGATCGAACGGGAAAATCACGAACGCGCACCTTTCGATTATTGGCATCTCGAATGACCTCCAGTTCAAGCAGGACCTATCCGCAAAAACGAAGGACAGCCTCTATGAGAACGAGGTCCACTTTGACCCATACAACGCCGACGAGCTTCGCTCTATTCTGTATGACCGTGTCGACACCGCGTTCAAACCCGACGCAGTCGATGACGGGGTTGTTGAGCTGGCTGCTGCGTGGACAGCAAAGGACACCGGCTCTGCGAGACAGGCGATCCGCCTCCTTCATGAAGCCGGAGATATTGCCTGCGTTGAGGGAAGCGATATCGTTACTGAGGCGCACCTCGACGATGCCCGAGACGAGTTGGAGGAGGTGAACATCGTCAACAAGCTCAAGGATTTAACGATCAACGATCAGGCGCTCTTGATGGCGCTGGCGATACTCGAATCCCGCGGAGACACGCCAGTGCGGACGAAAGAGGTCTATTCGGAGTACAAACGGGTCGCTGACGCGATCGGGACGAACCAACTCACGTCGCGGAGTATCCGCGATAAGCTCACGAACCTCGATACGTACAATCTGGCGATGACCCACAAGCGGAAAGGCGGCGTACAGGGCGGAGATTATTATCTCTCGGAACTACGCGTGAACCTCGATTCATTGCTGGAAGGATTCGAACACGTCGAAGAATTTGATGGGATCGTCCAAGACGTGGATACGTTCAGCCGGCAGAGCACGCTATCGTAGGGGAGATTTTGTGGATGGTAGCTGATTGCTCCTCCGAGCATGTTCAGAACGACCGTTTGGGAGAGACAACCCGCCAGAAGCTTCGCCACTGCCGGCTTCACCATCCGGGGTCAAGCCCCGAAGCACTCGCCTTGCTCATCTGTAGACCGATAGTAGGGAAAATCAACAGAGTCTGAGTTTTCCAACCGAGTCAGAGCAGTAGTCTTTCAAAACACGGATACCCAAATTTGGGAGATGTACGACCTTACAGGGTTTCAGCATACTTCGAGGTGGAGCCTCCGGCCTCAAGGAGCGACCGGAGGGAGCGAGTAGGCCGGAGAGGAAACCGACATAATACTGAGCAACTGTTAACTTACATCCCACCGGACTGGCAACTAGTGCTGTGCTGGCACAAGTCCCGCGCAGTACGGGCCGCAGTAGCCCGGCCCCAAATGGTGGGTTCACCGACCCCGAAAGGCGTTCGGTAGGCGGGGCGCACAAAACGCCCCGTCGCGTCAACTGACGGCGAGGACCACATCAAAGCTCCACCCTCAACGAGCGAGCTTGTCAGTGCGAGCGAAGTAGGGTGGGGTCGGTTACCGGGACCTGTTATACGTAATTGCCGGCCTTGATGACCCTCACGGGCTTGCGGTCAAAGACGAACTCGAGGACTACTACGAAAAGGAGATCCACCATGGTCGGCTCTACCCGAACCTCGACACGCTCGTTGAGAAGGGACTTGTCGAGAAAAGCCAGCGCGACCGGCGAACCAACGAGTACACCATCACTCGCCGAGGCACCAGAGAAATCGAGGCGCGAGCCAAATGGGAAGCCGAGTATCTCGATCACGACGACTGACTGAACTGCCTCATACTGAGCCCCGCGGTATTGGGCTCAACAACCCGTGAACACTACAGTGTCCTATCTCAGTGGCAAACGTTCATAGTTTCAAATTTCGTAACTCTATTCGCGTCGCTATCTACCCATGTAGCATCACCCCCGATACGTGTGACCGGAAGATGATTCCGAAACGCATAGACGACCGGTTCGGGAAATGACATCCGTTACGTATGCCCTCCACCCACGACGAATCCGCCATTCTGGCGACCGATCTCCGGAAGAGCTACGGCTCAGAAGTCGCTCTCGACAGTCTCACGCTCGACATCCCCCACGGGACCGTCTACGGCTTTCTCGGCCCGAACGGTGCGGGGAAGACGACGACGATGCGGCTCCTTACCGGTCTCAGCGATCCGGACAGCGGATCGGTACGCGTCTGTGGCGTCGACCCGAGCGACCGGCGTGCGATCGCCGGTCGGGTCGGCTATCTCCCTGAAACGCCGCCGCTGTACGACGAGTTCAGCGCCCGCGAACAACTAGAATACGTCGCCGATCTTCGCGACATTTCGCGGTCCGTTGCCCACGAACGCATCGGCAAGTACCTCGACCAGTTCGGGTTGGCCGGTGACGCGGACAGGCGGATCGACGGGTACTCGAAGGGAATGAAACAGAAGACTGCGTTCATACAGAGCGTCCTACACGAACCGGACGTCCTGTATCTAGACGAACCGACATCGGGGCTTGACCCCCGAGCGGCGCGCACTATCCGGGAATCGATCACCGCGTTCGCCGACGCAGGAACCACGGTGTTCCTCTCAACACACATTCTTCCGGTGGTCGAAGCCGTCGCTGACGAGGTCGGGGTGTTGTTTGACGGGAGACTCGTCACCGAGGGGACGCCCACCGAAGTACAGGCCCGTGCGGAGACTGGCGAGAGTGGATCCCTGGAAGACGCGTTCCTCGCCGTCACGAGCGAACCCGAAACGGACGCGGCCTCTCGGAGAGAATGAGCTTCCGACAGGACGTTCGCCACGGGTTCCGAATTGGGCGGGCGGAGTTCGTCCGAAGCCTCCGTGGGTACCTCGGAAACCCCCGTCGAGTCCTTGGACTCCTGCTCACGGCGCTGTTCTTCGGCGGCGCGCTCCTGTTCGCGCTGCCGACGGCGTATGTGCTCGGGCAAACCGCGCGCTCCGTGGCGGCGGTCCCGTTCTTCGCGCCCGCTGCGACGCTCGTTCCTCTCAGTCTCCTGTCGATATCGGTGTTTCGGACCCTCGAACGGCTCGGACATATCGACGGTGCGGATTTCGTCCTACTGGCGGTTCACCCGCGAGCAGTCGTTATCGGGCTCATCACAGCGGAGGTGGGACGGCTTTCCCTGTGGTTCGGGATCCCGGTCGGGGCAGTGGTGGTCACATTCGCACTCGGAATGGGCTCGCCGCTGCTCGTTGCTTCGGGCGGGGCGGTCGCGCTGCCGCTCGTTTGCTGTGCCGTCGTCTGGGGGTACGCCGGGGGAATTGCTGTGCTGCGACTCCTGCGGAAACTCCCCAGCCTTCGCCGTCTCCTGAAAGCGGTCGGTATCCTCGCGATGGTCGGACTCGTCGTCGCGTCACAGTTCGCCGGGCAGTTCATCGTCGAATCCGACCTCTCAGTGCAACGGATGTTGTCGACAGTAGCGTTCGATCCCCTCGTGGAATACGTTGCGCTCGCGCTCGTCGGAACACCGATCTCCAGACCGACCTCTCCGGAGGCGGTGGCGGTGCTCGCGGCGTTAATCGCTCTCACGCCGGTCGGTTTCGTCGTCTCGACCAGGCAGGTTTCTACGCTCTGGTTTACCGATTCGGTCAACAACAACAACGAGTCGACGCAGGTGCGGCGATCGAGCGGCGGATTCTCTGCCCCACGACCGTTCGCATGGACTAAACCCGGTCGTATCGCGTGGGGGATTCTCGTGCGCGGTCGCCGTGATCCGGCGGAGTTGAGTCATCTCCTGATTGCCGTCTTTTTTGTCGCACCGTTCGGGACGATATTCCTCGAGTTTTCTGGCGACGCCCTCGGACCCCTCATCACTGGGGGCGGCGTCGTTCTCGCGACATACCTCTCAGGTGCTACATTCGGGTTGAACCCGCTCGGTGACGAGCGGCCGCAACTACCGCTGCTCCTTCTTACCGAGACATCATCCGCGGATCTCGTCCGTGGACGACTCCTCGCCGGCGTTGCGATTGGAGTGCCGATCGCTGTTCTCAGCTCACTCGTCTCGATCGGTTTCGGGATAATGGTGCTTGAGGCGGTGGCGACCGCCGCCGTCGGAGTTGTGATGTGTCTCACTGCGGCGATGTTTGCAGTCGGTATCGGCTCAGCGTATCCGATCTACGAGGAGCGCGAGTTCTGGGGGACCGAAACGGTCGTCCCGTCGACGCTCGTCATGATGGTCTACCTGTTCGTCGTGGGTGGCGGAACGATTCTCGGGCTGTTCGTGACGTGGTTCGCGGTCACCGGAAACGTCGTGTTAACGCCCGTGTTCGGCGTGCTCTTCGGTACGTATCTGCTGTTGACCGTCGGCATTTCGTATGGCTCCTACCGCTATGCGCTCCGGCGGCAACGACGCTATACTCTGACGTGATCACGCATTACAGATATATCGAATAAAATGAAGAACCAATTGAAGATATTTTCTTACGAAAGTGATTGAATTTTTCAGCACGAAGGCACGTTCTATCGGCTGGTCCAGGCTACGTTCTGCGTGGCGTCACTTCTCGCCGAGTTCTGAAAGGCGGGCCTGAATTTCCTCAGCATCTGCCTCAGAGAGTGCTTCTACACCAAACTGGATGAGTAGCGGGTAGAAGTGGCGATTTTTCTTGAACTCATCCTGGCCCGCCTTGCGGAGCTTCAGCTGGGACTCGAGGTAGATATCCTCCATCCCGTCGAGGACATCGTCGGGAATGTAGATCGTCCGCCCGTTCCACTCGTCTTTGATGTTCGTCTTCGTTTTGCTCGTTTCGTTCGTTTCACTCGTTGAAGTCGATTCAGTCGTTTCGGTCGATGAACTGGTTTCCACCGTTTCACTCACCTCACTCGTTTCGCCGGAATCAACCTCATCGTCCTCCTCTTCGTAGTTGCCCTCGATGCCAGAAGCATCACCCCACCCGTCGCTCATGCTTCCACCTCCTCAGGTGCGGCCTTCTCAAACGTCTCGTCGAACAGGTCGGCGATCTCGTTGAACAGGTCGCGTGCATCCTCGACACGCTGGTTCTCCTTACCGAAACCGAAGACGGACACCCCTTCGCCAATCGACTGGGAGAGATCGGTTCGCTTTGGGATCTCGAACACCGGGAGCGAGTACGCCGACTTGATCTCCTCGATCGTGTCTCGGTGCTCGCTGTTCTGTTCGACACGGTTACAGACAATCGCAAGCCGATTGATGTCGCCGTATGCCGGTTCGAGCGAACTCAGTTGCTTTGCGAAAATCTGGAGACTGTTGGCGTTGAGCTTCTCTGGAATGACGGGGATGACGACGTTGCCGGTCGCGACTAGGGCGTTGTCGGTGAGGACGTTCAGGGATGGCGGCGTGTCGACAATGATGTAGTCGTAGTCCTTGTCGAGCTCGTCGAGAGTCATCTCCAGTCGTTCTCGGCTCTTGGGCGCTTCAAGCAACGTCTGGATGTTCTTGTTGTTCGCGAGCTTCTCGCTGGCGGGGAGGATGTCGAATTCCTCGTGCTCGACGATGATGTCGTTCACCGACTCCATCTGATCGAAGTCGAGGACGTCGAACAACGTGGTACGGTCGGTATCGTAGTACAGATCGTTGTAGCCAAGCGAGCAGGTGAGCCCCCCGTGGTAGTCGATGTCGACCAGAAGGACGTCATGGCCTCGGGCAGCGAGTGCGCCGCCAGTATGAATAACGTCAGTTGTCTTCCCCGCGCCTCCTTTCTGATTCGCCACCGTGATTCGTGCGGTATTGGTGTCGGTCATTATCTTCGTTTCCCTCGTTGTATTAGTTTCGTTCGTTTTGGTCGTTCCGTTCGGTGCGTTCGGTGAGAGTGTTTCACTCGGTGCGAGGAGTACTACGGTATTAAAACCAACTGCTCGCTCCACTCGTTGAGGCAAACGCACTCGTTGCCATCAACGCATTCGTTCTGTTCGTTATGTTCGTTATTTTGTTTTGTTCATCGAGTAGAGGTCGCCAGTCCGTTCCTCAGAATGCGTTCAATACATTCGTTTTACTCGTTCCGTTCATTTTGCTCGGTAAAATGCGCCTGCGAGTTTAGCAGTCAGGCGTCCGTACATCTTTATTGGATGACTGTCTGGAAGGGATATGGCCCCCCTTTCCAAATACCGGTCTAATAAACGTGTCCAGTTCCTCCTTGTCGTAATCTCTGTAGTCATCGCTATCGACCTGTCTTATGAGTATTGGGCGACAGCGGGGCGAGCTAATATCTATCTCGGTGTCATCGGTGTATGCGCGCTACTGGTCGTGCTTTTTTCCGCACTTGGTTCTAAATCTGACAACGATCAAGTATCGGGCTGATAGACCCGTCGCGTTAAGTTACGAAGAAACGCAAGACTGCGGGAGTATTCGTCGAGTTCCGAAAAGCTGAGTTATAAACTCAAAATAGGTAGTAATCCCGTGAAGAACTGGATCTGCCTTCTCAGTTCTCCTTCCCGTTGATCCACAGAACACGATCGGCTACAACATTCGAAAACACTTCTGTAAAATCGCATGATGGAAGCGATATTGATACTAACTTAACGCGACCGATAGACCCACCCTCTGTACTGAACGATTCTTGGGTCGCCTGTACTGACCACTGTCCGCGGCACGGCATCGCCACTGTTTTTACACGCGCGTTGGATATTTGACTGATTCCCTCCAACAAAGCGACAGCCGCCGCCCCGATAGCAACCGGCGTCCTTCTCGCCGGGACGGCTACACGAGAAGTCGCACAGCACGGACTGGAACTCTGGACGACGCTGGCGCTCGCCGGTGGCCTCTCCGCGGTTGCTGTCGGCCTCGGTGTTCTGACCGGTCGTGGGTTTGACTCCGACGACCGCGACGGACACCACGGCCGGACAACAGTCGCGCTCATCGGCCTCGCACTGACGAGTCTCGCCGTCGGGGCGGGGATCGCGCTGGCGTAGGCGACGCCAACCGACCCGCGTTACGTCCGATACGCGCTCAACGTCTGCTGTAGTCCGGGATACGCAGCGGCGCACGCCGCCGCAGTTTCTCGATAGGGAGCCTTCACCCTCTCACCAATGCCCGGGAGCTCGGTGACCGAGACGCGCACTGTATTCAGCAGCGCCCACGAGATCTCCTCAGTTTCTGTCAGTAGTGAGGTGCGAGATACAGAGAGTGTAGATAGCACGGAAACTCCGTTATTTTCTCCATCTAAATCCAGAACTAACCGATAGAGAGTGTATGCTGACTCGCTAGTATTCCGTCCCGCTAACCAAGCAGATGTACATCTGCTAGAGGGGTTCAGTCCCACTTCCGCGATTTTTAAGTTGTAAAATGGTCATAGAGGTATTGTGTACGAATTGGTCCACCGCTATGCCCCCCAGAGCCCCGCTGGTCGAACTGCGATTGCTATCATCGGCGGTTTGCTCGGCGTCCCCGCGTTTGTGCTCGGACTTATCGGACTGAGTGGAAACGTTGCGGCAGGCCTCTTGTTTCTCTTGGTCAGTACAGTAATACTCGGAATATCCGGACAATTAACACTAGGTGTCGTCCGTCAGGCGAATGCGGCTCCAGTATCCAGTCCACAGGACGACCAGCAGATAGACGACGCAAATGAGACACCGATTGAAACGCTTCGACGACGATACGCGGAGGGCGAAATTGACGACGAAGCATTTGAGCGACGTCTCGATCAACTCATCGAAACGGAAGAACCGGAACAGCGAAAGACCGAGAGTGAACGTGTGTTAGAGTAGGTATTTGTATTGACCGCAACGGAGGGAATATGTTCTTTGTGAGGGTTCTAACCGAACCAGTCACTCCGGCTCGGTGTACGCGCGCCGCCACAACAACCACGTCGGCCAGACGAGGAACGGCAACAGAACGATACCCTGCACAAGACCACTCGACGATCGCCACGACCCCACGAGCCACGCAACCGCACTGACACCGACAGCGCTCCCGACACCGACCGCGACCACGGCGATTCGCCGATCCATCGGCGGCAGACCGGTGGATCGAACCGGTAGATCGAACGTGGAGACGAGCGCCTCGCCGTCGGCGACTGGACCGACGGACCGCTCCGTCTCGTCGTCACCAAACCCGGTGGTCAGCTCGATAGTCCGCGTGCCGAACGCGCGGTCCGGGAGCCGGGTGTGGACCACGCTCGCATCGCGGAGGCGGTCGACGGAGGCCGCCCACTGCGGCTCGTCAAGCCACGTGTCGTACGCAATCAGCCGGTCCCCGTACCGCCGGTACTCGACCGGTGCATAGGTGAGCGCAAACCCCGCCGCGTTCACGGTGAGCGCGCCGAGGTAGATCGCAAACACGGCGACCCCGGACCCAACGACGACTGTGCCGGGAGCGTCGCCAACGAACAGCCCAAGCCCGGCGATCCACACGACAAAGAAGCCAGTCGCGTAGACCGGAGCGACACTGGTGAGCGTTTTGAGGACCGCGGTGACGACGGTGGTCCGACAATGAGCCGGAACTTGGGCATCGGGTTCGGCGTCGGGAACCCTGATCGGTTCCGGTTGGTCTGGGGAGTCGGCTGGACCGGCGAGCCAACTGGGGACCCGGCCGCTGCTGGAGGCATCATCGCCGTGAGTCGCCCGAAACGACGACCACTCGACGAGCAGCTTGACGACGACGAACGCAGCGAGCACGGCGACCCCGCCCCCCGCCGCGTTGAGGGGCGGGAGCGCGAACAGGGCGAACACGAGGAAGAACGCCCGCCTCATTGGGGTCTCAACGACCGCATACGGCGAGGTCTCTGCGTACCGTTGCCGGCCGACATAGTCCCGGGCGATATCGATCGTCTGGCCTGCGACCAGCGCGAGCGCTGACGCGAGCACCGCCGGACGAGAGAACAGGGCAGGCACGTTGAACGCCTGCGAGAACGCGACGCCGACGACTAGCGTGATCCACGCGGCCGCGCCGCAGACCGCCGCTGCGAACGGGATGTTCCGAAGGTGAATGGGGGGCAGCCACGTAACCGGACGGACCGCACCGCGCTTGCTCGCCAGCGGCGCTTCGGTGACGCTTATCACGCCCGACTCACGGTCTTCGGGCGGCGGTCGGGCCGCGAACAGTGCCTTTACGCCCGCTAGCGGGATCGAAAGCACAACTTCGACCGCGTACACCACGGCGAGCGTCGCAGGGTCCCAGCCGAGGCGGAGCACACCGACGAGCGGGATCAGGTTGACGATCAGGATAGGGAGGAACCCGGTGACTCCGGAAGAAGTCCCTCGACTGTGGTGAGCGATGGAGGGCATCCGTCGTCGTTTCCTGAAACGATCGGCCGTGTTCATAAGCACTGGTAAGGGCGGGTCGACCCACTCTGTGAAAGCATCGCTGCGTTCCGCCCGACAGACGAATTTCACGTCAATCATCGTGGCCGATGTCTCGCTGCTCGTCTACTGTACACGATCGATACAGCGCTCTGAGGGGAGGGTCTCTACCGTCTCGTAACAACCTCAAAGAACTCTCACTTGTAGTGTCGCTCTCTCTCTCTCACGCTGAAGTGGCTTTGTTGAGTGTCCATGCGTCCGAGACGCTTCCCGGGAGAATAAATATATATGAGACAATAAGATCGTTGTTCACACGAGATCGATGGCTGAGACGAACTGATTCGGCAACTACTGTTTAGCGCGGGAAGGGTGTCAATCAATCACAGTACTTCCCTCAGGTGGTGTACAATCAAAGACACCGTCCACAATCTCATTGTCAAATCCAATCTCCTCAAACTCTCGTCGCACAACGAAGGCTCTCTCCTGAAGCTGATACTCATATTTTTGTTTCAGTGGATATCCGTACTCTTGATCGACCCAGAGGCAATACGTGTCGATCCGAGACGAAAGCGCGTCAGCACTGTCAGTCGGTGTCGAAAAGAGAACGTAGCAGTCACGGCCTGTGACGGTTGCTGCTCCCTCAGTAGAGACATCGAACGCCTCACTCACAACTCTTTCAATCAACGATGACGTCATAACCGAGACGCCTTCGGCACTGTCGAAGTTGAATACCTTCGACGTGTTCTGTGCGTCATTGTAGTTGAGTGCCTTCGCACCGTTTTGGACAAAAAACGATCCCACGCCACCGAAATCCATCGTGTCGAAGGGATTGAGTGCGTCTAGTCCCGTCTCAATGTCGCCCCACTCGTCGACAGTAAGGACCTCCTCTCGGAATTTGTCGGGTGCCTCAAGCCATCTCTCGCTAGTTATTGCTTGTTGAGTCGTCTGACATTCTGTGACCGTGGTTACTCTCCCGTGGACAGTTGTCGGCAGCGACTTTTCGTCTACCACGTGGGCACAAATATCGGCTGTATCCGGGTCAGTCATAGAGGGCTTCTGGTCGTCATACTATCGCCTTCTGCTTAATGTATATTACTCACGAAACAAGCAGTGACTGCCATCGGATCAGGTGTGTTTCTCGTCTCTCAGCGAGATGTGAGTACTCCCCTCAACACCGGTGAATCTGAAGCTGCTGATCGTACAGAGTTGCGGGGTGAACTCGCCCGCTCACTCACCCGAGGCGGTATGTCGGGCGTCCAAGTCATCAGCTGGGAAACAGCCCAAGAGGTTCTAACGCCCAAGCGCCGCGAAGTCGTGGGGGTACTCGGGCGGATGTCACCCAATTCTGTCCGCGAACTCAGCCGTGAGCTAGATCGGGACAAAGCACAAGTGAGCCGAAATCTCGCCGCCCTCGTAGAGCACGGCATCATTCGGTACGAGGAAGATGGTCGGGTGAAGAAGCCCCGGCTCACGCAGGAGCATTTGGTCGTTGAACCCGTGGTCTGAGTGGCGTACCTGGGGGCTGCGAGGATTCGAGGCCGCCTGTCGTGGTTTTCTTTATGCCAGAGAGTGTCATAGAACTCTTTTCACACCCCGTTGACTGACCCGTGGATCGCTCAGTACAGATGTTTAATATACTGGTCATAGGCGGAGGGTGAGAAGCGTGCGGAGACGGTTCAAACGCTGAGTCAGGTCGTCTGTGGTGTCCAGGTGTTCAGTCGGTAGAGAAGACGTAGGACGGCAACAAGAATTACGGCTTGGAGAACCAGATCAAGATACGACGGTACTTCGGTCACGGAAGCCAACCCACCTAATGCGATAACGGCGATGCCGACACGCAACAGCGTGTTACCTGCCATGTCCCGGACAGCATCGTCGGGGATTGGCGATGTGGACTCGTTGTAGCCGGCCAATAACCACGTCCACCCGACGAACTTCACGAGTACACCAAGCACTACAACGACACCACCAGCGGCTAACCACTCGACGGCGAGGGGACCTAACTCAGTCATGTCTGACGATTAAAGATGTCGAACAAAAATATTATCGTGAGATTTCAGTCGATGAGATAGCCTCGCAGTCTTCAGCGACTGGCTATTTCAGGTGAGAGTGTATCTGAAGAATGGGATTTCAACAGAGCAGAAAGAACAACATCAGTTTGAGTTATCGGTGGATGAAAGTGTACCAGCCGGCGATATATGGGTACGTGTGATGGTGAATAAGGCTTCGTCCTCAATCCGTCTGTACTCAGTATCTCGATTGTCGGTAGAGCCAAAATCGAGGACGGTCGGAACATCCCACCGGAAGACCGAATATAGCGAAATTTCAGGCCACTAGGCGATCATCATCCCGAGAATCCATCATATCAGACATGAACCGAAGGACGTTCCTGTCGACAGCGGTTGTCGGCGCGAGTACACTCTCAGGGTGTCTGTCGAGGCTTCCATTAGTGGATCCGGATACACCTCTGCCGGAAACACCCACGGGAGCGTGGACACAGCACGGAGCCAACGGGGCAAATACATCCGCACCGAACGTCGCTGTCCCCTCCCACGGAAATCTGGCATGGACATCTGAGGCGTTCACACGCTGGCAGCCCGCAGTTTCCGACGGAACAGTATACACGACGAACTTTGATCCCAGTCATGAGGGGAGTGCGATCGCGTTCGACGCACAGGATGGGACCGAAAAGTGGCGAACAACCCTCGACGCTAGCGGGGAGAACGCGACTGTCGTCGTCGACGACCGATGTATCGTGGCGTACAATGCGGAACTCGTTGCGCTTGATCCGCAAACAGGAGAGCAGCTCTGGACGCAACCTACAAACGGGTTCGAACATCTCGTCGCAGACGAAGCCACCGGGACCGTGCTGGTTGCTTCCGAGACCGGTATCGAGGCGTTCAGGGCAGCCGATGGGACGAAATGCTGGGAAACCTACACGGCCACCAGACTCGCATGTGCGCCTGCCGTGAACGACAGGCGCGTGTTCGCCGTTGGAGACGTGGATGGATCACCATCTCTCGTTGCCTTCACACTGGAGGATGGGTCGGAACGGTGGCGGAGCAAACTCACGGCCACACCTGAGTCCGCCGCACCCGTTGTCACCCAGGAAGGTGTGTTCGTCTCTGATGACCGAACACTCGTCGTTCACGACAGGGATACCGGCGATCGGATCCGCGAACTTCGTTCGTTCGGTGAGGACGACGACGTCATCCCTCGGACAGTTGCCGTCGACGACGGTACCGTATTCGTTACGAGCTCGGTAGGTGCCGTCGCAATCGACGGTGAAACCGGAGCGGAGCGATGGCACCGCGGGACTCCGGTGTACAAACCAGGGCTCTGTATCGGAACGGATACAGTCGTGTTCCCGGTCGGAAGCCCCGAGTTCGCCCCCGGAAAGAAGACAATCAGCGTGTTCGATCGGGAATCAGGAGAGATGCGTTGGCACTACGCGTTCGATCCTAGCTTCCACCATCAGGTGACTTCACCACCAGTGTTGGTCGATGGAGCGGTGTTTTTCACTGCTACCCACATCGACGGTCTCGGGGCCCTTGGTGACGTGCCCGCGCGGAATAGCTAGTCTTTGTGCCGTCCACTCACTCTGCGAGTCGTTGTCTTTGACGTCTTAACAAGCCATAGAACGTCGTTGTGAACTGCCTCAGGGCCAAGTCCCGATTCACTCTGCCAATATCTGTAGAGATTTGAACAGCCGCATTCTCGTGATAGCACAACGATTGCGTATGGTGACGTAATCACGGTTCGTATACAATCTTCGGAGACTTTCCACACAGTAATCGACGAGGCGGTTCACCAGCGAATACCGATTCGCTGAGTCAGCGAAAGCGGGTAAATATCTTGTTATACCGTTCCCTGCGTGGATACATGTCCGATAATCAGTCGCTTGGGACACGTCTCAAGGAAGACTTGACAAGCAACTTGTCGGTCAGCATTGTTTCTGTGGTCCTCGCTGTTGTGGCATGGGTCGGATTCGCTCAAATAGGCGACCCTACCACGGAAGGAGTATTTCTTGCGCTCAATATCGGAGTGTTCATCCCCTACGCATACGAGCGTTACTGGCCTGTCGAATATTCAAGCAGCGCAGCGGCAGTGTGGACAATCTCAGCCTCGCTGATCGCGGCAGGCCTGTACATCGGCATATATCAACTCACTCTCGGTGTAGGTCCCGGCGAGTACACGGGTGGAATTGCGTTTGTTCTAACCGTGCTAATTCAGTATGGTAGCGCGGCATTGTTCATGCGTACCCGGCAGAGTAGGTAAGTGAAAGACGGCAACTAATGGATGATTTACATCCGGAGTGAACAGAATGAGCGCACACACGGTACGGAATCGACCGTCCCAACACAAAACAAACTGGACCACCAGAGCTAGGGAGAACATAGGCGTGACCGATCAAGCAGACGCAGATGAAATCCTCGCTCTCCTTGACGACCAGTACGCGCAAGTAATCCTCCAACAGACGCGGAATAATGCAATGTCAGCTAAAGAGATCAGCGAGACATGCGATATCTCGATCTCTACCGTCTACCGGCGGACGGAACGGCTAATCGAATGCGGACTTCTCGCTGAACGACGCGTCGCACAACCTGATGGAACTCACCATAGTCTGTACGAAGCACAGTTGAACGAACTTACTGTTCGTCTCACAGATGACGGATTCGAGATATTGGTCTCAAAGAAGACGACTGCCGATCTCGCTGACCGCTTTACTGATATGTGGGAGGGATTATGATATCCGGGATTTTGGTGGCCTATTCACAGCAGCCGTCCGACTATCTGCTGCTGTTATCTGTATCGCTTGTAGCTCTCGGATTAGCGCTCTTCATTGTCTTCCACGCTTATAGGGGATATCAGCGAAACAGCAGCATTCGGATGCTGTACCTAGCCTGTGGTCTCTGCCTCATTACTGTGGTCCCCATGACGCTCTCAATCGGAGTCAATTCAATTGGACAAATAATTGATTTATCTCCACGCATTCATACATTTTATCTCCCACTAGCGACACGAGTGAGTGAAATAACCGGGATTTGTACTCTGCTCTATTCATTACTTATCACGCCCAGCAAATCTAAGTGAGTACTTCATTCGCAGGCACATTCTAACAGTTGATTCATCAAGCTATAAATGAAATCAAGATATGGAGAATAGTTCTATGACACCCTCTTCTGTATAATAACCAACCGTACTGTCTGACATAGCTATTTGAAGTCACAGAACGCTTGGAATCTGAGGAATAGGCCCGTCGTAGCGGGAATCTCACTCCTCGAGGGCGTCCTCTAGGCGCGCGACGCGTTCCCGCAGCTCGGCGAGGCCGTCGGCCCGGTCCTCCCGGAGGTCCTCAACCGGACGAATATCCGCGAGCGCGGCGTCGACGCGATCGTCCTCGGCTTCCCCGGCGAGGTATAGGTCACGGCGGTCCTCGACGAGGCTGCGGAGCGTCGAGTCAGGGAGGCCGGTGTCTTCGGCGACATCGGCATATGCCTCGCCTCGGTCGACGCGAGCGACGGCCTCGCGGACGTGGAGGTACTCCGCGGGGTCGACAGGAGGTATCCGTCTTCGACGACGAACCCGGCCGGCGGCCGCCCCGTCCATTTCCCCGCGTCCTGGTCAGCGGCGATTCCGGAGCGGATCCGTCGTAGCTTTTACTTGTGTTCGATCTTCGCGAGGTCTCCGAGAAGGCCTGCGAGCATTTCTTTCACAGCCCGATCGACCTCGGAGCTGCCGACGTCGATCGAAAGGCCGACCTCCCGGTTGCGAACGGATGTGTCGTATTGAAGCGCGTGCTGTATAAAATCGTGAATCTCGCCGCCCCCGAGTCGGGAGAGGCGGCTTATCTCGTCGACGACGACAAGGTCGAGAGCTCTCTCCGAGATCGTCTTGCGGAGTGCGTGGTACTCTTCGGCGCGGTCCGTCGCCGCGCCCGAGACTACGTCGACGTACTCCTCGGTCTCGGCGTCAGGGTACTGGTCGGCGACCCACTCGCGGAGTTCGTCGAGCTGCCGGCTCGCATCTTGGTCGGCAGTCGAGACGCGGGCGTATATCGCGATGGTCTCAGGTCCGTCCTCGGCCATGTTCTCGTATTCGTAAGCACCTTTTATGCAAGAGGGGGTTACTGCGGTTTTGTGTATAGCACTACCTTTTGAGAAGATCACTTCTGTAAATACATTACTCTGAATTATAGTCTGTAAAATAACACATTATCTCTCGTAGATTGGGACGTTAGCAGAGGCTTCCCATACTTTCATACAAGTAACGGGTGTCCCAATATGTATGTCAGTCCAGCAGATTACTGCGAAGGATATCGCAGGCTGGGTTCCCTTCAAGATATCGCTGATTCCTTTGCGAAACGCGGTTTGAAACTGCGTCCAAACCTCGGGGAAAGCAACGAACTTGTCCTTCAACTCGTAGATGACGAGGTTGACACTGAGACAGTCATATCGTTGGAGACAGAGGGTAAACTTGCCAGCTGATGTCGAAATTCGGTTTGGTGCTTGGAGTCATGTACAATCCCATAAGCTGGCAGCTACCGGGAGAGCCAGAAAAATACTCTTAAACCATCTCGTCCCGAGATACCAAGTGCCATGATAGATAGACTTGAGAAGGAGTCAGAGATGCTGGAGAGGCATTTACAGGTACTTCGGATGGTCATCGGAAACGAACCAATAGGCATTGTTAAAATGTCAAACGAAACTGGTTATCCCCATCACAAGGTCCGCTATTCACTTCGGGTGCTGGAAGAGGAGAACCTAATTGAACCCTCTAGCCAAGGTGCTATAACGACTGAAAGAACGAGTGAATTTGTTGAAGAACTTGATGACAAGCTTGATGAAATTGTAACAAAGATTGACAGTATGCGAATTGAGGATTCGTATCAAGAATAAACTAGTTTATGCTTCGGTATTCGAAATTATCACGCTCCAATTAGTGTAATTTCGCTACAGTTGTGTCAATAATAGCCCTAAACTCCCTATGCTCTTCCTGTTCAAAATTATGTGGCCAGTCCACATATTTTGAGCTCTTCACCGAAGTCACCCGGCAAGTTTGAAATTCATGTCACAGCCTGCTAACGCGATCCTCTGTAGGTACCAGTCGAGCCGTGTCGCAGAAGACAGGTGATCTATTAACAACCATGTTAATCGGCCTGAAAGTGGATATATGTGCTTAGAATGCCAAGCAGGTATCTGTGTGCCGAAAACACTACGTATCGAGGAGAAGACATTGTCATCTGGGGATGCAGAAGTTCGAAGAAGATACGAATTTGACGCTTGCTACTGACGCCTCACAGAAGGGTTTCAACCTTCGATTCGCCCAGATATTGGCAAATTGCGATTTGGCATGGAATCCGATCCGGATCAGCGTAGGTGCTCAATGGTAACTATTGTGAATGCTGTTGGATCGGGTGATCTAGGCACAGAACTTGACCTTCAAAATCTTGGTACTGATCTAAGCGTTCCCTCGACCGAGTACGATCCCTCAAACTATCACGGACTCTACGTTCGGCTTGTAGAGGATGGGCCTCTAATTACGGTGTACCAAAGTGGCAAATACATTATTAGTGGCTGTTCCAGTCTCCAAGAATTGGAAACTACGAACGAGGAGTTCATCAGCAAGATAGCTGAGCTTGGAATTTGCGATCGATCTATCGATACAGGCTTCACGCTACAGAATGTCGTGTGTACAGAAGAACTCTCATCGGCAGTAGATCTGAGCACATTAGCTGTCGGCCTGGGACTGGAAACAGTTGAGTACGAACCAGAGCAGTTTCCAGGGCTTGTATACCGTCCGCCCGAGACCGGGGCAGTCATCCTCGTATTTACAAACGGCAAAGTCGTGATCACCGGTGCATCTGATGTTACAGTCGCAGAGGACGCGTTCACCGAGTTACGGACCCGCCTTCAGTCTTTGATTGAAGATTAACGAACGGGAGTGCGGTAGCAGACCACGCGATCACAAAGCGCGAAAGCACCTTTTGTAACACACGACAGTCTCAATGACATCCAAACCGAAATTCAAGAACTCCGAGACGAAATCAGGGCGGACGAACGGCACTATATGTCAAGTGTCTGCTGACCTTCCAACTCGAACGTCAAGTAGTGCGACTCAATCCCTTCCCACGACTTATCGAGTTCATCCTGAATAGCTACGGTTTCTATCAATGCCCGAATAATGCGGCAGAACTTCCGAATATCACTACTCGACAGAGTCTCTCCGATGCGGTTCTGAATCCATTTTTTCACAACCGGTCTATCGCCGATCTCATACTCCCACACATCTTGTGGAACCGACGCAAAGTACTGGTCAGAATTAATGTACAGCCGTTCTTTTTCCTCATCATAGTGCCGATAATACTCCCCTGTGCTCTCCGAGACCTCGTTTTCCCCGCCACCATCTTCCTCGCTGTGTAACTGTACCCCTGGGGATCCCAAGTCGGGGTGGTCGAGTATGTGAAGCTGCGCTAACTCTTTGCCTTGCGAAGCGAACTTCCGGAAGAGAGAGCCGTCTTCTGGGAACGGAATTTTCGGAAAGTCCGTCTCCATGAACTCTGAGTATTTCAGCCGGTACGTACGCGTGTACAACACGGCGTACGTGTAGTTGAACACGTCCTCGGGGGTCACATCGTCGCCGTAGGTCTCGGAGAGCTGTGAGACGATACTGGGATTAATATTCGTCTGCCGTGCGGTGTCTCTGATCTTTGAGTGTGTTTCATCTGGGACGTTCGGATACAGATATAGTGGGAACTGGTAATTCACCTCTTTCGTGGACACCCCGTGGTGCGTCATCAACCCGTCTGTCACGAACGCATGGTCGAACGGCGTGCGTTCCGTCCGCCGCGGCACGGATAGGCTAATATTCTCTCCCGCAAGCATATGCTTTGATAAGCGGCCAGCACGCCGATGGACAGCGACGTGCTCGTCGTAGACAGTATATTCTTTGTCGAACGGCGATGTCTGAACTTGGACGATTTTATCGTCCCAGTTCGCAGTCTCCAGATGCTCTTTCGCGTCGCTGTAGATCCACTGTTCTTGGCTACACAGATTGAAGTATTCTCGCGCTTCGTTTTCCGTGTCCGTTTCGAGTAGCTGTCTGACTTTCTGCTTCTGGCGTTCAGGGGTGAGTGAGATAGCGAACTGGTTGTGTGTGGTTACGATGCCGGGTGTGGGGTCACCGTATTCCGAGAAGATTTGGGGCACCTTCACCCACTCGTGGTACGAATCGGCGAGTTCCTGGTCACGGGGAACAAATAGGTAGTGCGGATCTCGGGGAGTTACTTCCTTCCAGTCTATATCGTTCATATCGCTGCCGCTCAACGTCTCGTACTTTTTTTCTCGCGTCCCCCACAGGTCGCTATGGTAGACGTCTGCGTACTCCTCATCGTCTGTATTGTCGGTTTTCACGAAGATACTGATGGCGACACCCTGCTGGATGTCGAACACGTTCTCATCAGTTCCACCTTCCGGGGGTTGCTCCAGTCGGTTTGAGTTCCCGTGTAAGTCAAGCACGTAGATCTCGTCGAACTCCAACAACAGCTGCTCGCGCATCCCCATAAACGTTGGATTGTCAATATATGCGTGGTTAGTGATGTACCCGAGCGTACCTTCAGCAGCGTCAGAGAGCTTCCATTGGGCCCATCGAATGAATTTCACGTAGTCGTCGTGTAGCCACTTTGCCTGCCCACGCTTCTGTAATTCTGGATATCCCTCTTTGTAGTCGTTAACGAGAGATTCTATCCACTCACCTTGGTTTTCTGAGTGTCCCGAGTACGGTGGGTTCCCTAATATAGCGAGAACCGGAGTGTCTTCTTTTACCTCGTGCGCCATTTCTGCTTCCTCCGCGAGCGACGACGCGAACGGGAGGTGCGTCTGGTCTGCTTCCTCTGGTTCCAACGTGTTAGTCAGGTACAGCTGAACGCGGTCATCATCTTCAAGTTCGTATCCCTGTTCTTCGAACAGAATCGCCATTTTCAGATGCCCGATAGTGTACGCTGCAACGAGTAATTCGAACGAATAGAAGTCATCCAGAACATGATCCGATAGCAGCGCAGATACTCCACCGCGTCCGTATTTCTCCGCGTACTCCTCGACTGCTAGGCGCGTCGCTGCCGCCGTGAAGGTCATCGTCCCTGCCGCAGGGTCGAGAATAGTGACATCTTCGTCTGCGAGACCGTCATCGCGGTCATGGTCAGTCTTCAGCACAGAGTTCACCGACTGCGTAATCCACTCCACTACCGGTTCTGGGGTGTAGTACACACCTTTCTGCTGGCGTGTTTCTGGATCGTACTCTTCAAGGAAGGTTTCGTAGAAGTGAACAAGCGGTGTGGATTCAGCTCTGTCTGCGTAGAACTCGCTTAGGATATCGTCTACGTTCGCGCCAGATAGGACATCTGAGACGTCATCGACGATCCACTCGATCTCTGCCGGTGGTTCAGATGTGGAAATGAAGTCGAAAATGTCCTTCAGGATCCCGATAGTAGAGGGGATAGTGTCGGCAGCATCGGTACGGCTGAACTCGCCCGACACACGTGTTCGAGCGGTGAGCATTCCGTACGTGATCGTCTGGCTGTAGATGTCTGCGAACTCTCGCCGATCGATATCGGGCATCAGGTAGTCTTGGAACGCTTCGTAGAACCCCAGGATGTGCCCCTCCTGTCCGGCCATCTCTCGCCCGAGTTCTTGAATCACCACCTCTCGCATGAATGAGGTTCGTTTTGCAAGCTCTGTTGCCAACTCCCTCGCGGACTCGATTTCTGGTCGAGAGAACGAAAAGAACTGCTCAAACAGGGTTTCGAGATCATCAGTGTTGACAGCGTTGGGAGCGTCCCCAAATCTAGGGATTTCCGCTGGGTCTGCGATCTCTGCCTCAGCGACTTGTTCGCCGTTACGATAGAGTCGGAACTCAACAAAATTCGTCAAAATAACATTCTCAAACGTATTCCGATATCTGGTAAGTTGTTCTCTCTCCTCAATAGTATCGAGTGGTTGTCCGCTCGGTAGTTTTGCCTCAATGTACCCCGTGACTTCGTTTGTGCCACTCCACACCCTGAAGTCTGGGTTTCCGCCATCTGTTGGAGAGGGGAGAGTGGTGACTTGAACATCGTCGTGCCCATTTTCATCGGCGTGTTCTTCCAGTAAATTGCTGAGATCGCTGTAGTAACTTTCTTCGCGCGTGTCGCCAGTGCTCGCAGTATCGGTGAGTGAATCGAGGTACTGCTGAATGTCGGTCATTATCATATTTCACTGAGAGTAATGTAAAAAAGTTTTTGACGAATTGTACGAGATCGTACGCGAACTCGCGGTGTTATTCAGCAACCTCCAGACCGCTACTCGCAACGGCAACAGTAATGACGCAGCGATTGCGTAGGTTAATGAACGACTTAGACATGGATTCCAAGAATGACTGGTAATTGGAGCCCTTCACCGGACGCAAACGCGATCCAAGGGACAATCTCAAGAAGTGAAATCGATGGTACTGATGACACCCAAGGCGCCCTGTTTCCAACAAAACCAGAGGGAATTAGTTTCTTACAAGAAAACAACGCGTGGGGCTTCGTGAGAGTTAGCCGTGAGCCAGAATTCGTTGCGATATATGTGTCCGGTTCGGCTGGGAAAGTACAGTACTTTGCCCGTGTGAAGGAGATAGTTCGCGCAGAAGATGCAGAGTTAGCACGCCCGGTCAAGGAGTATCTACAGTTCGACCGGTCAAAAAGTGTTCTCGTGTTTGAACCGGGGAGCCTATATAAACTAGAGGATCCGATTCCGTATCGTGTGAAGACGCCGATTTCACTACGATACACATCATTAGGGCGGTTAAGATCAGCAACTGGGACTGACGAGCTTTTTTAGTGGTAGTACGTCTAGAATCCGAGATAGAACGACGCCGGCACCTCGCGTTCAGTGGTCGAATCGACGAACTCGTTTTGATGCGCCGGCATATCTGGGCATTCACTCAGTATCGTAGTTGGCCTGCGTCTGCTAATACCTGCTGGCCTCCTCATAGTTGACGCTGTGTGGATTCTATTGGACGGTTTCAAGCCTCTGAAATAGTGAATACTTGACCATATCTCAAATACATTAGATGGACTCTGATACAGTTGAGACAGAGCGAGCAGCCTCAGGCCAGTTACCTGATCCCATCACAGAGAGGCTATGCATCAGGCCGTGCTGTATGTATCCTCTGAATCTCGAATGCTGATCCTATCAGCTCCCAAGGATTTCAACAGAGCCAAATACATTTATGAGATCTCTGAATGTCGGGTGAGAGGCTCCGATACCCTTCTAAATTCGGATTAAGGAGATAGATTTGACTTACTCTATGTTCCCTACATTTATGATATCTTGCTATCTTGTTAGGCTATGATTGTTTCTCGTGCCCGAGTACAGTATTTCCGCTCCATCGTGGATACAGACTGGGTTGAACTACAGTCAGACATTACTACGCTGCTGGGGAAAAACGAGAGTGGGAAAAGTTCGTTTCTTAAGGCATTAGAGGCCGTTTCGCATGATCAGCCATTCAAAGAGCGCGACCAGAATTACAACCAAAGTCCCGACGAGACTCCTTTCGAAATGGTCCGTGTTGAACTTATCTCGGAGAGAGATACTGATTCGATAGAAGTGGGTCCATTGGAGTTCGATGATCCGATCCACGTTGTGAAGCTATCAAACGGCGATCGACGAGTTGAGTCAGGTTCTGGGGAGGCGATGATATCTCGTAGTGCTCAAAAAAGAGTCCTGAGAGAGAATGTAGAAGAGGCATGGCAAGTTCTAAATAACCTAAGAAACCAGAACACCGGGAACTTCCGGAAACGCTACGACCAAAACGTTCAGCAGAACATAAACAATATCAGAAACAATGGGGAAGACAATTCTCTCCAGTGGAATCTGAATCAGTTGGAGAATGCGATCTCCGGTCTGGATACTCTTCCAGAAATCGATACTGGGGAAAGCAATCAGTCGATTGAAGAGATAAAGATAGATCTGAAGGAGGCTTATTCAGAAGCTGAGGCTGTTTCCGATTTCGATGTGTCGTCGATACTACCTTCCATAGTCTACCACGACGAATTTGACCGAATTACGGACACAGCAAATATTAACACCTTAGACCAGGCTGAGAATCGAACCTTCCGGAACCTGCTGGAGCTCGCGGAAATTGACTACGAGGATTTTGATGATAAGGAGGACTTAGCGCAGATGCGTGAACTTCGGACGGCAGGGACTGATGTGTCGGGCGAAGTTAATTCTATTTGGGATCAAAAATCCGTTGACGTATCAATCACCAACCGCAAGAACAAGTTCTTGGTCCAAATCGCAGATAGCTCCCTGAAAGGAGGGAAATCTGGGGAGGATGTCCAGCGAGATCTTGTTCCTCCGTCGAGTAGGAGCGAGGGCTTCCAGTGGTTCTTCTCGTTCTATACAAACCTCAGCGCGGAGACTAATGGAGAAGATGGAGATAAACTGATTTTACTGGACGATCCAGCTGTCGTGCTTCACCCAGAAGGCAAGAAAAATTGGCTCGATGCGATCGAACAGATGGCTGACAATGCTCAATTCGTCTATTCTTCCCACTCCCCGTTCTTAATCCGGAAGGAACACCCCGAAAGAATCAGACTCGTCGAAGACTTACCCGAACAGGGGACGAAGATCACACGCGATTGGGCAGAGGGAGATTCGATGGCACTGAAACCACTTCGGAACGCCTTGGGAATTGGACTGGGAGACTCGCCGTTCGCCTCAAAGAGGCAGATCTTGGTTGAGGGGGTGACGGATTATTATATTTTCACTGCGCTGAATAACTATCTCAAATCGGTCGGAATGAATTTCATAGACTCTGACGAAGTGTCGATTATGCCGACCAACGGCGCGCCAAATATGCCGAATGCGGCGAAGTGGGTAGCATCTGAGGATTTTTCATATGTCATCTTACTAGATAATGACCAAGCCGGGAAAGATGCTAAAGAGGAAATCATTGAACAGCATCAAGAGGTCGATCCTGAGAGAATCGTCCTACTTGAACTCGATGACGAGAGGCCTGAGTTCCGGATTGAATTAGAGGATCTGTTTTCCACGGAATTCTATGTAGAATCGGTCAACAGGTCCTATTCAGAGAAGTTCACGGGTGAATTTTCCGAGATATCGCTCGAACACGACGAGAGTGAGAATATATATCATCTCAATGAGGTGGAGTACAAGGGCAGAAAGATCACGTCCAAATTGGAAGAAGTACTCAGTAATCAGGGAATGGGTAATTTTGATAAAGTACTTGTTGCTAATGAAGTACAAGATCGGTTGAACAGCGGAGATGTTGACGAGTCAGATATCACAGCGTTCCTTCCTATTTTTGAAAAAATTCGGAAGCTCACCTAAAATACAATCACGTGGCGGCGACAGAGGACATCGATATTTTTCTTGCCATCACCGGAGTGGCCGTGCTGTTGGCCGCGCTCGTTGCTGTACCTGTACTTTTGTTCGAGAACGAATCAGGGTCCGACTGATAGACTCACGTTGTGTATCTCGCACGCCGATCCTATCAGCTCTTAAGGATTTCAACAAATCCAATCTCTATTATCACTTCCGCCTGAAAGTGCCGTAGCCCCTCGTCCTTACAGGAGGTAGAAAAGACATACACTTCGCCTTCTCAGCCCGAGATTGGTGATTTATCTGAACCAACGAACAGATACATCAACGATACGTCCGAGACGAATCATATGGCTGACGACACCGACTTACATCCTACCCTCCACCCCAACTACCAGATTGCCGAGCGAGTTCGTCTTCAAATGGAGATGTTTGCGCAAAAGTTCCGTGAGCTCAACGAAGGAGGCCAATTAGCGGATGTCCTCCGTAATCCGGGGACACTTCCTGGAGCGCGCGTTGAACAGCAACCCGAAGTATTTACTGAGCAGTACTTGATCGAGCCGGTTCTTCACGGGCTCGGATACCGGAGTCCAACATCCGAAGAGTACAGCGCAGGTGGCGCACATTTCATTCGCCGGCCAATAACATATCGTAAGGTGGAACCTCGACAGCCGGATTATCTCCTCAAGAATGTCGACGACTCGTTGGTGTGTCTCGTAGAAGCGAAAGCAGCAAACCGTGAATTAGTACGAGGTTCGAAACAAGACGCTACGGCCGACGTTCGGCAATACCTCGAAGAGGATACATTCTGTAAATACCTCCGCGATATCGATCAAAAGTACCTCGTAGGGATTGGTACTGATGGACTCCGGTGGACGCTTTGGATGAAACACCTTGCTACAGGAGAGATCAAAGAAGCCACCCCAAAAGTCGATCTCTCTAGCATTGTGGAACGCGAAGCGATTAGAGCCGAAACGATTGATGGAGATGTTGAGCTGGGGAGAGCTGCTGATCGAAAAACACTCTCAGAAGAGTTCGTCCCTGCTTTTGGAAAGAGAAATCTCAAGGATCATGTCCGTAATTCATTTGATGGATAAGCAGCTTCTGTGGTCGTGATTATTGCGCTAATTCCGCCCACTCGGTAGCACGACAAACCCGCAACGGGCGTTTTTCGGTTCGTTCTAACGACGTCCGATATTAATTCCTTATGTAACATATAGATAACACCGAGAAACAGGAGTTACAGAAGGAATTACGACGGTGTTGAGCAGCTTCTATAATCACCCGATCTCGGCGGGTGATCTGCTGTCTTGCTCTTTACCAATACCTCTAGAACACTCGTTACAGTCGACAATCTCAACATCTCATCTTTTGCTTGAGCTCTGTCTCTAAGCGTGTTCAATTCGCACTCTTTAGCGACCAGCTGATTCAGCACCGATTGGTCGGATTCAACAAAGCAGATTACTCTCTTTGTCTCTCAGTGACGTGTTCGAGTTCCGCGACCGTGTTTATATTCGTTGTCGATAGCCGGATCAACTGCGGTAGTTCATTCAGCTCAGCGTAGTCGACATGGTCAAACTCGGCGAGAAACGCATTGAAACTACTCTCACCAGATACACTATTTCGGTGGCTGATGACCGCAGAGCGTCGGTAAAACGCGTGTAGTGGTTCGCGTTGTCCGCACCGTGAAACTGGGACGACTGCTTCAGGCGCTCTCTCAGCGTGATTCGCAACTCGTGTCCACAATTCCCTGACTGCTCTCGGATCCAAGAGCGGCATATCGCACCCGACTGCGAATATCCACGGTGTCGGTGCCGCCTCACATGCTGACAGTAGTCCGGAAAGCGGTCCCGCGAGACTGCTGTCGTCCAACACGAACCGCACATCCCATGACGGTGGGAGTGTCCTGCGAAGTTGCTCCCGTTGCGCCTCGGTTTGAACTGCGACAATTGGTGGCTGTGCTGTCGAGGCACGAAGCGTACCGAGTACTCGCTCGAGAAACGTCTCGCCTTCAAGCGTGGCAAGGGCCTTGTCTCCGGCGTCGAATCGACGACTGTTCCCACCTGCGAGAACCACACCAGTCACGTCAGGTGATACGCCACTCATGCGGAGTATTCCTCTTCTCGGGATATTTCTTCGAAAGATTCCGGGTCAACACTCGGAGAGAGGTGTCGTGCTTCCAGTAGGGCGACCGCCTTTACCGTTCGAGCGCCGTCGACACCAGGCGTGATAAACCGTGTTTCGTATGGTTGGCACTCCAAAATTGGCGTGCCGCCACGAAAGAAGGCAAGCAAGCCGTCAAGCGCCGCGCGGATGTCAACACACATCCGATAGCCGCCATCACTTTCGACTAGCAAATGAGTTGTCTCGTCTGAAACGTCGGCGGCAGAGAGCAGTTCGGGTACCGGAATTCCTGCCCAGGTTGCTGTGTTGCGTGTACCCGACGCACACTTGATTGTGACCGTTTTGGTCTCGATCGGAAGCATCGACAGTGCTTCACCAGATAACGACAGACTGCGATTCCCCGAGACAGTAATCGGGGTGGATAGTGAGGGAAGTTCGTGGAAACGAGTGTCTGGGGAATTCATGTGCCTAACAGTAAAGCAGTAGTTCTCAGCGACCCTGAGCCTGCTCCTCAACAATTAACCTGATTAAGTAAATATAAATGTATAGTCTTGCCTCGGTCTGAAGAATCTCATCTACCATGCGAACAGCCGCTGTGACGACCGAATGAGTCACCCTGACCTAGCGCTTCCGGACGCTATATATTAGCTTCCCTGTGAGTGAGAGTATGAAAGTACTCGGCGTCGCCGGACCGTCCGACTCCGGAAAGACAACCACCGTCGCAGAGCTCGCGTCTCGCCTCAGTGCTCACGGGGCGGTGGGAACCGTCAAGCGCCTCACTCACGAACCAGACATCGATACCGATGGGAAAGACACCGCCAGACATCGAGCGGCTGGCTCGATGTATACCGTCGGTCTCACCGACGACGGAGGATGGTTCGGCACCGGCGACCAGCGAACGCTTAGCGACGTGCTCGACGACTTCGCAATCGAGTGTGACTACGCCATCGTCGAGGGGTTTAGCGACAGTCACCTGCCGAAGGTGTCGCTCGGCGATAGACCGGTTACTGTCCCGGAAGTAGTTACGGCCGCCAGCGCTGACGATCTTGACTTCGACGAGGTGACGGACATCGTCGAGACCCTCCCCTCCTACGAGACACCGGCGTCCCTCGTGACCGCGCTCCGTGGCTCAGTCGGTACAAGCGCTTCCGGAAGTATCGCGACGAGTACCGTACTGGAGGCCGAACTGGCTTCCACTGATAACGTGGAAACACAGGTCGAAGCGGCGGAACGCCGCCTCCGTTCGACGGACGGCATCCGTGACGCGCGCGTCCACCGTCAGCAGCCTCTCTTCGACGAACATGACGGTCTCGTCTACGTGGTAGCACTGGCCGACGGCCCAACGAGAGCAAACGAGGCGGTCGGCGAGGCGCTCGATCAGCTCGTTGATCGAGCCTAGCTGTCCGACGTCCGCGGCTCTCTCAAGAGAAGAGCAACTCACGGAAAAGCGGTACCTGCGTGGTGCCGACTCGATCGATTATACCGCCGAGACGCCGTCGAGTTCGCAAGCCGAGTGGCTTAGCTATCCCACCACCTGCCGGGTTGTCGCCGCTAGCGCCTCATAGAACTGTTCAGACGTCTTGTCCTCAACACGCTCCAAAAACGCTTCAGTCCACGTGTTGAGATGTTCGTCACAGAACTGTTCGAGCCGCTCATCGAACCCTTCTTCTGCTAGGTACGCGGCGAACTCTAACTCCGTCGCGATATGGTCTGGAAGGTCCGAATGGTCCTGAGCGGGCTGGACGCCAAACTCTCGATACCAGCGCGCGACCGCCATCGTAGCGGGCCCCTTGACTGGACCGAGTTCGTCGGGATCGTCACGGTCGCGGTAGACGCTCTCGTATGGCGGACACGGCGGTCCTGCCGGGCCGATAAACAGCCGCGTGTGTTCGGTTCGAAGATCCTTGAGGTCTACCGATCCGAGGTCGCCGAACACCGGTTCCAACTCGCCCGCTTCGACGGCCGCGACGAGCCGGGGGCTGGGCTCCCGCCAACACTCGGCGAGGACCGCGTATGTCGCCGCTGCGTCCGACTGGAACGCGTCGCTTTCGTCGGTCCGTTCGGTCGACCGCTCACGTTCGGTCGACGCGGTAGTTTGGTCCGTCATTGGTCTTGTTTTCCGCCGTCAGTCGCGTACGATGGCTCAGCGTCGACTCGCTGAATCGGCACGTACTTCAGGCCGAGCGTGACGATAAACGCCCCGAAGGCGATAATGCCGAGGGTGACAGCGATCTCAACGAGCGTCGGGGTGTAGGCCCCTGCCGTCGCCCAGATATCGGTCGTAATACCGGTGTACTCGCCGCCGAGCGAGATGCCGGGCGCAGAGTCGATGTTGGCGACCTCGTACCCCGTGAACACGAGGCGAATCCCCTCGAACATCGTCCCGACGACCGCGAGCACGCTCGCGGTAAAGATGACTGACACGCGTTTTCGGAGGGGCGGGAGTGCCAGCATAGCGAGCGGGACGGCGCCACCGACGACGGTCCACAGCCAGAAGTACACCGAGTCCCCGATCAGGAAGTTACTCATGATGGCCCAGAACTCGAAGTGATCCGCCCAGGAGTGCGGTAGCCGCTCGGCCGCTAAGAGGTACACCACGTGGAACGCGAGGAAGATCCCGAGGATCTTCCCGAGGCTCGTGAGCTCTTCTCGGTCGACCTCGAAGTTCGTGTACCGGTCCGCGAGGACCGACACGATCAACAGCAGGCCGAGCCCGGAGACAAGCGCTTTCGCGATGAACACCGGGGCGACGAGCGGGCTGAACCAGTCACCGCGACCGACCTGCGTCGCGAATATCCAGCCGGTCACCGAGTGGAGCGCGACCGCGGTCGGAAGCGCGACTGCCGCAGTCCAGAACATGAGCGTTCGATCGCGCTCACGGCCCGCCTCGGTGTCTTCGAAGCCGAGCGCAAGCGACGACCCACGTGCGGCTAGGTCGCGGCGGGTCAAGAGCCACAGGTACCAGAGGTTTAACAGTCCGTACAGCAGGACGATACCGAAGTCCCACACCATCGGTGAGCGGAAGTCCGGCGAGGTGAAAAACTGGTATATCCGCCCCGGACGACCGATGTCCGGCAAGATGAGCAGTCCCGCGACGATGATACACGCGAGGCTGACCAGCACTCCGAGTCGGGCGAAGCCCTCGTAGCGGTGCGAGTGGAAGAACTTCGGCGCGCTACTGATGATGAGTCCGCCTGCCGACAGCCCCACGAACAGGACGAACATCATGATGTACAGCCCCCACGAGAAGACATTGCGCATTCCCGTGGCGATCAGCCCCGTCGTGAGCTGGTACCCCCACGCAGCGATCCCAGCGGCCATGAGCGCGACGAGCAGGCCGATCCAGAGCTTGCCCTTTCCGCCGAACGAGGGGATCGCGACTCGCGACGATCCGGTATTCGCTGCCATCAGTCGTCACCTCCCGATTTCGCAGGTGTAGCGTACGGAATCTCGCCACCCTCAACCGAGTGGCTGCTACCACTCGACTCGCCACCAGCACTGTCGGCTTCCTTCGACGGAACATCGTCGTCACCGTCGGACCACGGCGAGACGTCGTCGAGTTCGCTCTCCATCTTGTCCGACGTCTGCGGGCGTCCCGGACTCATCTCACCGCTGATGTAGTACGTGTTCGGGTCCGTCCCGCGGTCTTCGAGCAGCTGGTCCGTCTCGTACTTGTCGATGTACTTCGAGACGGTGCTGCTCTCGTCGTCGAGGTCACCGAAGATGCGGGCGTCGGCCGGACAGTTGACGACGCAGGCCGGATCGAGCCCCTCGTCGACGCGGTGGCTACAGAACGTACACTTCTCGACGACGCCCTGCGGTCGGGCCTCCACGTCACCGGTTCCCTCCTCTGGCATGTGTTCGGGTTCGTCCCAGTTGAACACCCGAGCGTTGTACGGACACGCCGCCATACAGTAGCGACAGCCGATACACTTGTCGTAGTCGATCTCGACGATGCCGTCGTCACGGGTGTACGTCGCGTTGACCGGACAGACCTTTACGCACGGCGCGTTCTCGCAGTGTTGACACGCCGTCGGCTGGTACTGCATGTCCAGCGACCCGCTCCCGCCGTCTTCGGGGTAACCGCCCGAAGGGGTGTCCATCTTCTCACCGCCCTCGGTGAGAACGCGGTTCCAGAACTGCCCCATCGGAACGTTGTTCTCCTGTTTACACGACACTGCGCACGCTTGACACCCGATACACCGCTCCTGGTCGATTACGAGCCCGTGTTTTGTCATCGTCAGTCACCTCCTGTGGGAGTCGCTTTGGCACCGCTCCCGCGCGGGTTGTCAGATCCGTATTTATCGGTGTCGACGTCGTCGGGTGCGGATTCGACCGCCACCCGCACGTCGTAGAACGCCATCGTCTGGCCGACCTCACTGACCTCGTTGTGCGTGAGGTCTTGGAGGTGACCCTCGACGAAGTCGCGGCTCCACCACCCCTGATCGGTGTTGACCAGACCGGGCTGGAACGCGTCGTTGTACTTCGCCTTCACGACCATCTCGCCCCGGTCGTTGTACACCCGGACGTACTCGCCGTCGTCGATGCCCCGGGCCTTTGCGTCCTTCGGGTGGATGTCCAACTGCGGTTCCGGGTTGATCTCGCGCACCCAGTTCAGCATCTCGTACTGCGAGTGGATGCGGAACCGACTGTGCTTCTGCATAAACATCAGCGGGTACTCGTCGGCCTTTTCGTAGTCGTCGGCCGTCCGGTCTTCGAGGGGTCGCGGCACGTCGAACGTGACGCCCTCTTCGCTCGGGGCCTCATCGTCGTACATCTCGATGCGTCCCGTTTCGGTGGGGAACTCGTCGGTGTACTTGACGATCGGGACGCTCTCTTTCTTCTGCGTCCCCTGCTCGAACAGCGTGTCGAAGTCGATGTCGTCGTCTCGGCCGGCGAGCTTCCGGAGCATGTCGCGTTTCGTCTCCGGGAAGCGATCGCCGTACCCGAACCGCTCCGCGAGTCCGCGGATGGCATAGTAGTCGTCTTTGGCCTCCCACATCGGTTCCTGCACCTTGTGGCGGTAGCCGAGATGCGGATGGGACCCCCAGCCCGAGCTGATGTCTTCCTGCTCGAACCAGTGGGGGACCGGGAGGATGATGTCCGCGTGCTGGACCGTATCCGTGTGGTGCATGTCCGCGACCACGTACATCTCGAGGCTTCTGATGGCCTCTCTGAACCGCTGGCGGTCCGGGAACTGGTTCCCCATCATGTTCGACTCGATGGAGTAGACGGCCCTGATTTTGTGCGGGTCACCGTCGATCATCGCGTCGGGATACTCGGGGAAAGTCAGCGACGGTCCGGGGTCGGCGTCGCTCGGACTCGCCCAGTCACCGGCAGCAAGCGTCGCACCGCCGGAGTGGTGGGCGTGGATGTTGCCGTGACGACCGTAGTCGCCGGTCATCCCCATCAACATGGCGTACGCCTGCCCGAAGATGTGTCCGTGTTTGTACCGGCCGAGTGCGTAGCTCGGGGCGATACCGCCAGGACCACGGGTCGCCAGCCACCGGATCGCAGTCCGGATGTTCTCGGCGTCGACACCAGTCGTCTCTGCGACATCCTCGGGAGCGTAGTCCGCCACGTGGTCTCGAAGCCTCGTCAGCGCCGTCTCGCACGCGACGCCGTCGACGGTGAACTCTCCGAAGAGCGCGTACGCGCCGCCGGTCTCGGGTTCCAGTGCGACCGGGCTGCCGCTCCCGCGTTCGACGGCGACGACCTGATTCTCGCCGGCGTCTTCGAAGATGTCGCTCGCCTCGAGCAACTCCCCGGTGTCTTTGCGGATCAGCGCCGGAGCAGTCGTCCGTTTCCGGAGGAAGTCCTCGTCGTACGTCTCGTCCTCGAAGACGGTGTGCATCATCGCGAGCGCGAGGTGTACGTCCTTGCCGGGCTCGACGGGGAGCCACAGGTCCGCCTTCGACGCCGTCGTCGTGTACACCGGATCGACGACGACGAGTTTCGCCCCGTTCTCGATCGCGTCGAGGATCTTCGAGGCGTCCATCTGGAACTGACTGGAGAAGATGTCCGACCCCCAGACGATGATCGTGTTCGCGTTCTCCCAGTCTTCGGCTTCGTTCGTCGGCGGGAGGAAGGCACCGACACCAGTGACGCGGTTGAAGCCGCGACCGACGTTGGTGTCGATACCCCAGGCGGATTGGGTCGCGCCGAACAGCGACGCGAGTCGCTTGAACGATTTGCCCGTCTGCCCGTAGTTCCCGGATCCCTCGTGGAAGAGGACGCTCTCGGCGCCGTGGTCGGCTTTTAACGACTGCATCTTGTCGGCGACGAGGTCGAGCGCCTCGTCCCACGAGACGCGCTCGAACTCGGCGTCCGGACCGCGTCCCTGTGGATTGGGCTCGTCAGGCGACCAGTCCGCCCGCTTCATCGGGTACTTCAGTCGCGTCGGGTCGTACACGCGTTGCGTGTGTGACAGTCCGAGCACGCAGGCTCGCTTGTACTGTTCGTCTTCCGGTGGATGTGGTTCGATCTTCTTCACCTGACCGTCGCGAACGTGAACGTCGATCGGACACTTCCCCCTACAGTTGGGCGAACAGACGGTCTGGATGACGTCGTTTTGACCCACAAAGCTCTCGATCCCGGAGGTCGACGGCTGATCTTCCTCGCTCTCGACCAGCGTCTGGAGAAATCCGCCACCCCCAACTCCGAGGGCGGCAGCGGCTCCACCGGCCTTCAGTACGTCTCGTCTGTACGCTTTCCCGTCAGTCATCCTCGAACCCCTCCGGCTTCGTCGGGCGTTCGTCCTCGCCGAACTCTTCTAGTACTGCTTCGTGGTACTTCTCGTGGAACTCGGCGTCAGTCAGCTCTCCATTTGAGACCCGAATCGCATCACGAGCCATCTGCACACCGAGATCAGTGTCATATTCGACATCATCTAACATCGCTTCAGCTTCATTTTCCCACTCATCGATCGGCGTCAGTCTCGGCTGCTGTGGGTCACTCATGGCTCTATCTGTATGTTGTGAGTAGACCGCGATACGACTCGCGCTGTATACTACAGCATCTTATATACGCCGCGAGTTATTGGTGAACAATTGTTATATTATGGCACAGATAGAATACTACCTTGGTATTTCACACGCCTTATCGTCGCACATCGATGACCGCCCCGGGAGCTGGACGGCTTACCTGAAGGCGGCGAGCGCAAGTTTCGACTCCACCGAGCTCAGCCGCTGCGACATCGCCGACTTCGTGATGTCCTGGTCCGCAGCGAGTTCACCGACGCTCGTCTCCCTCGGCGTCTCGTAGTAGCCCGACGAGACCGCCATCGCGGCCGTCTCCCGTTCGGTCTCGGTCAGCGTGGAGAGGTCGAGGGTGACGCGGTTCGACCGATCGCCGTCGACGGAGTCGACCCGCGTGAGACGGCGCAACGAGAGGTCGTCCGTCGCCTCTCTGAGATCGTCTATCAGCGCGGAGAGGTGGTCGCGGTCCGGGAGGAACGCCTGAATGACAACGGCCTCATCGGTGACCTCCGTGATCTTCGGAATGCAATCGTAGTCAAAGAAAATTGGGCAGAAACATTCTGATGTGATCTCGGTTTTCGAGTGACGGATCTCGGTGTCAGTCGAGCCTCCCGCCGTCTCGTCGTCGTGATCGCGCGCTGTTTCCGTGTGACACTCTCCGTCGGAAGACTGCCGGTCGATCCGGTCGGCGTCTCGGCCGTAGACCTCGACGGGACAGGCGACCGCGCCAGACGCAGATAGCTCGAACTCGACGTAGAGGCGACGGGTCTCTTCTGTGTCGCCACTCTCTCCGTTCGACGATCGCTCTGTCAGTCCCATAATCGGTGCGTACGACGAACGAGCATAAGACGTTGTCTCGGGTTATCGGCCTTTAGAACGGCCGAGAAGACGAGACGAGTCAACTCGTTGTTCACTCTGTATCCACAATATCGTCGATCCACGTTAGCACAGCCACCGCCTTCGGAAACCCGATTGTTGGCACGGCCAGCAGAGCGACGTGTCGCAACGCCTCGGGATCGACACCCTCCTCGAGCGCTCGCCGGACGTGGGAGTGGACAGCTCCCTCCGACCCAGAGCCGGCCGCCAGCGCCAGTTTGACGAGGCGTTTCTCTTCGCCCTCAATCGGGCCGGCTTCCGAACAGGCTTTTCCCAAAGCGGCGTACTCGTCCCACACTTCAGGGAATTCGGCCGCGAGCTCGCCCGCCGTTGCCGGGAGTTCGTCGGTGTCTTCGACAGCATCAGACATACACATAATTCCGGAGAGCAGACGTAAAAACCGAACCGAACGTTTCCACGACGTGACGATGCCTCCCCGATCGGTTCAGCCGGTTCGACCGATCACTCCCCCCGGCCAAACGCAATCGTCGAATCCAGCAGCTCTTCGCGGGTCATCTCCTTCACTACCCGCCGAACAATAGTCGCCTCGGCGCCGTGGAGACGTTGTGAAACCGCGGACTTGGAGACGTCGAACTCGCCCGCGAGATCCGTGAGCGTCACCTCCCGCGGGTCGGCGTAGTACCCGGCTTCCACCGCCCGAAGTAACGTCCGACGCTGTACCGCGGTCAGCTCTTCGGGATCGATCGAGACCTTCGACTGGCCCTCGTCACGGATGTCACGGATCCGTACCCCTTCGGTGTCGAGATCCCCGATAGTACCTAACACGGCCGCGACATCGACACACGGATCGATCTCTATCACGACTGTGTGTCCGTCGTCGCCCGCGTCATTCGTGACCATCGGTAGATCTATATCACTAATGTGTACTGAAAAGAATAAATTAGATCTGGTGAATTATGTTGGTCATTAAATATCCTCCTCAGATCTTGCGGGCCATCGCTTCTCCGAACATTACGTTCACGCGGCGCGGCGCCTGTTCGCCGGATTCACTCTAGTCGGTGCGGCTGTGTAGCGTCGGAATTTGCCGATAGAATTTAAACACCTGTAATATACAGGAGTACGTCTTGGGTCGTCGGGTTATAATCGATAGATATGTATCGACACCGTGGCAGCTGCCGGGCGTCGACAGGCTCGAAGTTCGGCTTTGGGTTCGAGACGCTCCACGACTGGGCGACATTCGTCGAAAGCGGCGCCAACGAGACCGTAGTCGACGGCGGCAAACCGCAACTGTCCGCCTCTCAATTTAATCCGGGGATCTAATGATGACCTCTACCCTTCGTAACGCGCTCGCCCGAGTCGACGATCCGATCCTCGACGACGACATCGTCTCGCTCGGTCTCGTCGGCGACGTCGAAGTCGACGGCGATACCGCTCACGTCCCGCTCGCTCTCGGCGCTCCGCACTCGCCGGTCGAGACCCAGATCACCGAGGACGTCCGGGCCGTCGTTCGGGAGGAGGGATACGAACCCGTTCTCTCGGTCGAGATCGACGATACGACACCCGCCGGCCAGATGGACGGCGCACCGAACGTGATCGCTGTCTCCTCCGGTAAGGGCGGCGTCGGAAAGAGTACCGTCTCGGTAAACCTCGCGACGGCGATGGCCGAGCGGGGTGCCAACGTCGGACTGTTCGACGCCGACGTGTACGGTCCTAACATCCCGCGGATGCTTGGCGTACAGGATGAACCGGGGAGGGCGGAGGACGACGAGACAATCAGACCGGTCGAGAGCCACGGACTCAAGCTGATGAGCATCGGCTTCCTCGTCGGTGACGACGATCCTGTCATCTGGCGGGGCGCCATGGTCAATAAGGTACTCACAGAGCTACTACACGACACCAAGTGGGGAGATCTCGACTACTTCGTCGTCGACTTGCCTCCGGGAACGGGGGACGTACAGCTGACCTTGCTCCAGCAGATAGGGGTCTTGGGTGCGCTCGCCGTGACGACGCCGCAGGATATCTCGCTGGACAACGCCCGAAAGAGCGTTCGGATGTTTGACAAACATGATACGTCGGTGCTCGGCGTCGTCGAAAACATGAGCGGGTTCGTCTGCGACGAGTGCGGGACTCGACACGACGTGTTCGCGACCGGCGGGGGCCAGCGACTCGCCGACGAGTTCGATCACCCGCTCCTCGCCGAGATCCCGCTCGACCCCGCGATCCAACAGGGGTGCGAGGTCGGAGAGCCCGTCGTTTCCGACGGTAACTCGGAGCCGGCACGAGCATTCCGAAAGCTCGCTGAACGGACGATGGACCAAGTCGGTCGAGAGCGGCGACGTTCGCACGCCAACGGTGCCGTCGAAATTGGGCAGAACCAGTAGGCAACGGCACGCTGAAGGTCGCGCTCAATCGGCGACCCCCTTGGATTTGGCGTCGTAATTAGACCTGACCGCGAATAACTTGGAGACAGTCGAGAATGTAACTTCAAACAATTACTTCTCACAAAGTAGTAACTTTAGAAGGTTATATTCTGCCGGTGACCGAAGCCTTCAACATGCAATCGGGATCCCGTCGATCGGTCCTCGCGACGCTCGCGGCCGGGGGCGGAGTCGGGGCCGCTGGCTGCCTCGGTGGCGGCAATTCTGTCTCCGTTCTCGCCGCCGGGAGCCTCGCGGTCGTCCTCGACGAACACCTCGGACAGCAGTTCGAAGAGGAGACGGGAATCGCCGTTCGCGGGGAATATTACGGCACCAACGCGGTGATGCGGATGGTCGAGGACGACCGGAAGTACCCGGACGTTGTCGTGAGCGCGGACGCCGGGCTATTACGCGACCGGCTCTACGACACTCACTCGGTATGGGATGTCTCATTCGCGTCCAACGCCATCGGGATCGCCTATGCTCCCGACACACGGTTCGGGGAACGACTAAATGCGGGCGATCCGTGGTACGAGGTTGCGCGTGAGGCCGACAGCGGTAATTTCGCGATAAGCGATCCCGATCTTGATCCCCTCGGATACCGCGCCATCCACGCGTTTCAACTCGCCGAGCGGGAACACGGGCTCGACGGCTTCGCCGAGACCGTCACCGAGGCCGCCTATCGGGAGCCGGAGGAACCACAGCTGCTCGCCGGCGTCGAGACGGGGAACCGCGCCGCCGCGGTCGTCTACCGGAACATGGCCGCGGACCACGGGCTTCCGTTTCACTCGTTCCCGGACGCGTACAACTTCTCGAACCCGGAGTACGCCGACCAGTACGCGGAGGTCTCGTACACGACGGACGACGGGTACACGGCGACCGGCGCACCGATCGTGTACAACGCGACGGTGCTCGAAAGTGCGGACTCGCCGAACGCCGGGCGCGAATTCGTCAGATTCCTTGCGAATGCCGGCGAGACCCTCCGGGAGAACGGGTTCGAGACAGAGGCGTTCCCGAGAACGCACGGAGAGGTTCCTATCGAGGTGAGCGGCGAATGAGCCTTGTTGATGTGACTCGCTCGGCAACGAAATCAGAACGGGTGCCCCCGCTGCTGATCTTTGGAGTTCTCGGAGTGGTTCTGGTCGTGTACTTTGCGCTCCCCTTCGTATTATTCCTCGGCCGAACCGGATCTGTTCCCGTCGTTGAGACCCTGCTACAGACGACGAGCCGGACGGCAGTCCGGAACTCGCTTCTCACCGCGCCCGTCGCTACTGCGATTGCGACCGTGTTTGGTGTTCCGCTCGCGTACGTCCTTGCACGTAAGACGTTCCCAGGGAAACGACTTGTTGAGGCGCTCGTCGTGCTTCCGCTCGTCGTCCCGCCGGTCGTTGGCGGGGCGATGCTTCTCAGTGTGGTGGGGCGGTTCACACCGATTGGGGCCGCCGCGGCGCAGGTTGGGCTGCCGCTGACGGATAGTCTCGTCGGCATCGTGCTCGCACAGACGTTCGTTGCCGCGCCGTTCGTCGTGATCACCGCTCGAGCTGGGTTCAGATCAATCGACGAGCGGCTCGAACAAGCGTCTCGATCGCTCGGATGCGGGCCGATAGCCACGTTCAGACGCGTGTCGCTCCCTCTCGCAAGACGAGCGATTGTCGCCGGTGTTATACTCACGTTCTCGCGGGCCATCGGCGAGTTCGGCGCAACGATGATGGTCGCGTACAATCCCCGAACGATACCAACACGTATCTGGGTCGATTTCATCGCCGGCGGCATCGACGCGATTGTTCCACTCGCACTCGCGCTGTTGGCGGTCACGCTCGTTGTGGTCGCTACGGTACAGCGGTTCGCCGGGGTGCCGACCGTGGTGGAGCATTGACATCCTCCTCCGCCTTCAGGCGGAGGAATCCCGAGCGGTGGGAGTTTCAGGTTCGCAACCATGAGCCCGGTTTCTTCTTCGGGAACCCGTTTAACCCGTCACGAAACGGTGGCTGACTGGCGGTGTCAAACCGCCGTTACTCCTATCCTCAATGCCGTTGACTCTCATCTGTTGTTTTTGCCAGCAGGGAGTCGCTGACACTTCGACGGATTTGGAGTTATCTTTGGACTTGCTCGATCAACAGGCACAGACGAACGCTTCTGGCATTCGCGTTCACCGTGTTGGTGTTTTGGATATTGTCTCATTAGCGGCGGCGAGGCCGCCTCCAAAGGCCGTTCGGAACCGGTCCGTTCCGACCTGACCCTACTCTCCGATACGAATTGACACCACTTGAAACTGCGGACTTTGGAAACTCGGGAATGCCACCGAACAGTGGTTCGTGGAGGGCTCTGTCGGATTCATCCTGCGCTAAAGCCGCAGGTATTCTCCTCGAATCTCTATAAGCTTCGAACTCAATGGGATGGCCCACCGGTACAGGTCCGAGTGTACCCTCGAATACGACTCTACGGCTCTGTTGAAATCCTTAAGAGCTGATAGAATCGGCGTGCGAGATACAGAGGGTGAAGTCAGCAAGTGAGCACTCCATCCGCACCGATTGTTGAGAAACGTATTGTATCCGAGCATACTCATTTGTACCAAATTTTTATTTTTCTGTCCTATCATATCGGAACATCTTGTTCCGGACGACTGTAGGCTATCTGTTCGGTTTCGGCTTGGTGCTCGCAAGTATCACTACATGGTGGGTCGGCGGTAATGCGATACTGGCCGGAACACATACCGGTGGAGCAACTCTCATAGTTGTCGGATTATTATTCATGTTCGCTGGCGTACTTGCGTTCCCTCTAAGCCGGCGAAGACTACAGACTCAATTTAATATTAATCTCTCGGCTTCAACGACAGTACTCGTGAGTGGTAGTGCTATTGTACTCGCAGGGGTTATTTTGTTCATAGCTTTAATCGCACTACTGGCTCCTTGACAGGTGGGAAGATCCGGCTCTGTTGAAATCCTCAGGTGCTGATAGTTTGGAGAGGCTATGCTGAATACACAGCGCATAGTCAGCCACGCTCTTTTTACTACTCTACCCTGGCTTGTGCGATCCAGGATTCGATGGAATGGATTACTTTACGGGTCAACTCCGAATTCGTCCATCACTGCACAGACAATGTTCGCCTCTGCCTTCTGTAGATGGTCACTGGCTGTCGGTGGTGCACAGTCGAGTTTAGCGGCGATATCTTCGTGAGTCGCCCCACGAGGCTGATTATAGTAGCCGAGCTCAAACGCGACCGCGACCGCCTCGCGCTGTCTGTCGCTTAGGCTTACCACTGGATCGTCGGCGTAGCTCTTGAGCTGGCTAATTTCGTCGATTTGTACCTCGAGGCCATCTGGAGCCGCGTCGAGAGCACGCTGGAGGGCGCCAGCGTCGCCGACGACGCGAGCCGACATCGTGCCGTCACGATAGACAATCGGTTTACGGACAATGAGGCCCGCTTGTGTGCTTGCTCGGTGAATGGCAGCGAACAGCGGCGTCTCCAGCGGTCGTATGACGACTAACACATACGTCTTCCCCTGTGTCGTATCGGATAGTTCGACCGAATCAATTCCAGCGGTATTGGCTGCCCGTTCGGCGAAGGTCGTCGGATCTCCATCGACAGTGTACAGGAGCGTCGACTGTTCGCTGGCTGCCATACTCCAGTCGACCAGACGAGCCTCTGCGATGGCCGGCGAATCGGCCAGTAACTCGAAAAATTCCGGTGCATGGTTGTCGTCAACGTGAACGGTGACCTGAAGCTGTTTCACGTCTCCTCCTGTCGAACGAGGCGGGGATAAATCCTGTATGTATACCTCACAGAAGCTCCATTCCCTGACGAGCCGTAGCACGAAAAGAGATGGAATCTGAGACACTGACCCGCACTCAGGCTCAGGGTGCCGACGAGAGAAAGGAAAAAACCCTACAGACCGGTCGGCCGCTGGTGAATGGAACGCCAACAGACGTGTCGACACTCGAATTAGATCCCGATAGTTCTGCGAGTGTTCTCCTGCGACGGTCGCCTCAGCCACTCGTTTCCGATCCAGTGAGTCAGACGTGGGCGACACTGCTGGAGCGCCCGGACTCGGGAAAGACTGATCGCCCCGTTCTGATCCAATGGGTGTCACCGGAGTCTCCCGCACCACCTCTCCACTACCATCCGACGACAGAGACGTTCAGGGCGATTGAAGGGGAAGTCACCATCGTCTGTGAGGGTGATCCAATCAACCTTGTACCTGGGGAATCGGCAACTGTCGAACCGGGCCAAGAGCACACGTTCCGCAACGATACCGACGAAATCGTCGCGTTCAGGGCCGAACTTCCTTCGATGCGGACGGTGAAAGGGCTCTACACCGCCTGGGGACTGGCTCACGAGCGTGGGAGCGACGAGGATGGCACCTATCCTGGCCCGGGACTACCTCAATCGCTCGTGGTCGCCGCAGACCTGTATGACGAGACGATTATGCCAATGGCACCGCTGCCAGTCCAGCGACTCCTCTGGGCAGCCGTCGGGTGGGTCACGCGACTTTGGGGAGCAATCGGCATTGATGATGCCTATCTCGACGCGTCGTTCTGGGACCGACACGTTGAGCAGCCAGAGTGGGACGCCATCTAGCAATGGTACTTGCTGACGTAGATCGACCCACGTTCGAGCGGGGATCAGCGGTCCCCGTCGCTACGTATCTGGTCGCACTCGGTGTCCTGTCCGCATTCGTGTTCGTGTCCCCTGGAAAATCACCGCCGCCCATTCTGGGGATTGTGTGGGGTATTTTCCTCGCCGCACTCGCTATCTGTGCGTTGTATCTCGAGGGTGTCTCACCACGTTCGGTTCTACCATCTGTTCGTACCTTCGTCCCTGTGATTGTACTCGTCGTCGTGTTCTGGGGGTTGTACAATCTCGTCGCGGTCGGTCTCGCGCTGGCTGGCGTTGTCGGGTTCGAGGCCACGTGGTCGAGAGTCGCTGCTCATCCGCTCGCCTATCTTGCGGCACTGTTCAGTTCACTCCTGTTCACCGCGATTCCAGAAGAACTGGTCTTTCGTGCGTATCTCCAACAGAAATTCATCGAAATGGCTGGCGGCGAAAGCCGTCGTGCGGTTGGCTTCGGCGTCGTGGTCGCGGCAGTCCTGTTTGCTGTCTTCCACCTTCCGAGGTGGTTTCTCGCGTTGGAGCACGGAGTCGGTCCCGCCTTGGTAGTCCGGCTTTCTGGACTCACTCTCGCGGGTCTCGCTTTCGGTACCGTGTACGCAGTAACTGGAAACCTTTGGCTGGTCGCTGTCTTTCACGCCACGATGAACAGCCGACCTGTCTTGGTCACAGTGAGCGTCCCACCTGAACTCCACTTCGTAGTCGGTATCATCGAGTACGCTACTATTACATCGGTTGTGTACCTATCGGTGTATCTAACTGAACCAGAGAGAATGGCTTTTACCAGATCTCGACAGGAGAACTCGTCTTGAGAGTGAATCTATCGCTCATACAGTGACTTCCTCCCCACCCTACTCGCTCACCGCTGACGCGGTTCGCTCCTTGAGGGTGGGGCTTCCTGCTTCCATGACGCGCTTTGCAGACACCGAATCGGTGTCCGTAGGGAGCGCAGTCTCCACAGGCGGTGATTCGGGACAGCCCATCCCTACTTGTTCGAGACCGCGAGAAAGAATGTTCCACGACGCATTCGCGTCTCTGTCCGCCTCG
>NZ_QPLT01000019.1 GCF_003666015.1 Halorubrum sp. Atlit-26R
CCGGTCGTTACAGAGTGTCTGTGAGACGATGACGGCGCTGTATCCCCGCCCTACTGCGCTACTCGGTCGCTTCGCTCCCTGCGTTGCTCTTTGAGGACGGGGCATTAGCGCCTGAATTTTAGGTAAACTACCGCCCTACTCGCTCACGGCTTCGCCGTTCGCTTCGTTGAGGATTACCCGTGCGCCCGGGCTGGCGTTCTAGCTGTCAGAGGCGGGTTCGTGATCACCGTTCAACGTACCAGCCACAACCCCGAGTTAGCTTTGATCTGCTCTGTTGAATCCGATGATGACGCGGGGATTGTAGGTACACAGTATCAAGTTGCTCCCGAATCAATCGGCTTTATCCACCAGTATCTGCGGTGGAGAACGACTCCACGAAAGCACCAATCGAGAGGTCACTTCTGACAGTTGTTCTTCCAGCTGATTCTATAACCGATCCCGATGCCTTCTGCGGATTCAACAGAGCGAATAACTACAAACGCATTTTACGTCTCTCAGCGTCTTCGGTTATTTTATTTGTACAGACTAACCACATCGAATCTGTATGGCCCTCCAACTCAGCCATGCGGTTAGCGACGGCATTCGCCGAACAGTCTCCCGAACTGGTGGAATCCTATTACTCGGATTTCTCGCGATACAGTTCGGGCTTCAAACGAGCGCCAACAGCGCCGTGTTGGGGCTTCTCCCGCCAGAGGCTGCCGAACAGTTCGGTCAGAACGCTGGGATCGCGCTTCCGATTCCCGGAAGCGTCGGTGTCGCTCTGTTCGTCGTGCTCGTGGTGTTGAGTTCGACGTACTTCGTCATTCTCTCGCGAACGTTTGCTCGACCGCAAAGCGAGATGTCACGATTCCCTGCGACGTCGGGACGGCGGCTTGGACGGACTACGGTCTTCGCACTTGTCGGCGGACTAATCGTCTCAGTCTTGATCATGCTTGGTACCGTCCTCTTAATTTTCCCGGGGCTGTTCCTCGCGGCCTCCTTCCTGTTTTTCATTTTCGCCGTCGCTGTCGAAAATCAAGGAATCATCAGTAGTCTCAAGCGGAGCTGGGGGCTGGCCCGTGGATCTCGGCTCAAGCTCGGTATCCTCGTTGTTGTGACTGCGGTCTTTGGCGGTGTAATCGGGGCTATTACGCCGTTGTTGACTCTTGCCGGCCTACCGGTCGCAGCCGATATTGCGACGATCGTTCTCACAACGGCGTTCTTCGTGCCGTACTACGGGATCATCGCATCGGCGTACCTCCAACTGCGAGATGAACAGGATGCCCCGAACGGGTCGACACAGAACCCGGTTGACGCATCAGAGACTCCCAAGCTCTAGCGGACGACAAATACAGGGCGACGAGCCCAGTACCCCAAGAAACATTGCCGGACGAAACAGGAATCTGGGGATAGCAGTTGAGAGTGTATTGGGTTCGAGATTCCTGCTGGATCACCATTTATATCGGGGGGATCCATCTCAAAATTGCTTTCCAAAACAAAATTTTGATACAAGTGGCCCTGTTGAAACCCTTGCTGACAAACATGACTGGAGAGTAGTTGGAGGAAGATGGATGCTCTCCCGAAGTCACGACTCCTTCGATTCGTCGAACGTGCTGTCGTGCTGGCTCGCCGTGCTGTTTCTCGGTTCTCGACTCGCTATTCGCGGAAGCGGTTCACGCTCCGCCAGCACGTTGTCTTGCTCTGCCTCAAAGTAAAGAAGACGACCATGTACCGCGACCTCGTTGACGAACTCATCGAGATGTCCCGCATCCGTGACGCCCTCAACCTTGATTCGATTCCTGCCCCCTCGACACTCTGCAAGGCATTCGACCGCTTGGAGATGGCCGTCTGGCGAGTGTTACTGAACGTCTCGCTCGCGGACTTACCCCTGAATGGTGTGACCGGTATCGATGCATCCGGTTTTGAGCGTGCGCACGCCTCAACTCACTACACGAAGCGAACGAACCTCACTATCCAGCAGTTGAAGACAACACTGTTGGTCGTACGGCGACCAACGCCGTTCTCGATATTCACGTCACGACTACGCGGAAGCACGATACACAGATTGCGCCACTGGTAGTGAAACGGAACGTACAGTCCATCGCGGTGTTGACCGCTGACAAGGGATACGACGATCAGAAACTCCGGCGGCTTGCCCGTGCCCACGATATTCGACCACTCATCAAGCATCGTGAGTTCACACCTCTCCACAAAGCGTGGAATGTACGGTTGGACAGTGATCTCTACCACAGGCGGAACATGAACGAGACAGTCAACGCGGCGATCAAACAGAAATTCGGTGCATTCGTCCGGTCACGTCTCTGGTAGAAGCAGTTCCGCGAACTCGTTATCAAGTGCATCGTTCACAACGTGGAGCGAAGCCTCGCTATTTCACACGAAGAGTGCAACTGTCCGTGATTCCGAGAGGAACGGACTGCTGAATATAGAGAGTGAGTTCAGCAAGCCATTGATGTTTGTTTCACTCGACCAGTAACAAAAAATCCCTCAGGTAGTGCGCATTTGCTGCTTCAATCTCGCACCGCTGTCTGTTCCGGAGGATATAGGTCGTATCACAGACATACAGTAGACAGTTGAATATGCGCGACGCTATAGCCGAGACACTTCCGGGGTGGGCCACCTATCTTGCGGTGGTTTTCACCGTCGTCCTTGGTTTTCTTGTGGGCGATTTCTTTGGACTCGGTATTCTAAGTCGGGTTGTGGTAACTCTAGTCATCTATGTGATATTTAGTAAGACACTCGGCCTCATTTTGAACTAAAGAAGTATATACAGTTGCTTTTGTTGAGATCGAGAACGCTATGAATCTAACACCGAGACCAGCGGGGTCGAGTGACCGACTTGCGCGTTGTATTCAGCAGGACTGCTGAAACCCATCATCGATCGAGGGTTTCAACAAGGCCTATTCTTCAGATATATTTTCGCCTGAAACAGCCGGTCGATGAGAGCTGCGTATCTATCTCCCGCGAACGAGTGGCGGCACGAAGGCGTAAGCACAGACAAGTAGACTGGCAATGAAGAGAGGGAATGCCAATGGGTCTTCTCGAATGATTAGCCCTGTTGCAAGAACCGATACCGCTACAGCGACGAGTGCTGTGCGGATTGAACGGAGATGTGCAAGGAGCACCGTCTGCTCGCCAGCCATATGTGGAGCATACGTGTATTCGGTATTAGCCTTGTGGAGTGAGGCTACTGTATTGACCGCGACCAGGTTATAATATGTCACTTGCTGAGGATTCAACAGAGCCGGATGATCTGGAATCGACGATCGAACACTTGGATGTCGATCGGGAGGAAGCGGACATGGATGAGTTAGCTGCGCGGAAATCTTTGACTGAATTGGTAGGGGGAACTGGTGAGAAGTAGTTACGACGGTACGAATAGCCGGAACGGACGAAGAAACCGGACCAGAGCGCGCCAGGTGTTGTCCTTGACGAACGCCCACGTCCCGATCTTCGACTCGTCAAGGTACCACTGACCGCCGTCGCTGTAGGCGGTGTCCGCCTGCTCGTGGTAGTCCAGTGCCTCGCGGACACGTGATTCGGTCATGTCACAGGCATCAGCGAGTTCCGAGACCGTCTTCGGCCCGTCCTTCAGCTCCTCTGCCACGAGGTGGCCGACCTGCATCGACAGAAACACTTCACTGGAGTCGGCGTCAGCCATCTCGTCCTCGTCCGACCGGATGCCTTCCTGAAGGCTATAGAGTGCGTCCAACAGAAGCCAGCCACCGACCCCGACTCCGACCGCGGCGACAGTCGTGTCTCCCTGCGCCCAATAGGCGACCCCACCAGCAGCTACGACAACGAGGCCGAGCGCGAGTCGGAAATGGCGTTCATCCAGTCCGGGCAACGGGTTCGCGAGTTCGGCGGATTCACCCACGAGTACGATAGCTACGACGATGATGGCTTGTGACCAAGTGAAACCGAACGCGATACCGAACAGTGCGATCAGCCCCACCGCGTAGGCGGCACGACGGACGAGGCTGGTTCCTAGGAGGGAGTCGGTCGGAGACATCATGTGTCAAGACAGCGCCCAACTCTTAAAACAGTCAGGCCACGGTGCCATGGTCGGAAACACCAATGCGGATGTGTCGTTGCTGATTACATCCTCTATCTTTTGTACGCAGTTCGTACCAGCTTCTAGGAGTACCCACAGTCCTCGTACGAAGGTTATATGATGCTTCTCGGTCAATTCTCAATCCGTATGTCCCCGTCGCTCCTCCAGACTGTGCCATCGACGTGGCGATTCGCGCTCATTGGCGCGCTCGCTTCGTTGCCGGTTGCTGCCATGATCGATCTGCTACCGAACTCGGAGGCGACTATCGGTGGTGGTGTTGTGATCATCGGAGCGTTCATCGCCGGAGTCATCGCTGCGGTCCGTGTTACAGACCCAGATGCTGCCGGACTTCGCGCTGGTTTCCTCGGTGGCATCCTCGGGATCTGTTCGTTCATTGTGACTGTAGTCAGTACTGCGACCAGCGGTACGGCTGCGGCATGGCCGCTTTCCAGGGTTGTATTTTGGATCTTCGCTATTGTGCTGGTTCTGTGCGCTTCCTCGGTATTCGGTCTGGTATGCGGTCATGTCGGAGGGTGGATAGCAAACACCGTTCTCTCACGGGTGCCGATCGGCGTGAACGCAACATGATATCCCGTGGTGGGATCCCCGCGTCTTCAGGCGCGGGAGGAGGTCAAACGTCGTTAGTTATTCACGACTAAATTCGTGGCCTTCTTCTCTCGGAATCAATGTGAAATATCCACTATTCGACAATGACGGCGCCACGGTGTCCGAGAGCATGGTGGGGTTTACAGCCGTATCTGAAGACGCCGGTTTCGGAGAACGTCTCTTCGAAGTGGACGCCAGACTCAACGTGAATCGACTCACTACCGAAGTCATCATCTCTGAATTCGATATTATGTGCGCCACCCTTCCCAGTCCACGACCACCGGACTGTCGTACCGGCTGAGACTTTCACCGCGTGGGGGTCGAACGCCAAGTGACCGCCATTACCCTTCGCTCCGGTGGTTATCTCGACGAGGTCAGTGTCTGTTTGGTCCGTAATGGTTCCATCGTATCCGTTTGTTCCAGCGAGCCACTCGTCGACAGTCGGATACTCGCTCGACGGGGCGGTGTCGACCACGACGACACCTCGCATCCCCGCGTCGGCATACGGTTCGCTGACGTATTTGTGCGTCCCTTCCGCGTCGAAGGTGTGCTCAAATGTTTCCCCAGCCTCCGAAAGCGGCTGCCCACTGTCGAAAGCCCCATCGGTCGCTACAACGTTGTACTCAACGTCGTCCGAGATCCACTCCCACGTTACCGTAGTCTCCGGTGTCACCTTGATCGCGGGCGGGGAGAACGAGTTTGTATTCGACATACCGAGGTACACTGTCGGCGGGTCGTCATACCGGAGATCGCGGATCCGGTGCGTCTGTGGATCATTCGCGGTCGCGAGCCAAGTGTCAAGGGAGTTCTCTCCGTCGCTATCGTCTGCTGTGGCAGTTGTACTCGTATCGTGCGTTCGTAGTGCGCTCACTCCGGTCAGCGAACCGAGTCCAACAGCTGTACTTACGGCAAGGAATGTGCGGCGATTGTTGGAGGGCATTCCGTCTTGTCGTCGGTGCGATAATATATACAAACTTGTGGGTAGTTTCAGTTTATTAGAATTAGACCGTTTAGCGTCTTTTACAGCGGTCATGAGGGGTGTCCGACAGATGAACAAGGCGAGTTCTTCGGAACTTGACCCTGAGATAGTTCACAACTTCTCGAGTCCAAGATCGACGGCAGTAGCAATACTCAGTGTCGAATCCGGCCACACTATTCAAACTAGTTTATAACCAATATGATTAAGATGCGTCACACATGATCTAATTCAAAATGAGAACGCAAGATCTGCCTTCGAAGGCGCCGGGACACTACCGGCAGTCACATCCCCATCCATACTACATTCCAGAAAAGTTGCCCGTCTCATCCCCAATCGAGATCGATGACGAGCTCACATCGAGGATATCGGACGCAACGTTTCAACTCGGACGTATCGATGGAATAAGTCCAACAGTCGATTTCTCGCCGGTGTTGTACACATCGCTTCTCAGACTCGAAGCCGTCGAGACCGCCGAAATAGAAGGGGCAGACATCGAGATGGACGAGGTATACGCGTACCACACACGGAGTAAGTCTGGCAACACTGAGAGTGTGAGCCGTGACTTACAAGAGGTCCTCAACGCCGAACGCGCTCTCAGAAACGGATTTGACGCGATTAAAAGCGGTGAGCCAATCTCGTTAGCATTGCTGAAGTCACTACATGAAACACTGCTCGAAGGGGTTCGGAATGAAGGCGAAATTGTCGGAGAGTGGCGAGATAGTGACGTTCATATTCCGTCACCACGTCGGAGTCAGTCTCCGTTCGTTCCGCCACCAGCAACCAGCGTCCCGGAATTGATGGAGTCTCTTGAGGCGTACATCCAAATGGGAGGTGAGTATCACCCGTTAGTCGACCTAGCGATCACTCATTACCAGTTCGAAACAATCCATCCCTGCTCGGATGGCAACGGGCGGCTTGGACGCATCTTGATCGTGTTACAACTCTGTGAAGCCGGCTATCTATCCGATCCGTATCTCTATCCGAGTGCGTACTTCAACCGGAACAAACAGGAGTACGTTGAAAAGATGCGGGCGGTCAGCGAAGGGGGCAACTGGCGTGACTGGATTGCGTTCTTTATTAAGGGCATTGAAGAACAAGCTCGAGATTCCTACGAGCGAACGTTCGAACTGATCGAACTGCGCCGAAAATACGAAGAGCAGTATCCGAGCCAAAAGACGAGCCACAAGCTCGCGCGAAATCTATTCGAGCTTCCGTACTTCACTGCGAACGACGTCACAGAACGGTTCAATGTGAGTCGACAGACTGCCTACAACGCGATCGAAGAGGTCCAAACAGACGGCCTGGTTGTTGAAGTGACTGGACAACAGCGCAATCGAGAGTACAAAGCAATCGATATCTTCGATATCCTAGAGCGAGCTCCACACCGTTGATTAGGTTTCTGGACGTTTCCGGAAACGGAGTGTTTCCACAATCAAAATCGGGAGACAGCGACAGTATAGGAGGAGCATTTCAACAGCGATGAGGAGCTTTCTGGAACTGACCCGGTGAAGTTTTTATAACCTGACCGGAAATTACTCTGGCAGAAACAAATGATCCGTGATGCTCGCGTCCTCCGCGCCGGGTTCGTCCCTCGAGAAGTCGAGCATCGCGACGCCGAAGTCAACCACCTCTCGAGCGTTCTTGAACCGATCACGAACGGAGAGCCAGCTAACACGGCTATCGTCACCGGTCCGAGCGGTGTCGGTAAAACCTGTGTCTCGAAGTTTGTTACCGAACGGCTCCGCGAGGAAGTGCTCGACGTCGAGGCCACCTACGTCAACTGCTGGCGAAACTACAGCCGCTTCCGAACGCTGTACCAGATCCTCGACGACATCGGCGCGACGATAGACATCCATCGCCAGTCGACACCCCACGACGAGCTCATTGACCGGCTCCAACAGTACGACGGCCCGCGAACTGTCGTCATTCTCGACGAGGTCGATCAACTCGAAGATCCGAGTCTCATCTACGACCTCCACAGTATGGAGCAGTTCGCGGTGATCTGTATCGCGAACAAAGAAGAAGAACTGTTCAGCCGCGTCGACGACCGGCTTGTGAGTCGCCTACGCTCCAGCGAACACGTCCGGATGGACAAGTACCACGACGAGCAGCTGTACGATATCCTGAGTGCGCGGGCAAAGTGGGGCCTCGAAGAGGATGTCATCACCGACGATCAGCTCTATCAGATCGGTGATGCCGCTGCTGGTGATGCTCGGCTGGCTATCGGGATGCTCCGGAGCGCAGCCAGCACAGCTGACCGCGAAAATTGCGAGGAGATCACCAACGACATGCTCCTAGACGCTGCTGAAGATGCTCGGGCTCAAATTAAGCAGAAGAGCCTGGACTCACTCACGCCGCATCAGCGAGTCGTCTACGATATTGTTCGCGACCACGGCCCGATCGGGCCGAGCGAGATCCACGAGCGCTATACCGAGGACGTCGATGACCCACGGACGAAGCGGACTATCCGCACGTACCTCTCGAAGATGGCCCAGTACAACCTCCTCGAGGCGAAAGGAACGAGTCGGGACCGAGAGTACTCACTCGTCGATTCGGCAGCTGCGTCGCCGGTCTCGTAAGTCGACGGGCGAGCCGCGGACCTCCGCATCGACCGCGTCGCGGTCCCGAGGCGAGACTGGGACCGACTCGTCGACTCGTTCGGCGGTGCCAGCCTCCTAGTTGCGTGCGGCGGCCGTCAGGGGAATTCACAGCGAGATGTCCGTCCCGTCCCCCGCCGCCACGGCCTCTCGGTAAACGGTCTCGCCGGCCGCAGCGTCCAGCGTCGCGGACCCGACGCTGACGACCACCACGACCCCGTCGGGTGACTCGCGGACGTACCCGTCTGCGAGGGGAACGCCGAGTTCGACCAAGTCGTCCGCGTCGAGGTCGCTCGCAAGGAGGTCGCCGGTCTCGGCGACCTCCGCTGGTACGTCGGCGAACGTCCGTTCCGCGCGCTCGAGGACGCGAGGGTCGATCTCCTGCATCTCCGCCGTGAACGCGCCGACGGCGACGACGAGACTCCCCGCTTCGAGCGCGTCGGACGGAAAGACGGGCTCGGTTGCGGTCGTCGCGGTCACGACGACGTCGGCCCCCTCGACGGCCGCCCGGGAAGTGTCGACCGCGCGCGCCGGGATCCCCTCCGCGCTCAGGTCCGCGGCGCACGCGGTCCGCGAGTCGCTCGGCGAGTGGATCCGAACGTCCGAGAGCGCCGCGACGGTCGCGATGGCCCGGGTCTGCCAGCGTGCCTGCGTGCCCGCGCCAAGAACGCCGAGCGTGAGGTCCTCGCCGTCCGGGTCTGGGGCCAGTTTCCGAACCGAGACCGCCCCGATACAGCCCGTCCGGGCGTTGGTGATCGTCGTCCCCGCCATGAACGCCTTCGGGAGGCCTGTCCGGGCGTCCGTGAGCGCGATCTGGGCGTTGACCGTCGGAAGCCCCCGCTCCGGGTTCCCCTCGTGGACGCCAACGAGCTTCGTCGCGTAGTGGTCCGCGCCGTGGACGTACGCCGGCATCGCGATCCCGGTTCCGGCGGAATCGTCGCCGTCGAGACCCGCACCGACCGGAAAGTGCGGTCGCGGGGGCCGCTCGACCTCGCCGGCGGCCTGTTTCACCAACGCGTCGTCCACCACGTCGACGAGCGCCGCCAGATCGAGGTTCCGTTCGACCTCCGTCGCGGAGAGTACGAGCACCATGTCCGAGGCGTCGCTCCCCGGTGACTTAGACTGCTCGTCGACCCGGCCGGTGTCATACGCTTATTTCTCGAGGGGTCGATCGATGGCTATGGACGCACTCGTCGTCGGCGGGGGGATCATCGGCCTCGCCGCCGCACACTCGCTCGCTGACCGCGGCGTGGACGTGACGCTCGTCGAGAAGGGATCGCTGGGGAACGCGAGCACCGCTCGCTCGGCCGGCGGGATCCGGTCGCAGTTCTCCACGCGTGTGAACGTCGAACTGTCGCTCGCCAGCAAGGCGGTCTGGAACTCGTTTAAGCAGCGCTTCGGTGTGGACATCGGGCTCCGGAAGAACGGCTACCTGTTTCTCGCGCGGACCGACGAGACCGCAGAGCGGTTCCGCGAGAACGTCGACATGCAGCGCGAGCTCGGCGCGGAGAGCGAACTGCTCACGCCCGCGGAGGCGACCGAGCATTGTCCAGGACTCGATCCCGACCCCTTCGTCGCGGCGACGTACAACCCCGACGACGGGATCGCCGACCCGAACCTCGCCGTACAGGGATACGCCGAGGCCGCCCGCGAGCGCGGCGTCGACATCCGGACGAGGACAGCCGTCACGGCCCTCCACCGCGAGGGCGGTCGCGTCGTCGGCGCGGACATTCGGGCGGTCGGCGCGGACGAAGCCGAGCGCCACGAGGTCGACTGCGTCGTGAACGCGGCAGGCGCGTGGGCCGCCGCAATCGGCGAGATGACCGGCGTGGACCTCCCGATCGCGCCCCGGCGGCGACAGATCGCCGTAGTCGACCCATCACCGCCGGTGCCCGAGTCGGTGCCGCTGACGATCGACCTCGAGACGGGGTCGTACTTCCGGCCCGAGCGGGACGGAGTGGCGCTCGTTGGCGGCCACTTCGACGAGGACGACCCCGATCGAGACCCCGACGCCTACGACGAGGGGATGGACGTCGAGTGGGCGGCACGCGCGGTCGAGCACGCCGCCGCGTACACCGAGTACTTCGGGCTCGATAGCCGGATCAAACGCGGCTGGGCCGGGCTGTACGCGGTCACGCCCGACCACCACCCGGTCGTCGAGGAGACGGTCCCCGGTTTCGTGACCGTCGCCGGGTTCTCCGGACACGGGTTCCAGCACGCGCCCGCCTCCGGACGGATCGCCGCCGACCTCGTCGTCGATGGGGAAACGGATCTCCTTGACGCCTCGTCGCTTTCGGCCGATCGGTTCGAGCGCGGCGAAACCCTCACCGAGCGAAGCGTCGCCTGACCGACCAAGGGACGATCACGGGGGTAAGTCGACTTCGGAAACGGCCTCGGAAACGGCCGCGCAGTCCGAATATCCGGTGACTGAGTTCGAATGAGCGCTCGGTCGATTCATTTCTGGAAACCCGGAAGCGCCGCGCCGGCGCTTATTGAGACGGTGAACGGGTATCGGGTATGGGAGACCACGCAACATCGAACCGATTGGCGGTGGACCAGCCGACACGGGGCGCAGACCGCAATCGATCCCTTGCTGACCAAGCCGATCCGGCTACGGACGAGATGCTGTTGCCGTCACTCAACGACGGCATCACGCTGCTCGATGTCGAGGGAGGCCGCGGCGTCCCGATCCTACAGTCGCTCGTGCTCGACCATCTCCTCCTACACGACGGGCCCGCCTTCTGGGTCGACGCAAACGGCCACGCGACAACGACCACACTCGCTCAGATCGCGCCCAGCCAACGGTTGCTCAACCGAATCCACGTCGCCCGCGGATTTACCGCCTACCAGCACTACGGCGCCGTCTGTGATCTCCCGACGGCAGTGAACAAGTCGATCCAGATGTCCACCACCGACGCCAGGGCAGCCGGTCGAGGGGAACCGAGTCGTGACGAGGACACGTCGCCCCACACACCCGCCCTCATCGTCGCGCCGGCCGTCGACACCCAGTACCGCGACGACGATACCCTTGGCGAGACCCACGCGAAAACCCTCCAAGCCCGTGCCCTTGCCCGGTTAGCGACCTACGCCGAGGGGTACGACATCCCGGTGCTCGTTACGCGGAACGAACGAAACGAATTCACCGAGTCAGTCGCGACGGTCGCCGACCACCACCTGGAGTGTGAGCAGACGCGGATGGGGCCACGGGTCATCGGCGAAGACTTCGAGACGCTCGTCTATCCCGTCGACGACGGCGCGTACTACCAGACCACGTTCGCGTACTGGCGGCAGCTGCTCGCGGCACGCGCCACGCAGGTCGGCGTGGAGCCGACGACGCCGGCGCCGTCGACGTCGACCCCGGAGGGTGTCGGGACGGGCGTCACAGCTGATGGTGAAACGGTGGCGACCACCGCGGATCCCTTGCTCGATGCGTGGACTGCGACCGGGACAGGAGGCCGATAGCGGTGACATCCTCATCCGCCGAAAACGGCGGGGCTTCCAACACGGTTGGATTCCGGCCCTGCCGCCAACGTGGCAAGCCCGGAGAGGTTTCAGTCCGTAAACGCCGTGAGTCTCATCTGCGAGGATTCCTCGCTCGTCTCACGGTGGACTGTGGCGCTGTCACGGGCGCTCCCATCCCGAGGCGAGTCATTGCCTGTCGGTTCCCAAGACAGGCTCTCTCCCCACGGGTCAACGCGGCCAGCGATATTCGCCGCCGCGTTCAGATCGGCGTGGAACACTGTTATGTGGCAATCGTTGTTCTGGCACCGAAAGTCGTCGCCGTCCCGGGTTCCGATGTGGCGGCAGGCGTGGCACGTTTGCGACGTGTAGGCGGCGTTGATGTACTCGACCGGGATACCGGCGTCTCGGGCTTTATCCTCGATACGACCCTGTACTCGAGCGAACGCCCAGGCGTGGAGTCGTCGGTTCATCCACTTGCCATAGTCCAGCGATTCGCGGATGTAGGTCAGGTTCTCCATGACGACTACGGGGTTCTCGAACCCACGGGCATACTCGATAGCCTGCCGAGACACCTTCTCGACAATATCAGTGAGCGCGTTCTGGTAGTAGTCGAAGCGCTCGTCGATCCGCCACTCAGCGGCCTCACGCTTTTGGAGCCGCTGGAGCGTCGTGTGCATCTCTTTCCGCAGACGTCGCGCTCGATTGCCACTGACGATAATCGGCTCCCGTGGCACGTCGCGTTTCAGGGCACAGCCCGTAATCAACGCGCTCTCACCAACGTCGAAGCCGATGTACGTCGGTTCTGTATAGTCCGAATTGGTCTGTTCGACCTCGTACTCGACGGTGACGTGCAACTCCCACGACGTTCGGTGTCGCTGGAGTTGGATTTCACCGGGTTCTGCCCCATCGCCGGTCAACAGATCGTTCCACAGCGACTCCTGCTCGGGATTGATACGCAGTGGAATCCAGAAATTCGTCCCGCGACCGGGTTGGGGAACCTGCCACACGTAGCCATGCTCACGCTCGTCGGAGTAGTCGAATTTCGCGGCACGGTTAACAAGTCGAAGCGGATGCTCGTCGTCCAACTCCGAAGCGTTGTATGTGTCCCGAAGTTTGGGGACGTAGGACTTGAGCGCGTCTTTGGCTTGATACGGGAGGTCGTAGGGTGTCACAATATCGTTGACCGCAGACATTGTTTCAGCCCTGGCGTCGAAGGCGTCGTGCAGTGCCTCACGATATGTGTCCAGCAGACGCGACAGGCGTTGCTCTTTGCCTGCTGTGGGTGGCACGAGCGTAGCCTGAAGCGTTTTCATCACCGGCTCAGACACACGAATAAGTACACACTATACACACTTATGCGCATCGAACACACAGAACGTGGTGATGATACGGAAGAACATCACCATCACGGAAGAGCAGGCCGAGTGGATAGACGAGAATCACATCAACCTATCGAGCCTCGTCAGAGAGTGTATCGACACAAAACGAGGGGAATCGGGCAATGTCGACTAACGGCAGCTGCGTCTGAGAGTGACACGACTCCCGCCTGTCCTGAAGGCTGGGATTCCCTTACTGTCTAAAGATGGGACGCACAAACCCAACCTACCGGGATGCGCTCCGGGGCATCGAAGAGCGCTGGGCGGAGTTCCGGCGGGCACTGCGGCGTCGCGACCAGCCGCGCTTCGACCAGCTGTTCGAGTACGCCCGCGAGCACGCCGACGCGAGCGGGCTGTTGAACCACCAGAACCCGCTGCTACCGGCGCTGTTCAGCATCGATCTCGAACAGGAGGCTAAATTGGAAGACCACGAGGAACGCCTCGAAGCGCTCGAACGCCGGCTCAACGAACAGAGCACCGATGAGCAGTTCCCCGATAAAGAAGCCAGCGAGGCACCTGAATGAGTGCACTCGCCACGATTGCGTTCGACATCGAGACGACAGGGTTTTCGACGACTGACCAGCTGACCGTCGTCGGCTTCGATGCTGAGATCGGCTCGAGAGTGTTCCTCAATACAGCCGGGAGTGCGTGTGCCTCAGATATCGAACAGCACGTGAACGACTATCTCACTACGCCAGTGACGCTCTCTGTTCACGACGATGAGGACACGCTGTTGGACGCCGTCCAGACGTTCGTCGACGCCACGATCGCACAGCGAGACGTCAAACTCGTAGCCTATAACGGGGAAACTTGGAAAGGCGGATTCGATCTGCCGTTTCTTCGAGCGCGGTTGAGTCATCACGGACGCGAGTGGCCGTTCGCCGAGCTGCCGTACATCGACGTGATGGAGATCTTCTCCTCACGGTTCAATACGAGTGAGAACAACCTCACTGGAGTGTATGACGAGCTCGTGGCTTCCGGCCACGGTACAGACGATCCATTTGAAGAAAGTAGCGAAGCGGTCAACGCGTGGCAGACAAGCGATTTCGAAGCGGTCGTACTCCACAACATCGCCGATATTCGACGTACACGAGCGCTGATGGCCGTTGCGGAACGGTACTGCTCAAAATCAGACTTTCGATGAAATCGCTCGATCCGGTGATGGGTAGCCAGTGACTCGATCAACGTGGCGTCCTCCTTGTCGTGAACGGTGAGAAAGATATCACGGTGGGTTTTCTGCGTCGTTGACCCCTTCGAATGTTCCATTCGTGTAGGCGTATCGCCACCGTTGGAGAATCGCGCGCGTCACAAGGCTGGTCTCAGACACAGCAATACAGGATGGGTCAACGGGACGGCTCGGCGCATCAGGGGGTGGATGGAAGTGTCTGCGCGGCGCGTCAGGTTTCGGGTGACAGTCGAACCGAAAATTCCGGTCTCGGGCATCTGTGTAGTGTGCGGCGTAGTTCCCGGTGAGGCTCCATCGGACGTCTATCCGCGCAGTTGACGCCGCTCCGACCCCGTCGGAGAGTTCAACCGAGAGTGTTTGTGGATTCAGCGGGTCGTCCAATGACGCGGTCCGGACCAGCGGCTCAAGGTCCACGAACAGGTCTCGTATCTCCCGTAATGCCCCGGCGTCGATGGGGCCAAACACCTCAGACTGCTCGTCTGGCTGAATATGGTGAGTGGGGTCTCCGTCGTCGGTCATACGACGATGGATGTATCGCCATTACCATCGTCGTCTGTGTCCGTGCCAGTGAGGTGACCAGTTTGACTCACTTCACCGATCGCGAGTGTTGCCTGTGCGAGCGCGAGGTTACGTCGCGTCGTTTGCCATTCTGTGAGGAGCGCACCGTGGTCGCTGTCGGCGTCGCCGATATTCAGTTCTCGGGCGAATTCCTCGGGTGAATCAACACCATATTCCTCGCGCCACGCCTGTATTTGCGCCTTCATATCAGCGATGCCGGACGCGATCTCTTCGGGCGTCCGTTCCGCGAGGAGCGACTGGGCGTGTTCAGTGACGATAGCCGTTTCCGACCGTCGGTAGTGCGTCGTCTGACCATCCTGAGACGTCGTTACCTCACCAGCGCTCTCGAGCGTTCGCAGGTGCTTTCGCGCCGTGGTCGATGAGACGCGGGCACGCTCGGCAACCTGTGCTGCAGACAGCGGATCGTACACACGAGAGATGACTTCGTACACTCGTTCAAATGGCGTCGTCTCCTCGATCCATTCCTCTTCGACGACGTCGTTCACGTCACGGTGTTCAGTACCACCATCCGAGCTCACTCGGTGGGGTAGGGACGGCTCTTCGGACATTATGTGCCAACCAACGGGAGAGCGGTATAATAATCTGTGGGGTATTATATTGATCACCAAATCTTGGATATGGAGGACTGTCCACAGCAGTTTTAACCAACAGCGATCTGTAGGACGGTTGTTCTGTTGGTTAACACGCTACCGGATGTTCAGTTAACAAACCCAGAAACGATTCTGGAAGTGGGGTTAACAGAGCGAACCCGCGAGAGTACGCTGTTTCTGTCAAGGCGATCTACATTCCATGAAATCCGGAACAGACACGCCGGCGATTATGCGAGACTCCGGTATAGAGACGGGAAGGTGGGTGACTTACGAAAATGCCGTTCACAACCGATTTCCTTGACGATGGTCGCGTCCTCGAGTGGGAGGCGACCAACGACGGCGCGACCGCGACCGAACGCGACGACTACACGCCCCGTTTCTTCGTCGCAGCACGTGACCCTGACACCGACATCGATCTTACACAACTTCATTCACTATACGAACGGCATCCTGACGTCGTCGCGACCGAGATCGTATCCCGGCGGCCTGGATTCCGTCGTGACGACGAGCGCGCTCTGGCTGTCGACGTCAACCATGTCGAGCGCGTCACACCGCTTGCGCGACAGGCACACCAACTGTCAGCGTACCCCGTTGGAGATCTCGCCTGCTTCAACGTCGATTTCTCACGGGAGTTTCGCTACTGTCTGGAGACGAATCGTGATCCAACGCCGGCGGCGGAACTGTCGACGCTCCGGCTCGGTATTCCAGTGACCGAGACAGGCCAAGACACGTACAGCGAGCTCACAGTTGCCGGGGAGACTGTTACTGGATCATCGGGAGACATCCTCACCACCGTTCAAGCGGCGATCGAGACACACGACCCAGACATCCTCGTCTGCTCAACGAGCGAGATCATCCCGACCCTGTACGAGATGGCGACGGACGCCGGCGTCGATGACTTCTCGTTGAGTCGGTGGCCAGACACCGACTACCAGCAGCTCGCGAGCCGGTCGACGTACTCGAGCTACGGCCGCGTCGGTCACTCGCCGGCGCGGTACAACGTCCCCGGGCGGGCGATCATCGACGAGTCGAACACGTTCTTCTACGGGGAGACGAACCTTGAGGGCGTCCTCGACCTCGTGTCGCGCTCGAACAAGCCCGTCCAGGAGCTTGCGTGGGCGTCGATCGGGAACGTGCTGACGGCGATCCAGATCTGCGAGGCCCACGACCGCGGTGTCCTCGTCCCGTGGAACTCCTGGCGCCACGAGTTCTACAAGCCGATGGGGACGCTCCACGACGCCGACCGTGGCGGCTTCATCTTCGCGCCCGAGGTCGGCATCCACGAGAACGTCCACGAACTCGATTTCTCCTCGTTGTATCCGAACATCATCTGTACCCGAAACGTCTCGCCGGACGTCATCCGGTGTAGCTGCCACAGCGACCGCGACGACGTCCCCGACCTCGGATACTCGATCTGTGACGACCAGGGCTACCTCGTCGACGTGCTACAGCCGATCATCGACGCGCGCGACGAGATCAAGGCGGCCATCCGTCGCGAGAAGGAACGGGACGACCCCGACGAGGACCGGCTGGCGGAACTCGAGGGGCGGTCGGGCGCACTGAAGTGGATCCTCGTCGCCTGCTTCGGCTATCAGGGGTTCAGCAACGCGAAGTTCGGCCGTATCGAGTGCCACGAGGCAATCAACGCGTTCGCTCGCGAAATTCTGCTGACGGCGAAACAGCGGCTGGAAGCCGGCGGCTGGCGGGTCGTCCACGGCATCGTCGACTCCATCTGGGTGACCCCGGACCCTGACGTCGACGACGAGGACCGCGAGGACCTCGAGACGCTCGCGACGGCAATCACGGAAGAGGTCGAGATCCGGCTCGAACACGAAGCCCACTACGACTGGGTGGCGTTCGTGCCGCAGCGCGAGAGCGACGCCGGCGCGTTAACGAAGTACTTCGGGAAGGTCGCCGGCGACGACGACTTCAAGATCAGAGGCATTGAAGCCCGGCAGCGCTCAACCCCGCCGTTCATCGGGGCCGTCCAGCGGGATTGTCTTGATCGGCTCGACGCGACTCGGTCTCCGGATGCCGTCCTCGACTGTCTTCAGGATGCGATCAAGCGGCTCCACGCTGGAACGGTGCCGGTCGAGCAGCTCGTCGAACGGAATCGGGTCTCCAAGCCGCTGGAAGGCTACACGCAGACCACTCAGAACGTGGCGGCGCTGAAGCGGGCTCGAGAGCAGAACCTCGCAATCCACCCGGGACAAGATATCGAGTACGTAGTTGTCGACGACGAGAAGAGTTCGCGAGAGCGAGTCGCGTTGGCCCACGAAGAGGTAGAGTCGTACGATGCGTTGTACTACGAGACGCAACTCGTCAGAGCTGTCGAGAGTGTGCTGGCACCGCTTGGCTGGGATCGGGCGGAGATTCAACAAGAACTCGCAGGGACGCGTGAGCCAGAGCTAACGGAGTTCTGGTGATCGAGTAGCGAATGATTTCAGGAGAGAACCACGGTCACACTCCCTCCCCCCGTCATCGATGTGTAAAACCATGAGAGGAGGGAGGGGGGTGACGAGCGGAGAACGCCGAAAAACGGCGATGAAACCACAAACACGAAGGAGGACGTCTCAGCGGTCGAATCTATATTCTCGTAAGCAATGTATATTGTCTGACGAAGTTTTATACATAGTGCGTTATAACCTAAACCGTACTGGGATTGGATGTGAAGGTTAGGAGAAGTGAAACTTCGACTAACCGAACACGAATGACTCCACCACGCCTCTCGTCTTCATACACGATCTTCCTTGTTTTCAACCGTCTCGTGGTGTCAAACCCGACTTTCGTGATTTGCTTCAAGTGAGTTCCCCCTTCCACCCCCTACTGTTTACACATCGATGATGGGGGGTGGGGGTCACGAGACTTCGTGGCTTGATCTCATTTTCAGTCCGTTAGGAGGATCCGGTTTGGAAGCGGCTGGTTCGTGTTCTCTGACTCACCGATCCCAGTTCAGGACTCTCTCGAATTCTGTCCCGCTCCCATTTCGACTTTACACATCGAACACGGGGGGTGTGTTCTCCATCGAATGCTCCACCGGACCTCACTCCTTATGAAACTCTTTCAGCTGAGCATTCACGACTGAACTGAGGAGTTCTTCCTGCTGGGCTATTCCTTCTAGGCGTGTATCATCGACGATCCGAGTCATCATCGCTTCAGGATCACCCGTGAATGTGAATTCCATATACATTCCGCCGCCTCGTCCGCGGCTTTTCCGAGATGTTGAAATCAACCCGTACGTCGAAAGTTCTTTGACATATTTGACGTACGTCTCACGAGTCATCTGGTCCGCATCGAGTTCGTTCGTGACCCACTGGTAGACTTTGAATCCAACCGGGCTTGGGACGGAGCTTCCCGTCCGACTCGAGTGATACGCAACGGCTGCGGTTGCGTACAGTGAAATCTTCTTTTGTGTCGTAAGCCCTTCAACGAGCTTCAGCGACCGGTCTTTGTCAATCTCTTCCTGAGATTCTCGGACGTGGTCCTCCGTAACCACTTCATCTCGCCGTTCGTCTGCAAGGTCACCGGCACCGCGGAACAGGTCGATCGCCTTCCGTGCGTCACCGTGACTTTGTGCAGCAAATGCCGCTACGAGCGGAATCACATCGTCCTTGAGAGCATTTTGACGGAACGCATCGCGTCGATTTTCGAGAATTTCGCGCAGCTGGTTTGCGTCGTAATCTGGAAAATAGACGTCACGTGGATTGAATGAACTCTCGGCACGCCCGTCGATGTCTTCCATAAACTTTGGATCGTTCGTCAGCGCTGCGACGGACACGCGGCCTTCGATTTCGTTCGTGTTACTTGCCCGCGATAGCTGATAGAGAAGCTTCGAGTATGCGGGTTCGTCGTTTTCGCGCCGGCCGACCAAGAGATCGATCTCGTCGAGAATGAAGATGACCGAATCGTAGTGCTCGTTGATCAGTTCGTACAGACGTCGGTACTTGCGCTTCGTCGAGACGCCGGTCTCTGGAACACCGACTTCAGTACCAACGTCCTGGGCGACAGTTTGGACGAGTTCGTAGACGGCCTGATCGAGCGTATTGATTGGTTGGCAATTGATATCGACAACGCCGAAACGTTCGCCTTTGGATTGACAGAGCTCGATGATTTGTTGCGTGACAGCCCCGATGATGAGTGACTTACCTGTCCCTGCGGGACCGTACAGTAGCATATTCGGCGGCCGATTTCCTTGGAGAGTCGGCTTCAGAAACGAGACGACGGATTCGAGCTGATCGTCACGGCCGACAATTCGCTCCTCGTCGATGATCGTGTCAGGCTCGACGAGGTCCCGGTTGACGAACACCGATGCCTCCCCTTCATCATCGAGCATATCACGGATCGACCGCTGAGCGGTCTCTTCGGTCGACCCTTGATTTTGGCTTGCGTTTTCGGCAGCATCCTCACGGGCGGATTCTAACTGCTGTCCATCCGATGTAGAACTAGTTTCTTCATCAAGGGTGGATTGGTCCGCCCCTTCTTGATCACTACCGGCCATATGCCTGCTGTACGCCGGAGCATTAAAAAGATTAACCTACGTCGATGTTTATCCGTCCTCTGTATCGGATATTTCGCCTGATTTCGGCGTTTTCGCGGCTTGTTAGTTACAACCGACACCGAAGTATATCCGGTGGGAGACCCCCCGTCATCGATGTGTAACGCAAAATCGGCGGCCCTCTTGTGAATTTGCGTATCTGTAATCGGAACTAGTTGTTCCACATCCCGTTATCGAAGTACAAGCCGCACGTCTGACACCCCCCGTCATCGAAGTGTAAACGCAGGGTCGACCATCCCCCCGTCATCGAAGTGGAAATCGGTTCAGTCTCCGTCCCTCTTGATGTTCACCGTTCGAATTTCATTTTGTACACGGGGTGTTCCCGCTCGACTTGTTACTCAATTCATCTCTTACACGGAGTCCAGTACGTCTGTATCACCCCACGGATTGTAGGCCATATTCAATATACAAAACCAGCCTAATAACTCTCTATCGTCGGAATACGGCACATTTACACTTTGTACACGGGGTGTGTGATGAGAACCTATCAGTGGATACACTCGTGATCAGGGGTGTGGTCTGTCTCAAATAGAAAAACCATGCTTCAACTGTGAAACCTGTTCGACTGTTGGTGTGTAAAAACGGCTCTATCGACTATTAACGGCTCAATCTAATCTCAAATTCTTTCTCGTTCCTACTGTTTTCACTCTGGACGAGGGGTGTGTAGTCACCACTTTTCCAAGTACCCAAAATCAAATAGCACACGGGGTGTGAGAAATCGATAATCGGATGTATTGACCCCTCATTCGTCCGGATTGACTAGCCCTTTATATTTGGACGTGACCTTGTCCCCCTCTCTCCACTGCCAGTAGTAGTAGCGGTTGTCGTTAATCTCCTTGATCGTGATCGTGGCCTTCGCCGGGACGTCGTCCGGCAGATCGTCGGGACGTTCTTCGATTTCGCTTTCATCTGAATCCTCTTCGAGACGTGCCTCGCGAGCTTTGTGCTCAGCTAGATCTTCAGCGTATCGGGCAACGTGCTGGAGCTGCTCAGAAGAGGACTCGTTGAGCGTATTGACGAGGTCTGTCGGGAGTTCCGCCGGCGGCGTCGGTGGCTCGTAGGACATCAGCGGTCGCCTCGTATTAACCAACAAAGCGCGTATTGGCATAGATTTGTTGGTTAATAAGATACCGGCCCGTCACGGGCTGAAGAGTATGAATAGCAAACTATTCGGGAATAGAACGTTACATTAGATGTCGTCGGGACGGGGCGCGTTCTCGTACTTGACCACCTTCTCGGGCTTGTCGGAGATGGTCTCGTAGATCTGCTGAAGCGTCTCTTCAGCGGCGAGCAGGTTGTGTTCTTCCAGGAACTCCCGACCCTCTTTGGTGAGTCCGTAGAACTTCCAGGAGTAACCCTGTCAGCGCTGGTCGCCGTCCAGGGCGAGCTCCTTCACGATGCCCTCATCGATCAGCTTCTGGATGTGCTTGTAGACAGTGGCGTCACTCACGCTGGGGTTGAGCTCCTCGAGTTCGTACATCGAGGGGAGCTGGTCAGGATGCTGGAGGATGTTGTTGATCAGCGCGAACCGCGTCTGTTGGGTGACGAAGTGGACGAGTTCGCGTTGTGTCGTGTCGTCCTCATCGCCCAGACTGGCGCCCATTGCTGTCTGTTCGACTGAGAGTGACAAAGTAGTTTACCTTAGAGTTAACTACGAAGATCCAATCTGCTTAACCAACAATATCTTCCTATCGTCTCCTGTGTTGGTTAATAGAACCGACCATCTCCCCACGACTGATAGAGACGCATTCACTACCTTGGTTCCCCGCAGATACACTCGTGTCCCTGTCGGGATCGCCCAGTAACGTACGCATGAATCTCGGTGGCGAGGTCGTACATCGCGTCTGTACGCGCTGCTGAGGCGAGCCCATCCTGATAGTACGTTTTTCCCCGGTGGTCGCGCCAGAGATCTGCGAGATCAGCCGCCATCGATTCGTCGAACACACCGACTGCTGCCGCCTCTCGGTAGACACCAGGATGTGTGCCGGGGAGATCATCCGGCTGTATCGTGCCACGTTCGAGAAGCCGGAATTCCACGGTCCGTTCAATAGCGACGAACGACGCTTCGATGACGAGCGTGTAGTAGCTGGCATCCTGTAGTGCCTCGGCGCCGGCGAGTAAGCGACAGGCCTTCCGTAGCTGGAGGAGAGCGGCATCCTCGACATCAAGCCCGGCTTCGATATCTGTTGGGCGGCGGTCGAACGCGGCTTGGACGTTGTCGATGAGGTGTTCGATTCGCGTACTACTCATCGGCGACGACCTCCTTTCGGAGTGAGTCAAGGTGGTCGCTCCCATACACTGTAATGCCCTCTCCAAAGATATCATGGAGTTTTGACCCGGCTCTACGTGCGCTCTCGGCGGATTCAACATACGGTTCGAACACGAATCGGTCACCGTCGAAGCGCTCTGATTGGAGATCTGCGACGACGTCGGTGATCTGTCGGCGGGCTGTCGTCCGGTCGCCATCGACGACGACAAAACAATCGATGTCACTTTGCCGGTCAGCCTCGCCCCGGGCGACACTCCCGAAAATAACGATTCCGAGGAGGGCATCGACATCATCGGCGTTAGTGAGCGTGGCCTGTACGCGAGCAACGAATGCCCGGATCGGTGTATGGAACTCTGACTGCGGAATGGCAAGTACCGGATCGTCCTTCTGGAGGCGGTCGGGGTCGATCGCGATGTGGTTTCGTTGTGGCGTCTCTCGAATTCGGATGGCCCCGATACTGTCGAGCAGGTTCACAGCTCGCCAGGCCGTTGAGTGGGTGACACCTGTGGCGTCGACAAGTTCAGGAATCGTGAACTACCCTACCCTACTCAGCCACAGGTGTGGCTTCGTTGAGGGTGGGGCTTCCTGTTTCCACGACGCGCTTTGCAGACACCGAATGGGTGTCCGTAGGGAACGCAGTCTCCACAGGCGTATCTTCGGGCCATCCCAGCCCTAGCTCAGAAAACCCTCTCTGCAAGATGTTCATCGCCGCGTTCGCGTCACGGTCACACTCAAATCCACAACTGGGACACGAGTGGTCTCGTACCCAGATGGGTTTTGCTGTTTCCACCCCACACGTCGCACACTCTTTTGTCGTTCCTGCTGCGTCGACTTGTACGACGTGTGTCCCGTACAGCTCACCCTTGTATTCGAGCAAGGTGATAAACTGTCGCCACGCAGCGTCTTGCTTGTTCCGCGCGTTCCCATCGCCTTGAAGCATCCCAGTGACGTTCAGGTCTTCTACGAACACCGCATCGTACTCTGTGACGAGCCACGTCGTGAGCTTGTGCTGGTAGTCCAGCACCTTCTGGCGGATGTGGCGTTTGACCTTTGCAACTGTTTGGCGCTGATTCTCGTAGTTGTTTGACCCGTATTCCTTCCGTGAGAGCTTTCGCTGCTCTCGACGGAGACGAGCGTACTCGTCTTCCAACTCAAGCCAGTCCACGGTCGTGCCGTCCGATGTGTAGATGTAGTTCAGAATGCCAAGGTCAATCCCGATACTGTTGCTCGTATCGAGCGTCTCCACGTCGGGTTTTCCAGGCAGATCTGCCGTGTCAGTTTCGAGGCCGAAGGAGACGAACCACTTGCCGGTCGTTTCCTGTTTCACCGTGACTTCTTTGATGGTTGCCTGGTCGGGGATTTCGCGATGGTAGCGGATCTCGATATCTCCGATTTTGGAGAGCCAGAGTGTCGCGGTGCGGCCACTCGTATTTTTGAGCTCGAAGCCGGACTGCGAGTACGTCATGCTTTGGTAGTCTCTGGGTGATTTCCACGTGAGTTTCCCGACCGTGTTCCCATTTTGCTTCTGTTCGGAGAGTCCGGTGAGGTTCTGATAGAACCGCGTGACGGTTCGTTGGAGAGCCTTCGAATTGACGTCCGAGAAGACGGGAAACTCGTCTTTCCAGTCGGGAAGTCGGGAGTGGTGCTTGTACGCAGAGCTGATGTCGTCGGCGTCTGTGTTTTCGTACTCGTACAGAGTGTAGTTGTACGCTTGACGATGAACATCGATGTGGTAGTCAAGCCGCTCCGCTACCTCTTGTGTTGGGTAGGCGTGGTAGCGGTGACTGTACTCCATCGCTGTCTCGTGATTAGAAATATGTCGATTTAATGGTTTGTATTGGTGTGCGGCGATTCATCCCCTCCCTACTCGGTCGCGATACTCGCTCGTGGAGAAAGGGGCATTCTCGCCTCAATTTTGGTAAACTCCGTCTCGTGGGCGTCGACGAGTAGCCGGAAGATGTCGTCTGCGGCACCGATACGAAAAATATCGGTGTCCTGGTCGGGATACGCATCGATACAGACCGTTATATCCTGTTTAGCCATTTCAGACACTATCTGATTTTGCGCAACAAGGTTTAAATGAATAGCGGCGCCACGCAGGTAGGCATTCTACCACTCCCCGGGCGATCCGGCTAGGGCTCCGTCGGCTCCAGCATGGCTGGCTCGACGTTGATTCGGAGGCGATACGTACCGTCGGTCGATCCGGTGTCGGGTCGCGTGGGGTCTAGCAGGGAGTACCCACTCGTGAACGACGCGACGAGTTCCCCGCGGCCGGGGAGGTCGATGCCGAGCTGGTCGGCGAGGTAGACGATCCGCTTGGTCGCAGCGCCGTTGTCGAGGCGTTCGAGGTACTCGCTGACGGTGTCCCAGTCGCAGCCCCGGTCGTCGGCGGTGCGCATCGCGGTTGCGAGTTTTCGAAGGCCACCACAGAACTCGGGGTGGTCCGCACAGTCGACCAGCGTCTTCTCCAGGTCGCTGACCTGAACGGTTGTGCCCTCGATCGATGTCGGCTCAAAGCCGAAGAATTTCTGCTCGGTGACTGTCGTGACGCGGTACGGGACACCGTGGATCTCTCGGCTTTGCGCTCGGGTCGGCGTGACGACGTACACCGTCCGGGGAACCTGTTCGGTCAGCCCGTGGTGGCTGAGGGCGCTGTAGTAGCCGATGTACATTGGCTCGGCGACGTGGGCGGCGATGAGGTACTCGTGGGTGGTGTACACGGCTTCCTCGCCGGCTGTGAGTGGAATGATGAGATACGTACCCGGGAAGAGCCGGTCGAGCCAGCCCTTCTCGGTGAGTCGGGAGGCGATCTCGCGGGCGGTATTTGGGGGGACCTCCAGCGTCGTCTCGATGTCGTCGACGGAGATGATCTGGTGACCCGCGCCAGCGAGTCGTGCAAGGAGTCGACTTTCTCGAGTCGAGAGACCCTGGCGTATATTTTGTGTTTGCTCTATGGTTCCCACACCTGCGTTTCTCACATAGAGTATAAACATGGGCCTGCTTTAGCCTTGCGACTGCTGCGGACGGCGGAGACGAGCTGACTTAACCAACGAAATTGGGGGCGTAGAATCGAGTATTGGTTAAACACTCAGACGCCGTCTTCGAGAGCGTCGATGATCTCTTCTGCCGTGTTGCTGATCCGGCCCAGGCGCTCGCGAACGACCTCGGGGTCGTCCGACTCCCACGCGGCGAGGTAGAACACTGACCCGCTCGTGTCGAGCCCGTAGTAACGGCCGACGACGTAGGCGACGGCTTCGGCCTCGACTTCGCGTTTCGCCCGCTCGGTGTCGTCGTCGACGGCACGCGGCGCGCGATCATCGTCGAGTACAAGCACACGGGGACGGTCGGGCGGCCAGTCGTCCAGAAGCTCCACTTGGCGATCGCGACCTTCGACTTCGACGGCCCGAAGCGCGGGATGGTCGTCACCACGAGTCGGTTCACGGGTCCAGCCGAGGAGTACGCCGACCGCCTCCAGCAGAACGACGATCCGCACCCGATCGAGCTGCTCGACGGCGAGGACCTCCGGGAGGTCGCCGACGAGATCGGCCTCGATCTCTACAACGGTCGCATCAAGATTCTCTGCGACGAGACGCTCCGCCCGTATGACCGGCCGCCGACGTCGACGCGCCAGTCACGGAGGCGTTCCGGGACATCGAGAACATCGAGGCCGCCGACCTCCCAGAACCACATTCGGCGGTGACGTTCCGTCCGGTAGTCGCGGTCATCGCGGACACGAACGCCGTCTTCGAGACGTCGGTGGGCGTCATCCACCGGATCAACGACCGGACGCGATTCGTTGCCCACGCCGAACGCGGGCAGCCGCAGGGAATTCCCTATCGGGTATTCGGCTCGAAGCCAGCGGCTGTAGGAGCGCTGAGTCTCTTGAGCCCAGACAGCAGCGTTTCCTCCCTCACGTTTCGTGTATAGCATATCTCTAAGCCAGCCTGCTGAAGAGCCTGATTCCAACAAAAAAGAATATCAACATCAAACTTGATTTACATGTGTGCCAGTAGTTGCTTGCCCCTTCTGTGGAAAAAATGTGAATACAACGATGTCAAGTACTGGTTTTGTGAATAAAAATGAACCAGATGATGACAAAATGTGGTTAAGTTTAGATTGTCCGGAAGGCCACACGTTTTGGTTTTTGCCAAGAGGACAAGAGTCAGATTCAGATTCTGACGGGGGGACTATGACAAAAGTAGGGGATAACAGGTACGAATGGCGTCCTGAGTAAGTCGTCAGCATACTAGAGGGAGATTGATATCGATACCAGTGGGCACGTCATCCGTCTTTAGTTAAGCCTCACACTTCGGTTGTGTAGCAGTAGCGAGCGTCTCTTGTAAGATTGGTCGTTACTTGTTGTGATCGATATACTCGGCTTCCCATTCTACCCGTGCTTCGATTTCCCGAGTGCCTCGACGAGTGGTGGTGTACTCGTTGGTCCGCCGATCACGCTGACTTTTCTCGACAAGTCCCTTCTCAACGAGCGTGTCGAGATTCGGATAGAGGCGGCCGTGATGGATCTCTTTTTCGTAATAATCCTCGAGTTCGTCTTTGATCGCGAGCCCGTGGGGATCATCAAGACCGGCGATCACGTACAGTAAGTCGCGCTGAAAGCCAGTGAGGTCATACATACCTTGGGTTTCACATTCAAGTTTTGAAATACTATTGATTCCAAAGTGGCTGGTTACTGTCATGATGGTCGGACCAGGGTTGCTAAGACGTTTAACCTATATGGTATTTACGCACCCGATCTCGTGCAATATACATCGAAACGGCTTTGTTGAAATCCTATTCTTCGGATATAAACCGGGATGAAACACCCGGTCGTTAAATGGTGCGACCTATTCTATTTTCTACCACAGAAACACCCATCAGGAGTTAATAAGTATTGAGCAACAACAGTAGGGTATGGAAAAGCATCCGCAACCGCAACGAGGAACAAACGGAGATGTGGTCTGGCACCGAGTGGGTGCATTCTTGATCGACTCGATTCTCATGGGGCTCATCTGGGGTCCCGTTGTACTCGTCGGGGCGGCCCTCGGCGATATCGGTTTCCTCGTGCTGGCGTCCGTGGGGCTGGCCGCAACATTAGTGTACGGTTTTCTACTTGAGGGACTGTACGGTTACACGCCGGGGAAATACCTACTTGGCCTGGTCGTTATCAAGTCCGACGGGTCAAACTGCTCGATCGGCGCGTCAATACTACGGAACCTGCTGTGGGTCGTTGATGCACTCCCGACGTTCAACCTCATCGCAATAGGATCTATACTGCTTACAGACGACAACCAACGGGTCGGCGACCTCGTTGCAGATACCGTCGTCGTCAAGCAACAGGAAGGGCCTTAGCGCCTCAATTCAGGTAATCAGAGCGAATCCTCTCTGTTCGCCCTGTACTGACCACACTCCGGTCAGAATGTATCACTTCCTAAGGATTTCAACAGAGCCACTTACGCAAATGTCGTTCACAATCGATTTCCTTAACGATGATCGCGTCCTAGAATGAGAAGCGACCAACGGCGGCGCGACCGCAACCGAACGCGACGACTACACACCTCGTTTCTACGTCGCACCACGTGCCCTGACACTGACACCTATCCCACACCACTTCGCTTACAATACGAACAACACCCCATCGAACGGTGGTCTGTGAAAGGTAGTGACGGATTCATCCCCGGGGTAAAGCGCGAGGCTTTCTCCTCGATTCTCCGTAACCGAGACCAGCCAAGACACGTACAGCGAGCGCACAATTGCCGGCGAGACTGTCGCACAGAGCGGTACTCGGGCGTCCCTCGCGACCGCGGAGAATTGCCTCTAATGGTTATTAGCGTGTCGCCACGTTCTCCCGCTACCGAGCGCTAGCGTCACTTCGCGGGCGTCACTGCGAACAGTGCGGCGTGCTCGATAGCGATGCGACTCAGGATGGTGATGGTGTTGATCATCAGGTGGCATCACAAATTATTCAATAACCTACCCACAATCTGGCGATCGGGACCATAGGTCCCTGATGGGAGCGGGTTTAGTCAGCCCACGTCACAGACCAACTCCCGGACACGCCGCTCTCGATCCATACCCGTCGGCCCACCCAACCCCGACGTGAGGGCGGCGCAGCGCGGAGCCGGCTGACATGCCCGGCTCCGCGTTCTTCGATGATAGAGATACGAGCGCATACTCCCGCCTTCCCGTGAGCGACGAGTGTTCCGACGCTCTGTCGGAACCGAGGAGCGAACAGGCGGGGGTCGAGCGGACAGCATAGTGTGATAGTCTATCGTTCTATTGTATGGCCGGATTTCCCACGGTTTCCGCAAGATATTTGCCATAACATAACCATAGTGTGTAACACGGATAAAGACCACACGGCACGCAACCTACAACCTCAACTACCACCTCGTGTGGATTCCGAAGTACCGCCAATCGGTACTGACGGAGCAGGTTGCCGACCGTGTGCGAACCATCCTCCACGAAATTGCCGACGAGAAGGGCTTGGACATTCAAAACCTGACCGTTCAGCCCGACCACGTTCATCTGTTCGTCAGTAGCCCGCCAAAACACAGTCCGGCACTGCTCGCCAACTGGTTCAAGGGTATTTCCTCACGGAAGTACAACCACCGCTACGCCGACCACGACGGCGAGAAAATCCGGTGGGCACGCGGCTACTACGCCGGAACAGCCGGGCACGTCTCCAGCGAAACTGTCGAGAACTACATCGACCAGCACAAGGAGGCAGAAGCGTGACCGAAGTCACGAAAACGCTTGAACTGAAGCTTGTGGACCCGAATGTCCACAAGCGACAGAAGCTTCGTGAGACGCGGGACGCCTACCAGAACGCGCTTCAGGCCGCCTTCGCCGCTGGCTGTGACACACAGTCAGCGGCCAATGACGTCGTTGTCGAGTACGACCTGAGCGGCTACGCGAAAAACGCCCTCAAAAAGTACGTCCCCCAACTCTGTGGGAACAGCTACGACGCAAACGAGATTCACGACGACCACCCGGTGCGGTTCACAAACGAGGGCCTGCAACTCGACCACCAGCCACAGAACGCTATCGAGTGGTACGTCAAAATCCCGCACCACGAGGATTACCGCCTCTGGATACCGGCACGCGCCAATCCCGAACAGCGGGATTGGCTTGAAGCGTTAGACGCAGACGACGCTGAGATGGGTGAAAGTCGGCTGTTTGAGCGGAAAGGGACGTGGTATCTCCACGTCACCGCAACCCGCGACGTGGAGGACAAATCTGAGGCGTCCGCCGACGAGCGGACGCCGATTGGTGTGGACATCGGTGAAGCGAGTCTCGTCACGGTGTGTCACCGCGACGGCTCTGGTTCTCCGGTTCGCCCCCGCCTGTGGGCCGGCGACGGCAAAGCCGTTCGTCGGCTCCGCAAAACCTACTTCACGGCCAAGAGACGCCTTCAGAAGCGTGGAAGTGAGCGAATCGCAGACTCGTTCGGTGACGCACTGTGGAACCAGATTGACGATGTGTTCCACCGTGTGACCCGCGAGGTCGTGGAGTACGCCGAGTCCGTCGAGAACCTAGTGCTGGTGCTGGAAGACCTGACGTACATCCGCGAGAACATGGACTATGGCGAGTACATGAATCGGCGGTTGCACGGGTGGGGCTTTGCGAAGCTCCACGCACAGATTCGCTACAAAGCCGCCGAGAAGGGGATTCCCGTCGAGACGGTGAATCCCCGGAACACGTCGAAGGCGTGCCACGCCTGCGGTGAACACGGCTACCGGCCACGACAGGCGACGTTCAGATGCTCGAACGGCGGCTGTTGGGTCGGTGAGTATCAAGCCGACGTGAACGGGGCGATAAACATTGCAGATCGCTACCGTAGTGGAGAGAGTCACCGCCGAAGTGACCGGGCTTCCGGTCAGAAGGCTGGTGCCGATGACTCGGCTACGGATGGGGCCTCTTTGACCGGGCCACAAGACAGCCAAGCCGATGCTGAAACCCAGCAGACGACGCTTGGAACGTATGCGTCTTGAAACCAACAGGCCGCTTCGCTCGGCCTGAAATCCCGTGGTGGGATTCCTCCGCGTTCACGCGGAGGAGGAGGTCAATCCTGACCCCTTGTGCGGATGATGTGTCTCAGCCGAGATCAAAAATAATTTCAAGAGTCTTCTCACAATGGGACAGTAGGGACAATTGGTCCCTGATGAGAGCGAGATTGCTCCCTTCGCTCTCGTTCGATCTGCCCTCCCCCCATCCATTCGCCTGCCCGCGATTACAAGGGTAGATCAACGCGATCCGGGCTGCCATCCCCGGTATCGCATTCTGATCTGATCGACTCTGTTGAAATCCTCAATTGGTGGTATGTTCTTGGAGACGTCCTGAATACAGAGCGCGAATGTGGAACGAACCGAGGCCGATCTACGGGAAAGATCGATCAGTAAGTTGAAAAGTTGTTCACCGGATAGTGTGTCCAGCCACACGAGTTTATGTCTCATCAACTAGGTTTATTCTGAGACGAGGGTATCGTCTTTGGCGACTACCTCGTCGCGTTTCCGGTCCACGAAGAGCGCGTCTTGCCACTTAGAACCGCCAGTATCCGACTCCTCTGAAACGTCTTCAAGATTTTCCAGTCTCGCGGCCGTATCGAATTTGGCAGCCGAAAGTGACCTGTGAGCCTGCCCGTCAATTGCCTCGATTTTATGCCGGGCTCCTCCGGGAACGTAGACGAACTCCATCGGGCCGATCTCTAAGGTTTGGTGACTTCCATCTTCCCGTTCGAGAGTGTATCTGGCTCGCCCCTCGAGACACAGGTTCACCTCATCAAGTCCAGGCACGTGCGTGTGCCAGTCAATTTCCCCGGACGGTCCGAGCTCGAAGTAGAGTAATCGAAACTCGTTAGTCCTGATTATCAGTGGGGAGTGGCGAACGCCCTCGGGGTCTTCCCCGTGAGCCTCCGGAGTCTGAACCTTATACATCGTCTGCTCGGGGAGGTACTTGTGAGCAAGGTCTTCCGGTGTCAGATCCGAGTCATTTTTCTGACCCATGAATCGGTGTCAAAAGGCACAAACTTGATTGTTTTTATGTCATTAGGGAGTATCGTAGTGACCGATCGTTCTGTCCCCCGAAGGGGGACGGAACGTAGCGTCTTGGAGGGCCAGCGGGGGAACTGCCGGCAGGGAGGGGGAGAGGGATTCCGGCGAGGGGTGTGGACCACAGCCCGTCGTTCGTCACGACGGGTACCTTCTGCTTCGTGTACAGGAGGAAAGTAAGGAGAGGGAGTGTTTCGCAGTCTGAAACAGATTTATCCTGTTTCTGAGCCCGCAACGCACACTAGGAGATTATTGAGGGGCCACACCAATATCCAGTATGGCGGTTTTCATCAACCGGACGATCAGTCTTGGACCGAAATACTGGCTGTTACGCTTTGGTGTGGCCGTGTTCCTGCCGGTGTTGCGCTCACCGTCAACTGCCCCCGTCGATGACGTCGTCGGTGGTACGAGTATTCCCCGTGGTGCCAGCGGCGACAGTATCACAACAGGGGGGACTGTTGACAACACATTCCGACAACTTCGGAGGCGAGACCGACAGTGAGCTCCCACCGACGCCGCGATAATCGATCACCGGCCTCAATACGGGTACGCCGGAAGAGCCGAACGGTATCGACGACACGATGAACGTCTTCTCTCTCTCGGCCTCGCTGGCCATCGACGGAGTTGCCGTCGCACTGTTGGCGTGGGTGACGTGGCAGGCCGCTAGGGATCGATCGCCACCGAACGCGACCACCTTCGGTGCTATGACTGCCGGATTGTTGTTATGGGCGCTTCTATCGCTTCTTTCTGAGTTCCCACACGAGTGGTCGGTTGGGGCGGGGATGGCCGCTGTCGCGCAGGTTCTACCGATCGTATTCATCCCCGCGGTCTGGCTGGTATACGTGCTCGGCTACACCGGCCGTGGCACCGGACTGACTCGTCCACGGCTGGCGTTGTTCGTTCTCCTCGCGCTTCCGCTTGTTGGCGCGGCGGCCACGTTCGAGGGCGACCCTTCAACAGAGGCGGTCCAACGCTCACTCGCGTCGCTCGTGGGGACTGAATTGATACTCCTGTTCGTCGTGTACGTGTACGCGGCCGTTGTCTTCCTCAACTATGGGTGGAGCCACGGACGAATCTCGAAGGCGCAGCTTGCGGCACAGCTCGGTGGAATCTCAGCACCGTACGTGGTCGGTACGTGGCTAAACGGTAGTCGCATCGTTGACGGAGTGACAGCCGGACTGCTCCTCTCCGGGTTGCTGTTGGCGATATCGATCCGGCGCTACCCCGTGCTGACAGGATTCCCGAAGGCAGACTACGTCGCCCGTTCGCGCGTCGTCGAAGCGCTACAGGAGGCCGTAATCGTCGTCGACTGGGACGGGCACATCCTCGACGCCAACGCAACGGCTGAGGACCTGTTTGACCGATCGACTCGAGAGATGATCGGCACGCCGATGATCTCGATCGTCGACGGGATCGACGACATCGATCTGTCGCCCGGGACGACCGGCAACGTCACGCTCAGAACGACCCGGGGACACCGCCAGTTCCAGTTCACCGTCTCTGCGGTTGAAGGAGACGATGCCGACAGCGGAGGAACGCCGGTCGCCAGAGCGGTGTTACTCCGGGACGTGACCGACCAACGCACCCGGGAGCAGCGACTCTCTGTACTCAACCGCGTCCTGAGACACAACGTGCGGAACAAACTCGATGTGATCCTCGCCCACGCCGATCACGTCGATGATGAGACCCATCAAACGGTGATCCGGGACAGTGCCACCGATCTGTCGTCAATTAGCCGAAAAGCCCGAGACGCCGAAGCTGTGATGACTGACAGCAACGGTCCCCCATCGCCGGTCGATCTCGCCGCCGTGACCCAGAAGGTCGCTACGACCGCCCGAGAGGACTATCCCGAGAGCACCGTTTCGGTCGACGCACCCGAAAGCCTACAAATCCCCTCTCATCAGACAATAATTCGCCGTCTCGTGACCGAACTTGTCGAGAACGCGATCGTCCACTCGACTGATCCCGCACGCGTGGACATCGAGGTTGGCACGACCGCCGAAGGAACTCCACAACTCTGTGTCGCCGATAACGGACCGGGTATCCCAGATCGCGAACGCGAACTGCTCACGGGGGCAGGCGAAACTCAGCTCGAACACGGGCTCGGTGTGGGCCTTTGGTTCGTCAACTGGGCGGTCAACCAACTCGGTGCCGAACTCGAGTTCGAGCAGGCCAATCCCGAAGGGACCGTCGTCATCGTCCGCTTCCACGATGTCAATGGACCTACTGACAAGAGAATGGACCCGTCTGACGACGCTACAGACCGAAACTGACGGCTGCTTCGATATCGCCATCGTCGAGGGAGATCGAGAGGTGTTGGGCCGACGCAGTGAACTGTTCGCGGTGGTGGCCGTCAGAAGAGATATGATTCTCACTCGTGACGAGTCCGGCGTCCCGGAGCTCGTTAAGACGACGGTACGCCGTCGCCCGCGAGACGTCGGCTACTTCGGCGACGGCACGTCCGCCGCGAGGTCGCTCCGAGACTGCCTCGAACACGCGACGGGTGTACTCGTCGCCGAGTAGATCGAGAAGCTCTGCGGTCGTCGGTCGGGAAGTCGGTTCTCCTGTACGTTCGTGACTTGGTTGAGGGCGTACAGCCATACAACTACGGAGCGCTGGAACCCCCTTGGTCGAACATGCTCAGTATCCAGACGAACAGATACGCACGTATCTCACTATACAGATTGAGAGGGACCACCACAGTGTCCCACGTCGAACGACACCAGTTATGTGGATCCGATGGAGAATCTTAGACACGCTCCACCATGGCGGATATCGACACCGACCAAGGCCACAGGATTCTCGTCGTCGACGACGAGCGGGAAGTCGCCGACGCCTACGCGCTCCGACTCCGCGGCGAATGTGCGGTGGAGACGGCCTACGGAGGTCAGGAGGCGCTGTCGACAGTCGAAGATCAGACGGTGGATATCGTCCTCCTCGACCGCCATATGCCCGACATCTCTGGCGACGAGGTACTCGAAACACTAGACGAACGCGGGTTCGAGGGCCGCGTCGTGATGGTGACCGCGATCGATCCGGGGTTTGACGTGTTGGACCTCCCCTTCGACGACTATCTCTGTAAGCCGGTCGACCGTGCGGATATCCGTTCGGTCGTCGACCACCAGCGACGGGTCCTCGCCTACGAGACTCTCGGGGAGTACTTCAGTGCGAAGTCCACAGAGACGGTCCTGACATCCCAGACTAGCCCCGAACAGCGTGAGAATCACGAGGAGTTTGTGGCGGTACGCGAACGCGCGAACCGGCTCGAACGCCGTGTACGGCGACTGCTGGATGACGAGGCGGTTCTCGAAGAGTTCGCGGATGTCGATCGCGACGGACGGTGAATACTTACAATTGACATCCTCTTCCGCGTAAACGCGGAGGAATCCCGAGCGGTGGGAGTTTCAGGTTCACAACCATGAATCCGATTTCTTCTTCGGGAACCCGTTTAACCCATCACGAAACGGTGGCTGACTGGCGGTGCCAAACCGCCGGTACTCCTATCCTCTATGTCGTTGATTCCCACCTGTTGTTTTTGCCAGCAGGGAATGGCTGACACTTCGACAGACTTGGAGTTACCTTTGGGCGTACTCAACCAACAAGCACAGACGAACGCTTCTGGCATTCGCGTTCACCGTGTTGGTGTTTCGGATATTGTCTCATTGAGTGGCGGCGAGGCCGCCTCCGAAGGCCGTTCGGAATCCGCTCCGTTCCGACCTAACCGTACTCTTTGATACGAATTGAATCCACTTGAAACTGCGGACTTTGGAAACTCGGGAATGCCGCCGAACAGTGGTCCGTGGAGGGTTCTGTCGGATTCATCCTGCGGCTAAAGCCGCAGGTATTCTCCCCGAATCTTTATAACAGCCTAGAAGCAGCACGAGACAGATGTTTTGCCTCCGTTGCGTGGATCATACCACAGATTGGTCACCGACAACGACTCAGCTACTTCGGCACCTACTGTAAAGCCGTGGGGGGATGTCAAGATCTGTCGTCTTTGTGCTCGTCGTAGAACGCTTCAAGCAACTTCCGCTGGCTCGCACGTAGGTGATGTAGCAGCGTTGATCCCGTGATCCCAAGCGACTCGGCAACTTCCTCGGCCGTACTCCCCCGTGGCGATTCGAAATAGTCCGCGAGGTAAGCCGTCCGAAGCACGGTTTCCTGTCGGTCAGTGAGTCGCTCACTCAGTTCGTCCCCGAACTCTCGCGCCGTCGTCGGCGACCGCGTCCGGTCTCGGCGGACGAGAACAGGTGCGGGCTCATCGTCGCCGATTTCGACCGCCAATCGGCGAACAGTCGCGTCGGTGGACAGTTCGACGACTAATCGACCGGTGCCACCCTCGAACGTCGCCGTCCGAATGGTCGCCCCGTGGGTGACGGCTGCCACGAGCGGTGCCTCACTCCTGAGCGAGAGTTCGATTCGTCCGTAGCCTTCGTCCGACTGTCGGACGACCCGCCCGCCATCGATATTCTGCGTCGGTTCAGTCGCTTCGACGACCGCTTCCGGAGCAGCACCCGAGACAGTGAGGAAACAGGTGAGGCCGTCGTCGCCAGCCGGGACCGTGCCGTCGAGCGTGAGTTCTGCGTCACAGGATTCGCTGAGCCGGGCGATAGGGGAGTACTGCCCGAGCTCGAACGTAACCTCGGTGATCGTGTCCGCGAGTAGCAGCTGACGGTTTCGAGTTGCGTTGATCGCCAGCCCTGCGAGTTCACCGAGCGCCTCGAAGCTCGATCGCTCGTGATCGCTGAACGCCTCCTTCGTTCCCGCGTAGACGCCGACGACCCCGTAGACGCTAGACCCGTATACCAGTGGCACGGCCAGCACTGACTGGACACCGTCGCCGAACCCGGCGACGCGGACCGATTCGGGGACCGTTTTGTCGCCGCTCAGCGACTGAATTAGTTGCGGGCGTTGTCGCTCAACCGCCCGCTGTTCGGGAGTGGTTTCGCCGCGCTCTACCGTCGCGCGGACCGCCGGGAAGGTCTCGCCTCGGTTGCCCGCGACGCCCTCCACGTCCAGGCCCTCGCCGTCAGCAACGCGGACACCGGTCCATGCGAACTGATACTGGTCGGAGTTCCCCAATCGCTCCCGGATCGTCTCCGTTATTTCCTCTCGTGAGGCCGCACCGACCAGTCCCTGGAGAACGTCGGCGATCAGGCGGTCGACTACGGCGACCCGCTCGTGTTCGGCACGGAGCCGTTCACGCGCCTGTTGGTGAGTCTTTCGCTCGGTTACGTCGTCGACGTAGACAGTTGCGGTTCCGTCGTCTGGAACGACTGACACCGATAACCACCGGTCGATCGTTGGGTAGTACTCCTCGAAGGTCGTGTCCGTCACCGACTCCTCGTCGAACGCTTTCAGGAGTGAGTTCGCAACCGACCGTGGGAACACGTCAGCTATCGACTCGCCACTAGGGTCGTCGGCCGTGAGGAGTTCCGACGCGATCTCGTTGCTCGACATCACGGTCCGATCTCGCACCGTGATCACGCCGATCGGTGCGTTCCGGAGGCGGTCCTCCATCGTCACGCCTCCGCGTCGAACCGGATCTCGATTCGTGTTCCACCACTTTTGCTTTCGACGATCGAAACCGTCCATCCGTGGGCCTCCACGATCCGATGGACGATTGCGAGGCCGAGCCCCGTGCCGCTCCCATTAACAGTGTATCCCGGTCGGAAGACAGCGTCACGCTCGGATACAGGAATACCGGGGCCATCATCAGCGACGGACAGCCCGGCCGTTTCGTCTGTCAGTGTGTCCACGCGAACAGTTCCACTCTCGGACCCGTGTTCGATACTGTTCCGAAAGAGGTTCTCGAACAGTCGTTGGAATCGATCGGGATCGGTTCTCACCGTCGGGAGTGATCCGCCGAACTGGAGCGTCCATGATTCGGTCTCGACGGTATGCCAGGCGCGCTCCGCCGTCTCGTGGACCGAGACGCCATGATCGGGACTCAGCGCTGCCTCACCACGAGCGAGCGTCAGCACGTCCTGAATGATTCCCTCCATTCGATCGTGAGCGGCGTCGATGGCGTCGAAGTGCTCATCCGCCCCCGTCTCGCGTGCGGCCTCGAGGTGTGCGCCGGCCACATCGAGCGGGTTCCGCAGATCGTGACTGACCACACTCGCGACCTGTCCGACATCGACGTTGTCGGTCAACGGAGCGGCGACATCGCAGTCGACGAAAACTATCGCTCCGCCGTCTTTGTCGGGCGTAAGTACGTGAGCCACGTACTGGCTGGCATCGGCAGTTTCTAAGAGGAATTCGACCGCTTCACCAGCACGAAATTGTTCCGTGAGAGTCTCCCCGCCAGACGATTTTACCGTGTTGAACAGCTCGAAAAGGGCTGAGACTGGCTCCCCAGGATCGACACCGATCGCCGCGTCGAACGCGTCGTTCGTCGCCGTCACTGTGGGGACGTCGTCCCGCATCTCGTACATAAGTACGGGATCGGGATGGGAGGCGAGCGAGACCCGTAGCGCGTTGGGGTCGCTCACCGTTACCTCGACGCGGTCAGATGCGTTGTCGCTCGGTTAGCCATCCTGATACCAACTGTAGACAGCATCCGGTTTAATGTCTGTTCTCTGCTGCGCGAGGAGAAACACGGGTTGACAGATCCCTATCGACATACTTGTTCGACCGCGAGAGCGGGATGTTTCGCACGAGAGCGCAAGTGATGTCGTAGACCGACAAATATCCCAACTTGCGGTACGGGAAGCCCCGTCGTTTACGACGGGGAGGATGTCACATGGAAATGCTGATCAAATAGACACCACCAATCGTGTTGCAGAGCCAGAGACGCAGGGAAATGGCTTTGTTGCGAATACTGGCACTCCTGAACGCCAATGGACTTGGACGAATTTGCCGATGCGAACGCGCCCGAGGAAAATAGAGACGGCTTCCGGAAAGTCAACAAGCGACTATTGGAGATCCCCTTTGAGGGGACTGTAATGGTAAAAGCCGGATCAATGATCGCCTACACCGGCGACGCGACGTTCACCGGGAAATCCTCCGCCGAGGGCGGGCTCGCTGGCTTCGTGAAAGACGCCGTCAGCGGCGAAGGGACACCGATCATGGAGGCCGAGGGCTCCGGAACGCTCTACCTGGCTGAACAGGGCAAGAAGGTACAGACCCTCTCGCTCGACGCCGACGAGTCGATCTCGGTCAACGGCACCGACATCCTCGCGTTCGAGAAGGAGGTCGACTACGAGATCAGCACCGTCGGGGGGCTCTCCCAAGCCGCCGCGGGCGGACTCACCAACGTGTTCCTCACCGGTCCCGGAGAAGTGGCGGTCACGACTCACGGCGACCCCGTTGTGATGACACCACCGGTCACGACCGATCCCGACGCCACCGTCGCGTGGAGCGCCAACCTCTCGCCTTCGATTGGGACGAACAAGACGATCGAAATCGGTCAGACGTCCGGTGAACAGCTACAGATGCAGTTCACCGGTTCCCAAGGGTTCGTCGTCGTCCAGCCCTACGAGGAAGGCGGTCAGATTTGACATCCTCCCCGCCCGGAAGGGCGAGGATTCCTTCGTGGGACAGCACGCCGTTCGTGTGTCTCCGAAGGCACCCTGACCGAGACCACCGAGGTCTCGGCTGTGGTTTGTGAGTAGTGCGTCGGGCCACCAGAGGTGGCGTGATGAGCTTGGGTATCCGCTTACACCTCACAGGCCGTGCCATCGACCCGACCTAACCGCGATGGTTGAGTAGACATCGACGCAGGGTTGCTTTTTGTTGACGGAGACCTCAATCCAACTCCAATTTTTGTCTGATGTGACTGCCTTATAGTAAACTGACTGGTAGAATAAAACTCGTGGTTAGCGTCCCTGTTGTCGGATTAATCCCCGTGCTAAAGCACGGGGCTTTCTCCTCGCACTTCCATAAGCCTAAATCGCGAGTATCCACTGTTCGATGTTCAAATGATATCGTGATGTCACGACACGATTCCTTGGATGTAGATGTGCGCATAAGCGCTTGCCCACACGATAGAAAACAGTTCACCGATACTTGCTGACAGCATACTCAAAACGGGATTCAACGCAACCATGCCCGTCCCCACCTCTGGAAGAGATGTTGGTAAATAGATGCTGAGTGCGCTTCCGGTAGCAATCACAGCGATAAGTACGAATTTTCCTCGGTAGTTCGTCGTGATATGCCAGCTAATCCGTAGCGATTCAATAGGACCGTACTGGCCGATAACACAGGCTTCCGGTGCGAACCAGAACTTGAACAATAAGAGGAGAAACGGCACGGCAAAGACAAGTCCACCGACTGCCGCTGCGACGGGAAAGCCAACCATCTCCACGAGATTGCCTGGGACAGTGCCGACCAGAACAAGCAGTGGAAGCAAAATGAGAAATGGGAGCGTCATAACAGAGAATACGATGAGAACGATCAAACCAACTAACGCCGGCATTCGAGCGAAACTCCGATACAGACCCTCTCGTATCGTAACGGGGTCGGAGGTTAATTCTCCAGCGACGATCGTTCCCACGTAGGCTCGAATCAAGACGATGAATGCGAATGCCGTCGTTGCCTCAATCATGCTGATTGCGGGCATCGGAAGTATGTTGATTGCGTTTGTTTCGAGCAGCCGGTTTGTGAGGATAATTATCCCCGCGAACGCGACAACTGACGGGTAGGATCGAAACAGACGAACGGACCAGACAAACGCATCGAGGACAGTACGACGAGTTACGGTTGTTTCGATATTACGGCACTCAAGACAGCCACAGCCATCGATATCGTCTCGGGCCTTGATCGTCGGTGCCACGTCGCGCGCAGGTGTGCCGCGGCTAGAAGACATCTCTTGGGCTGATGAATCGGTGTGTTCGTTCATTCCGTAGTAACGAACTGAGCAATAGTTTCACCAGCGGCAATCAGAATCGATGGGGGGCCGAGCAGCGATGCGAAGGATTTGAAGGCGCGCTTAAGACTTGGCTGGTCGTCCTCAGTGCCGAGAAAGAGGAGAGTGGGGTCTTCCGAAACGACAAAGACGCTCATTTCACGGCCTTTCTCCGAATAGCAGGTATCTGTGACTTCGATTACTCCAGCTGCTTCGAGATTCTCCAAGTGGTAATGGACGTTCTGTATGCTATGGTCAAGTTGGTCAGCGACCCGCGACGGGGTTGCTGGCGTCTCATTAAGCAGTCGGAAGATCTCGTAGGCGGTCTCAGAGGACAACGCTTCGATCACGTCTCGTGTCGCGTCATCGTCAAGGCTCAGTACAGCCGGAGTATCACTTCGTTCGACGGCAGCGTCGGTTTGTGTCGGAAGGAGTCTTGCCATGGGTGCGATTAGCTTCTGTGGGTGGCGGTCGCGGGGATCCGGTCCGGTTGGATACTGTTCGAAACTATCGTACGTAATTGTTGGTGGGTGGTCATGCCGATTCCGGGACATTATCTGAAACAGCGATTAATCGCAAGTAGTAGGCCACGTACACCGTATAGAAGTACGCGAAGCCGATCGCGGAAAGGACGATCCCGATCGGAAGCAGGACCGCGATCGGAATTCCGAGGTCAATCGGTAATACGTCAGCCGGCCCAGTGTCCGTCATCGTCAACTGGAGTAGATACTCGGGGATGTAGAAGACGTTCAAGAGAACAAGCCACACCAGCGAAAATCCAGTGACGCTTTTCAGATTCGAGTGGACAAATTGAATGCTTCTTTGGAACGCATCGATAACACCCTTGTTTTCGATGACGATCGCGGTGTCGTAGAACTGTACGAACATGATGACGACGAGGATCGACACCAACCAGATAAGTAAGGGGATGACGCCTGCGATGAACGCAGCCATCTCGTTAATGGCGGCGAGCGCCAGCGTTCCTATTCCGAGAACGAACCCGATGAGCCCAAATACGATCGCGGTTCCAAACACGAGTAGCACAAACACTACAGCGGCAAGGAGCAGTCGGAGGTAATGTGTCCGGGCTTCGGTGAAAAAGTAGGAGAGCGATGCGTCTGTTCCTTCGATCGCAGCTCGGGCAGTGCCGATAAACCCGCCAAGAATGAACGGGAAGACGATCAGCCAGACGAGCGACACGCCTGCCGAGAGGAGTGGTGATTCAATTAGCTGATCGACGTATTGTAGTTGGCTGCCGCCCCCAATGAAGATCCCGGCAACGAACAGGATAGGATTCGAGCGGAGGGCAGTTAATCCATCCTTGAATGCGGAGACTGTGACCATCGTATCTACGAATTGCCGCCGTCACATATTAGGTCGAACGTAGTATCAAAACGAGATTTAAGGCTCTGTTGAATTCCTCATTTGGTGATATATTCTCGGAGCCGTGCTGAATCCAGAGTGTGAGTCGGTCAGCGCCATCAGCACCGTTTCACGATCACGCTATACTTGTCTCAGCGGCGGGTACGCAACCCCCGAAATATTTGAACGTCGCCGGAGACACCACGCTTGATGCCCTCCATTATCGATGAGACCGTGTTCGGCGAGCCCTCTAGAGGGGATTGAGCCGGTTGGGTTGAGTTCACCGCTCTTGTAAGGAGTTCATTCGCACGGAGGACTCATTGGGAGTGACCGAAAAGACAATAGGTGAGATTGCTACACGCACCCTCTGTATCTCGCACGCCGATTCTACCAGCTCTTAAGGATTTCAACAGAGCCAGATTTAATTATTTTGGGCCTTCTAATATCTGTTTCGGGAATACAACGCAAAGGATAATTTGGCTTTGTTGGCTCTGTTGAAATCCTATTCTTCTGACAAATACTCGGCCGAAACAGCCGGTCGCTGAAGAGTGCGTCTCTATCGAATTCCGACAATCAGTCGTGATCGCGGTGATGGTTAGCGAACAGTTCGACAAAGATTCCGATAGCTGGGATGAGATGAGCGACTGCGCCGGTGAGATCATCCATCGGTACGAACCTGTAGGCGGCCAAGGTGAAGCCGCCGAGTAGCAGCAGACAGCCGCCAGCCGAGGTCAAAGAGTCATCTACTTCAAAGAAATAGAACCGAGAAGTACCCCAGAAAACCAAAACCACCGGAGTAGCCCATTCGAACACGGGAAGAATCTGCGGATACAGCGCCAGCGCTCCAAATACGAGGCTCACCCCGATGAGGAGGGTCAAGGACGGCCAAACGGATTGCCTCAGACCTTCTCGGCCGATTGACTGACGCTCATTGCTCAACTTTCGCGATGAGTTCCGAAGATATCTGACTTTCTGAGGATTTCAACAGAACCAATCCGATTTAGCTACGATCCCCGAGTGCCGCTGTCAGCGCCCGGAGTTGTTCCCACCCGTTTGTTCGGAGTGCCGCAGGCAAACGACGACGTGCTCCATCAAGCGCCGACTTCAGGGTAGCCGAGGGGCTCTCAAAGATTCCGGGACCGTGTCCGACAAGGATTCGTTGTGGAGACAGCCCTTCGAATACGCCTCGTGGTGGTGCGAATCGGCATAGAAGGTACATCCCGAGCTGCTCCTCACTCACGGTGAACAGGGAAGACGTCCCGAGGACATCGGGGACGTAGAGTGTTTCGTCGAATTCACGATAGGCAACCGCTTCAGACCAGCCCGGAAACGGACGGCAACGGTAGAGCTCGAATCCGGACGTGCCGACCGAATTCGTCTCTGGTTCGATCGGCTCATCAAGTTGAGAGGCCGCCCGAGAGAGCCACGGAGGACAGTATACTGGCACATTATGACGTGCGGCGAAAACTTCCGCATCACGGACGTGGTAGTTCGAACAGACAATCACGCCCCGCACATCGCCAAGTGTCAATAGATCTTCGTCAATTCCTGGTGCGTCGATCGGATCGATGAGCCACACACCATCGTCTTCTCCGACGACAGCGTGACTCGTCCGGTGACCAGCCTCGTTCGGATGTACGAGCCATCCGAGCCCGCTGTCCCACCGATCGAGAATCTCGTACTCTGAAGGAGAACTCCGGTCGTAGATCGGCATCGTCAGCTCTCCGAAAAGACGGTATCTGGTTCTCGCACATTGAACGGGCCAACCTGTAGACCTGTCGTCGCGTATCGATACAGTATCGTCCGGACGATTACGGTGTGCTCTGACCAAGGAACTTCTATTTCATTTTTCATTTGGGACTCGATTTAGTTGCAAGAAGATTCAGCCCCTGGGGCAAAAACCTATTCCAGAACGACATATGGGCTATGCGTCTTCCGGACGGGGAGCATTCTCGTACTTGACCATCTTTTCGGGCTTGTCGGAGATGGTATCGTAGATCTGCTGGAGCGTGTCCTCTGCGGCGAGGAGGTTGTGGTCGTCGAGGAACTCCCGACCTTCCTCTGTGAGCCCATAGAACTTCCTAGGGTAGCCCTGTCGGCGCTGGTCGTCGTTCAGGGCGACCTCCTTCACGATTCCCTCATCGATCAACTTCTGGATGTGTTTGTAGACGGTGGCGTCGCTCACACTGGGGTTGAGTTCCTCGAGCTCGTACATCGAGGGGAGCTGGTCAGGATGCTGGCGGATGTTGTTGATCAGCGCGAACCGCGTCTGTTGGGTGACAAAGTGGACGAGTTCCCGGGATTCCATCCCTTCAGAAATCTGGCTCTGTTGAAATCCTATTATCCAAATATTTTCTTTCACGAAAATATTTGTCGCTAACGGCTGTGTCCCGAGCAGGGGTATGACTCCACCGTTGTACCCAACATTCTTTTCAATTTGTCTCAAGTGTAGAGTATGCGGACAAAAGAATTCGCCAGAGATACCCACGTCGTGTTTGACGCTTGTAGGGAAGTGGTCGGATACGTTGGATGGAAGACAGCCGACGTTGACAGTGATGAATTGACTCTGAAGGCTCTCACACCGCTTTCTTGGAAGTCTTTTGGCGATGAAATTGAAATCCAAGTGTCCACCAAAGGTGGTAACACCGTCGTGACCGTGTCATCGAAACCAAGATTCTCGCTCATGAATTGGGGGAAAGATCTCGCAAATGAGGGCGTTTTCTTAGAGAAATTGGCACAAGAAATACACAGGTACAATTCCCGCTAACGAGCAGTGACAACTCATGCTGTACTGAGTGATCGAGGGGGGAAGAAATATCAATTTCTGAGGATTTCAACAGAGCCAGAAATCTCTAATTCTGTGCTCATACGACACGATACACATCCTAGCGGCAAGTAGTTCACCCTTGAGTAAATCACTCTGGAGTAAATCACTACGGTTGAATTGGTGATATCCCAACTCAACGGTACGGTGACGTGGGATTATCGCGTCTTCAAGCGCGGGAGGATGTCCAAAGACAAATAACGAAATTGTTAATTGGATCGTTGTAACACCAACCATTTGTGACTGCCCTCCAACCTCAAACCACATTTCTTCATCGGCGCCTCGACGCCGGTCTCCTTAGGCGAAGTGAGAGTTTTCAACCAAACAGCATCTGCTGTCCCCGCGGTGATACCATATGAAACTCAGCATCGAAAACCTGGGAAAACAGTACGGTGAAGATACCTGGGGAATTCAAGATATCTCATTAGAGCTTGAAGATGGTATTCACGGGCTTCTCGGACCAAACGGTGCTGGAAAGTCGACGTTGATGGGGATTCTTTCGACAGTGGTGAAACCTACGATGGGGACGGTGTATTGGAACGGGACCGATATCGTCGAGTCGCCCGCTGTCGTGCGCTCAGTTCTCGGGTATCTCCCACAAGAATTTGGGGTCTACCCCGATCTGACACTCGAAGAGTTCTTGGAATACGTCGCCGCACTACGTGGTCTCGATAGTGAAACTGCCAGTGCCCGTATCGACGAGATGATCTCACTCACGAATCTTGTCGACGTTCGGAATCGAAAACTCAAGACCTTCTCTGGTGGGATGCGACAACGAGTCGGTATCGCGCAAGCGCTCCTCAACGATCCAGATCTACTCATCGTCGACGAACCAACTGTGGGCTTGGACCCCGAAGAGCGCGTCCGGCTTCGGAGTGCGCTTGCAAACACTGCCACGGATCGGATCGTACTCCTCTCGACGCACATTGTTCCGGATGTCGAAGCAACGGCAAACGAACTTGCGATCCTCGATAACGGTCGGCTGGTGACGCATTCAACCGTGGATCAGTTCGTCGACCGTGTGTCCGGCAGGGTCTATGAGAGTCTCGTCTCCCAGTCCGAACTCTCCACGCTCAGAGAGGACTATCAGGTGTGTAGCACAGTCCAGCATTCTGATGGCATCAAGGTTCGATTGATTGGTGAGACGCATCCAACCGAAACTGCCGAGGAAGTACCGGCGACCCTTGAGGATGCGTACCTCGATGCGATCGGCCGGCCTGCCGAGGTGTGAGATGCGTCGAGTGTATCACATCGGGCGGGCGGACTTCCTGCAAAGGGTTCGATCACGTCGACTGCTGGTCGTCCTCGCTATCGTCGCGTTCTTTGGGTATCTCGTCAACGTCGGACAGATCGAACTCGCATATCAGCTCGATCGCGGTGGTGATCTGACGAACGTCGCCGGTACAAACACAGCTTCGTTCGTCGGGTTGAAAGCAGCTATGACCGGGTCGATGGTATTGCTGTTCGCCGGCTTCTATCTGATGAAAGGGACGCTAGAACGGGACCGGCTCCACAATGTCGATCAAGTGGTAGCGAGCACCCCAATCACGGATCAGGCGTACCTCTTCGGGAAATGGTTGAGCAATATCGGTCTGGGGATCGTCATTCTCACCACACTTGGATTCGCAACGGTCATCAATCACGCTGTCCACGGTGTCGGACCGACGAAGCTGGTTGCGTTGGTGGGGCCGATTTTTGTGATTGCCCTCCCGTTGAGTGCCCTCGTCGGTGCCGTTGTACTTCTCTTTGAAACTATCGACCGGCTGAGTGGAACGCTGGGAAATATTGGATACTTCTTTCTCGCAACGTTCGCCCTCGCTGGTCTTCAATCGGCCGCAGGATACGCCCCGAACGAACTGCCGGTTTTAGTTAGAGCGGTCGATCTCATGGGTCACCTCACTGTCTACACGCTGACTGCCGACGCGTTGCTTACAGAGGCCCCAGATGCGATTGGTGTTCTCCCATCTTTCGGGACGCTCAGCGGTGAGGAACAGATATTTCACTACGGTGGCCAGCCGTGGCCACTGTGGATTTTTGTCCAGCGAGTAGGCCTGTTGTTGCCAGCCATCGTGACCGTGTTCGTCGCTACAATACCGTTTACGCGGAGGTCGGTGAGTACTGCCTCTTCGGGTACTGGGCGGCTGTCACGGCTGGAAACCTGGATACCCAGTATTGGTCGCAGTTCCGATATAGCCGAGACGCCGACTGACGGTTCGTCCGTCGATTCGATGTCGCTGACAAGTGTTGAAGACCGAGCCAGTTGGAGCTTCTGGCGACTGGTCGCTGTAGAGACGCGACTCGCAATCCGTGGCCAACGGTGGTGGTGGTACAGTACTGCTGCCGTCATCATCGTGGCCCCAATTGGTCTGCTCGCGGGATCCGGTCTCTCAAGTGCCTCGTCCGAACTCGCGCGACGAGTGTTGTTTCCGTTCGCATTTATCTGGCCGATCTTCGTGTGGTCCGAACTGGGTGTACGGGTCACCAAACATCGGGTAGCAAATCTCGTACTGTCGTCTAATCATCCGGTCAAACAACTCGTTGCGGAATGGCTCGCGGGCGTCATCGTGGCTGTGTGTGTCAGTAGTGGGCTCGCCACGTTTTTTGTCGTCAGTGGCCAGATGAGTGCGCTCTTGGGGATCGCAAGCGGGACACTGTTTGCTCCGGCGCTTGCGATCGCATTGGGGATTTGGAGTGGTTCGTCTTGGCTGTTCGAGATGACGTACCTGCTAGTATGGTACATTGGACCGCTTAATGGAGCGACAGCAGCCGATTTTATTGGTTCGATGACAACAAGCGTGGAGGAAGGAATCCCACTCATATTCATCGCCCTCAGTGTAGTGTTGGTCGGTTTTGCGCTGGCTCGACGAACGATGGAATTACGTGGGACTGTTTAGCTGAGCGAGCTTGAGAAATGAGGCTACGGAAGCGTAAGGAGAAATACCCGCCCTTGAGGGTGGAGGGAACATCATCCATGTGAACAGACAAGGCAGTTGGAAGAACGAATGCCTACCGACGGCAACTCCGTTGCGAGCTGCGGTTGACGAGAAACGGATAGTGGTTGACTGTGAGTCACAGTGGCTCCTCACGTGGACAGATATATTCCTCAGTTCCCGCTGTTTCGAAGGCGGTCAATTCTGTTGTGTTGAATAGATGCTAAGTCGCGGTTACAGCGGTTCTATGTTGATGATGGCAAAAACCAAACGATCCCACAGAACTGCCGATACCAGCCGAGCGCTCGCACCGCGTCGACTCAGGCGGCCGGGAGCGCCCACTCCCACGCCGACCTGAGGGCGACGACGCCGAACGGGCCGCCAAACCCGTCGGCGATTGCCGCGATGGTGGGGGCGGAGTAGGCGAGGCCCGCCACGGCGGCGACGCCAGAGGCTCCGACCGCGGCCGCCGCCCCGGCCACCCGTCGGTCGAGCGGGCCGAAGGCCGTCGTCTCCACGGGGAGTTCGAACGCCTCAACGGCCCGGTCGTATTCACCGGAGATGCGCGACGCTGAGTCCGTACTCCCCCGCAACCGGGGTGAGCGAAAACGTCCGGGTGTCGCAAGCGCGGTCGCTGGCGTCACTTTGAGCGACCAAACGATGAGTCAGACGGCCACCGTTGAGCGACTTGAAGATGTCGATGCCGACAACCCGCGAATCGTCACGCGGGCGGTTGCCGATCGGTACGCATCGAACACGCTCAACCGGCCGCAGTACCGAGTCGGTGACACAGATGTCAGCGTGGTGAACGGGACTCCCTACTGGGCGGCACCGCTCGCTCCAGACGGCCTGTTCAATAAGATCACCAAACGACAGGCTGGGACCGTGCTCGTCGACATGACGACCCAACAGGCGAATGTACGGTCCGTTGATGGCGAGCTTGAGACTGGCGTCGGAACGATTTTCCACCGAAACTATCGGTGGGAACTCCTCAAATCGCAGGCGTATCTTGTCGACTACGGTGACCCGAAGATGGTCATTCACAACGATACGCAGTACATTGCCGTCCCGTACTCGGAACCACAGTTCCATCTGACGCCACTTCCACACTCTACACCACAGTGGGGAGGCGTCGCCGTCATCGATCCAAGTGGTTCGATCGATACACTCTCGCCCTCCGAGGCCGCAGCCAGCCCGATTCTCGACAACCAGCAACTGTACCCAGAAGATCTTGCGCTCCAGTCGGTCGCAGCAACAAAGTATCGCAACGGAATACTCAACACGTACACGAGCCACGAAGACGAGATCGAGATTGCACCGCTTCCCGGGGACGGAAACGACCAGCCGTTCTTCATCCTCTCTGAATCGGGCCCGCAGTACGTTGTCGCCGTCGAACCGTACGGCGACGCACAGGGACTCCAAGAGCTGTGGACCATCGACGGTCAAAACGGAACCTTCGAACGGTACGTGCCAGCCGACTCACTGTTCGGCCCCCAGCGAGCAGCGGACCTCGTAAGGCAATCAGCGCCACAAACAGATTGGGACCGCTTTACGCCAGCCGAGCCGATCCTTACAGTTATCGACGATCGAGAGTACTGGCAAGTACGCGTCGTCCCTGAGGACAACAGCGGGATTGTATACGTTGCATTTGTCGACGCAAGATCCGGTGACGTCGATTCATTTGAACAGACAGATGCGATCACACAGTTCCTCGCAGGTGAGACCCCAGTTGAGGCACCCACAGAGACGGATCCAAGTGAGACGACTACAGAGACGCCAACAGTTATCGTCCAACGAGTTGCTGAGAACGGCACTGTGATTGAGACCATGACTGTGTACGACGACGAATCGGTCGAGATCCGGACACCGACAAACAGCACCGCTGACACAGAGAACACGACCGCCAGAGCGCTAGGCAGCTAGACTCAGTTGCGCATCACGGACACAGCGACAGAGGTTGTGAATCGGACATATTTTCTCGTCTACGACAAAGTGGTTCTGTTAGGTTGAACGAGAGGGGTACAGGAGATTCTCGATCAAACAGGCTCTGTTGAAGTCCTCAAAAGTGATATTTTCTGATCCAGTGGGGCTCAATACGAGAAGAAAAATACTAAAGACTACTTTTTATTCATCCGGACTGTTTATTTGGTCGAACTCTTGGTTGTACGCATGGGAATATTCCAGCAGAAACTGTTTCGTAAGCCAGATGGGCGAAGGAAAGGAATTATCTTTTTGTCCTTGTCGTCTATCTGCCTGCTCACGTGGGTGTACACTAGTATCGTACTCAATAGTTCCCACTTCTTTCTCTTTACTGGTCTCGCGCTTGGATTCTCTGGGTTCGCCGAATCGCTGCCTCTAGAGCGACGACGGTCAGCCGGGATACTTCGAATATTCTCCGTTAGTATTCTCATTATGTTCCTCGGTCTCCTCGCATCAGTTCCTGAATTACTATTCGAGTAGCGAAAGTACTCAGTTTGGGTAGGTATCTGAGATATTTCGGTGGTATTCTGAGACGGTCGGTAGCTCTGTCCCTTTCAGTGACCAGCTGTTTCAAGCGAGAATATGTTCAACGAATAGGATTTCAACAGAGCCACTCAAGCAAAAGTCAACTACTCACTGTGCCTATTCATCCTCGGTATCTGTTGCGGCCAAAATCTCAGGATACCGGTTCCGTATCGTCATCTCGCTCACGTCCGTAGCATGAGCGATATCTGCTTGTCGGAGAGACTCATCGCACTGTTTGGCAGCCGCGTACAGTGCCCCCGCGGCGATGCCTACCGGATGTTTCCCGCTGTGTACGCCGTTTTCAACCGCGATTCCGGCGAGACGTCGTGCCTCTCGCTCTGTCGCGTCCGTACACTCCACGTCCGACGCGATCCGTCCGATGAACGAACGAGGATCTGTTGGAGGAATTTCTAACCCGAGTTCACGTGAGACGTGTCGATATGCCCGCTCAACGCGAATTTGTTCGACGCGGCTCACTGCCGAGACCTCGTCGGTAGAGCGCGGGACACCGTCCATGCGACTCGCCGCGTATAGCGCCGCAGTGGCGACGCTTTCAACGGCTCGACCCGTAACGAGCCCGTCCGCAAGTGCGCGACGATAGATGACGCCTGCTGTCTCTCGGGTGCTGTCCGGCACGCCAAGCGCGGAAGCCATGCGATTGATCTCACCGAGTGCATGCATAAGATTCCTATCCGCAGATGAGCGTCGTCGGAAGCGCTCATCCCACCGTCGGAGGCGACGCATCTGTTGTCGCTGCTCTCCTGACAGCGCGTTCCCCTTCGCATCGGTGTTTTGCCACCCAATCATTGTTGACAACCCCTTATCGTGTAAGAGGTTCGTGCTTGCTGGTCCGACGCGGGAGTCCTGATCGCCGGTGCCGTTCGGCGTGTACAGTTTGATGTTCGTATCAAGCGTTGCGTCTGAAACGACGAGTCCACAGTCGTCACAGACCGCATCAACGTCATCATCGGCTCGACGAAGTCGCCCGTGACACTCCGGACACGTAGTCTGACTGTGCCGTTCGTCCCCATTCTCCTCCGAAACGGAGTCGGTAACAGACTGTCCGTCGCCGGTTTCGCTTGACGAGGGCGCATCAGTACCGTTTTTGCGGGAAACTGTGTCCGATCGCTCTTGGTTAGTGCGCTCGTTCATCACGTGTCATCACCTCTCGTGACCGGGACAGAACAGACGCGTCCCACCGTGTGTCTGGCCAGTACCGTTCATTGTGGGCTCTGAGCCGGCGTCGAGTCGCTGATCCTGATACCGTGCGCGGTGACTCTCGTAGCAACGGCAGATGGAACTGACCACACTGTCTCGGTGGGTACTGTCACTCCGTCGATCGCGAGACAGACGAGTTTCCCTCGTCCCCGCCGCGCCGCAACGACAAATTCAAACCGCCGTGATCGGTCGTCAGTCGCTGTCACGTGGATCGTTGAGAGCCCGTTCACACTCTCCCACGTTGTCGTGTCGACGACCCTGAGGTCGCCCGCAGGAGTGACAGCAGTCGAGCCACAGGCCGGGCAGGACCCCTCGTGTGGACTTGTCCCGAGATACCCATAATCGGTCTCACACGCAAAGCAGTGTTCCATGGTCTGAGACTAGTATCGATCCACGATCGTCTCTGCGATGTGTGCCCGACCGGAACATGCTGGACAGGCAACTACGTCACCACCGTCTAACCCGAACACGGTCACAAATTGTTGTGAGACGTGTGCTCCGCAGTGGGCGCACTCAGGCATCGGATTACCCCAGCGAGCCCTCCATTTCGAGTTCGACGAGCCGGTTGAGCTCGACGGCGTACTCGATCGGCAGCTCCTCCGTGATGGGCTCGATGAAGCCCGAAACGATCATCTGCTTGGCGTCGTCGTCGTCGAGGCCCCGCGACTGGAGGTAGAAGATGTCCTCGTCGCCGATCTTCCCGACGGTCGCCTCGTGGGCGACGTCGACTTTCGACTCGTTGATCTCCATGTACGGCATCGTGTCCGACGTCGACTCGTTGTCGAACATCAGCGCGTCGCACTCCACGGCCGTCGAGGAGTTCTCGGCGCCGTCCGCGATGTGGACGAGCCCGCGGTAGTTGGTGCGGCCGCCGTCCTTCGCGATCGACTTCGACTCGACGGTCGACTTGGTGTCCGGCGCGTTGTGGTACACCTTCGCGCCGGTGTCGATGTCTTGGCCCTCGCCCGCGAAGGCGATGGTGATGTGGTTGTCGGAGGCGCCGCGCCCCTTCAGGATCGTCGAGGGGTACAGCATCGTCGCCTTCGACCCCATCGACCCGGAGATCCACTCCATGCGCCCGTCCTTCTCGGCGATGGCGCGCTTCGTGTTCAGGTTGTACGTGTTTTTCGACCAGTTCTGGACGGTCGAGTACTGGACGTGGGCGTCCTCGTCGACGAAGACTTCGACACCGCCACAGTGAAGATTGAATTTCGAGTACTTCGGCGCGGAACAGCCCTCAATGTAGTGGACCTCAGATCCTTCCTCAGCGATGATGAGCGTATGCTCGAACTGGCCCATCCCCTCGGAGTTCATCCGGAAGTACGCCTGAACCGGCATCTCCACGGTGGTGTTTTCGGGGATGTAGACGAATGAGCCGCCGGACCAGATGGCACCGTGGAGCGCGGCGAACTTGTTGTCGCTCGGGGGGACGCACTTCGTCATGAAGTGCTCGCGGACGAGCTCCTCGTGCTCTTGGACGGCCTCATCCATATTACAGAAGATGACGCCCTTCTCCTCCCACCGCTCCTGCATGTTCTGGTAGACGACCTCCGATTCGTACTGCGCGCCGACACCAGAGAGCGCGTTCTTCTCGGCCTCCGGGATGCCCAGCTTGTCGAACGTGTCCTTGATGTCGTCCGGGAGTTCCGTCCAGTCGTCGACGCCGGCACGAACGTCCACGTCCGGCCGAATGTAGGGAACGATCTCGTCGACGTCGACCTCGCTCAGGTCGGGCTGTCCGGGCCAGTCGGTCGGCATCGGCATCTCTTGGAACTGTTCGAGCGCTCGCAGGCGGCGCTCCAGCATCCACTCTGGTTCGTCTTTGTCCTCCGAGATGACGCGGACCGTCTCCTCAGTGAGACCCTTCTCGGTCTGGAAGGCAGACTTCTCCTCCTTCTTGAACTCGAAACGGGCCTCGGTGTTTGTCTCTTTGAGATCGTCTTGTTTTGAACTCATCAAAGTATTCTTCAGAGACTACGAATATAAGTGTGGTGCGCTGGAACACTCATTAGTAACTTATACTGGTTTCTTTAACGAAAATGAATAACTTTGTGTGATTTAATTCGGTTTCTCTATTTGGTAGAATTTAAGATGTGGCGAGAGGGCTATTCCGTCGAGACAAGGTTACCGTCACTCGTTAGCGAGAATGACTTGACAGCACTCGATCGCTGCTTCGATGTGGCGGTCGGCGACCACGTCGCCCGTTTCGTCAGCCGACTCAAGCAGTGTGGCAACTTGCCGAACCCGTTTCCGTCTGGTTTGCGTGTCAAGATCATCACTGGCAGCATCGCGGGCGACGGCTTCAGCCTCTCCGAGCCATCGGTTCGTCGCTGGCGGAACTGGGCGATCTGCGGTCGCAGTTAGGTGGGTCGCTAGTGCGTCGACCGCAGCCCGCGGCTTGGTTGGGATGTCGATTTCGTCCGTCATCGTCTGTGTATTGGCGCCCACTCTGAAGAATTGTTGCGCCAAGCCACACTCCAGATGCTTTCGGACGTCTCCAGCCGAGTGTGACCTCTTCTTAGCCTATAGTCAGGGTGTTATAGAACGGTTGGCATACCTCCCTTTGCTCTCTCGAATTGTTCACTGTAGGGGATTATTCTCCGAGTTTGTCTGTTACCGTTTTGTAGAGTCGGTCTGTCCACGCTGGGAAGACGAGAGCAGCGAGGGTTCCAACGACGACACCAGCAACAATTCCCTGTGTGATATCTTGGAGAACTATCGTTCCGAGTGCCGCTCCGAACGTCACTCCAACGAGCATTGCGAAGACGACCCGTTCTCCCCCAGTGTCGTCGGAGTCAGCAGACATCTGTATCGGATGAATTTTCGAGAGGCAGAAATAACTGGGGGCAGGTCGCGTGAGCTAAAACGGCTGTGTAGTTCACAGGAGCGGTGTATCAGGCAATTCCCACTAAACCTAGGGTGTCGTAGAAGATTTATCACGATATTTATTTCGTGAATTCATAGCTGAAACAGCCGATAGAATGCGCTTGCGAATGTATCAAAACCCATTTGTTGGGAGACGAATAGCCGGACGTTATGACAACTACGGTGTATTTCGACCTTGATGGAACCCTTCTCGACTACACTACCCCTTTCGCAGAACTCTTCGCACAGACACTACCAACCACTGCCTCCGACGAGATGGTTGAAACGTATTCTGAACAGGTACTATCAGGGATTACGCAAGTAGATGAAGGCCCATACAGACGAGCGTTCGAGATGGTTCGTCAAGAGTACGACCTCAATATCAATCCAGAGACACTTGCGGCGGAGTATATCAAGAGGGAGGCCGATGCGACTCAACTGTCTCCATCAGTAAAACGACTCGTAGAGTCTGTTGCAAGCCAACATCAAACCGGTATTCTCACAAACGGAGATGGACGAATGCAGCGTCAGAAGCTCAAACAACACGCGCTCGACGAACTCGTAGATACGGTTATCGTTTCGAATGAAGTCGAGTCACGGAAGCCGAGCCAAAAAATATTTGAAGAAGCCAAGGAACGGCTTCCGGCAGAAACATTCGTTTACATCGGAGATACGTTTGAGGAGGACATCATACCAGCACGCGAAGCAGGGTTTAAGACAGTCTATGTCGGTGAGGACAACCAACCGGACGCAGCAGTAGCCACCAGAGGAACAGAAGAACTGGCGGAGATACTTCTCCCATTAATCGAGGAGATCTCTGTAAAGTAGTTCTTCTGTATTGACCGGAACCGGACTAAAACGTATCACTTTCTGAGGATTTCAACAGAGCCATAGTAGTGTGAGGGAGTCATAGAAGTCTTTTCACAGCTACACGGGAATCGCTCGGTACAGACGGCCCAATTATTGACTTTACGCTGATCAGAGGTGCTAATCCGAAGAAGTCTCAACGTCGTATTCGTATCCGAGCTTCTCACGTAGCTGACGGAACGCATCTAACAGTTGTTCTCTATCTTCACCAGCAGGGATCTCGACTCGTGTCGGCGGAGCAGCACTCTTCGAACCCAGAACTCGCCAGACCGTTCGACGAAGTAACGACTCCTCGGACGCCGGCTTCCAATCAAACTGTAGGAGGTCCTCAAGAGGCAGTACGATCACCCGCGTTAGCCGTTCCAAGTCATACGACGTACTCTTCTCTCTACCGGAACAGTACAGAGAGTTCCATTTCAAATCATACGCGGTACCGTCAGCTGTCCACGAGGTAAGTCCACCAAACGGAACAATAGCTGAGCCTCGAACCTGAGTAAATGTCTCGTTCAGTTTCTCAATAACTCCCTCGTGTTCCCCTGCGTTGATTTCTCTGATATGGGCCTCATGCGGCACCGAGCGATATAGCCACGACCGGTCGGTTAGAACCGCAAATTCGACGAGGTGGAACAGACGGTCCGCCCACGCATCAGTATCACCGTCCGCGATTTCGAGTACCGACTCAACCAACGCCCGGTCCTCAGGAAGCGACGCTCGAAATTCGTGATCCGAACCAATAAAGATACATTCTGAGTCGGGAATCTGCGTCAGCTCCCGTTGTACAGTCTCAAATTGACCGTGTCTCGGATCAACCCCCAGGTGGACAGTAGTTCCGTAGTCCATCAGAACGCGAACCGCTCGGTTCTCGACTGTCACACGGCCGAGCTCGTCCCAGTCCTTCACACCGGATAAACTCCGAGAGACGAGTAGATGTGTCGGTTCTGCGGCGTCGACGTTCTCTGTAAACTCCATTGCCGTTACGTACTCGCGGGATCGTTGAACTCCTTAGTCGTAAGATGTCCTATCCGGTTGCGATCAATCTGGGCCATTCAGGAAGCGCCCATCGCAGAGAGTATTGTTCCGAGAAAGGACAGACAGGCGCAACCAGCCAACACGAGAAGGGCGATAGCAGGGGCAGTAAACTCCTCTGGGTCGGTTCGGAGCAATTCGCAGCCGGCAGTGACAAGCATGCCCGCTCCACCGATCGCCATGAGCAGGGGATGCGTAGACTGCTCACTACAGATTTGGTATTATATTAGTAAAACCTCCCAATACAGATTCACCCTTGGTAGTACACCTTTGCTACTTATGTGTCTCTGAGTAGTAACTACTCACGATACAGATGACTTTCGAACATTCCGAGAACGGTAAACAAGTCAGTGAAAGTTGGGACACAGTGTTCAAATCGCTCTCGGTTGAGCCACGCCGTCAGCTCATTGTTTCTCTCTTGGACACCCCACCGGATCAATCGGTTCCATTACCTGAGAGTGCCGCGATGCCAAATATTCCGTTAGATCCTGAAGAGTTACGTGTTGAACTTTATCACATTCATCTGCCGATATTAGCGGAGAACGGATTCATTACTTGGGAGACAGATCCATTAGTCGCTTCTCGTGGCCCACGATTCAATGAGCTAGCGGTGGTTTTCGATGCGCTCCACTCGGAAGCAGCCAACATTCCTGATTCATTAGTCATCGGGTGCCAGCGGCTTGAGCACGAGCGGCAGAGGAGCGTAGGTCGCGGATAGGTAGTTTCGACGTTACGTTCGCTATCTCCTGTGATCACTACGCAAGCGCGTTCTATTGGCTGATTCGGCTGTGAATTCACGAAATAAATGTCGTGACAAATCCTCTATGACGCCCTATAGTAGTGTGAGGAGTTTGCGATAACCACACGTTCGTACCAACCTACGGTCCTAGACTTCCCCGCGAAGGGTGTCATCAACGACATCAGCGAACGCAACGTTCTCACGCACCTGTTGTATCTCGACGGTGACGCGGTCCCCGACACTCGTTTTGGGAACGATCACAACGTAGCCGCGCTCGACTTTCGCGATCCCGTCACCTTGGTCACCGAGGTTCTCGATTTCAACGTCTCGCTGTTCGCCCTCCTCAACAGGCGGGCCGTCGTATTCGTGTAGCTGACCAGCGTGGTCAGCTGATTGAGTGGCCTCAGTCGTGTCGGTAGCTTCGGTATCCGACGTGGATGTCGATATAAGCGCAACACAGTATATTTTACCCTCAGAGAGTGTTCCGGTGGCTATCTCACGGTCTGGCACAGTTATCTGGTAGGTGCCATCGTCTTGCTCAACAGTCGCAGTATACAGTGTCTGGAGCGTCTCAGAAATGTCCATAAATCGCGTATTGTGTTGACCCGTGCCAGCAGACTTGTTTCTAGCGTTTCTAGTGCTCTCAACTGATTACCGTCGGTCTGATCAAGGTTCCCGAGAGACCACGTCAGGACTCATTGTCGGCATCAAACACGGCCGCAAAGTCTTCGAGAAGCTCCTGTGGCGATCGCTCATCACTACGAGACGGGAGTGGGGCTTCCCAGCATTCGATCTCGAGCATGCGCGCATTCGACACTGACTCCAGTTCGGTTGTCACATTGAAAATTCCGGTATGAAAGATCGCCAGCAGTCGCTGCTCATGAACGGTAACGTAATCGATTCCGGCCCGGTCCAAGACTGTAGAAACGTTAGTCGGCTCAGATAACGAGACAGAGACGCTTGGAGACGGCGAGTCGGTCATACCAAGTCATAGGTCAATTCTATAAATAAAACCCGACTTGAGCAGGGTCCAGATACATCATCTGGTCAGTTGCCTTGGCCGGTCTGTCGTCTCCCAGAGAGTGCTGTGCGATAGCCCTCTCCCGGGCTTAGCTGTGATGGTCAACGTGATTAACCAACACATACCAGTAGAAGCGCCAGTTAGTTGGTTAGTTTTGAGCCTATCCTCAGAGGATCTTTCCAAGATTCCCAGTATTGTCTAGGCGTGGGGTGACAGCTTGGTAGATACGGGAAGCGGACTTGTATGACGTTGAAAGATCATGTGATTCACAGGAGACATATGCCGTCGTGAGGTCCAAGTGTTCAGATTCTTCCTCGGCGTGAGCCTGCAGTTCGGAGAGTTTGGCTTTCGCAGCGGCGGTTTTTCCTTGACCGGCCTTCCCGTGGAGAAACACGTTGTTGGCACCAACTCCACGAGCCGCGGGAGCTAGCGACATATGAAGATCTTCCATCTCGTCAGTTCGTTCGGGGAGATCGTCGGGATGATATTCCTCACGAAGGACCTCTTCTCGTTGGAAGATAGGCGAGGTATTCGAGAACTGAGTCATATGCGGTACCCTCGGTCGCGTTAAGTTAGTATCAATATCGCTTCCATCATGCGATTTTACAGAAGTGTTTTCGAATGTTGTAGCCGATCGTGTTCTGTGGATCAACGGGAAGGAGAACTGAGAAGGCAGATCCAGTTCTTCACGGGATTACTACCTATTTTGAGTTTATAACTCAGCTTTTCGGAACTCGACGAATACTCCCGCAGTCTTGCGTTTCTTCGTAACTTAACGCGACGGTTTTGGCGGCACTCGCCTTTATTGTGTCCTATCTGTGGTATAGATACTAACGCAAATTTGAGATCCTATCCGTCGAATTCGTTCAGATATAGATCTTTCCGCTCCAGCAGATTCGGGATCGTCCTTCGTGGTACTCCCGAGTGACGTGAAACCTTTCGGTGGGACCAGCCCTCTTCCTCGACCGCGACGATCGCGTCGACGGCGTTGCTGAACTCGTCGGTCGGCTGGTGGTAGCCGTCCTCGTCGGTGGTAAAGCCGTAGGGCGGGCGAGTGGTCCACTTCCCCGCATCCTCAGCGGCGCGAAGGCCCTCGACGACGCGCTGCTTGATCATATCGGCCTCGAGCTCGGCAGCCATCCCGAGCGTGTTCAGGAGGATCTTGCCGCGCATGTCGAGGTCGTCGCCGGGCGGTATCTCTAGGTCGTCGTTCCGGACGTAGAGCCCGCAGTTGTGATCCTCCACGATATCGCCGACGGTCCGGTGGAGGTCGCGCATGTTCCGCGAGATGCGCGTGATCGATCGGACGACGATCGCGTCGACGGCGCCGTCCTCGACGAGCTCCATCAGCTGGTGGTAGCCGGCGCGGTCCGTGTCGGTCCCAGTCGACTTGTCCGCGAGGACGTGATCGGCGTCGACGTCGAGGCCGAGGTTGTCCGCGTAGTCGGGTAGGTTGTCGCGCTGTGTGTCGAGCTCCTGGTCACGGATCGAGACCCTCGCGTAGACGGCTGCGTTCGCCATGCTCCTGCCCGCATTCTACCTGTATTAAAACTAAGCCCCTATTCGCCAGATGGGCGAGAAGGATGTGCTTCTCGCCATGTCTGTCCGGATATCCATCACTTCCCGGACGCCAGTTCCCCTCATTAGCGATCAAGTTCGTCCGCGTGGTGCGCTCAACCTAACTCTAGATATAGTCCATACTTTCGCTACCATTGTTGCGTGCCATGGTGCGCTTTCGCACCGTCACAGCTCTCAACAAAATTAATGATGTGTTTCAATTGTTGAACTACAGCGGTAATTCTTAGTAGCAAAAGAATCGATCCCCCGCCGATGCGTAGGTCCCCCCTTTCCCGACTGGTACTAGCCCTCCTCGTTTTGAGCAGCACAGGTGCGGTCACGGCAACCGCCGCTGGCCCGGCTATCCAACTATCGTCAGTAACAGTATCACCTGACGATCCGATTACCGATGAACAAGTCACAATCGATGCTACCATCTCAAACCTCGAAAATAGTGATTCGATCGTTGACGTTACTGACCTCTATGTTCGATCAATAGGGACTACACAAGAGTTTGACCGCATCGAGAATGTCGGATCAATCTCTCCCGGTGGGTCTCTTTCTGTCCCAATCTCAGCAAGGTTTGAAACACCTGGTCAAAAACAGTTGGCAATCAACCTTGTTGTACAAGATACCAATGGCGAGTATCACTCGTACACCTACCCAGTTTATGTTGAGGTGTCTGAACCGAAGGTGAAAGCTGATCTGTCAGCAACAGCTCCACAAAACGATTCTGAGACGATTGAGGTTTCGCTGACGAACTTTGGTAACACTAACCTCACCAATGTCGAGGTTACTGCCACAGCTAATGGTAACGTCATCGAGCGTAACCTTGTCCGTGACGTGTCGCCTGAGTCCAACAGAATTAGCGCCTTCGACACGAGCGACGTTGTCTCAGATACGGTCGAGTTTACTGCGACGTACGACGCTGCTGGCGACAGTCACTCTACATCTCTTGTCTCCAACGTCAACGAAGAGGCTCAAGTTCCCGGTAAAATTCGACTCACGGCGGTTGAGGTCTCACGTGCCGGGTCCGGGGTAATGATCGAAGGTGACGCTGCGAATCTCGGCGGCACCGACGCTGAGTCTGTGCTCGTCCAGATCAACGATAGTGCTGATGTCCAACCCGCATCCCCGTCGGGTGAGTACTTCGTTGGTGGGATTGAGGCCAGCGAGTTTGCCACATTTGAACTCACCGCAGAGACCGAGTCAAACGCTTCGTCGATTCCTGTCGACATCACGTATATTGTTGATAACGAGCGTGTGACGACGATACAGAAGGTTGACTTGACGGCTACTGCCATGTCTGCGGGCAGCAGTGGGGTGCCCGGAGACAGCGTTGCTTCCGGTGCCGACGCGTCCGGTCCCAATTCCGGATCCGCTGGCTCCGGTGGACTTCCGCTTCGGCTTATTGCTGGCGGTATCGCAGTTATCAGCATTCTCCTCGCCGGTGTAGCCTACAGGTGGCGTAGCCGATGAGTGTCATTGTACTTGAGGATGCGATAAAGCGGTACCACACCGGCGGAGAAGTCATTGATGCGCTGGCTAGTGTCAACTTTCGCGCCGACCGCGGCGAGATGGTCACAATTATCGGTCCATCTGGCTCGGGCAAGAGTACCCTGCTGAATATGATCGGGTTACTTGATACGCCAACAACGGGCCGCGTCCGACTCAACGGCCGTGACGTCACCAATTTTTCCACGGATGAACTGACCGAAGAACGGCGGTCAGACATCGGGTTCGTCTTTCAGGATTATCATCTGCTTCCGATGCTCACAGCAACCGAAAACGTAGAACTGCCAACGATGTGGGACACCGAGGTTGATAGACGTGACCGTGCTATTGACTTGCTCAACCGCGTTGGACTTAGTGACCGACTGACACACAAGCCTCCTCAATTATCCGGAGGCCAACGACAACGGGTCGCCATTGCGCGTGCATTAATCAACGAACCGGACGTTCTTCTTGCGGACGAGCCGACTGGTAACCTCGATCAAGATACCGGAGCGACAATCTTAGATGAATTAACCAGGCTCAAAGAAAGCGAGAATATTGCTATTGTGGCAGTCACCCACGATGAGCAGTTAGTTGAGTACGCTGACCGGGTTGTTGAGTTAGTTGATGGGAATATCAACACATGAACCGACAGCATCCCCTACGGCGATTTCCCAGCGCCCTGATGGCGTGGCGAAATCTTGGGCGTAATCGAGTCCGGACCGCTCTCGCGACACTCGGAATCCTGATTGGAGTTGTTTCAATCGCATCGCTGGGAATGGCTACCGCCGCAATCCAACAACAAGCGACCGCGAATCTTGAGGGATTATCCAACGAAGTGACTATCTCTGCGGGGCCGGACAACCCCAATGACGGGATCTCCGCCGAGCAGGTCGATGATATTGAACGGCTCACAGGTGATGCAACGGTGGTACCCGAACGGAGTAACGTGACAACACTCTCCGCTCGGAATGGGGCTGAAATACGTGTCAGAGTAACGGCACTGACGAAGGCGGATACAGTGTACAACGTCTCCCGGGGGCGCATCTCAAACCGCTTCCGGTCAGGGGCATTAGTCTCTCAGGCAGATGCCAGACTGCTCGGGATTGAGATTGGTGATCCGGTTACCTACGATGGACAACTTTATCGCGTTCAGGGGATCCTCTCATCATCCCAGGGCCTCGGCGGCCAGCAGCGAGTACTCGTGTTACCGCTCTCGGCGATGAGTGATCAAAACCATTACGATTCGGTAACTGTCTTGGCGGAACCTGGGCAGTCGGTAGAGGCTCTTACAGCCGGCATTGAGTCGTCATTCAACACTGCTAACGAAGATGTTGTTCGTGTTCGGAACTTTGCTTCGGTACAACAGAACGTTGGATCATTTCTGAGTACGCTCCGACTCGGACTTCTTGGCATTGGGTCAATTTCGTTGGTGGTTGCGAGCGTCGCGATTCTCAATGTAATGCTGATGAGTACCGTCGAACGGCAGGGAGAAATTGGCGTTCTCAGAGCTGTCGGCATCACTCGTGGTGAAGTTCTCCGAATGATCCTCACCGAAGCAGTGTTCCTCGGGATCATTGGCGGCGTGTTGGGAGTCGTCGTTTCCGCCGGTATCGGAGTGATACTATTTGAATTCTTACTGGGGAGCCCACTAAATGCCTTCCGCTGGCAAAGCGTACAATATCTCCTGTATGGGATGCTGTTTGCGGTTGCTGCAAGTGCGATTAGTGGGTTGTACCCAGCATGGAAAGCAGCAAATGAACGACCCGTTGAGGCACTCCGAGATTGATCTCACGTATTGAAACCCGACCTAAGTGTGCCATTTAACAAGTCTGAGTCCCGACGATTATCGTTTATTCCAGACACCCGAGAAATGTAGGTGTATTCTCGACAGTTTCCGGAGACATCTCTCCTTGGCTGCGTGAGGCGTCACAGATCAGATTGTACTGCTCTGTTGAATCCGATGACGGCAAGGGGGCCAACTATCTGAAGGAGCGATTATTTCGCTCTTCGTCGTCGGTGTGTTGGATCGATCTCTTCAGTAATCTCGATCCTCTTCCCTCTCTGCCAACATTCTGTTTCAGGATTCTATCGACAGCGCTCCTGAACCAAGTGTAAAGTCCATCGATCCTGACGCCTTCTATGGATTCAACAGAACAGACAAGAAAGAAATAGAGGAACCATTGGTTGGCCCCCTACGTTTTCCTTTTACTCCAGAGCAGCACCGATTGATGCCTTCTCTGTGTCGAACACTCCCAATATCCGCTCAAATTCAGCTATTTTGACCTCAACGCCTGCGTCCGGACGACCACTGCTGAAATTGACCTTGTCGTTCTGAAATATTTTGGAGTCTACGTAGATCGGACAGTCCAGCTCTGTTGAAATCCTCAGATGCTGATAGTTTGGAGAGGCTATGCTGTATACAGAGCGCGGCTCTGTTGAAATCCTATTCCTCAGATATATTTTCACCTGAAACAGCCGGCCGATGAGAACTGTATATTGAGCAGCAGTAACATATGTAATCGGATTAAATCCGTTCTGTATGGTTGTCTGTCCAAACCGCGGGAAAGAGCGGGAGTACAACAGTGTAAATTGCTCAAATTGTCAGTATACCCACCGCTATGATGATGTTGTAGACTATGACCCCGAAAGTATCCACTTCACTGTTCTATTTGACTGTAAGAACTGTGGACGGAAGTTCAAATTGGGATTTGGAAAGGGTGATGAAGTAAACGTGAAAGGAATTGCCCGTCAGAATACAAAAATCAACCACCATACGGGAAATCCAATTAGCTTGCTTGTGGACGGTTGGAATTGTCGACCTCAATGTCCCACTTGTAATAACGAGAATTCTCTATTTATTTCGGAGAAGCGTCCTATACGTGAACGGTAAGTGAGCTCACTGTACTGACCGCGACCGAGCAGAATATATCACTTACAGAGGATCTCAACAGAGCCACTTGAGTCTATTGAATCCCTAGGACGTTGCTCGTTACCCGCAGGAAAAATCCGTCGACCCGATAAGGGATCACTCACCAGTACAAAATAACAGATATAGAAGACAATCCAGTCGGTCAATTGAGAGCGAATTCGCGCTATTTGATTTCGATCAGTATGAGACTGGCCTTGCCGATACGAGTTCGATACCGACAGAGTCAGTCGTGATCGCGGCAATCGCTCGATGCGATTCAAGAAAATTGAATCAGCAGCATAACCCCAATTCACGATACGATGCCTTGAACGTAGATGTGTGCGTAGGCGCTTGCCCACACGATGGAAAGTAGTTCACTGACACTCGATGAGATGACACCCAAAACGGAATTCAACGAGGCCAGGCTCATCCCCATCTCGGGGAGATATGTTGGGAGAAAGAGGCTAGCTGCACTTCCAATAGCGATCACCCCGATAAGCACGAATTTCCCCCGGTAGTTCGTCGTGATGCGCCAACTCACACGGAATGATTTAAGCGGGCCGTACTGGCCGATGACACACGCCTCAAGTGCGAACCAGAACTTGTACAGGAGAAATAGAAACGGCACGGCAAAGGTGATTCCACCGATCGCTACAGCGATGGGGAAACTGATCATATCTACCGGTGTGCCCGGGAGCACACCGATAATAAAGAAGAGTGGTAGTGCTAGGAAGAACGGAACCGTCATCACCAAAACCACGGTGAGAATGACGACGCCGACTAGTGATGGCGTCCGAGCGAGGCTTCGATGTAATCCCTCACGTCTCGTGACGGGATCGCCGGTCAGTTCACCGGCGACGATCGTTCCTACGTAGGCACGGATCAAGATGATGAACGCAAACGCCGTCAGAGTCTCAACTACGGTGATTGCGGGCATCGGGAGCATGTTGATACTGTCCGTTTCGAGAAGCCGTCTGGCCAAAATGATCACACCCGCGAAAACGACAATTGACGGATAGGACCGAAATAGGCGAACGGACCAGACTAACGAATCAAGAATGCTTCGACGAATTGCGGGCCTCTCGATATTGCGGCAATCAAGACAGCCACAGCCATCGACATCGTTTCGGGCCTTGATCGTCGGTACCACGTCATCCGTAGTTGTGTCGCTGGCAGTAGAAGTTCTTTTGGCCGGTGTGTCGGTGTGTTCGCTCATTCGGTTGTAACGAACTGAGCGATAGATTCACCGGCAGCAAGCAGGATCGACGGTGGACCAAGCAGTGAGGCGAAGGATTTGAACGCGCGTTTGAGACTCGGCCGATCGTCCTCGGTGCCGAGAAAGAGCAGTGTCGGGTCTTCAGAAACGACGTAGACGCTCATTTCCCGGCCTTTCTCCGAATAGCAGGTGTCCGTAACTTCGATCACGCCAGCTGATTCGAGATTCTCCAAGTGGTAATGGACATTCTGTACGCTCTGGTTGAGTTGATCAGCGATCCGTGACGGCGTCGCCGGCGTTTCGTTGAGCAGCCGAAAGATTTCGTAGGCGGTCTCGGAAGACAATGCTTCGATCACGTCTCGCGTCCCGTCGTCGTCGAGACTGCTGTGTTGAATAGCGATCTAATCAGCTGTTATCACGGAGTAGAAGGACGAAGCCGAGGAAATCGATTCTGTCCATCGAAGTCGATCTCCTCGACTTCGTTGAGCAGTGTCGTCGCCTAGTCAAACAAGCGTTGGGAAAGCACGCGGGCGAGCCCGCCAGCGGCGGGTTCGCCCGCTGGAAACACGTTGTGCTACACTGTCTTC
>NZ_QPLT01000020.1 GCF_003666015.1 Halorubrum sp. Atlit-26R
CCCAGCGTGGAGTCCTATCTCGCTCCACAAACGACAAGTCGATCCACGCGATACCTTCGGTGAGGCGTTCGATTTCGGCCATAAGCACTCTGAAGTCGAACGCCTCATCCTCTAACTTTACGCGACCCGCGACTCTTCGTGATCATTTATAAATGAACTGCGGTGGCGCGTGCCTGCGAGCGGCCGCCATCGGCGGCCGCGAGTCAGCACGCGCGAGGGAGTCGGCCGCCCGAGCGAAGCGAAGGGCGGTCGACGAGGCTGGGGAGGCGTGAGGCGCGGTTGCGGTGCTGTCCGGGGCGGGACTCGAAGGGGCAGCCGGGAGGGCGGCGCAGGCGACGTAAGCACCGCAACGAGTGAGCGGAGCGAACGAGTGAGGAGCGCAGCGAGCGTGCGCCGCCCTCCCGGCTGGGGCTTCGGAGGTGTTCGTCGTCGACCTGTCCGCAACGTCTTATAAATGATCGACTGGGGCTTCGGAGGTGTTCGTCGTCGACCTGTCCTCAGCGTCTTATAAATAAGCGGCTGGGACTTCGGCGATGTCTGTCACCGACCCACGGTCAACGCCTTATAAAGGACTGACTAGAACCATCAGTCAATCTCCGTTTCAGACCGTCTCCATCTCCTTTTCCAGCTCTCGGAGCTTCTCGATGCGGTTCTCCGTCGAGGGGTGCGTCGAGGCGATCTTCCCGACGAAGCCGGCCTTGATCGGGATGATGAAGAACGCGTTCATCTCCGCCTCCTCGCGGAGGTCCTCCTTGGGCACCTTGTCCATCCGGCCGTCGATCGTCATCAGCGCGGAGGCGAGCGCACCGGGCTTCCCGGTGATCAGCGCCGCGCCGCGGTCCGCGGAGTACTCGCGGTACCGCGAGAGCGCGCGGATAAGCAGGAAGGAGATCACCCACACCAGAAGCGACGCGACGATCGCGACGATGACGGGCGCGCCCTGGCGGTTGTCGCCGCCGAGCAGCCACCCCCACCGCACGATGAAGAAGGCGATGGTCGAGAGGAACGACGCGATGGTCATCACCATCACGTCGCGGTTCTTGACGTGGGCGAGCTCGTGGGCGAGCACGCCGTCGAGCTCGTCCTCGTCGAGCGCCTGGAGCAGCCCGGTGGTCACCGCGACGGTGGCGTTCTTCTTGTTCCGCCCGGTCGCGAACGCGTTCGGCACCTGCGTGTCCGCGACCGCGACCGTCGGCTTCGGGAGGTCGGCCTGCTGGCTCAGCCGCTCGATCCGGCGGTGGAGGTCCGGGTACTCGTCGGCGCTCACCTCGCGGGCGCCCATGCTCCGCAGCGCCAGCTTGTCGCTGAAGAAGTACTGCGCGAGCGAGAACGCGCCGAACATCGCGAGCGTGAAGATGATCCCGACGTTGAACACCTCGATCAGGACGCCGATGAACACGACGTAGAGGGCGAAGAGGAGGAACATCGTGAACCCCATCCGTCCACGGAGTCCCCAGTCTGTCTTCCAGTCCATACCCGGAAGTTACCGCTCGGCGCGTTAAAGGTTGCCGGAGCGGGAGGCCGTGGTCGCCGATCGACGCCCGTGTCGACGAGCGGCGAGCGCGGCGAACCGACGAACAACGCCCTTTTTCGGGCGCTCCCCGAGGGACGGACATGGAGACAGTCCTCGTCACCGGCGGCCGCGGCGCCTCCGGGCGCTGGGTCGTCGACCGCCTCGCCGGCGACTACGAGGTCGTCGTCGTCGACTACGACCACCCGGGACTCGGCGTCGACCCGGCCCCGAACGTCTCGTTCCGCGCGGCCGACCTCGCGGAGCGCGACCAGGCCCTCGACGTCGTCGCCGCCGTCGACCCCGACGCCGTCGTCCACTGGGCCGCGATCCCCGTCGCCGGCACCCACCCCGAGGGGCGGGTGTTCGAGACGAACGCGCTCGCCGCGAAGCACGTCCTCGACGCGGCCGGCCGGGCGGACGCCCCGGTCGTCCAGGCCTCCAGCGACGGCGCCTACGGCTTCTTCTTCGCCGACCCGACGCCGTTCCCGGACGAGCTGCCGGTCACCGAGGCCCACCCGCTCCGCCCCGAGGACCCGTACGGGCTCTCGAAGGTGACCGCGGAGGCGGCCGCGGGCGCGGTCGCGCGCCGCCACGACGTGCCGGCCGTCTCGATACGTCCGTCGTGGATCCAGTACCCCGGCGCGTACGCCTGCCGCGCCGACGAGTACGTCGACGACCTCGACGCCGGCGCCGGCAACTTCTGGTCGTACGTCGACGTCCGCGACGTCGCCGACCTCGTCGCGGCCGCGCTCGCGGACCTCCTCGGCGACGACCCCGCCGTCGCCCCCGGCACCCACGAGGCGGTCAACTGCGTCGCGGGCGACAACGCGCTCGGCCGACCCCTACTCGACCTGCTGCGCGAGTCCTACGGCGAGATCCCGACCGACTGCGCGGTCGACGAGAGCGCGATCGCCGAGGGCGACGACCGCGGCGTCTACGCGATCGAGAAGGCGGCGCGGCTGTTCGGGTGGACGCCGTCGCGCTCGTGGCGCGACGCGGCGGACGCGGCGGTCGCCGAGCCGACGCTGTTCGAGGAGTGAGTCGAACGGGGCCGGAGACGGAAACCCCGCGCTCAGATCGACAAGATTGCGTTGACGAGCGTCCGCGTCGCGATGGCGGTGCCCGCGCCGAGCCACGTCAGGAGGACGAAGTGGATGTAGCCGTTCGCGGGGTTGCCGCCGTCGATCCGGCGGATCATCTGCGAGGAGAGCGCGGCGTTGAAGAGGACGACCGTCAGGAGGAGGTACTCGATGAGCGGGATGTCGTAGGCGCCGGGGTAGACGATCTGGCCGATGTCCATCTGGTCGAGCCCGAAGTCCGAGGTCAGGTCGGCTAAGATCGCGACGATCTCCAGTCCGATGAAGAAGGCGAACGTCGCGGCCGCCGTGATCCCGTACAGCAGCCCGATGAACGTCATCGCCGCCTGCCGCCGCTGCTCGCGGAGCTGGTTGACGGCGTTCATGTTCTTCGAGATCAGCTCGCCGAGCATCTTCGGGTCCCCGCCCATCCGCCGGCCGACGAGGTACATCTCGGAGAACTTCTGAATGAGGTACGAGCGCGTGTCACGCGTGAACGCTCGCCACGCTCCTTCGGTGCTGATCCGCATGTTGAGCCGGCGGTAGAGCCGCTCGATGGCCTCGGAGAGCTCGCCGAAGTTCTTGTCGCGCAGCGTCGTCAACACGTCCGTGGTCGTCGACTGCTTCGCGCTCTCGGTCGCGCCCAGCGCGCGCACGAACGAGGGGAACTCGCCGTCGCGGGCGGTGATCGCCTGCTCCTCCTGCCGGAGGACCACCCCGGTGACGATGAGCGGCGAGATGGGGACCGCGAGGTACAGCGGGAGCCGGACGTCGTCGAGGAAGAAGAGGAGGCCGGGGAGGCCGGGGCCGTATCCGAACATCCCGGCGGCCGTGATCCCGATGAGGACGAAGGTGAGCCCGCCGCCGCCGATCAGCGACCCCCACAGCTTCAGGTCGCCCGGCGACCGCTCGTCCGGGTGGTACCAGATCGGGTCGTACGGCGACGTCGCGCGGATCATCGCGTAGAAGCCGAGCTGGACGAAGACGAAGAGCACGATGACCGCCGCCACCGTCGCGGTCGGGTCGTTGCCGGTGAGGATCGGGAGGACGACGGCGAACACCAACGCGAACGTCATCGAGAGGATCATCGACATGTAGAGGTCCTTCATCACCTCCAAGTTCGAGAGCGCGGACTCGTAGCGGGTCTCGTACTGCGCGAGCATCACGTCCTGCTCGGAGACGAGGAACTCCTCGAGCGACTGGCCCGCGCCCATCGTGTAGCCGAGGCGGTCGAAGAAGTCGGCCATCGCGTCGGAGGGGACCTCCTGCGCGCGGCGGCGACAGGCGTCGTCGAGGCTCTGGTTCCACGTGTCGACGAGGTGGACGACGCGGCCGATCTCCTCGGCGGCGACGCCGTACTCCTCCTCTTGCGCCAGCGTCCGGAACACCTCCATCCGGTCGATGTTCGTCGTCGACAGCACCGTCATGTGGGTCATCACGAGGTGCAGCTGGTTGTCGATCTTCGTCTCAAGGCTTGAGAGGTAGATCTTCGGGTAGATGACGGCCGCGAACAGGACGAGCCCGCCGAACATCGGGATCGGGACCCGGGCGGCGAAGGGGAGCGGCAGCGCGACCAGGCCGACGACGCTGCCGAGGAACACGAACACGGCCGGCAGCAGCACGAGGCCGACGTACTTCCCCTTGGAGATGTCGAGCTGCTCGTACGACTCCATCACCTCGGAGGTCAGCTGCGCGGCCGTCGCGAGCCCGTCGCCGAACTGTTTCACCGCCATCGCTTAGATCGCCCCCATCGTCGCTACCTCGTGTTCCGGTGCATGTCGAAGGGGAGGCCCTCGACGCCGTCGCGCTGGAACGAGTTGATCGCGTCGTTCACCTCGTGGTAGCCGAGGATTCCCTCCTGGATCATCCGCTCGATGAGCTCCGCGCGGAAGTCGAGGTCGTCGTAGATGTCGCGGGTGTCGGCGTACCCCAGCAGGGTCGCGATCTGCTCTTCGAGCACGTAGGAGTTGTTCATCCCCTGGAAGACGATCTCGTCTTCGACGGGGTCCCAGCTGAACACCTCGCGGGTGACGACCCCCTCCATCTCCTTGGAGTACCCCTCGATCTCCTGGACGCTCGTCACGCGGCGCAGGACCTGGTCGCCCTGTTTCACGCGGTTCTGGAACAGCGCCACGTCGGCGTTGTCCATGAACGTCTCCGGGACGTTGATCGGCTCGGAGGTGAACCGCTGGATCATCGAGACGATGTCCGACGCGTGGAACGTCAGCATCACCGGGTGGCCGGTCTGGGCGGCCTGGAACGCCATGCGCCCCTCTGCGCCGCGGACCTCGCCCACGATGATGTAGTCGGGACGCGACCGCAGCGCGGCGGCGACCAGGTCGAACATGTCGACGTCGGAGGAGCCCTCGCCGCCGCCCTCACGGGTCAGGAGCTGCTGCCAGGTGCTGTGCGGCGGGATGACCTCGGCGGTGTCCTCCGCGGTGTATATCTTCGAGTCGTCCGGGATGTACGAGAGGATGGCGTTCAGCGTCGTCGTCTTCCCGGACGCCGTCTCCCCGACCACGAACACCGTCTGCTCGTTCTCCAGACAGAGCCAGAGGTACGCCGCGAGTTCGGGCGACAGCGTCCCCCAGTTGGTGATCTGGTTGATCGACAGCGGCACCTCCTCGCCCTGCCGGATGGTGAGCGAGGAGCCCTTCAGCGAGACGTCGTCGGAGTAGATGATGTTGATACGCGACCCGTCCGGCAGCGTGGAGTCGACGATGGGGTCGGAGTCGGAGAGCGGGTCGCCGATGCGCTCGCCCATGTTGCGCAGCCAGTTGTCGAACTCCTGGGGCGTCCCGAAGTCGACGGTCGTCTCCAGCATGCCGAACGTGCCGTGGTCGACGTGACACTCCTTGGGGCCGATGACGTGGATGTCCTCGTTGGCCGGGTCGCGCATCACCGGTTCGAGCGGGCCGAGCCCGACGATGTCGCGGTTGAGCCGGTAGCGGATGTTCTCGTACGTCTCCTCGGTGACCGACAGCTTCCCGAAGTTCTTCAGCTTCGAGAGGCCCTTACGCCAGCCGGAAGTGGTGTCGTCGACGTGGGTGACCTCCTCGAGCAGCTCCTCGATGAGGTCGTCGTACTCGGCCTCGTTCTCCGGCGCGGTGTGCTGGCCGCTCACGGTGAGCAGCCGGTTTTTCACCTCGTTGAGGATCTCCGCCTGCGGGCCGGACACCTCCGGCTCGATGGCGTAGTACTTCGTGTCCTGCCCGAGGTCGCCGTAGATGTGGCTGTAGATGGGGCCGCCGACCGGGTAGATGACGTTCGGCCGGGCGGACTCGTACTCGTCTTTCGGCTCCTCGATGAACTGCGGGAACTCCCCGGTGATCTGCTTGAACTCGCGGAGGTGCTCCCGGAGGTGCGGCCGCCGCATGGCCGCCTTTCGGAGCTCTTCGGACGGTTGTGCGGTGCCGTGTTCGGTCATGTCCTACACCCGGTCGTCGTGGCGGGCCTACGCCCGGTCGTCGTGGCGGGCCTACGCCCGGTCGCGGTGGTCGCGGTCCGCGCGCGCGGACCGGCTGTGCGTCGAGCGGTCATGTGTCAGGCGACGCTGCGGCTCTCGATGACGATTCCGGTTCCGGAACGGACCGAGAACCCGATCGTGTCGCCGACCTGTTCGCCCATGCCCGCGAACCGCTTCACGTTGATCTGCCGGCGGATGTCGTTGCCGACCTCGATCATCTCGAGCTGGAGGAACACGTCCGCGATCGACCGGAACGGGCCGATGGCGTCGTCGTCGACCGCCGAGGGGTCGACGGTGAGCACGACCACCTTCCCCTGCGAGATGATCTCGCGGAAGAAGGAGATGATCTCCAGGGCGGCCTGCCGCTCCTCGTTCTTCCGCACCAAGGCCTCGAAGGTGGGGTCGTTCCGGAAGATGGCGTCGAACGTGTCGAGGAAGACGACGTCGGAGTTCCACATCGCCTCGGCGTCCATCAGCCGCTTGAGCAGCTCCTTGCGCTCGCCGTCGCCGTCGGAGAAGGCGCCGCCGGAGTCGAAGTCGGCGTGGAGGAAGAGCAGCTCCTCCTGTAAGAGGGGCTTCACCATGTCGTACTCCAGCGAGTGCATCTGGTCGATGAACCCGCGGACGGTGAGCTCCGTCGACATCATCGTCACCGACGCGCCCTCCTGAACGAGCCCGTAGGCGAACCGCTGGGAGATGGCGCTTTTGCCCGCCCCGTAGTCGCCCTCCATGAGGACGATGCTGCCGCGGGGGATGCCGCCGCCCAGCTCCTTGTTGAGCCGGTCGCGGTCGCCGAGGCCCAAAGAGAGGAGGTTGTCGTGAGGCATCTCAGTTACCCCCCTCCACGCGGAACTGGAACAGCTCCTCGTCGCCGTTCACGGAGAGGTAGACGCGGTGGTCGCCGTCGACGAGCCCGCCGTCCTGCCCCTCGATCTCGCTCACGTCTATCGTGAGCCGCAACACGTCGCCGCGGCTCCACGCGTTCGCGCCGTCCGCGGAGACCAGCTCCCCGGAGAGCGCGTCCGGCCGGACGTACGCACCGTCGAAGACGACGTCGAGGTCGGAGCCGTCGGGCGCCAACCGATACGTCCCGGTGTTCTTTATCAACAGCGTGACGTTCTCCTCGGTCGCGTTGTACACCCCCGCGCTGGGGTCCGAGATGACCGTCACGTCGGTCCGGAGCTGCTCGGTCGCGTCGAGGCCGGCGTCGTCGACGGCGGCGCTCACGCGGTCGACGCCGGTCGTGATCGTGCCGACGACGCCCGCGGCGATCACAAGGCTCGCGATGAACAGGATGAGATGCGAGACGGGAACGCTGGCCATCTACGCGCCCACCTCCGTGACGGTCGCGGCGTCGCGGACGCCGGACTCGACGACGAGGACGACCCGCGTGCCCTCCTCGATCGTCGTCTCCGTCTCGCCCTGTGCGACCCTCACCGACAGCGTCTCGTCGCCGAGCCAGAGCGCGGTGTCGCCGTCGCCGTCGACGGTCGTGTCCGCGTTCGCCCCGCCCACGTCGACGTACTCGTTGCCGACGACGAGCGTCGCGTCGCCGGCGACGAGCCCGATCGATCCCTCGTTGGTGGCGTTAACAGTGAGGACGCCGGAACTGACGTTGTACGTCGCGTTCGTCACCGCGAAGTCGGTGTTCTGCCGCTCGAGCGCGCGCTCGTTGACGCCGTGTTGGGCGTCGGAGACGCGGTCGAGCCCGTTGGCCGCCACGGGGTAGAACGTCGTGAACGCGAAGAACAGCCCCGCGACGATGATGGCCGTGGACGCGGAGACGCTAACGCCCATCTCCCCACCCTCCGTCGGCCGGATCGGCGCGGTCGGAACGGGGATTCGGATCGTTCATCGGTCGCGTGGAACCGTTCCGGTCGCGCCGGTCGTCGCGGCGGTCCGCGTCCGCCTCGCGTCCCGCGCCGCCGTGGTCCGTGCCGTTCGTGCGTCGCTCGCGCTCGTCGGGCGCGTCCCGCCGGCCGGGCTCGTCGTGACCGTTCCGCTTCGATTCCGGCCGATCGTCGCGGTCGTTGCGACCGTTGCGACCGGAATCGACGCGTCCGCCGCGGCGGCCGCCGCGGCGTCCGTTGACGGGCCCGCCGCCGACCATCGAGCCGCCGGCGAGGTCGTCCCAGCGGTCCAAGAGGACCGTGTGGCTGCTGGTGCCGTTGAGCTGGGTCACGTACCGGAGGCTGCGGGTGTGGTGCTCGCGGACGAGCCGGTCGGTTCCCGGCCGGTCGACGAGGTTGCGGTCGATCGTCCCGAACCCGGAGAGGAAGTCCCGGAGCCGCGCCGCGGCGTCGGGACCGATCCACTCGATCCGCTCGTAGTAGTTGATCGCGCGCACCGCGTCGGTGACGTCGCTCTCGGAGACGAGGAACTCCAGCCACTCCATCACGAGGAGGTCGCCGACGTAGTCGCCGGGCAGCTCGGTGAGGTACGGCTTGCCGCGGCCGTTCCCGCTCGAGAGGTCGTCTTTCCCGACGTACTCGAAGCCGCCGGAGGCTTCCGCGGGATCACCGCCGGGTCGGCGGTCGGGCGCCGGCTCCGGATCGACGCCGTCCGCCGGATCCGGGTCGGCCGCGCCGCCCGCCGGCTCCGGATCCGCCGGTTCGCCGAACTCGTCGCCTCCGGCCCCGAGGTCGTCGCCGCCGAGGTCGTCGTCCCCGAGGCCGCCGTCGGCGTCGTCGAACGAGTCGGTTTCGTCGCCGGGGTCGGCGAACGAGTCGTCCCCGTCCTCGAACGGGTCCTCGTCCGCGGCGTCGTCGCCCTCCTCGGCCCAGTCGGCCTCCCCGGAGTCGTACTCTTCTTTCAGTTCGCTGAAACTCTTTCCATCGTCGTTCATGTCGTCTCCGTCGTCCGCCGTTTCGGTCTCGGACGCGGCGTCGTCCGTGCTGTCGTCGTCCAGTTCGTCGAACTCGTCGTCGAGATCGTCGTCGAGGTCGTCGAACCCGTCGTCGTCGAGGTCGTCGAACTCGTCGTCGCCGTCCGCGTCGTTGTCCAAGTCGTCGAACTCGTCTCCCTCCTCCTCTTCGTCGAGGAGGTCGTCGTCGAAGAACCCGTCCGCGTCGGCGTTCGCGACGTCCTCGTCGAGGTCCTCCTCCTCGCCGCCGTCCTCGTCGTCGAAGATGCCGAACGAGCCCTCGCCGCCGCCGGCGACGCTGTCGAAGCCGCCGGAGTCGTCGACGAACGGGTTGATGCCGCGGGTGACCATCTCGTAGATGTCGAGGAGGTTGCGGACGTCCTCCTCGATGTCGTCGACGGCGTTCGATATCTCCTCGTTCTCCGAGCGGACCGTCGAGACGGTCGAGGAGAGCGACGCGACCTCGTTTTCGAGCTCGTCGAGCCGGTTCTCCAGCTCGTCGGTGGCCGCGCCGCCGCCACCGCCGCCGCCGTCGTCGAACTCGTCGTCCCACTCGTCCATGCCGTCGAAGTCGTCGAAGCCGTCGCCGCCTCCGCCGCCACCGCCGCCGCCCATGCCGCCACCCATCCCTCCGCCGCCCATGTCGCCGCCGAAGGGATCGTCGTCGCCGTCCATACCTCCGGAACCGTCGTCGTCGGATCCGTCGTCGTCGAGGAACCTGTCGAGGACGCTCGCACCGACGAGCCCCAGCGTGGCGACTGCCCAGGCGGCGGTTGGAGCTCCCCACACCGGTAGTTCGAGGCCCATTACCGTGTACCACCCGCAGAACCCACTTCAATTCACCCCTCAAAATATCAGCCATGAGAAAGCACGGCGCAGCGTGTACATCGCTGGTTGAGGGGCACGGGCACGGAGAGATCGGAGCGCGATCGAACGCGGAAACGGGCCGTAGCCGGGACGGAACGGCCCAGTCCGGTCAGATCGCTCGTTCGAAGCCGTCCGCGGCCCGGACGACGAGCCGGCCGTCCGGCCCGAACCGGACGGTCCGGCCCACCGCGTCGCCGACGTCGCTGGCGACGACGGGGACGCCCGCGGCGTCGAGCACTTCGCCGACGCGCTCGACGTTCCGCGGGCCGACCGCGTCGGTGAGGTCCAGCATCTCGGCGCCGCCGGCGACTCGGGCTTCCAGGCGGCGGGGGTCGGCGCCGGCGTCGTCGAGCGCCCCGATCAGCGAGTCGATCCCGGTATCGACGTACTTCGCTGGCCGGGAGATCGCCTTCGTTCGTCCCTCCCCGGCGGGCAACATGGCGTGGAGGAGGCCGCGGACGCCCGCCCGCTGGTCGACGAGCGCGACCGCGACGCACGAGCCGAGCCCGCTGGTCGTCAGGACCGCGTCGTCGCTCGTGACCGCGAGCTCGCCCACGCCCACCTTGATCCGGCCGGGGTCGTCGCCAGCCGCGCCGCCGGTGACGGTCGCCGGCTCGGCGTCGGCGACCGCGTCCCCGCCGCTCTCCGTTCGGTCCGCCGGCTCGTCCGGCCGATCGTCGGAGAGCGAGCGGGTCACGGCTCCGAGAGCCGGTCGAGCGCCCGGGCCAGTTCGCGCTCGTCGGGGAGCGCGTACACGTCACAGCGCGCCTGAATCCCCTCCGTCTGGATCGCGGTGTCGATCACGAACCCGTAGTCCTGCCGCTCGCTCAGCTTCGCGACGAGCGGGCTGATCGTCGACGCGCCGATGTCGTGGACGAACTCCGGCGGCGAGTGAGTGATCGACGTGCCGAGGACGTTCGCCCACCCGTCGATAAACCCGCTCGTCATCACGTTGCCGAGCTCGCAGAGCGCGTTCTGGGCCATGTCCCCGAGCGGCTCGTCGGGCTCCATCGGTAACATTGCGTCCGCGACCGCCGCCGCCGACGACTCCTCGAAGAGGATGGCGAGGTAGCCGCTCGGCTCGCCCTGGAGCTCGAACACCGTGCCCGCGTGCGGCTCGGTGCCGACCTCCGCGGGCACGTCCGCGAGCGGGACGAACCGGAGCCGGCTCACGTCGACGCTGGTCTCTAACCCGGTCATCATCGCGATGTTGTCGGCGGCGTTCGCCGACCCCTTCTTCGCCAGCGACGAGAACGTCGACAGCGACTCGTACGGCACCGCCGTGCTCGAAGTGCCGCCGTCCGCCTCGCCGCCGGCGGTCGCCGCGGGCGCCGTCTTCCCGACGATGAGGTCGCGGAACGGCCCCGAGTCGGGCAGCATGTAGATCGAGAAGTCGAGGTCCGTCGTCGTCGCGTCGAGGCGGCTCTCGAAGAGGAACACGCCGTCACCGGCGAGCGCGCCGTCCGGCAGCACCGCCGCGCCGTCCGCCTCGAAGTAGCGCGGCGGCGACATGTCGATCGCCTTCCCGAGGTAGTTCGCCCAGCCGTCGAGGAATCCCCCGAGCGCGATGTTGCCGACCTCCGTCACCGCGCTCCGCTCCATCGACTGCCCCCCGGGGAGCAGCGAGAGCAGGGCGTCGACGTTGGCGGCGTCGAACGCGAGGACCGCCTCGCCGTCTAACCCGCCGCGGAGCCCGACGCTCACGCCGATCGACTCCCGGCCGGCGAACGACTCCGCGAGGTCCTCGCCGCTCGCGACGCTCGCGCCCGTCACCTCCACGGCGAGGTCGGTCCCGGTGAGGTCCGAGAGCGCGCCGGCGGCCTGTTTCGCCCCCCGCTCCGCGAGGCGGTTACAGGCGCCGAGCGCGCGGACGTCGACGCGCATTATACCGCCGAGCCGATGGCGTCGAGCACGTTCGGCTTCTGGAACGGCTTCGTGATGTACCCCTCCGCGCCCGCCTTGATCGCCGCCTTCATCTTCTCCTCCTGCCCGACGCTGGTGCACATGATCACCGTCGCGTCGGGGTTCTCTTCGAGGATCTCCGTCGTCGCCTCGATCCCGTCGCGGATCGGCATCACGATGTCCATCATCACGAGGTCCGGCCCGTGCTCCTCGTACATGTTCACCGCCTCCACGCCGTTCTCCGCCTCCCCGACGATCTCGAACTCGCCTTCGAGGATCTCCCGGAGGAGGTTCCGCATGAACTCCGAGTCGTCGGCGATGAGTACCCGCGTAGCCATTGTTGTCTGAAACCGGGCGCAGCGATCACTTAATCGCTCCCCCGCGGTTCTCAGCGCTGAGAACGGAGCGGGACGCGACCGGTTCCGGCCGCCGGAGTCACACCCAGTGGCCGAGGAGGTGGACGGCGCCGACGAGGACCGTGCCGCCGAGCGCCTCGCGCGTTCCAATGCCAAATGGTACCGCCGGCACTGAGTTAGATTGACTATCATCACCGTTTGGACCGTTTCCACCATCGTCTGAGTTGTTTTCGTCAGCATCAGTGCCGTTCCCGGTAGTAGATGCTGAGTTCGACGTAGTTCCGGTCGCCGGTGATTCGCTCACTGTCTGGGTAGTCCCGTTGTCACCGTCTTCCTCGGTGATGTTTCCATCACTCGTCTCCGTGACTGTCAACTGTCCTGTCTCTTCGTCATCGTCTGTCCGGAGGGCATACTCGTACTGCCCCGGTGGAAGGACAACGAACTGGTCAGAAAGATCGAGTGTCGTCGACTCCGTGCTGTCGAGTGTCGTCGACGTTTCCGTCACAGTTTTGCCATCAATAGAGAACTCAACCATCTGTCGGTCGGCAATCTCGCCCGTGTTGGTGACCTCGCCCGCTATTGAGTCCAAACGGTCGCCCTGAGCGACCGTCGTTTCTGCTGTGAGGTTGCTGACATCGAAGTAGGCCGGAGCGTCAAGATCATCAACCACGATCGCACCGCGTTTGTCCAGCAGTCTGTTCCCGACGAGCCGTTCGGGTGTGTAGAACTCAACTTCAACGCGTTCACCGGGCTCCAGGTCGGAAAAATCGTGAACGACCTCAAACCCGCCGTCCTCGTCGATGGTGACATCTTCGACGGTAATCGTCGTCGGCTCGGGACGGTCGCTCGCGATCAGCTGGACCGTGACGTCCGAGTTGGGAGCGATGTTCGTGTTCCCGGCGATCACCCCGTTCTGACTGGACGGGATCATCAGTTCCCTGTCGAGACCCGTCTGGCGGTACTCAACGTACGGCTCCTCGAAGACAAATGAGTCGTTCGTCCGCACCGTCGTGTCGTCGTCACCGAAGTACGGGTAGTGTTCGAGGGCGTTGCTCTCCTCGACAGCCGGGTCGAACGGGGCGGGTTGTTCCCCGTCGGCGAGCGAGTAGTCCTCAAACTGGTACCGTTCGTCTTCGGGAGACTCGTACGCCATCTCGAAGGCAAGCTCATCGCCGTCACGGGGTTGGTTATCGAACGGATCCGATCCACGGGTATCGATCACGAAGTAAAGGCCGCCGACGACTGGATCGTCACCGATGGCATCGCCACTCTCCCACTGGAATGCGCTGTCATCTGGGAGTATATAGAGGTCGCTGCTGGCGACATCGGTGAACCGAAGCGTCGATCCTGGGTTGTTCGGCGCACCGAGCGACTGGTGCGTGAGTTCCGCATGGATGCCCTCGTGGCGTTCGAGCAGTGTCGCGAACTGCTTAGTGCCGATGTTCCCGGGGGCGCTCTCCCCGGAATCGACGCCCTCGTTGATCGCGGGATGGTCAGTATCGCCCGCCAGAAGTGCGCCGAAGGTCCCGCTTCCGCGCACCTCGACGAGGATCCGGTCGCCGCGGGCGATCGTGTCGGTCTCGGTGGCGTCGGCGCGGAGCGACCCGATGTCGCCGAGCTGAAGCGGCCCCGACTCCTCGTCGAACCGGTCGAGCTGGTCAGCCGGGCCGGGCGGGAGGACGTACGTGTTCACCTCGCCGAGCACCGGTTGCGTGAGGACGAGGTTCGACCGGTCGACCGGGTGTCGGAAGTCGGGGACATCGTCGTCGCGGATCATCACGGTTCCGGTCCCGCCGGCGACGAGGCGGTACCGGCCGGCCTGAAGGGGACTCCCGCGCGCGGTGAGCCCAACCTCATCGCGGAACTCGGCGAGCGTGTCCGCCACCTCGGTGCCGCGGTGGTTCTGGAACGTCACGTCGGAGAACGTCCCCGCCGGGTCCACGCCCTCGTCGTCCGGGTCATTCGCGGCGCCGATGCTGTGCGCGTAGCTTGTCACCTCGCCGTCGGAGATGGGGATGTACACATCCTCGGAGGGTGCGTCGGTGCCGACGAGCCGAGTGTTGATCACGAACGACGCGTCGCCGGTCACGTGTAGGACATCGAGGTGGTTCTGGAGGCTGCGCTCTCCCGCCTCCCGGTCGCCGCCGACGAGGAGGTACGCCTCGTCAAGCGTGTCATCCATCGTGACATCGACCACGACGAAGTCACCCGCTGGCGACTGGTACCGGTCCTGTGAGAACTCGACGGCGCCGCTCTCGAAGGCGTTCGACACCGCGAACGACGACGAGGCGTTCTCGCCGAGGGCGCTGACTTCGGCGGTGTAGTCGCCGTCGTCGATCTCGCTCCGGGCCGGCAGCTGGAACGTCTCCGTGTACGACGACTCCGGCTCGTGGCCGACGGTCACCGTCCTGTTGTCGATCGTCGACGACGGCCCCTCGACCGCGACGTTCACCTTGTCTTCCACCTCCTCGTCGAAGGTGTATCTGACCGTCACCGTCTCCGTGGCCTGTCCGAGGTCCGTCCACACGTCGTCCACCGACAGCCGCACGTCGGTCGCGCGGGGCAGGTCGAAGTCTTGTTCGGTCTCCGGCTCCCCCGTCCGCCCGACCTCCACGGAGTGACTTCGGGTCTCGTAGTCGGCGTGCTCCGCGACCACCGTGTGCGTCCCGAACGGAACGTCCGAGAGCTGGTACCGCCCGTCCGAGCCGGTCGTCGCGCTGCCATCCACGCTGCCCTCGATCCGGACCGACACGTTGTGCAGCCCGTTTCCGTTCGGGCCGATGACACGCCCCGTGATGTCGTTGTCCACGTGAGTGAGATCGAAGTTCTCCGTCAGCCCGTCCTCGGGGATCGACCCCGACATCGTCTTCGTCTCGAACGTGTCGGCGCTCGCCACGACATCGCGCTGCCCGCCAGTCGTCGTCGTCGACGGGACCTTGCGTATCTCGTAGGTCCCGTCCCCGTCGGTTTCGGCTTCCAGAGAGTTCTGGTCGATACCGGGCCAGATGGTCGTGTCCGCGTCGACGAAAACCGTCGCGCCCGCAATCGGTTCCTCCTCGGTGTTTGTGACCGTCCCGTCGACGGTCGTGAGGACGGGAGCCAGATCGACGTTTCGGGTGGCCGTCCCGTCGTTCGGGACCGTCGCCTCCTCACCCGGATCGGACTCGTTCTGAGTCGAGGTAAACCCGTCCTGAGTTGCATTGACCGAGACATCTCCCGTCGGGACTTCAATCTCGTACCGACCGTCTCCGCCGGTCTCGGTCGTGATCACGGACTTATTATTCTGGTTGGTCTCGACGTGCCATTCGTACTCGTCCGCAGTGGCTTCTATGATCTCTCGGTCCGTCTCGTTGTCGTGTTGGACCGTGACGGTGACTTCGGGGAGCGGCTCGCCCCCCATCGGACCGGACTCGCCCACGATCGTTCCGGTCAGCGTTCCCATCTTTCGCGTCAGGGTGACATCTTCCGTCACCGGGGAGTTCGTCGTCGACACCGCGACGTCGGTGCCCAGCTCTTCGTACTTATCGTGGGTCACCACCAGCTGCTGTTCGTCGTACGGGACCTCGTCGATCTCATAGTTCCCGTTTTCGTTGGTCGTGTTCGTCAGGTCCGGGTGGTTGTCAACCATCACCGTCACCGTCGCGCCGGAGATCGGCTCGTCGGCGGCGTTGGTGACGGTCCCCTCAACGGTGCCGTTGGCGCCGGACTGCGCCGCGCCCGACGGGACAGACGCCGCCAGGCCGACGGCACAGCACACCAGCAGTCCAACGACCAGCAAGCGGCGGGAACCGGGGGGGCCGCCGGTCGACGTGACGGAATCCATCGGATACGGCGAGGTATCGAACGGGAGAATTTAAGATATCGGGTGCAGTTCTCGCCCGCTATAATCGGGGCGGCGGGCGTGACGACCTCAGCGACGACGCCACGCGACGACTCCGGCCCCGGACAGGAGGGTGAGCAGCGCCCCCGCGCCCAGCCGGAGATCGACATCGATCGCGATGGGACCGTCGCCACCGCCGTCGTCTTCACCGTCGCCGTCGCTGGCGTTACCGTCGTTCTCGTCACTTCCGTCGTCCTCGCCACCGCCGTCCTCGTCACCGCCGTCACTTCCGTCGTCCGATCCATCGTCGGAGCCGTTCGGGTCAGTCACCGTGACCGTCCCGTTGGCCGAGTCGCCGTCGGTGTCGACGGTGAACTCGTACTCCCTGGGCTCGCTCGGCGCCGAGAGGGTCGTGGAGACGGCGGTCGACGCGCCGGCAGGGAGGGACAGTTCGATCGCGGTCCGTCTCCCGTCGCCGAGCTGGAACGTCACGTCCCGCTCGCTCATCGTGCTCCACCGGTTCCGGACCGTGGCGGAGAGCGTCACCGTCGCGCCCGGTTCGACCGGGCTCGGGGTAGAGACCTCGGTTATCTCGAACGGACCGGTCTCGATGCCGCTCGCCGAGATCTCCGCGGTGTCCGTGACGCCCGTGTCGGACACCTCGACGGTGACGGCGCGGGGGATCGACTCGGCCTCGCCGAAGTCCGACCGGAGCCGCCCGTCGGCGAACCCGCGCAGGACGATCACGTCATCGTCGGCGTACATCCCGTAGCCGTCGCCGCGGCGATCGATCGGGGGTCGGTCAGCGTGCGGCGCGTTCCGGTCCCTGAGCAGGCGGTCGCGGATGAACGCGGACTCGAGATCGTCGAACGTCAGGCCCGGGGCAGTGACGTTCACGTTGTACCGGGCGCGATTCGACGTCAGCTCCAGTTCGAGGTCCGTCTCGACGGTCCCGTTGCCGGTGCCGCTCCCAACCAAGCGCACGTCGAGCGTCTGCACGAGCACCTCGAACGGGGCGGCCGACTCCGCCTCGGTGGTTCCGGTGATCGTCCCATTGTCGACCGCGACCGCGCTTGTCCGCTCCCCCGCCGGGACGAGGACATACGTGCCCTGAAGTGACGCCGTGTCGATCCGAACCGGGCCGTCGAGCTCGAACTCGCGGACAAGGGCTCCCAACTCGTCCGCCTCGTCGTCGTACTCCCGGAGGTGTAGTCGGTCACCCTCGACGATTCCGTTGGGATCGTCGAACGCGACCGTCTGTCCCTGCCAGAACGTCCCGCCCGAGCTGAGATTTCGGTCCGCGTCGTCGATCGTGTGGAAGCCGTCCGTACCCGCCGCGTGGAGGGGAGCCGTCCCGTCGGCGCGATCGAGTCCGTGACCCGCCGCCGCAGCGGTCCCCGAGGCGAGGGCGAACAGCACGACCAGCAGCAAGAGGAGCAGCGTTCCGACGGCGCGCTCAGACATGGTCACGCGATCGAGGGCGTCCCGCCGCGCGTCGAAGTTCCGACCGAGCGCGGTCACGGTCTGAGAGTCCGGGCATCCGGTCCGGAGGGACGATAACCGGTCGCATGGGTCGGACCCATCGTCGCCGCTCGTTTCGCGAGGTCGATACCGCTGCAGCGGGTCCATCTGCGTCGACGTGCGGGAGTAACGAATTAAAATGTACGGCTTCGAATATTACGGTTGATAACCGACCCGGACCGGCGGAGGGAGAGAACCCGAAAGTCAGAGATGGGCAAGCGACGGTCTTCCGAAGAATTAATCCGGACCGTCTGCCGTACACACTACGATGAAGACCTGTCCCCGGTGCGACTCGTCACTCGACGACGAGGCTCGCTACTGCGTTGAGTGCGGCACCCCCCAGACGGAGGACGCCGCGGATGAACTCAACGAGTTCGTGCAGCGGCAGGCCCAGCAGGTCGCGGCCGAGTCCGAGGGCGGTGTCGACGGCGACGAGGACGGCGGGTCGGGCTTCGTCCCGACCGAGGAACTCACCGACCGCGAGCAGCTCTGGCGCCGCGGGTGTTACGTCCTCGGGTACGGAACGATCGTCGTCGCGCTCACGCTCGTTCAGAACAATCCGCTCAGCGCCTTACCACTGATCCTCGCCGGGATCGCGATCCTGCCGCCGATCCGGCGGCTCACCGCGGAGCCGCTCGGCAGCCCGCTCAAGCGCGAGGTGATGGCGGGGATCTACGCGGTGTTCGCGCTGATCGGAATCGCGCTGTTCGTGCTGTTGGGGTAGCGGGCACGTCGCTCTCTCCCCCGTATCACTCGATCCTGAACCCGCCCTCTTCCTCGGCCGCCCGAACTAGGTCGCCGATGCTGTCGCTCGCGGAGAGTCCCTGACTCGCCGCGAACCGTTTTATCATCACCGGTGGGATGTCGACGGTCGTCTCGGAGGCCGCAAGCAGCAGCCCGATCGCCTCCGGCGTCGGCGAACTCGGGCCGGCGTTCGACGCGAACCACGTGACGAGCGTGTCGAACGTCGCCGTCACGTCGTTCGACACCATCCGCTGGCGGGTGGTGTCGCCGTTCGCGTGGAGCGTCGCGTCGATGCCGTAGTCGAAGCCGTCGCCGTCGAAGGAGTTGGCTAACCACCGGCTCACCGCCTGTCGGTCGACCGCGTTACCGCCCGCTGCGGCCTGGTTTCGACGCCGTCCCTGCGCGTTCGGCGGTGGTTGGCCGCCGCCGGGCTGTCCGCCGCCGCCCGGTTGGCCTCCGGACTGCTGGCCGCCGCCGGGCTGTCCGCCGCCGCCCTGCGGCCCGCGCTCGCCGACGCCGGGCCCGGCTGCGCTCGACCGCGGGTCGTCGCCGGCCGGGCGCCGCTCCTCCGGGCTCGCCGGGTCGGCGGCAGTGAACCCGGAGGCGTCCTCGGGCGGGGCGCGGCGCTGCCCGCGCGAGCGACCGACGTTGGGGCGGCCGTTCGTCCCGACGACGTAGCGGCCCTCCCCGATCTCGACGACGTTCTCGTCGTCGGTGAAATCGAGCTCGTCCGGGTCGGTCGGTACCGCATCGTCGTCACTCATGGGTCGTGGTAGCGCGCGCCGAAAAATAGGTGTTGCGGGCGGCCGAGCCGCCGACGTTGTGGTTACCGCGCTGTTCGAGGCTCGCTAGAGCCGGACCGCTTCGCCGCCCTCGGTGAAGAGGTCGGGCGCGCGGAGGTCGACGCTGGTCGTCGCGCCCGAGGGCGAGACGATGTCGAGCGACGACTGCTGCCCCTGACTGAAGGCGTCGTCCGTCTCCCCGAACGGTTCGGTCTCGGGGTTGAAGACGACCGTGAACCGCTCGTTGTCGTTCAGAACCGCTTCGGACGCGGTTGTGTAGTTACCGGTCGAGTTTTGGACCGCGAACGTACCCTCTGGAATGTCGCTGACTCCCATAGAGGAATCATCTAGGAGCGTATCGCCATTGTCAGCCCCATTCCCCGTGGCGTTGTCATTGTCGGTGAAGATCAGGTTCTCCTGTCCGTTAGGCCCGACCGCCTGTATCGTCGCTGAACTCAGGTCGATCTGATTGGAGCCCGCCGCACCGGCAACGCCGACGCGGATCTCGGAGAGAGTCTGCGGATCAGTATTATCGTTGACAATACCGACAGTACTCGTCACGTCGATCCGCTCGGAGACGAGGTCAGTGCTCTCTTGTCCGGTCGCTTCCGCCTGTGACTGGAGGAACCCAGCCGTGTTGATCAGGACGCCGGCGGCGATCGCAGCGACAAGCACCATCGCGATGAACACGATGAGCGTGCCGATACCGACCTGGCCGCGGTCGTCGTCGTTGTTAATGAACTCGAACATTGTTACAGCCTCACCGAAGTCTGGTCACTCGTCAGCGTCGTCGGGACACGAATCTCCGTCGTCGTCGTCGCGCCCGAGGCGGTCGTGAACGTCACCGATAGCTGGTCGCCGGATTCGAGGTTCGCGTAGTCGACGTTCGTCGCCGTCAGGTTGACCCGAACCTCCGCCCGGTCGCTGCTGTCGGTCAACACGACGTCGCTATTCCCTGGATCGGTGAAGATCTGTACTGCGGCATTTCCGTTGACGTCCCCCAACTCACTGAGCTGGAACGACTCCTGACCGTTCGCTCCGATGAGCTGTGTGCTCACCTGATTGAGGTCGATGCTGCCCGCACCGGGAGCCTTTGCGACAACGAAGTCGATCTGGTCAACCTCTTGTGCGTCGGTCACGTTGCCCGACTGACTCACGACCTGAATCCGGTCGGAGACCTGACTTGTACTCTCTTCGCCCGTTGCTTCCGCCTGCGTCTGGAGGAACCCAGCAGTGTTGATCAGAACGCCGGCGGCGATCGCCGCCACCAGCACCATCGCGATGAACACGATGAGGGTCCCGATCCCCACTTGACCGCGTTGTTCCTCGTCCGTGATTGCTTCGAACATTGGTTGTGTTGCGTCGGCCCCCGGCCTGCCCGGCGGGCGTTATCGATAGCGATGGGGAATTCCTACTTAAGATCACGTACCCGGTTATCCAGTTTGATAAACAACTTACGTCGTTCGGTTTTCGTGTTTATTGTGGCCAAGTAATTACAGAACTAATTAACGAAATCGACGACGGATTCTCAGGGTTGGATCTGAGGAGCCCGCGCGTGTCGCGGGCGCTCGGCGACGAACCAGCGGGGAAAACGGACGGAGACCGGCGACGAGGAACGAAGACCGACGGCCGCGGTCGCAGGAGGGGAGAACGGTTCCCCTCCTATGCCGCTCGGCTTCACCGATCGCGGAGGCGCGACAGCTCCGACTCGGGGATAACGAACTCCCGGGTCCCCGGCTCGTAGACGGCGAGGCTCCCGGCGACGAGCGCCATCGACGCCGCCAGCAGTCCGGTGTTGACCAAGAGCAGCGCCTCAGCGTTACCGAATTCGGTTCGGAAGGCGGCCGCGGGCGTCCCCACCGCCGCGACGACGACGAGTCCGAAGCCGACCGCCAAGTACGCCATCGCCGTGCGGCCGGACGAGCGGTACGCCGCGACCGCGAACGCGACGAGCGTCGCGCTCGCGCCGGCCAGCACGGTGGTCGTCATCAGGTACAATCCCTCGATGAGCTCCATACCCACTCTGCTCGAACGCCGGTGATAAACCCACGGTGGCGGGTATCAGCGGCGATAACACGACTCGACGGTTCGGACCGTCGAAGCGGTCGCGGTCCCCGCCCCGCACGGCGAATCGGGACGTTCGCCGGATGAGACAATCACCGGTACCATTATAAGAGATAAAAATCAATCTCGATAACGTGAATGGTGGGGGACGATCTGATTACCGTACTCGGTAACAAATACAACACGGACATCCTGACGGCGACGGGCGACGCGAAGTCGGCGCAGGACCTCAGCGACCAGTTGGACGTCCCGATCGCGACGTGTTATCGACGCATAAACGAGCTGGAGGAGGCGGACCTCCTCGAACTACACGACCGGCCGCTCTCGGACGAGCACCGACGCGTGAAGGTGTACCGCCGGAAGGTCGACGGGGTGGAGGTCGACTTCCGCGACGGGCTCACCGTCGAGGTGGAGGAGCGGTCGGCGGTGAAGAACCGCCTCGACGACGTGTGGCGCGACCTCTCCTCTCGGGAGTAGCGAGGTGGCCGGCCGGCGACCGGACCGTCAGAACGACGGCTGGTCGTCGGAGCCGCCCATCATCGAGAAGCCGCCCGCGCGCTCGTGGACCGTGATCCCGCCCTGCCCGATCTCCATCGGGAAGATGTCGGTGTCGATGTCCTGTTTCCGCATCTTCGCCACCCAGACGTAGCGGTTGACGCCGGAGTCGGTCGGCGTCTGGATGAAGTAGATGTTCCCGTCCGTGAGGAAGTTCTCTAATCCGACCTCCGTGTCCGGGAAGACGGCGCCCTGCTCGTTGATCAGCAGCGAGGTGAGCCCGTTGGCCTTGAGGATGTCCGAGAACTTCAGCAGGTACGTGCGCTTCTCCTGTTCGGCGTCGAAGAACAGCTGGAACATCGACAGCGAGTCGAGGACGAGCCGGTCGAACTCGCCGTCCTCGACGGTGTCGAGCAGGCGGTCGACCGCGGTCGAGAAGTCGGTCTCCCGTAACATCTCGCGCTTGTCGAGGATGACTATGTCGCCGTCGTCGACCATCTCGTCGAACCCCTCGAAGCCGACGGACTCGGCCGCGCCGCGGATGTCGGCCTCGTCCTCCTCGAAGGAGACGTAGACGCCGCGCTCGCCGTGTTCGGAGACGCCGTGGTGGAGGTACTGGATGCCGAAGATGCTCTTGCCGGTACCCGGGTTGCCGGAGACGAGGACCGTCGACCGCTGGGTGATGCCGCCGGTGAGAATGGAGTCGAGCCCCTCGACCCCGGTGGAGACGAGTTCTGACATTCGTCTCCCCCTAGACGGTCGGAGTATATAAAAGACGGTTCAGTGCGTCGGAACGGATGGCTCGGTACGTCGGGCGCACGAAGGGCGACAGTTTTATCTCTCGACACGCCGCCCGTTCGTGTATGCCCGGTGAAGCGTGTCCGGTCGCTCCCGGCGGTGATCGGCGGTGAGCGACCCGTCGGTACTCGTCGTGGAGGACGAGCCAGACATCGCGGCGCTGTACGCCGGCTTCTTGGAGGAGCGGTACGACGTCGACGTCGCCGAGACCGCGGCCGAGGCGATCGACCGGGTCGACGCCGCCGTCGACGTGGTGCTCCTCGATCGCCGCCTCCCCGACGGGAGCGGCGACGACGTCTTGGACCACATCCGCGGGGAGGGGTACGACTGCCGCGTGGCGATGGTCACCGCGGTCGAGCCCGACTTCGACATCATCGACATGGGGTTCGACCTCTACCTCACCAAGCCGGTGAGCCGCACGAAGCTGCTCGCGGCCATCGACACCCTCCTGACCCGCAGCGAGTACGACGACCTCGTCCAGGAGGCCGCCGCGCTCGCCAGCAAGCGCGCCGTGTTGAGCTCGCAGAAGCCGGCCGCACAGCGCGAGGGGAACGACGCGTACGCCGACCTCGTCGACCGGTTAGAGGAGCTCGACGCCGACATCGACGACCTCGGCGAGTCGCTGTCGACCGACGACTACCGCGCGATGTTCCGCGACCTCGGCGAGGCCTGACGCGACGCCGTCCGTCTCGACGTCGCTCGCCTCAACGCGATCGCTCGCGGCGCTCGCTCCGACCGCTTTTCTCGCCGTCGCGGCTGTGCGTACTCCGGCAACGCCGACGGTACTGTAGGGGGTTTCGGCCGAGGCCGCAGTTCAAGTGACTGTGGCCCTAACGCTACTCGTGATCAACGTTACCGAGCGGCGGGAAACGCTCCTCGCCGCGGCCGCCGGCGCGGCCGCGATCTCCGGCTCGTACCTCGTCGCGGGGTGGACGCCGTCGTTCGTCGTCAGGCCGGTCGACCAGACCGTCGTCGACCTGACTCCCGGACCGATCGTGACGGCGACGATCGAGACGCTCGGCGAGGCGGGCCACCTGATCCACATCGCGCTGGCGTTCGCGGTCGCTGTCGGACTGTTCGGGGCGGTCGCGTTCGCGGGCCTTCGGCTCGCCGCGCGCACGGACCGGCGAGCGGTCGGCGCCGCGGTCGCGGGAGGGGGGTCCTGGCTGCTCGCGGCCGGCCTGACGAGCGTCTCGACGGGCGCGCTGGGCGCGGCGCTCCCCGCGGCGGCCGTCGTCGGGGTCGGGTGGCTGCCGTCGTCCGCAGCCCCGTCCGGAGGCGACACCGACGCAGTGAGGGACGCACCGGCCGTCGTCGACGCGGTGCGCCGGCGGACCCTCGGGCTCGTCGCCGGGGCGCTCGGGTTCGTCGCCGCGACCGCGGTGGGCCGGCGAGCGCTCGCGTCGGAGGACGAGCCCCTTCCCGACGCCCCGCGGTCGGAGGGCGCGGCCGCGCGGCTCCGAGAACTCGGATCGGCGTCGCTGGCGGTCGAAAGCGACGGCCTCCAGGGGATGGTGACGCCTATCGGCGAGTTCTACAACGTCGACATCGCGGAGTTCGACCCGGAGGTCGCCGCCGAGGAGTGGTCGCTGACGTTCACCGGCGAGACCGGCTCCGAGCGGACGGTCGACTTCGACGAGCTGATCGAGCGCCCCGCCGAGGACCGCGCGGTGACGCTGCGGTGCGTGGGCGAGGACCAGAACGGCCGCCGTATCGGCAACGCCGTCTGGACGGGGACGCCGATCCGCCCGCTGCTCGAATCCGTGGACCCCCAGGGCGACTGTAACTGCGCCATGCTGCGCGGCGAGGACGGGTACTACGTCGAGTTCCCGGTCGACGTCCTCGCCGAGGGGTTCCTCGCGTGGGGGATGAACGGGAAGGAGCTCCCGACGAGCCACGGCCACCCGGTCCGGGTGTTGATCCCGGGCCACTGGGGCGAGACGAACGTGAAATGGCTCTCGGAGATCGAACTGCTGAACGTCGAAGACGACGGCTACTGGGAGGAGCGCGGCTGGGAGGGAACCGGCGAGGTGACCACCGTCGCCAAGCTCTGGGACGAGGGGGTCACGGAGCTCGGCGACGGCCGGATCGAACTGGCCGGCCACGCCTACGCCGGGACCCCCGGCGTCGAGCGCGTCGAGGTGTCGACCGACGGCGGCGACTCGTGGACCGACGCCGAGCTCTCCGATCCGCTCCCCGACGCGGACGTCTGGCGGCAGTGGCGCCACGTCTTCGAGGCCGACGGGGAGCGCGAGGTCGTCGTCCGCGCGGTCGACGGCGAGGGGACGCGCCAGACCCGCGAGGAGTCCGGCCCCGTCCCGAGCGGCGCGTCGGGCTGGGTCCGCCGGACGGTCGGGTGACGACCGGGCGTCGTCTGCGTCCCCGTTAAGAGAGCTGTTCGCCGACGATCCGGTCCGCCTCGGCGAGGAACGCGTCGCGCTCGTCGATCGGGATGGTCGCGCCCGCGGCCACGTCGTGCCCGCCGCCGTCGCCGCCGACGGCCTGGCTCGCTTCGCGCATCACTACAGAGAGGTCGAGCCCCTGCCGCACGAGCGCGTGCGAGCCGCGCGAGGACACCTTCAGTTCCTCGGCGCTCTCCTCGGCGAAGGCGATCACCGGCTTCGAGCGGTCGACCGCGGGCGAGCCGACCGCCATCCCCGCGACGATACCGACGATGGTCTCGCGGATGCGCGATCCGGCGTCGAACCACTGGAGGTGCTCCTCGTGGGTGACACCCTCGTTTTTGACCCACTGGAGCCCCTCAGAGAGGTTCTTCCGGTGGGTGCGGAGCAGCCGGCGCGCCTCCGCGAGCGCGTCGCCGCGGTCGCCGAGACATACCGCGAGGCCCACGTCGCCGCGCTCGTAGCGCGCGGTCGCGTTGAGCAGGGTGGAGAACTCGCTGACGTCGCGCAGTTCGGTGCCGGGCTCCTCGTCGACGAGCGTGTAGGAGGTCCCGACGAGCGCCTCGATCCGCTCGGACGGGACGCCGGAGGCGACCGCGCGGCGCATCAGCGCCGACGCGAGGGCCTGTCGCTCCCCGCCGTCGAGGTCGACCCAGCGCCGCCACTCCCCGTCGCGTTTCACGTCGATGTCGAGGTCGGTGAGGAAGGAGATCGCTCCCGCCTCGTCGTTCGAGATCCCCGGGATCTTCACGTCGGAGGCGTACTCCAAGAGCTTCGGGAGCGGCCGGGTCTGTCTGCCGTACAGGTCGAGGTCGGTCCGGGCCTCGACGACGCCGGCGTCGACGCCGTCGGCGACGATCGACTCGTTGGCGCCGACGAGTTCGCCGTCGGAGTCCTGCATGTCGCCGACCGCGCCGACGACCGCGAGCGCGGCGAGGTCGCGGTTGTCGCCGTCGGGCCCCTCTAAGGCGCGGGCGAGGAGGTAGCTCGCGCCGGCGCCGGAGAGTTCGCTCGCGCCGTCGATCCCTTCGAGCAGAGGGTTGAGGTGGTAGCGCGTGTCGCGGTCGGCGGGCTGGTGGTGGTCGGCGATGACGGAGACGAAGTCGCCGCGCTCCTCGTGGTCGGCGATGACGTCGAGCTGGCCGGAGCCGAAGTCGGTGAAGAGGACGACGTCGAACTCGCGGGCGGCGATCCCGGCGATCGCGTCGTCGTCGAGCTGCTTCTCGAAGACGACCTCGTGGTCGATCCCGGCCCGGGCGAGCGCGGTGGACGCGATCGCGGCGCTCGTGATCCCGTCGGCGTCGATGTGCGACGCGAGCAGGGCCCGGCCGGCCTCGCGCAGCCGATCGGCGCAGTCGGTCGCGCGGTCGTCGAGGTCGGGGACTGGGGCGGCGACTGCCATTACCACCGGTTGGCGCCCGACCGGTCATAAACGCACGCTTCGGGGAGACGAGCGTGGACCCGCACGGCGGGCCCGACTGGACACCCGTCGCTCGGCGAAGGGGCATCAATTGCCGTAACTGAGGGTTATAGAAGTGCGTAGACGTATGAGCAACAAACATGACACGTGGGTTCAACACCCGGAGTCTCCACGCCGGCGCCGAGCCCGATTCGACGACCGGCGCCCGCGCCACGCCGATCCATCAGACCACGTCGTACGTCTTCGACGACGCGGACACGGCGGCGGAGCTGTACGCGCTCCGGGCGGAGGGCCACGTCTACTCGCGGCTGTCGAACCCGACGGTGAACGTCTTAGAAGAGAGGATCGCCGACCTCTCCGGCGGGTCGGACGCGGTCGCGACCGGCGCGGGGATGGGCGCGTTCGACGCGATCACGACCGTCCTCGCGAGCGCGGGCGATAACGTCGTCGCCAGCTCGGAGATGTACGGCGGGACCGCGGCGTACCTCACGAGCATCGCGAACCGCCGCGGGATCGAGTCGCGGCTCGTCGACACGCTCGATTACGAGGCGTACGCGGACGCGATCGACGACGACACCGCGTTCGTCCACGTCGAGACGATCGCGAACCCCTCGCTCGTCACGCCCGACTTCGAGCGGCTCGCCGAGATCGCTCACGAGAACGCGGTCCCCCTCGTCGTCGACAACACCTTCGCGACGCCGTACTGCTGTCGGCCGTTCGAGCACGGCGCGGACGTCGTCTGGGAGTCGACGACGAAGTGGATCACCGGCAACGGCACCACCGTCGGCGGGGTCGTCGTCGACGGCGGGCAGTTCCCGTGGGGCCACCCCGACGCCGACTACGACGAGCTCGACGGGGAGTCGCCCGCCTACCCGATCGACTTCGTCGAGCGGTTCGGCGACGCCGCGTTCGCCAACGTCGTTCGCCAGCGCGGGATACGGCCGACCGGCGGCCAGCAGTCGCCCTTCGACGCGTGGCAGACGATCCAGGGGCTGAACACGCTCCCGCTGCGGATGGAGCGCCACTGCGAGAACGCGCGGGAAGTGGCCGAGTACCTCCGAGAGGACGAGCGCGTCGACTGGGTGAGCTACCCCGGCTTCGAGGACCACCGGAGCCACGACAACGCCGCCGAGTACCTCGACGGCTTCGGCGGGATGGTAACCTTCGGCGTCGACGGCGGCTACGAGGCCGCCAAGGCGTTCTGCGAGTCGGTCGAGCTGACGAGCTTCCTCGCGAACATCGGCGACGCGAAGACGCTCGTCATCCACCCGGCCTCCACGACGCACGCGCAGCTGGACGCGGAGCAACAGCGGTCCGCCGGGGTCTACCCGGAGATGCTCCGGCTCTCGGTGGGCATCGAGGACGCCGACGACGTGATCGCCGACCTCGACGCGGGGCTGGCCGCGGGCGAGCGGGCCGCGGGGGGAGAGCGCGGCGTCGGGGGGGAGCGATGAGCGCCGTCCCGACCGACCATGGGGTCGCCTCGCTCGGCGAGTTCACCTTCGAGTGCGGGCAGTCGGTGCCCGACTTCGAGGTCGCCTACGAGACGCACGGCGAGTTCGACGGCGACAACGTCGTGTTGGTCTGCCACGCGCTCACCGGGAGCCAGAACGTCGCGCGCTCGCCCGAGCCGGAGCGCGACGCCGAGACGACCGGGGCCGGACAGGCCGGACAGGCCCGCGCGTGGTGGGACGACGTCGTCGGCCCGGGGAAGGCGATCGACACGACCGAGTACTACGTCGTCTGCGCGAACGTCCCCGGCTCCTGTTACGGGACGACGGGGCCGGCCAGCGAGCGGCCCGCGGACCTCGACTTACGCGAGGAGCCGGACCACGACCGGTGGGGGACCGCGTTCCCGCCGGTTCAGGTGGAGGACTGGGCGCGCGCGCAGCGGCGCCTGCTCGACCACCTCGGCGTGGGGCGGCTGCGGGCGGTCGTCGGCGGCAGCGTCGGCGGGATGAACGCCTTAGAGTGGGCGAAGCGGTACCCCGACGACGTCGACCGCGTGGTCGCCATCGCGACCGCCGGGCGGCTCGACGCGCAGTGTCTCGCGCTCGACGCGGTCGCGCGCCGGGCGATCCGCGCGGACGCCGACTGGAACGAGGGGAACTACTACGGCGACGACCGCCCCGACCCGACCGAGGGGCTCGCCATCGCCCGCCAGATCGGGCACATCATGTACCTCTCGAAGGCGTCGATGGAGCGGAAGTTCGGGCGCCGGTCGGCCGGCCGCGACTCCCTGACGCGCGAGGACGGCGACCTCGGGCTGCCGCCGGAGCCGACGGCGGGGTTCTTCCCGTACCGCGAGGTGGAGTCGTACCTCGACTACCAGGCGGAGGGGTTCGGCGACCGGTTCGACGCGAACAGCTACCTCTACCTCACGCGCGCGATGGACGAGTACGACCTCGCGGCGGGCCACGGGACCGACGCCGACGCGCTCGCCGCCTTCGAGGGCGAGACCCTCCTGATGAGCTTCACCGCCGACTGGCACTTCACCGTCGAGCAGTCCGGCTCGCTCGCCGACGCCTTCCGCGAGTCCGGGGTCCCGGTCGCGCACCACGTGATCGACTCCGACCACGGCCACGACGCGTTCCTCGTCGAGCCGGAGCACGTCGGCCCGCCGGTCCGCGACTTCCTCGCCGACGGCGTCGACGGCCGCGCGGTCTCCGACGAGGGCGGCGACGGCGGCGACGACCCGCGACCCGACTCCGACCACGCGCCCGTCCACGCGAGCCTGTTTCGGGGGTAATTACCCTTTTAAATAGAATATGTGCGGTGGCGCGTGCCGGTGAGCGGCCGACAGGCCGCGAACCGCACGCGCGAGGGAGTCGGCCGACCGGAGCGAAGCGAAGGGAGGCCGACGAGGCTGGGGAGGCGCGAGGTGCCGTGCGGGGCGGGACTCGAAGGGGCAGCCGGGAGGCGGGCGCAGGCGACGCAAGCACTGGAGGGAGCGAACGGAGTGAGCGACCGAAGCGCGCAGCGAGCGTGCGCCCGCCTCCCGGCTGGGGCTTCGGCGGTGTTCGTAGCGATCCTCTATTTATAAGATCTACCGTCGTACAGCCGAGCGGCTGGGGCTTCGGCGGTGTTCGTAGCGATCATCCATTTATAAGATCCACAGTCGTACAGCCGAGCGGCTGAGGCTTCGGCGGTGTTCACCGTCGAACTACCGGCAGCCGTTTATAAATGATCGACTGGGATTTCGGCGGCGCTCACCGACGATTGGCGGTCAACCGTTTATAAATGACCTGTCGAGGCGAGACGGGCGCTCTCCGAGTGTCCGCGAAGATTCACGATCAATCATGATAACGTTCATAGTTCCCGACCACGTGGTGTGTGAGGTATGCCAGGCGGACACGCGCAGACCCTGCGACCGTTCATGTGGCGCGCCGAACGACTGTACCCCGACACCGAGATCGTCTCGCGCACCCACGAGGGGCGCACCCGGCACACCTACAGCGAGTACGCCGACCGGACCGCGCAGCTCGCGAACGCCCTGGACGACCACGGGATCGAGCGCGGCGACCGCGTCGCGACGTTCTGCTGGAACCACACGCGGCACTTCGAGACGTACTTCGGCGTGCCGAACACCGGCGCGCAGCTCCACACGATCAACCCGCTGCTGCCCGACGAGCACATCCAGTACATCGTCGACGACGCCGACGACGAGATCATCTTCGTCGACCCGTCGCTCGCCGAGAAGATCGCGGGCGCCGCGGAGGGTGCCGAGGAGTTCGACGGCGTCGACTTCGTGGCGATGGGCTCCGAGGGGATCGACGCGCTCGACGCCCCCGCCTACGAGGAGTTCATCGCGGACCACTCGACCGAGTACGACTGGCCGGACCTCGACGGCGACCAGCCCGCCGGCCTCTGTTACACCTCCGGCACCACGGGGAAGCCGAAGGGCGTCGAGTACACGCAGTCGATGCTGTGGAGCCACACGATGGCCTCCCAGACGCCGCAGGGGATCCCGATGGAGGACTCGGACGTCGTCATGCCCGTCGTCCCCATGTTCCACGTGAACGCGTGGGGGATGCCGTTCACCGCGGCCGCTGCGGGCGCGAAACACGTCTACCCCGGGCCGTCGCCGGACCCCGCCGACCTCGCGGCGCTGATCGAAGAGGAGGGCGTGACGATCTCCGCGGGCGTGCCGACGGTGTGGCTCGGCCTGCGCGAGTACGTCGAGGAGGGGAACGACGTGGACCTCTCGACGCTCGACACCGTGATCATCGGCGGCGCGGCCGCGCCGCAGGCGCTCATCGAGTGGTACGACGAGCGCGACGTGGAGGTGCTCCACGCGTGGGGGATGACCGAGCTGTCGCCGATCGGCACCGTCTCGCACCTCAAGAGCGACCTGCGCGACGCCGACTACGAGACGCAGGTGAACAAGCGCGCGAAGCAGGGGCTCGTCGCCCCCGGCTTGGAGTTCGAGGTAATCGACGAGGACGGCGAGGAGATCCCGTGGGACGGCGAGGCGTTCGGCGAACTCCGGATCCGCGGCCCGTGGGTCACGAAGGAGTACTTCAAGCGCCCGGAGGCCAACGAGGAGGAGTTCGTCGACGGCTGGCTGAAGACCGGCGACGTGGTCACCGTCGACGAGGACGGCTACATGCAGCTCGTCGACCGGACGAAGGACGTGATCAAGTCGGGCGGCGAGTGGATCTCCAGCGTCGAGTTGGAGAACGCGATCATGGCCTACGACGGCGTCAGCGAGGCGGCCGTCGTCGGCGTGCCCCACGAGCGCTGGCAGGAGCGCCCCGTCGCGTTCGTCGTCGTGGCCGACGGCGTCGACCGGGAGGAGATCGTCGAGCGGATCGAGACCGGCCTCCGCGACGAGTACCCCAAGTGGTGGGTGCCGGACGCGGTGGAGTTCATCGACGAGGTGCCCAAGACCGCGACCGGCAAGTTCTCGAAGAAGGACCTCCGGGAGCAGTACGGCGACCAGTCGCTCGTCGACGGGGCGGTGCCTGAAGACGACGCGCCCGAAGAGGAGTAGGGCCGAACCGGGCGAATAGCCGGTCGTTCGGCGGTTTTTCAGTCGTCGCGGTCGCCGATGACCCACTTGTGCGAGTAGCTCTCGCCGCACGTGCAGTGGGCGTACGCGTGGACCACGTCGCCCTCGGCGTAGAGGCCGCCGACCTCCTCGTTTTGCGCCTCCGCGAACGCGAAGACGAACTGAACGTCGTGGTCGTCGTCGGAGCCCTCGTCGGCGTCGGTCGCGTCGTCCGCGAACGGACACGCCCCGCCGTCGAGCGAGCGCGCTATCTCGCCGTCGGCGCCCATCGCCGTCTTCGCGAACTCCATCGCGCCCATGCCCGTGCCGGCCTGAAACGCGGACCGACCGGTCTCGCCGTCGAGGATCAGGCGGACGCCGCCGTCCGTCTCCTCTCCGACCTCGCGCAGCCGGGAGTCGTCGTCGAGGTACGCGTCGCTCAGGTAGAAGACCACGTCGTCGAGCCGCTCGCCCGCGAGGAACTCGTCGAGGTTGCTCATGCCGGCCGGAGGCGCGTGAGCGGTAAAAGGCGTGCGAGTCGGCCCGAGCGGCGGGCGGCCCCTCCGACCCGAGGCGGCGCGCGTCGCGGCCGACCGACCGTCGGGATCCGACCGGACCCGTGCTAATTCATGCAGAATCGGGGTAACTGTTAAGACGTACCACGGAGATCCGTCGCGTGATGAGTACGCAGACCAGATCCGGTGACCGGCTCGCGGAGTGGGCGCAGCTGGTCGACGAGGACGTCCCGGAAGAGCTCCGAGAGGAGCGCTCCGGCGACCGATAACTTTCACCCCGGTTCGCGAAGGCTTTAGGCCGGTGCCGGCCAAGAGCCGCCGATGGCGACCGAGGCCGCCGGAATCGACCGACCCCTGCTCGTCGACGACTTCCTCCAGCGGCGCCGCTACCAGCTCCAGTTAGCGGACGCCGCCGCCGACGAACACACGCTGGTCTGTCTCCCGACCGGCCTCGGCAAGACGACGGTCAGCCTGCTCGTCACCGCCGAACGCCTCCACGAGGCGGGCGGGAAGGCGCTCTTTTTAGCCCCCACCAAACCCCTCGTCCAGCAGCACGCCGACTTCTACCGCGAGGCGCTACAGATTCCGGACGACGAGATCGTCGTGTTCACGGGCGACGTGAAACCGGACGACCGCGCCGCGCTCTGGGAGGACGCCCGGATCGTGATCGCGACCCCGCAGGTCGTCGAGAACGACCTCGTCGGCAACCGGATCTCGCTGCGCGACGTGACTCACCTCACCTTCGACGAGTGCCACCGCGCGACCGGCGACTACGCGTACGTGTACATCGCCGAGCGCTACCACGCCGACGCGGCCGACCCGCTCGTCACCGGCATGTCCGCCTCGCCCGGCGGCGACACCGAGGAGATCGAGACGGTCTGCGAGAACCTCGGGCTCGTGAACGTCGAGGTGATGACCGAGGAGGACGCCGACGTCGACGAGTACACCCACGACACCGACGTTCAGTGGGAGCAGGTCACCCTCCCGGACGAGGTGCTCGACATCCGCGACGCGCTCAACGAAGTGATCACGGACCGGTTAGAGAAGCTGAAACGGCTCGGCGTGACGAACACGACGAACCCCGACCTCTCGCAGAAGGACCTCAACAAGATGCGGGGGCAGCTGAAGCAGATGATGGACAACGACCAGTCGGACGGGTACAAGGGGATGTCCACCCACGCCGAGGTGATGAAGCTCCGGCGCGCGACCGAACTGGTCGAGACGCAGTCGGTCGAGTCCGTCCGGCGGTACTTCGAGCGCCAGCGCGAGGCCGCCCGCTCGTCGGGCGCGTCGAAGGCGAGCCAGCGCATGGTCGCGGACCCCAAAGTGAGAGAAGCGATGCGGAAGGCGGAGTCGTTCGACGGGCTCCACCCGAAGTTCTCGAAGGCCCGGATCCTCTTGGCCGAAACCCTCGGCATCAACGAGGGGGAGCGCGCCATCCTCTTCACGGAGTCGCGCGACACCGCGGAGGCGCTCGTGGAGTTCCTCTCCGCCAGCTTCGACGTGCGGAAGTTCGTCGGGCAGGGCGACAAGGAGGGCTCCGACGGGATGAGCCAGAAACAGCAGCAGGAGACGCTCGACGAGTTCAAGGCGGGCGAGTTCGAGGTGCTCGTCTCCACCTCGGTCGCCGAGGAGGGGCTCGACGTGCCCGAGGTCGACCTCGTCTGCTTCTACGAGCCGGTCCCGACCGCGATCCGGTCGATCCAGCGCAAGGGCCGGACCGGACGGCAGGCCGAGGGGAAGGTCGTCGTCCTGATGGCCGAGGACACCCGCGACGAGGCGTTCTTCTGGATCTCGCGGCGCCGCGAGAAGAAGATGGCCAGCCAGCTCGCCGAGCTGAAGGAGGCCACCGACGACATCGAGGAGACCGTCGGCGACGACGGGCAGGCCGGCCTCGACGCGTTTGCCGGGGGATCCGAGGAGTCCGACGACGACGCCGACGCGACGAGCGACGAGGGCGAGGGCGGTGCGGTAGACGGCGCCGAAGCGAACGACGGCGCCGCAGCGAGCGACGACGACGCCGGCCTCACCGACTTCGCCGATGAGGTGCGCGAAAGCGACGACGGGGAGGGCGACGACGGAGAGAGCGACGAGGCGGAAGCGACCGGCGACGCCGGTGAGAGCGAGGAAGCCGCGGCCGATTCCGACGACGACGGCGTCGTCGCGACCGCGGGCGTCGAGGACGGGGTCGAGGTCGTCGTCGACCAGCGCGAGCTCGACTCCTCGATCGCGAAGGACCTCTCGACGCGCGACGGGCTCGTCACGCGGCTGGAGACGCTCGCGGTCGGCGACTACGTGCTCTCCGACCGCGTCGCCGTCGAGCGCAAGTCGGCGGCCGACTTCGTCGACTCGATGCTCGATTCCGACCGGTCGATGTTCGAGCAAGTGGGCGAGCTCTCGCGGGCGTACGCGCGTCCGGTGATGGTGGTCGAGGGGTCGAACCTCTACGGCCAGCGCGACATCGACCCCAACGCGATCCGCGGCGCGCTCGCGTCGCTCGCGGTCGACTTCGACGTGAGCGTGCTCCGCACGGAGGGCGAGGAGGACACGACGGAGCTGCTCGCGACCATCGCCAAGCGGGAGCAGGAGACGCGCGACCGCGAGGTGAGCGTCCACGGCGAGAAGACGACAAAAACGCGCGCCGAGCAGCAGGAGTACGTCGTCTCCTCCATCGCCGACATCGGACCGGTCACTTCCCGGTCGCTGCTGGAGCACTTCGGCACCGTCGAGGCCGTGATGACGGCGCGCGAGGAGGACCTCCTGGAAGTCGACGGCGTCGGGAAGGTGACCGCCGAGCGCATCCGCGAGGTCGTCGGGAGCGAGTACGAGTGATCGACCGGCGAAACGGTATTGGAATGGAGCCATAACGCGTTCGCATGTCGAAGCGTATCTGCGTCGGCGAGGAGGCGCACGCCGCGCTCGCGTCGCTGAAGGGCGACGACGAGACTTTCGACGATCTGCTAACGCGGTTGCTCCGCGAACGCCACGACGGTCCGCAGCCTGGGGCCGGTCTCTAGGAAGGGAGCGACGCACCCGAGCGCGCACGCGAGACGCGTCGGGAGCTGAAATACGGAATCGACACGCGGGACTCGGAGTCCTGATCGCGGAGTTAATCGAACCCGCTCACGAGCGTCACCACCCACTGTCCGAGATCGTACTCGGCCCGGACCTCCACGCGCGTCACCCACTTCACCCACTGGAACCCCCGCCGGTCGGGCGCGACCAGCCGCGCCGGCGCGCCGTGGCCGTGCGAGAGGCGCTCGCCGCCGACGTGCGTCGCGAGCAGGGCGTCCTCAGCTTCCTCCAAGGGAAGGCTCCACCGATACCCCGTCACGGAGGAGAACCGGACGTAGGCCGCGTCGTCGTCGAGTTCGCCGGCCGCGTCGAGCAGGTCGCCGACGCGGATCCCGCCCCACTCTTGGACCGTGTACCAGCCGCTCGTACAGTCGAGCAGCGCCTCCGTCTCGTGGCCCGCGGCCAGTTCGTCGGCCGCCAGTTCGACGGGATCGCTCACCAGCCCCTCGACCGCCAGCCGGTAGTCGTCGCGGTCGATCGGGTCCGGGTCGTCCGCGACCCACGAGGTGATCGGGAAGGCGGCGTTCCCGTCGCCCTCCCGGGGCTGTGACCCGGTGAACCGCCGGTCCGCGCCCGCGGTGTCGAGCGCGTCGTTGACCCCCTGCTGGAGGCGGTAGGTCGCGCCCCCCGCGGCCAGCAGCGCGAAGTAGCGCACCGCGGTCCGCCGGCGCTCGAAGTCGACGCGGCGGGGGAGACGGAACCGGGTAGACGCGTGCGCGGCCACAAGCGGGACCAAGGCGAGCCCGAAGCCGACGTGGGCCGACAGCAGCGTCCAGTAGGAGATCCGCACGTCGAGGCCGAACACCCACGCGATTCCGGTCGCGAGCGCGCCGAGCGCCGCGACGAGCGTCAGGACGGAGAGCGCGGTCGACCGCTGCCACAGATCGGGGTCGGTGAGCCGGCGGCGGACCCGCGCGAGCTTCCACCCGAGCAGCGCGATGATCCCGAGCCCCAGCGCGCGGTGGAGCCAGAACAGCGGCCACCCCTCCGGGACGCCCACGGTGAACGAGACCAGCCCGGTGCCCGCCTCGGCGACGACGAAGGCGAACAGCGACCAGTCGACCGCGCGCGGCGGCGGCTCCAGGCGGTCGAGCGCGGTCCGGAGTCGGTCCCTCGCGGCCATCTGCGGTTGATACGTGCTAGCGAAGCAAAAGGGTACAGCCCGCTGAGGGGCGTCGAGCGCGTTACAGTTCGTACACTTCGCCGTCGACCGCCAGCGGCTCCTCGAACGCCTCGTCGGCGGGGTAGAAGTGCGCGAGGTGGACTAGGCGGGTGCGGTCGGCGTCGAGGTCGTCGGCGAGCGCGAGCGCCCCCTCCCGGGTCATGTGCTTCGTGCCGAAGGTGCGCGGGACGCCGTCCGGCCCCGCGTGGCGCCCGCCGATCGGGTGGTGCTCGCACAGCGAGGCGGGGACGATGGCGTCGGCGAGCAGCAGGTCCGGGTCGGCGAGCGCCTCGCGCGAGGCCTCGGGGACGTCGTAGCTGGTGTCGCCGGTGAGCGAGAGCTTTGCGCCCGTCTCGGGGTCCTCGATGACGACGCCGTAGCACAGCAGCGGCGGGTGGTCGACCGGGACGAACCGGACCTCGAACCCGCAGGTCTCGAACGGCTCGAAGGGGTCGCGGGCGTGGACGCCGATCCGGTCTTCGAGGTAGTCGTACTTGTCGCGGATCGTCTCCGCGACGCTCTCGTCGGTCGCGGGGTCGGTCTCGTTCGGCGCGTGGACCGGAAGCCCGTCGACGAGCCGGTAGACGTTACCGAGCCCGTCGAGGTGGTCGAAATGGATGTGCGTCACGAGCCCGGCGTCCGGGAGCGGGACGTCGGCCGCGAGGAACTGCTGTCTGAAGTCGGGACTGAAGTCGACGAGCAGCGACTCGCCGGTGCGCTCGTTGGCGACGTGGACGGAGAAGCGCGACCGCGACACCCCGCGCTCGCGGGCCCGTTCGCAGGTGTCGCAGTCGCACCCCACCGTCGGCGTCCCGGTCGTGTCGCCCGTCCCGAGGAGGGTGACCCGCATGGATCGCGGTGCGCGGGCCACGGCCTTAGCGTCCGCGGTCGGGAGCGGCCGCGTCCGGGGGAGCGGCGGACTCCGGGGAGCGCCGCGACCGCGCCGGGCGCGTACCGCGACCGACCCCCGACGTATAACTCCGAGCCGCCCGGATCCGAACCATGCACACCAGTCGGACCCTCACCCTCGCGCGGCTCCCCTCGGGCGTGCCGATCCGGACGACCGTCCACGCGTACGGCGAGGGCGAACTCGTCGACGGCGACGACAGTCCCGAACTCGACGCCCCCGAAGAGGGGCCCGTCGTGTACGCGCAGGCGGCCCAGCACGGCCGCGAGGTGAACGGGACCGCGGTCCTCAGGCGGCTCCACGAGCGACTCGTCGGTGAAACAGCCGGAGGAGAGAGCGAACCGACGGCGGCCGACCTCGACGGAACCCTCGTGACGGTCCCCGTCGCCGACCCCCTCACCTTCGATCGCGTCTCGTACACGACGCCGGAGTCGCTCGACTCGCGGCAGCCGAACATGAACCGCTGCTGGCCCGGCGACGCGGAGGGGTCGCTCCACGAGCGGATGGCGGCCCGGCTCTGGGCGTTCGCGGGCGCGGCGGACGCGATCGTCGACCTCCACACCGGGTCGCCGTCGATGGCGACGCACACCGTGTGCATGCGCGGCGACGAGGCCTGCCGCGGGCTCGCGGAGGCGTTCGGCGCCGACCTCCTGCTCGCGGAGGCCGCAGGCGACGACGCCGACACGGAGTGGGACGAGCGCGGGTTCGCCGGGAAGCTCCGGGTCGCGGCCACGCGCGAGGGGATTCCGACGATCACGCCCGAACTCGCCCACAGCAAGGAGATCGTCCCGGAGGCGGTCGCGGCGGGCGTGTCAGGGATGATCGGCGCGCTGCGGCACGAGGGCCTCCTGGCGGGCGAGCCCGACGCGTGGGACGGGGTCGTCGCGCGCAACCACCTCGGGCGCGTCATCGCCGACGACTCCGGGCTGTTCGTCCCCGAGCCCGACCTCGCCGTCGGCGACCGGGTCGCGGAGGGAGAGCGCGTCGGCGAGGTGTTCGACCCGACGACCTTCGAGACGCTTCAGGTCGCGCGCGCCGACCGCGACGGGATCGCGTACTCGGTCGCGCGGGAGGCGACCGTCACCGCGGGCGCGACGCTGGTCGGCGTGGCGGAGCGGATCGACGAGGAGTAGCGCGGGAGGAGCCTGAAACGCCGTCTTACGGCCGCCGAACGCGGATCTGCCCGTCGGCGGCGACCGTGACGAAGAGCCGGCTGCGGACCTCGCGGCCGCGGACCGCGTCGCCCGCGCGGTCGCCGATCGTCTTCATCAGCTCGGGCGCGGTCTGATTGACCTTCACGCCCGCCTCGTCGCAGGCGTCGTACACGCGCTTGGGCGCGTCGTAGAGGTCGGTCCCGGCCTCGATCTCGACCCGGACCGGCGCCGACAGCGCCTCGGCGAACGCGACCGTCTCGCGGGCGCGCTCGACGTTGTCGCGGGCGCTCGCCTCGACGCTGGAGACGTTCGCGCGCGAGGTGCCGAGCCGGTCGGCGATGTCCGACTGCCGGAGCCCGCGCTCGCGGAGCGCCAGCACCTCCGCCTGCCGGCGGGTGAGCACGCTCTCGTCGGCGTCGAAGCCGGCCCGTTCCAGAATCGAGTCGGCGTCGACGTCGGCGGGGTCGGGTCGCCCGTCGTCTGCGGCCATGTGGTCACCGACGGGCCGGTCGCTCAAAAAACGGCGGTTTCGCGCGGCGGGCGCGAGTGAAAATATCGGGCGCGGGCCGCCCGAGAAATCGACGGCGTCCGGACTGTCCGTGGGGCGGGGCTCCCCCGGGAGGCCGTCACTTGCCCCAGAAGTTCTCGCGGCTGCCGAGCCGTTCGCGGTCCGGGCGGTCGCGGCGGGTGCGCTCGTCGTCCTCGTCGCCCTCGTCGTCCGCCGCGTCGCCCTCGGCGTCGTCTCCTTCCTCCGCTTCCGGGTCGTCGGGGAGGCGCTCGATCACTTCCTCCGCGGTCGCGTGGCTGGACTTCACGCGGTGGATCTTGACCTCTGCGCGCGCCGGCGGGAGGAGGCCGTCGACGAGGACGATGAAGCCGTCGTCGGTGCGGCCGACGCCGGCGCCGCTCTCGTGGATGTCGTCGACCTCGACGACGACCGCCTCGCCGGGCTGGACCGGCTGCTGTTTCAGCTCGTAGATCGGCATGTCGTAGTGGTTACACCACTCCGCGCCGCCTTTGTTGCCGTAGTGTTGACACCCCATCCCCTCGATTCGTTCGTCGAAGCTGGGGCAGTCGTCGGCGAGTGGACAGTCCGCCATACCGTAGGGGAGACCGGCCGCCGTTGTAAACGTTTTCGACTCTCAGGCCGAAATTTGCGAAAACGGCCGATTCACGCGGCTCAGCGGCGGCTGATTCGATACGGTCAGCGAGCGCGAGGACCGCGGGGCCCGGACCGAAGCGGCCTCACAGGAACTCGCGGACCTCGGAGTACCACATGTCGTGGTGGTCGACGGCGTCGAGCGCGTCCGCGACGTCGACCGCGATGGCGTGCCAGCAGCGCTGGTCTGGGTCGTCGGCGTCGAGGTTGTACGTCGCGTCCGCGCAGTTACACTCGCCGTCCTCGACGACGTACTCGTCCTCGTGGCCGACGACGACGGTGAAATCGCGGTAGCGCTTCACGCGCCCCTCGCCGACCGCCTCGATGGCGCGCTGCCCGCGGTCGCCGTGGGCCTCGACGATGGCCGCCGCGATCGGGCCGGTCAGCTCCCCGGCCTCGTCGATCGCCGACCGCCAGTCGTCGACCGGCTCCATGGCCACCCGTTCTCGGGCGTTCGGTTAAACAGCGTCGGTCGGATCGGGGCGAGTCGGCCGGACCAGACGGTGTTGGGTCTGGTCGACGCTCCCGACGCGTGGTTTCAAGCCGCTTCCCCGCCTCCGTCCGCCATGGACGAGACGTGCCAGCACCTGTCGTATCGCGAGGAGGGCGACGGGAAGTCGTTCGACACGGCCCGCGCGTTCTGCACCGTGACGGAGTCGTTCGTCCAGCCCATGCGCGCCGACGTCTGTAACGCGCGGTACGACCTCGACCCCGCGACGGACTGCGAGTTCTACGTCGAACGGGACGCAGAGACGACCGACGGCTCGGACACCGACGCCGACCGCGGGGACGGCGAGGCGGAATGACCTACGACGACTACCTCGACGGGAAGCCCGCGATCGTCACCGCGGCGCTCACGGGCGGCGTCCACGGGAAGGAGGCGCACCCGGACCTTCCGGAGACGCCCGCGGAGATCGCCGCGGCCGCGGCGGCCTGCGAGGAGGCGGGCGCGAGCGTGCTCCACCTCCACGCGCGCCGCGACAACGGGGAGCGCGCCTTCTCGACGGAGCGCTTTCAGGAGGTGGCGGACGCGGTCCGCGAGGCGACCGACGACGCCGTCCTCCAGCACTCGACGGGCGGGACGGCGGCGCCGGACGCGCTCCGGCACGAGCCGCTCCGGACCGATCCCGCCCCCGAGATGGCGTCGCTCGACATGGGGCCGCTCAACCGCTACGACCGGCTCACCTCGGAGAACACCCGGGAACTGGTGTCGTCGCTCCACGCGGAGATGAAAGACAGAGGTATCAAGCCCGAGTTAGAGGTGTTCAACGACGGTCATCTCAACGAGTCGCTGGCGATCCTCGACGACCTCGGCGACCCGCCGTACCTCAACTTCCTGTTCGGCGGCGGGACCACGTCGCCGCCGCACCCGCGGAACCTGATGAATCGGGTCGAGGCGCTCCCCGAGGGCGTCGAGTTCAACGTTATCGGGTTCGGCCCGCACCAGCTTCCGATGACGACCCAGTCGCTGCTGCTCGGGGGACACGTTCGGGTCGGATTGGAGGACAACCGGTACTACGAGAAGGGCGAGCTGGCGACGAACGGGCAACTGGTGGCGCGTGCGGCGCGGATCGCCGAGGAGTTGGGGCGGCCCGTGGCGACGCCCGAGCAGACACGGGAGCTGTTGGGGTTGCGCGGTCGATAACGGGAGTTCGGGTCGGGGACCTCGATAGCGATACGATATTTAAAGAGAGCGAGGGACGGCGACGACTATTTATAAATGAACGACGCGGTGGCGCGTGCCTCCGAGTGGCCGCCGAAGGCGGCCGCGAGGAGCACGCGCGAGGGAGTCGGCCGACCGCAGGGAGGCCGACGAGGCTGGGGAGGCGTGAGGCGCTGTGCGGAGCGGTGCGGCGTGGGACTCAAAGGGGCAGCCGCGAGGCGGGCGCAGGCGATGTAAGCACCGCAGGGCGGGAGCGAGTGAAACGAGCGACCAACCGAGGAGCGCAGCGAGCGTGCGCCCGCCTCGCGGCTGGGGCTTTGGTGGTGTTCTTCGCCGATCCGCAGGCAGCGGTTTATAAGCGAGTGACTGGGGCTTTAGTAGTGTTCGCCGCCGATCCCCCAGCGGCCATTTATAAACGAATGTTTCCCTTGAAACCCAATTTTCAGATATACTTTCAGCTGAAATGGCCGGTCGATGAGGAGCGCGAATCAGTCACGTCGTGATTTTTAGTTTTCCGGGCATAGAAAGGGGATCGTGTATGGTCCCCGTCGACACCCGAACCCTCCTACTGGGTGAGGATCGAAAGCGAACGAGACAGTGGAGTATCGGTGCCGGAATACTCTTCCTCGCGTCGATCTCCTACTTCGCAGTGATAAGGACAGTAGGTTTTCCTCAGATCCATTTGCTGCTATGGTGGCAGGGGTACGCCGTGCTGCTCACGATCTTCGTTGCGGTCCAAGCGTACTCCAACGGGGGGATCGGGGTGAGTTGGTTGCTCGTGTTCGCTGCGGTCGCCGGAGTCATCCTGAACTACGGTGGTATCGGACTGAGCGGAGCCAAACCCGGACTGCTGTGGCTCGTCAGATACGCCATCGTCGGAAGCGCAGTTGCCGCGGCGATCGTAGGGACGCTCGGCTTCGGCATCGGAACCGCGGTCCGACGAATTGCTGGATAGGCTCCCCGTACTGAACACTCTACGTTTGACACCTCCGGGATTGCGCGACTGAATCAACCGCAAAAGCGCTGACTTCCCGATCGGTAGCGGGAGTACGTGTAGTACGTCGTGAGCGAGGTCGTTTATAACTAGAATCTCGGTTTTGCCGTTGGCTGTTTATAAATGACTGACGCTGCTGGGATGCCGATCTCCAAAGCCCCAGTCGCGACGGCTCGCGCGCCTTGCTGTGCTCCTCGCTCGGTCGCTGTCGCTCCCTCGCTGCGGTGCTTGCTGCGGCGTGCTTCGCCCTCGCGACTGCCCCTTTGAGTCCCGCCCCGCACAGCACCACCGGAAGACGGTCCTGCTCGCTCACTCCGTTCGCTGCGCGGGCTGCGACTTCCGTACTCCCGCTCGCTCCCTCCGGTCGCTCACGGGACCGCAGCCTCACGCCTCCCCAGCCTCGCGGTTCGCTCGGGGCTCCCTTCGGTCGCCCACATCGCTCACCGCGTCCCTCGCGGGCTGGCTCGCGGCCGCCGGTGGCGGCCGCTCGCAGGCGCGCCACCGCACCCCATTTATAAGCGCTCGTCGCCGTCGATCGTGGTTATTTAGATACGACATCGCGGCCGCAGATCTGCGATACCTACTCCCGAAATCGCTCGTCGCTACGTCTGTACGACCGGCGGGGGCGACGTATATCACTCACTGGGGATTTCAACGAAGCCAGTGAACAGATACGCCCCAGAACCTCTCACCGCAGCGCCGTCCACTATTTATAAACGACCGCGTCCGGAGAACGCTCGATCCTACTCTAACGCGATCAGCACGTCGCCCATGTCGACGCTGTCGCCCTCGCCGACGTGGACGCTCGCGACGGTGCCGCCGCGCTCGGCGACCACGTCGTTCTCCATCTTCATCGCCTCGAGGACGCAGACCACGTCGCCGGCGGCGACCTCGTCGCCCTCGTCGACGTCGACCGAGAGGATCGTCCCCTGCATCTCCGCGTCGATCGACTCGCCGCCCTCCGCGACGTCGACCCCGTCGTCGCCGCCGTCGTCGGATTTCGCTTGGGGCGGGCGCTGGCCGCCGCTCCCCCCGCCGGCACCGCCCTCCGGCACCGGAATCGCGGGCGCGCCGCGCTCCTCTAACTCGACGTCGAAGCGCTTGCCGTTCACCTCGACGGTGAACTCGCGCTCGGTGACCTCCTCGTCGTCGTCCCCCGCGGACGCCGACTCGGTCCCCCACTTCTCCTGCGCCTCGGCGACCAAGTCGCGGTCGAGCTCGTCGTCGAGGTACTTCGTCGTGTGCGTCCCGTCGACGAAGCGCTCGTCGTCGAGCATGAGCCGGTGGAACGGGACGATGGTGACGACGCCCTCCAGGTCGTACTCCGCGAGCGCGCGCTTCGAGCGGGCGAGACACTCCTCGCGGTCCGGGGCCCAGACGATCAGCTTCGCGATCATCGAGTCGTAGTCGGTGACCAGCTCGTCGCCCTGCCGGAGCGCGTCGTCGACGCGGACGCCGATCCCGCCCGGCGGGTCGTACGTCTCCAGTGCCCCCTCGTTGGCGGGCTGGAAGTCGTTCGCGGCGTCCTCGGCGTTGATCCGGAACTCGATCGCGTGGCCCTCGAGCTCCACGTCGTCCTGCGAGACGGAGAGCCCCTCGCCGCTGGCGACCCGGAGCTGCTCTTTGACGATGTCGATCCCCGTCAGCTCCTCGGTGACGGTGTGTTCGACCTGAATCCGGGTGTTGACTTCGAGGAAGTAGAACGGCGTGTCGGGACCGAGCGGCTCCGACGGGTCGCGGTCGGGGTCCTCCTCGACGAGGAACTCGACCGTCCCCGCGTTGGTGTAGTCGGCGGCGGCGACGCCCCGGCGGGCCGCCTCCCCGATCTTCTCGCGCAGCTCGTCGGAGAGCGCGGGGGAGGGCCCCTCCTCGATCACCTTCTGGTGGCGGCGCTGGAGCGAGCAGTCGCGCTCGCCGAGGTGGACCACGTCGCTCTCGGTCACCGGGGCGTCGACGTCGCCGCTTCCGCCGTCGGACCCCGCAGCAGCCGGGTCGTCCGCGACGATCTGGACCTCGACGTGGCGGGGGGTCTGGAGGTAGCGTTCGAGGTACACCGAGTCGTTCGAGAAGTACGCCTCGCCCTCGCGCTTGGCGGACTCGAGCGCCTCCTCGGCCTCGTCGGCGCTCTCGACGACCTTCATCCCGCGGCCGCCGCCGCCGCCCTCGGCCTTGATCGCGACCGGGTAGCCGTGCTCGTCGCCGAACTCGGTGACGGCCTCGACGTCGGTGACCGGCTCCGTCGTCCCGGGGACGATCGGCACGTCGGCGTCGTCCATCACGCGCCGCGCGTGCGTCTTCTCGCCGAGGCGCTCCATCGCGTCGCTTTCGGGGCCGACCCAGGTGATCCCCTCGGCGGCCTCGACGCGGGCCGCGAAGTCGGCGTTCTCCGCGAGGAAGCCGTAGCCGGGGTGGATCGCGTCGGCGCCGGCCGAGCGCGCCGCCTCGACAACGGCCTCGCCGTCGAGGTACGAGTCGGCCGCGCGTGCGGGCCCGACGTTGTACGCCTCGTCCGCGTACCGGACGTGACCGCCGTGCTTGTCGGCGTCGCTGTAGACGGCGACCGTGTCGACGCCGAGCTCTTCGCAGGCCCGCATCACGCGGACCGCGATCTCGCCGCGGTTCGCCACGAGAACCTTATCGAACATTCCTGTCGGTTCTTCCACGAACTGCTACCAAACTCTGTCGGTCCGTACCGAGACGAGCGCCCGGTCCGTGCTGGGACGAGCAATCGATCCGTGCCGGGACCGTTAAGGGGGCCGCGGGCGCCACGTGGAGGTATGCTCGACGCGGGAAATCCCTACGTACTGCCGTCGGTGCTGGTCGGCGCCGCCGTCTATCTCGGCCTCACGGTCGCGACCGACGCGTCGCTTCTGGTCCGGATCGGCGCGCTCCTCGTCTTCGTGGCCGTCGTGCCGGTGGTCCTCAATCGACTCCTCGGCGGCCGAGGCGGGCCGACCCCCGACGACGGCGACAAGACGGCGGAGTAACGACGACGGACGCGCCCGCGCGACGGCCGGTGCGGACGACATCGACGAGCGCCCGCACCGGCCGACCGCGTGAGCCCCTACCACAGGTATATATGTCAGCGGACGTATCTGCGAACGCGCCCTGAGGCAGGGCCGGGTCGACGGCGCAGCGGTTCGACGCCGCGCTGTCGGGGGAATGTACGCGGCCGGACGCCCCCGCGTCCGGCGACGCCGTTCGACGTGTCGATTACCCGACCAGCGACGCTGCTCGTGACCGAGTCGGCAGAATCAGCGCGGCGCGTCCGGGGCTCAGAACCGGTCGCTGCGACCGGCCGGCTCAGAACCTGTCGCTTCTGCCCGCCGCGGTCCACGGGTCCGCGGGCGCGTCGGCGGGAACGCGCACCCGGCGGCGGTGGAGCCGGTCGATCCGGCCGGCGAGCCCCCAGCGGTCCTCCTCGCGCCCCTCCACCCCGTCGCTCGCGGCGGCCGCGGCGGCGAGTTCGGCGTCCCGGAGGTGCGCCGCGACCGCCGCGGCGATGGCGGCCGCCTCGTCGTCGCCGGCGTCGTCGGGGATCGAGAGGCCGGCGAGCGCGGCCGCCGGATCGGCGGTCGCCGGATCGGTCGCCCCCGCCTCGCCCGGGTCGTCGTCGGCCGCCATCAGATCGGGATGTTGCCGTGCTTCTTCGCGGGCTGGTCCGAGCTCTTCCCCTTCAGCATCTTCAGGTCCTCGACGAGGCGCGCGCGCGTCTCGGTCGGCTCGATCACGTCGTCGACGAAGCCGCGGTCGGCGGCGGTGTAGGGGTTCGCGAACTCCTCGCGGTACTCGTCGATGAGCTCCTGCCTGCGCGCGTCGGGGTCGTCGGCCTCTGACAGCTCCTCCCGGTAGAGGACGTTGACCGCGCCCTTCGGCCCCATCACCGCGATCTCCGAGGTGGGCCACGCGTAGTTGACGTCGCCGCCGATGTGCTTCGACGACATCACGCAGTAGGCGCCGCCGTACGCCTTCCGGGTGATGACGGTGAGCAGCGGGACGGTCGCCTCCGAGAAGGCGTACAGGAGCTTCGCGCCGTGGCGGATGATCCCGTTGTGCTCCTGGTCGGTGCCGGGCATGAAGCCGGGCACGTCCTCGAAGGTGAGGATCGGGATGTTGAACGCGTCACAGAAGCGGACGAAGCGCGCGCCCTTCTGGCTCGCCTCGATGTCGAGCGTGCCGGCGTTCACCCGGGGATTGTTGGCGACGACCCCGATAGAGTGGCCGTCGAGGCGGGCGAAGCCGACGACGATGTTCTTCGCGAAGTTCTCGTGCACCTCGAAGAAGGAGCCCTCGTCGGCCACGCTGCCGATCACGTCCTTCATGTCGTACGGCTTCCGGGGCGCGTCGGGGACGATCGACTCCAGCTCCTCGTCGGCGCGCTCCGGGTCGTCCCACGGCTCGACGCGCGGCGGGTCCTCCACGTTGTTCGCGGGGAGGTACGAGAGCAGGCGCGCGATGTCGTCGAGCGCCTCCTCCTCGCTCTCCTCGGCGAAGTGCGCGACGCCGGAGGTCGACGAGTGCGTGACCGCGCCGCCGAGCTCCTCGAAGCTCACCTCCTCGCCGGTGACCGTCTCGATGACGTCCGGCCCGGTGATGAACATGTGGGAGGTGTCCTTCACCATGAACGTGAAGTCCGTGATGGCGGGCGAGTACACCGCGCCGCCCGCGCACGGCCCCATGATCGCCGAGATCTGGGGGATCACGCCCGAGGCCTCCGTGTTGCGCCGGAAGATCTCCGCGAAGCCGCCGAGCGAGGCGACCCCCTCCTGGATCCGGGCGCCGGCGGAGTCGTTGAGGCCGACGACGGGCGCGCCCACGTCCATCGCCTTGTCCATCACCTTACACACCTTCTCGGCGAACACCTCGCCGAGCGACCCGCCGAAGACGGTGAAGTCGTGCGCGAACACGAACGTCTTCCGCCCGTTCACCTCGCCGTAGCCCGTCACCACGCCGTCGCCCGGGATCTGCTGTTCCTCCATCCCGAACGTGTGGTTGCGGTGGGTGCGGAACCGGTCGAACTCGTGGAAGGTGCCGTCGTCGAGGAAGTAGTCGATCCGCTCGCGGGCGGTCATCTTCCCCTTGTCGTGTTGCGACTGGATCCGGTCTTCGCCCCCGCCCTTCGCCGCCCGCTCGCGGCGCTCCCGGAGGTCCTCGATACGGTCGTCCATCGTCACGGCGGACCACCCTGAGTCATTACCTCCTCGGTCGGACAGCGGCGTCAAAAGGGTTCCCCTATCCGACGTTTTCGGCCTCGACGCGCGTCGAATGGCGGGCCGGGGAAGCGGCGGCGGAGCGACGGGACCGCTGTGGCGACGCGGAGGGGAACCGCGCTCGACCCCGCGACCGCCGCGGAGCGGCCCTGCCTCCGGTTCACACGGCGACCGGCGGTTCGACGCTTTTAAACCTCCGATGGACCACTCTCCGGTGAGACAGGCTTCGCCTGTTTCACTGACCCGTAGGAGCGACCTGCGTACTACGGAGGTGAAAATGGCAGACACAATACAAGAGGCCGTAACCCTCGCACTCGACGATGCGCCCGAGCGGAACTTCCGCGAGACCGTGGACATCGCGATCAACCTGCGAGACCTCGACCTCAACGATCCGTCGAACCGTATCGACGAGTCCGTCGTGCTGCCGGCTGGAACGGGGCAGGAGACACAGATCGTCGTCTTCGCGGAGGGCGAAACCGCCGTCCGCGCAGAGGAGGTCGCTGACGAAGTGCTCGACAGCGACGACCTCGAAGACCTCGGAGACGACGACGACCGCGCTAAGGACCTCGCCGACGACACCGACTTCTTCGTCGCCGAGGCCAACCTGATGCAGGACATCGGTCGGTACCTCGGTACCGTCCTCGGTCCGCGCGGGAAGATGCCTACCCCACTACAGCCGGACGACGACATCGTCGAGACCGTCAACCGGATGAAGAACACGGTGCAGCTCCGGTCGCGCGACCGGCGCACGTTCCACACCCGCGTCGGCGCCGAGGACATGGGCGCCGACGCGATCTCGGACAACATCGACGTCATCGTCCGGCGGCTCGAAGCGAACCTCGAGAAGGGCCCGCTCAACATCGACGGGATCTACGTGAAGACCACGATGGGTCCCGCGAAGGAGGTGCCCGTATGAGCTCGGCCCGCAAGACCGAGACGATCCCCGAGTGGAAACGGGAGGAGGTCGACGAGCTCGTCGACTTCATCGACTCCTACCAGTCCGTCGGGATCGTCGGCGTGGCCGGCATCCCGAGCCGGCAGCTCCAGGCCATGCGCCGGGAGCTCCACGGCTCGGCGGCCGTCCGCATGAGCCGCAACACGCTCACGAACCGGGCGCTCGAGGAGGTCGACGACGGCGTCGAGGCGCTGACGGAGTACGTCGGCGGCCAGGTGGCGCTCGTCGGCACCAACGACAACCCGTTCGGCCTCTTCAAGCAGCTCGAAGCCTCGAAGACCCCCGCCCCGATCAACGCGGGCGAGGTGGCCCCCAACGACATCGTGATCCCCGAGGGCGACACCGGCGTCGACCCGGGACCGTTCGTCGGCGAGCTCCAGACCGTGGGCGCGTCCGCGCGCATCATGGACGGCTCGATCAAGGTGACCGAGGACTCGACCGTGCTGACGGAGGGCGAGGTCGTCGACGACGACCTCGCGAACGTCCTCGTCGAGCTCGGCATCGAGCCCAAGGAGGTCGGCCTCGACCTGCGCGCCGTCTACTCCGAGGGCGTCCTCTTCGAGCCCGACGAGCTCGAACTCGACGTCGACGAGTACGAGGCGGACATTCGGTCCGCCGCGGCCGCCGCGCGCAACCTCTCCGTCAACGCCGCGTACCCGACGGCCGCCACCGCCGGCACCCTTCTCGCGAAGGCGTCCGGCGAGGCGAAGTCCGTCGGCCTGTTCGCGGAGATCGAGAGCCCGGACGTCGTGCCCGACCTGATCGGGAAGGCCGACGCCCAGCTGCGCGCGCTCGCAGCCCAGATCGACGACGAGGAGGCGCTCCCCGAGGAGCTCCAGGGCGTCGAGGCCGCGCCGGCGACGGAGCCGGCGGCCGACGACGCCGACGAGGAGGAGGAACAGGCGGACGAAGACACGGAAGACGCCGAGGAGACCGACACCGACGACGACGCCGACGACGACGGCGACGACGGCGGCGAGGGACTCGGCGCGATGTTCGGATAACACGAGGTACACACCAATGGAATACGTTTACGCTGCGCTCATCCTGAACGAGACTGGCGAAGAGATCAACGAAGACAACGTCACCGGCGTGCTGGAAGCCGCCGGCGTCGACGTCGAGGAGTCCCGCGTCAAGGCGCTCGTCGCCGCGCTGGAGGACGTCGACATCGAGGAGGCCATCGAGACGGCCGCCGCGGCCCCGGCCGCCGGCGCGTCCGCGGGCGGCTCCGCGGACGCCGACGCGTCCGCCGACGAGGCGGACGACGACGACGATGACGACGACGAGGCCGAGGCCGCCGACGAGGCGGCCGACGACGACGAGGAAGAGGGCGACGGCGGCGAAGGGCTCGGCGAGCTCTTCGGCTGAGCCGGCGCGCGACTCCCCGACGCCGACCGCGTCGACCGATCACCGATTTTTCGCGACGCGCCAGTATCCGGAGTGATAACGTCGTCCGCGATTTTATATACCGATCTCGGGAACGGAGAGTCGATGAAGATCGTCGACGGCGACAAGGCGGAGTGCGACCGGTGCGAGTCGGTGTTCCCGCTCGCGGACGTCTCCCTGCTGGAGAAGGAGACCAACCGCGACTACGAGCGGGTGCTGTGCGAGGAGTGTCTGAAGATCGTCGGCGTGCCGCGGGGGTACACCCTGCGGCGGGACATCACGCACCTCGCGACGTGAGCGCCCCGCGGGCGGGACGCCCATCGAAGTCCTTTTTTAGCGGCGACGGGAAGCCGCACTCATGGAAATCGACGCGGAGCTCCGTCGGCAGATCGCGGTCTCGCTGGCGGCGGCCGCGGTGTTCATCGTCGGGCTGATCGCCATCGGGGTCACCTTCGGCGGGTCGACGGTCCTCCCGGAGGCGGGAGCGATCGCGCTCATCGCGCTGTTGGCCGGGTTCGTCCTCCTGATGGCCGGCGTCGGGACGTACCTGATGCGCGCGAAAGACGAGTCGTAGCCCGCCCGGGCCGTCGCCGCTCTCTTAAATTGTCTTCCGCGTTCGGCGCGCGGCGTTCACGCTTCGTCCGCTCCGTCAGTCCTCCTCCGTCCCTCAGTCTTGCTCCGTCCCCTCAGTCCTCCTCCGCCCCCTCAGTCCTCCTCCGACCCGTCAGCCTCGCGTCCGTCCCGCCAGTCGGTCACGTCGTCGGCGGCGGCCACCCGCTTCTCGTAGTACGAGAGGGGGTCAGCCGCGACCTGCATGTGGTCGTCCTCGTTGTGGCAGATCCCGTAGTTCGCGAGCGTCTCGCAGGTCGGCGGGGGGTACTGGGTCCCCCGGTCGTCGGTCAGGTACTCCGTCTGGTAGCGGATCCCCTCGGCGTCGAGGCTCGTGTCCGCGCAGAAGGCGACGACCTCGTCGGGCGTCATGCCGATGCCGACGAGGAACGCCATCAGCGCGAACGACTCGGCCGCGGAGAGCGCGGCGTCGCGCTCGGCCTTCTCGATCAGGTTCGTCATACAGGGCGGGAACAGCTCGGGAGCGACGACGTCCGGCGGCTCGGCGTACGTCCGCTCGGAGAGCAGCCGCCGGAGGTCGGCGACGCGCGACTCCAGCGCCGCGGCGATCTCCTCGTCGGCGCCCAGCTCGAAGGGGAGCCCCTCGGCGACCCGGGCCTCGACGGCGGCCTCAAGCGCCGAGAGCAGTTCCTCGCGAGAGACGCGCACCGCGCCGTCGGCGAGCGCGCGGTTGACGAGCCGCCACGAGTCCCCCCACTCGGGGGAGGTGAGCCGGAGGTACGGGCCGACGTCGATCCGGTAGTGGTCCGGGTCGCGGCGGGCGCCGCTCCCGGCCGTTCCGCCTCCGGTCGCGCCGTCCCCGGCCCCGCCGCCCGTCCCGCCTCCCGCGCCGCCGCGGACGCCAGCCGGCGCGGTCGCGTCGGGGCGCACGGCGTCAGCGAGGTCGAACTCCGCGAGCAGGTCGTCGAGCCCGACGGTCGCGGACGACACCGACCGCAGCTCGTCGTCGGTCTCGAGGTCGCGGCGGACCCGCTCCATGGCGGTCGCCGCCTCCGCGGCGGCGTACTTCTCGATTGCGGGGTCGGAGTCGAGCAGGGAGACGAGGATCCGCGCGATGGGGTACGAGAGCAGCTCCGCCTGCGCGTCGGACGCCGACTCGCCGGGGAACTCGCCGCTCTCGGCGGCGACGGTCCCCTCGAGGAGGGCGCGCTCGACGCGTTCGCGGGCGCGCTCGACGGCCGGGGCGTCGGCCGCGACGAGCTCCGGCAGCGACACCGCGGCCTCGGCGACCGCCTCGCGGGCGCTCGCGAAGAACGGGTACTTGGCGTCGAGCGCGTCCATGTCGGCCCGAGGTAGTGAGGGCCGGCGAATAAGCGGTGCGGTCCGCGGGCGCGGCGCGGGCGTGATCGAACCGAGACGAAGTCGAGAGCTACTCGTCCGGCTCCTCGACGGTCGCGCCCGGCGCGTTCGACTTGACGCTCTCGAGCCCCTGTTTCGCCTTCTGCTTGGAGGCGTACCCCTGCCCGGAGTCGGAGATGATGTTCCCGTTCTCGTGGCGGAGCCGCCAGCGGTACTCGTCCGCGTTGTCGCGGAACAGCTCGAACGTGGCGTCGCTGCCGCCCTCCTCGGGCGGCTCCTCGTCGCGCGAGACGTCGACGACGTACGCGCCCGGCGCGTTCCGCTGGACGCTCTCGATCCCCGAGCGGGCGTCGCGCTTGTCGGCGTACCCCTCGCCGCCGTCGGCGACGATGTTGCCGTTGTCGTGGCGGAGCCGCCAGCGGTACTCGTCCGCGCTGTCGCGGAACAGCTCGAACGTCGCCTTGCTCGCGGCCGCGTCGTCGTCGATCGCGGCCGCCTCGTCGGGCCACTCCATCTCGACCTCGAAGTGCACCGTCCCGTCCGCGCGCTCCAGCTCGACCTCGACGTCGCCAGTCGCGGCGGGCTCTACGGTCACCGTTCCCCCCTCGTCGACCGGCACCGGCTCCCCCCGTCCGAGCGCTCGGGCGATCCGCCGAAGGTACGTGGCTAACTCCTGTCGGCTCCGCGACCGCCTCGACTCGTGGATGGTGTCGTCTGACATGCGCGAGAAGCATCACCGCCGCGAAACAAAAGTGTACGCCCGAACACGGGCGTCTCGCGTGACAGCCCGGTTGTTCGGCGTCCGACGGTCACGCCGCGGGGTCGGCCGCGTCCGGCCGCTCCGCGATGATCGTCTCGCCCGCGCGCACGCTGTCCCCCTCGGCGACGAGCAGGTCGTCGCGGCCCACGTCCGCGGGCAACACCACGTCGGCGCGGGAGCCGAACGAGACGTGGCCGACGCGGTCGCCGCGCTCGACGCGGTCGCCGGCCTCGACCGACGGGTGGATCCGGCGGGCGAACCAGCCCGCGATGACGAGCAGCTCGTACTCGCCGCAGTCGATCGCGACCTGCTCGTTGCGGTCCGACTCCTTGTCGAACGCCGGGCGGTTGGCGCCGGGGCGGTGGCGGACCTCGCGGACCTCGCCCGCGAGCGGCGCGCGGTTGACGTGGACGTCGGTGACGTTCATGAACACGCCGACGCGGAGCCGCGAGCCCTCCTCGCGCACCACGGAGACGGTGCCGTCGGCCGGTGAGACGACCGCCTCGTCGCCCGTCGGCGGCTCGCGCTCGGGGTCGCGGTGGAACCAGAGGACCCCGACGGCGAGCGCGACGAGCGCGGCGCCGACCGGCGGGACGAACGGCAGCGCGACGGCGCCCGCGAGCGCCGGGACGAGCGCGAGGTCCCACGCGGCGTCGACCACCGGGAACGGGAGGAGCCGCGAGAGCGGCGGCGCGCGGCTCACGGCGCCACCTCCGCGTCCCGCAGCTCGGGCGAGAGCTCGGTCCGGCCCGCCGCCCACGCCGCGAGCAGGTGGACGAGGTGGGTCGTGTCGTCGAGCCCGTCGGACATGTCGAGGTCGGCCTCGCCCGCGAGCGCGTGGAGCCGCGCGAGGTCGTCGCCGCCGTACTCGGAGCCGGCGCGGGCGACGCGGAGCGTCTCGCGGAGCAGCTCCCCCCCGTCGTACCCCTCGTCGAGGAGGTCGTCGAGCGTCGAGCGGGCGTCCTTCAGGTCGCCGCTGCGCGCGTCGGCGAGCGCGTCGCGGAGCGCGTCGTCGTCGCCCACCTCCCCGAGCGTCTCGTAGGCGGTCGACATGGTGATCTCGCCGCCCTCGACCGCGGTCGCCTGCGCCGAGAGGATCGCCTCGCGGAGGTCGCCGCCGGCCGCGCTGGCGACGAACTCCAGCCCGTCGCCGTCGTAGTCGACGCCCTCGCGGCCGCAGATCGTTTCGAGGACGTCGATCGTCTCGTCGGTCGTCGGCGAGCGCACGCGGACCGGGAAGCAGCGCGACCGGATCGGCGCGATGAGCTTCGAGGGCTGGCGGGTCGCGATCACGAACTGGGTGGTCCGGTGGTGCTTCTCCATCACGCGGCGCAGCGCCTGCTGGAAGTCCTCGCGGATCGCCTCCGCGTTGTCCAACAGGACCGTCTTGTACTCGCCGGACATCGGCGCGTACGACGCCGACTCCTTCAGCACGCGGTTTATCATGTCGCGTTTCGCCATCGAACTCCGCCCGGCGAGGAAGCCCTCGAACCGCGGGTCGGTCCGGATCTCCTTTTTCGTCCGGCCGAAGAAGTCGGCGACGTTGATCTCGATCAGGTCGGCGTCCGGGTCGGCGTGCGACGCGTCGGCGAGCGCCCGGGCCGCCGCGGTCTTCCCGACCCCCGGCGGCCCCTGGACGACGAGGTTCATCGGCTCGTCGACGGCCCGGCGCAGGCGGTCGCGGGCCTCGTCCTGCCGGATCTCGTCGAGGTCGGGCGCGTGCGTGTCTATCCACAGCGGTCCGTCCATGCCGTGTGGGTCGGGTCCGGGCGCTCAAGAATCGGTCGGTCGCGGCGCCGGGGCGGGCGTCCTACCGCCGCTTCGCGCGCTCGACGGCGCGGCCCCAGAGGTACGCGGCCACGAGGAGGCCGTACGCGAGGACGAACGTGCCGGCCAGCGGCCCGAGACGCGACAGGGTGAACAGCGCGCCGCCGACGCCGACCGTGACGACGAGCGCGGTGAACCCGAGCGTCCACCCGAAGAAGTAGGCGGCGTGGCCGGCGACCGGTCGGAGGGCCGCCGGCGAGAACGCCCGGCGGAGCGACCCCTCGCGGCCGTAGGTCGTCAGCGATATCGGGGCGAGGTACGTGCCGGCGATGCCGAGGAAGAGGACGGCCGTCGAGCCGGCGAGGATGCGACCGACCGGCGGGTTCGAGCCGGGTTCGAGGCCGACGACGCCGTAGAGCGTCACGAGGAGGGCCGCGAACGGAACGCCGAGGAAGACCAAGCAGACGGCCGTCCCGCCCAGCGACCGGCGGACGAGCGTCCGCCCGTCCGAGAGGAACGCCGGGATCGAGTCGCCGCGTTCGCTGGCGGTCAGGACGCGGACGAGGTAGCCGACGACCGGCAGCGCCGGGAGGACCGGGACGACGACGGACAGCGCGAACAGCAGCCAGACGGCGAGGAGGGGCCGCTCCCGGGCGTCGCCGGCGATCGGGTACGTGACGGCGGCGATCGAGGGGCGCATGGGTACGCTCATCCGCCGGACCGTAGTATGCCCGTCGGTCCGTTCCGGTCGTCCGGGCGTAAAGAACTCGGAATACCACCGGGTAGTGACGGGTGAATGAGTATTTCAGAAATTGTTCTGGAGTAATGAGTAAGTATATATGCCAAACGTCCATTGACCATCGTGAAGTACCATGACAGACCAAGACTCGCGGTTATCGCGGCGCCACTTCGTCGGCGCGACTGGGGCAGCGACGCTCACAGGACTCGCCGGCTGTTCCGGCGGTAGCGACGGCGGCGACGGCGGTGACGGAAGCGACGGCGGTGACGGGTCCGACGGCGGCGACGGCGGCGACGGCGGAAACACGCTGGAGGTCCTCCACGCGTGGACCGGCGGCGACGGCGCGCGCGCCGCGGAGGCGCTGGTCGCGGCCTTCGAGGAGGAGTATCCCGACATCGAACACGAGTTCAACCCGATCGGCGGGGGCGGGAACCAGAACCTCGACGCGGTCGTCGCGAACCGGCTCCAGAACGGCGACCCGCCGAGCTCCTTCGCGAACTGGCCCGGCCCGAACCTCCAGCGCTACGAGGGCGTGCTGGGCGAGGTCGGCGGCGTCTGGGAGTCCGAGGGCTTCGAGGACGTGATGGTCCAGGAAGCGGTCGACCTCCACCAGTACAACGGCGCGTACCGCGGCGTCCCGCTCGGTTCGCACCGCCTGAACTGCCTGTTCTACAACACGTCGGTCGTCGAGGAGGCGGGGGTCGACCCCGACTCGCTGACGAGCGTGTCGGCGCTGATCGACGCGCTGGAAACGGTCCAGAGCGAGACCGACGCGATCCCGATGACGCACGGCGCGAGCGGTACCTGGACGACGACCCAGCTGTTCGCCTCGACGATGCTCGGGCAGGAAGGGTACGACGCGTACATGAGCTTCATCGACGGGAGCCCGGACGAGGCGGCCGTCCGCGCGACCTTCGAGTCGCTCGCCGAGATCCTCGGGAACTACATCAACGAGGACGCCTCCTCGATCGGGCTCACGGAGTCCAACCAGAACATCATCGAGGGCAACGCGGCGTTCATCCACCAGGGGAACTGGGCGGCCGGCGCCTACCGGAACGCCGAGGACTTCGACTACGACGAGGACTGGGGCTTCAAGACGTACCCCGGCTCGGAGGGCATGTACATGCTCCACTTCGACTCGTTCCTCTACCCCTCGGACAACCCGAGTCCGGACGCGACGGAGCAGTTCATGGCCTTCGTCGGGAGCGAGGCCGCGCAGGTCGCGTTCAACCAGTATAAGGGCTCGATCCCGACCCGAACCGACGTCGACATGAGTCAGTTCGGGCCGTACCTTCAGGAGACGCAGGAAGACTTCGCGAACGCCGACCAGCGGCCGCCGAACCTCCAGCACGGGCTGGGCGTCCCCTCGGGGACCATGACGACGCTGAACGACGTGATCTCCAGCGAGTTCTCCGGACCGTACAACGTCGACGCCGCGACGGAAGGCTTCGTCGACGCGGTCTCTAACTGACTCCGGTCCACGATGCGACCGGATTTGGGCGGTTTCGGCACACGACAAACCATATGACACAGAACACTGACACCGGCGACGATAGTGGCGACGCGCTTCCCGACGGCGGCGTCGCCGAGGACGGGCAGCGCTCCGGATTCAGCCCGATCTCGGCGCTGAACGAACGCTTCGGCAGCGACTTCGTCGAGTCGTCGCAGTTCTGGCTGCCGCCGTTCCTGCTGGTGGGTCTCTTCGTCTACGGCGCGATCATCTGGAACCTCCTGATATCGCTGACGGATTTCACCGGCTTCGGGACCCCGGACTACGGCGACTTGGACCTCGAGATGTACGGCCGCGCGTTGGCGGACAGCGGGTTCATCGACGCCGCGATCAACACCTTCATCCTGCTCGTCGGGTTCACCCTGGTGACGCTGGCGCTCGGGCTCGGGCTGGCGATCCTGATCGACCGGAACATCCGGTTCGAGAACACGTTCAGGACGATCTACCTGCTGCCGATGAGCCTCTCGTTCGTCGTCACCGCCCAGTTCTGGGCGTGGATGTTCAACTTCAACAACGGGGTCATCAACATCGTCATCACGTCGCTCGGCTTCGGCCGGGTCGACTGGATCGGGAACCCCGACATCGTCCTCTGGGCGGTCATGTTCGCGCTGATGTGGCAGTTCGCGGGGTACGCGATGGTGGTGTTCCTCGCGGGCCTGCGGGCCATTCCGAACGAACACTACGAGGCGGCGAAGGTGGACGGCGCCTCGACGGTCAGGATGTACTGGCGCGTGATCATCCCCCAGCTGAAGGGGTCGACGATCAGCGCCTCGGTCGTCCTCATGGTGTTCGCGCTGAAGGCGTTCGACTTCCTGTACTCGCTCGTCGGCGGGTACCGACCGCCGAACGGAGCCGACATCCTCGCGACGAAGATGGTCCGCGAGGCGTACGCGAACCTGAACTGGGCGTACGCCTCGGCGGTCGCCATCACCCTGTTCCTGATGACGCTCGGAATCGTCGGTCCGTACCTCTACTACCAGTACAATCGGGGGAACCTATGAGCAACGACGCACGAACCGACGGCGGCACGGCATCGGCGACGGACACCGGCGCGTCAGCGGGGGCGCTCGCCGGAATCGACGGGTACCGAGTCCTCCTGTATCTCGGGCTGCTCGGGATGTTGACGTTCTTCCTGATTCCGATCGAGTCGGGGCTCGTCACCTCGTTCAAGACGTCGAGCGGCGTCTCCGGCTCCCTCCCCTTCGCCCCGCCCACGGGGAGCACGTTCACCCTCGAGAAGTGGCAGTCCGCGTTCGACGCGCTCGGACGGGGACTGATAAACAGCGCGCTGTACGCGATCCCGGCGACGGTCATCTCGGCGCTGCTCGGGAGCTTCGCCGCCTACGGGATCACGCAGTCCGACTGGAAACAGAAGTACAAGGCGCCGGTGCTCGCGCTGTTCGTCGCCGGGATCTTCATCCCGTATCAGGCCGTGCTGGTCCCGCTTTCGCAGTTCTGGTCGATGGTCTCGCTCCAGGACTGGCTGGGATTCGTGTGGGCGCTCGGGATCAACGACGACTACGCCGGCGTCGTCGAGCTGATCGTCACCCACGTGGCGTACGGACTGCCGATCTGTACCGTCCTGTTCAGGTCCTACTACAAGAACATGAGCGAGGAGATGATCGAGGCCGCGCGGTTAGACGGGGCGTCCATCCGCCGGATCTACCGCCGCATCGTGCTCCCGCTTTCGGGACCGATGTTCGCGGTGGTCCTGATCTACCAGTTCACGCAGATCTGGAACGACCTCCTGTTCACGCTCGTGTTGGTCCAGACGGAGTCCAGCGCGGCGGCGCCGATCGTGTTGATCCTCGCCGGACTGGGCACGTCGCTCGAAGGCCAAGACTTCGCGCTCCGAATGGCGGGCGCGTTCATCGCCGCCCTGCCGACGCTCGCGGTGTACATCGCGTTCGGCGAGGAGTTCGCCGAGGGGGTGGCGACATGAACGCCGCCGCCCGCCAGCAGCTATCCATGACTCGACAGCAACCACGCAGCCGACCGGAGGTATCGCTATCAAACCGTCGCGCCGTTCCGCGGGGGCGATAGCATGGGGACGCTCGAACTCGACGGCGTGACCAAGGTGTTCCCCGACGGCGACGGCGAGGTCGTCGCCGTCGACGACGTCGACATCGAGATGCGCGACGGCGAGTTCCTCGTCGTCGTCGGCCCCTCGGGCTGCGGCAAGTCGACGACGCTCCGGATGGTCGCGGGGCTGGAGACGGTCACCAGCGGCGAGATTCGGCTCGCCGGGAACGTCGTCAACGACGTGAAACCGCAACACCGCGACATCGCGATGGTGTTCCAGTCGTACGCGCTGTACCCGCACATGACCGTCGAGGGGAACATGGCGTTCGGCTTGGAGGAGTCGACGGAGCTCTCCGACGAGGAGATCGAGACGCGCGTCACCGACGCCGCGGAGACGATGGGTATCGCCGAACTGCTGGACCGCAAACCCTCCGACCTCTCCGGCGGCCAGCAGCAGCGGGTGGCGCTCGGGCGAGCGATCGTCCGCGACCCGGAGGTGTTCCTCATGGACGAGCCGCTCAGCAACCTCGACGCCAAGCTCCGGTCGGAGATGCGGACGGAGCTCCAGCGGCTCCAGAGCGAGCTCGACGTGACGACGATGTACGTCACGCACGACCAGACCGAGGCGATGACGATGGGCGACCGGATCGCGATCCTCAACGCCGGCGAGCTCCAGCAGGTCGCGACGCCGCTGGAGTGTTACCACGAGCCGGCGAACCGGTTCGTCGCCGGGTTCATCGGCGACCCGTCGATGAACTTCTTCGACGTCAAGCGAGACGGCGACACGCTCGACGGGGCCGTGTTCGACTACCCGCTATCGGCGTCGACGCTCGACGACGTCGGCGACGTGACCGACCTCACCCTCGGGGTCCGCCCCGAGGACATCTCCGTCGCCGGCGACGCGGCCGGCGACCACGCGTTCTCTACGGTCGTCGAGGTCGTCGAGCCGATGGGCGACGAGAACACCGTCTACCTGCGGTTCGAGGACGCTCCCGAGGGCGAGACGTTCATCGCCACCGTGGGCGGCCTCCAGCGGATCTCGGTCGGCGACGAGGTCACCATCGAGATCCCGGAAGAGGCGATCCACCTCTTCGACGGGAACACCGGCGAAGCGGTCCACAACCGCGATATGGAAGAGTAACGCGTCGGTACCGCGGTCCGACCCGTCGGGCGGTGCCGACGGGCTCTGCGTTCACTCCCGGATTCGTTCCACTTCTCGCCGGACGCCCTCTCGTACCCTGTCGGCGACGTCGCCGCCCGGGTCGTCGACGGTCTCGGCGTCTTCGGTCTCCAAGAGGCGGTCGAGCTTGCGCTCGAACTCCGTCTCGTCGATCTCGCCGCGCGCGTAGCGCTCGCGGAGGGCGTCGAGCGCGGGGTCGCCGGTGGCGTCCGCGCCGTCGTCGGGCTCGCCGTCCGGGACCGGTTTCGTCAGGGTGTGGAGGACGGGGAGGAGGATGACGAGCCCGAAGAACCACACGAGCGGGAGCCACCACCAGACGCCGGTAAGGAGGGGGGCAGCGACGCCGGCGCCGACGACGCAGAGGGCGAACACCCGCCGCCAGCGGTGGCGGAGGTTCCACGCGACCCGGCCGGGGAGTCCGGTCATGGTCGGGCCGACGCCTGCGAGGCCCAAAGCGGTTTCGTCGGCGGGTCACTCCTCGTCGAGGCCCTCTATCACCAGCCGGTCGCCCGGCTCGACGCCGTGGCGCTCGCTCCACCCCCGCGGGGCTTCGAGGACGTACCGCCCGGTTCCCTCGTAGCGCGTGAACGGTCGCGACTCCGGTTCCGCCTCGTGGATCCGGGTGACCGTCCCGTTCGCGTCCGCGAAGACGATGTCGATGGGGAACGCCATGTCGCGCATCACGTAGGCGCGCTCGGCGCTCTCGCCGTGGACGAACAGCATTCCCTCCCCGTCGTCGAGCTCTTCGGTCGCGGAGAGCCCGACGTACTGCTTCAGGAAGCCGTCGGCGACCCGGACCTCGACGGTCGCGAGCGTCTCGCCCGTCTCGCCGTCGACGGCCTCGACCGTGGCGGTGTCGTAGCCGGTGATGAGGAGGGCCGGGTTCGTCGCGGCGACGGCGGCTCCGAGGAGGGCGACGAGCGCGAGCGCGGCCGCGACCCCGACGAGGCGACGGTTCACGGTCGGGGTTCGCGTCGCGGAAGGAAATCGTTTTCCGCTCTCGGCGGGTTCAGACGGGTGAGGGCTCGTGGTCTAGCTGGTTATGACGCGGCCTTTACAAGGCTGAGATCGGCGGTTCGAACCCGCCCGAGCCCACTGTTGCTGTCGCGAGCAACCTCGTGAGCGACAGCAACGTGCGTATTTGAGGGTGGGTTCGAAGCAGGGAGCGGGAGGTGAGCGAGTGGAGCGAGCGAACGGGAGCGACTGAGGTTTGAACCCGCCCGAGCCCATCTCGGTCGCGTAAAGTTAGAGGATGAGGCGTTCGACTTCAGAGTGCTTATGGCCGAAATCGAACGCCTCACCGAAGGTATCGCGTGGATCGACTTGTCGTTTGTGGAGCGAGATAGGACTCCACGCTGGG
>NZ_QPLT01000021.1 GCF_003666015.1 Halorubrum sp. Atlit-26R
CGAGGCGGACAGAGACGCGAATGCGTCGTGGAACATTCTTTCTCGCGGTCTCGAACAAGTAGGGATGGGCTGTCCCGAATCACCGCCTGTGGAGACTGCGCTCCCTACGGACACCGATTCGGTGTCTACAAAGCGCGTCATGGAAGCAGGAAGCCCCACCCTCAAGGAGCGAACCGCGTCAGCGGTGAGCGAGTAGGGTGGGGAGGAAGTCACGGTGGGGTTCTCTCCTCGAAGAAAGACAGCCCTGTGTACGCCAGTCAGAATACGACAAAGGCTCTCAGATCCAGAGTGAGAAGACACGTGGAATGCTTCAGTTCACGCCTCGTAGCTCCGCTGTTGTTCACTTGATCTCCGCCAGATCTTAACCCGGTTCGTCCCCACACGAACGTATGGAATCGCACGCGGGGTTTCACTCACTCCACGAGGAGACCACGGCCTCACTCTCCGTAACCGGTGACCTGCCAGCATGGCTCCGAGGGAGCCTCATCCGAAACGGACCAGGGGCGTTTTCATTCTCGGACGGTAGCGCCGTCGATCACTGGTTCGACGGGTTGGCGATGCTGTACCGATTCACGTTCGACCCGAGCGGACAAGCGGGACGAACGGACGGCGACGCGATCCACTACCGGAACCGGTTCCTCCGAACTGATGCGTATGAAGCCGCACGGACTGGCGAGTTTGACGGCGGGTTCGCGACCGGGGAGACCACGCTTCGGTCGCGGCTGGCCGGGTTCCTGACTGCGCCGTACGACAACACGAATATTATCGCGGAACGGATCAGCGACCAGTACGTTGCGCTCACGGAATCGCCTCGGGGAGTCTCGTTCGATCCGAACACGCTCGCCACGACAGGGCGTGTCGGCCGCGACGGCGATGCTCCCAGTGGACAGCTCTCGTGTGCGCATTTCAAGCGCGATCCCGCGACAGGCGCGTTGCTCACGGTCGACACGGAGTTCGGGCGAACCAGTCGCTACCACGTCACCGCCTGGACCCCGGACGGGGACCGACGCCACGTCGCCACCGTCGCAACAGAGAAGCCGGCGTATATGCACAGCTTCGCGCTGACGCCACGCTACGTCGTCCTAACCGAATTCCCGCTCCGACTTGACCCGCGTCGGTTCCTCAAGCCCGGACGACAACCGGCGTTCATCGAGCAGTTCGAGTGGGAACCCGGCCGGGGCACTCGGATCGTCGTCATCGACCGGACCACCGGCGCAGTCGTCGCCGACCCGGTGACGGAGCCCGTGTTCGGCTTCCACCACGTGAACGCCTTCGAACGGGACGGCGGGACGGAGGTCGTCTTCGACTTGGAGACGGTTCCGGATGCGACGACGATCGACTCCCTCTATCTGGAGAACGTCCGAGCTGGCGAAATGGGCGCGATCGTCGGCCAGATCGATCGCTTCACCGTCGATCTCGGATCACCGACCGGCGCAGGACGGTACCGGACGGGAGACGTGACCGTCGAACGCCGGACGGTGTCCGACGAAGGGACGGCGCTCCCGACGTCGTCACCGGCGCGGTGGTGTCAGCCCCATCGGTTCGTGTACGCGATGGGAATGGACACGCCGGTCACGGAGTGGGCCCGGCGGATCGTGAAACTCGACGTCGAGACGGAGACGACGCGGACGTTCGACGGTGGCGGCGACTACTTCGGCGAGCCAATATTCATCCCAGCGCCCACCGACGATACAGAAGACGATGGCGTCGTCGTCACCGTCGTCCTCGACGTCGAGGCGGGGCGTTCGCGGCTGCTCGTGCTCGACGGGCAGTCATTCACGGAGCGTGCCCGAGTCACGCTGCCGCATGCGGTTCCGTTCGACTTCCACGGTCGGTACTTCCCGGAACTCAAAGCGGCTCCACAACCGAGACACGGCACGTAGCGAATGCGCCAGCCGTGAGCGCGCGGACCACAACGAAAGCAGACGCCGATCACGACGGTAGCCGTGGCCTCGCGGGAAACATATTAGTAGCTGCTTGTATAAGCTATACCTAATATGAGCGAAAGTACAGTCACTGACGAATCCGCGGAAGGGGCTGATGCGTGCTGTGTTCCGCTCGCCGATATCGATTCGGAGGCCTTGGCGGCGGACCTCCAACTACTGACCGCGATGGGGAACGACACGCGATACGAACTGCTTCGCTACGTCGCGAACGCCGACGACGGCGTCTGTGTCTGCGACCTCCAAGATGCGGTCGGCGTCAGCCAGAGCGCCGTGAGCCAAGCGCTCTCGCGGTTGTACACCGCCGGACTGGTCACGCGCCGAAAAGAGGGCTCCTGGCGGTACTACGAGCCGACCGAGACGGCCGCCGCCCTGCTCGGAACGCTCGACGACCTGCGAGGAGCCAATGAGTAACGATACCGAGACGGCGGCCGGTGACCGCGACCCCGAGGAGGCGCGGAAGATGGTGCGCGAACGCTACGGGGCAATCGCGACGGACGATCAGGGCTGTTGTGATGACGTGGGTATTGACGTCGCTGACAGCGGTGGCTGTTGTGACGGAAACGAGGCCGCGAGCGGGAGCGAACGCCTCGGGTACGAGACGGACGATATCGCATCTGTCGCCGACGGCGCAGACCTCGGGCTCGGATGTGGCAACCCGAAGGCGGTCGCCGAGATGGCGCCCGGTGAGACGGTGCTCGACCTCGGCTCAGGGGCGGGCTTCGACTGCTTCCTCGCCGCACGGGAGGTCGGTCCGGACGGCCGCGTCATCGGCGTCGACATGACGCCGGAGATGGTCTCGAAAGCGAGGGAGAACGTCACGAAGAACGACGCCGACAACGTCGAGTTTCGCCTCGGCGAGATCAGCCACCTCCCCGTCGCAGACGCGACCGTCGACGTCGTCATCTCGAACTGCGTCGTCAATCTTGCCCCAGAGAAACAGCTCGTGTTCGACGACGCCTATCGAGTTCTCAGGCCCGGTGGACGCGTCGCCATCTCAGATGTCGTCCAAACCGCGCCGTTCCCGGACGACGTCAAGACGGATCCGGACTCGCTGACTAGCTGTGTCGCCGGTGCGTCGACTGTCGAGGACCTCGAATCGATGCTCGATAGCGCCGGTTTCGAAGCAATCGAGATTGCCCCCAAAGACGAGAGTGCCGAGTTCATCAGCGAGTGGGACGCCGACCGCGACCTGAGTGACTATCTCGTCTCTGCCACCATCGAAGCGCGGAAACCAGCGTTTAACGCCTGACAACGGACATGACTCGAGGGATATGCGCGGGCGTTCTAGACTGCTACTCCCAGTAGGAGTCAACAGATTCGCCGGCGAGTCGCGCGCGGACGAACAGGTACGTGAAATGGACTGGGACGTAGCCGAGACAGAGCAACCAGCCCTGTGGCTTCGAGACGAGGCCCCACGTGCGCTCGACGCCTCTCGTAGTGTCCGTCGAGAGCGTTTCCAAGCCGATAGCCGACTCGAGAACAGGTCCGACCACCACGACAAACACCGATATATAGAGAATAGCCACGCCGAGAATTTCGAGCGAGCGTTTGGAGTCCATCGTCTGGCAGGCAGAATCCAGTAGAAGCAGACCGCAGTTAAGATCACTCTGAGAGGCGTTACCAGATCGATGATCTCTGTATCTTAGATTATTGTCTTAGATATACGTCTTATAGAGACACCATAGACAATTATCTTAGATTCCGCTGAAGCGGATCGATTAGCGTTCGAGAGAACTGCGAATTGCTCGGAGTTCGTCGCGTACGTGCTGCCATTGCGTTAGGTCCCCGGGAATATCGGATGCCCTTCGATCGCCGCCACCGAGACCGTCGTCGTTCATTGCTGCCTGATCGACGAGCGCCCGGATGGCACGAGGGTCCTCGATCGCTCTGAGTGACAGGTCCTCTCCGCCGGCGATTTCGAACGTCACCGATCCGTATCCGAAGATCGACCCCGTGATGTCCTGCTCGAAAGAGCTGTTCTGAACGGTTTCGAGGTTCGCCTGCGTGACGGACCGCGTCAACACGCCGCGTTTCACGTACAGAGCCGCATCCGTGACCACGTACTGGACGCCTCGTAACGCGAAATACTGCCACACCGGGATCGCCGCACCGAGCGGCACGGCGAGCAAGAACACCGGAGACTCCCCACCAACGCCGACGACGACCCCGAGGCCGGCGAAGAGAATCCCGACCGCGACCGCCGGAAGGACGGTCGTGATTCGCGGGCGGCCGACCCACTCGACGGACTCGGTCGCGTCGAGCGGAATAGCCGGGTCGATTGACTCCGTCATGGGTGGCTACCGTTCGCTCTCCGACTCGTCGTCGGGAGCCGAGTCCGTCGTGTCCCGATCGCTACTCTCGGTGTCGTTCCGGGCGGTGTCGTCGCCACCGGTCGGTTGTTCGGCCACCGTACTACCGACGGTCGACGTCGTCGCTGCGGCGTTTCCCGTGGACTCTTGTTGCGCGTCGAGCGTCGTCCGGATCTCTCGAAGTTCGACGAGGATGTCATCGAGCACGTCGCGCTTCGTTTCGCCCGACTCCGTCGTCCGCTCGCCGCGGCTGCCCTTGACGCGTTTATTGATCAGCTCTTGTATTTCTCGCGGATCGGGAACCGATGAGAACTGCATCTCGACGCCGGAGCCGCCGGCCGTCGAGACGTCGACGTTTCCGTACCCGAATCGAGCGCCGAAGAAATCCTGACTGTACGACGTGTTCTGTACCTTCCCGAAGTCGATGCGCTGGACGTCGCGTGACAGCACCCCCGTCTTCTTGTACAGCGCATCGGTCGTCACCACGTACTGGGTGTTCTCGCGTTGGAGATACGCCCCGCCGATGATGAACAGTCCGACGAGAACGATAGATAAGGGTATTCCAACGACGAGCGCCGGGATCAGGCTACTCTCGTGTGGGTTCCCCGACCATACAATCACTTCGTCCGCGTCAAGCGTCAACCAGTCCACCGTTTCTGGATCGAGCGTCGATGCCTCGGGCATGCGAACCACTTCAACGGAGGTCTGTATTAATCTCTCGACACGTTCGGTCCGTGTCCAGATTGTAGTCGGACTGGCACGGGAACCCCACGGCCGTCGCCGCGGGAAGACATCAAGAGTCGCTGGCAGGGCTCTCGTCCTCGGAGAGCGATCCGCCGATGACGAGCGCGGCGCCGATGATGACGAGGTTTTTGACGATGTACTGTCCCTCAACGGTCAGCCCGTACGGGAACGTCGTGAACACGACGTCCGGAAGTAAGACGATCGGGAGGAACGTCCCGGGAAGCTGGATGAACAGCAACAAGATCGCCAGGCGGATCAGCGGCCGGGAAAGGAAGAACAGTCCGATCAGAACCTCCCACACGCCGAGGACGGGAACGAACACCTCCGGCGGGAAGAAGTACACCGTCCTCGCGACGAGCTCGCCGGCCGGTGAAATTCCGATGACCTTCAGCGCCCCGAACCAAATGAACACGACGCCGATGGCGGTTCGAACGATCGGTACGCTCCACCGCCGCATCCACGCGGAGATCCGTGTATCGACACGTTCGAACGTGTCTCGGTACTCGGTTCGGTCCACCACGGACTCGATGATCCCCATACGAGAACTTGGTCGGAGCGGCAATAGCGCTTCTGCTGCTGTAGCAGCTGATCCGGTCTATTTCCCGGGATCGTCGGAACGATCGTGAGACGCGCGAGAACCCTGCGGCGCCGGCCGTGAGGGGAGTCGGACGACCGGGGCGAAGTAATTAACCCCTCGTGTCGAGAGCCAATCACTAATGGAGGACCTGCTGGGTCTCGGCGTGGTCGTCTGTCTGGTGGGTATCGCGGTGATCTTTGCTGTCGCAGTCCGAGACGAAAACGCTCCCGCGGCGCTCAACGCGGTAGCGTCGTTGCTGCTCGTCCTCGTCCCGATAGCGGTCGACCTCTTTGCCTCCCGGTTGTACGGGGTCCGCGTGGGACTGTCCCCCGAAGTCCCGCTGTGGGTCGGCCTCGCCGGGTTGCTTCACTCCTACGGCATGCTCGGACCGTACGACGACATCGCCTGGTGGGACCACCTCACCCACACGCTGTCTGCGGCGCTCGTGGCCGCATTGCTGTACGCCGGCTTGCTGGTCGCCGTCGATTCGACGTCGGTCTCGGTCGGAATCAGTCTCGTCTGGGCCACGGTCGTACTGTTGACGCTCTTGGCCGGCGTGTTCTGGGAGCTGATCGAACTTCTCGCGCGGGACTTCGCGAGGAGGTTCGACGTCCCGTCCGTTCTCGACCACTACGGCCGACGGGACACCGTCTTGGACTTGCTCTTCGACGTCGTCGGCGCGCTACTCGTCCTCGTGGTCGACCTGCGGCTGTTCGTCCCGATGGCAGAGGTCTCGCCCGAAACGACCGTCGCGGCACTCGTCGTGTTCCTCGGGGGGTTCGTCGTCGGCTCGCTCGTCCTGTCGTTGGTTATCGTCGTCGGGCAGGCCGAACCGCGCGCGTGAACCCCTCGGAGCGGGCCGGACGCTCGGAGGCGCGCCGGATGCTCGGGGGCGCACCGGATGCTCGGGGGCGCACCAGATGCTCGGGGGAGCCCGCACGAACCGGTCGCCTCGAACGCGCTACGCGACGGAGCGGCGACGGTCGCGGCGGCGCGGCGTTCCTCACGCGGGGTCGGAGTTGACTGCCTGCGTGCGACGCGTTTCCAAGAGCCGCCGCGGCCGGACCGCGGCGTCGAGCGGGGCCATGACCAGCAGCCCGGGCGCAGCGTGACAGGGGAGTCCGTCTCCGGCCGCGAGCCCGGTTCCCGTTGTCGGCACCTGGACGCGATACCCGTTTCCAGAGTGCTGTATCTTGGTGTCGATTCCGCGATGGATCGACTCGGAGTCCGCGGCCGCCCGTGTGACGAGCTCGACGCGGTCGACCATCGGGACGCGGTCGGTGTCGCGGTCGATGACGAGAATACAGCCGTCGAAGCCGTACGCGACGACCGCGGAGCGGTGCGTCGTCGCACCGTCGGCGTCCTCCTCGACGAGTCCGGCGCTGCGAGCGGGGCCGGTCACCTGAAGCGCGAGTCCGTCGCCCGCGGTCGTCAGTTGGTTCGGCATGTCGTTGGCTACGTTAGTTACTATAATATAGTAACTTAAAAGCGTGCCGGCTGCCTCGGGACTGCTACCTTGTTTTCGAGCGTGGTCAGTCGAACTGTTCGGAAATTTGGCGTGCGAACGTTGGCGGCTGTCACGCCGATTTACACGCTTCGACGACGAGCTCTGGTTCGTCGACGAGCTCGTTGACGGTGTGGGCGCCCTTCCCCTTGCCTCGTCCCTTGCGGTCTTGCTCGATCAGGGAGAGAAAGGCCAGTTCGGAGAGCAGATCGCGGACGCGACGGATCTTGAGCGGGTCGGTCCCCTCCCGTTCGCACACCATCTCGTAGGCGGAATACACCTGTTTCGAGGGGATCATCGCGTCGGGGTCGGTCGACTGCTGTAGCTGAATCGCCAGCCCCTGAAGCAGGTACTTCGAGTGTTCGGGCTGTTTGCCGATGAGCTCGGCGAGCCGAGCCTCTTCCTCGCGCTCGTGGGCCTCGTCGACGTACTCGACGCGGACGCGGTCGTCGCCGTGTTCGTCGGCGATCTCCCCGGTGTATCTGAGGATGTCGATCGCCTTCCTGGCGTCGCCGTGTTCCTTCGCCGCGAGCGCCGCGACCTTCGGGATCACGTCTTCGTCGAGCACTCCGTCTCGGAACGCGTCCGCCCGCGAAGAGAGGATCGCACGGAGCTGGTTCGCGTCGTACGGCGGGAAGACGAAGTCGCGCTCGGAGAGGCTCGACTTGACGCGCTCGTTGAGCGTCTCTTTGTACCGAATCTTGTTGCTGATCCCGATGATGCCGAGGGTGCTGTCGTCGACCTTTCCGGCCTCCGCCGCTCGCGACAGCTGCATCAGGACGTTGTCGTCTTCGAGCTTGTCGATCTCGTCGAGGATGATGATCCCGACGTCCAACTGGGCGTCGAGAATCTTCCAGAGTCGGCGGTAGTAGTCGGACGTCGAGACGCCGGACGCCGGGACGCTCACGCCCGTCTCGTCGCGGTCGTTGAACGACTCGGCGATCGTCCGGACGGCCTGCGTCTCGGTCGAGTCCTGGAAACAATCGATGTACGCGACGTCGACGTTGACGCCGTTCTCGGCCGCTGCCTCGGTCAGGTCCTGTGTGATATACTTCGAACAGAGACTTTTGCCCGTCCCCGTCTTCCCGTAGATCAACACGTTGTTCGGGGTTCCACCCCGCTGGGCGTCTTTGATCGCGTTCGCGAGCTTCCCGAGTTCCTCTTCGCGACCGATGATCCGGTCTCCCTCGGGGAGATGACTCACGCGGAGGAGTTCCTTATCGGCGAAGATGGGGTCCGGATCCCCGAAGAATGACTCCGTGTCGCTCATGTGAACACCCTCACAGGCAACCCATATCAATCTTCGGCACCGGATTGCCGCTGTAAGCACGCCCTGTCTGACGTAACCCGATGAAGTTCGGGTGTATACCGTCTTTCGACATCGAACGTGACGGCCGGTCGTTCGGTCGCACCCCTCGTTGCCGCTGTAAGGCCGAGAGAGGGCGGGGTCACACACCCCTCGTTGCCGCTGTAAGCGCGAACGGTGTCCAGCCTCGACGTGAAAACATGGTTGTCGTTGTGAACTGTCCAAACGAGGCCGTCATCTGCCGGTAAACCAAAGGTATACAATCAAATACAATAGGGCCGCAAGGGTCGTTTCCTGTCTTCGACGCCAAAACCACTAGGCGTCGAAGTACGCCAAAATTGTGGTACGGTAGTAAACGGCACGAGGGGTTATAAACCTACTCATCTTTGGTTATTCAGAAGAAATGACAATTCGGCTGGACTGCGTGGTTTGTGGTTTTCCAGGACATCTCTCCGATGTTTACAGCGGCAACGTGGGGTGTGCCTCACCCAACGTCGCGAGCGTCACGGGCTGGGGTGCCCCCGACCACCGCGTTTACAGCGGCAATCCGGGGTCCGCCAGCGTCTCAATTTGAGTTCCACGTGTACCGCAAAACGCGGCTAGTGTCCTGTCGCGATCGTCAGAGGGCGACCTGAAGGAGCATACCGGAGGTCTGGTAAGACGTGTACTTCGCCGATCGGCATACGCCCGAGTCAGGCACAGAGAACCGAGAGCCGGTAGCCGGCTCGCCCATCTACCGTTGCGTCCACGGCGAACAGGATCGGTTCGGTCCTCGCGTTCAGCCTCGCCGAAAGGGCATCTCGGATCGCATCGGCCGTTTCGAGGGTCACCGTCTCGTCGGCGGAGAGGAGGCTGAAGACGTGTTCGGTCCCGACGTCGGAGCCGGGAGCGATCGGGGACGCGAGGGCGTCGCTCACTAGCCGCTCCGCGAAATCTCTCGGCGGCGCGGTCGAATCGTCCCGACACCGTTGTCCACGGAAGCCGTCGAGACGGCCGACCGCACGAAGCTCGTCGTAGATCTGCGGCGGCGGTGAGATTTCGATCCGCGCGGTAAGAACAGTCAACACGTCCGTGATCAGTTCCTGGACGTCGTCCGGACCACAGGGGATCGTGGTGTCGACCGGCCCGACGTGTCTCGTCGGTTCGTTCGCGGCGGGGACCGAGACGGCGACACTGGTCGTCTCGTCGGAGAGAGCGTCCCCGATCGATACCGCGAGCTCGTGATCGGTCGCGTGCCCGACTAAGATAACGTGGTCCGCGGTCGTGACGCTTCGCGGAAGTGCACCGATACCCTCGACACAGTGAGCGGTCGCCTCCGGGTACTTCGGATCAGGGTAGCGGTCGTCCCACCCCTGTTCGGCCAACTTGACACCCCGGTCACCGTAGCCCACTAGACAGACCCGCGGCTCAGCGAACTCGTTGGTATCCGCGCGGTTGCCGTCTTCGAGCGCCTCCCGTCTGGCGATCGCGTCCTCGACGATGTCGATCATCTTTGCGACGGTCGTGCCATCACTCCGGAGATAGTTAATTGAAGGTCAACTACCGAGGCCGGAGCCGCTACCCCTCTAACTCGGCGCTACACTCCGGACACCGCAACGTGAACCCGTCGTCGCCGGGGATCGCCCGCATGTTGTCGTGGCCGCACTCCGGACACTCCTGCGGGATCCGAACGTCTTCGCTGTCGCGCGGCGCGCCCAGCGCGAAGGCGACGATCGCCTCGTCGCCGTCGTTTTTGCCCGACTGGAACTCACCGGGTGCGAAGCGGATCGCCTCGCCCGCGCCGACGGTCACGTCACCGTCCATCGTTTCGAACGTCGCGTCGCCTTCGACGATGACGAATATCTCCTCCTGATCCATGTGGGCGTGGAGCCCTTGACTGAACCGCTCGCCGGGAGCAAGCCGGTAGCGGTTAATGGCGACGTCGCTGGCGCCGAGGGGCTCGGTCAACCCTCGTCGGTCGACGTCGCCGCCGAATGCGCTGGGCTCGACCTCGTCAATGGAGATGTGCTCCATACGATCCTGTTCGGCACCCGGTTTGTTATAAGTATATAATCGAGAACACCACCGTCGAGAGGGCAGCGTCCGCGCCGCGCGGCGTCCGGGGCTGGCGCCCACGTCAGAGGATGAACCGACTGACGTCAGAGGGTGAACCGACCGACGCCGGAAACCGAGCCGACCAATACCGGCGTGCCGTTTTTGTCCGCTCTCGACTACACTCACTCGATGAAACTTCGAGACGCACACCGGCCGACTGACCGGCGGCCGTGAACCGGCTCCCCACGGAGACGTTGTCGCCGCTCGCGGCTCGGGTCGACGACGTGCTCGCGCTGTACGGGTACGAGATCGGGTCTGCGATCGACGCAATCGACGCGGCCGTCCCCGGGTACGGAGGGCTGTTCGACCCGAACACGACGGACGAGGAGATCCGGGCCGCCGTCGAGGACGTACTCGCCGCCGGCCCGCCAACCACTCAGGACCTCTCTCCGGACCCCGAGGGCGTCGACGTCGTGCTCTACGTCGACGGGAGTTCCCGGGGAAATCCGGGACCTGCGGGAGCGGGGGCCGTACTCCAGGTCGACGACGCCGTGATCGCTCGCTTAGGTCGGCCGGTCGGGTCGAACGCCGAGAACAACGCCGCGGAGTACGCCGCGCTCCACCTCGGGCTCGAAGCGGTGGCCGCGCGGTGCGCCCCGACGGCCGTGGAGGTGCGCATCGACTCGACGACCGTGATCGACGACGTCTGGGGGACCAACGAGGGTATCGCGTCCGCGGCGCCGTACAGGTCCGAGATCGCGGAGCGCATCGCGGCGCTCCCGGCCTGCGAGTGGACGCACCTGGCCGACAGCGATCCCAATCCGGCGGATGCGCGCGCCGCGGTCGGCGCCGACATCGCGGCGCTCGGTCCCTGAGTCACGTCTTCGCGGCTGTGTTGAAATCCGAAATCTGTGGCACGCTCTCGGAGACCGACCGAGATAGAGCCCGATCGGTCGGCGCCATCAGTACCGTTTCACGACCGAACTATACACGTCACAGCGGAGGGTACGCGAACCCCCGCAGTATTTGAACACCGCGGGAGACGACACGCTCGATGCCCTTCGTGATCGATGAGACCGTGTTCGGCGAGCCCTCCAGAAGGCTCGGGCTGGTCTTCCTCTGTGGCGCACTTCTACTGATCGGGCAACAAGGCTACTACGTCATCCTGAAAGGGGCGACGCCGTTCTACGCCGGACTGTTCGTGGCTGCCGGCATGGGCCTCTCGAGAATCGCCGAGTCCCTGCCGAAATCTCGACGACGGGCCGCCGGTGTCCTCCGACTCACGGCGATCGCTGTACTGGTGGCTCTCCTCGCCATTGGCTTTGTCACGCCCGAGCTCCTCTTAACGTGATCGAGTCGGTCGGTTCGAGTTCACATACCGCGTAATGGTCCCTCGAAAAGCTGTTCGCGACGGTGGAGCGTCGGCCGTCCCTACAGCCGGTCGAGCGCGTCGTCGAGGTCGAACTGCTCGGTCGTCTCCTCGAAGTCGTCGCCGCGCTCGGCCGCCCGGTCCGACTCCTCGGAACCCGCCGAACGGGGCGTGCGCACGTGGACCAGGCCGTCGTCGACCGCGTCCGCCGTCACGCGGGCGCTGAACCGTTCGCGCTCCGCTGCCGGTCCCTCGAACGAGTCGACGCGTTCAACGCCATCGACGCTACACGCCACCGCGAGACAGACGGCCTCGCGGAGTCGGTTCGCGCTCCCCCAACCGGCGGGCGGAACCCGCGGAGATCGCGTTCGCGGACGCGCCACGTCTCTATCACGAGCTCCGCGTCACGGGCGGGCATTTCGCGTTCAGCTCGGTGAACCCCGGGCAAGTGGGTTTCGCTCCGAGCGTCGGGTCAGTCGTCTTCGGCCGGCACCGCCGCACGGGCGTCCTCGGCGAGGATCACGGTGAGCGAGTCGTCCGCGACGCGCCCGACCGCGATCGCCGACACCGCCGCCCCGCCCTCGAACGGGGTGTCCGGGAGCGACAGCGTCACTTCATCGGTCCCCGTCGGGACGGCCTCGATGTCGTAGGCGCCCGCGTCGACCGGAGCGTACTCGCTCGCAGTGCGGAAGGAGACGTTCTCGAACAGCATCGGCCCGTCGTCGGCGACTCGGATGTCGACCGCCGGGGCGTCGGGCGAGCAGTGGACGAACCGGACGTGAGCCTGATCCGCGGCGATCACTCCCGGGTCGTCGGTGAGGACCGTCGCCTGGAGGTCGTCGTCGACCATCCCGGTCGCCAGCACGCTGTAGTTGGTGTTCTCTTCGAGCTCCAGCGTCGTCTCCAAGACGGCGTCGTCCTCGCCGTGCGGGGTGATCGCCACTTCGTGACGCCCCGCGGAGAGCTCCGCGTAGTCGCTGATCGTTTCGAACGCGACGTCCTCGAAGGCGATGTCGCCGTCGACGCTCACGTCCACGTTCGGCGCATCGGGGCTACAGTGACCGATTCGTACCAGTGTGTCGTCTGCCATGATCCGCGTAGTCATTGGGCGGAAGCGCTATTCAGTATCCGTCTCATATCGGGTTTAGGAGCCTGTTTCACGCGCTTCGGCAGATACGATCGATAACCGACGACTCGGCACAACGCGTTGAGCGTCGCTTCAGCGACGCCGCCCGGCCCCGGAACGGTACGTCGGTGATACCGACGTCGCCGCGACGCCACGGGCGCTGCCGAACGGTGACCATACCGATCGATCCCCGGCGACCGTCGAAGCGCGTGCCACGGTCTCCATAACGCGCGTCGCTATGGCGAACGTACGTCGGGGTCCCGCGAGTCCAACGGTCGCGTAACAAAGTCGGTCACCGACGGACACCCCTCATGACCCGAAACGAACAGCGGTCATCGGAAGCTGCCGACGGGCGACTCGGACGACGACGGTTCCTCGGGCTCTCGGCGCTGACGGCCGGTGGTCTCGCACTCGGCGGAATCGGTGGCGCCGAAACCGCCGCCGCCGCCCCGGCGAGCGACCGCGTGTTCGACACGCCGCGCTGGTCGTCGTTCCGTTCGGTCCTCCCGCTCGACGACGGCCTCCTCTTGGCCGGCATCCGGACCAGTCAATCGAACGAGCAGATCGGCTGGGGCGTCCGACTGGACGACGAATACGACGTGGTGTGGAACCGCACGTACCTCTCGATCCCGCACCTCAGATCGACCGATGCCGGAGAAGATCACAGCGGGATCGAGTTCGTGCTCCCAGGCACGGACGATGGCTTCTTGCTGGCCGGCTGGTGGCACGACGAGGGACCAGACACCCGCTTCGGCTGGGTCACTCGGGTGGGAAGCGAAGGCTTCCCGCGGTGGACCCGGACGTACAACCGGGACGGCGTGGCCTCCTTCCGGGACGACTTCGCCGACGGCGTGGTCACCGACGACGGCTACCTCCTCGTCGGGCGAACGATCGCCACCCAGTACACCGACGAGAGGAATGGGGACGGCTGGATCGCTAGGATCGACGATCGTCAGGGCCGCATCCGGTGGGAGCAGGCCTACGACCCGGCCGGGTCCGCTGACGGCTGGAGAGACGACGACCGCCACTCGGAGTTCAACGCGGTGACGGCGATCGACGACGGCTACCTCGTCGTCGGCGAGACTTCCCCCGACGGGCGGACACAGGACACGAACACCGCCGCGTGGGCGCTCCGGATCGACGAAGATGGCGACCCGCTCACGGGCCGCGGGTGGAGCGACGACGGTCGAACCTACCGGCTCAGCCCGAATCGGGACAACGAGTTCCGCGACGTAGTCGCCGTCGACGACGGGTACCTCGTCGCCGGCGTCGCGGGCCGAGACGACCTCGTCAGTGAACTCCACGATTACGAGATGCGCGGCCGAGCGTGGGCGGCGAAGCTCGACGAGCGCGGCCGGGTCGCGTGGCAGGACGCCCCGGGCGGAGAGGGATTCTACGCGGTCCAGCCGGCCGGCGACGGCGCGGTGTTCGTCGGCCGTCGCGACGGCCGCGCGTGGGCGGTGGCCTACGACGGGGACGGCGACCGGCTGGGCAGCTATCGGCCGTCGATATCCGGCAGCGGCTACGCGGACGTGGCCGCTGGCCGCCGCAACTCCCGGCGCGAATTCTACCCGATCGGCTACGGGCGCCGACGCGGGAGCACGAGCGGTCTCGGGACTCGCCTCACCGCCGCCGACCTCGACGCGGACGGCGGCGGGGACGGCGGAGACGATGACGACGACGAACGACTCCTCGAAATCGTCGCGACGGAGTCGGGCGACGTGCGCTACGAGTTCACCGTCGACGGCGAGGTCGAACGCGCCCGCGTCACCGACCGCATCAAGGCCGAGGCCGACGATCGGATTCGCGAGAACCGCGACGGCACCGTCACCGTTCGGGGTTCGACCGGCAACAGGGGATTCGGCGACGCGTTCCGCTTCACCGGGGACGTGACCGAGTTCGAGAGCCGCGGCGACGCCGACTTCTTCATCCGTCTCGACGGCGAGCGCGTCGACGTCGACGAACTCGTGGACGACGACGACGATGACGACGACGATGACGACGATGACGACGATGATGACGAGGAGATCAGTCTCCTCGAGATCGTGGCGACCGAACGGGGCGACGTGCGCTACGAGTTCACCGTCGACGGGGACGCGGTGCGAGCGTGGGCGAGCGAGCGCGTCAAGGCCGAAGACGAGGACGACGACCGGATTCGGGAGAACCGCGACGGAACCGTCACCGTCCGCGGCGCCACCGGGAACGAGGGCTTCGGCGACGCCTTCGGGTTCACCGGCAGGGTCACCGAGTTCGAGAGCCGCGGCGACGCCGACTTCGTCCTCCGCGTCGACGGCGACCGCGTCGACGTCGACGAACTCGTGGACGGTGATGACGACGACGATGACGACGAGAGCGGGGCGGAAATCGACCTGCTCGAGATCGTCGCGACCGAACAGGGCGACGTGCGCTACGAGTTTACTACCGACGGGGACGCGGTGCGTGCGTGGGCGAGCGAGCGAATCAAGGCCGAAGACGAGGACGACGATCGAATCCGCGAGAACCGCGACGGCACCGTCACCGTCCGCGGTGCGACCGGCAACAGGGGTTACGGCGACGCCTTCGGAGTCACCGGCGACGTGACCGAGTTCGAGAGCCGCGGCGACGCCGACTTCTTCATCCGGGTCGACGGCGACCGCGTCGACGTCGACGAGCTTGTCGACGACTGACCGGCGGTCGGCGCCTCATCTCGTCCGAGGGCCGCACCGCTCACGGCGTCTCGTCTGCCGGCGTCGGAAGTCGCCGTCGCTGCCGGAACACATCGATAGTGGCGTGTCCCTCCCGGAGGTCGGGACGACCGTCACGCCTCGCCCTGCCGACCGGCGTCGAGCACGGAGCCGGCGGACCCGAGGACCGCCGGCAGCTCGTCGAGGCTCTCGATCTCGGCGTCGGGGGCCGCTCGCGGCTCCGGCGCGTCGAGGTCCGCGTACCGACCGCGCCGAAGCCGAACGGTCCCCATTCCGAGCCGGTTCGGAACGGCGAAGTCCACCCGCGGGTCGTCGCCGACGTAGACGGTCTGCTCCGGGTCGACCGACAACGACCCGAGCGCCTCCTCGAACGGCTCGGGGTGATGTTTCGACGTGTCGTGCTCGGGCGCGACCACGACGGCGCCGAAGTACCCGTCCGCTAACCCGAGCCGCCGCAGCTTGCCGCCGCCGTTGCGGCCGTCGGTGACGAGGCCGAGCCGATACTCGTCACGGAGGGCTCGAAGCACGGGCACGGTCGCCTCGTACGGCTCGATCGGCGCCTCAGCGTCGTGGTACGCCGCGACGAGCTCGGAGACGACCGACGGCGGCACGTCGTCGTACCGCTCGACGAGCCGGTCGAACGTCCCCGTCGTCACGCCGTCGTCGAAGTACAGCTCCAGCAGCTCGTCGGTGAGCCGCCTCCCGGTCCGCGCGGTCAGGCGATCCCCGGCCGCCCGGAGCCCGGTCCGCGCGTACTCGGCGTAGGGGTACAGCGTGTCGTCGAGGTCGAAACAGACCGAGTCGGGACGCATTAGTCGCTGGCAGAGCCGACATCTTCGCGATCCCCGGCCGACTCGACGCCGACCCGCCCGTCGCCGGCCTCGACGTGGAACCGGTCCCCGTCGGGCGACCGGAACACCTCCTGCCAGTACCGGACCATGTGGGTTCCCCACTCGACGTCCACCGGCGGCAGCGGCTCGCCGAGAGCCTGTTTCACACCCAGATACGGCATGTTCGCGCCGGCACCGATACACATGACAATCGTGCCCGACACCCTCGGATTGATCTCGAGGACCTTCGGCACGCCGTCGCGGTCGTACTTGAACTGGACGTTGATGTTGTACTCGACGCCGAGTTCGCGACAGATCTCGGCGGCCGCCTCGATGAGCCGCTCGTCGCGCTCGACGGTCCCCTCGAAGCTGATCCCGGCCCGGGTCCGGGACCGCGACCGAGGGACGACCGGCCCCACCGCGTCCCCCCGAGCCAGTACGTCGACGCTGTACTCCTCGCCGGGGAGGTACTCCATCACGACCAGCTCCGGGAACGTCTCCGCGGAGTCCAACACGGGTCGGACATCGTCGAGCGTCGTGACCGCGCTGTCGGGCTTCTCCGTGAGGAGTCGCGACAGCCGGTCCTCCCGTTCGTCGAGCACGCGGAACCCGCGCATCCCGCTCGCCACCGGGCGTTTGAAACAGACCGGTCGCTCCGGGTAGCCGAGCTCCGCGCAGGCGTCGAGGAACCCGTCGAGCGTCTCGACCCGCCGGAACGCCGGCGCGCAGTCGAGCCCCGCGCGGTCGAGGAAGCCGTACAGTCGCCCCTTGTCGTTCGCGACGCCGAGCGGCTCCGGGTCGGAGACCATGACCGTCGCGTCGAACGCGTCCCGGTTCCGGGACAGCGGCCCGAGCTCGGCCGTCGTGAGCGGGAGTACCACGTCCGCCGACTCGCGGGCCGCGACCGCCGTCATCCGCTCGATGTAATCGTCGTCGGTCCCGGCCGGCACGACCGCGGACTCGTCGACGAGTGCGAACCCGTAGGCGTCGGGGTTCATGTCGACGCCGACGACCCGCACCGACCGTTCGTCGTTGGCCCGGAGCCCCCGCAGGATGCCCGCGCAGCCGGGAGCTCCGGCCCCGGTCATGAGCACGGTGACTTCGTCGCCCCGCCCCGCGTCGGTCATCGGTCACCCCCCGACACCGTCGCGTCGACGCGGCGCTCGCGGTCCGACCCGTCGGTCTCCCGCGGCGGCCCGCCGGTCGCCACCGCAGATGCGCCGTCCGTGTCGGCGTCACCTGCGGCCGCCACCTCGCCGTCAGCGTCGGGCGGCGACTCGTCGGCGCGGACCTCGAGGTGGCGGTTGTCGTCCCGGTCGAGCAGCGTCGCGTAGAGGAACACGAACAGCCCCGCGACGAACCCCTGAAGCCAGTTCGCCGCCCCGTCCCGTCCGCGCCCGGTGAGCGACGCCAGCAGCCCGAGCCCGCCCGCGCCGGCGAGCGCCGTCCCGAGCAGATACAGCGGCGCGATCGGGTGGTAGTCCGCCAGGAGGTACTTGCGGTGGAGCCGCCTGCCGAAGCCGCGCAGGAGCATCACAGACACCCGTGGGACGTACTCGCGGTAGTCGATGTGGCTCTTCCAGCCGTCCTCGTAGGCGAACTCCGAGGACCGAGGGACGTCGGCTATCCGCATCCCGGCGGTGTTGAGGCGGATCAGGAGGTCGTTACAGTACCCGTAGTACTCGTACATCCCGCCGATGTCGGTCTCCCGTAGCGCGTCGAGCGAGATGGCGCTGTACCCGTTCTGCGAGTCCATCGTCCGCCAGTAGCCGCTGGCGATCTTCGTGAGGTACGAGAGGACCACGTTCCCGACGAACCGGAACCGCGGCATCGCGTCCCAGTGGGCGGGTCGGGTGAACCGGTTGCCCTTGGTGTAGTCCGCGACTCCGTCGGCCAGCGGGTCCAGGTACCGCGTCAGCTCCGCGGCGTCCATCTGGTCGTCGCCCCCGAGGACGGCCGTCGCCTCGATCCCCTCGTCGCGGGCCCGCTGGTAGCCGGTCTTGATCGCGCCGCCGACCCCTCGGTTCGCCTCGTGTCGGATCGCCACGACGAGGTCGTCGAAGTGTCCGTCGTGGCGCTCGTTCCGCTCCTCGGCGTGACGGGTGATCTCCGCCCAGGTCCCGTCGGTCGAGCCGTCGTCGACGACGTACGCGCGGTCGACGTACGCCGGGAGCGAGTCGATCACCTCGCCGACGTACCCCTCCTCGTTGTACGCCGGCACGACGACCGCGACGGTCATTTCCCTATACATGGGCCCCTCCGGTAGCGTCCGCCGCGGACATCAGCTGTACACCCCGTCGACGAACTCGCGGTGCGCGAGCTCCCACGCTCGCGAGCCGGCGTCGACGGCGGCCCGCTCGATCCGCCGCTCGAACGACGCGTCCTCGTCGCCCCACAGGCCCGGATGGGTGAGCACTTGGAGCGCGTCCGGGAGCTCGGCTATCCGCGGGGGATCCTCGCGCCAGCGCTGCCCCGAGTCGGCGACGTAGCCGATCTCCGAGAACAGCGCCGGTTCGTACGAGCTGCGGAACCCGTCGAAGCCGCGGTCGAGCACCCAGTCCGGCGGGATGTGGAACGACACCGCGGGCGCCGCGTCGGCGTCGATCACCGCGTCGAACGCCGACCGCTCGGCGGCGACGCGGTCGCGGAGGGCGGCGTCCGTCGGCGGATCATCTTTCGCCCAGTACTGATGGGTGCTGAAGTGGATCCCGACGTCGTGGCCGAGCGAGGCGATCTCGCGGATGTTCGTCCGCTGTTCGCCTTCGAACGGGTTGTACAGCGGCGACGATAGCAGGAACAGGTACGTGGCGCTGACCCCCGCGTCGGCCTCCAGCCGAGCCATTTCGAGCGCGCGCCGCGGCGAGAGGTCGACGTCGTGTCGCAGGAACACGCCGCCGTCGTCGGGGTCGTCGTCGAAGGACCGGAATCGGTACCCGGCCGAACGGAGCCGTTCGAGGAACTCCCGGTACCAGTCGTACGTGAACGCGGGGTCCGCGAGGTCCCGGTGTGCGTTGCTCATTCCACTCGACCAGGTTCCGAAGTGGGGTTAGTAATTCAGGGCATTCTCCGCGTCCGCCGACGGTATGCGACTGCTATCAGCGGCGTCGGGAGCGGACGGCGCGACCCCTCGCCCGTGAGACCGACCGCGAGGCGATCCGTCTGGCCGCCGATCCGCCCCGAGCCGCCGACGGTCGCCGCCGCGTAGCGTCCGACTAACACTGGTACCCGGGGTAATACAAAGCGACTGTCCCCGTTTTCCCGGAGCAACTCCGGCGTCGCCGGGGCCGACACATGAGCTACACGGATTATCTAAACGGCGACAAAGTCATCCTCACCGTCGCGACGACGGGCGGGGTCCACGGCAAAGACGCGAACCCGAACCTCCCGGAGCAGCCGGCGGAGATCGCGGAACAGGTCGCCGCCTGCGAGGAGCTCGGCGCCGCGATCTGTCACGTCCACGGGAGAGACGAACACGGGGAGAACGACGCCGCCCGGCTCCAAGCGGTCAACGACGCGATACGCGACCGGTGTGACGACATCATCATCCAGAACACCACGGGGGGACAGTCCGAGTTCGAGGCCCGCGTCGAGGGGATCCGGACGGACCCGGTCCCGGAGATGGCGTCGCTCGACATGGGGCCGTTCAACCGCGGGAAACACATCATCACCGAGCACAACCGCCACAACATCGAGCGGCTCGCCCGCGAGATGAAAGAGAAGGGGATCAAACCAGAGCTGGAGGTGTTCAACAACGGGCACCTCAACGAGGTGTACCGACTGATCGAGACCGGCCTGCTGGAGGAGCCGTACTACATCAACCTCATCTTCGGCAGCGGGACGTTCTCTATCCCCTCTCCGGAGAACGTGATGAACCTCGTATCGAACCTCCCCGAGAACAGCGAGTTCAATCTCTTGGCGACCGGCCGACACCAACTGCCGCTGACGACGATGGCCCCGATACTCGGCGGACACGTCCGGGTCGGCATGGAGGACAACCTCTACTTCAGACAGGGCGAACCGGCCCAGAGCAACGCCCAGCTCGTCGAGCGCACGGCGGCGATCCTCGACCGGCTCGACCGCGACGTCGCGACCCCCGACGAGGCGCGCGACATCCTCGGCATCGAGTGAGGATGCCGGACGCCCCACCCGACCCGGGCGTCGAGGGGGCGACGGCCGACGACCGAACGGAGCGCCGCGCCGCCGAGGGCGACGGGTACGTCATGTCGCGGCGCGCGACCGGCGCCGCCGAGTGCCGGCCCGACGACGGGGTCGGCGCAGGGGTCGACGCGCTCGTTCGCGGCGCCGGGCGGAAGCTGTTCGACGCGGTGCCGCGGCTCGATCGGCCGCTCCGGATCTGTCGCGACTGGTACGCCGTGGCGCACGTCCGGTCCGTCGCGCTCCGTCACCGTCTGCGACACGCCGCGCCGATCGACCCGTTCCGCGTCCTCCGTGTCGACCCCGACCGGATACGCCGCCTGTCGTCCCCGGCGGCGCGCCCCCGGTTCCGACGGGCCGGCACCGTCCTCGACGGCGACTGGGACAGGCGCGACGTGCGCTTCGTCGAGACCGACCTCTATCGCTCGTTCGCCGCGCACTTCCGCGAGGGCGTCCCGTGGGAGCGGACGGCGTTCTTCGAGCGCGTCGTCGGAGAGATACGGGAGGGACACCGGCCCTGGGGCTGCGACAGCGAGGCGGCGTTCGAACGACGATGTCGGGAGCTGGACGAGCTGTACGCGTCGCTCCGCGACGAGGGGGTCCGGACGCAGCGAGAGCTCGCCGCCTCCGACCGCGAGGAGCCGGCGTCCCGCGACCGGGCGACGCTCGCCGCGCGGATCATCAACGACGAGATCGCCGTCGACGTCGGGCGCGACGGCGAGCTCCTCTACGCCGACGGACGGAACCGGCTAGCGATGGCGAAGCTCCTCGGCGTCGACGAGATCCCGGTCATTGTCCTCCGGCGGCACACGCAGTGGATCGACACGCGCGACGCCGCCGCGAGACACGTCGAACGAACGGGTGAGCTCCCGCCCGCGCTCGACGGGCATCCCGACGTGGCCCGTCTCGCGGACGACGGCTGAGCGGCGACCCGGGCGCACGGCGACCGGCGGCGCTCGTCCGTCGGGCAGCGGCACTCGTCCGTCGGGCAGCCGCGCTCGCCTGTCGGGTCACCCGCGCGAGTCGGCCGACAGCTCCGCGCTCCCGCGCCGCGCGTCGACCAGGTCCGCGAGCCCCGCTTCGAGGTCCACCTGCGCGCGGAACCCCAGCCGGTCCGCAGCCTGCCCCGTCTCCGCGCGGCTGTGGCGGATGTCGCCGGGGCGCGGCGAGTCGTGTCGGACCTCGGCGTCGACGTCGGCGGCCGCGGCGACGATCGACGCCAGCTCGTTGACCGTCACGCTCCGACCGGTGCCGACGTTGTACGCGGTGCCCGTGTCGTCGGTCGTCGCGGCCGCGAGGTTCGCCCGAACCACGTCCGAGACGTGGACGAAGTCGCGCGTCTGCTCGCCGTCGCCGTGGACGACGAGCGGCTCGCCGTCGAGCGCGCGGCTCAGGAACGCGTCGATGACGCCGCTGTACGGCCCGCGCTGCCCCCGACCGTAGACGTTGAAGTACCGGAGCGCGACGGTCGGCACGTCGTAGGACGCCTCGTAGGCGCGGACGTACGCGTCGGCGGCGGCCTTCGACGCCCCGTACGGCGACCGGGGGGTCTGCGGCTCGTCGACGGTGACCGGGAGCGTCTCCGGCGGGCCGTACACGGCGGCGCTCGACGCGAACACCACGCGCGCGCCCACCTCCCTGGCGGCCTCGAGGACGTTGACCGTCCCGTCGACGTTCGTTAGGTTCGTCTCGACCGGGTCCGAAACCGACTCCTCGACGCTGACGACGGCCGCGAGGTGGAAGATCACGTCGACGCCCTCCGCGGCCCGTACCACCGACTGGTAGTCGGTGACGTCCCCTTGAATCAGCGTCGCCGCCTCCGGCACCGCGTCTCGATCGCCGGTCGAGAGGTCGTCCAGGACCCGCACGTCCCCGTCGATCGCGAGCCGGCCCGCGAGGTGGCTGCCGATGAATCCGGCGCCGCCGGTGACGAGCGCGGCCTCCGGGAGGTCTCCGCCCTGACCGTCGGAAGCAAAGTCGAGGCCCCCGGCGCCGGACGCGGACGCCTCGTCCGGTCGGGTCTCGGCGAGGCGGGTGCGGAACTCGTTCATGTCGGCTTCCGAGCCCCGACGAACGCATTGTAATGTCCGCGTTACCCCGAACGAGCCGGTCTGCGGCCCGGTGGTCCGTCGCGTCCCGCCCGCGCTCGACGCCACTGTCGCCCGTCACCGGACCCCGAGCTCGTAGGCGCGCTCGGCGAGCGCCATCGGGAGCCCGCCCGTGTCGACGCTGTAGTACGGGACGAGCTCCCCGCCGAACTTGCTTTTGTACTCGCAGAGCCGCGGCGTGTTCGCGCCGTAGAGGTCGTACCGACGCACCGTCTCCGTCGGCGGGTCGGCGTGGACGTCTTCGAGGATCCGCCAGTGGAGCAGACTGTTGACCGCGACCCCGTCGTGGACTGTGAGGCCGCCGCCCTGCCAGAAGTACGCCTCGGACGGCGAGTACAGTACCGTGATTCCGGTGAGGAACTCTCCGTCGTCGGACCGGACCACGTACACCCGGGCCCGCTCGTCGAGCGCGCGGACGAGGTCGCGCACGTACGGCCACTCCGTCGGCATGGAAACGCCCTGCGCCTCGTACCGCTCGCGCGTCGCCTCGTAGACGCGACGGGCCGCCTCGACGCCCTCCCGCTCCACGGTCACGTCGAGCTCGGCCCCGTCGCCCACCTCCCGCCGGAGGCTCTTGCTCGCGGCCGCGAGCAGGTCGTCGGGCGTCGCGTCGGACAGGTCGAGCCGGTAGGTGAAGTCGACGCCGACGTCCATGTCCGTCCACCCGTACGGGCGGGGGTCGTCGAACTCGGGGCGACAGGTCATCCGGAACAGCGTCAGCGGCCGGTCGAGCGCCATCTCGTCGACGACCTCCTCGGCGAACTCCCGGTTCAGTTGCTCTCGCTTCCGCGCCTTCGGACTCGCCGGCATCAGAACCGGCCCGAGCCGCGGGACGTTCTTCCCGGGCGGCGGCGAGGTGACGACGGTCCCGGCCGGGAGCGACCGGACGAAGAGGGGCAAAAGCGCTACCGGCCTGTCGCCGTTGAACCCCCCGAGGAGGACCAGGTCGCCTCCGGTGTGGTCGTCGAGGACCGAGAGCGCCTCGGCGGTGTGGAACACGCCGATGCCCTCGGCCGGGAGCGCCTCGTCCCACTCCGAGAGAGACAGGTGTTCGAGTCTCATTCGGCGGACCGAGTCGCGAGAACCGCTTTGTAAACCCGAGCGTACTCGCCGCCTCGCGCCCCCGACGACGGGAGTATCCAGCTGCTACCGCGGGCGCCGCCGTCGACGAGCCCAGCGCCGCCGCATCGGCTGTAGCGACCGTCCGGACCGAACCCCTCGAGCGTCGACGCGTCGCCGCGACGCCGAGGGCCGCGAACCTCATCACCATTCCCGAGGGAGTGGTCACCGACTACCCCGCAGTTGGCCGACGATAACAAAGCCGGAACCCGGTCGAGCGGTGGGCATGTATCGATCGGGAAGCCGACGCGACGCACCGCCGGTCAGCGGGGGTGAGCGACGCTGGGGTCAGTAGTCCTGTCGATCGACGCCGAGCTGGGCTGGGGCCACCACGACCTCGACTCGCCGCCGACCGACCGCGTCGAGGCCGGTCGCCCCGGGTGGCGCGCCTCCCTCGACATCCTCGACGAGCACGACGTCCCCGCGACGTGGGCGGTCGTCGGCCACCTCTTCTTACAGGACTGTGACGGTCGTCACGACGGCCACCCGACGCCCGAGGGGTGGTTCGCCCGGGAGCGGGGCGAGTGGGCGGACCGCCGCGACCTCCGGTTCGCGCCGAACCTGATCGCCGCGGTCGCCGACGCCGACGCCGACCACGAGATCGGGTGTCACACCTTCTCGCACGTCGAGTGCGGCGACCCGCAGACGACCCCCGAGACGGCGCGCGCGGAGCTCGTGGCGTCGCTGGAGGCCGCGGCGTCGGCGTCCGTCGAGCCGGCGATGACGTCGGTCGTGTTCCCGCGTAACTGGGTCGGCCACCGGGACGTGCTCGCGCGGTCGGGGTTCACCTGCTACCGGGGCACCGACCCGAACGCCGACGCGCTCGGCCCCGACGCGCTCAGGAAGGCGGCGCTCGTCACCGGGGCGACGCCGCCGCTCGTCGAGCCGTCGGTCGACGAGTTCGGCCTCGTGGACGTGCCGGCGTCGCTGTACCTCTTCGGCTTCGAGGGGGCGGCGCGCCGCCTCTGCGAGCTGGTGTGGCGAGACCCGATCGTCGCCGCCGCTCGGCGGGGGATCGACGCGGCCGCGCGAAGCGACGGCGTGTTCCACCTGTGGTACCATCCGAACAACCTCGTCACGGACGACGACGTCGCGCGGCTCCGAGCGGTCGTCGAACACATCGATCGGCGTCGGGCCGACGGCGGAATCGAGGTGGAAACGATGGCCGACGTGGCGCGCCGAGTGCGGAGCGAGACCGACGCGGGGCGGCGAGTACGAACCGAGGTCGGCGCGGGGCAGCGATCTCGGCCCGAGACCGACGCGGAGTGAGGGGCGACGCCGACGCGATGGGCACAGCGCCGGTGGCGGGCAGTGCGCCGGCGGCGGTCAGAACGTGTTCCGCTCGGCGAGACCCAGCGACCAGTCCTCGGGCTCGTCCAACCGCGCGCCGCCGAGCTCCCACGCCGGGTCGTCGGTCCCGTCGAAGAGCCGCGAGATGAGGACCGTCGGCGTCGTCACCGCGGACAGGGGCAGGTCGTCGTCCGGCAGGAAGCCGTACGCGCCCGCGAGGTCGTCGGGAACCGCCGAGCGGCTCGCGACCACCACGTCGGCGTCGGCGTGATCGGCCGCGATCCGCGGGAGGATCGCCGCGAGCCCCCGGCGACGGTCCTCCCCGCCCGTCAGCGGAACGACGTCGGTCACCGCCGCGGTCGCCGTCTCCCCCTCGTCGCTTCGGCCGACGACCGCTCCGGCGATCGGGTCCGCCCGCTCGGCGGTCCGAGCGACGTAGGCCTCGTACTCCCAGTCCGGGCGGTCGAACCGCCAGCGGTAGAACCGCTCGTCGCGGAGCGCGTGGATCCCGTCGGGAACGTCCCGCTCGTACAGGTTGGAGAGCGTCCCGGCCGGCACGGCGCGGTGCCGGATCACGGTCACGTCGTCCGGCGGAGACGTCCGTCGGCTCCAGAGGAACTGTCCGAGTCGGACGAGCGGCGAGAGCGCCCCGCCGACTCGAGGGGGCGTCCCGGAGCCGAGGGTCTCGGGATCGTGGACCCGGTACGACGTCGCGAGCCGTCCGACCTCGCGGCAGCCGAGCTTCAGGTACCCGGGCCGCGAGAGCGCGTTCGGGATGCTAAAGGTGAGCACGTCCTCGTCGACGTCGCCGTAGTAGTCGAACGACCGCTGGGTCATGCGGGTGAACAGCCCCTTCCGCTGGTGGTCCGGGTGGACCATCGTGTCGCCGGTCTGGAGCCCCAGAGCGGTCCCGTCCCCCACCCGAAGTCGGAACGCCATGTACGGTCGCGCTCCCACCATCTCCCCGTCGCGCTCCGCGACGAACATCGGCACGTGGGCCACGTACGGGTTGTCGGGGTACTTCCACCGGAACCACTCCTCGGTCCCCCCGCCGAACACCTCGTCGTACAGCCGGAGGAACCCCTCTCTGTCCGTCGGCTCGTAGAGCCGGATCGAGTACTCGTCGTCGCTCGACATCGTTCTCGGTCCGGCGTCGAAGGGGTTTGTTATGGGTAGGCTTCGGCCGGTCGCCCGATCGCCTCAACCGGCGCCTCTCCAATAGTTCTTATTCTTACTATTTGTTTGATTAGTTTTTATTGTGAAACCTTTATACACCCGAGAACATCCCCGTCAGCGCCGAACCTCGACGAATCCCCTCTCATCGGGTCCGCGTTTCGACGGAATCGGTCAGACGAGGGCCTCGACTGTCGGGCGTCGTATACCCTCCCTACCGACTCCACGTCGAGGCTCCGGCCCGCCGATCGATTCGGATCGCCGGTCGGAAACCCGTGGATAACCCCGTTTTGGCTCTTGCGTCGGCAGAATCTATCCGAACTCCGTGTGGAACGAGCGCCGGCCGACGGCCTACTCCGGCGAGCATCCAGGCGGTCCGTGCCGCTCGACTGCGCTTTACTCCCCGACTCCCTCGAAAAACATCATAAATATATACAGTATACGTGTCGTATACTTCACGTCCGAGGCCGACCGTCGCGTTCCGTTTCGGCCCCGAGCGCGTGCCGGAGAGCGGTCGCCGCGAGACGCGGTCTGACGGCGGGGCTGCGTCGTTCGAGCCCGCCGAGCGCCCGGGTCTCGCTCGCCGGGAACGAACCGCCGTCAGGCCGGACATAACAAATACCTGATCGTCGGTAGCCCACCTGTATGAGCGACGCACTGCTCGAGAGCGACGTGCTCGTCTTCGGCGTCGACGCCCTCTGTGAGGAGGTGCTCTCTCGGCTGCCGCCCGGCGCGACCCCGACGATCGACCGACTGATCGGGGAGGGGGCGAGCGGGCCGCTGGAGTCGCAGCTCCCGCCGTGGACCCCGAGCGCGTGGCCGTCGATCTACACCGGGGTGAACCCGGGGAAACACGGGGTGTTCGGGTTTCTCCGGTTCGAGGGGTACGACTGGGACGTGGTGAACGCGACGGACGTCCGCGAACACGCGGTCTGGGAGCTACTCTCGGACCACGGGCGCCGGAGCGTCGTCGTCAACGTCCCGGTCACCCACCCGCCCGGCGAGTTCGACGGGGCGCTGATCCCCGGCTACGTCGCGCCGGCCGACCCCGCCTGTCACCCCGAGGGGCTCCTCTCGGAGGTCCGCGACGCGATCGGGGGCTACCGGCTGTACAACGAGCAGCTGGTCGAAGGCGCTACGCGCGACGAGCGGGTCGACGGCTACGAGGAGCTCGTCGGCATGCGCGGACGGGCGTTCCGCTACCTCCTCGGCCGCGAGCGGCCGGACTTCGGCTTCCTCCAGTTCCAGCAGAGCGACACGGTGTTCCACGAGTTCCCCGACGACGACGAGGCCGTCGAGCGCGTCTACCGCGCGATCGACGACGAGATCGCGGCGACGCTGGACGCGACCGACCCGGACGTCACGCTCCTCGTGAGCGACCACGGGATCGGCCCGATCGGCGACGTGGAGTTCCGACCGAACGCCTACCTGCGCGACCGCGGGGACGTCCGCACGTCGGCGACCGCCGAGAAACCGTCCTGGTCGCAGCTCTCCCGCGAGCGGCTCCGGACGAGCGGCGAGGGCGACGGTGACGACGACGGCGCTTCCGCCTCGCTCGCGCTCGCCGAGCGCGTCCTGTCGGGACTGGCGCGCGTCGGGCTCACCAGCCAGCGGATCGGCGCGGCGCTCGGAGCGGTCGGCCTCGAAGACGCGGTCGCCAGGATCGTCCCGTCCGATCTGGTCCGCGCGGGCTCCGAACACGTCTCGTTCGCGGACTCGCGGGTGTACATGCGAGACCGCATCGAGCTCGGACTGCGGATCAACAAGGCCGGTCGCGAGCCCGAGGGGAAGGTCGAGACGTCGGCGTACGAGGCCCTTCGGGAGTCGCTCGTCGACGAGTTGGCCGCGCTGTCGGCTCCCGACGGCGAGCCGGTGTTCGACGACGTGCTCGCCCGCGAGGAGGTGTACGACGGTCCCCACGTAGAGGAGGCGCCGGATCTGCTCCTCGTTCCGCGGGAGTTCGACGTCTTCCTCTCGGCGACCGTTCGGGAGGACGCGTTCGGTCCCGCACAGGAGTCTTGGAGCCACAAACTCCACGGCATCGCCGCGGTCGCGGGGGACGACATCCCGCCGCTCGACCTTCAGGGAGCCCACCTGTACGACGTCGCGCCGACCGTCCTGTCCGCGCTCGGCGTCCCCGTCAGCGACCGGATGGACGGCTCCGCCCTGCCGGTCGTCGAAGAGCTGGGACGCGAGTCGCCGCCCCCGTACGAGGGCGGCAGCGAACGGACCGACGACGCGGACGTCGAAGACCGGCTGTCGAACCTGGGGTACCTCGAATGAGCGTGAACGTCCGGCAGATCAGCGATCCCGAACGGTGGAACGAGCTTCAGGAGCTGGCCCCCGAGGCGACCCCGTTTCACCGGTTCGAGGCGCTGCGGGAGATGGCGCGCCACTCAGGCGGAGAGCTGACGCCGTTCGCGGGCTTTTACGAGGGAGATCCGGTCGGCCTGTTCCCCGTGTTCGAACGGCGGTACGGCCCGATACGAACCGCGTTCTCGCCGCCGCCCGACCTGAAGGTGAGCTACCTCGGGCCGGCGCTGCTCGACCCCGGCCGTCGCTCGCAGGTGGAGCGACTTCGGACGCGGTTCGTCGACGCCGTCGAGGAGCGCCTCCGGGAGCGCGGCGTCGCGTACGCGCACGTCCGCTCGACGCCGGCGTACGACGACCCGCGACCGTTCGTCTGGAACGGGTACGAGGCCAGGCCCCGATTCACGTACGTCGTCGACCTCGACCAGTCGGAGGAGGACCTGTTTCGGTCGTTCAGCGGCGACTTGCGCGAGAACATCCGAGACGGTCGAGACCGGGACGTCGCGGTCGAGCGCGGGGGCGTCGACGCGATCGATCCGATCTTCGACCGGCTCCACGCGCGCCACGAGGAACAGGGGATCCGCTTCCCGGTGTCGGCGGAGTTCGCGCGCGACCTGTACCGGGCGCTCCCGGACGGGACGATGCGCACCTACGTCTGCCGCAGCGACGGTAGGGCGGTCGGCGGACAGATCACCTTAGAGGACGACCGGCACGTGTACGCCTGGCAGGGCGTCGGCGACCACGACGCCGACGTCGCGGTGAACGACCACCTCGACTGGCACGTGATGCGGGAGGCGATGGACCGGGGGGTACCGCGGTACGACCTCGTGGGGGCGAACAACCAGCGACTCTGTAACTACAAGGCCAAGTTCGCGCCCGACGTCCGAGAGTACTTCGCGTTAGAGCGGAGCTCGACCGTCCTCGATATGCTGAAGCGCGGTTACCGGTGGATCGACGCTCGACGGGAGTGAACGCGTTCCGCCGTCCGACTACTCGGCGCCCTCGGCGTCGTTGCGCGCGACGTAGTACGGGCGCCGCTCGAAGTAGCGGAACGGCCGCCGGCGCTCGCCGACGTACTCGACGAACGAGAATCCCCTCCGGTCGAGCTGGCGCTTCGTGCGCCACGGACTGGAGACGTACAGCGGCAGTCCCCACTCGCGCCCGTCAACCTTGTACCGCGAGCGGAGCCGCCGCCAGTTGCCGTTCTCGACGTACAGGTTCCGGATGTGGCCGCGGTCGAGCAGGAGGGCCGGGAGGTTGTACAGGCAGTTGTGCGTGCTGAACGCGAACGTCCCGTCCGGCTCGAGCACCCGCTCGATCTCGTCGAGCGCCTCGAACCGGCCGGCTTCCGGCTGGATCATGTCGATCCCGCAGTAAGAGAACAGGACGTGCGCGAACCGGTCGTCGTCGAAGTCGAGGTCGCGAACGTCCCCGACCCGGACGTCGAGCCCCGGGTAGCGCCGGTTCGTCTCGCCGACCATCTCCTCGCTGACGTCGATCCCGATCACGTCGAAGCCGCGCGCGGTGAGGGGATACGTCGTCCGCCCCGCGCCGCAGCCGACGTCGAGGACCGTCCCCGCGTCCGGGTCGAAGTGCCGGTCGAGGACTCGCTCTTCGACCACCGAGAGCCCTTCCTCGGCCGCACGCCCGTACCGCTCGACGGCCTCTTCCGAGGAGTACACCGCCTCGGTCTGCGAGCCGGCGTCGCCCCGCGACCGATCGGAGTGTGACATGATACCGTCTCGATCGGGCCGCCACCCTCATTGTATCGGGGTTAATACCCGCCGACCGCCCGAGGTACCTCGCGGTTACCGCTGGCCGTGGCTACCGGACGACCGGCTTCCGACCGCATCCGATCGCTTCGAGCGACGTTACGGCGTTTCCGCGACGGTGAGCGTACCGGTGCCCCGAACGGTGACGCGGTAGTCGTCGAACGGGATCGAGACGGCGGCTCCCGGCGGGCCGCTCCGGACGCACCGATCGAGGGCGTCCGGGTCGATGACGTCGTTGACGCGCGGAACGAGCTCCGTCGGATCCACGTCGGCGACCTCGGCCACCGCCTCGACGACGGCGACGGCGACCTCCGTCTCACCGTCGTACTCGAAGCGGTGCCCCCCGTCGAACGGCGGCTCGGCGGAAATGTGATTTTCTGCTGGAATGTCTCGGTGTGCCACTGTTAACCCACCGACTCTGAGGAGTGGAGGAGTAAAAGCCGATCGGTTTCGGAACCGATCTTCACGGAGGGCCGCTCGCCCGACACGATTTGAACGGAGCCCGGTGAGAACGCACCGAACGAAGTCAGGCGAGCACCCGTCGGACGAGGCTAGGTGAGCACCCGCCGGATCCGCCCGACGTCGAGCAGGCCGCCCAGCGCGGCGAGCGTTCCCCACACGGCGACTCCGACGCCGACGACGAGGAACAGCGTCACCAGGCCCGTCACGCGCGGGACCAGCAGCCGGACGACGGCGCCCATCACCGCGGCGACGCCGACGACCCCCGCGAGGAGGCGGCCGATGGAGGCGAGGTCGAGGTCGAGCTCGTCGTGGATGATGTAGACGTTCGTGAGCGTGTACACGGTGTACGTGGCGACGGTCGCGACGGCGGCGCCGACCACCCCGATCGCGGGGATCAACGCGAGGTTCAGTAGGAAGTTCGCGACGGCGGTCGCCGTCTTCACGATCGCCCGGGACCGGGCGCGACCGAGGTAGTCGAGCCCGTCGCTGGTCACCTTGTTGATCGCGTTCATCAGCATGAACCCCGCGAGCACCTGAAGCACCGGTGCCGCCTCGGCGTACGCCGACCCGAACACGTGCGTCACCGTCGGCTCCGCGACCAGCACGAGCCCGACGGTCGCGGGGACGTACAACAGGAGCACGTGGCGGAGCGAGGCCTCGTACACCTGCCGCGCCCGGCCCGCGTCCTCGCCCGCGTGCTGCTCGCCGACGGCGGGCGAGATCGTGTACCCCAGCGACGTGGCCGGGATCGACGCGAACTGCGAGACCTGCTTCGAGATCGTGTAATACCCCACCGGAACGGGGCCGAGAAAGAGCCCGACCAACACCGTGTCGATGCGCTTGTCGAGCACGTTCGCGCCCCGCGTCGCGGTGAGCGGAACGCTGTATTCGAGGATCCGTCGGCGGAGCCCCTCCGCGACGCGCTCCGCGGACGGGAGCGTCCTGTACGAGAGCCGGTAGAACGCGACGGCCCCGACGGCGCTCGCGACGGCGAACCCGACGAGGTAGCCCGCGAGCGCGCCGACCGCTCCGAGCCCGGCGAGCACGAGGAGGATCGCCGAAACGAGGCGGACGGTACCGGAGAGCGCCACGAGGCGGCCGCTCCAGTCGACGCGGTTTGTCGCCTGAAACAGCCGGCTGAACGTCTTGAAAAGCGAGTTCCCGAGGACGTAGCCGAAGCCGAGGACGAGCAGCGGCACCAGCGCGGGCTCGTTCGCCGCGTCCGCAATGAGGGGGCTCGCGACCGCCAGGACCGCGCCGACGACCACCGAGAGTCCGAGGATGGCTGTCACCCCGAACCGGATCACGTAGCGCACTTGCTCGGGGTCGGTCTCGGTCAGTTCGGTCACGTAGCGCGCGGCCGACGAAGGGAGCCCGAGCGTCCCGAGGATGGCGACGACGCCGATGATGGACAGCGCGTAGTGGAGCAGTCCGAACTCGGCGGGCGACAGCAGGTACCGAGCGAGCAGGATCATCAACACGCCGTTCGCGAGGGCGTCGACGACGCCCGCACCCAGCGTCGCCTTCAGGCCGCTGGCGATGCGGTCCGACAGCGACACGTCTACGCCTCCGTCCCGCTGGCTCCCGGCGAGACGGGAGCGCGGATGCTGACGCGAGCCATTCGCCCACGAGTTCCCCGGTGACCGGTTTGTTATGGCGCGCGTACCGGGCCCGAGTCTCGCTCGTCGGTCGAACGGCGAGATATCGGGGGTCTCGGTGCGGGGTAAGCGCCGCTTATCGCTTCGCAGCGCGATCGACCCTTCCGGATCGGAACAGAAAGCATCTCCTACCCGACATCGACTGCGCGCCAGCGGTTCCGGCGGGAACGCCGATTGTGTCCGTCAGATATCCAGCGAAAAGAGGCCATTCACAGGTATCTCGCAACTAAGTGGCACCTAAGTAAGTCGGAATTACCGTCGGCCCCAACGAAGTCACAAAAACGCTCTTTGAGTTAATCCTGTCCTACCCGGTATGGCAAACGGCCATGACGACGACGACACGAATCGATTCGGATTCAAACGGCGGTCGTACCTCGGACTGGTGGGGACGGCAGTCGGGGTGGCGGCCGTCGCCGGCGGGACGGCGGCACAGAGCGCGGACGACGTCGTCGACCTCGGGGCGCAGGGCCTCTCCGAGGGCGACGTGATCGACGATTACCTCGAGGAGTACTTCGAGGACGGCGTCGAGGTCCGCATCCCGGCGGGCGAGTACGTCTACGACGGCTCCGGGTTCGGCGGCAGCCGGACCGACGCTGCTGTGGTCGGACAGGGCGAGGTCATCCTCGCCAACGAGGCGGGCGCGTACCAGGAGACGATCGAGGCGACCGACGGCACGGTCGCGATCCGCAACATCACGCTCCGGGGGAAGTCCGGACCGGAGAAGACGCGGTTCCGCCTGGAGGCGGAGAGCAGCGGTCGCGTCCTGATCGACAACTTCAACCTCCCCGACGGGGTCGTCGAGGGCGGCGACTCCCGCGGGTTCTACGTGCCGTCGGGCCACGCCGGCGTGGTCGAGATTCGGAACTGCTACATCGCGAACACCTCCAACAACGGTATCTACGCGAGCTCGCCCGGCAAAGGCGAGGACGGACAGGTGATCGTCGAGAACTGTTTCGTCCACAACAACAACATCGCGGGGATCCGACTCGGGTCCTCCGACAGCGTCGCGCGCAACTGCCTCGTGCTGAACGACGGCGCGCCGCCGGAACAGTCCGACGGCGGCACCAACATGCGGGGAATCCGCGTGAGCGACGTGGGCGAGGACATCGTCATCGAGGACTGCGAGGTCGTCCACTCCTACGACGGCGCCGGCGGACCGATCGAGCTCCACGACGACGCGGAGGGCGGCACCGGCACCATCCGGAACGTCCTCATCCGCAACGAGAGCGACATCGACGCCATAAACGAGAAGGGCGACACGGCGGAGGGATGGTCGGCCGAGAACGTCTCGATCACCGGCGGCGGCAACCTGGAGTACCCCCCGGAGCTGGAGGACGGCGTCTGCGTCGGCGACGACTGCGCGGTGCCGACCGGTGAGGATCCCCAGGCGGCGGGCGGGGCCGACGGCGGGACCGACGACGGGACGACCGACGAGGAACCGGTCGACGACGGCTCGTCCGGCGACGGCGGGACCGACGATACGACTGACGAGGAGTCGGTCGACGACGGCCCGAGCCTCGGGACCGGCGGGACCGAGCTCACGATCACCGCCAACAACTCCGACGGCGTCGACTACGAGTTCACGACGACCGGCGCGATCGAGCCCCTGTACGAGCGGGACACGTACAACGCGAACCTCGCGGCGCCCGTCGACGAGGCGGTCGAGAACGACGACGGCACCTGGACCGCGAGCGGCTCCATCGGCGGCGGCAGCACCAGCGGCGACTCCTTCCGGTACGAGGGCGCGATGACCGACTTCTCCGCGGAAGGCGCCGTCGACCAGATGGCCCTCATCGCGGACGGACAGGAAGTGACGCAGGCGGACCTGCTAGCGGTCGACGAAGAGCCAGCCGACGAAGAGCCGGCCGACGAAGAGCCGGTCGACGACGGCTCGTCCGGTGACGGCGCAGGCGACGACGGCGCGACCGACGACGACTCCGCCGGCGGCGCCGCGAACTGGAAGACGGCCGTCTTCGACGGCACCGCGGCCGACACGATCACGGCCTACAGCTTCCGCGTGACGGGAGAGGTCGTCCGCGACGACGCGATCAGCACCGACCCCGACGGCGCCGAGTGGGACGAGGTCGACGACATCGAGGACCTCGTCGACGACGACTCCGTGAGCGGGGTCCTCGGGAAGGGCATCGACGGCTACCGCTACACCGGGAACCTCGTCGAACTCGACTTCGACGGCGCCGCGGCCGTCACGATCGACGACTACTGAGATGCCCGTGAGCCTCGCGGACCGGTGGGATCGGGCGACGCTCGACCCGGATCCGATCCGCGATCTCGGGTACGAGATCGCCGAGTGGGAGGCCCGGTGGGTGACCCACCGAGGCGGCGACCGGCTTGTCCTCGTCCCGGCGGACGAGGACGACTTCGAACGGGACGCCTACATCGTCGCCGACGCGGCGGCGGTCCGCGACCCGCTCGAACACGCCTGAGAGTCGGGCGGCGCCGCGCCCGCTCAGCCGCCGTCGCCCTCGTCGGGCGGCTCTGCTTCGGTGATCCGGTAGAGCTCCATCCCGCCGTTCTGCTGGATGCGAGCGATCCGATCGTGGCGGTCGAGACGCTCGAACCCCGACCTGGGGAACCGCAACTCGTCGTAGAGGACGACCTCCTGAAGCACGTCGCCCTCTTGGACGACGAGGTACCGGTCCTCGTCGAACGCCGACGGGAGCCCGGCCCTGAACTGCTCCCCGGTCACCCCGCCGTCGAGCAGGGCGAGGTCCGGGTCGGTCTCGCCGGCGTTCCGCCCGTAGTAGGCGTCGACGTATCGCCCTTCGCCGCCGCGGAGACCGAGTAACGGCGTCTCGCCGTCGTGGTGCTCGAAGAGCACCTCGTGGCCGGAGAGGTCGGCCGCGGTCACCTGCTTGTTCGACTGGTACATGTACGGCGACGCGTGGACCGCGACCAGCTGGCCGGTGAGCAGCACCGCGAGCACCGCCACCACCACGGCGAGCCGCTTCGCGGGGAGCCCGCCGCCGGCCAGCCGCCCCGCCCCGTCGGCGATTCGCCGCACAGGCCCGCCGACCGCCGGCGAGGCGACCTCGGTGTTCGCGCGCCGGATCAGCGACGCCAGTCCGACCCCGCCGACGACGGTCACCAGCGCGGAGATGAACCCGAGGAACCGGAAGTAGTGGTCCCCTTGGTCGGCCAGGAAGATCACCACGAACAGCCCCAAGGGCGGGACGGTGCCGATCGCGAGCAGCGGAACGAGCGCGTTCCGCGGCGAGTCGGACGACCGGACCACGTGGTACACCACGACCGCCGCGGCGAGGAAACAGAAGAGCGTCGTGACCCCGAACAGCTTGACGAACAGTTCGGGGACGCTCCCGCCGATAGCGGCGAGCGACTCGCTGCGCGTCTGCGTTCCGTCGCCCGTCGTGACGCCGGCCGTGAGGAGCCCGGTGACGACGTACTCGATCCGACCGACCGCGCGGCCGTGTTGGGTGATCCACGCGACGAGCCCGACCGCGAACACGACCGCGTGGACCCCGAGCGGCCGGTACCGCGCGACCGTTCCGTCGGGCGCGAACCAGTGCCCGAGGCCGACGACGACCGCGAGCGCCCCCACCAGCGAGAGGTACGTCATCGTCTCCTGCGGGTGGATGAACAGCAGGCCGATGCCGCCGAGCGCCAGCGCCACGCCCCACGGCGTCAGGAGCGGAAAGTCCTCGTCGTCGTCGGTGAGGTAGCGGAGCGTGAGCAGGAGCACGAACGGCGCGAAGAGGATCGCCTGACTCGACGGGTGTTGGACGAGGTGGACGCTGACCTCGTTGATCGGGAGCAACAGCAGTCCGGCCACGAGCCCGACCGGGACGGCCCACCGGGACTCGGTGAGCGCGCCGACGCAGAGCGGGATCGCCGTGACGTACACGAGGGGGAACACCAGCTCCGGGACGTACTGTAGCGTCAGCGTGAGGTCGAGCCCGGTGAGCTCGCCGAGGAAGATCCCGACGAGGTGCGTGCCCGGGTAGACGATGCCCGCCGGGTTGAGCGCGCCGGACCGGATCTCGCGCGCCCAGCCGAGGTGCGAGAGCGAGTCGCCCGCGCCGTAGAACGCGTACGAGCGCAGTATCGGGATCGCGGTGACCGCGAGCAGGCACCCGGCCCCGAGCAGCAGCGCGCCGTCGACCAGTCGCCGCGAGTCGGTGCCGAACAGCACCGAGAGGGCCGCGACGCCCGCCACGGCGATACCGAGCCAGAACGCGACCGGCGTCGCCCGGTAGATCGAGAGCTCGTACCCGGTGGCCGGCGACGCGTGCGCGGCGACGATCGCGGCCGTGAACGCGAGGAACCCGAGGGTCAACACGCCCTTGAACGTCGGTGATGGGGAAGTGCCTGACATGGTGCTCCCGCCGCGGGACGGAACGGGGAGACGACGGGACGACCCAGCCTTTGTTATGGGTCGGCTTCGGCGGTAGGAGGCCTCTGGGCGGGCGGTCGAGCCCGAGACGACTCAGGCGACCGCGTCCGGGACCCCGTGGTCAGGTGCCCCCGCCCGGCGGCGCGCAGCAGGGGGTCACGCCGGCGACGGCGCGTCCGGCTCCGCCGACGAGACGTCCGAAAGGACCGCGTACGTCACGCCGAGGGCGACCCCGTACGCGACGTGTCCCGCCATGCTCGTGGGGTCGACGTTCGGCACCGCGGGCGCTCCGGCGAACCCCACCGCACCGAGCCAGACCGGCATGACGACGGCTCCGAGGATCACCCAGAGGACGAGTCCGTAGGTGAGTCCGACGAGCCCGCCGCCGCGGTTGGTGTCGAACTGGGCCCGGAGCCTCGCGGTGTCGGTGACCGCGGCGAAGGCGACCCCCAAGACGACGGCGTGGCTCATGTGGAGCGTCCACCCGATGACCCCGGCCTCCGGGCCGAGCCCGTACAGGGCCGGAATCGCCGTGTGGATCACGCCCGGAGACGACACCGAGAGCAGCACCCCGAACAGGAGTCCGCCCACGAGCCCGCCGATCGCGCCACGTTTCCACCCGACCATCCCGGGTGTCGATTCGATTGCTCGGTCTCTGTCGGTCGTCGTTTCGGTACTCATGCCTGTGTACTAAGCACGCTGTCGACTTCGTTATGTACCTCAATGCCGGCGGTGTGACTCGCCGTACTCGTCTCTCTCCCACGGCCCGACGCGGCGTTCCCTCCGGGATCGCGCGAAACGGGCAGGCTACTCGTTTCTCGCCCGGTGAGACCGACGAACCGACCGTCCGCGATACGCGGTCGTCCCGAAACGGCGGCGCGGCGGGAGTCGCCGTAGCCGTCGTGGACCCGATCCGGACACTGCCCGCCGGAACCGTCTCCGTCACCGATGTTGCGGCGGTGGGAGCTCGCAGACGGCGCGAGCGACGCGTCCGTGCCGCCTCGGTCGGCGGGTACCAACCGGGCGGCACCGACGGGCAGCGCGGTCGGTGGTAGCGCTTGTACTGACCGCCCGGCCCAGTTGGATTGGGTGTAGGGGGGGAACTGAGGCCGAGCGGTCACACGTCCGTTCGACGGACCCTCACTTCGTTACGCGGTGATTACCGATTCCGGCCGCCGGCGGGGCGGTCACTCCGCCTCGGAGCGGGTCCAGTGGTATCCCGCCAGCCCGAGGATCGACAGGAGGGCGGCGGCGAGCGGGACCGCCGCCGCGCCGGTACCGACTCCCCACGCGAAGAGAAACGCGGCGAGGCCGCCGCCCGAGAGCGCGCAGTAGTACGCCGGCCAGTGCCGCGTCGCGTCGGAACGGTCCTCCTCTTCGAGGTACGCGACGAACGCGTCGGCCGCCGACCCGCGCTCGACGGTGCCCCGGTTTTTGTCGAACTCGATCGCGTCCGCGTCGTCCATCCTCGGGAGGTGACACTGGTAGAGTCCGACGTAGACGCGCTTTCGTTCCTGGGCGTTGAGCGCGTTCGGCGGCTTGTCGTTCTCGATCCCCCCGATGCGTTCCGCGAGATCGCTCAGCGTCGTCTGGCCGTTCTCCTCTTCGATCGCCTCCATCACCAGCCGCCGTCGCTGGTTCCGGAGCACGTCGAAGATCACGTCGAGCGAGACTCGCTGTGAGTTATCTCCCTCGGTCGACTCCGCGGCGGGCTCCGAGCCCGGTTGTTGCGAACGGTCCGTCTGGTCCTGCCGGTCAGCTGTCTCTGTAACACTCATTGATAATCGATGGGTCCGTCGTGTGTGTTCTGCTGAGGGTTCGCCGCGGATGTACGGTCTCCCGGCCGGTGCCGCTCGGCGGCGGACCCCCCGGTCCGACGAGGCGTCCGAGCCCGGGCTCGCGGTCTCCGTCCCTCTCCGATCGTTGTGCCCGCTATTTCGGTCCTCATAGTGTGTCCCGTGGAACGTTACGCGTCCCGTTCGAGCGACGGACGACGGCCAAACGTGTCGGGCCGCCGTCCGGAATCCACGTCGCTAATACTGACACGAGTAATTAAAACCCGCAGATGCTTTCGACGCCGTCCACGTCGGTATGCGTCTGTTACCGCCCGGTCGGGCGGAGTGGGCCGCGAGACGGCGACCGGCCGCAGTTCCCTTCCGCCGGTATCGTGCGCCCGCAGCGAGCGGCTCCGTAACGGCCGGCTACGCGACGACCGACCGGTTCCGATCGCGTCGCCGACGGACGAGCGCTCCCGTCGCGGCCGGGGCTCACGGACACCCTCTCGACCGGGAATCGGGACCGAGAGAGGGACCGAGCGGCTGCGTCGCCGCGTCGGTCGACGAGCGGCGCCCGCCGACGAGCGCGCGACAGGCCGAGTATAACAAAGCCCGGACGCCGGTCCCCTCGTCGCATGAGCGAGACACCGTGCTCGACCGATCTCGCGCCGCTCTCGACCGAGTTCGCGCTCGTGGCGGCGGCGGGCCGGGCGGAGCGCGCACGGAACGGCGCCGGCGCGTGGCGGTCGTGGGGCCACCGATGAACGGCAACGCCTCGCCGAGCGGACGTAGCCGCCGACTCGGGTGCCTCGCGATCGCGGTGTGTATTGCGCTCGCGGCGGTCACGGGAGCCGTCGCCGCCGATACCGAAGCGGCACGGAACGGACAGCCGACGGCCGCGCTCGATGCTCCGGCCGTCGCGCAGGTCCAAGAGAACGAGTCGTATCGGGTCGAGCAGGGCGACGACACCTTCACCGTCGACTCGATCCGGGGCGGCTCGCAGACGGCCGCGGCGTTTTACGACTACCGCTCGGAGTTCGGCGATCCCCCGGGCAGCGCCTACAGCTCGTACGGAACCGTCGAATACCAGCGCGACGACACGAGTACCCTGTTCCTGTACGAGGGGTCCGACGGCCTCAGCCTCGTCGTCGTTCACGACAGGTACGCCGGCAACGAGAGCGGAACGACCGGCGGGACCGCATCGTTCGACGTCAGCGGACTCCCGACGACCGGGGAGTGGACGGTCGAGGACGACGACTACTCGGGCCAGCGAGACCGGTTCGACCACGGCGGATCGGAGAGTCAGCTCGACTGGGTCTGGCAGGAGGAGCGCACGGACGGCGCGGTGTTCACCGGCGTCGAGAGCGACTCCGTGATCACGATCGATCCGCGGTTCAACGACGCGGCCCGCCTCGACCCCCGGACGCCCGGTGAGAACGGGACGATCACCGAGTGGGAGCTGGTGACGGCCACCCCCGGCGGGACCTCCCGCATCGAACTGGCGAGCCTCGATGGGCCCGTGACGGTCCGCGGGCCGGACGCGCCGCAGCAGTCACCGCCGACTCCGAACGCGAGCCTGACGGTCGATCCGTCGTCGCCGGCGGTCGGCGAGACCGTCGTCCTCGACGCGTCCGGGACCGAGAGCGTGCGCCAGATCGCCGAGTACCGGTGGGACCTCACCGGCGACGGCCAGACCGACGAGACGACAGACGAGCCGTCGATCGAGACGACGTTCTCCGCGGCCGGCGCGACGGCCCTCTCGGTGACGGCCGTCGACGTCGCAGGGAGGGCGGACACGGCGAGCGTCACGGTCGACGTCCGCCCCGGACCGCTGGAAGCGGTCATCGATGCCTCGGACGGGTCGTTCGACGTCGGTGAGGAGGTCGCGTTCGACGGCTCGGCGTCGACCGGCGCCCCGGAGACCTACGAGTGGGAGTTCGGCGACGGCACCAACGCGACCGGCGCGACCGTCGAGCACGTCTACGCCGAGCCCGGCACGTACACGGTCGCGCTGACGGTCGCGAACGCGACCGACGCCACGGACACCGCCGAGACGAGCGTCACCGTGGAGTCGCTGGCGCCGATCGCGAGCCTGACCGCCGATCCGCCCTCGCCGGTGATCGGCGAGACCGTGCTCCTCGACGCGTCCGACACCGAGAGTCAGCGATCGATCGACGAGTACCGATGGGACCTCTCCGGTGACGGTCAGATCGACGAGACGACCGACGAGCCGACGATCGAGACGGCGTTCTCGGCGCCCGGCGCGGTTACGGTCTCGGTGACGGCCGTCGACGACGCCGGCGCGTCCGACGCGGCGAACGCCACGGTCGACGTCCGCTCCGGACCGCCGGAGGCCGTCGTCGACGCGTCGGACGAGTCGGTCGACGTCGGAGACGAGGTCGCGTTCGACGGCTCCGAGTCGGTCGGTGCGCCCGTGACGTACGAGTGGGACTTCGGCGACGGCGCGGGCGCGGCGGGGACGACCGTGGAGCACGACTACGCCGAGCCCGGCACGTACACGGTCGCGCTGACGGTCGCGAACGCGACCAATGCCACGGACACGGCGACGACGACGGTGGAGGTGGAGGCGCCGGAGCCCGAGGCGGAGCTGTCGGCGCCCGAGGCCGCGGTCGTCGGCGACCCGGTCGAGCTCGACGCGAGCGACTCGACGGCGTACGGCGACGCGACCTACACCTGGAGCGTCGACGGAGAGACGGTGGGAGAGACGGCGGCGCCGGAGACGGAGGTCACGTTCGAGGCGGTCGGAGAGGTCCAGACCGAGGTCACCGTGACGGACGGGCTGAACCGAACGGACACCGACGACGACGAGACCGATGTACAGTACGGAGTCGACGCCGCCGCAGCGGCGAACCCGACGACCGTCGAGCCGAACGGATCGGTCGCCTTCGACGCGGCGGGATCCACGCTCGACGGGACGAGCCTGCGTAACGCGACCGCGGACTGGGAGTTCGGCGACGGCGAGACGGCGACCGGCCGGACCGTGACGCACGCGTACGGCGAGCCGGGCACGTACGACGCGACCGTCACGGTCTCCGCACCGGATCACGTGGCGGACGAGGCGACCGTCGAAGTCACCGTTACCGATCCCGGTGACGGCGGCGATGGGGGCGACGGCGGAGACGGTGGTGACGGCGGAGACGGTGGTGACGGCGGAGACGGCGGAGACGGTGGTGACGGCGGAGACGGCGGAGACGGTGGTGACGGCGGAGACGGCGGAGATGGAGGCAACGGCGGCGGTGGCGGCGGTGGCGGTGGCGGCGGTGGCGGCGGTGGTGGTGGTGGCGGTGGCGGCGGGGGCGGCGGTGCCGCTCCCGCGCCGTCGGGCCCCGTCACGGCCACCGTTACGAACGGCAACGGGTCGATCGCGCGGCTGACGGCGAGCGACGTGGACGCCGGACGGCCCGTCGAGGCCGACCTCGAAGCCGGGGACCCGGTGCGGCTGGAGGCGATGGTCATCGAGACCGCCGAGCGGCGCGACTCGTTCGAGGCGTCGCTCCACCGGCCCGCGGACGGCGTTCCGCCCGGCGCGCTCCCGCGGGCCGAGACCGCCTTCGAACTCCGCTCGAACGCCGAGATAGCGTCGGTCGCGTACAGGTTCGACGTCGACCGCGACGCGGTGGCGGAGGTCGGTGTCCCGCCGGACGCGCTCACGGTGTTCCGGGCGACCGGGAGCGGCTGGGAACCGACGGACACCGAGACCCGGATCGACGGGGGCGACGTGACCGTCGAGGCGACCGTCGACGCGAGCGGCGACGGAACGGGGCCGCTGGTCGTCGGCGTCGGCGCCGACGCGCCCGTGGTGTGGGTCAGCGAGGTGCGGGCCGACGACGCCGTCGTCGACCGGCCGTTCGAGGCGACCGTGGTCATCGAAAACGGCGGGACGGCCGCGGGCGAGATCACCGTTCCGGTCACGCTGAAAGGCACCCGGGTCGCGACGGTCGAGCGGTCGGTCGAAGCGGGGAGTCGGGTCAACGCCACGGTGACCCTCACCCACGGGACGAGCGAGGCCGTCACGGTCGGCGCCGGGGAAGCCGAGACGGAGGTTCGCGTCCGCGACCCGACGACCGACACCGCGGTGACCGGCGTGACGGTGAGCGACGAGGCGATAGCGACCGGCAACGCGACGACGGTCACCCTCGCCGTTCGCAACGACGGGACCGTTCCCGACGACTACCGCGTCGCGTTCGAGATCGACGGGACGGTCGCCGGCGCCGAGACCGTCACCGTTCCGCCGGGCGAGACGGTTCGGGTCGCGTTCGAACAGCGGTTCGAGACCCCCGGCACCTACCGCGTCGGATCCGGGAACCGAACGGCGACGATCGCGGTCGGCGACGGGTCGGAGCGGTCGCCCGGCGGGAACGGCACCGGCGGCGAGGGCGGCGGCGAGACCGAGGACGGGGCGCCCGGATTCACCCCCACGACCGCGCTGCTCGCGCTGCTCGCCGCCGCGCTGCTCGCGCGCCGCCGTCGCGCCGCCCGGTAAGCCCTCCGCGATCCGGGGCCCGGACGGTCCGCCCGGCCGCCGCCCGTTCGACGCGGGGAACGGTCTTGCCGCTGGACGGCGTAGTGACGGACGTAGCCCCATGCCAGACCTCGTATTCCAGCTGTCCGACCCGACCGCCGCGGACCCGTCGGTGGCCGGCGGGAAGGGGGCGGCCCTCGCCCGGCTCCGTTCGCTCGGGTTTCCCGTCCCTGACGGCCGTATCGTCGCGACGGAGGCGTACCGTCAACTCGTCGAGTCACCCGAGATAGAGCCGCTGATCGCCGACCTCGCCGACGCCGCGGAGGGGGAGACGGACGAGCGCGAGGACCTCGCCGCGACGCTTCGCGAGGCCGTCCGGTCGCTGTCGCTACCGCCGCCGGTGACCGACGCGCTCGCCGCGCTCCCTCCCGGTCAGTACGCCGTCCGCTCGTCGGCGACGAACGAGGACCTCCCGCAGGCGTCGTTCGCCGGACAGTACGACTCCTATCTCGGCGTCGAGGGGACCGACGCCCTCGCGGACGCCGTCCTGCGCTGCTTCGCGAGCACCTTCACCGACCGCGCCGTCGCGTACCGCGCTCGGAACGGCGTCTCGACGGCCTCGACGCGGATGGCGGTGGCCGTCCAGCGCATGGTCGAGCCGGACGCGTCCGGGATCGCGTTCACCGCGGACCCGATATCCGGCGACCGGACGGTGTCCGTCGTCGAGGCGGGGCCGGGACGAGGGGACGCGCAGGTGTCCGGGACGGCGACGGCCGACACGGTCCGGTTCGACGCAGACGCCGGCGAGACGCTCTCGTATGCGGTCGGAGACGGTCGCTCCGAACGCGTGCTCACCGACGGCGACGTGCGCGCGCTGGTCGCGATCGCCGCCCGCATCGCGGCCGCTCTCGGCCGCCCGCAGGACGTGGAGTGGGCGATCCGCGACGGGGAGATACACGTGCTCCAGTCGCGGCCGATAACCGCCCTCTTCCCCGTCCCCGAACCCCGACCGACCGACGACCGGACGCACGTCTACTACAGCTTCGGCCACCGGCAGGGGATGCCCGAGGCGATGCCGCCGCTCGCGCTCGACGTCTGGCGCCGGCTGACCGACCGGGTCGGGGAGTCGTTCGGCCTCAGAGTGCGGTTCACGGCGGCCGCGGGCGGTCGGCTCTACCTCGATCTGACGCCGTTCCTCCGGAGCCCGCGCCTCCGAGAACGCCTCCTAGAGAACTTCGCCGCCGTCGACGAGCCGGCCGGCGACGCGCTCCGGACGCTGTTGGCGGAGCGTCCCGACGAGTTCCCGGCGTCCGCCCCGTCGATCGGCGGGTACTGGCGGGCGGCCCGCTCCGCGACCCGCGTCGCGCCGTTCCTCGCGCGGGCGCTCCGGGGCATGCCGCGGGCGCTGTGCTGCTCCGACCCGGCGGCGACGCCGGAGCGGGTCAAAGAGACGTACGACGCCCGCGTCGAGCGCGCCGCGCGGACCGTCCGAGGGGCGGAGACCCCCGCCGCCCGCGTCGAAGCGGCGCATCGAGCGATCCGCGACGCGTTCGACTGGCTCCTCGACCCCTTCTACGGGCCGTTCCTCGCGGCGATGCTCTCCGGGTTTCTACTGCGCCGGCTCCGTCCCGGACACCGCGAGCACGTCGACGCGCTCGCGCTGGGGATCGAGGCCGACGCGGTCTATCGGATGACGATGTCCATCGGCGACTTGGCCGACGTCGCGCGGGAGACTCCGGCCGTCGCGGCCGCGATCCGGGACGGCGCGACGCGTGAGGAACTCGCCGACCGCGTCGACGCGGCGGCGTTTCTCGACGCGCTCGACGAGTTCCTCGACGAGTACGGGTTCAGGGCCGTCGGCGAGATCGATCCGAGTCGCCCCCGCTACCGGGAGGACCCGACCCCGATCCTGAACGCCGTCGCCGGGCGGCTCGAAACCGCCGGCGGCGAGCACCGGGAGCGAACGGCGGCGCTCGGATCGCGGGCGCGGCGGGCGCGGCGGGCCCTGCTCCGCGAGTCACCCCCCTTCATCCGACCGATCGTGGGGCGCCTCGCGTCGGTGTACCGCGGGAACCTCGGGATCCGCGAACACCCGAAGTTCGCGCTGTCGCGGCTTCTCGATCTGTTCCGGGACGCCGTCCTCGACGCGGGCTCCGAGTTGGAGTCCGCCGGCGCGCTGTCCGACCGGGACGACGTGTGGCTGCTGTCGTACGACGAGCTGCTCGCCGGGCTCGACGATCCGCGGACGCTCGCGGGGATCGGACTCGCCGAGCGGCGCCGCGAGTTCGAGCGGTTCCGAGGGCTGTCCGCGCCGCGGATCGTCACGAGCGACGGCACGGTGCCGCGAGCGCGTCCGGAACGGGAATCCGGGACCGCGCTCACCGGGACGGGCGCGGCCCCGGGGGTCGCAGAGGGGATCGCCCGCGTCGTCACCGACCCCGGGCGCGAGCGACTCGAGCGCGGCGAGGTCCTCGTCGCCCCGTACACCGACCCGGGGTGGACGCCGCTCTTTTTAAACGCCGCCGCGGTCGTCACCGAGGTCGGCGGTCGTCTGACGCACGGCTCGCTGGTCGCCCGCGAGTACGGGATCCCGGCCGTCGTCGCGGTGGCGGACGCGACCGACCGGATCGAGACGGGCGACCGGATTCGCGTCGACGGGACGCGCGGCGTCGTCGAGCGGCTCGATTGACGGCGCTCAGGGCGTCTCCGGCGAATGGCCGCGGTCGGGAAGGAGCGCGAACGACGGCTCGATGTCCCCGAGGACGAGTAGCGCGTGGTACCGGAGGTACGCGACGACGGGCACCTGAACGAGCAGCCAGCAGACCAGCACCGCCAGCCCGAACAGGAGCGCGAGCGCGGCGAGAACGGCGAGTCCGGCGGACGACGACAGCGAGACCGTCACGCTCGCGACCCCGACGGCGAGCAGCGCCGGCACGAGGAACACGAGGGCGACGAGCCCCACCAGGACCGACGCGACGACGCTCGCCCCGACCGTCAGCAGGAACGCGACCGCGACGTACGCCAGGTACTGTCGCCACGCCGTTCGGACCGATCCCCAGAGCCGCCGCCACGCGGCGAGGACGCCGACCTCCGCGCGGACCATGATCGGAACGACGAACACGGTGGTCAGGCCGGACACGAGCGAGTACACCACGGCGACGACGACCACCACGGGCAGCCCGATCAGGAACACCGCAGACGGGGCGGCGACCTCGCGGCCGGCGAGGAGGGGGACGACGAGGAGCCCGACCCAGCCGACGAACAGCGCGATCACGGGGAGTCCGATCGCGACCCGGAATCCGAACAGACGGACGCCCTGTCGCCAGCGGCGGCGCCAGTACCGTCGGATCGACACCTCGCCGCTCCGGAGCGACTCGATCAGCACGAACTCCAGGACCGCCCCGATCAGCGCGACGCCGACGGCGAGGAGCAGTCCGGCGACGGCGACCGCGGCGACGATCGCGACGGCGTCGGCGGGCACCTCCGACGGGAGTTCGCCCGCGGGCGGCGTCCCCGACGGCGCCGACGTCCCGAACTCCGTCGTCGGGAGGCTCACCCCGCTCCCCACGAAGAACACGACGAACACGAGCTTCAGCCACTGCCGGACGTCGAGCGGGGTCAGGAACTCCCGGGTGACGTCGAAGGCTTCCTCCAGGTCTTCGAGCGCGTAAAGCGGCATGCGTCGGGCGACTCGACGCGGCCAATTAGCCCTTCCGGTGCCCGGAGACGGTCCGATCGGAGCGCTGGCAGCCTCGCTTCGGCGGTCGCAACGGTAATGACACGGCTACCGACCCGGTCGAGGCCGGGAGGCCGGGTCGCCGGAGACTATGGTCATGATAACAAACCGTCCCGACCGTCACCGCGAGACGAAACGCACCAAGCCGGAGCTTCACATGACTGATACGGACACCACCCGGGAACGAGGCGTCGTCGCGGGCGCCGCGACCCGAAGGCGTCGTCGATCCGAGGCGCGGGAGCGACGGCGTTCCGCCGGGCGTGCGGGCCTCGCCGGGCTCCCACCGCGGTCCGCGCTCGACGTCGCCGCGGAGCGCCTCCGCCTCCGCGAACGCGCGAACCGACTCGGTGACGACGGCGGGCGGCCCCGTCGCGCCGACAGCGGGGGGGAGCCGTGAGCGACGACTGGGACCAGATCGGATTCGTCATCAGCTCGCAGTACCGACTCACGGTGCTCGATCGGCTGTCAGAGAGCCCCGCGACTCCGTCGCAGATCGCGAGCGACGAGAGCGTCGGCATCGCTTCCGTCTCGCACGCGCTCTCGAGTCTCCGCGAGCGGGGGCTGGTGGATCTCCTCGTCTCCGAGGACCGCCGGAAGGGACGCGTCTACGGGATCACGGAGGACGGCGCCGACATCTGGGCGGAGATCACTCGGCAGGGACTGGCAGACGACCCGGATCAGGCCTGAAGCGTTCGAAGTCGACCGCGTTTTCGGAATTGACCCTTCACCCGCCTCAGCCGACGAGTTCGGCCTCGGTGATGTTGTCCCAGAGCCGTCGCCCCTTCTCTGTCAGACGGTACTGTCGGTTGACGTGTTGCGACTCGGGAACGGTCAGCTCGACGATCGACCGGTCGTGGAGCCGACCGACGGCCCGCGAGACGTGCGAGGTCGCGAACTCGGCCTCGCTCGCGATCTCGGTCGGCGTCGCCGGTTCGTCCGCGAGTTCGTCCATGACGGCGACTCTGTACTGAGAGCTGATAACGTAGCTCACTTCGTCCCAGTTGTCGGTCATCACCGGAGGCGAACACGCGTCCGGACTTTATTATAACCTGAATAGCGGCCGTCCCGAGTCCGGCGGCTGCGACGCGTCAGCGCCTTCTCAAGGCCGGTAGCGCGTACGGTCGCGCTACCGATCCGACGTCTCGGGCTCCGCCGTCGCGAACTCGTACCGATCCTCGGGTGGCTTCGGTCCGGCGGATCACTCGCCGCCGACGTCGACCGCGAGGGTGAGGTCGAACGGCTCGTCCGCCGCCGCGCTCTCGGGGTCGAGGTAGCCCATCGCGAACCCGGTGGACGCGGTGCCGCCCGCCAGCTCGACGTCGAACGTCGCCGCCGCCGTGTCGCCGCCCGCCGGTCGGACTTCCAGCGTGTACGCGCCCCCCGGAACCGTCGCGTGGTCGCTCGCCTCGCCGAAGGCGACGTCGGCGAAGAGCGGGTCCGACCCGCCCGCCGGGACCACGTCGACCGCCGGCGCGTCCGGCGAGCAGTGGACGAGCCTGACGCGCGCCTCGCCGTCGGCGACGGCGGAGACGTCGTCGGCGAACGCGCGCACCTCGAAGGAGTCGTCGTTCAGCTCGCCGAGCGCGACGAGCGACGACGCCGTGCCCGCCTCGACGGCGACGGTGTCGTCGAAGACCACCGTGTCGGCGTCCCCCGCGGCCGTGATCCGAACGGCGTACTCGCCCGCCGGGAGCGACAGGTATTCGCTCACCGTCCGGAAGGGGACGTCCTGGAGCGTCGACTCGTCGTCGACGAACACGTCCACGTTCGGGGCGTCCGGCGACGCGTGGACGACCCGGACCAACGCTTCTTCGTCGGCCCCGTCCTCCCCGTCCGTTTCGTTCCCGTCGTCCGTTCCGTTCCCGTCCATGTCGTCGCCGTCCGTTCCGTCGCCGCTCGTGTCGTTGCCGTCCGCTCCACCCCCGTTCGTGTCGTTTCCGTTCGTTCCGTTTTCGTCGGCAGCGTTGCCACCGCATCCCGCCAGCGCGACGAGCGCGAGGCCCGCCGCGCCGGAGACGACGCGCCGGCGTTTGACGGAATCTCTCCGGTCGGTCCGCTCGGTATCTAGCTCTGTAGCCATACCTCACGCAGCGACGCGATGAATAAACCGTTATGTTCCAGATGGGTCGTATTGTCCGTCTTTGGTTGACAGAGGGATTCACACGGGAAACTGCGCCGCGTCGTCACCGGCGCGGCTGGTCGCGCGGCGTTTCGGCGGACTCCCGCCGGACGGGCCGGGCCGATACCGGCGTAGGCTCCGTGTAACTATTGTGTCAATCGATCACCAGTCGATCGGCATGAGCACGACCGCCGACGGGACCGACGCGGACGAACGGATCCAGGCGACCATCGTGAGCTGCGACGACGGGCCAGACCAGTGTACGCTCCATCCGGTCGAGCCCGACGACGGCCGGGAGACGACGGCGTGGATCACGGCCAACGAGGGATCGTTCGTGTCGGTTGTCACCTGGCGCTGAGGTGGTTCGGGACCGGTCGGCCCGGAGCGTTCTCGCCCGGTCAGCCGACGTTCGTCGCCACGAGCGACCGGAGCCCGCGGCGGAGTCGCTGTGAGATAGCCGTGTCCGAAACCCCGAGTTCCCGCCCGAGGTCCTGAAGCGTCGCCGCGCGCGGAACGTCGAAGTAGCCCGACCGAAGCGCGGTTCGAAGCGTTTCCCGCTGACATCGTGTCAGGGACGGGGATGACCCGCCTGCGGGTCGTTCCATCGTCTCGTTGATGCTCTCGACGGTCACGTCGAGGTCGAACGAGCGCCACTGTTCGCTGCTGACCGCGAGGGCCTCCCGCGTATCGAACCGCAGCGTGAGCGTCCACGCGTCCTCGCGCCCCGTCGCACGGAGACACGTCACTTCGGGACCGTCGACGGAGCGCAGGAGCGCCGGCGCGTCGATCGTCCACGTCACTCCCGCGACGACGCCGTCGTCGACGGGTTCGAGGTCGGCGACCCGCTCGACCGTCGGATCGCGGTCCAGCAGCTCCCTGAGCCGATCTGTGTCGTCGCCGGACCACCAGAAGTACGGCATGACGGTCCACCCGATCGGGACGGACCGTTCGATCTCGGCCCGTTCGGCCGGCCACTCGGCGAGCACCGACGGAAGGAGGAAGTCGTCGGCCGCGACGGAAACACGCGTACAGACAGTCATGCGTTCGCCTCGGACACGGGCCGACCGGCCCTTGGTTATGTAGGTCTTTATTACCGCGAGGACGCGACCCCTCGGACGCCGATACGACTACCGAGCTGTGGAAGCAGTCCCAGGCCGCGGAAACCCGTGCGGTTCGATAGGCGCGTCCCCCGGCGGAACCGCGGACCGGTCGAGGAACGCCGATCGGGAGGGACCGTGGTCAGTGGAACCCGATGCGGTGCGCTCTGCTCTCTTCGATCTTGGGAATCTCGATGCGGCAGATCCCGTCCTCGAAGGACGCGTCGGCGCGCTCGACGTCGAGGGCGTCGGGAGAGCGACGGTGCGTTCGACCCGCGAGAGGCGCTCTCTGAGGTGCTGACGTCCGTCTTCGACGTCGTCCTCGCCTTCTCGCTCGGCGAAGATCCGTATCTGTTGGTCGATCGCTTCGAGCACGATGTCGTCCTCGTCGAACCCCGGTAACTCGGCGGCGAGCAGGAGCTCGTCCGCCGTCTCGACTATGTCGAGGCGCGGCGAGAGCGGTTGGGCCGCCGCTGGCGACTCGTCGACCGTCCGCGCCGCATGCCCGGTCGCCCGCGCCGCTGTCGCCCCCGCGGGAGCGGCCTGAACCCCGACTGCCGACGATCCGAACTCGGCCCCGGCCGACGCTCGGGTTACCGGGATCGAACGACGGTCCGGCGAGTTCGCCCTCGGTCCGGTTGGAACCGTCATGGGTATCTTAGTACGAACCCGGTGTGGTTCCGGCGCCGGTGGTCCGGAACTGCTGTGTGGCGGGAAACTGCTGGCTCACCGCCGGCTGCTCGGCCCCGAATCCGGCCTGTGCGGGCTGTATCCCCTCCCGGATGGGCTGCCCCATCGTCTGTGCGGGCTGTGCCGTCTCCTGAGTTGGCTGCGCCATCGCCTGCGTCTGGACGGGCCGTGTCGCCTGAGCGGGCTGGGCTGGCTGAGACGCTGCCTGAGCCGGCTGGGACGCTGCCTGAGCCGGCTGTGCCGTGGTCTGCGCCGGTTGGCCGAGCGCGGCCTCGGCGGCGATCCGCCCGCCCGTCGTCGCCGTCTGCTGGGCGGTGCCGGCCGGCAGCTGCGTCTGTACCGTCTGCGGCTGCGTCGCCTGCTGCTGTGCCGCCCGTCCGGTCTGTGTCGCCGTCGGCTGCGCCCTCGCCGCTTCCCCGAGCGGCGGTGCCGCCTGAACCGGCGTCGAAGCGGCCGGTGCCGACGGCTGAGCCGTCACCGCGCCGGGCTGGGACTGCGCCACGGGCTGCGTTTCCGTCTGTACGGGCTGAGCCGCCTCCGGACCGAGCCGTGCCTGGCCGGCCGCCGCGAGCTGCGGAGTCGGCGTCGCGAGCGGCGCCGCCTGAGCGGGCTCCATCGCGACCTGCTGCGATGCCGCCTCCGCCGTGGCGGGGGCCGGTGTGGTTGGGGCCGGTGCGCCGAGAGACGATGCGGCGGTTAGCCCCGTCTGCGCCTGAACCGGCTGCTGGACGTCCTGAATCGAGAGGCCGACCGCCTCGAAGGGGACGTTCTGCGCGTACGCCTGTTTGACCTGCTGCGGGTACCGCTGCGCGAGCTGGGCCACGGCGTTGCGTTCCGCGGTCGTGAGGTAGCGCCCCGTGTCCGGCGCGCGGAAGAACTGCTCGGCCTGCCACTGTCCGGCCTGCTGGGCCGCCGCTTGTTCGGAGATCGGTGCCTGCGCCGCGATCGCTGTCTGTGACGGTTGGTTCACGTGTTGAACACCTGCGGCTCGTTCTGGGGCCGATGCGAGCATTGTTATAGCGGACGTACAGGCTATTAACGCAGGAAAAATACGACGATGCGGCAGCAACGCCAACTAATGAGCATGTCTGTGTGTCACACGCACAGTTTTTGCCGCACCCCGAGTGAGCGGTTCCGGAGACGAGCGGAGGGCGCGGGCGGTCTCAGGTTCGCCCGGAGGTCTGCGCGTTCACGACCGACCGGACGGCGTCCGCGGAGATGGACCCGAGCCGGGAGTCCTCTCGCAGGGTTTCGAGGATCGTTTGGGGCCGCTCGCCGAACTGGAACTCGAGGAACATCCCGGAGCTCGGGCCGTGGCTGCGGCGTTCGAAGTCCACGAGCGAGTAGGTCGTCAGCTCCTTCATCTTGTTGACGTACGTCTCTTGGTGGTACTGGTCGACGTCGATCGCGTCCGTGAGGTACTGGTAGACGCGGTACCCGGTCGTGCTGCGAGCGGAACCGTCGTTCCGCTGGGCCGCGACCGCCGCCGTCGCGTAGAGACAGAGCTTCTTTTGGGTGCTTATGCCCCGGATCACTTCGAGAACGCGGTTCTTCTCGACCCGCGCCTGCGCCCGGCGGACGTGCGACTCGGTGACGCGACTCTCCCCCTCGCGTTCGGCGAGTTCACCGGCGACCCGCATCAGGTCGATCGCCTTCCGCGCGTCGCCGTGCGTCTGCGCCGCGAACGCCGCCGCGAGCGGGATGACGTCGTCGTCGACGACCCCCTCGCGAAACGCGTCCTTCCGGCGGCGGAGTATCGACTGGAGCTGGTCGGCGTCGTAGTCGTCGAAGTGGACGTCCTCGGGGGTGAACGAACTCAGCGCCCGGCTGCCGACGGCTTCCATCAGCTTGGTGTCGTTCGAAATCGCCACGACCGAGACGAACGCCGAGAGCCCGTCGTCCGCTCCCGCCCGAGACAGCTGGTACAACAGGCGTGAGAACGCCGGCTCCTGCTTGTCGCGCCGCCCGACGAGCATGTCGAGCTCGTCGAGGACGAACACGACGGAGTCGAAGTTCTCGTTCAGGATTCTGAAGAGCTCGTCCCACTTCTCTTTGGTCGCGACCCCGTGTTTCGGGACCGCGACCTCGACGTCGGCCTGCTCCGCCGCCTGCTCCGCGAGCTCGTACACCGCGGTGCCGAGGGTGTCGAGGTCCTGGCAGTTGACCTCGATCGTGCCGAAGCCGAGCTCCCGACCGTCGCAGATCCGGGCGATGTTGTTGCACACCGCCTTCGTGATGAGGGACTTCCCCGTCCCCGAGGGTCCGTAGAGGAAGAGGTTCGGCGGTCGGTTGTCGCCGAGCGCGACCCGCAACATTCTGGTGACCTCGCGGAGCTGATCGTCGCGGCCGACGATCCGGTCCTCCTCGACGACGTAGTTCGGATCGAGGAGGGCGCGGTCGCGTATCAACCCGTCCTCGTCGTCGAACTCGAGCAGCATGTCTTCGATCGACTGGGAGCCGGACGCGTCCGCGGCGGCCGAGCCGCCCCGGTAGGCGGAGTTCCCTTGAGCCGCGTCTGCTGCGGCCTCCGTCTCTCTCCCGGACCCGTCCTCTGACTGGCCCGCCCCGGATCGGGCGTTCTCGGAGCGGTCGATCCCCATGGACCGGGGGAGACGGCGGGCGGATAAAAAGCTTCGCTCAGTCCGACAGGTTCCGACGACTCGTTCGACGAAGCGAGCAGACACACCCCTCTATCGATCTGTTCTGCGCTTCGGACGGGCGGTGGGGGCGTCGAGCGCGGTGCGCCGATCGCTGGCGGATATCACCGTGTCCGGATGCGAGGCGGCCGGTCTCACCACGCGACCGGCCCTCTCCTCCCGTTCGTCTGTTCCGTCTGTCTACTTTCGTTATCAACACACACACACCGCTATCGACGACACACACACACCGCTATCGATGTGTTCGATACGAACGACCGCCGACGGTCTATCCGCTCTCTCCCCGAGGTTGACGCCCGAACCGTCGACCGTCGGCGCCTGTGCGTCGGGGGCGACTCGCGATCGCATCCGCGAGCGTCGACCAGGCGGTCAAAACAGATCGATAAGGGGGTGTGGGTCCCTTTCGACGGCACCGTCGAACACATCGATAGCGGTGTGTCTCCCGCCTCGACGGTCCGGTAGGAGGTTCATACCCGACAGCTGCGTGGCAGACGAGCTGGTAGGAGAGTTATAACGCCGAACAATCGGCGTCGTGACGGGCCCGGCTGACTGCCTGCGTCATCGCCTCCCGGTTCGCCCACGCGTAGTTCGCGGCGGCGTACATCGCGGCCCGATAGTCGGCGGTGACCCGCTCGCGCAGCGGCGCGTCGATCAGCTGTCGGTCGGGACGGGAGTCGGCCATCTCCGGGAATGACCTCTCGAACCGGCGGCTGTGTTCGGTACACGTCTGGTGGCCGAGCCCCCGCGACCCGGAGTGTATCGGTATTTCATGATCGCGCGGTCGCGCGCGAGGCCGAACGCGTCCCCGGTCGCTTCGTCCTACACGCCGGCGACGCGCTGGACTTCGAGGAAGTGGTTCCCGGAGCCGAGCGATCCGACCTGATTGCGGCCCCGGTTTCGCGCCTCCGCGGGGACCTCGTCGGGGTCGCCGTCGAGCCGACCGTTCTCCTCGCAGTGATCGAGGTCGGCCGCCGTCGCGTGGCCGTTGTCGAGCATCCACTCCATCCCCCGTTCGAGGATCCCCCGCAGGTCGCCATCGCCGTCGGCACGGATGCGACGTCTTGGAGCGCAACGACGCGCGGTTCATCGGACCCGAGGGCGAGTACCTCGTTCGGTGTGTTAGCCGTACAATACCTCGAAAATTACAATCATACAAGTGTAATGGAACGGGGTGACGGACGGCCCGTCACGGGTAGTCCCCGAGGTGAGTAGGAAGATCCTTCCGCGGCGTATACACCGCCTACTCCGTGCGGAACGGAGTCGCTCGGTCCGATTCGGTGCGAGACTCGGGTCTCCCGGAACGCTCATCGAGTCTTCCCGAAGCCGGATCAATCGTACGTCAGTCCCCGCAGCGCGTACCGGTAGGTCCGTCGCTCCTTCCTGACGAGGAGGAACTGTCCCTCGTCCGTTCGTTCGAGCCTGTCGAAGTGAGCGCCGAGGTTCCCCGGATTGAGCGAGTCGCCGTCGGCGGACAGGACGAACCGAAGGGTCGCCGTCGGATGCGCCACGTCGTCGGTCTGTCGCGCCTCGACCGCGAGCAGCTCGCCCTGTTCGCGGACGTCGACGTCCCCGGTGAGCTCCCAGGCGTGGTCGCGGTAGCGCAGTTCCTTTCCGTCGAGGTCACTCTAGCGAGATCTAGCCATACCAACTATTCCGAGCGGTCCCTGATTGCTTTTTCGCCGGTGCCGGGCAACATCGCTCGACGGTCGGTCGGCTGCGTCTCTCGACGCCGGGTCGACCACGTCGCCCGACCCTCGCTCGGTAGCACCGATCCCGGCCCGTCACTCCTTGAAAGCGTAGGCGGTGACCCGAACGTCGACCGTCGTCGCCCGCCCGCTGAGGTCGTCTTCGACGTACCGCTCCGCGAAGCGTTCCGCCGCACCGCGAGCAGCGAACACGCGCTCCCCGACGACTCGCCACACGCCGCTCTCTCGACGCTCGACCGCGTAGATTGTCTCTGTCACTGTGGGCGCACCCGGATCGACAGTCTCCGCCGAGCGCCACCAGGGTTTCGGCCGCGACAACGAGCGACGCGACACGCTCGCGTTCGGGTATCTACGCGACGCGCTCGCATTCGGGCATCTACGCGACGCGGTCGGCGCCCACGTGTCCGCGCTCCGGCGTCTTCTCCGTCGAGCGCGGTGGTGGGGAACACGAGGGGGTCGCTGAGTCGTATCGCTCCGCTATCACGCACCGACGCTCGATCTGAATCCGCGCTGTATCGTGAGCGCGTGCGCGAAATCGGCGTCGGAGAGCACACCGGTGACGACGCCGCCCTCCTCGACGAGGAGCGCCGACGTTCCCGCCTGTTGGAGGGTCGTCAGCGTCTCGAACGCGTCGGCCGTCGACCGGACGCGGACCGCGTCCCGCATCACCCGCTCGACGGAAGTGACGTCGCGTTCAGTCGCCGGAACGTCCCGGAGGTCGTCGAGTCCGACGATACCGACCGGGCGGCCCGAGGCGTCGGTGACGGGGTAGACGGCCTGCCGCTCGCGGACCAGTCGGTCGACGAACTCGGCGACCGTCGCGTCGGCGGCCACCGTCTTCGGGTCGCGGGTCATGATGTCGTTCACGGACAGGCCGCGCAGCAGCTCGTCGGTCAGGACGGCCCGGGACTCGGTCGTCGCGGCGCCGTACAGGAACAGCGCGAGCAGGACCAGGATGAGGTTGAACGCCAGGATCCCGACGGCGGCGAACAGGAAGGCGAACACGACGCCGACGCGCGCCGCGGTCCGCGTCGCCAAGTCGTACGGCCGCGAGCGGGCGAGCAGCGCTCGAAGCACCCGACCGCCGTCCATCGGGAACGCCGGCAGCAGGTTGAAGATCGCCAGCGTCACGTTCACGATCGCCAGCCAGCCGACGACGAAGCGGAGGGCCTGAAACTGCTCCGGAACGACGAGGAGGACCGCGTAGCTGACGCCGCCGACGAGAACGCTCACGATCGGGCCGGCGATAGCGATCCAGAACTCGCGATTCCACTCTCGGGGGACCGAGGTCAGCGACGCGATCCCGCCGAGGATCCAGAGCGTGATCGACTCGATCTCGAGCCCGTACCGGAGCGCGACCCACGAGTGACCGAGCTCGTGGAGCGTGACGCCGACGAACAGCCCGAGCGCGGCCGCGACCCCGATGATCCACGGGGTCGCGCCGGCACGGAGGACCGAGAGATCGAACCCGACGCCCGTGAGCGCCTCGATGAGCCCGGCGTAGAACTCGATCTGTCCGCCGGACCCGATCAGCTAGGCGAGGATCGGGAGGAACACTAGCAGCGACGTGTTGACTCGGATCGGAATGCCCCACACCGTCGCTATCGTGTAGCTTCGCATAGGTGTTCTCTTCTCGACCGGCGTATTTAGTCTCCGGGCCGACGGCGGCGTCGCGTTAAGTTAGAGGATGAGGCGCTCGACTTCAGAGTGTCTATGGCCGAAACCGAGCGCCTCAGCGAACGTATCGCGTGGATCGACTTGTCGTTTGTGGAGCGAGATCGAACGCCGCGATGGG
>NZ_QPLT01000022.1 GCF_003666015.1 Halorubrum sp. Atlit-26R
ACCCAATTCCTCAAGAAGAATAACTGTATTCGAAAGTGATAGTCCAGCAAGATGGTGGCGAATACCCTTTTCAATGATCTCGCGGGGTGTCCGCTCTCGCTCCACAAACTCCAAGTCGATCCACTCGGTACACTCGGTGAGGCGGGCGGTTTTCGGCATAGAGCACTGAATCCTCGTCCCGCCTCTTCCTTAACTTAACACCGCGCCCGTCTCTAGGCCAGCTGTCTTGAGTGCTTCATTCCACGACCCGAACCGGGCTGCGTAGGTTGCTGCAGCATGAGGTCCAGAGTCGTTCATCTCATTCTGAGACGGAGGTCGTCCGAGTTCCGCAGCGAACTCCTGGAGGCGGTTGAGGAGCTCTTCGTCTGAGTACAGCTTCTTGCCCATAATTAGCGATGTGAATGAATCACTCAGTTTGGTCCCGGCTTGGTATTTGAATGTTAGTCCCGGTGTCTGCTTGCTGTCGATCTATCGCTGGCGTCTATAACCACTGAACTCGCGAGGGGGGTGCTGGTCGCCCCGCACCCATTCAGGGGCCCGAAAAACGGGATACTCTCACCGTTAACCAACACAAGGTGTTGGCTGGCTCCGATTGTTGGTTAAGACTGATCGCTACTCCTCATCCTCACGCAACTCTTCAGCCTTCCACTTGAGCCGTCGTAGAATCTGTGTCCGGCTCTGGTGGGTGTTCTCGTAGGCAACGCACGCTCGCAGCGTCTCCATGTCGTTGATCGTCGCGATGCCGGCGTTGATGAGTCGCGTGTTCGGTGGGTCGAGACGCTGTTCAGGGGACAGTTCGCTTGAATCTGGATCGTGCTCTCTTGTATCGCTCACTCCTAGTCGCCTCCATGCTTCCTGAGGCGAAAAAACAGCACCTGCCCGCTACTCGTCGTCTCCCGGTTGGATATGGCGAGCGTCCTCGGCGAGGTCGTGGATGTACTCCCGAAGCGTCTCCATGTCCTCGCGAGCGTCTTCGAGCGTCTTGCCTTTCGCTTTCGCGATCACCTCGTCCTGGTCTCGAGTCCCGGTCCCCCGTTTGAGTTTCACCGTGAGGGAGACGCCAACGTCGCTTCGCTCGACGTACTCGGTCGATGTCTGTCGCTTGTTGTTCTGTGGCGATTCAGCGTTCGTGCGTGACTGCTGCGAGTGTTCTGTCATGAATTGCTCTCTGTAACCGATTTCAGATGGACGGTGCGACTGCTTCGTCGGCTGTCTCGCGAAGGGCTGCATCTATCTCCCGCTCGGTAAGCCGCCAGCAGCCGTCGGCTCCTGTACACTCCAGCTGGCTCACGACCTCGGTCTTGAAGGACATGTACTCCGCGAGGGCGACGTCCTCGTCGTCAGTGTAGTCGAGCAGGAGCGCGAGGGCGAGTTGCGCTGGGCCACTCCCCCTGTACCCCCATTCGAAGCCCGAGGGACTGTGGTCCGCCAGCTTGAGACTCCGATCTGGCGTGAGCTGTTGTTGGTCCGATTGCTTCTCGACGATGGCGCGGCCTCGACGACGGTAACCGACGTAGATGACGTCGAGATCAGCCGAGGTCTGTGACTGTACGTGTGAACGAGGGTTGCTGATTCTACTCATAGGTTGGTTCGCGGGAGGCTCGTTCAATCACCCCCGCACCCCTCTCGGGGGTTCAAAAACAGGACGGGGCTGCGTTCGGCAACGTATTTGACAGTTCCAACGTACTGTCCAGGTATAACGGGATGGCTGTACTGGACGATCTCTCAGGGTTCGAGTTCGAGGACGTGATAGAGGACGTCTTCCGCAATCTTGGCTACGAGAACGTCCGTCAAGCCGACCGAACCGCCGATGAGGGTCGCGACGTCATCATGGAGGAGGTCGTGGACGGCACCCGGCGTGCGATCATCGTCGAGTGCAAGCACACGGGGACAGTCGGGCGGCCGGTCGTTCAGAAGCTTCACTCGGCGATCGCGACGTTCGACTTCGACGGCCCGAAACGCGGAATGGTCGTCACGACGGGTCGATTTACGAACCCTGCCGAGGAGTACGCTGCACGCCTCCAGCGGAACGACGATCCCTATCCCATCGAGCTGATCGACGGCGAGGACCTTCGGGAGATCGCCGACGAAATCGGTCTCGATCTCTACAACGGGCGCATCGAGATCCTCTGTGACGAGACGCTCCGACCGTACGATCCGGCGGCGGATGTCGACGCACCTGTCCAGGAGGCGTTCCGCGACATCGAGAACATCGAGGCCGCGGATCTGCCGGTGCCGCACTCGCAAGTGACGTTCCGACCAGTGGTTGCGATCACCGCCGACACGAACGCTGTCTTCGAGACCTCAGTCGGTGTCATCCACCGGATCAACGACCGCACACAGTTCGTTGTCCACGCTGAGCGCGGCCATCCGAAGGTGGCCGACGACGATGTCGCGACGCTGGTCACCGAGAATTTCCACGCGACGGTTCCCCTCGATACCGGGCAGTTCACCGAGGTATTCGACGACGTCGACGAACGACGGTTCGGCCAGACCCAAACGGAGTACAAGGAGTGGGCTGTTGACCGCCTCCAGGATTACCACACGACGACGGTGACCTACACCGGCGACAATAACGTCACATACAACAAGACGTGTGAGTCGAATCTCTCGGACATCTCAGTGCAATCGATTGAGCCGGTGTATCTACCTGAGGTTCGGCAGACGACAGAGATACTGGAGTACTCGTATCCGTACGAATACTATGCTGCTGGCCCCTCACGGGTCACTCTGGAGGACGGGATTCATCGCTGCGTCCACTGCGAAACGAGCGGCGTCGACGAGACGTACACCTACTGTCCGAACTGCGGGGCGATCGCCTGCGACAGTCACATCAAGACCGAACGGCTCGAAGGGGAGCCGGTCTGTACCGGCTGTGCGGTGACCGAACGGTTCGCGCTGAAGATGAAGTACTTCTACGACGAGGAGAACCTCGGCGCGTTCCGCAAGGAGTACGCCGAGATGCCACTCCACGAGAAGGCGATGGAGAACAAGCTGCTTGCTGGAGGGAGCGTGGTTGCGACGCTGCTGCTCGTCGTCGGACTACTCGTGATCGGCGGCATCATCTAACCCGTCGCAATTTTCCGCCAGACTGTGGGGTTGGGGTTACGAGACACCGTACTGCTCTTTGAGTGCCATATATTCGTCCTTCTTTGGGAGGATGACTGGCAGATCATCTGTTCTGTCGAAGTCGCCCTGAAGTGGCCGATACAACGCTTTCACAGTGGGTTCCAGGTCGTACCACTGTGCGGTCTCGACGAGTGTCTCCTGATCGATATCCTCCGCCTCGATCAGCAGCATCGAATAGCTAACCCGCCGAGATCCGCTATCCAGAAGGAGCGTATGGCATACGACTTCAGCAGCCGTTAGCTCCTCACCTGGAGCATACCAGAACGGAGGCTCGCCGGCGAGGAAAAACTGTAGACCATACGCTGCAAACCGACCCAGTCCGGTCATCTCCCAGTCCGGAGCTGCTTGGAGTGCGTCCGTATCCTCAGCGGTCTGTACGCGGACGAGAGATCGGTTCGGATCGCACCACGTGATCGTGGCGCTGGGGGCGATTTTCCGGACTCGGGCCCGATGTTCGTGCTCTACAGTAGCCCGGGCGAACGCCAACAGCGGCGAGACTTCGTCATGAAGGGCGTACTTCGAATCGGATCTGGAGAGTAGTGCTCGGTGCTTGAGCGGCGATAACGCGCTGTGGACACCTTGTCGAGTGATTCCGAGCCGGTCTGCGATATCAGCGATGTAACGTGGTCTATCGAGATACCAACACACGCGGAGTGTGGCTGGGGAGAGCAGTTCCGTCCAGTCTACGTGGCTGAACTCCGACTGCAGCGTTCGATACGCTTCGGTAACTGGATGTGCCGCGATGCGGACACGACGCTGATTGCTGGACCCACGGGTTTCTGTGAGCAATCCCGCTGCGAGCAATTCGTCGAGTACGTCGTACAGATGTTCCTGTGAATATCCGGTTTCGGCCGCGAGTTCCGCCGGTGTTGCTTTACGGCCGGTACTCAGTGCGTCAAGCACGGCGAGTCCGGCCTTCGAAATCATCTGGGTCTTTCTAAACCCCAACTATATAAATATGATTTGGGATTTTACTTGACGACTGCTTCGTCCCGGACCAGTTCTGCGAGCGCGTCCTCGAGCGACCCGTGGAATTCCCAGCTCGCCTGCTCGAAGGCCTCGTCGGTCGGGCCGTCCCAGCGGGGGAACGCGGAGTGACCGCTCACTTTGACTGTCCACTCGGTCGGCTCGTCGAACGGGTTCTCCGTCGGGAGTTCGACGACGTAGAGGTATTCCTCGTCGCCGTGGATGCCGTCGGCCGGATTCTCGACGCCGTGGCCCAGCAGGAACAGCGGCTGGTCGAGATGCTCCATATTGGACGGCTCGAGGAGATCCGCAGGCTGAGCCGCGTCGATCGTTCGCTCTGGGTCGCCATCCAGATAGAGGTCGACCGTCGAGAGCTTGTCGAGGAACACGAAGGTCGCCGCCGTGTAGCCCGGTCCCCGCTCTGCGCGGGTCGCATCGAGAAGCTCTTTCAGTTGTGCGAGATCCCGGAGGACGCTCCCGGGGTACCCGTCCGAATGCCGGTACACCTGCGCGACGCGGTCGGCGCTGCCATCTGTCTCACCGGTCTGTTCGACTCGTTGGACGAATCGGAGTTGGCTCCGTGTCGACATCGGTACCGCCGGCGCGTGTGCGCCGGCACCCATCGCCGGCGCTGAAACAACACCACACAGTCGTAGCGGGATTGCAATCCGCTACGCGAGATGTGACACCTCGTCTGGTTCCTCCACGTCGTCGAATTCACCACGCTCGACCGGCTCCCAATCCTCCCCAGGTGCTGGACTCCACCAGTCGATCTCATAGGCACCCGGTGCACCGAGGATTTTTGCCCGTGCCGAGCCGTCAGGCAGGTCGCGATGGAGCTTCTCGTCGACGTGAAGGTTCCACGTCGAGTCGGTGTCGAAGCACGCGAGCACAGCCTCCTCGTAGCCACGGTTTTCTCGGGACTCTCGGAGGATGACCTGCGTGTTACAGTTCTTGCAGAACACTCCCTCGAAGGGAATGTGGGTGAACACTTCCTGCCCGCAGACGGGGCACCAGAGGAACTCGAACAGTGCCTCGCTGTGTCGGTCGAGTACTTCGAGACTCATTGTTGGACCGACCCGGTTCGACCGGGTCACTCTCTCCGCCCCGGCCGAAAAACACCCTGTGTGCGTACGTTCTCAGCGTTCAGGGCCGTAGACGATGCGGGAGGGGGCTTCGTACCCACAGTCCGGACAGTCGTACCACCGCTGTACCTTCACTCCATTAGCTGTCTTCTCGCCGACGAGGACATCGTCGTTCGGACACTCCGGACAGTTCAGTTCGGGCGCTGGCCGCTCCCGAAGCGCATCCCGGAACGTTGTCGCCTCCTTCGTCTCGAAGGCTCGCGACCACACCGGATAGCCGTCGACGAGGATCGCCCCGCGCCACTTGTACCGGTATGAGTCCGGCGTCCGGTGTAGGACGGCGCGTGCTCCGGTCTCGGTGTTCCGATACGCGAGTGTCGGCGAGCGGCTCTCGCGTCGCCAATTAGTGATCGGAGGCATTATTCAGAAGTGGACGTCAGCGGGTACGATCCAGAGCTCTTCACTCTCCTCGAGGAGTCGATCCAGCTGTCCACGGTGGCGAATGCCGGTTCCGTGTTCGGTGTACAGGAAGATCGTCGGGCCGTCGTACGCACCGACCTTATGGAAGGCGTGCCGGGCGAGGTCCTCGTCGCGCATGATCTCCTCGTCGGAGAGCTCCTCGATGGCTTCTCTCACTCGATCGAGATTACGCTGGAATTCCTCCTTCGTCGCCTCCCAGCCCCGGACGAGCAGGTCTTCGCCGTCATCGGAGTCGACGGGGGCTGTAGTCGGCAACTCACCCCATCGAGCCTTCCCCGCAACGGACGTGTCCTCCTCATCAAAACAGACGTAGTAGTCGAAGACGGCGCCGGCGCGTGGGTCCGCGCCGACCAGGCGGTCGAACACCGTCTTTCCGGTGGCCAGGGCGTCGTCGTGGGTCGATTCTTCTACCAGAGCGTAAATCACCATGTGCATCTCGAACACCTCGAAACGCCGACGCACTGGGTGTCGTTACTCGCTCCAGCTGCGCCGGCACCCATCGCCGGCGCTCGAAAAACCTGCTCGTGACGGCGGATTCTCAGGCTTCGTCCGTTCGTTCGACAGTGATGGTCAGGTCGCCCGATTCGTAGTCAGCCTCGAAGTCGACCATGAACGTGTCCGCCTCGCAAGCGGCGTGGTAAGCACGGTGGCGTTCGAGCGAGCCTGTCGCCTTGAAGTGGAAGAATGCGGCCGCCGTGTAGGGCTTGCTCTGTGTTTCGACCTGCGACTCGACGGAAGCGGGAAGCGCGATCTGGGGCGTCTCTGTGTCGATACTCGCAGCGAACTCTTTCGCTTCTTCGACGGTTGCTTGCGAATGTGCCGGTGTCTCGCCGGTGAGCACGTTCACCGGGGTTTCCGTCTCGTCGGTGAACAGGACGTCTTCGAAGGTGTGTGTCCCGAGGATCGCCTCAGGATCCAACTCGCAGTCGTGAAACGGGTCGTCGTCTGAGGTCATCGAATCACGAGCCTACGGCGGGGCTCACCCATTCTGACCCCTGAAAAACAGGACCTGCCACGAAGCAGATCGAACTAGGAGTAGTTCAGGCTCGCCTTCTCGAAGGGTGACTCTCCGGTCGGAATGAGCAGCTCCCGTCGGTCTCCGACTCGCTCAGCGAGCTTCCGTTTCAGGTACTGTCTCGCCGTCGACGGCGTGAAGACGCTCTTGTCGAGCATATCGCCGACGACGTCTTTGAGGGCCGCGAACTGTCCCTGGAGGTGGCCGTCGCCGACCGGCTCGCCGTCGTACCAGCGCACTGTCGCGAGCGCGCCGTTCCCGACTGTCTCTCCCTGTTCGACCGTCTCCGAGTCGTACTGGAGCCCGAACCACAGCGTCCGGTAGGCGGTCACCTCGAACGTCGTCGACACCACGAAGAACGCCTCGTGGTGGAGGTAGTCGAGATGGTCCGCGACGATCTCGTTGAGGGCGAGCCTGGTGGCGCGGGGTTTCGGCTCGACGACCGTCGACTGTCGATCCTCGCCAGCGAGCTAGCCGTCGACCGCATCTGCCTCGAGGCCATCGGCCAGTTCCGCCAGCAGCTGTTTCGCCCACTTGGAGTCGGTGTCGTCACCACCGAACGGCGATTCAGCCGAAATTCGGTGCTTGAGCTTGAGGTTCGCTGCGCCCCAATGGCTGTAGTGGAGCGTGTACTGTCCGTCCGTACGTTCGTACGCAACAAGTGCGCGATGTCCCATCGAGCAATCACCTCACAGGGCGACCGCGACTGGATCGCCCCGCACCCCTCCCGGGGGACGAACAACTCTACTCGTCGATCGGGTCGAGGGAACTGAGGTCCGCGTGGAGGACTTCGCCGTCGCGAACGACGTACCGCTTGGCCAGGACTGGGAAGCGGCACTTGGTGAACCCCGCCGTCTGGATATCGAACTCTTCGTCGGCTTCGAGGTGGTCGGCGAGTTCTCGCAGGAATTCGTGGGTCACGATGCCGCCCTCGTAGTCTGGGAGGCCGTTCTCCCGCGCCTCGTACACCTCGAAGTCGTCGTACCCCCAGATGGTGAGCTCTCCGTCTTCGGTCACCTCCCAGTCGAGCGTCCCGAAGCAGTAGCTCTCACAGAGCTCGCGGACTGCCTGCGGATCCGATACGATCACGCCAGTCGACGTCGTCGCAGCTTGCAGTGTCGCCATGTCTGGACTTCACGGGGTCGCCCCCGCACCCCTGTCGGGGGCGATAAACCGACGCGAGAGTTGCCTCCCGAGGCGTGGCCGGCGACGCCAGTTAGGAGTCTGCGTGGGCGTCCGCCCCGGCTCCGTCGCCCGGCTGCGTGAGAAGGCTCACCTCCTCCAGGAGGTCTCTCGCGGTCTCGACTCGCTCTCGATCCGCGTCGTCCAACCGGTTGACGTCGAGTCGGTTGAGATTGCTGAGTATACGATACATCCGGTATCCCTGTTTGAACTCTTGCTCCATCGGAAGCGCCTCACCGCTCACCGGCGCGGAAAGACCCACCATCGAGACTGGCGTCGGGCTTGTAGGAGGTCACGCTCTTAGCAGTAGGTCAAAGCACTCTTTCTTCATTCTAAAACCGGTCTGGAACGTCTGGTAAATAGGTGTGCGTAGTTTACAGGTCGCGTTAAGTTAGAGGATGAGGCGGACGAGTTCTGAGTGTCTATGACAGAATTCGACCGCCTCAGCGGACGTATCGCGTGGATCGACTTGTCGTTTGTGGAGCGAGATCGAACGCCGCGCTGGGGGATTGAAGTAGGGATCCGCTGTCACTTGGCCGGTATGTCATTACGTGAGATAAGTATACTTCTCGAAAGCTTTGGGATCGATCGGAGTCACGTCGCTATTCACAACTGGGTTCGTAAAGCTAATTTACAGCCGGTCTCGACCGTCTCCGAGGATCAACTCGCGGTTGACGAAAAGATGATCCGCCTCCACGGCCAGCAGTTCTGGCTGTACGGTGCGGTTGATCCACAGACGAACAAAATCCTCCACGTAAGCCTCTATCCAACCGGAAATAAACAGACGACGCGATGGTTTCTGACCGAGCTACACCGGCGTTATCAGCTCAATGACGTGGAATTTCTCGTCGATGACGCAGACTATCTTGGGCCAGTTCTTGCTGAAGACGGGTACCGATTTCAAATCATTCAACATGGAAATCGGAATTCCATTGAACGTGTCTTTCGAGAGATAGAACGATGAACATCATCGTTTGCGAATAGTTTCAGCAATGTCGCGCTAGAGACTGCTCAAAACTGGCTCGAAACCTTCGCCGTCTCCTACAATTCACGCCAAACTTAACGCGACCGTTTACATTAACCGCTCTATCATATCGGCCGTGGGAGATCAGCTCTCACAGGCCTTGCATTCGAGGATGTCTCGGCTGAACTTCTGTGCGGCGTTCACGCTGTGTTGGTAGTAGAGACTCTTCACCCCTTTCTTCCAAGCCTCGATGTAGAGTTGGTTGATCTCCTTGACGCTCACTTCGCTCGGATCGATCGAGACGTTCAGGCTCTGTGCCTGATCGATATGTTTCTGCCGCTGCGCTGCCTGGTTGATGATCGCCATCTGTGGGATCTCGGCGAAGGTTTTGAACACCTCCTTCTCCTCGTCGGTCAGGCAGTCGAGGTGTTGCACGCTCCCGTCGTTCTGTGCGATGCTGTCCCAAACCTCGCGCTCGTCTCTGCCTCGCTCTTTCAGTATCGCCTCAAGGAACCGGTTCTTTTGCGTCGACTTCAGCTTCGCACCGTCGCGAACGAAGTAGTTCGATTTCAGCGGTTCGATGCTCGGACTGACCTGCCCCAGGATGACACTGCTGGATTTCGTCGGGGCCACGCTCATCGTCGTCGCGTTCCGGCGACCGTAGCCCTCGAGCACCTCCGGCTCGCCGAACTCGTCGGCGAGCCGACGACTCTCCTCGTAACTTCGCTCCTTGATCGTGCGGAAGATTGCCTCGTTTTTTTCCATGGCCTTCATACTGTCGAACGGAATCATCTCGCTCTGGAGGTAGCTGTGCCAGCCGAGGACGCCGATGCCGATCGCCCTGTGCCGTTTCGCAAACCGTACTGGGCGTTCCATGAACTGCGTCCCCTCCGCCTCTTGGATGAACTCCTCCATGACAGCGTCGAGGAACCGCGTCAGCGTCTCTACTGCGTCGGTATCCTTCCACTCGTCGTAGTGGAGCGCGTTCATCGACGAGAGACAACAGACGAAACTCTCGTTTGGCGTGGCTGGCAGCGCGATCTCGGTACACAGGTTGGAGCCGTTGATCTCGTAGCCCCTGTCCTTGTAGACCTGTGGCTTCCCGTCATTCATGTTGTCCCGGAAGATGATATACGGGACACCGATGTTAATCCGCGTCTCTATGATTTCTGCCCACGTCTCTCGCTTCTCCTCGTCGCCATCGACCATCGCCCGGAACCAATCGTCACCGATGATGACGCCGTAGTAGATGTCCTGTACGGGGTCGCCCTCGGTCTTGATGTTGAGCCACTCGTCTAGGTCGTCGTGTTCAACGTCGATGTACCCCGCGAACTGGCCGCGCCGCGTCTCGCCCTGGCTGACGACGTTGATGATAGTGTCGAACAGCTCGGTGAAGCTGTAGCTCCCGTTGCTCTTGCCGTTGTTCGTGATCGGGCTGCCTCGGGGCCGGATTTCGCCGAAGTACCCGCTGGTCCCGCCGCCCAGCTTGGTCATCTCGCCCACTTCGGCCTGCGTGTAGAGGATGCTCTCCATGTTGTCCTCCATGTAACTACCGAAGCAGCTGATGGGCAGGCCTCGGTCCAGACCGAAGTTCGACCACACCGGACTCGCAAGGCTGTAGAAGCCCCGACTCATGTAGTCGTAGAACTTGTCCGCGAAGCCGTCGTCGTCCAGGATCTCCTCGGCCCGCTCCGCGATCTCCCTGACCCGCTCCTCGGCCGTGACGCCCTCGATCAGGTACCCGTCGTCGAGGAACGCCCGGCTGTCCTCGTTCAGCCAGTAGAACGGTTCCTCGTGCTGCTGGTTGACCTCGTTGAGTGCTGGTTCTGTTTGTGCCATCGTTAGAACATGTCCTCCGCGGTGACGCTCTGTGCGTGTTTGTTGTACGTGGTCGACCGCTTGCTGAAGAAGTCGTTATCCTTTGTCATCATGATGTCCTCGTCGAACCACCGTGTCTCCTCGAGCAGGTCATCGTCCGGGTCGAATATCGGCTCGACACCGACGTTCTCGAGACTCTGGTTGAACCGGTCCCGCAAGAACGCGTCGACGTGCGCCCGGGGAAGGAACTCCAGTTCGCCCTCACTGAAGATCCAGTCCAGTATCTTCATCTCTGCCTCGAACGCCTGCTGACAGGCCGCTTGGACCTCTTCTTCGAAGTCCTCGTCGAAGAGGTCCGGATTCTCCTCGCGAATCGTCTCCACGAGTTCGACACCGAACAGTCCGTGAATCTGCTCCTCCTTGCTGGTCGCTTCGACAGCGTTCGCGATCCCCTTGAATTTCTTTTCGTGTTTGTCGAAGCTCGTCATGATGAGGAACTGCGAGAACAGCGAGACGTGCTCGACGAACGTGGAGAACAGCAGGAGACTCATCACGTACTCCTCTTTGTCGTCGCTCTCGCTCTTCTCGAGGTACTCGTCGAGGTAGTCGATCCGCTCCTCGATTGCGGGGACGGCAGTCACCTCCTCGAAGTCCTCCGTGATCCCCAAGATGTCGAGGAGGTGGCTGTACGCGTCCATATGTCTGACCTCGCTCTCCGCGAAGGTCATGCCGACGTTCCCGATCTCCGCTTTGGGCATCTCGTCGTAGATGTCTGCCCAGAAGGTCTTGACTTGGACCTCGATCTGCGCGATGGCCAGCATCGTCCGCTTGATGACGGTCTTCTCGGCGGGAGTCGTGTTGACCTTGAAGTCTTGAACGTCTCCTGAGAAGTTGAACTCCGTGTGAACCCAGTAGCTGTTTCGTATCGCGTCTTTGTACTCGAGGACGTCGGGGTACTCGTACGGTTTGAGCTGCGTTCGTTCGGAGAAGATGTCGGTCTCCGGATCTCTGCCTGTGGTTTTGTTTTCAGTCATTGGCACGTACCCCGGAGGAATCGTCCTCTGTTGGTTGGTTTCTGTTTCCGTTGTTCTCTGTACGTCTTGACGTGGGTCATGCTCGCCCGGTCAAGGATTGACCGAACATTCGTTTGAGCTGCGTATGTTTGTGTCATAGTGAGCTGTTCGAGGCTTCGAAGTCATCGAGTTCTGCATCCAAGACTGCGTCAAGTTCTCTCAGGAACTCCTGTGGCTCAGAGAATGCTTTGTAAACGGAGACAAATCGAATGTAGGCTACCTTATCGAGCGTACGGAGGTTCTCAGAGACGAGTTCGCCGATAAGACTCGAAGAGACGATACGTGCCTCTCGATCTTGCAGTTCGCTCTCGATATCGTCGACGAGAGCGGTCACTGTTGTCTCGGTCACATCTCGCTTCTCAACGGCTCGCTCGATCCCTGCGCGGAGTTTCTGTCGGTCGAACGATTCGATGGTACCGTCGCGTTTTTTCACCTGGAGTGACTCCCACTCCGGACGTTCGTAGGTCGTAAAGCGGAACGAACAGCGTTGACACTCGCGGCGCCGTCGGACGGAGGTTCCGTCGGCACTAGTCCCTGTATCGATGACGCGTGTTCGCTCGTTCCCGCAATCCGGGCAGTTCATAGTTGTCACTACTTAATCCTCCAGGGTCTTAACCCCAGATGTGGGGGCTCTCGATTTTGACCGCAATATCTGGTGGTGAGGACTGTCACATAAAGCTTACCCAATTGAATTGATGTAGTACAACTAAAATTGAATAGTGGGCGCGGAAAATTGGGATCATCTGCATTGAGTGACCCAGTCTCAACTATTGCTCTCCATCCCCTCACGTAGCGATTAGTATTCTATCTGTAGTTATCGATTTTACATCAGTTAGCGGCTGCGAGTCTGAACAAGGAAATCGTACTTCCTATTACTGTTAACCAACGAACCCCGGAGCCACCTGCAGAGATGTTGGTTAATCGACGCCCAGCACTGGCCCTACTCGAGACTGGGTCCGTAGCGAGCCGAGCCACACACCCGACACTCCCAGATCGGTTGGCCCGTCCACGCCTCATCCGGGACCGACTCGTGGGTCTTGAACTGGTGATCAGTCGCTCGTCCACAGTTTTCACAGTCGAGTTCCTGCGTCGTCGGTACCGACGATACGTGGCGATCAGCCGCAGCCTCGCCTCTGGATTCGGTCAGCGCCATCGCTGGAACCAGCCACACCGCGTCGTCGGCGTCATTGAGGACCCCGTCGAGACGCGACGCGTCGCGGATGCCGTCCCCACGCTGGTCGTAGAGCCGCGTCGGGGCCTGCTCCTGACGCTCCGACGCTTCCTGCCCGTTCCATCCTGTCTGGTCACGGGCGGCACTGAGAAGCCGCTCTCCCTCCTCTGCCGACACCTGTACCGCGTCACGGAGTGAGGGCCATTGTTCGGCCAGCTGGCGCGCCGGCGCCTCGTCGAGATCGTAGATGAGTGAGTAGTCGTTGACGGCCGGCTCCGCATCGTTGGCAGCAAGAAGGTTCCCCGCGGCGCCACCCTTCGCGACGGCGCCGTAGAACGTGGTCGACTCGACGACCAGGTGGACGATGCCGAGGAACGTCGTCGACGCTGTCTCGTCCGTGCTAGTGACGTCACCATCGAGATGGTTGGTGAGACAGAACCGGCATTTCGTCTGGCCGTCTGGGACTGACGCCCCACAGGACCGGCACTTGCTGTCGTCGGCCGTCGGCGCATCAGGGTAGCCACCAGCGTTCGTCGCGACGCGTTGCCGCCGGGGGGCACCCTCACAGCCGTCGTCCAGCATTGTGTCCGGAATGTGGGACGCCTCGCCGGTCGGCCGCAGTTCCTCGAAATCCAGATAGCGATCACGCATCGATTGGTGTAGTTTGTCTCGGATTCGTACTTCAACTTCAGGACCAGTAGTCCGCTCCGTCTCCCGTTTGAGTATAGGCCATAAACTAAGTCATGCGAACATTTTATACTTCATGAGAAAGTAGATGGGAGTAGCAACTGGGGTTCCTATGAGCAGTAACGACACTAAGCACGTGCAAACTGAACTGAACGAGGACGAATACGAACGCTTCCGGGAGTTTGCGAGAGAACACGGCCTCTCGCTGAAAGAAGCCGGCCACGAGGCGCTTCTCGAGTGGATCGAACGCCAGCAGCAAGCTGACCCAAACGACCCGGCGTTCACCGTCCTCGACGAGCTTGATGACGAGTCCCTTCCAGCGTCGTCAGCGACTGACGTTCGCGAGGAAGACGATCTCGTCGACGAGTGGCACGGGAGCGACGGGTCGTTCACGCTCGCTGACGACCCGTCCGCGCAATCCTGAATTCGGATGGCTGAACCAGTTGACACCCCGATCGGGACGATCACGCCCGAGCATTTTCGTCCAGGGCACGTCCGACATCAGGTCGTCGTCGGTCCGAAGTTCCTGTACACCTTATTTAACCCTCAGGATCAGCTGCACCCAGTTTCGCGGGCGTTCATGGCGTTCGTCCGCGACGGTGACCTCCCCTATCGTCGCCTCATCGTCAACGATCACATCGTCGACGAGGCCGCAACCCGGTTGAAAAAGCAAGCGTCGATGCGGAACGCCGCGTCGTTCCTGACGACACTGGATGAGAGCACGCTGTATCAGTTCGAATCCGTTTCCGAGGACGTTTTTGATGATGCTAAAGCAACGTTCGTTGAGTGGACGGATCTGGATGCGTCACTCACCGATTTCACTGTTGCAGCCCATATGGAGGCCTTAGAGGTCGACCATATCCTAACGTACGACCGACACTACGATGCGTTCGATGTGACAACGCTTCCGTATCGCAATCAGGACTAGCGGTCCCACGCATGTCCGAATATTCGCGAGATGGCGCTCCGTCGTGGACTGCGTCGATGAGCACTCGTGACCGTATTCGAGCGGTCACCGAGACGCTTCGCGAACCACGGTCGGTCAACTGGATTAGCGAGCAGGCCGACGCCGCCTGGAGCACGACCAACGAGGAGCTCCAGGATCTTGTTGACCAGGGCCAGCTGCGCCGCGTCGAGGCCGGCGAGACAACGCGCTACCAGCCGGACTACACGAGCCTGCTCTTCGAGGAGATTCGCACGCTCATTGAGGAGAACACCCGCGAGGAGCTGCGCAACGAATTGTCCGCGATCACCGAAGAGATCGAAGAGTGGCAGGCCACCTACGACATCGAGACGTGGGAGGAGCTCGAACAGTCGCTCGCCGACGGCGACCTCGCAAGTGCCGAGCTTCGCGAACGCCGTGACGTGATCACGCGGTGGGAGGAGAATCTGGAAGACCGTCGCCTCATCAAGCACGGGTTGGCGCTATATTCGGATGTCGAAGCCGCTCGCGAGCAGATGGTGGATGTGGCTGACCGCGCCATCCGCTAATTCCGTCTCACGGCGGGTTTGAGGCGCTATTCAGCTGCTCTATGTCGTCGTCCTCGTACGCTGCCCGCCACATCGCATGAACTGTACGCGTCACGAGTGAGACCTCGGTCACGTCGATACAGGACGATTCGGCGTCCGTTGTTGCGGCTTCAGGCGGCGGATGGAAATGGATCTCGGGAGAGTGTGTATACGGGTGGCGATCGAAGCGCCAGTTGATGTCGTCGCTATCGACGTAGTGGAACGAATACATCCCGAATTCGCTCCACTGGATATCGAGCCGACCGCTCTTGGCGTTGCCAAGCCCGTCGCTGAGACTGATTTGCAGTTCCGTGGGGGCGACGACGTTGTCGTACGCCGTTTCGCCGACAAGCGGTTCAAGTTCGAGCCACAGGTCACGAATCCGCTGGTGCGCCGGAAGATAGATAGGCCCGAACTCGCCGGCGCGGTCGTCATCGCTCATACAGCGAGCTGGTGGCTGGCCTCGTCGTAGGCGAGTGCTGCTTGGGCAACGGCGAGATTCTGCCGCGTCGTTCGCCACGCGGTGAGATCGTCCCAGCCCGCTGTCTCGCCACCGTCGAGTTGCTGGGCGAGTTCCTCGGGTGAGACCACATCGTAGCGATCCTCGTAACGCCGGATCTCAGCCTTCATCTCCTGGATGCTGTCGAGCAACTCTGCCCGATTGACTTCCTCACGCAGCTCACGGATTCGGGACATCAAAACCCGGTCGCTATTGCGCTTATACAGCGTTGTTTGGCCGTCCTGTTCCGTCTCGGCGAACCCGGTGTTCACGAGCGTCTTGCAGTGGCGACGTGCCGTCGGCTCGCTCACGAGCGCTCGATCGGCGATCTCGGCCGCCGACTGCCCGTCGTGTGTCTGTTCGACGATTTCGTACACCCGCTCGAACGGTGTGGTGTCATCTTTCCAGTCCGCCTTGACCTGCTCGTTGACGTCGTCCCACGTCTCGGTCATACTAGGTGCTACGCAGTTGAGAAACAAATAGTTTTCTGAGAAAAATATCTCACGGTAGTAGTTGTACAGGTGCGTTGTCAGGCTACCTGCTCCTCTAACGTCTCGTGATGCCTCCGGACGGTCGTTGGCGTGACGTTCCCGGACTCGGCGACATCACGTTGCGTCAACCACTGTCCCTGTTCGTGCCCCGCTTTGTAGAGACAGGCCGCGGCGAACCCGGCTGGATGGACTCCCGTCGTGAGACCGCTCTCTTCGGCCTGCTCTGCGAGTGTTTGAGCCCGTTGTCGGATCTCGCCTGGACACTCGAGGTCTGAGGCGAGTCGCGGCACGAACATGCTGGGAGAGACGGGCTTGGCAGGGAGGCCAAGCGCTTCATTCAGCGTTTTGTATGCGTTTATGACCCGCGACTCCACGACGCGGGCCAACTTGCTGATCTCACCAAGCAACCGCGAAAGGCCGTTACAGCGACACGTTCCGTAAACGCTTGCCGCGGCGATGGCTTCGATGGATCTGCCACGCAGCAGATTTTCGTTCTGAGCGCTCCGGAAGATCTGACACGCCTGATCCCGAACCGACTTGGAGAGTTCGAGCGCACTCGCAATTCTTCGTACTTCTCCCAGGCCGTGTGCGAGGTTTCGCTCGGCTTTCGACTGAAACCGACCGCGACGCTGTTCGCGCCGCATTCGGGATAGATGGTGACGCTTTTGCCCAGAGAGGTTGTTCCCGTTCGCATCTTTCCCGCGACCGATCTCCGTCGAGAGGCCTCGGTCATGACGTGCCGTTGTAAGTGGAGCGCCCGTCCGTTTTCGCTCGTGTTGGTCGTGAGCTCTCCATTCCGGACCGTGATCGATTCGCCGCTCATCAATAACGAGTCCACAGTCTTCACAGACGGTTTCGACCGAATTAGTAGTGACCCGGCCATCGCACTCCGGACATGGGTTAGTGCTGGAGTTTGTCTGGACGTCCTCGTCGAAGCCAGTTTCGTAGATCTCTCTAGTTGCCATCGGTAGTTTGTGAGGTGTATTGTCTACACCCCTCACCCCCTTCTGGGGGGAATAAACAGCCGCGGATAGAGCGGTATGAGGATGTCTGCTGGGCTATTTGGGGAGGTCTCTGCGACCTGTCCGCACACACTCCCAGCAGGGAAAATCGTTGGACAGCCCATCACAATCGCACTGCGTTGTGTCCACGGTATCGGATTGGTCTTCTTGTCGCTCTCCACCCGTTACAACGCCGCTGTCGGTGATAGCTTGCGTCTTCTCCACAATGTCTAGAACTTGTGGTCGAATAGCAACGGCAACTCGATGCTTACACGGACCATCGTACACTGCGTCAGCGGGACACTCACAGGCTGCTGGAATGCCGTCAACAACAGTGACGCGGTATTCATGATCTGCTGGATTTTGATGACTCTCGTTCCGAACACGGACGTCACCATCTAGAAGAGAAAATTCGAAGGCTTCGTACTGAGCGCGTTTGAGTACACGATTCGTTGGTTCGAGACTGTCGAGTAGGGTTATCGCCATTATTGCCGCGGCGACTAGTGCGCCGCACCCTTCGGTGCGCAGATAAACTCCCAGTGACTCACAGGTGGATCCGTTGTCAAGGTCGTGGCTGCGCGCGCAGCGGAGTTCTCGTGAGCACCGCGAACGAGGGCACGTGAGACGAGCGAATGCGAGTCTCACGGAGCGAGCACGGAGCGGAGGGTGGGGAGGTGGGGTCTGGGTTGGGTCCGGCACGTAGCAAAAAAAGAGAGTTGCGACGACTGGCTATCGAAAGGAGTTCGCTGAGAAGATTCGGAACCCCGACCAAGGAGTGCCGTTAGTCTTGGAGTGTGGCGACTGTTCGGCCCGTTTCTTCTGCCTCTTGGCTGCGCAACATATTATACGTCGCGAGCGCTTCCTCAACCGCCCCATCAAGACTCATTGCTTACCTAATTTTGACTCTTCTACCGCTTGGATGTTTCCCTGCGCACCGTGGCGCGGAGAAGCCTGCTCTTATTGGAGTATGTCGAAGACTTCGACTGCTTTGTACTCTTTCCCGCGTTCTTTCCCAGTCACTTCCTCAATGATACCATCCGATTCGAGGTCGTCGACGACCTTGTAGGCGGTCCGGCGTGAGACGTCGAGATACTCCACGAGATCTGGAGCCGTAAAATACGGATACTGGAGTAACTGCCGAGCGAACGCGTCCGTATTCGTACTGCCTGAGTACTCCTTCTCATAGCGCCCTTGGAGATCACGGAGTCGGTGCGTCCGGTCGTACGACATCTCAGCTTGACTTCGGAGTCCTTCGAGGAAGAACCTGAGCCATTCGTCCCACGCACCGTCCTCACTCACCGCACGCATCCGCTCGACGTATTCGACCTTGTGACGATTGAAGTACGCGCTCGGGTAGATGTACGGACTTTCGAGGTACCCTTCGCTCGCCAAATACAGAATAATGAGCAGTCGACCGAGTCGACCGTTTCCATCCGAGAAGGGGTGTACTGTCTCGAAAAAATAGTGGATGATAGCGGCGTCGATAAGGGGATGGTACTGCCCACCCATCTGTATGTACGACTCCAGTGAGTTCATGAGTCCAGTGAGTCCCTCCGGAGTTGGCGGGACGAATGGGCGTTGTCCTTGTTGTGGGCTCGTGAGATGAACCATATGATCGCGGAAGTCACCGACGACGTCACCCTCGTTTCGGACATCCTCAAGCAGCATCGAATGGAGTTCTTTGATAAGCGAGAGCGTTATGGGCGCTCCGCTCTCGACCTTTTCCAGACCGTACGTGAGCGCCGTCTCGTAATTGAGGGCCTCTTTCAGGTCTTTCTCGATTGTCGTGCCATCCTCGCCTGAGGGATGCTTTGTGTGGTACGCTTCGACATCTTGATACGCGACATCCGCTCCTTCGATACGTGCCGACTCAACGGCCTCGATACGTATGAGAGAGGTGTAGAGAACTGCGGAGAAGTCGACTGTCGAGCTGATACCGTCGACACGACCGATTTGATACGCTGTATCGGCTACCAGATCCTGCGTTTGTTCGGAGAGTTCGAGCTTCGGTTCTACCGGGAGCGGCTCCGGTGAATAATATGGATTCGGATGATAGGGGACGTATTTTCCCGGTGCACCATCGGGAAGCTCTTCGGTGGGCATCTCGCTGGTACCACTATTCGTCCCCCACTGGTATAGGTGTTTTTATAGCAAGTATACGAAAGGCCCAGCAGTAGCTGTATCGTGGAAAAATAAGCGTGAATAGTATACTTGTGAACACCGGAAGAACTTCTATGTCTATCTTGTATATAAATAGGTATACTAACTCGATGACTTTCGGGGATACTGTGTCACGATCGCGCTGCTGTTACACATCTACTCGAAAATCGAAGCGGCCTGCGACCAGAGATCGAGGCGGCTGACCGAACCATGCGCTAATTCCCTTGTTACGGAGGATTTGATGCGCTATTCAGCTGGCCGATGTCGTCAAGTAACCGCGAGTGATCGTTACAGCGATAGGCTTCATAGACGCTGGCCGCGGCGATGGCCTCGATGGATCTGCCACGAAGCAGATCCTCGTTCTGGGCGCTCCGGAAGAGCTGACACGCCTGGTCACGGACCGAATCGGAAAGGTCGAGCGCGCTGGCCAGCCGGCGCACTTCGCCCAGTCCGTGTGCGAGATTCCGTTCCGCCTTCGACCGCCAGCGCCCACGGGTCTGCTCACGGCGCAGCCGCGCGAGTCGCCGTCGCTTCTGCCCCGAGAGTTCGTTCCCCTTCGCGTCGGTACCGCGACCGATCTTTGTCGACAGGCCGCGATCGTGGCGGGCCGCAGTGAGTGGAGCACCCGTTCGCTCGCGCTCCTCGTCGTCGTACGCCCGCCACTCCGGCCCGTGATCGATGCGCTGTTCGTCGATGACCAGCCCACAGTCCTCGCAGACCGTTTCGACCGCGTTCGTGGTGACTCGACCGTCGCACTCGGGACATTGGTTCGCACTCGATTCCGTTCGGACGTCCTCGTCGAATCCGCTCTCGTAGATGTCTCTGGTTGCCATCGTCCTCACCGTGTTCAGGGAACCCGCCAGTACAGCGAGCCCCTCACCCATTCAGGGGTAAATAGACTCTACGCGGGACTGCCTCACCTATTGAGGGATTTGGCGGGATTTAAATTACGGCGTCCTAGTCCTCGAAAACGTAATGAAAGGTATGAGCGCCGAGGCCGATTCCCTTCTGTGGGCCTATACGGGCATCAACTTTTCAGATATGTTGCTCAACCGGCTCCAAGGCGTAGGACTCCTCCAGTTTATCCCGGCCGGTCAGGTTTGAATCCGCCATCGCCACAATCAGCTGGTAGCTTTCCAGGATTTCAGGAAGCTCCAACAAAAAGTCTGTAACGTCTGCTGCGTTCTCATCGTCCGGGCCATTCCCGTACGGCGAGTCAATCAGCAGCAATTTAAGCGGAACCGTCTCACGCTCTTCCTCCAACTCTGCTAAAACCGTAGTGTGGAAAAGCAGCATATGTAGAAGGAGCTCTGCATCAGTCTGCCCCAACAGTCCTGGCGATTTCTGCGCGTTGTCTGTCCGGTGGATCGTGTAGCTGTACGAATCGCCTCTGTCGAAGCGGACACCGGTGGCATTGGCAAAGGTGCCGCGTGTGAAAATGTCCAAGAGGGATTCCATCCGTTCTTCCAGCCTGTTCTTCAACCGTCGACGGGCTTTCTTCCGCTCCTCGGATATAATGCTTTGATAGGACTCCAACGCATCCATACGTTGCTCCTTCCTCTGTCTTTCCTCGTCAATCTGGCTCCACTCCCACACCTGCCGGGCAACACCATGCAACGTGCCTTTCTTCGCGTCGATACTGAGTTCGAGGGAAGTATTCTTGTCCCGCAGATCTTCGATTTCCTGCTCTATCTTCTCCTTTTCACGCTTGTACTCTGCAAAGCCGGATTGCTCTTGCCGCGTTTTTACGGTTTCAAGTTGGTCCCTCTTCTCCTCCAGTTCTTCTTTCAAGAACTCGATCTCTCCCTCCAGTGTCCTCTGCCGGCTCTCCAATTCCTCCAGTTCTTCCTGCCTCTTCTCTCGCTCAATTACCTCGGCTTCCTCGTCAACCTCGGACACCGTTTCGTAACGGTTGTCTGGAACATCCTTTCCGCAGAGCGGGCAGTCGCCGTGGTCGTTGAAACGTTGCTGCTGCTCCGGGTCAACATCGCGGGTGCAGACTGGACACCGGTTCGGCAGCGAGATCAGCTGCTGAATCTCCTGTAAAGCAGGGGCAATCTCGTCGGTGGCGGTCTCATCCTTTAATTTTGATATCTCCTGTTTCACACTTCGGAACTCGTCCTCCTTCTCCTGGATACGAGACTGAATATCCGATATCTCATCCTTCAAATCAATTTTCTCGGAGAGAGCCGAGTCAGCCTCGCTCTTATCAAGAAGTCGATCAAGTTCCTCCCGTCTTTCTACCTTCTCAGAAAGCTGGTTCTCTACCTGTTCCTGCTCCTCCCGCAGTTCCTGGATTTCGTCATTGATCCGTTTAGCCCGCTGCTTGTACTCGAGCAACCGAGTCTTCGCTTCCTGTTCCTCGTCCTCCAACTTACACTCCTCAAGTTCACTGCGTAACGCCCTATCCACCTTGGTGAGTTTGATACCGAACAGCAGATCGATCAGATCCGTCGCCTCGTCCCAACCATAGAAGCTGCGGAGGTCACCGGAGATAACGCTGAACAAGGAGAATATGTTGAACCGGTCAAAACCCTGCTCATACAGCGGTGTAATGCCGATTAGGTCGTCGACTTCTGACTGGGTGCGTTGCTCCGCCTCGCTGTGTTCACTATCCTCCGGATTTTCGATGACGTTGGGCTTATTGTAGCCTTCATAGCTCTGATTCCGCTCCATCTCCCGGTGGACTAGGTAGTTGCGGCGGCCCTTCCGCCAGTACCCGTCGGTTTTCAGCTTCTTGTAGTTCCGGTTAATCGGTCTCGTGATCAATGGATCGTCATTGTCTCTGCCGAAAAGGTTGAACCGGGTGGCCTCAATGAAGCTGCTCTTCCCTTTCGAATTTCGTCCGTGAATGATGGTAGCCCGGTCAGAAATGGAAACGTCCAACTCATCGATGACTTTGAACCCTTCAATATCCATCCGGGTCAAGGAGACCAGCTCATCGTCAAACTCGAGGTCCCGGTACTTAGCGTCCAAAAGGTCGATGAACTCGTCTACGTACTCGTCGTCGATTCCCTCATCTTCCCGTATCGACTGTTGGACTTCTTCCTTAATTCTGGGTTCAGACATGGCCTATCTCTCCTCCAGTAGAAATCGTGATCCAGGGTTCAGAATCATACTTCACTCGTCTCCCTCTTAGCAGCAGGTCCCGGTCCTCTGCTTCCTTGACCGGGTCCAAGTCCATGATGTATTCGTGGAGTTCTTCCACGGTCATGTGACCGAACTGGAGGACGACGTGGTCAATTGCATCCTCCCAGTCCGACAAGACCTCTGTCTCCAATGATTCAAGCCGGGAAGCGAAACGGTCCATCACCACTTCACCCGACCGTCCCAGTGTGATCCGGTACCGGCAGTTCTCCTCGTTTATTTCCGGTGTTTCCACCTTCGCCATCACCTCCTCATCAATCAGGTTGGAGGCGTAGAGTCGGCGTTTATCCTCTTCCAATGTCTTGGCGAAAGGCCCGGAGCTCCGCATCCGGTATGTGTAGCGGAATCCGGTTTTCTCCAACTTGCCGTGATCGTATGGCGCAGTGTCACGGTCCATTCGGTTCTGGTCTGCGAGCTCTTGGTTCACCAGGTAGACCAGTTTCTGGAACTTGTACCGGCTGTCAATCCCTTGAGAAAGCGTTTCGGGGTTTTCCGAGCAGGAGTGAACCAGTTTAAGCAGCATCGTTAGATCCAGAATCTCGTTAACCGAGTACCGGATCTCATTCCAGCTCTGGTAGACTTCGTCGAAAGGAATCTCTCCGGAACTGAAGTCCTGGACGACGTCTTCCCCGATGCCAGCCGCCTCCAGGTAGCTGAGTACCTCCTCGTGGGTGAAGACATCCTGCTTCAGGTGCTCTAAATACTCCTCATCGTACTGGCTGAACGCGGCTTCCTGCCGAGATGAAATCCTCTGAGCGGTATCAACGAACTCCTGCCGCTCCGTACGCGAAAGATCCAACCACTGCGACACTCTGAGCAAGGCTTTTTCGTGGCGAGCCATGCTAATTCTCCACCCTGTGGTAGGCGCCTTCGCACCATCTGAAAACCCAGGAACGAGCAGATAGACCGCTGCACTCCGGACAAATCGTCCTGAAGTAATCCCTGGCCTCATCCATGATTTCTTCCTTCGATGAAGCTCTTTCAATAGGACGCTGAATCATATCGAGTTTTTGTCCCGGGTTCGAGTGCTCTGAATCGTCAATAATGGCTACTATGCGGGAGGATTTAGGAATCGTTGTCCCATTGAGATAGTCCTCCATCTTAGTTCCAATAACTAGATCACAGTGAACCAGAATCAAGCTGTTAGGGATGATCTCCTTGTCTCTCTCAATACTGGCTTTGGGCAACCGTTGAGTGTCGGCCGAGAGGTCATTATCGATGTGTCGACCTTCGCCGTTTACGTGCTCACAATCTACGACCTCTTCCATGATGTCGCCCGTCGGTTCGCCAAAGCAGGTATCTGAGTCTACCAGAAACAGAACCATCTCCGTATGAGGCCAGACAGACTCGACATCTACAGGTTCATCCATGATTGGCTATCTTCTTTATCCGCTTAATTACTGAATTAAGCTCCTGTCTCCGATCTTTTAATTCTTGCTGCTCTGGGGATTGCGCATCTCCGGCGATCAGATGCTTCGATGGCTCTGGTCGACCTCGGAGATCATCCAAACAAGCCTCAACATCCTGAGCTAGCCTTGCTCCGTCCTGAGTTTTCGCCTTCTTTAGCACATCCGCAGTCTCTTGCATCGATTCTTCCAGTGCTTTGTACCTCCCGGTCAAATCGATCGGCGGTAGCTCGGTTTTCTCTAGGAACTTCTTCGCCTTGATTACCTCTTCAGAGGCCTCCTCAAACTGGTAGTAGTCATCTGGGGCGTCGATCTCGTAACGGTCGAAGTAGAACAGAATCAAAAATCCGAAGAGAACACCGATACAAAGACCCACCCAGATCTCTTCGTTGGTCGGGGTTAGCGGCGTCTGGTAAACCCAGGTATGGAGCAAAAACCCGATCGCAGTCGCTAATTCACCGAGGAACAGATAACCTACTGCGATAAAAGCAGGGACAAAATCCGTGTGTAGAATGGAGGAGAACGAGTCCTTGGCGGCACTCCGTGATATGAGATATGCGCCGAGACCAGTTACAATGGCGCCAACAGTGAGCACCTCGGTAAACTGCGGCACTACACTGGTATCTAGTAAACCTTCCGAGGTGAAGCTGAAAAGGCCGAGAAGGAATACACCTTCTAGGATAATAGCGTAGAAGATACGACGAGGTGGACCTCCAAACGTGAAGCAGTCCAAATAAAGAGAAAGCCAGTTATCAGACATTTTCCAGCAGTATATGAAGTCTCCGCCTGTGATTAACCCATTGGAAAGACCATCCCGCGATTGACTCTCTCCGCTAGTTTGTTTATACGTCAAGTTTTCGTATGTGCTGAAAAGAGGGTACATCGCAACCGTGCTCGGTAAAATACAGTCTGGATTGACTCATCAATATGCCAAAATCTGGGGCGAAGTAACCGAGACCAGCGAATACACTGCGGGCGGGGTCTCACGGACAGTGTACTGGTTCCGCAACGACAGCAGGCGGATGGTAGACTACTCTCCGCTCGAAACTCTGCTGATGAACGCACAGGCCAAAGATGAGTTCTCAAAAGATGTCGTTGATTACGTCTTCCTCCACGAAGTCGGACACGAACAAATGAGCTTCATGGGAAGAGCTCTGTTCTGGGCGATCTACCTGAGCTCGGCACTGCTCCTCATCGCAGATGTGATAGCATCACCAACACCCTGTTGGAAGCAGTCAAATGTGTGCTGTCCATTGTGATGAGTAGGAGGAGAGTGAGTAAAACCTGGTGTGTCCCCTATCTGTAGGGAATCAGTAGTTCACCAGGTCGAAGAGCAGTGCTTTCACATGCGATTCGAGGTCCCCGTTGACGCTCCCAGCCGGCCGGCGTGCGCGTACGTCCCCGTACCGGTCGATATCGGTTTCAATGCGATACGTTAACGACCGCTCTCCAGCGCCATCTTGGAGATCAATGACGACGGCACGATTCTCGACGATCCGCCGAAGGCGCCCCGTCTTGCGGTCCAGTGTCACCTCGATCCAGCAGTCGCCGAACCCCGAGATGGGCGCGAACGGCAGTGGGACGACCTGTGCGTACGCGTCTGCTCCAACGACGCGGTAGGTGATGGTCTCGTCGTCGGCAGCGGTTCGCGTCCAGTCGGTCTGGTGAGGGCGGACGAGATCACGACGGACTGGCTCGGAGGCCCGCTCGTAGTCACCATCGGGGATGTGTCCACTCCGATCGTCTGAGACGCGTACAGCGTCTCCTGCTGGCGTCGGCGCGTCGTGGTCATAGAGCCAAGCTCCGTCGGTAATGTAGCGGACGTTTGTCAACGGAAGGTCGTAGCCGTCATCCAACACTCGGTTGTAGTGAAGGAGCGCCCACAACGTCTGGTGTGGCGTGACGTACTCCCTGTCGGGGGCGTCCGCGAGACGGCTGCTCTGTGTTAGCGGCGTCTCAAATGTCGTCAGCGTATGAAGATGCCGTCGACGGGAGGGTTGATGCCAGAGCTTGCGGACATCGAGGTCATACGGCGTCTCACCGGTCCAATCGTCCAACACTCGCACGTTCGTGACCGCTCTGTGGTCGGCAGCATGGCGGTGTTGAGCAGCCGCCGTGATAGACTCACGCGGCGATTCACCTGTCGGGAGCGCTGGGTCGTACGGACGAATGTCCGCAACCCGGAGGCCACCGTACCCTGTGACCGTCCCGAGGGTCGTTATGCCCGCCCCGGCGAGAAACCGGCGGCGGTTCATCTGCCAGCCTCCGAACGAGTCGTCTCTGGGTGCCACTCAGCGACCGCCAGCGTGTCCTGCTGCTCCGGGCCCTCCCAGACTACATGGGTCGTCTCTGGGGCCGGTATCCTGTGCCGCAGCGTCGCTCCGGGTGTGAGTGGGAACTCAGAAGCCGTGTCGGTATCCCCGGGGTCGACCCACACTGTCTCTACGCGTTCGGGGTCTGGTGTCACCACGTGGAGTCGCCCGGTGTTTTCGGCCGTCAGGCGGTTGCCACGGTCGAACGTTATGATGAGTGTAGACCGGTCAGGATCCCAGTCGAAAGCGGCGAAGACGTTCGGAGCACTGGTTGGATAGGACTCCGTGGAGGGGCCACTCGGTGCGAGCGAGCATCCGGCGAGTGCCGTGGTAAGTATGGCTCCCCCTGTTGTGAGAAGTGCGCGTCTGGAGGGCATACTGTCATTCAAACTTGACAGAGTCATAGGCTTTTTGTACGCTTTTTTTGAGCGAGAAAATTCAGCTTTGTCGGACGTTGCGGTGATTGAAGTAGTAGCCTTGGGTCCTTCCTGACAGCCCAAATTCGTGGGGGCTCTGTTGAAGCGTATCAGATTTCAATAGAGCCGATTGCGTTTAATCCGGAAAAAGGCGAAACGGGTTCTCTCACCGGTTCAGTCACACCTGTGATGTCGAATCCGTTCTGGAAGTCCGACCTTCCCACAGACGGGACACTCCCGCAGCGGTGTCGGCGGGAGGTCGTTCCAGGCGTCCAGCGCAGCCGTTAACTGTGCTTCCACGGTCGGCGAGTTGGTCGTGCGGCGGGCTTCGCGGAGGTGAATGCGAAGCCGTTCACGCGCCGTGAGTGTCGTGTCGTCGGTCATAGTGGGACGGGATTGTGGTAACCCCGCCACCCATCGCTGGGGGCGATAAACACCACTCTGAGCGGTTAGCGAATATCGGGCTGGAGCGGAGCGAACTGTTCCCACCTCATGTGGTGGCGCTGACAGAGCGTGACCAGGTTCTCAAGCCGGTTCGCCCGCTCGTAGTCCAGAACCCCTTGAGCATCGATGAAGGTGCCAAGTGGCATAATGTGGTGGACGTTCAGGTCGCGGTCCCAGCGTTCGTGGTGCGCTTCTCGGTCAATTGTGCACCCCGGCATCTGGCACTCGAAGCCGTCCCGTTCCAAGGCGCGTTTGCGCTGTCTGTACCAGTTCGGCCCATACGAGATGTCTCCGTAGCCGCCCTTCCAGTCCGGATGATCTGGGCCGCTCGGTTGCCCCCGGTACTCAAATCCGGCCGCTTCGACGGCGTCTTGCCAGGTCCCATATCGGCGAGCATAGGATCCAACTGAGTAATGACCCCGGTCACGCATCTCGATTGATGATGGTACGTGGCCTAACTCATCGACTAATCGCTTGATCTCTTCATGGAGCTGTTCTTCACTAACACTCCATTGTTTGTGTGGCTCGAACCCAGCACTGCGTAACGCGCAATTCCAGCTACCGAAGCATCGCTGAGCAACTTTCACCGACCACGCTCCGTGCTGTTCCATTTCTTTCGCCTTTGGCGGCCGCCCAAGTTCTGCGGCGAGGTTCTGGATCGCTTTGATTACATCCTCCTCTGTAGCGATCTGCTGTGTGGTCGTTTCTAACTTGGCTGCCCTGAGACCCTCGTTCCACGACCCGAAATGAGTCTGAACTGCTTTGGCCGAGATTCGTCCTAATTCTCGCCACTCACTTCGTGACGGAGAATGATCGATCTGGGTAGCGACTCGGTGTAGCTCCTCAATGATCTCTGTGTCGCAATATCCGTTTGTTTGAGGCTCAAGTCCGGCAGCTTCCAATCCCTCGCCCCAGCCCCCGAATGTTGAATATACTGCGCCTTCTGTAAATTCAGTCTCATTATTGATCTCTGAGTGTGTTGGTGGTCGACCTTTTTCGTCAGCGAGTCGCTGTAGTTCGTCGATGATTGTTTCAGCCGGTATCGATGCCTGATGGGCACGCACATGGCCGGCAATCTCAACGTTAGTTTCGAACGATTCCCCACAGATGTCGCAGGTGTAGTCTCCTTCGACTTTCATGTGTAGCTCCGAGCGTTGGCACGCCCGCACCCCTGTGGGGCGGAAAAAATACGCTCGGCTGCGCATCCTTTCTCCCGGCTTCAGGGATTAATATCAGACCAACACTGGAGGTTGTGGCTGCGCGCGCAGCGAAGCGAGCACGGAGCGGAGGGTGGGGAGGTGGGGCCTGGGTCGGTCCGGCACGTAGCAAAAAAGAGAGTCGCGACGACTGGCTATTCCCACCACCGACCGCGCTCGGGGAACATCACGGTGCTCCACCCAGTGACGGCTAGTGAGACGCGTCCTTCGTACCAGTTCCGTGCCGCCCCGTGAATGCGAACGCGCTCGCCTTCTTGAATCCACGGAGCATTTGAGGCCTCCCAGATCGTTACCCGCGTTTTGCCACTGTCGTCCGCGATCAGCCCAACTTGAGCGATGCTCGGATGTGAGGGATCCCACAATGTATCGACCTGACCCTCAACACTCACTTCTTTGCGATTGACGTCCTCGAGCTTCCCGATAGGAACCACCTGTCCCGGCGCTGTCTGTAACTCCTCGAACACTCCCACGACTGCACTCATCAGGTCTTTCCCACCGACGATGGCTTCACCTAGCCGCCGACCAATCGCCGCTCGCGACCAGCCATCCAACTTCTCTGCCAGCCGCATCGACTGTGTGTTCACCGCCGCCAACTGCTCCTGCGTGAGTTCTACACGAGGATCGTCTCTCTCTGGGTCCATCTGCGGGTCCACGCTTGCCGCCCGCTTCTGGAACTTCACACGCCGCGCAGCACTCCGCTTCGCTGCGACATCTCGCGTCCGCTTTTCGCGACCATCTTGCGTTCCCAGTTCCGCCTTGGCACTGATCCGGTCCAGTTCAGCCTCCCGCGCTCGAATGCGCTCTTCCTGTTCGAGGGTCTTTCCGAACATGTGATCCGGGCCTTCCTCGACGCGCGCGTCTGGATGGTTGGAATCGACTTTCGCCTGTACCTCCATCTGCACCGTTGCCCGGAACTCCGGCGTCTCATCGACAACCTCGAAGCCATCTTCATCGACCGCTGCTTCGTCCGTGTTTTCGAATGCTTGTTCATCGACCGAAACTACTTCACTAGTAACGTTCTTACTCGACATTGGAGTTCAGCTCCTGAAGGCGCTCACGCGCTCGACACCGCGATGCTGCAACATCGCGGTTCTTCGACGACAACGCCCAACAGAACCATCTACGCGCTCTCGCTCGCGCCTTCGCGAGCGCCCTTGGGCGCGAGCGAGAGCGCTTCAGCGAGGCCACTCAACCAGCACCGCGCGCCGACCCGCCCGGAGCAAGCGTCCAGCGGAGAAAGCGTGGGGGGTGAGCAGCCACGCCGCGCAACCCCTCACGCTTTCCCGCTGGCGTCGAGGGCACATTCACTTTAGCCCGGAACGGGCGCTCCCGGTGCGGAGAGCGCCCGCACGCCCGGAATGGTCGGTCGCGAGCGACGCGGAGGGCGGCAGCGGCGAGCGGGGCGGGCCGGTACGTACCATCTGGCCAGCCGGCCGCATCGCTCGGCGAACCATCTATCGTCCTGGTGGACTCAGAAAGGGCGAGGCCGCTTCGGCCGTCCCCCGACCCCGCAAGCACCGCAGGCACGAGGCGCGCAGCGGCGGTCGCGGGATGCCGAGCGGCCGAGGGCTTTTAGGAAACGATGACTGTCGTTGGTAGGCAGAACCCAGTGTAGCTTAGATTCGGTTGAGAACATTCGGTTCCAGCCCACTCTGACACAAATATCATATTCTTCGTCTTCACAGTTTCTGCGTAGACATGGCGTCGTATCCATCCGAGAATTCGCTTGTCGTGAATGCGACACACCAAATACTGACTCGTATTCGTGGGCCGTACAATCAGACAACCGCCATCGCACCAACACGGTATCAGGAACACCAGGCTGGTGGAGGATACGACGTCGAGCTCCCGTTAGCGATGCGACTTCTTTTCCAGTACAAAGCACCCAAGGCAGAGCCAAACAGGGGCGTTCGGTTCAAACTCGATACTCAGCAGATCACGACACTTGCAACCCGAGAGCCAGGTGAAGCCGCTTACTACGCATGTCCCGTCGTTGACTCTGACAACCAATTATCCGATGCGCTGATGGAGTGCTATTTTATCGATGTGCAGGCGATCGAGGCTGGCTCATCTCAACTCTATATTCCAACCGATTACCCCAATTCGCCTGTCCAGGCAAAATTCAAGGACCCCTCCGACCAGTCCGGGTGGATTGGTGATCCAGTGAACTACTACGAAATCCCCCATTCAGCTGTCAAAATGTGGGACGACCTAAGAACTGGCATCGAGTCACGGAACATTGGTATGGTCATCCGCGAGAGTGGATCGACAACGGACTCCTACGACGATTTCGTGGGCCGGCTACAGGACCTTTGGGCGCTCCATGATGATACTCGTGGCCAGGCACGAACTGACGGTGGCGAGCCGAATGAGAATGATCACCAGCGAATTGAGCGACTCGTCTCGTTTGCGCGCTCACAACATCGTCGGCTATTCGAAGAATCTGACGTAGCAGTACCCGATATCGAACGGCATGAACGTCATCTACGAGAGACACTCGAAGGCTATCAAACTGTCCGACGACCCGATGTTCATGGAATCGGGCGAGCTCAAGAACTCATCGCCCAATCTGGGAGCACAGATAGGAATCGAGCACTCAAACTCGGGAATTAGCCCTGAATCTATTCGTCGACCGAGCAGTGGTTCTTATTCGTCAGATATCGCTCTACAGAACGGTGACCCCATTACAACCGGCCATCCACCGAGGGTAATCCCCTCAGGGCGTAACAACGACATCCCCTCTGCTCGGAACTCTCGTTCTTTCTCGAATCCGATTGTCCCACCCTTGATACGGTAGGATAGTCGGGCAGTACGCTCGACTGCTTCGTGCATCTGTTCGCTGGCCTCTGTTTTTTCACTCTTATACACGTTCTTCGCAGCTAAGATATCTGCATCACCAGTTCGGTCATGATTGACGGGTATCACCTCCTCTAACGGACGGTCTTCACCGCGCAGGCTTACAGCCTCCACTTCGGTTGTCACAAGTGGAATCGGGCCATCTGATTCTACTAGTTCTTCTAACGCGGGCCAGGACAGAACCGGATTTTCCATCAACACGCCGGCTTGTGTGTCATAGACGGTTTCGTAGCCCTCTCCATCCTCGTCACTATTTTTGAATCCCCGTAATACTGTCCAGAAGATGCCGTACCGTATTGGAGCGAGTATCACGAAGCACGGTCGATGGATACCCAGTTCTGTTCCATGACGCTCCTCAAGCGTCTTCTGAAGCGTCTGCGACAGTTTCCACGAAGAGGGTAGGTCTTCTCGAAGGTCTTCGATTCCGCTCCCATACCATGAGAAGTCCTGACATTGCGCGGAATAGTAGAGACGACCGGGATCCGTATCGAGATCAAGCTTGTCCGCGGCGCGAGTCAGTCGGTTGAGAATTTGATCCGCCGATTCGTACCCCTCAGTGGGGAGATCGACACGAACACCTTCATCTCCATAGATTGGGTCGTACGTGGCCGGTGCGTGATAGGGAACAATGCTTCCATAGCCGCCAAGTGATGTCGGTCTCCTCTCGAGTTCGCTTGGGTCCATGTCTGTCCTAACCGATTCTATCGGTTTGTGTATAGTTTTTGGAAGCTCAATGAGCGCAGAAGTGCAATTTAGCGTTGATACAGGTTGGTGTATGCTCGTTCGAACACTGCCTGTGCATCGCCAGTTTCAACGATCTCTGAAAGATCGTCTTGATCGAGCACGAGGATGTCGAGGTCTTGAATGCGCATATCTCTAAGCAATCCATCAGCGTTCCGGCCACTCTGACAATCTGACACACCCTCCCAAGAGACCAGAATCGCCCCTTTACTATTCGGAGAAGTCATCTTAGCCTTTCCGTAGACAGAATAGATCTCATCAACTCCAACGGACTCGTTCCAGTTCTTACACTCGACATTAATTGGCGCTCCCAGCTGAGTCCAGGGAAGATGCTCTTCCTCATTTTGCAGTTGGAGATCGATCTCTTCCGTACTAGTTCGGTTATTTGGCGTCATCACGTGCGTATCCGGTACAGCCTTCTCAAAGATGAATGCCATCAGTTCCTCCAACCGATCTCCTTTGGACTCAGTAGTTTCAGCCTCTTGTGCCGCTACGAACCGACGTTCGATCTCATCGCGAATCTCTTCCTCCGTCGCGAAGTCAGCGAACGAACGTGGATAGCCGGCCGAAATGGGCGAGAGCCGCTCTGCTTGGAGGTTAATATACATCATTTCAACACCATCCTGTTCCCCAAGCTCGCTAACACTGGTGCTCTCAAGCTCGCGATCATATAACAACAGGAGTGAGTGATCGAGATCGCCAATCTGCTCAATTAATCCCTCGAGAGTTCCCCGATCCCGGTCTTCGGGGCGCATTGCGCGGACAAGGTATTTGTCGTCTCCGCGAGCCACAATTAAGTCGAAATCAATGTTGAGCTCGTCCCGTACCCCCTCGGTTGTATTGCGATACATCTGAATGGTGTAGCCTGCACTTCGAAGTGTCCGCGTGATCGTGATATCGGGTGTGAAATTTCCGAGGTCAATTCCTTCGAGAAACTGAATCGGATCTGACTCAACTTCGTCCGGAGCAGCCGATACTAACGAGTTAGCGAGCTTCAGCACAAAAGAGGCATTTCGGAGGGTCATACCTGATCCGAACGGGTCAACTTCCGTCCTAGAGATTGTTGGCTTTCCTATTGCGTGGGCAACTCCCTGAACGAGGACGAGCGCATTGGCAATCCAAACCGGATTGTTCATCCGGAAATTTAGATCGTCAATATCTGGCCGTGAAATGAACTCAGGCACATAAATAAGATCACGTACATCAGCTTCACAGTAGAGATCAAACTCACTGAAGTCGTACTCATCTGGGGATTTGAGTAGGCAGAGATCGCGCAGTGTGTTGAGCGAACGCCTAACAAGCGGCTGTATCCGTGATTCGTCGAAGAGGCTGTGTTTCGTCAGGCCATCTTTGGCACCTGCGAACGCATACGCTGCTTCCTCATATCGCCCGTTCCGTAGTTCTTGCATACCGAGATTCAGCAGCCACGCATGACCCCCTCGCCACCCTGCATCTTGGATTGCTGGTACGAGGAATTCAAGGACATAGTCGAGATAATCATCATGGAAAAAATTGGGCTCAGAGTGTCCCTCAGGAATCACCGCTTCTATGTCCTCCTCGACATCGAATGAAGTCTCTGGTAGCTCGCTCCAAGATCTATCTTGAACATTCGCAACGTCGCTAATTAGGTCTGAATATGGGAGCGGGTCGGGATTTTCGTCTAGTCCCGAAGGAGAAAAATCGGGGATTTCGAATCTGATCTCAAGATCAGCTGCTATGAGTTGGGAAATATGTTCGGCATCTTCTTCCAGTATACGAAAGGCGAAGCTTTCAGACCTAACTGAGACGTTTTCTTCAATGGCTGGTCGCCGGTCGTAGTACTCATCAATGACAGCAACGATCGCTTCTCTGGCTTCGTCAGTGAGTTTCCAGATTCCGTCAGTTCGATCTCCTCTATGAAAGCGCTCGTCATCCTCTAAGCGAACGATATCGAAATCAAGTCGACCGGCGACAAGCTTCTCCGAGAACTGAAAGCCCGGAGGAAGCGAATTTGATTCAGACGCCATTGAATAATGCTCTCCAGTCAGGCCAGTTAATTCTTGACGAGCCACGCGCACTAGGGCGGCAATCGGGTTCCAGTCTGTCTGGTGGTTACGGCACCAATGTCGTTTCAACTAGGAAGTATGTGAATTGTCTATCACCGTTGAACTGACAAACTCCTCATTGCGACGAACAGCCGGTATCGGCGGTGTAGAGCTCACTTACGGTCGGAGTTGTCGACATCGAACGATGCTCCAAATTCCTCGATGTCGTAGTACTCGTGGACGACGGGGCGGAGCGCGTGCAGGATCATCTCTGCAGCCAGCGGCGAGATATCGAGGTCCTCAGCCATCAGCCGGTGGGTCACCTCGCCGCGTTCGCGGGCGACAGCGTAGGTCAGTGCCGTTGCGAGGCCGGCAACGCCGTGGCGGTCGACGTAGGTGTCGATATCGTCGTTCGTTTCGCGACGACCAACCGCGTCGATCAGCGCTGCCGTGATCGTGTACTCGCGGTCACCGGAGGCCGTCGTCACGGTCAGGTCGATCTCGCGGGCGGCGTACCGCCGAGGTTGCTCGTCGTGGGTGACCTCGACGACGCCGGCGTCGACGAGTCGATTGACGTTGCTGTAGGCCGTCCCCTGCCCGAGCTCGAGGTCGTCTATCATGTCCTGGACGGTCGCCTCGTGTTCGTGAACGAGGTACAGGTACAGCTGGGCGAGCTGCGGCTCCTCGAGGAGGTTCGCAACCGAGAGGAAGTCACGGATGATTTCGCCATCAGTACGATTCGAGGTGCGTGACACGGGTCGTTCCTAATTACCGTTTCCAGCGAAACAGTAGAGAGTGTTTGGGTCACTCCACCGGCGCCGCGACAAGGTGTTCCTCGAGGTCGCGCGTCCAGTAGGTAGCTGGCCCACCGGGACTACACCGGGCGCAGAGTTGGAGCGGGCCTTCTAGGTGGCCGAGTTCCACTCGGAACCGCGTCAGCGCCGCGCTCGTGTCGACGACGAGGCCACAACTGTCGCAGGCGTGGTGATCGCGCTCATCGGGATCCGGCTCCGTCTGGGTAGCGCAGCCGACACAGATCGGGTGGGTGACCCGCTCGTCTTGGCCCCAGGTGTGCGCCTCGCCAGTTTCGGTGCCAGGCGGGGCGTCGCAGAAGGCACAGCCAACGAGCGTTTGCTGCATCACTCGCCCTCCGCGTCGGCGTCGCGGCCGGCCGTCCAACCCCGATGGAAGACGGCCAGCTGTGTCGATGAGTCGAAGGCGGTGCCGCTCGGCTCGTGAACCAGAACTTGGTCCTCGGGAACCGGAGTGAGGACGTCCGCGTCGACGAGGTCGCTGACCAGGCGTTGGGCCGTCGCGTCGTTGACGTCCGCGGTCGCGACGCTCGCGGCGTCGCGGTCCTGGGCGAGCAACTCTTTCTCGAACTGTTCGTAGTCGGCACTCGTGTCGTGGTGAGGATCGATATCAGCCATAGTGAGTCACGCTGCGCACGCTGTCACGCGCTGCACGCCTTCTGGCGCCGATAAACACTCCACGCGAGACCGTAGCCCTTACTAGCTCCAGAGGGTCGCGATCCGGTCTTCGATCTCATCGAGGACGAGCGCAACGACGTCACGATGGTCGTCTGGCCACGCTGCGTCCTCGCCGGGCGTCGGGGCGGTGGGCGGGGGATGGAAATGGTCCCGTGTATTGTGCGGATTCGGGTGCCGGTCCCACCGGCACTCCCAGGTATGGTCCGCGTGCTGCTCTCGATAGTGAAGTTTGAAGTCGTCGTTCGTGTACCAACGGACCGTCAACTGCGCCTCGTCGACAGCTGCTGGGTAGTACGACGGGGTAAAGACGACCTGGAGCTCGAGATGGCCACTGGCGTCCGTAACGGTCGCTCGGGAGACCTGCCTCGTCGCTTGGAGACGCGTCTGGAGGAACTCGAGGATTGGACGATCGATGGGGGCAGGGCTCCCGCCATCGCCTGTCGGTGGCACCATCGAGCGGGCTACCCAGACGCCTGTTCGCGCTCGCCACCCGTGCGTTGCTGGCGCGCACGTTCGTAGCGGTCACGCTCTTCGCGGGCGGTCGCCCAGTTGGCCAGGTCGCTGTACACGTCGTCGATGGTTCGCTCGTCGCTGTCCTCCGCAGCGGCGACGGCGTCGACTGCGGCCGGTGAAGCGGCGTCGTACGTCGTCTCGTACTCGGTGATGCGCGTCGTCAGCTCACGAACGCGATCCTGCAGGTCCTCGACGGAATGGTCGGCCGCGAGCTGGTTGATGCGTCGCCACTCAAAATACGCGTCATTCCGTTCGTAGGTGGCCGGATGGCCATCGTGTCGAGTTACGATTCCCAAATCGTCGAACCAGCCAAGGTACTTCCGGGCGGTCTTGGGGTCACAGTCGGCGCTGTCGGCGATCGCGCTCGCCGTCGTCGGCTCGTGGGTCTGCAGGATGGTGCCGTAGATGCGTTGTTCGACGTCGTCGCTACTGAACGCATCCTCGAAGGGGGGCGGCCCATCGGTGGCGTCTGTCTCGGACATACTCGGGATTGCAGAGCGAAGGATATAGTTCTTACTTCGGGGAATAGTTTCCTGATTAGAGTAGCGTACAGGGTGCCGCCTGATTAGCTTCGGAAGGAGCACGCTATTAACCAACATCTGGCCTGGACTCAGGGAGTTGTTGGTTAACTCGCGCAGGTCAGCGCATCCGGAGCTCTCGAGCTGGTTTGACGCTGAACGCATCTGGGCTGTCGACCGGCACGTCGTGACTGCAATCAGTTGCCTGTGACGACGACCGAGAGAGCCGGGTGATAAGATCCTCACGAACAGCCCGCCGACTGACCGTCGACTCATGCCACCCAAGTCGCTCGTCGTAGTGCAGTTTCTGGAACATCTCCCCGTTGTCGTCGATGGCGATGAACTGTGTTCGCTTCGCTCCCCACACGTTCGTAGAGACGTACTCCGCACCGACCTCCTCGTGGGTGAGTTCCACGAGGACACACTCGACGAAGGAGACAATGGAGAGCTGACTTCGATCGTTGGGAATCGTCAATTCGAGATCAGCCCACGGCGCTTCGCTTGATTGTCCTATCTGTTCGCTACGTAGCCGCGATTGCTGTCGCTCGTGTTCTGAAGACATCGTAGTTCGGTTGGGGCTCACTGCGCCCCTCACCCCTCTTGGGGGGTGAGAAACTCCACCGCGAATCGCGTCACTTTCCAGTGAGTGAATTCTGATAGGTATGCTAGAGCCGCTTTTCGTTTGATGGCCCTTCGGCCGGAGAGAGCCAGCGGCGTTTGCACCGGTGTACCCTAGTCTTCCTTTGGATAATTCTGGAGGTGCAGAGAGTAACGAAACGGGCTTAGATTAGACAAGAGGACCGTCGGGCAGTTCTCAGTCGGTAATGATGGCCTCGACGAACTTCAAGACACGACTGTCTGGGATAATTGTGCTTGACGAGGTGGTGAGAGGCCCGAATTCCAGAAAATTGGTGTTATGTCTGGGCGGAACTCGACAACAGCGAATTTCAGCAGTTGACGGTTCTTCGTTGCGGCTCGTGGGGGATTTACCTCTGTTCGCTCGAAAATAGATACTACAGGGCCTGAAAAGCGCACGACGAGGATTCTGACCTCTTCGAACTCCACCCCTCATAAAAATTATAGTTATGATTCATTCTCCCCATTGAAACGATTTGGGTATGGGAGGATTGAGTGCGGTTGATCGACACTACAGTTTCATCGGCGTATCGAGTGAGGGATCGGCAGTAAGGATCGTAGATAGGGTCGGCTGTGTCTGATCGAATTGCTCGGACGGTTCCACGAGCTCTTTCTCGGTATCATAGTTTATGAGTCCTGCCGCGGCCAACTTCGGGAGGTGGACATGATGTAACGAGAGACGAATCTCTGTTAGGACATCTTCAGACGCCTCTGAAATTGGCCTCTGATGATTGTACTTGAGGATGGCCTGCGTGAGGTCGTTGAACGTTACTGACCGCTGCTCTGCTGCGAGCACTCCCAGTACAATTCGACGGTGCTGGTGTTGACACAGGCCGAGTACCGAGTCGAAGGCGAGAGAATCCACACTCATGATATTAATACAGGTGACCGACGGCCATCACGCTGGCTTTTTCATACACAAATAGTATTTAAGGTCCAACTCAGGATCGGGCTGTGAGGGCGGGGAGCGTGCCCCCGAGGACGTGCTTGATCCCCCCTCGGAGGCGGGAGCCGACGGCCTGCTGAGAGATGCCGAGTTCCTCGCCGAGGGCTTCCAACGTGACCTTGCGGGGGGACTCGAAGTATCCACGCTCGTAGGCAAGCACCAGCGCCTCTTGCTGGGTGTCAGTGAGGGTGGCTTCGGTTCCTGTCTCAACCGGTGTGAGCGCGTGCAACTTCGTCAACGTAATCGGGATGTCCAACTCTCGACACCGTCGTTGAAAGTCTGCGACGTCGTTTCGGTCATCACCGCGGATCTCGAACGTCCACTGTTGGTTTGTACCGGTAGCCTCGATCAGTGGAATCTCTGTCTCCGCCAGTATGGTTAGCACGTCATCGTAGTCTAACGCCCACTCAACACGTAACAGGTACTCGTCCTCAACAGAATCAACGAGCCGAATCCCCTTCACGCTTGGGTGCTCGGTAAACGCGCTCTCGATATCGTCGACTTCGGTTCCCCGCACCCAAATATAGGGAATCACCACGTCCTGGGCGGGGATCAATCGCTCTAGCGTAACAGTCACGTCCGGCAGTTGGTTGAACACTGTCCCCAAGGGGAACTGGTCTGACGGAACCGTGAACGTCGCCTCAGTAGCCATTGTCTGTCCCATCGGCTTCCAGCTGTAAAGGTCTGCTATGCTCGTCTCATGCTCAGACGTCTCTGATTCGGTATTCGAGGTCGTTAGCAGTTCGCACTGTATCCGTAACACCGAAGGCCGAAAAGATTGAGTGACCCACGTGCGCTGTGAATCCAGCTCGGATGTTTGAATCACTTAGCTTCTGTCAGGAGTGGCGTGACTTATTCAGAGGGTCTGTCGGCGTTCGAAACATTATATATTCAGAATCGATCTTTATCCTACATGGCTCACTTTTCAGATGCACCGCCTGAGAAATACCGTGCTCTCGTCACTCATTTCCCTAACGGAGTTCTCGTACTTTTTGACTCTGAGTTACGCTACGAAATCGTTGGACCAGAGACGCTTCCCTTCTCCAAGCGTGACGCGTCCAAGATGGTTGGAAAGACAATTTATGACCTCTTTCCTGAGGAGACCGCGACACAATTAGAACCGAAATTACGGGCGACGCTCACAGGCGAGTTGTGTTCGTTCGACATGGAATACGAAGAGCAGGTGCATCATATCGAAACGAGACCAGTCCGGATTCAGGGAGACACCTATGGCGCTCTAGTCACACAAGAAGTGACCGAAGAGCGGCAGACTGCACGCGAACTTGAACAACAGAACCAGCGTCTCGACAAGTTCGCCCGTATCGTGAGTCACGATCTCCTGAATCCACTTAACGTCGCTCAGGGCCGGTTAGAACTCGCCCAAGAAGAGTGCGATACCGAACACCACAACGCCATCGCCACCGCGCTAGATCGAATTCAACGAATCGTCGAGGATGTTCTCTGGCTTGCTCGTGAAGGACAAGACATCGGATCAGTAGAACCCGTTGCGCTTGGCAAAGCCATCGAATCCGCCTGGCGGATGGTCTCTGGACAGGCAGACAACGCCGAACTACGGTATGTAGGTGATGAAAGCCAACTGCCGACGGTCAAAGCAGACTACGATCGGCTCTGCCAATTGCTGGAGAATTTGTTCAAAAACGCTGTCGAACACGGCGGCGACGACGTGACGATCACTGTGGGCGCACTTGCAGACGGGTTCTCTATCGGGGATGACGGTCCTGGAATTCCTGATGAGGAACGTGAGGATGTGTTTGATCCGGGCTACTCAACGGTCGAGGATGGAACAGGCCTCGGATTGAGTATCGTCAAGCAGGTTGTCGAAGCCCACGACTGGGAGATTCAGGTGACTGAAAGCTCCGCCGGTGGTGCACGGTTCGAATTCACCGGCCTCGATGTCGTTGCTAAATAGACGCTCAATCTGTGATGAATTCGCGAGACTTGTTGTTAGCCAAGCTGATTGCTACGTGCACTCAATTCAGCACGGCTTCAACAAACCACGACTGATTGAGACTTCCAACAGAGCCGCTTTGATCATATTCAATTGGTTCCCAGCAGAGCTAGAACTCTTCGCCGGTGGATTCGGCCTCATCCAGTTGATCGTACATCTCATCTGGGAAGGGGAGACTTCCCCAGATGGAGTATGGGCACTGCTCCTGGCCGATGCAGTATCGCTGCATGTCGTCGTTGTCGCAGTTCATCGGAAGCGGGGTGTCGCCACCAATCGTATTCGAGAACTCGTAGCGAATCTGGTAGTCGGTGACCTGTTCGTCGTACCACGGCCACCGTGAGAAGACGTTCTTGAGATCAGCGACAATCGTCTCGAGGTCACTGTCCTGGTACTGGGGCAGCCACATCACCATCCGAGCAAAGCTGTACAGATCCTTTCGGACTGGCTTCTTTTCGTGGAGGCGTTCGGCCATGTTCGCCATACAGGGGAGTTCGAACAGATCTTCGATCGACTCGACGTCAAGGGGCTGGACGCCACGCGAAGACTCCTGAATCCGATAGTGGTTCGTATTTCCGTGCTGTCGGATAGTGAGATTCCGATGGTTGCGCTGGGATGCAAGGAGATTCCCAAGACTCCGAGGACTCGAGATACGATTACACACGTCTCGCTTCCAGTCCGCTTCTGGGTCGTACGCCTCTACTGCTTCAAACAGTTCCTTCGCCGAGTGGAACTCCCCCAGTGAGACGACCTCATCTGGAGCGTCTCGAATCGCGTCCCGGAGCACACGGATGGTCCGCTCACCGGGGTTCCAGTCTCGCCAGATTCGTTCGTGGTGTCCCGTCTCGATGAAGCGGTTGATGCGCTCTGTGATGGCCGACTCATTCGTCGTTAGCCACGTGAACTGGTCCTCTGAGAGGTTCTCCTCTTGGACTCGCAGGAGCTTCTTGAACGCACGTCTGGCGTACTCGCGATACTTCGTGTCGAAATCACCGACCGGTACGTAGAGGCAGTTGTCCTTGATGCGAGTGAGCAGTTCTCCGGTCTCTCCTGGCTCGGTGTCGGCGTGAACGAGACAGTCCCTCGACGCCGCAGCCATCGGGATTTCGAGATACAACCCCTCCCCGAACTCGGGTATCTTCTTGATCCCTGTACAAACGCGACCAGGGTGCGGACCATCTTCTCCGGGATCTTTCGCGTATAACACGTCTGCAATATCCTGTTGAAGACTCCCGTCACCGAATTCTCGCAGGAGGGAGGCGAGGTTGTTGACATAGAGCTCGCGAATATCGTAGAGGACCTGCACCTTTCGTGGTGGGGCGTGCTCGAACTTCGGGTGTGCTTTGACGCAGATCGCACTCAACGTCGCGAGGACGGCGAGAGTTCCGGGTTCGTCGACGAAGGGCTCCTCTGCGGCATTGGCCCTGACGTCTTCTTTGAACGCCGCCGTCCCGAACCGCTCGAGGTCGTTTAGCAAATCTTCCGGTTGGTCTTCGCCGTCGGCGATGTATCGATTGTAGCCCCGCGTGAACAGCTGGTTGATGCGGGTCGTGCCGTATTCGAGCGGGAGCGTCGCAACGCGGTAGGCGGTACGCTCGTCCTCGACAGGCGTCGACCGGCTCATTTCTGGATGACCTCCGGTGTCGCAGACTGAACGTCGAAGTTCGGGCTCTCTATCGGCGTGACGATACTGCAGACGTCAGCGTGCAACGAGTAGGGGAGTCGGGCGACGCGACGACGGTCGGCGGTGACCACTGGGTCGATGGGAATCTTGTAGGTGTCTTGCAGAAGGTCGTTCAGCACTTCCCGACTCTTGGCGTCGTACCGATGGGCTGGATCACTGTCGAGGAGGTAGACGTGAACTCCCTGGCCGCTGTACACCACCATCGTCTCCTGGGCGTTGAAGTCGTCCTCGAAAACATCTCGCACCTCGAAGCCGTACTCGATGGCCCGTTCGATATCCTCAAAGGCATACGGATACCCTTCGGGAGCGGCGTCGAGGATTCCTGCGGCATTGAGGAACGCATCGTTATTCTGGTCGTCGATGTCCTCCGAGACCGTATCCGCTGCTCGGTTCCTGGCGATATCTTTCGCGTCGATGTCGACGAGGAGGACCCAGGGCCGCTCCCAGTGATCCAGCGCGTAATAGACTGCATCAGGACACGGGTCTGGTTTGTCAAGCAGGTCGGGATCTGCGAGCGCGAAGTTACTCCGACCGAGTGGATCATTCCGTGCCGGATGCCGGATGAACTCGAGGATGTCGTCGAACTCCTGAAACGCTGCCGTGGTCCGCTCACCAGAGGTATTCGTCTGCCACGTATCTCGCCGAATGAAGTCCTTGTCTGGAACTCCCTCTTTCCGTACCGGGTGGGGTTCCCGAAACGCGAGTGCGTACTGTTTCGGTCCCTTCGCTGTGATGAACGACGGGAGTTCGTCACGGTATGAGGGAAAATCCTCGTCGTAGTACCTGTAAATCTCCTCGCGAGTCGCTTGTCGCCAACTCATGAATTGAACTCCTGGTCTAGTTTGTTGAAGCTCCGAATTGTCGTCAGCCCAGCTGCGTCGAACGATTCAACGGCCTCTCGAATGTCCGAAAACGACCGGGCTGTACGCCCGCTCACACTGCTCTCAATTCGATCAGCCTCAGAGAGACAGTCCAGCACCTCGATGGCTGTCTCGCGTCTGTTGAACGCCCAGACTGCGTTCGCATCCACTGCACTCTGCTTGTCGTAGTCGTCGACTGGCGCGTGTTTGTTGTTACTCGCGAGTTCAGCTTCACCGACCCACACGAGTTCCCCGTCAGCATTGAAACCGGCAACATCGAACACCGTTTCTTCATCGTACTCATAGTAGGATTCGACCTGCTCGACGTCTTCGTGGGAGTCTAGCCACAGTTCGAGCAGCTTCACACCGACCTTGTGCGGCGTCTTCTCCCCGACATCTCCTTGACCAGGGCCGACTTTGAGTTTCTGGCCGAGCAGTTCTCGCCCTGCCGGGAGTACGGTGTAGTACTTCCGACCGCACGCTCGTCCTTCCTCCAGCAGGTCTTGATCGACGAGCCGTTGCACGTCCAGGTCGTCAAAGTCGCTCTTGAATGCACTCATTGAATCCAAGAGTCCATGATCTGGTGCGTCACCATTCATCACGTCAAGGATGCGAGTCAGGAATCGGACGTCGTCGTGAGTGAGCCCGCGCCGTCGAAGCTCGTCATCTGGAACGGTTACACCACCAGCCTGTACTGGTGACGATCCGTTCTCGTCGACAGCTGTCCCCTCTTCTTCACCGACTAGCTCTTCTGACTCAGTTGACTCAGGATCTCCAAAGAGTAGGTTGGTGGTGTTCCTGTCTTCCCCTTCGTTCCCTTCGTTTCGTTCGTTTCCTTTATTCTCTTCGTCGGCTGCTGAACCACTGGTTGCCTGTCCGATGAACGACGACTGCGTCGTGTCCACAGGACTAGCCGATTCTGTGGATGTCGACCGTTCATCCGTCGGTCTACTTCCCCATCCCTCGTTGTCTCCGGCCTCTGATTCGCTAGTGGCCTCAGCAAGCCCGTACTGAGTCCGTGTCCTCTCGGACAGTCGGGGGAGGGCCACGGTCTCGAAGTGGTCCTCCTGTTCGACAGAAAGCGGCTCGTCGCTCTCTGGATGACCAGTTGCTATCGGGAGCGGCTTCACAGAGAACGGGGCTGGCCCCGTCTCCCCGAATGACGGACTCGGGAGTTGTGCAATCCACTCCCCGCTGGGGAGCGTGTTGATCCGATTTCGCAGGTCAGTCGGACTCAAGTCTTCGTGGGCCAGTGACTCGGCGAGGTCGCGCTCGATGGAGATGTTCCCGATGAGCTTCGTCTTGATGTTGTTGAGGACCTCGTTGTAGGCGCGCTCACTTCGATTCCTGACTTGTTCGGGAAACTGCATCACCAGTCCCATGCTCAGGCCAAAGGACCGACCTTGGGGAAGCAGCTGCTCGGAAACGAGTTTCGTTGAGGCGACCGGAGCAGCCTCCTCAATGATGAGGTTGGTGAGCTTCTCGTAGTCTGTCTTCCCATCACGTCGACGCACCTGCACCGCATCCCAGAGGTTACTCAACAGAAGAAGTGTGATTGCTCGCTGTGCCTCTGGACGGAGATCACCCAGGTCGAACAGGATCGTGGCATCTTCGTCGAGGAACTCGCGGAAGTCGAATCGGTTGTCGACGTATTCGCCATCATCACCTTGTTCCGGAACGTGACTGAAGATACGACGCAGGTGCGCGTCTTCTCTGAGTTTGTCGAGGCGGTTTCCGACGGCGTCCATCGACACCTGGAATCGACGGTCATCCTTCTCGAAGTGGCGCGTCAGCGACTCCTCGACATTTTGATTCTCAGCAGCGACCGGAGGGACTGTCCGCTCGCGTTGCATCTGGAGTGCAGCCGCAAAGAGCTCATCGAGGCCGAAGGCGTCACTACCGTATTCCTCGTCGAAGAGGGCCTTGATGAGGTAGCTGAGGATCTCGTTGGCGACAAACGCTTGTCCGTACTGTTCGCGGCCCATGACCATCCTCATGATGTCGTGGAAGTGGTCGACCTTGTCCTGAATCGCGTCTTCACGGTTCCGTCCGGCCTTGAGCGCAGGCCGGATGTCGAAGAAGGAGAACGCAGGAACTGTCTCCGGGACGCGGAACTGGTAGACGTCGTCCACCCCGTTGAAGCGCTCGTAGTGGCAGCGAAGGTAATTCGCGCACATACCGTCGCCTTTCGGATCGACGATCACGACAGGTCCGCCAGTCGTCTCCCGGAGGGACAGCGCGTCGTTGATGATTGCCTTCGATTTTCCGCCACCTGTCGAGGCGAACCGGCCGTAATGCGTCGTCAGGAGATTCGGTGGAATTCGAATCGGGTCCGGTTGGGGAGCTCCGTTCTCATCGAGTACATACCCGATCGCCATTCCCTCTTGGAACTGTTGAACCAGGTCTGGATTGGGCCACGGAAGCGGGTTCCGGCTTTGCTGTTCAGCGCGAGTACCGCGTGTTCCCTCAACTGTGAGGTGTTCAGACGATGGGACGAGCAAAAAGTTCGCGAGTTCCGTCCCACAGAGGACGAAATCCGGTCGAGTCTTGCCCCGACCCGCCGTAATCTCTCGGTCAAGCAGCTGCTGGAGGGCTGTCTGAGCGTTCTTCTCCCTTGTCTTTTCTCGAAAGCCGCCAGTACGGAGCCGTTCCCCTTCGACTTCGTAATAGGGGCCGTCGATTGGGTCGAACACAGGACGAAGTGCGTTCATCTGGGCCGCGAGGTCGTCGCGGGCTTCGTCACCGGTCGGAACGCCGACTGCTCTGATGTTGGCAGTGAACGACCGCTTGGGGTTCTTCGCGTCGATATACTCGATACGCTTGGCGACTGACTCGCTGAGCTGTTTCTCGTCGTGATTGCTCCGCTGATCTTCGACCTCCAGGAAGGAGCCAACGATTTCCTGGAAGAAGGTGTCCCGCCCGTCGACGAGATCTTCTTTTCTGATCTCAGCGTCGGACTGCCAGCTTGTCCGCCGCTGGAACACAACCTGAAACGCTACTGGTGACGCCGCCTCCATCAGGTGGTCGACGAGTGACGCAAGAGTCGCACCGGGCTGGTCGATAGCAGCCAACCCGTCGTCTTCGTCCCCGGAGGCGAAGGGCGTCAACGACGTCATCCAGTCCTTCTTTCGGGTGGCTGAGCCAGACCAGCGTACGCCGACTGGCGAGACGGCGTCGACGGTGGACCGAGCGAGTATTGTTCCCTCGGCCGTCTCGGTCGGCTTTTCGAGTGTCGTCAGTGGCCCCTCGTCTGGAACTGTATTTGGAGGGGCAAGCTCAAGCGCCGTCTCCCCAATCTCGACGAAGTGGCCATGGGACGAATCGACTGTGGCACCACCATCTGTAAGGGAGGATGCTTCGGTCGTTGGTGTCTGGTCTTGGTCAAGCTCCTCGCTGCCAAGTTCGTGCTGCTCGTCGGAACTAAATTCGTACTGTAGCTGCCCTGCTTCGTAGTGTTCAACGAACTCTGCTCGTGTGAATTCGACTGGCTGAATGAGCCGTGAAGCGACGTCGACGTCGACGCGTTCGATGTCGAACGTCTCGGGATAGATCGAACGAAGGCGTTTTTCGAGTGTGTCGAGATGCTCGTCGGCGCCGTAGAAGAACTCAACAGGATCGTCCGCTCCCTCAGATAGCGCGAGAAACTCGAACTTGGGCGGTGTCTTACTGTGGAGTGGGTTCAGCTTCTGAGCGATTCGCGTTGACTCCGCCGTCGTCAGTTTATACAGGCTTTCGAGGACTCGAGGGATTCCCTCGGGATCCAGGCCTTCTGATGTTGGCGTGACTCGGAGATACTCACGCATCGTCTTCCCCCTCCATCGAACCGCCGTCGGGCTTGGCGGAGATGGATTCCGCGTCACTGGACTGTCTGTTAGTCGTTTGCTCTTCCAGCTTCTCTCGGAACTCCTGGACGTCCGTATCAACTGCGCCTTCACCAGCGCCGGGGAGTGAGGATCGCCGCTGCTCGGTTGGATCGAAGTCGATGACTTGCTTCTCCTTGGGCATCGCCTCGACCTTGATGCCGCGCCACTCGCCGTCCACGCCGACCAGCGCTTCGGAGAACCCAGCGTCCTCGTTGCCGGGGACCGCATCCTGTACGTAGCGCATCTGGGCGTAATTCAAGCCGAACTCGTCGGCCCACTGGTCGTCCATCCCGTCCAGCCGATGGAACTGCTTGACGGCACACTGGTCGAGGATGGCTTCGGACTCGGCGTGCTCGAAGAACTCGTCGACGGTCTGGGTGACGAGCCGAATCGAGAGGTCGTGGTGGCGGTGGTGTCGGAACACCGTTTCGAGGAACGCCAGACTCGCGGCGTCCTGCATGATGTAGCGTGCCTCGTCGATAACGAACACGACCTCCTTGTCCGTCTCTTTCGCCCGCTCGTACACGAGCGAGATGAGCAACTGCATCGTCAGCGCCGTACTACTATCGACGCTACCTTCCTGCTGTGCGAGATCGAGGTAGATGACCTTCTCGTTACGGATGTCGAACTCTGAGGACTTCCCGAGATTGGCGTGGCGACCCTCTCCCTCGAAGGGCCGAAGCTGGTCCAAAAGCCACGTCGCGTCCTCGCGGATCTTCCCGGCTTCCTCGTCGGAACGGACGACGAACTCCTCGGGATCGTCGACCATGTCCTCGAAGACATCCATCATATCACGGATGGTCGGGCTGGGGTTGCCGTGCGTCGAGATGTCGTCGGTGATGTCGTTGCGCTTGTAGGCGCGCTTGAGGCCGAGTTCGAGCGTCGTCCGGCGGTCGCCAAGCGAGATACCCCGCAGTGCGAAGAAGTTCGTCAGGAAGCTCATCGCGTCGTCGAGCTTCTCGTTGAACGGACTCGCATCCTCACCCATCGCCCGCTGGACGTGGTCGGGTGTCTGGCGAATCTCCAGAGGATTCAGACCGAGCGTCCCACCGACGGTGATGCGTTTCGCACCGAGTGCTTCGGAGACGCCCGCCCAGTTGTTGAGCGGTTCGAGGATGATGCCGATGCGGTCCTTACTCTGCTCGATCGAGCGGATGAAGTTCTGTTTCGAGCCGAACGACTTCCCAGACCCAGTATCGCCAACGGTGAACATCGCATATCCGTTGTCACGGGCGAACGGATCGATGACGACGGGGCTCTGGTTGTCTTTGTGAATCCCGAACTCAACGCCACCCTCCTCGAGGATCGTCGCGTTATGCGGCGAGGAGAGGAGTGCGCCAACGGCTCCACCAAGGGCGATAGATTCTCGCCCGAATACGTTGTCTCCGATGGGGGCTGCCGACTGCAGCGCGAGGTCCTGCCGACAGATTGCGGTCTTCGGCGTGAGGTTCGCTGGATCATCACGGAGAGCACTCTTGACCTTCTGGACCGAGTCCCTGAGGTCGTCCTTGTTGTTGGCGCGAACCGTGATGAACATCCCCTGATCGAAAACGTTCGCACCACTCTCGACGGCCTTGTACGTCGCAGCGGCTTCGTTCGCTCGCTCCTGAAGGTACGCACTTCGAACGCTCTGTTCCAGATCGGCGTCAACTTGGAGGTCGTCAGCGATGTCCTGCAGTTCGTCCCGCGCTCGCTGCTGGTTTTTTGGCGTAATGTGCGCTGTGAGGTCGAATTCGACGTCGGTCAGCTCGAAGAGGTCACTCAGATAGCCGTCGCTCGGGTAGTCGGCATAATCCGTGATGTAGAGCGTCGTCGTCCACTGCTCGCCAACGCGTGCGGCTCGTGTCTCCCACTCGATGGCTGCTGGCGCAGTCACCGTCTTGTGAGACTCGGAGATGTCGTCAAGGAGTTGGCCTTCTACATGACCCTCCTCGAGCGTCTCCTCGTCGAGGACATCCGAGAAGTCGACTTCGGGTTCGTCATCGGCAGTGTGACGGTCCCAGAGGTGTTTTCCGACGACTCCGAGGGCCACAACCAACAGGAGATAAATCGCCGCACCTTCGGGTGACGTGGGGTTCAGTAGCCACTCAGTGGGCTGGGCGAGAGGCCCGCCGCTCGCTTGGAGGACGACGTTATACATCGGTCTCATCCTCCCGGCGCGAGTGGCCGATGATCGGTTGCTCGCGAACGACGCAGTCTGCGTCGTCGTAGTCGTGCTCTCGTCCGTTCCAGAAGTCCATGTTCAGAACGAACAGTTCGACCGTACTGAGTCGACGAGCAGACCAGCCGGACGCCTGCTGGATGAACTCGGCGCGAACGTCGT
>NZ_QPLT01000023.1 GCF_003666015.1 Halorubrum sp. Atlit-26R
ACCCAATTCCTCAAGAAGAATAACTGTATTCGAAAGTGATAGTCCAGCAAGATGGTGGCGAATACCCTTTTCAATGATCTCGCGGGGTGTCCGCTCTCGCTCCACAAACTCCAAGTCGATCCACTCGGTACACTCGGTGAGGCGGGCGGTTTTCGGCATAGAGCACTGAATCCTCGTCCCGCCTCTTCCTTAACTTAACACCGCGAAAAACTCCAGCCGATTATTTATAAATGAGAAATCGCAGATCGACGGTAAATACCGCCAAAGCCCCAGCCACGAGGACTCGCGCGACTCGCTGCGCTCCTCACTCGGTCGCTACCGCTCCCTCGTTCCGGTGCTTGCGTCGTCAAGCTTCGTCCTCGTGGCTGCCCCTTTGAGTCCCACCCCGCACCGCAACCGCGCCTCACACCTCCCCAGCCTCGTCGCTCGCGCTTAAAAGCGCTCGCGACTCCCTCGCGCGTGCGACTCGCGCCCTGCGGGCGCTCGTCGGCACACGCCGACCGCAGGAGACTCGTTTATACGTGGCGACGGTCGAAATCGGCTACTCGTCGTCGTTGTCGATCGACTCCTCGACCGCGTGATGCGGCCCCACCGGCCCGTGCGTCGGACAGACGCCGGCGATGGGGGTCGCGTTGAGACAGCAGGTGCGCCGCTGGCCTGCGACGAGGCCTTTTGAGAGGGGTTCGCCGCAGCGAGCGCAGTACGACTCCGTCTCGTCGCCGGCCATCCCTACCGCTCGCGGATCCGCATCGGCACCGGGTGGTTCGGGTGCATCGTCAGCGAGCCGCGCAGCGAGAGGTCCGGTCCCTCGTAGTCGAGGTCGAACCGCGAGCAGACGGTCGCGAGGATGATCTTGGCCTCCAGCAGCGAGAACGCCTTGCCGATACAGTGGCGCGGGCCGCCGCCGAACGGGAAGTACGCAAATCTGGGGCGTTGGCTCCGACGCTCGGCCGTCCAGCGGTCGGGGTCGAACTTTTCAGGGTCGTTGTACCAGCGCTCGGACCGGTGGATCACCCACTGGGAGACCATCAGCGCCGAGCCCTCGGGGATCCGGTACCCCCCCAGTTTCACGTCGAGCTTCGGCTCGCGGAACAGGGTGTAGACCGGTGGGTAGAGCCGCATCGACTCGTTGAGCACGCGCTCGGTGTACTCCATCTCGCGGACCGCGTCCGCGGTCAGGGGGCCGGTACTCACAGCTTCCTTGGCTTCGCCTTCGACCCGCTCGCGTGCCTCGGGGTGGTCCGAGAGGAGGTAGAAGGTGTACGTCAGTGCGAGCGCGGTGGTGTCGTGGCCCGCGAGGAGCATCGTCACCAGCTCGTCGCGGAGGTTCTCGTCGGTCTGCTCGCCGCGGTCGCGGGCGCGGAGCAGGACGGAGAGCAGGTCCATCGGGAGGTCGGCGTCAGGGTCGCCCGGCGGCCCGCGGACGCCGGTCCCGTCGGGGCCGGCGGGGTCGACGCTCGGGTCGCGCTCCGTGCCGCGGCGGCGGGCGACGATGTCGTCGATCACCGATTCGAGCGTGTCGATCGCGGCGTCGAACTCGCGGTTCTCGCGGGTCGGCATCCAGTCCGGAATCAGGTACCGACGGGGGTCGGGCTCGAACCGGGCGCCGAGCGGTTCGAGGTTCTCCTGAACCGTCTTCACCTCCTCGTCGGTGACGTCGGCGCCGAACATCGCCGTGACGATGATCTTGACGGTGAGCCGCGCTAACTCTAACTGGAGGTCGACGACGTCGCCGTCCGCCCAGTCGGCGACGTGCGACTCGGCGTGGTCGGCCATCACGCCGGCGAGCGCGCCGATCCGGCGGTTGTGGAACGCGGGGTTCGCCAGCTTCCGCTGCCGTTGCCACGTCTCGCCCTCGCTCATGAGGAGGCCGTCGCCGAGCAGGGTGTCCATCGCGTCGTCGAACTGCGGCTTTCGGTAGCGTTCGGCGTCCGCGACGAGCACGCGCTCGACGTCCGCGGGGTTCGTGAGCATGTACGTCTCCCGCGGGCCGAGATTCAGTCGCACCACGTCGCCGTAGCTGTCGGCGCAGGCGCGCAGGAAGCCGAAGGGGTCGTCGGCGAACTGGCGACCGTTGCCGAACAGGGGGTCGCCCAGCGGTCCGGGCGGCGTAACGGACATACAATTTCTGGGGGTTGAGCGGGGTTAAACGTTCGGCGGAGCGCGAAGCGTGGCGGGGAACACGAGACGTGAGAAGAGCGGACGGGATCGGGGGGTCGGGGCGCGGTGAGGCTGGGCGTCGGAGCGCGGCGAGCGCGGGGGGCCGGGGCGTTACCGCGCGTCCAGCCGCTCGACGCGGGCGATCAGCTCGTCGACGGCCGCCTCCTGGTCGTCGGTGGCGTCGACGATGCGCTCGGTCGCGTCCTCGGTGCGGTCGGAGCGCTCGCGGACCGCCTCCAGCGACGAGGTCAGCTCCTCGACGGTCGCGGCCTGGTCGTCGGTGGTCCGCGCCACCTCCGCGACGCCCGCGGCCGCCTCGTCGACGGCGTCGGCGATCTCCTCTAAGGAGTCGAGGACCGTCTCGATCTCGGTGCCCGCGTCCTCGATGCGCTCGTGGGAGCGCTCGACGGCGGTCGTCGTCTCCGCGGACTGCGCCTGGAGCTTGTCGAGGCTCTCCGTGATCTCCTCGGTGTAGCCGCGGGTCTCGTCGGCGAGCTTCTTCACCTCCTCGGCGACGACCGCGAAGCCGTCGCCGCCCTCGCCGGCGCGGGCGGCCTCGATGTTGGCGTTCAAGGCGAGCAGGTTCGTCTGCTCGGCCACGTCGGAGATGACCTCGATGACCTCCTCGATGTCGTCCATGCGCTCGGAGAGCGCGCCGACGCTCTCGACCAGCTCGTCGCCGATCTCGACGACGTCCTCCGTCGCCTGACGCGCGTCCTCGCTGGCGTCGAGCCCCTCGTCGGCGGCGTCGGCGGCCGCGACCGCGGCGGAGTCGACCTGGTCCGCGGTGGCGGCGACTTCCTCCATCCCCGCGGAGAAGGACTGCATCTCCGAGACGCTCTCTTCGAGGAGCTCGTTCTGCTCGTCGACGTTCTCGGCGATGTCGGCGGCCGCGGCGCTCGCCTCCTCGACGGTCTCGTCGAGGTCGCGCGCCTTCTCGTGGACCCCCGAGGAGAGCTGGTCTAAGTTCTCGGCCATCTGGTTGACGACGTCGACGACGCGGACCAAGTCGGCGCTGAGGTGATCGAAGGAGTCGCGGCGGCTCGCGCGGGCGTCGAGGTTCCCCTCGCCGATCGCCTCCGCAGTCTCCCGGACCTCCGCGACCAGCTCGCCCGTGGCGTCGCGCTGGTTCACGTTCTCCGTGCGGTCGACGACGACCTCCGTCACGCCGACGAGATCTCCGGTCTCCTCGTCGTACATCGCGGTCGCCGTGAACTCGATGTGGCGCTCATCGCCGTGGCGGTCGACCATCGTGCTGGTGTCGCGGTAGCGGTTGCGGCCGGCCTCGCGACGCTCGACGCCGTGGACCTCGTCGGCGGTGTCCGGCACGTCGAGCACCTTGTCGGCGAGCGTGTCGGCCCGGCGGCCGTCGGGGTAGAACAGCTCCGAGACGTGGTCGTGGCCGATCGCCTCCTCGCGCTCGACGCCGGTGAGCGACGCGATCGCCTCGTTCCACTCCGCGACGTTCCCCTCGCAGTCGAGGATAAACGTCGGGACGCTGGTGGCGTTGAACACCTGCTGGAAGCCGGCGCCCGCGAGCGTCGCCGCGCGGTTCACGCCGTCGGCGTCGGTGAACGTGTGGTCGCCGCCGATCTCGTCGGCGGTGTCAGTCGGTGTGCCGTCGGCTGATCCGGCGGAATCGGGTCCGTCCTCGACGACGACGCCCCCGTCGGGGACCGACCGAGAGTCGGTCCCCCGTCCGAGTAGCCGCCGCAGACGCTCGCGAAGTCCCGTCATGTCTACGTCACCGTCTCCCAACCGACATGATAAACCGCACGTCCCGGTATTCGTGTTTGATAATTTGCGGACGCGGTAGGCGGTGGGCGGCGGGCAACGGGCGGTGGGCGGCGAGCAACGGGCGGTGGGCGGCGGGCAACGGGCGGCGGGCGCCAGCGAGCCGGGAGCGCCCGGCCCGCAGCGTTCAATGGCGTCGGGCGGCTACGGCGATCCGAGACCGATGGACGCCGACGCGGTGCGCGAGCGGGCCCGAGACCTCCCGACGGAGCCCGGGGTCTACCAGTTCCGCGCGGGCGAGACGACGCTGTACGTCGGGAAGGCGCTCGACCTCCGCGACCGAGTGCGGTCGTACGCGGACCCGCGCTCGGGGCGCATCCGCGGGATGGTCGAGCGCGCCGACCGGATCGAGTTCGCGGTCACCGACACGGAGACGCAGGCGCTCCTCTTGGAGGCGAACCTCATCAAGCGGCTCCGGCCGCGGTACAACGTCCGGCTGAAGGACGACAAGTCGTACCCCTTGGTCGCCTTCTCCGACCATGAGGTGCCCCGGATCGAGGTGACCCGCGACCCCGAGGCGGGCGCGGTCGCGTACGGCCCGTTCACCGACGTGGGCCGCGTCGAGACCGTGGTGAAGGCGGTGCGGGAGGTGTACGGCCTCCGCGGCTGCTCGGACCACAAGTACGAGGGCCGCGACCGGCCCTGCCTCGACTACGAGATGGGAATCTGCTCGGCGCCGTGTACCGGGGAGATATCGCCCGCGGACTACGCCGAGGACGTCGCCGCCGCGCGGCGCTTCTTCGAGGGCGAGACCGGCGTCCTCGCGGACCCCCTGCGGCGGCGGATGGAGGCCGCCGCCGAGGCGAACGAGTTCGAGCGCGCCGCGAACCTCCGCGACCGCCTCGAAGCCGTCGAGGCGTTCCACGGCGAGGGCGGCGAGGCCGTCAGCGACCGGAGCGACGACCGCACCGTCGACGTGCTGGCGGCCGCGGTCGAGGGCGACGCGGCCCGCGTGGCCCGGCTCCACAGCGAGCGCGGCCAACTGGTCGACCGGAGCCGGCACCGGTTGGACGCGGCGGCGGTGGGGGACGCGGGGGGAGGAACGGAAGACGGCGCCGACGCCAACACCCCCGCGGCCGTCCTCGCGGCGTTCCTCGCGCAGTACTACGCCGAGCGTGAGTTCCCGGACGCGGTCCTCCTCGCCGAGCGGCCCGCCGACCGCGACGTGGTCGACTGGCTGGAGGGCGAGGGAGTCGCGGTGCGCGTGCCGGGCGCCGGCCGGGAGGCGAAGCTCGTCGAGCTCGCCCTCAAGAACGCCCGGAAGCGCGGCGGGCGCGACGACCCCGTGGGCGCGCTCGGAGAGCGGCTCGGAATCGCCCGCCCGGAGCGGATCGAGGGGTTCGACGTGAGCCACGCCCAGGGGACCGCGGTGGTCGGCTCCGACGTGTGCTTCGTCGACGGCAGCGCCGAGACCGCCGACTACCGGCGGAAGAAGCTCACCGACCGCAACGACGACTACGCGAACATGCGCGAGCTGGTCCGGTGGCGCGCCGAGCGCGCGGTCGAGGACCGGGACGACCGCCCCGACCCCGACCTCCTCCTCATCGACGGCGGCGAGGGGCAGCTGGGCGCCGCCCGCGACGCGCTCGCGGAGACGGGGTGGGACGCCCCCGTCGTCGCGCTCGCCAAGTCAGAGGAGCTGGTCGTCACCCCGACGGGAACCCAGCGATGGCCCGACGACGCGCCCGAGCTCCACCTGCTCCAGCGCGTTCGCGACGAGGCGCACCGCTTCGCCGTCTCCTACCACCAGACCGTCCGCGACGAGGTGGCGACCGTCCTCGACGACGTGCCCGGCGTCGGCCCCGAGACCCGCCGCCGCCTCCTCCGCCGGTTCGGTTCGGTGGAGAACGTCCGCGACGCCTCCCGCGCGGACCTCACCGACGTCGACGGCGTCGGCGACGCGACCGCCGATACGATCCGGGAGCGCTTATAAATGGAACGGCAGATGGCGACGATGTCTTATAAGTAGACGCGGCGGTGGCGGTCGGCGCGTGCCTGCGAGCGGCCGACAGGCCGCGAGCCAGCACGCGCGAGGGAGTCGCCCGGGCGGAGCGAAGCGGAGGCCGGGCGACGAGGCTGGGGAGGCGTGAGGCTGCGGTGCCGTGTAGGGCGGGGCGGGGCGGGGCGGGACTCAAAGGGGCAGTCGGGAGGCCGGCGGAGGCGACGTAAGCACCGCAACGAGGGAGCGAACGAAGTGAGCGACTGAGTGAGGAGCGCAGCGAGCGTCCGCCGGCCTCCCGGCTGGGGCTTTGGAAGCGTTCTCTGTAGGTCTGTTATCAGGCGCATATAGCCGAGCGGCTGGGGCTTTGGGGGAGTCCGTCTCGCCGAGCGGTATTTATAAACTAGCGAGCGATTCCACGCCAGACACTTATAAACAAACTCGATCAAAAACTCACACGTAATGCGAGCGTTCTTCGCCGTCGACCTCCCGGACTCCCTCGCGCCGGCCGTCGCGGACGCGCAGGCCCCGTTCGCGGACGCGCGCGGCGTCAATCCGGTCGACCCCGAACAGGCCCACGTGACGCTGAAGTTCCTCGGCGAGATCGGCGGACGCGACGACGAGACCGAACCGACGGTCGACGACGTGATCGCGGCCGGCGAGCGCGCGATCGACCGCGCCGCCGTCGCCCCATTTAAATGTACCATCGCCGACCTCGGCGTCTTCCCGAACCGCGACTACGTCTCCGTCGCCTGGGCCGGGGTCGACAGCGGGACCGAGGAACTCACCGCGCTTCACGAGGCGCTCGAAGCGGAGACGACCGCGCTCGGCGTCGACCCGGAAGAGCACGAGTTCACCCCGCACGTCACGCTGGCCCGGGTCGAGAACGCGACCGGCGCCGAGGCGGTCCGCGACGCGCTCGACGCCGACGACCCCGAAATCGGGAGCTTCGCGGTCGACGAGATCCGACTGATGAGATCGACGCTGACCGAGTCGGGACCCGAGTACGACGTCGCCCTGGAGTTCGACCTCGGGTGAGGCGCTCCGACACGCGTCTCCGGTGAGATTCTCACCGCTGATAGCCGCGGGCGTACGTTTAACGTACCGGATCGGTGAGGGGTTCTCAGATGGACGACGGGCCGCGATCGGAGGGCGCCACGGGATCGGCGGGGAGCGGCGGCGCCGGGCGGAGCGGCCGTCCGACCGACGGTGGCCCCCCGGCGGTGGCGCGGCTCGACCGGCGGTTCGACGCGTCGACGCGGCGCGAGGCGGCCGAGGCGCTCGGCAACCCCTCCAGTTCGATGAGCGCCGCCGCCGAGCGGATCGTCGAGGGGCTGTTCGAGACCGCGCTCGGCGACCCCGACGAGGCCGTCCGCGCGGCGGCGATCGAGTCGCTGTACTTCCACGGCGACGACCACGTCGACCGGTTAGCGCGGCGGATCGCCGAGCGTCGGGCCGCCGAAGGCGACACCCGAGAGGCGGGACGCGGCGTCGCCGAGACGTTCTCGCGCTGGCTGGGACACGAACGGGCCGCGTATCGGATGCTCGGCGCGACCGGGCTGTCGGCCGTCGGCGACGAGGGCGCCGCCGGCCGGCTCCGCGAGGCGTTCGGCGACGACGACGCGCGGGTCCGCGCTCGGGCCGTCAGGGGGTACGCGCGGGTCGGCGGCGAGGCGGTCGAGGCCGTCCGGCCGCTGGTGAACGCGCCGAACGAGCTCGTGCGCGGCGCCGCGCTCGACGCGCTCGTCGCGATCGGCAGCGACGACGCGGTCGAGCTGCTCGCGCTCGCGGCGCGGCGCGGGAACGAGCGGCTCCGGCTCGCCGTCGTCGACCGACTGGGAGCGCTCGACCGACGGGACGCGACCGGGGTACTGATCGGGTCGCTACGGGACCCCGCCGAGGCGGTCCGCCGGGCGGCCGCGAGGTCCGTCGCCGCGGTGGTCGCCGAGGCGGACGCGGTCCCCGCGGGCGAGGTTCGCGACCGCCTCCTCGCCGAGCGACCCTTCGAGGCCGACGGCCCGCTCGCGGCGTTCCGGGCGGTCGCCGCGGAGCGAACCGCGGCCGACCGGGCCGCGGAGAGCGGGGAGGCCGCCGGGTCGCGGGAGGGCGTGACCTCCGGGTCGCGAGAGCGCGTCGACGCGAAGACGAAGCGGTACGCGGCGTGGCTGTACTGTGAGCTCCTCGAGGCCGCGGACCCGACGGCCGCCGACCGGTCGGCGGCCGTCGAGTGGCTGATCGACGCGCTCGACCACCGCGACCGACTAGTCGCGGACCTCGCCGCCGCGTACCTGCCGCGGATCGTCTCGGCGGACGCGGCCGAGGAGGACCCCTTAGAGGGCGCGACCGAGTCCCCGCTCGGCGTCGACGTCGAGCGAAGGCTGCGCGCGCTCGCGAGCGACGAGGCCGCCGCCGAGGCCGCGCGGGAGCGCGCCAGGGCGGTGTTGCGGCGGTTCAAGCGGGCCGTCGTCGAGGCGGCCGCGGACCGCCACGTGGAGTACGTGTACGTCCGCTGGCCCGCGGACTACACCGAGAGCTACAACGAGTGACCGATCGACGAGACGGCGGGGGACCGGGCGTCCGCAGACGCGGACGGGGCGGCGGAGCCCGCACCGGCCGCCGAGGTGCCGCGGAACCCCAGCCTACGGCCGGCGAACGAACCGGCCGTCGTCGACCGCGACCGTCAGGTCGATCGTTTCGTCGAGGAAGTTCAGGACGGTGGCGACGTTCCGGTCCGCGTCGGCGTCGACGTACAGCTGTAACACGCCCCCCGCGTCCGCGAGGCGCGCGGCGAGCATGCGGACGAACGCCACCGCGCGTTCGACGTCGAAGGCGGCGACGATCTGGTGGAAGACGCTCACCTCCAGCGAGACGCGCTCGCCGGGCTCGTGGTTGGCGTCGAGGATCCGCGAGACCGTCTCGCCGACCTCGTCCGGGGAGAGGCGCGGGTCGAGCTCGACGATCTCGGCGTTGCGTCCCTCGAAGTCGACGTCGGGCGTCGCCTCGAAGTCGTACTCGCCGGTCGAGACGATCACCGTCCGCCGGGGCCACGCGTCGAGAGCCCCGTCGAGCGCGCGCACTAACCGCTCCGGGGTGGGAGTCACGGCCACCGCCAGCCCCGCGGCGCCGTGGAAATGCGTCCGGAGCGGGTCGGCCTCGCCGCCGGCCGCCGGCGCGTCGACGCGGACGACGCCGTCCCAGCCCACCACGTCCGCCACGTGAGTCCCGCCGGCGATCCGGTCGGCCACGTGCTCGTGGAGGTGCGTCTTGAACTCGGCGACGGCACCGTCGGTGTCGTAGGCGGTCTTCGCGGTGGCGCAGTACGGGCAGTCCCAACTCACGCGGAAGTCCGACTTCGAGAGCGCGTCGGAGTGGTGGGCGAGCAGGTGCGACCCCGTCACGTCGGCCATCTCCGAGCGGTCCCGCGTCCACGCGACGAACCCGCACCGGTCACACGCCCAGCGGCTCACCATGATCGAGAACGTACCTCACGAGACCCGTCGGAAGTACATGTATGTTGTGTCACGTGTGGCCGGCCGCCGCGCGCGCGGCGGGCTCGGCGGGCGCGACGACGGCGGTCACGCGGAATCGACCGATCGGTCGCCGTCGCCCGCGCCGTCACTCGGCGTCGACGGCGAACCCGTTCTCGTCGGCGTGTTCCACGCGGACGCGCGTGACCCGCGTCGCGGTCGCGCCGGTGACGGCGAGCGTGACGGCGCCGACCGCGACGCGGTCGCCCTCCCTCGGCAGCCGGCCGAGCTGTCGGGTTATCAGACCCGCGACCGTCTCGGCGCCCGCGTCCGCGGGCAGCGCGAGCCCGAGCGTCTCGTTGAGGTGCGAGACGGTGGTCCAGCCGCGCACGACCGCGGCGTCGGGCGCGACCACGTCGACGGCGTCCGTCTCCCACCGCCCGACCAGCTCGCCGACCACCTCCTCGAAGAGGTCCTCCAAGGTCGCGATCCCGACGACCGCGCCGTGTTCGTCGACGACGATCACCATCCGCGCCTCGCTCGCGCGCATCTCCGCGAACAGCTCGTCGAGCGGCTTCGTCTCGGGGACGAACGCCGGCTCGCTGAGCGCACTCGCGAGGTCGGCGCCGGTCTCCTCGGCGCGGATCGCGTCGCGCACGTCGACGATTCCGACCACGTCGTCGCGGTTCTCGCCGTAGACGGGCATCCGGGTGACGCCCTCGCCCGCGGCCCGCGAGAGCGCGTCCGCCGGCGTCGCCGTGTCGGGGAGCGCGACCACGTCGGTTCGGGGGACCATCACCGCGGCGACGGTCGTGGTCTCCAAGTCGAGGACGCCGCGGATCATCGCGCCCTCGTCGGGGTCGAGCGCGCCCGCGGCCTCGCCCGACCGGACGAGCGTCGCGATCTCCTCGCGGGTGAGGTACGACTCGATGGCCGACTCCCCGCCCGTGAACCGGTTGACGACGCCGGAGAGCGCCTCGAACACGTACAGCACCGGGCGGAGGACGCGCTGGATCGCGACGACGATCCGCGAGACGCGGAGCGCGTGCTTCTCCGCGTTGGCGACCGCGTACGACTTCGGCGCGATCTCGCCGAAGACGATGACGAAGAGCGAGGTGACGAGCGTCGAGCCCGTGGCCGCCTCGCCGCCGGAGAACCCGAACCGGACGAACACCGCGGTCGCGACCGACGCCGCGGCGATGTTGGCGACGTTGTTGCTCACCAGCGCCGTCACGAGGAAGCGGTGCGAGTCGTCGCGCAGGGCCGACAGCGCCCGGGCGCCGGGGACGTCGGTCGCGACGAGCGAGTCGATCCGGTGGGTCGGCACGGAGAACACGGCGAGCTCCGAACTGGAGAAGAAGGCGCTCACCGCGGTCAGCGCGAGGATGGCGCCGACGCCGACGAACGCGATCGTGAGGTCCATACGACCACGTGCGGCCGGGTATAAAAGGGAGTACCGACGCGGTGATACCCACGAACGCGCATTCTCCACCGGAAACGGAGGGGTCGATACCCACGAGCGCGGATCCGTCCGGGCGGCAAAACGGCGCGATTCGGAAAGCGTTAACCCCGCGCCGCGGGTGCGTTTCGGCATGAAGGTACTCGTCACCGACCCCATCGCGGACGCGGGGTTGGACCGACTCCGAGACGCCGGCCACGAGGTCGTCACCGACTACGAGAGCGAGGGGGAGGCGCTGCTCGACGCCGTCGCCGACGCCAACGCGCTGATCGTCCGGTCCGGGACCGACGTGAACGAGGCCGTCTTCGAGGCCGCGACCGACCTCGTCATCGTCGGCCGCGCCGGCATCGGCGTCGACAACATCGACATCGAGGCCGCCACCGACCACGGCGTCATCGTCGCGAACGCGCCCGAGGGGAACGTCCGCGCCGCCGCCGAGCACACGGTCGCGATGACGTTCGCCGTCGCGCGCTCGATCCCGCAGGCGCACGGCCGCCTCGTCGGCGGCGAGTGGGCGAAAGGCGAGTTCCTCGGCACCGAGGTGAACAACAAGACGCTCACCATCGTCGGCCTCGGCCGCGTCGGCCAGGAGGTCGCCAAGCGGCTCGACTCGCTCGGGATGGACCTGGTCGTCTACGACCCGTACATCTCCGAGGAGCGCGCCGAGCGCATGAACGCGGAGCTCGTCGAGGACCTCCACGACGCGCTCGCCGCGGGCGACTTCGCGACGATCCACACCCCGCTCCTCCCCGAGACCGAGGGGATGATCGGGGAGGCCGAGCTGGCCCAGCTCGAGGGCGGCTACCTGATCAACTGCGCCCGCGGCGGCATCGTCGACGAGGACGCGCTCGCCGAGGCGGTCGACGACGGCGTCCTCGCGGGCGCCGCGCTCGACTCCTTCGCGGAGGAGCCGCTCCCGCAGGACTCGCCGCTGCTCGACGTCGAGGAGATCGTCCTCACGCCGCACCTCGGCGCCTCGACTGAGGCCGCCCAGGAGAACGTCGCGGTCGACACCGCGGAGGCCGTCCTCGCGGCGTTCGACGACGAGCCGGTCCTGACCGCGCTCAACGCGCCCTCCGTCGACGAGAGCGCCTTCCCGCGGATCGAGCCGTACATCGACGTGGCCGAGACCGCCGGGAAGGTCGCCGCGCAGCTGCTCGACGGCCGGATCACCGAGGTGGAGGCCACATACGAGGGCGACATCGCCGCCGAGGACGTCGACCTCGTCACCGCGAGCGCGCTGAAGGGCGTCTTCGAGCCCTTGGAGTGGCAGGTGAACGCGGTGAACGCGCCGCGGCTCGCCGAGGAGCGCGGCATCGAGGTGACGGAGTCGAAGACCCGACAGACCGACGACTTCCAGAGCCTCGTCCGCGTCACCGTGCGCAACGGCGACGACGAGATCGCGGTCGAGGGGACGCTGTTCGCGGGCGAGGACGCCCGCATCGTCCGGATCGACGGGTTCCGCGTCGACGCGGTCCCGTACGGCCACATGCTCGTCGCGCGCAACACCGACGAGCCGGGCGTCATCGGCCTCATCGGCACCGTCCTCGGCGACCACGACGTCAACATCGCCGGGATGTTCAACGGCCGCGAGACGCAGGGCGGCGAGGCGCTCACCGTCTACAACCTCGACTCGGCCGTCCCCGACGCCGCGATCGAGGAGCTGCTCGCCGACGACCGCGTCGTCGAGATCACCGAGATCACGCTGGACGGCGCCGACGGGCGGGCCGACGAGTAGGACGCGTTAGTACTCGGCCACCGGGACGAACGGCTCGAAGTCGTCGACGTTCCGGGTGACGACCGTCATGTCCTCGGCGTCGGCGACCCCGGCGATGAGCAGGTCCGCGGCGGCCGCGTCGACGGCCCGTCGCGTGTGGTCGTCGGACCGGTACAGGTCCGCCTCGAAGGCGCTCGCGGCGAGCGCGTGGTCGCTCGCGACCGGCACCACGTCGAGCCACTCGAACGCGGCCGCGAGCCGCTCCGGGTCGAACGAGTCGTCGAGACGGAGACCGACCGCGACCTCCTTGTAGTTCATCGCGGTCGTCGCGAACTCCTCTTCCTCGTGCGCTTCGAGGAACCGCCGAACGTCGTCGGAGCCGCCCAGGTAGTCGATCAGAAACGTGGTGTCGAGCAGGTACCGCGTCACGCAGATCCCCCGGCGTCGCCGTTCGCGTCGTCGAGATCGTCAGCGTCGCCGTCCGAACGACCCTCGTCAACCCCGTCCGCCAGCCGATCGATCGCCGCGGTCTGTCGCTCGGTCGCGGACTCGTCGAAACGCTCCCGCGACGCGGCCGCGGCCTCGCGGAGCGACTCGGCCTCCTCGGCCGACAGCGATCCGAACCCCTCGCGCCAGTCGCCCTCGCTCTCGTCGATCAGCCGGTCGAGGAGGTCGGTGAAGCTCTCGCCGTCGCGCTTCCGAGCGCGGAGCCGCTCGTACACCTCCTCGCGAACGCCGATCGTCTTGGTGGGCATCTCGTGTTTGTGTACGTGTTTGTGTGTGTAAAACGTAACGGCGACGGGCGGACGGAACGCGAAACGAACTGGGCGGAGCGTAAGCGGAGAACGGCGTGCGCGGCCGACCGATCAGTCGTGTAAGAGGTCGAGGATCGAGTCGACGTCGTTCGGAACCGGCTCGGGGTCGCCGCCGGCCTCGTAGGCGGCGTCGGGGTCCTTGAGGAGGTGGCCGGTCGTCAGGCAGACGACGCGCTCGTCGTCATCGACGACGCCGGAGCGCCGGAGCTTCTTGAGGCCCGCGAGGCTCGCGGCGGAAGCGGGCTCGACGCCGACGCCCTCGCTGGCGAGGTGGCGCTGCGCGGCGGTGATCTCCGGGTCGCTGACGGCGACGGCGGTACCGCCGGTGTTCCGGATCCCGGGGATCGCTTTCGGCGCGTTGACCGGGTTGCCGATGCGGATCGCGGTCGCGCGCGTCTCGACCTCCTCCCAGCGCCGGATCTCGTCGTTCCCCTCCTCGATCGCCTCGACCATCGGCGCCGCGCCCTCGGCCTGAACGCCGGTGAGCTTGGGGACCTCGTCGACGTCGAGCGCGCCCGACTGGACGAGCTCGCGGAACCCCTTATAAAGCGCGGAGGTGTTGCCCGCGTTGCCGACGGGGAGGACGATCCGGTCCGGGAACGTCCCGTAGTCGGCGTAGAACTCCTCCAATATCTCGAAGCCGATCGTCTTCTGTCCCTCTAAGCGGAACGGGTTCAGCGAGTTGAGCAGGTACGCCTCGCCGCGGGCGGCGAGCTCCTGCACGATGTCGAGACAGGCGTCGAAGTTGCCGTCGACCTCCAGGATGCGCGCGCCGTGGAGGCTGGCCTGCGCGATCTTCCCCGCGGCGACCTTCCCCGCCGGGAGGAGGACCAGCGTCTGCATCCCGCCGCGGCCGCCGTACGCCGCGAGCGCGGCCGAGGTGTTGCCCGTCGAGGCGCACGCGAGCGCGTCGACGCCGAGTTCCTTCGCCACCCGCACGCCGACGGTCATCCCGCGGTCCTTGAACGAGCCGGTGGGGTTCATCCCCTCATGTTTGATCCGGAGCGCGTCGACGCCCACCGACTCCTCGATGCGCGGGACGCGGTGGAGCGGCGTGTCGCCCTCGGGGAGCGTGACGCCGAGGTCGAAGGGGAGCGCCTCGCGGTACCGCCAGACGCCGCGATCCGGGCCGTCGGAGGGCGCGCCCGCGCCGAACTCCTCGAACGTCGGCGGGTCGTCGTACCGGACTTCGAGGAGGCCGTCGCACTCGTCGCAGGTGTACCGGACGTCCTCGAAGGGGGCGAACGTCTCGTCGCACTCGATACAGGCGAGCCACGTCCCGTCGGCGGCGCAGTCGGGCCCCGCCGGGGCCGGGGCGTCGATGGCGAGATCCATTACGACGAGGTCCGTTCCGCCGCGGCTTAAGACGGGCGGTCGGAACGGACGTTGCCGGCCGGAACGAAGGTGTTCGGTCGTCGCCGGGCGGCCGAGTCCGTCCCCTTCAGTCGACGATGATCTCGGAGGTGTCGTCGCTCCCGTCCTCGCCGGAGCCGAGGCGGTCCTGATAGCGCTGGATCCAGTCGGCGAAGCAGTCGGGACAGAGCCGCTGGGTGTCGATGTTTGCCCGATCGACGCTCAGCCGGACGGTCCGCGAGAGCGCGTCCGTCGTCGGCTCGCCGCAGGCGTCGCAGGGCTCGGTCGTCGGCGCGTCGCTCATGTCGTACCGGTCGCGGCGCCGGCTCTTAAAAGTACGTCGACGGAACCGAGGCGTCTCGGCGGCGATGCGCCGCCGGTCTCACACCGTCCGGAACGCCCGGTCGCCGGCGTCGCCGAGGCCGGGGACGATGAACCCGGCGTCGTCGAGGCGGTCGTCGATGGCGACCGTCAGCAGGTCCGCCTCGGGGACGGCCTCGCTCACGCGGACGAGGCCGGCGGGCGCGGAGACCGCGGAGAGCACGAACAGGTCCTCGAAGTCGTCGGCCTCGTCGAGGACGTGGTCGAGGACGGCGACCATCGTCGACCCCGTCGCGAGCATCGGGTCCGCGACGATGACGGTGTCTTCCGGCCTGATCTCGGGGAGCTTCACGTAGTCGATTGTGATCGGGAACTCGCCGTCCGCGGTCATCCCGGCCTCCTCGTCGCGGCCGGCGGAGATGACGCCCTGCTTCGCGCGCGGAAACGCTTTTAAAAGTCCCTCGACGAACGGGGTCGCGGCGCGGAGGACGTTGATGATCACCACGTCGTCGAGCCCCTTCACGCGCTCGCCGGTGGTCTCCGCGAGGGGGGTCTCGACGGGGACGTACTCCGTCTCCATCGCGCCGTCGATGATCTCGTAGCCGCAGATGCGGCCGAGCTTCACGAGCCCCTTCCGGAACGCCACCTGCTCCGTCTCGACGTCGCGCAGCCGGGAGAGGGTGTCCGTCGCCAGCGCGTGGGTGATGAGGTACGCGTCGTCGCGGTCTTCGATCGTCATTGTCCGGAATCGCGCCCGGAACGGCCTTAAAACGTGGCGAATCGAGCGTTCGCCGGGCGGCGCGAAGCGGCGTAGGCGGCAGCGGCGGGCGGGAGACGGGCGCGCCAGCGGCACGCCGACCGCTACCGAAGCACGGCCACGTACGTCACGCCGAAGAGGATCAGCGCCAGCGTCGCGACGTTGACCGCGGTGAGCGCCGCCACGCCGAGGAAGTCGAGCCCCCAGACGACCACCCAGGCGAACCACGTCGAGAGCACGGCGTTCATCGCGAGCAGCACCTTCGGGTCCCCCGAGGAGCGCTCGACCCCCTCGCGGATCCCCGGCCCGTCGTCGTCCGTCCCCTCGTCGGCGCTCTCCTCGGCGCTCATACGCCGACTGGCGGGTGTGCGCCACTTAGCTCTTGTCCGTCCGGGGCGTACGAGGGCCATGGTCGAAGCGCCCCGTCCCCGCAACCGCCGCGGCGATCCGATCGATCCGGTCCCATTCCTCGTGACGACGGGGCTCGCGTTCACGGTCGTCTTCTCGTTCGGGCCGATCTACGGGCTCGCGTACGGGCTCTCGCTGCGCTCCGCGCTGGCGCTGTCGGGGGCGGCGTTCGCCGGCGCGACGGCGCTCGCGCACCGACAGTTGGTCCGGAGCGCGCCCGCGCTCGACGCCGGTCCCCTCCCGCCGGGTCCGCGCGTCGAGCGGCTGTTCTACGGGGCGGTCGCGCTGGGCGTCGCGCTAGTCGCGCTCACGCTCCCGCTGCTGTGACGGGAGAGGGAAGACCGGAGCGCGGCGGCGACAGCGGAGCGCGGCGGCGACAGCGGAGCGCGGCGATGTCCCGTGAGCCGACGAATCGGCTGTGCGAACCGATCGCACGACACCCGGTGACTAAGTCGATCGGTGCGGATCGTTATCGTATGGGACTGATCAGCACGGTGACCGACGCGCTCGCGGGCTCGACGGAGACGGCTCCCGGAGTGGCCGGCGACGACGGCTCGGAGGGTTCGTACTGGTGCGACGACTGCGGGGTGCGGGTCCGCGACGTCGACGTCGACGACGAGGGGCTCGACCGCGACGACGAGGGGGTGCCGGCGTGTCCGGACTGCGGCGACGCGATGCGCTTCGAGCGCGCGAGCGGCCACGGCTGCGCCTGCTGAGCGCGAACGTCTCGATTTATCAGCGGGTCATGGCTCGCGGAGTACCGTCGAACCACCCTGCTCGGCCGGGAACGGCGAGGGGTCGACGTCGGCGGGGTCGTCGCCGACGCCCGGATCGCCGAGCGCCGCGAGCTCCTCGTCCGTCAGGAGCGCGTCGTCGAGCCGGTCGACGAGCGCGACCTCGTCGACCCCGGTGCCGATGACGACGAACTCGGTCCGGCGGTCGCCGTGGTCGTCGTCCCACTCCAAGTCCGGGCGGTTCGAGCGCAGCATGTCGCGCTCGACCGACGGGAGGCTCGCGATCCACGGCCCGAGCGCCTCGACGCGGACCGACCGCCCGGCCTGCCCGACCTGCTGGCGCTGGTCGGTGCCGGCCACCCACAGCGTCCCCTTCGAGCGGACCACGTCGGCCGGGAGGTCCCGGAGGAGCGCGGCGATCCGCTCCGGGTGGAAGGGTCGCCGGCGGCGGTAGGTGAAGGAGGTGACGCCGTACACCTCGTCGGGGTGACGATGGTCGTGAGCGTGGGCGTCGTCGCCGTGGTCGCCGTGGTCGTGGTCCTCCGCGAGCGCGCGCTTCCAGCCGGGGAGTTCGCCGATTTCGCCCTCGTCGAACAGCCCGACGTCGAGGATCCGGTCCGGGTCGACCGCGGAGAACTCCGCGACGACCGTCTCCGCGTCGGGCTGGAGCGCGCCCACGAGGTCGACCGCCTCGTCCATCTCCGCGTCGGTACAGAGGTCCGCCTTGTTACAGACGACGAGGTTCGACACCTCGACCTGCTCGACGAGGAGGTCCGAGAGCGGGCGGTCGGCATCGGCGTCGCCCGCGCCGTCGTTCCCGCGGCCGTCACCGGCCGCGGCGTCCGCGTCCGGATCGACGCGGCGCTCCGGCGTCTCGTCGCCGGCGAACGCGTCGAGGAACTGGCGCGTGTCGATCACGGTCACCAGCGCGTCGACGCGGTACCGCGCTGCCGCGCGCGATTCGGTCGTAAACAGCCGCGCGACGGGCGCGGGCTCCGAGATGCCCGAGGACTCGACGACCAGGGCGTCGAAGGAGCGCTCGTTCGCGAGCCGTACCACGGCGCTTTCGAGGTCGTCTTGCAGCTCGCAGCAGATACAGCCGTTCGACAGCTCCGTGACGCCCTCGACGTCGACCTCGGACTCCTCGGCGATCAGGTCCGCGTCGACGTTCACGTCGCCCATGTCGTTGACGAGGACCGCGACGTCGCGGTCGCCGGCGTTCCGGAGCAGGTGGTTCAGAAGGGTCGTCTTACCCGCGCCGAGTCCCCCCGAGAGCACGGTCACCGGGATGCGGTCGTCCATACGCCCGGATCGGCCACGACGCTCTTGAACCCCCGGGCGGCGAGCGGGAGCGACCGGCCGGCGCGCGGGGGCGACCGGGCGGCGGGGCCCGCCACGGTCCGATCCGAGCCGATACGTTGATAGGCTGGGGTCGTCGAACTCGCGGTATGGTTCTGTCCGCCTCCGCCGTGTCGCTCGTCAGCGTCGCGGTGACCGTGCTGATGGTCGCCGCGATGCTGTATCTCGTCTGGGGAGCGCTCGGCGACGACATCCACACGCCGAGCCCCGGCAACGAGGACCGACCGGAACTGGACGACGACGACGCCGAGTCCGACGAGGCGTCGAGCGAGCTCACGGACGGGAACACCGCCTGACGACTCGCGCTCCGCGGGCGAATCCGCGCCGCGGACCGTGGCTGCGCCGCCCCGGGCCGTGGCTGCGCCGCCCCGGACCGCGACAGGTTTTAACGCGGGTGGAGTGTCATGAGAGATGATGACAGTAGCCGACCGGATCGAGACGTTTCGGGCCGCGCTGGAGGAGTGGCTCCGGGGCCTGTACCACGGGATGATCACGCATCCGGCCTACGAGAAGATCGAGAAGGAGGCCGAGGACACCGAAGACGAGTTCATGCTGGCGTGTTTCCCCGACGCCTTCGGGATCCCGTCGCCGGTGTCGTACTACACCGCCGAGCTGCTCCCGTACCTCGAAGACGAGTTCGAGGCGTGGGAGCGGCGGCTGTGGGACCGCGAGACGCTGATCGAGCGGAAGGGCCAGCAGTACCACTTCTGATGACGGGACGACACCCACCCCGCGACTGATGGAGCAGTTCGTCTTCTTCGGCGGCAAGGGCGGCGTCGGAAAGACCACCGTCTCGTGCGCGTACGCCCACCGCTGCGCCCGCGACGGGGTGCGAACGCTCGTCGTCTCCACCGACCCGGCACACTCCGTGTCGGACGTGTTCGACCAGCAGTTCGGCGACGAGCCGGAACCGGTCGCGGGCGTCGAGGGGCTGGACGCGATGGAGATCGACCCCGAAGACGAGATGCAGCGGCATCTCGACGAGATCCGCGAGGCGCTCTCGGAGCAGGTGTCGGCCGCGATGGTCTCGGAGATCAACCGCCAGCTGGAGATGTCCCACGGGACGCCCGGCGCGTACGAGTCGGCGCTGTTCGACGCGTTCGTCGACGTGATGCGGACGGAGAGCGAGCCGTACGACCGCGTCGTCTTCGACACCGCGCCCACGGGCTCGACGCTGCGGCTGCTCGGGCTCCCGGAGTTCCTCGGCGACTGGATCGACCGACTGCTGTACAAGCGCAAGCAGTCGATCGACCTGTTCGAGAAGGCCGCGGTCGGGGACATGGAGCCCCGGCGCCTGCTGGAGGGCGACCCGGTGATCGAGCGGCTCCAGCGGCGCAAGGAGTTCTTCGAGTACGCCGGCGAAACGATGCGGAACGAGGCCGCCTTCTTCCTCGTGTTCAACCCCGACCAGCTCTCGGTCAACGAGACGGCGCGGGCGATCGAGGGATTCACCGAGCGCGACCTGCGCGTCCGCGGGCTGGTGGCGAACAAGCTCACGCCGTCGCCCGACGACGACGAGGAGGGACGCGGCGCGCGCTACCTCCGCGAGAAGGTCGAGACCGAGCGCGAGCGACTCGCGCAGGTCCGCGAGGGGTTCGACCCGCCGCTCGTCGCCGAGATCGAGTCCCGGACCACCGAGGTCCGCGGAGACGTGCTCGCCGACGTCGCCGCCTCCCTCGACGTGGAGCCGTGACGCGCGGAACGCGGGCGGTGAGCCGGCCGCATCCCCCCTCCGCGGAGCGGTTCCGCCGGACCGAACCGAGAGACCCGGGGCGCGCGCGAGGTCGATCGGAGCGCTGACACTCGAATTTTACCGGAGAGTCAGAGAAAAGAACCGGATTTCGGCGACGGCCTCGACGCGACCGGCAGATATTGACGTTAACCATCATGAACGAAAGTAACGTTTAAGTTGGACATAGTGAACCGATACCACGAGGGAGGGAACCTATGACAAGTGTAATTTGGATCGTCGCTGCCGTGCTGGGCACGTTCACCGTGGGGTACATGGGGTACTCGCGGTACCTCTCGCAGTTCGTCGACCTCGACGACGAGCGGGAGACGCCGGCACACAAGTACGAAGACGGACAGGAGTACGTACCGTCGAAGAAGCCGGTACTACTGGGGCATCACTTCTCGAGCATCGCGGGCGGCGCACCGATCGTCGGCCCGATCACGGCGGGAGCGATCTGGGGATGGGTCCCCGCGCTGCTGTGGGTCGCGATCGGGAACCCGCTGATGGGCGCGGTCCACGACTTCATCTCGCTGTCGAGCTCGATCCGCCACGAGGGGCGCTCGATCGGCTACATCGTCGGGCAGTACGTCGGGGAACGCGGCAAGAACCTGCTGCTGTGGTTCGCGTTCCTCACGATCATCCTCGTCGTCGCCGTGTTCGCGCTGGTCGTCGGGATCGTGTTGAACGCGTTCCCGTCGGCGGCGACAGCGAGCTTCGTGTACATCGCGCTCGCGGTCGTGTTCGGCGTGTACCTCTACCAGCTCGACGGACCGTTCATTCCCGGGACCGTCGTGTTCGTCGCCGGCGTGTTCGCCGGCGTCTGGGTCGGCATCCAGTACCCGTTCGCGTTCTTCGAGCTGGCGGGCGACGCCTCTCACGCCGCGGGCACGTTCGTCCTCTTCGAGGGGAGCACGGGGTCGTGGGTTCCCGGCGCGGGCGCGCTCGGCGGCAACACGGCCGCGTGGGTGCCCGTCATCCTGATATACGCGGTGATCGCCAGCGCCCTCCCGGTCTGGACGCTGCTCCAGCCGCGCGACTACCTCTCGTCGTTCCTGCTGTACGCTGGCGTCGGCGGGGCGCTGCTGGCGATCGTCGTCGGCACGGTCCTCGGGACCTCCTCGCAGCCGCTCGTCGTCGACAGCAGTATCCAGCCGTTCCAGGGGTTCATGGGGGTCGACAGCCGGGCGCCGTACCCGCTGTTCCCCATGCTGTTCGTGACGATCGCCTGCGGGACGATCAGCGGGTTCCACTCGCTGGTCTCCTCGGGGACGACCGCCAAGCAGCTGAACAAGGAGAGCGACGCCCGGCTCATCGGCTACGGCGGCATGCTCGGTGAGGGGTTACTCGCCGCGACCGCGCTGTCCGCGCTCGCCATCGCCGGGTTCGCGTCCGACGCCGCGGCCGGCGGCATCGGCGGCGCGCTGCCGAACTTCGCGACCGGCGGCGGGATCATCCTCACGAGCCTGAACATTCCGGCCGAGTTCGGCGCCCCCTTCATGGCGCTGGTGCTCGTGAGCTTCCTGCTCACCTCCACGGACACGGCCGCGCGGCTCGGCCGCTACATGATGGAGGAGATCGTCGGGACGAAAGGCACGCAAAGCGAGAGCGGCTTCGGCGGCGGCGTCGGTTCGTTCGCCCGCGGCCGGTACACGAACCCGGTCATCCAGGGGCTCATCGCGTACGCGCTGGTCATCTCCGGTGAGTGGGCGACCCTGTGGGCGCTGTTCGGGAGCGCGAACCAGCTACTCGCCGCGCTCGCGCTGCTCACCGGAACCGTCTGGCTCGCCAACTGGGACGAGACGAAACAGCTCGTCAGCACGGGCGTGCCGATGGCGATCATGGTCGTGATCACCGTGATCGCCCTGGCGTTCCTGGCGGGGTATCAGTGGTTCTTCGTCAACCTCGTTCAGGGCGGCGTCACCGGCATCGGCAGCCAGATATCGATGGTCGTTCGCATCGTGCTCGCGGCCGTCCTCGTCTACCTCGCGCTGTCGCTCGTGCGCATCGGCTACGGCAACATCACGAGCGTGCGCGGCGGCGACCGGCCCGCGGCGGAGCCGAGCGACGACTGACGCGACCGGCCGACCCCGCCCCCTGGCCCTCTACGGTTATTTTTCGGCGCCGCTTCGACCGCTACCGCCAGAACCGCTTCGCGAGCCGCGAGAAGAACCCCTCGTCCGGCTCCGCGACCGCCTCCCACAGGCGGAACGCGCCGGCGACGTCAGCGACCTCGCTCGCGACCAGCTCCTCGTCGTCGGGCGCGACGACGATCAGGTTCACCTCGTAGTGGCCGTAGTAGCCGAACTTCAGCAGCGTTCGGTCGCGGAACCCGTCGACGAAGTCGGCGACGTCGTCGGGGATCCGGTCCGCGACGAGCGCGACGGTGACGTCCGTCCCGTAGTGTTCCTCGTCGGCCTCGACGCGGTCGTCGGCCACCGCGTGGGAGAACTCCACGAGCCGTTCGAGCTCGGCGACCGACGGGGTCGAGACGCGCCGAGCGAACAGGAACTCCATCATGTCGTGGTCCGCGTAGCTCAGCGCCGGGTGGAGGAACTGCTTCTGGTTGCGCACCCGCATCTCCGCGGTCATGTCGAAGCGCTCGCCGTCGACGACGACGTCGCGGTCGAGGTCGTAGCTGTACAGCAGCCGGTCGGAGACCCGGTCGAGGTACTCGTCGTCGTAGTCGGGGACGGCCTCGCGGATCTCGGCGGGCAGCTCCTCGGGGTCGCGGCGGCCGTCGCCTCCCGCCGGCGCGGTCCCGTCGCCGCCGGCCCCGTCGCCGCCCTCCGGCCCGGCCCGCTCACTCATCGTCCGGGTCGTAGGCGACCGCGTCGCCGTCCGCCGGCGGCGCGCCGATCGCGAGCACGGTGACGGGGCCGTCGGCGTCGGCCGGGTTGTACGCGCGCTGCGGGCTCTCGGGGTCGACGACGAACAGGTCGCCCGCGGGCACCTCGTAGGTCTCCTCGGGCGTCTCCACCGAGAGCGTCCCGTCGAGCACGTAGAACGCCTCCTGTTGGGTCTCGTGGTAGTGGTACGCGAGCGGGAGCTGCTCGCCCGGCTCGGCCCTGAATCGGTTGACCGCCGCGGCGTCGAGGCCGCCCGGATCGGAGAGCTTCCGGCACTCGCACGGTCGGTCCGGCTCCGGGTCGACCGAGTCGACGTCGACGACGCGATATCCCATGCGAATCCCTTCCACGGAGGAGTAAAAAGGGCGTCGGGAGCCGAGCCGGCGGCGGAGTCGGGCGTCGAAGCGGACCGCATCGAACGAGACCGAACGCCCGGAACGGGCGGGAGCGGGACCAGGCTCGGTTTTAAGGAGACGCACGGCGTAACGTGTCGTGAGAGAGCATGACAGACGAACGAGACCGGTCCGACGGGGACGACGGCGCGGTCGAGGTCGAGGCCTGCGGCCGCTGCTCGATGTCGACCGTCGTCGGCGCGGTGTCGAGCGATCAGTCCCCCGAAGAGCGGGCCGAGCGCGACCCGTTCTCGGGCGAGCGGATCGAGGTCGACGAGTCGTCGGTCCGGCGCGTCTCGCCGGCCGGGTACTTCGGCGACCTCAAGGCGCGGATCGACGCGTTCGCGCGCCGGATCGCGTACGGAGAGTAGGCATCGGCCGGAAGTCGGCGTCAACCGCAAGCCGGCGTCAACCGCAAGCCGGCGTCAACCGCAAGCCGGCGTCAACCGCAAGCCGGCGTCAACCGCAAGCCGGCGTCAACCGCAAGCCGGCGTCAACCGCAAGCCGGCGTCAACCGCAAGCCGGCGTCGGCCACGGGTCAGACCGCGAGCCGCGCTCGGCGAGTCACGTCAGTTCGGGGAGACTTATACGCGTCCGTGCCGTAGCGAGGGCAACCGATGGAAGAGAGCATCTCCGGGTTCAAGGTGCGCGGCGACTGGGGCGACGTCGTCGAACACGGCGAGCGGGTCGCCCTCGCGCTCCGGGAGGTCGGCGTCGACGGCGACGCCTACTACGAGTTCGACGAGTGGCGTCCCAAGACCCACGAGCGCATCGACGAGGACGTCTCGGAGAAGACCGCGGCGCAGGCGTCCGTCGACGAGGGGAAAGGCGAGCGCGCGGGGCAGTCGCCCGGCGACGACCTCCAGACGGCCGGCGAGAAGCTCACGGAGTCCTACGAGAAGGTCGAGGAGAACGACACGGAGAGCGCCCGCGAGAGCTGGGGGGAGTCGATCGAGCACGTCGCCCGCGCGGCCGACTCCGCCAGCCGGAAGGCGCTCCGGAAGGTGGAGGACGCCGTCTACCGGAACGTGATGACCCAGATGGCGCCGTACTACTTCGACAACGAGCTCGTCAGCGCCAACATCCAGGAGGTCGCCCGCGCCGAGGACGGCGAGACGTTCGTCTTCGAGGTGAACGTCAACGACGACGAGCTGAAAACGGAGGTCTCCGAGGTCCTCGACGAGTACGAGTCCGAAATCGACCGCTGGCACGTCGAGACCGAGAAGCGGACCGACGACGTCGCGGCGGCCGAGGGCGTCGAGCCGCCCGCAGAGGAGGGCGGCCCGGACTCGACGACGACGTGAGAGCGGGAGCGATCCCGCCGACCACGCCGGCGCATCGCCCGCGCCGACGGGGCGGCCGCCGCGGGCCGAGAGACATCGGTCGGCTTTAACTCGCCGACCGTCGTATCGAACCCATGAGCGAGGTACTCCGAGTCGAGGCGGGCGAGCTGTCCGTCGACGAACTCATCGACGCGCTCAACGACGGCCGGCGGATCCTCGTCGACGTCGAGGTCGCCGGCGCCAACCACGAGGTCGCCCTCCGCTACGACGGGGAGACGTACCACTGCGACACGCCGACGAACCTCCATCGGCACGCGGACGAGTCGGGGATGCGGGGCTGTATCGACCAGATGGGGTACGCGGCGGACGAATGACCGCGTCGAGCCGCCGTGACGGGTATTTAACAGCACCGCGCGCGGATCGACCGACATGAGCGATCCCGAAATCGAGGACCTCGTCGGCGACACCTCGCCTTCCTTCGAACACGTCCTCTCCTGCGTCTTCGGCGTGCGCGACCACGAGAGCCGGGCGTACCTCGAACTGCTCGATTACCCGGGCAGCACCGTCTCGGAGCTGGCCGACGCGCTCGACCGCGACCGGTCGAACGTGAACCGGTCGCTGTCGACCCTGCGGGAGAAGGGGCTCGTCGAGCGCCGGCGGCGGCTGCTCGACTCCGGCGGCTACGTCTACCAGTACACCGCGATCCCGGTCCCGGAGGCCAAGCGTCGGCTCCACGACGCGCTCGACGAGTGGGTCGCGGACGTCCACGACGCGATCGACGGGTTCGACCCGGACGAGCGCTGACCCTCGGCCGAGACGCCTACTCCTCCCCTTCCTCGTCTTCCGCGCCGGCGGTCAGCCCGTCGTCCTCGGGGCGGTCGAGCGCGCGCTCGGCGTCGTGGTGGTCGGAGTAGCCGTCGAACCAGCGGGCGATGCGCTCGATGCGGTCGACGATATGCGCGGGCTCGCCGGACCGCGAGAGCTCGTGTCCCTCGCGGGGGTACCTGACGAACCGCGTGTCGACGCCGTTCTTGCGGAGGATCCGGTGGTACAGCTCCGCCGTACAGATCGGCGTCCGCGTGTCGTCCTCGGAGTGGATCAGGAGCGTGGGCGTGTCGACCGCGTCGGCGTGGCCCGTCGGCGACTGCTCCCAGAGCCACTCGGGCTCGTCGGACGGCACCGTGTCGAAGTCGCCCTCGACGAGCTTGTACGCCGCGTCGGTCGAGCCGTAGAAGCCGGTGAGGTCGTAGACGCCGCGCTGGGCGACGGCCGCGCGGAAGTAGTCGGTCTGTCCGACGATCCACGAGGTCATGAACCCGCCGAAGGAGCCGCCGGTGACGAAGGCGTTCGACGCGTCGATCGCCGGGCGGTCGGCGACCGTCTCGACGCCCGCCATCACGTCGCGGGTGGTGACCGCGCCCCAGTCGCGCTCGATCGCTTGCGTGAACTCCTCGCCGTAGCCGGTCGAGCCGCGGGGGTTCGACCAGAAGACGGCGTAGCCGCGGGCCGCCAGCGTCTGGAACTCGTGCCACATCGTCCCCGCGGTCGACCACATGGCGTGCGGGCCGCCGTGGATCTCGACCGCGAGCGGGTACGGCTCGTCGGTATCAGTAGCCGATTCCGGGGGCGTCAGCAGCCACCCCTGGATCTCGACGCCGTCGGACTCGAACCGGAGCTCCTCGGGCTCGCCGACCGCCCGCTCGGCGAGGTAGTCGGCGTTCAGCTCGGTCAGGCGCGTCGTCTCGTCGGCCGCGGCGTCGTACGCGAACGCGTCGCCTGGGTGGTCCCATTCGCTCGCGGCGTAGGCGACGGTCACCGATTCGGGGCCGGCGTCGGCGTCGCCGCCGACCGTCGCGCTCGACACGGTGCCGGGCCGGAGCAGGCGCTCGGGCTCGGCGCTTCCGTCCGCGGGGACGTGCCACAGCGCCGTCTTCCCTTCGTCGGGCGTCGCGAAGTACAGCGTCTCCCCGTCCGGCCCCCACTGCGGCGTCGTGTCGCGGGCGAGCCCGCGGTCGAGGTCGCCCGTGAGGTCGGTGACCGCGCCCGAGTCGGCGTCGAGGACGCGGAGGTCCGTCGGCTGCATCGACACCTGGTCCGGCTCCGCGTGGGTGAACGCGACGCGGCCGTCGGCGGTCGCCGCGAGGTCGGCGCCCCAGCCGGTCGTGGTGTGGACGCGCTCTGCCTCGCCGGCCGCGAGGTCGTGGGCGCGGATCGCGATCTCGACCGAGTCGTCGGGGTCGTCGCCGACCGCCTCGGTGTAGTACAGCGTGTCGGCGTCGCCCCACGAGGGCGCGGCGAAGTCGGCGTCGCGGTCGGTGACGCGCTCGACGGCGCCCGACTCGGCCGGGTCCGGGTCGGTGACGCCGCCCACGGTCGCGTCCGCGTCGACGACGTACACGCCGGGGCGCCGGCCGTCGAAGTAGCGCTCGGCGGCGCGGTAGACGGTCCGGTCGATGACGCGCGGGTCGGGGTGCTCCTCGGGCTCGTACTCGTCCGGGACGGCGAGGTCGCGATCGGCCTCGCGGTCGTCCGCGGTCACCGACTGGACGAACGCGATCCGCTCGCCGTCGGGCGACCACGCGATCTGCGAGACGCCGCCGACGACGTCGGTGACGCGGCGGGCCTCGCCGCCGTCGAGCGGGAGGACCCACAGCTGCTGACGGTCGTCGGCGGCGCCCCGAGTGGAGGTGAAGGCGATCCGGTCGCCGGAGGGGCTCCAGCGCGGTTCGGCGTCGGCGCCCTCCGAGAGGGTGAGCCGGCGCGGATCATCCTCGCCCGCGGCGTCGACGAGGTACACCGTCGTCTCGTAGCTCTCGTCGTCGGTCGGCTGTCGGCGCACGAAGGCGACGCGGTCGCCGTCCGGCGAGATCCGGGGGTCGGACGGGACCGCGATGTCGTGGTAGTCGGCGGCGGTGACGCGTTCCATACGGTCCCCTCGGACGGGGGAAGCAAAAGGCGTCGGGAGCCGGAAAGGCGGTCAGTCGCCGCGGCGTCCGGGGGCGTCCCGCGCCCGCGACGGCGCGCGGTTAGTCCTCGCCGTTGTCGAACGCGAGCGAGACGCCGTCGCCGTCGACGGTCGCGCCCGCGGCGCAGACCGGGTGTTCGAGGTCGGCGCCGAGCAGCTCGGTCGCGACCGAGTCAGCGTCGGTCGCGGTCAGGTCGTACGGCTCCGGCGAGTCGGTCTCGTAGGTCGCGACGACGGTGGGCTCGTCGACGGCCTCGACGAGGAGCGCGTCCCGGCGGACGGTGCCGACCGTCGCCGTCTCCGCGCCGACGACCCCGGCGACGCGGGGCGTGTCGTAGTCGTCCTTCTCGTAGTCGAGCGCGAGCAGCGGCGTCGCGAGCGCGTCGCGGGCGGGGTACCCCAGTTCGAGCTTCTCCGCGATCGGGTCGACGTGCGAGCCGTTGCCGAGGACCGCGAGCGCCTCGCCGGTCGGCGCCTCGACCGCCCGCGCGCAGTTGTACGAGACGTAGGGGTTGTCCGTCTCCGGCGCGTCCGGGGTCGGGCCGACGGTGAGCGTCCCGCCGCGGTCGCGGACGCGGCGGTTCGGGAACGAGCGCGAGGAGACGCGGTAGCCGCCGATCCCGGGCGCGACGACGACGAATCGTCCGACGTACATACAGATTCGTGTGGATTCTCTGGATTAAAACGCGTCGATATACACACGAACGCGATCCGACGGGTGCGGTTCGCCGCCGTCTGCGCCGTCGGCACCGCGACGGTCCCCGCCTCGGTGTCGCCGATGCGAGGCGACATCGTCAACGGATCGCACGGCGGCCGCGACGCGCAACGCTTACAAACACGTACGGGTTATCGGAAAGTGCGCAGTCCATTGGGGTAGTGGCCAATCCTGTTGCCTTCTGGGGGCAACGACCCTGGTTCGAATCCAGGATGGACTACTTTTCTCGCGCTTCGCTTCGACTGTAGCCGAGAGGCTCCCCCGTCCCGCGGTCTCCAGTTGAAACGAAGGGGTGGCATTCGCCGGTCGGGATTCCCGTTACTAGTTGGAGTGAACCAACAATCACCATCGCACAAGCGTCTGGAAAGAAAGAGGAGTAGAGCGCGTTTTTACTGTCGGTCAGTCTTATTTGCCGTGGACTGTCTGGTTCTCTGGAGGCAGGTCGATCCTGATAATCTCTTCTGAGGGGACGGTCGTGGTGGCTTCGTCGTCTTCGACTTCGAGGGTGAAGGTGCCCTCTCCGCCACGTTCAATCGAGCTCTCGTTCAGCTCTATCTGAGTGGCTTGGTCTGCTGTGAGTCTCGTGACGTGTTCTTCATTGTTCGTGTGCTGACTAGGTTCCGTATCGTTGCGATCGTAGTCGATGGCGTCGATCGTGATGGCGTTGGAGGCGTTGAGTTTCACCGGTTCATCGACGTAGGTGACCTGCTTCTTTGAGAGGTTGACGTCGGTGATGACCCGTGTCTCGTCCGGCTCCTCAATCGGAGCGGCCTTGACGTGGATCACACTCTGGTCCAACCCGGAGGCCCATACCTCGAAGTGAACGGCGGTTACCTCGTCGAAGTAACTCCGGACCGTCTGGTTCGCCCAAGCCGTCTCGATGGCCTGATCGACCTCTTCATCGCTCACCGCTCCGGGATTGATGACGTCAACGGTGTAGTTGGCTGGCAATGCGTCGTCCGACGCTGTGTCGGCCGTAGGCATGTCCATTGCGGCGACGACACTACCCGTACCGAGGGCGAGCAGTGCGGCGACCGCGAGGACGGCAAGTTTCGTGCGCATAGTTCGTCAATCACCTGGTAGCGTGGAGACACCACCGAAGCCTCCGTACCCTGGAGGAGGGGTGCTCTCCACGTAGACCGTTAGATGAAAGACCTGAAAGTGATTGATTGGAAACGGATTACGGAACCGGTTTGGAACCCGTTTCAGGCGGTGTTCACCGAAGACTATCTGAGGACGACGACGTTACCCATCCCTTTGCGTTTCCGCTCGACCAGGTCCTTGCTTTCGAGGGTATCCAAGGTTCGGCTGACCGTGGCCTTAGACAACTCGGTCCCCTCGACGATATCGCGTTGCGGAAGTTCACCACCGGCGTCAAGCACGACGGTGTAGACCGTTTCCTCGTTGTTGTGTAACCGGTCAACCGTCTCCTCCCACCGTTCCTCGGGGGCCGTTGTGTCGTGCTGGACGGTGTCGCTGCCGTGTCCGTCGCTGACCGCTTGTCGCGTCGATGGGTGTTCTCCGCCGTTTGCGACCGGATGCGGTGTCGCTGACTCGGTTGTCGGGACTGTGGTGGTGTGGTCGTGGAGTAAGAGGTAGGTGCCGCTGGCGCCGAGGAGGGAGGCTGCGACAGCGATGAGGGCGACGTCGGTGTACGTGAAGTACTGGCCGAGCTGGGTGGTTTGCGCGCCGTTGTCACCGAGAGAGACCATAACCGGTGAGGGGGTGATCAGTTGGACGGCAACCACGAGGACCGCGGCGACGAACGCGGACGCCGCGATAAGGCGCTTGCCGTGGAGGGCTGACAAGTCCATATGATCGGGGTAATGAACACACCGTCTAATGCGTATCGCTCTTTCGCTGTAAAACCGGGATGAAACGCCTGTGAAACGCATTTCCAACCGTTTCCCAACCGGTTTCACGCAGTACTGATGTGGTCTTTCACCGAAGTCCAAACCACGAATGACGTCCGATCTACAGTCCCGTCTCGCCCTGTTGGCGGTCCTTGCGGTTCTCGGTGTCGGGCTCGCCGTCCTCGGCACCGCGGTCGGTGCCACCACTCCTCACGCCGCTTCCGGGCCCGGTACGGCGTTCGTCGTGTCCGAAGACAACGTCACCGTCGAACAGGGCGATCAGCAGGTTACCGTCGTCGACAACATGACCCGGGTCGACAGTATCGAAATCGAACGACAAGGGAGTGGAACCTATCAGGTGAACACGGAGACAGAGGACCCACTGACGGACAGCGAACGCAGTCACGCCGAAGCCATCGCCCGTGACAACGCGACCGTACAGCAGGTGCTTCGGGACGTAGAACAGTACGAACTGACCGTTGAACCGATTCACAAACTGACCGCGGACTCCGTCCGGACCACGACCGTCACCGGGTTCAATAGTACCTCGATGGAAAGTGAGACAGCCGAGGGAGAGGAGACGTTCACCCTCACAGTCGAAGACGGTGACGAGACGGGTACGGTCACCATCGACCGTCATCCCGAGTACGTCAAAGACGAGGCCGCCATCAGGATCCGCAACCCTTCCACCGACGAGGTGTACTACTCTGCCACAGTCGACCTCGAAAACGAGACCGTCACAGAGATCACCGACTGGCGTTCGGATTAAGCTGTCCGTCCCACAGGAGAGGACCACCACGGCTGTATTTCGACAGTAGCTGTCGATTCGCAACAGCAGACGACAAAGTGGTAGCGGCATCCTCCGGGTCGGCGGTCACTCGAAGTACGGCTTCGGAGAGCTACGGGTGAAGCCCGTCGAACCCCGCTCGAATCAGCGTCAGAACCCAGAGGAAGTGACGTAGCTCACCGGGCGAGATAACTCATGTGTGACGGGGGGATCGGCACGAAAAATCACGCTACAGGCCGGGTGAAAAATAGATTGTGTAACAACTGTTACTTCTCGACGTCCAGCAGCGCGGCGCGCTCGCGGACGACGTCGGCGAGGTCGCCGTTCGTCGCGGCGAGCTCGCGGTCGGTGACGCCGTAGAACTCGCGGACGCGTTCCGCGTCGAACGCGGCGTCGAGCGCGTCGGCGTCTGGGACTTCGGCCGAGTCGACCGCGAGGTTCCGAACCGCCTCGACTGCTCCGCCGAGGTCCGCGGTCGACCGGCCGGCGTCGGGCACGCCGCCGAAGTCCGCGACGAGGACGACCGCGGCGCGCTCGCCCTCCGAGACACCGAGTTCGAGGGCGCGGTCGATCTGCCTGCGCCCGGCCGCGTACAGCAGGACCTCGACCGCGGGGTCGCGCGCGACCGCCTCGCCGCGAGCGATCGCCCGCGCGGCGAGCCGCGCCGCCTCGCGGAGCTGCGTCGGGGAGACGACGAGGTCGGCGTCGAACGCCTGAACGACCGCGCCGGTCTCGGCGGCGATCCCGTCGAGGTCGGCGAGGAACGCGTCGAGGTCGTCGATGGCGAAGGTTCCGCGGACGAGGCGGACCGCGGGCTCGGGCGCCGGCTCACCGTCGGGGTCGGGCGCCGGTTCCTCGTCGGCGTCGGCAGCGGGGGCAGTCATCCGAAATCACCCAGGCTCGCCTGTCCGTCGCCGTCGCCGTCGGCGTCCGCGCCCGCGGTCGCCGCCGCGGAGGCCGACCGGTCGGGGTCGACGCCGTCCAGCGAGGGGTCCTCGCGGCCGGCGTTCTCCAAGATGCGCTCGGCGGTTCGCTCGCGGCCGCGGAGCGCGCCGAGGACGACGGCCTTGTCCGCCTCGCGGAGGTCGGCGCGGCTCTCGATTCCGGCCTCGAAGAGGCGGCGGGCGCGTTTGCGGCCGACGTTGCGGACGCCGGCGAGGTCGAGCAGCTCCTCGCGGACGCCGTACTCCAGCCGCTTGCGGGCCTCGCGCACTTGGACTACGACGTCGCCGTCGATCCCGTCGACGTCGCGCGCGAGCGTCTCGGCGGCGCGGAGGAGCCACTCGGCGGTGTCGACCTTGCCGCGGATGTCGCCGGGGCCGACGCCGTACCGCTCCGCGATCCGGTCCTCATCGACCTCGTTCGCCCAGTCCTCCAAGAGCCGGCCCGTCTTCAGCGCGGCGAGCCAGTCCTCGAAGCGCACGTCCTCGTACTCGGAGGGCACGTCGCCGAGGAACTCCGCCTCGCGCTCGTAGCAGACCTTGGTGTACTCCTCGCGGTCGCCGGACTTGAGGTACAGCTCGTAGGTGTCGGGGGTCCGGCTGACGAGGTGATAGAGGCCGAGCGGGGTGACGGCGGGGCCCTCGTCGGCGTCCGGCTCCGCCGGCTCGTCGGCGGGGTCGTCTCCCTCCTCGTCCGCCCGCGTGTAGGTCGTGAACTCGGCGTCGTCGGCGTCGGCGTCCGCGTCGGGGGCAGAATCGGCGCCGTCCGCCGGAACGAACTCGCCGCTTTCGCCGCTCTCGGCGCCCTCGTCGTCCGCGCCGTCCGCGACGGTGCGGAGCCCGTCGAGTATCTCGGCCGCGCTCATCGGGTCGAGGTAGAGCCGCGAGACGGTGTGGCCGATGCCGGTCGCGGCGAGGCCCTCGCTCCCGCCGTCGCGGTCGCGGTCGACGAAGCCGTTGACTTCGAGGTAGTCGAGGACGGTGTCGGTGACCGCGGCGAGACGCCCCTCGTCGTCGGTCTGGGTCGCGTAGAGGGTGTTATCGAGGAAGGAGAGCAGCCCGTCCCGGGTGGCGGCGAAGCCGGACGCGACCGTCGCGAGGACGTGGGTGCGGAGGGCGGGCTCGGCCGCGAGCTTCGAGCGGACCGGTTCGGCCTCGGCCCAGACGTATCGGTCGAACAGCTCCTCGCGGGTGTCGGCGCTGTTCGCGAGCAGCACCGCCTCGCCGTACGGGTCGAGTCCGGGCCGGCCCGCGCGGCCGCACATCTGGTGGACTTCGAGGACGTCGAGCGGCTGCATCCCGCCGAACTCCCCGTCGTAGCGGCGCCAGTCGCGGACGATCACCCGGCGGGCGGGGGTGTTGACGCCGGCCGCGAGCGTCGGGGTCGCGGAGACGCACTTGATCAGCCGGTCGCGGAACGCGTCCTCGATCAGGCTCCGGTGCTCGCTCGCGAGGCCGGCGTGGTGGAACGCCGACCCCTGCTCGACCGCGTCGGCGAGGTCCTCGGAGGTGTCGGTGTCGGAGACGCCGCGGAGCTCCTCGGCGAGTTCGCGGAGGCGGTCGCGCTCCTCGCCGGTGAGTCTGGAGGAGGTGACCTCGCCGAGCTTGCGGGCCGACGACTCGGCGTTACGCCGGGAGTTGACGAAGACGAGCGAGGAGCCGCCCTGCCCGTCCTCCTCGGTGTCTAAGGCGTCCCCGACCAGCTCCGCGGTCTGGTCCTCCCCGCGCTCGACGGGCACCTCGCGCTGGCTCCCGTCGTCGAAGTTGATCGCGTTGCCGAAGTGGACGCCGGTCCGGAGCTCGATGGGTCGCCAGTCGGACTCGACGAGCTCGGCGTCGAGCCAGTCGGCGATGACGTCCGCGTTGCCGACGGTCGCCGAGAGCGCGACCGTCTGGAGGCCGGGGTTCACCTTCCGGAGCTTCGCGAGGGTCACTTCGAGGGTGGGGCCGCGGTGGGAGTCGTCGACGAGGTGGACCTCGTCGCTGACGACGCAGGTGAGGTCGTCGATCCACGGCGCGCCGTTGCGGATCAGCGAGTCCACCTTCTCCGAGGTGGCGACGATGATGTCCCGGCTCGCGAGCCACTCGCCGTCGGAGTCGTAGTTGCCCGTGGAGACGCCGACCGTCACGTCGAACTCCTCCCAGCGCTCGAACTCGGCCTTCTTCTCGCTGGCGAGCGCGCGCAGCGGGACGATATATAAGGCCTTGCCGCCGCGCTCGATCGAGGAGAGCATCGCGAGCTCCGCGATCAGCGTCTTGCCGGACGCGGTCGGCACGGCCGCGACGAGGCTCTCGCCGTCGACGACGCCCGCCTCGACCGCCGCCTGCTGGGGCGGGTACAGCTCCGCGACGCCCTCCGCTTCGAGCGCCTCGCCGACGCCCGCGGGGAGCCCGGAGAGCGAACTCGGTTCCATTACCGGAGTCTGGACCCCCACGCGATTTAAATCGTCGGAACCGGGTCGTGAGAGAGTGAACAGGTGCGGCCGCGACCGCCAGCAGCGACGTACGTTTATAAATAGATCCGCGGTGGCGCGTGCCTGCGAGGCCGCATCGCGGCCGAGCAGCACCGCGCGAGGGAGTCAGTCGCCGAAGCGAAGCGGAGGCGACTGACGAGGCTGGGGAGGCGTGAGGCGCTGTGCGGTGCTGTGCGGGGCGGGACTCAAAGGGGCAGTCGCGAGGGCGGCGCAGGCGAAGCAAGGACCACAGGGAGCGAGCAGCGCGAGCGACCGAGGACCGCAGCGAGCGTGCGCCGCCCTCGCGGCTGGGGCTTTGGAGGTGGCCTCTGCCGACCCGCGATCAGCGATTTATAAGTAATCGGCTGGGGCTTTGGAGGTGGACTCCGTCGATCCGCGGTTGACTATTTATGACAGAACGGCTGTGGTTTTGGAGATGACCGCCGCCGATCCGCAATCCACCATTTATAAACGGATTACGTAGTCTCTGGAAGGACTCACCGCGCCGCCGGCGTCTATTTATAAGTCCAGATCAAGGTGCCACGCCCACCGTCAACAGCGTCCCCCACGTCCGGTAGCGGTCGACCATCGCCTCCCGCGTCTCGTACCCCTCGGTCGGGAACTCGTCGGCCTCGGGAATCTCCGTCTCGCGGTCGGGAATCGCGTCCTGCTCGGCGACGTACAGCCCGGCCTCGCGGAACGCCTCGCGGTACTGCTCGCGGGACCACAGCGTCATGTCGACCGAGATGTTCTCCTGCCACGCGTGGGTCGTCTCGCTCTCCGCGAAGTAGTTCACCGCGCAGTAGAAGGTGCCGCCCGGCTTCAGCACGCGGCGGACCTCTTCGAGCGTGTGGACCGGGTCGCTCGCGTAGTAGAACGCTTCCATCGAGAAGACGTGGTCGAGGGCGTCGTCGGCGAAGGGGAGTTCGTCGAAGTCGCCGACCAGAAAACCGACCGCGTCGTCGTCGGTGTACTCGCGGGCGTTGCGCGCCATCTCCGGCGCGCCGTCGAGGCCGTACCCCCTCCCGATCCCGCGCTCGCGGAGCGCGCGGAGCGCGTAGCCGGAGCCGGTACCTAAATCGAGGACGGCGTCGCCGGCCTCGACCGGCATGCGCGCCAAGACGTGTTTCGCGGTGTGCCAGTGTCGGTCCTCCATCCCGCGGTCCTTGCCCGAGGCCGCCCACTCGTCGAACTCCTCGCGGACGCTCATACCGGTCGGACGGGGAGAGCGGTGAAAAACGGCGGTGTTTTACCGGCTCCCGTTCCGCTGACCTGTATGAAGCGACCGCGGGCGCTCCGCCGACCGCACTTCCGGGTGGCCGACATGGCCCAGCAGTCCGTCGGCGGCTTCCTGCTCGCGGGGCCGTTCGTCGTCACCGCGGAGGTGTGGGAGCTCGCAGCGGGAATGAACTGGATCCAGGCCGCCGTGACCGCCGGGCTCGTCGCGCTGATCGGGTACGCCGCGCTGTACCGAGCCGACACCGGCCGCGACGTCGACGAGGAGCCGGACCTCGTCGGGATCCCGACCCGCTTCGTCTCGCTGATGACGGTCGCGTTCGGCTCCGTGCTCCTGCTGGCGCTGATCTTCGACGCGCCCGAAACGTTCCTCGTCGAGGGCGGCATCGGCGACGGCGCGGTCGTGGCGACGACCGCGAAGGCCGTCGCCGTCGGCGCCGTGTTCAGCGTCGTCGGCGCCGCGACCGCAGACAGCGTGTTCTGATCGGGCCCGAGACGCGCGGTCCGACTCAGAGGACGACCGAGACGACCGCGAAGAGGATCAACACGCCGGCGATGTCACAGAGGTTCGTCACCACCGGGATCGTCGTGTCGTCGGGGTTGAGCCCGATCCGGTAGGAGGCCTCGACGGCGGCGACGCTGGCGACGACGACGAGGACGGCGAGACACAGCCCGGAGACCAGCGAGATCAGCAGCACCCGGCCGAGCGCGAGCGACCCGCCGAGCGCGAGCCCGATCGCCCACGCGGCGACGCCGACGGCGCCGAAGACGGTCGCCGCGAGCCCGAACACCGCGCCCGCGTTCGCTCGGAGCGCGGGATTGGCCGGGCTGAGCTCGTAGGTCCCGAGGTAGAGCTGGGTCGTGAGCCGCGAGCAGGTGATCGACGCGAGGTTGCCGGCCGTCCCGATCTGGACGGGCACGAGGACCAACAGGGCCGGGTACCGCAGGAGGACCGCCTCGTAGGTCTCTAACACGGTTCCGGAGACGAGCTGAAGCACCGACAACGCGGCCAAAAGCGGGATCATCGTCCGGACGATCCGCCGTATCGACCACTCGTCGACGGCGATCGGCTCGGGGTCGGTCACGAGAGCGCCCCCACGAGGGCGACCCCGACGAGGAGGAAGAACACGCCGAACACGTCGCCGAGCGTCGTGACGACCGGCCCGATGACGTTGTCGGGGTCGAGCCCGCGGCGGTAGCCGACGAAGATGACCGAGATGAGCACGGTGATCATCAGCACCGCCGAGAGGAACCCGGCGACGACCATCACGCCGACCAACTGGAAGAGGCTCCCGCCGTCGCCGAACAGCGCGAGCGTGAGGTAGGTGACGACCGCGATGAACACGGAGACGGTCATCCCGTTGAGGAAGGAGGCGACGACGGCGTTCGTGAGCCGGCGGGACGGGCGGAACCGCGGCTCGATGATCCCCTGGTGGAGCCCGGTCGAGAGCCGCGCGCCGAGCGAGCCGTACACCCCGCCGCGGGTGGCGAGGAACGCCGGCAGCAGCAGCAGGAGCCCGGGGACCTCCGCGATGTTCGCGCGCATGGTCTCGGAGGCGAGTATCGTCCCCGCGAACAGCCCGGCGATCAGGCTGACGGCTATCACCGGGAGCGCCTGCCGGTAGATCTCGCGCGCGGAGTCGTGCCCGGGCATCGAACGCACCGACGGCGGGCGGGGCAAAAAAACCGACCGCCGCGCCGGGCGACCGCCGTCGGTCCGCGGGCGCCCGTGAGCGATTCGGGGGGCGATCGTCCCGTTGATGTCAGCATCTCCAAACGAAACGGTGGGGGTCGGTGGCGGACGGACGCGACGCCGACCGAACGCGACGGGAGCGACCCGCCCGCGTCCGACGGTCTCGGACGGCTCCGGCCCGCACCGTTAAGTCCGTCGGGCGAGTTCCGATCCCATGGACTACTCCCTCGCCGTCGAGAACGGGCCGGAGACGATACCGGGCGGGACCGGACTCCTCCTCGTCCACCCGAGCATCGGCGAGACGGACCGAATCGACACGGACTTCCTCAAGACCGACACGGACGCGTTCCTCGTCGTCTCGACGCGGACCACCGCCCGCGAGGTCGAGCAGAAGCTGGAGTACTACGACGTCGACGAAACGAAGGCGACCATCCTCGACACGCTCTCGGTCGAGCGCGGCTACTCGCGGCGCACGTCCGACGAGGTCTACTACGTCTCCGCGCCCGACGATCTCGACGGCGTCGTCGACCGCGTCGAGCGGTTCCTCACGGAGAACGAGGGGAAGCGGCGCGTCTCCGTCGACTCGCTCACCGAGATGGCCTACTACGCCGACGACGACGCGGTGTACGAGGCCGCCGCCGAGATCCTCGCCCTCCTCGACGAGCACGACGCGGTCGGCATCTTCCACCTCTCCGAGGAGGTCCACGAGGTCGCGACGCTCGACCGGTTCCGCGACCTGTTCGACGGCGTCATCGACCTCGACGGCGAGGGCAACGTCGTCGTCGACGTCTGAACGGCGGCTTCACCGCGATCGGGCGACCCATTACTCCTCGTCGTCGACGAGCGCCGCGAACGTCTTCTCCGCCCACGCCACCGCGTAGTCCGCCCCGCGCTCCCGGTAGGCGGTCGTGTCGAGCGCGCCGTACGGCGCCGGGAGGTCGAGGTCGTGTTTCACCGCCGAGCAGGCGTACTCCGTCGCGCTCGGGAACTCGGTCTCGCCGCGCGCGACCTCGCCGGAGAGGCGGCCCAGCCGGCCGGAGAGGCGCTCGCCGGCGTCGACCCACGCGTCGAACAGCCGGGGATACTCCTCCGCCCACGAGGCGAACTCGTCGCGGACGTGAAGGCCGACCCACGCGTCGAACAGCGCGTTCGCGACCTGGAAGACGTCGGTCGGGCCGAACCCCGTCGTCGACTCGCCCGTCTCCGGGTCGGGGCGACGGATCGCGGCGTCGAGGTCGCGGTAGCCCTCGCCGAAGAAGGGGAGGAACGACTCGGGGAGGCCGGACCCGGTCGCCTCCGCGGCGCCCGCAACGGCTCCCGGCGCCGGCTCACAGCCGATCTGGACTAACCGCTCGGCGACGAGGAACGCGAGGAAGTCCTCCGGCGTCCCCTCCGCGCGCCGCTTGACGAGGACGGTCGGCGGGTCGGTCTGCGTCGTCCGGACGACCGTGCCGTCGCCCGGGAGCCCGACGGTGAACGCGGGCCCCGCGTGCTTTCGGAGCAGGTCGGGCACCGCGTCCGGGAGCCATTCGGCGGGGTACGACGCGGGGTCGAGCGCGTCGACGAAGAGCCCGAGGTCCTCCGCCGCCGCGGGCGGAAGCGTCTCGAAGTCGGAGTCGACGTCGAGGACCGGCGACCCCGGCGCGTAGCGGTCGCGGACCGCCGCGAGGTCGTCGTCGAGCGACCGGGGCGAGAACATCAGGCGAGGACGTACGAGAGGATGATGAGCACCGAGAGGACGGCCGAGACGCCGACCGTACCAACCACGATCTGGGTCGATTTGTTCATGCGAGCCACTGGGTCCGCCGGTCGTTAAAATCATCCGGTCGCGGCGAGCGGTCGCGTTAAGTTTGGCGTGAATTGTGGTAGACGGCGAAGGCTTCGAGCCAGTTTTGAGCTGTCTCTAGCGCGACATTGCTAAAACTATTCGCAAACGATGATGTTCGTCGTTCTATTTCCCAAAA
>NZ_QPLT01000024.1 GCF_003666015.1 Halorubrum sp. Atlit-26R
CCGGAGCGTTTGGCACATCACTCATTCCAGTGGTGATGTGGTATACACTATTAGCCTCAGTTTCCCGAGGGTATTGTGTTCCGAAGGGTAGTTTGGCCACGTGTTACTGAGCTATTCGCCACGAGTCCGAACTCGTGCGACTAGCATGGCTAAATCGGATCCCAATAGCAATGGCCTCCGGCAGGATCAACCGGAATGAATATCCTTCAGGCCTGATTCCCGACCTGAAGGGGGTGTTGGCGGGTGTCAATCTCGGTTGAAGCCGAGAGTTGACACACCATTGCATTGGTCTGTGTGGTGTCCGGCCCATCCAACGGCTTGGATGACACCGAACGACCACGGCTCACATCAGATCACCGCTTACGCCGGAGCGCAGGGGGCGTGATCCTCATCCTTCGCGGACCTGAACGTACCGGACGACGGGTCATAAACCCATCGGAACGGTACGGGTCCAGCGAAACCGGGCCGAGTTGAACGGCCCGAGTCCGCGATGCGTTCTTCGCATTTCTTCGAATGCCCGGGTTGTACTTAACCCCGTCGAACTACCGGCGCCACGTCATGCGATTTCATGCCGAGAGAAGCGGGCCAACTGACCGGATCGAGTCGAGACGGAGGCGAGCCTACCCGGGACGGTATCTCTGTCGCGACAGGGTGATCAACTCCGAGGCGTTCCGGCCGGTCGATGGCGAAAACGAGAGATCGGAACCGGCGGCCCGAGGGTTACTCGTCGTCGAGGTACTCGATGCCCTGCTTCGAGACGTTGGCCTTGGTGATGTCGTCGAGGTCGTTGAGCCAGAAGTCGTCGTCCGCGTCGTCGACCTCGGGAGCGCCGTCCTTCCAGGCCCATCCCTCGTACTCGTGGACCTTCTGGGTCCCCTTCTCCCGGAGACGAAGCGTCGTTCGCTCCGCCTCTTCCTCGGAGGGTGCCGGCTCGAGCGTTCGAGCCGCTTTGAGCGCCGCCTGACGCGGCATGTTGCCCGAGAACTCGCTCGGTTCCGATCCGTCTTCCTCTCGCAGGGCAAAGTTTCGCTTACCGTCTTCACGTACCATGGTTTTGCCTCCGTGTGACACCAGCACACAGTGTGTAATAAATATATCGGGGAAATGAAAGCTGTGCGCCACAATTTTTATATATTGCCTCGGCGGCGGCTGGCGATTTGGGGCATCAAAACGGGAGCGAAACGGTCAATCTGCGGCGATTTGCGGAGGGTTCAGCGCGCGCGACACGCCGGTTCGGGGTTCGCACGGCGATTTCGGCCGCGGATCGCGGACGAATCGGTCCCGCCTCCCGAGGCCGTTCACGCCCGCGGATCGGCTCTGTTGGTCGCGCCGTGCGCACGCGCGATTCACCGGCGGGGGAGTACGCGTAAACAACACTTATGTGTCTGCTATGGCGAAGGGCGACAAGCACACCCGCGATGGTCCGCAAAAAGAAGCTCAGCCCCAGTGGCGCCAAGGACGACGACGGGGAGTACCACAACGTCCACGTGAACCTCCACGAGGACGAGCTCGCCGTCGCCGGCATGGAGATCGGCGACGAGGTGTTCGTCCGGGTCCGAGACGGGAAAATAATCATCCAGAAGGCGGACGCCAACCCGGAGCAGCTCGAACACGACTTCTGACGCGGACCGCGGAAGTTCGACGCAGTTACGCCCCCGAGCGACCGCGATACGGGCCGCGGTCGGCGGATTGATTGTCGCTCGTGACGAGAACCAGACGATGGGCGCGTACGACCTGTTGAAGCCAGCACTGTTCCGGCTGCCGCCGGAGACCGCACACGGACTGATCCACCGGCTGCTCGGCGGCGTTCAGGGGACCCCGGTCGCCGACGCGCTCGCCGAGCGGTACGCGATCGACGACGAGCGGCTCGCGGTCGATCTGTTCGGGTCGACGTTCCCGAACCTCGTGGGTGTCGCCGCCGGGTTCGACAAGAACGCGCACGTCCCGCGGGCGCTGGCGTCGCTCGGGTTCGGACACGTCGAGGTCGGCGGGGTCACCGCGGAGCAACAGCCCGGAAACCCGCGCCCGCGACTGTTCCGGCTGAAAGAGGACGAGGCGCTCGTCAACCGGATGGGGTTCAACAACGAGGGCGCCGACCGGGTGGGCGAACGACTCGACCGCGACCCGCTCCCGGACGTGCCGATCGGGATCAACATCGGGAAATCGAAGTCGACGCCCCTGAGCGAGGCCCCCGACGACTACCTGTACACGTACGAGCGCGTCGCGGACGCGGGCGACTACTTCGTCGTCAACGTCTCCAGCCCGAACACGCCCGGACTCCGCGAGCTCCAGAACCGCGACGCCTTGGAGCGCATCCTCGGGACGCTCGACGATGCCGGCGCCGACCCGCTGCTCGTGAAGCTCTCGCCGGACCTCCCGGAGCCGGCGGTCGAAGACGCGCTCGGCGTCGTCGACGACCTCGGCCTCGACGGCGTCATCGCGACCAACACGACGACCTCCCGACCGGACTCGCTGCGGAGCCACAACCGGGCCGAACGCGGCGGCCTCTCGGGGAAGCCGATCGAGTCGCTCGCGACGGATCGGGTGCGGTTCGTCGCGGAGCGCACCGACGTCCCGGTGATCGGTGTCGGGGGAATCTCCGACGCCGCGGGCGCCTACGAGAAGATACGTGCGGGCGCCTCGCTGGTCCAGCTGTACACCGGGCTCGTCTACGAGGGGCCGGGACTCGCGCGCGACATCAACGAGGGACTCGTCGAACTGCTCGAACGGGACGGGTTCGACTCGGTCAACGAGGCCGTCGGCGCGGACCTGTGACCGAGTCGGGAATCGAAATGAGAGAGCGGGCTACGCGTCGTTGCGGACGATGACGACGACGTCGTCCGCCTGAAGCAGCTCGCCCTCGCCCTGGTACTGCCGCTCCTCTTCGACCGCGAACTCGTCGTCGACGAGCGTGACGCCCGCGACGTGAAGCTCGTCGCCGTCGATCTCGTACTCCTCCTGCGCCAGCGCGGCCTCGATGTCGCCGACCTGGTCGCCGTACTTCGGCCCGACGGTGGCGTAGTCGAGGTCGATGCCCGTGATCACCGTCTCGACGGGCGCGTCGCCGTCGGGGTGGACCGTCAGGTCGTCGACGTGCATCACGCCGGTGATGTCGTCCTCGAAGCCACGCACGTCGGCGTACACCTCCACCGCGTCGAGCGTCGCGGTGAGCGGGAGCTGGTTCTCGCTCTTGTACTTCCGGAGCGCGCCCACGACGGCCGTCGCGGCGGTCCCGGCGGCACGGTCGGCCTCGATCCCCAGCGGCTCGGGCCAGTCGGTGAGGTGAACCGAGTCGCTCGCGCCGTCCGCGAGCCCGGCCGCCGCCGCGTCGCCGGCGTACATGTCGTGCCACAGCTCCTCGGTGACGTGCGCGAGGAGGGGCGCGAACAGCTTCAGGAACCGGCGGTGCGCGGTCCGAAGGGTGTACGCGGCCGCGTCGTCCTCGCGCTGTTTGGCGATCTCGAGGTAGTCGTCGCAGAACGTGTTCCAGAAGAAGCTCCGGAGCTCGTCCCGGGCCTTCGAGAACGCGCGGTCGTCGAGCAGCTCGGTGAGCCGCTCGACCTCGGCGTCGAGCTCGGCGAGCAGCCAGCGGTCGAGCTCGCGGAGCCCGCCGTCGGGCTCGGCCGGGAACGGCTCCGGCGCGAGCGACTCGACGAGCTTCGAGGCGTTCCACAGCTTCCGGATCAGCTTCTCGCCCGCGCGGAGGTCCTTCTCCTTGAACGGGAAGTCGTCGCCGACGGCGGTGCCGGCCGCCCAGTAGCGCGTGGCGTCGACCGGGAACTCCTCCAACACGGCCTCGGGCTCGACGACGTTGCCGACCGACTTCGACATCTTCTCGCGGTTCTCGTCGAGGACGTGCCCGTTGATCATCGTCTCCTCGAACGGGACCTCGTCGGTGTGCTCGTAGCACTTGACGAGGGTGTGGAACAGCCAGAAGCTGATGATGTCGTGGCCCTGCGGCCGGAGGTCGAACTGGTACAGCTCCGGATGCTCCATGGTAAACTCCTCGGCCTCCTCGTCCCAGTCCCAGCCGGCGTTGATGAGCGGCGTGAGGCTGGAGGTGGCCCACGTGTCGAGCACGTCGTCCTCCGGCTCGAACTCGCCGTGCCCGCACTCGGGGCACGCGTCGACCGGCGGGTCGTCCGAGAGCGGATCGACGGGGAGGTCGGCCTTCTCCGCGATGACCTCCTCGCCGCAGTCCTCGCAGTACCACACCGGGAACGGGATGCCCGAGGAGCGCTGGCGGGAGATGAGCCAGTCCCACTGGAGCCCCTCGACCCAGTGCTCGTACCGGGTGAACATCTTCTCGGGCGACCACTCCATCTCCCGGCCGATCTCGAGGTACTCGTCCGTCTTGTCGAGCATCTCGATGTACCACTGCTCGGTGACGAGGAACTCGACGCTCGTCCCGCAGCGCTCGTGGACGTTGACGGTGTGGGTGATGTCGCGGCGGTCGAGCAGGGCGCCCGCCTCGTCGAGGTCCTCGACGATGGCCTCGCCGGCCTCGTCGGCGTGGAGCCCCTCGTACCCCTCGGCGACGTCGGTCATGTGGCCGGACTCGTCGATGGCGACCCGGAGGTCGAGGTCGTGGACCTGGTACCACTCGATGTCGTTCTGGTCGCCGAACGTACAGCACATCACGACCCCGGAGCCGGTCTCCCTGTCGACGCGCTCGTCGGCGATGATCGGCACCTCGTGGCCGAACAGCGGGACCTCGGCGGACTCGCCGACGAGATGCTGGTTCTCGTCGTCCTCGGGGTGGACGAACACGGCGACGCAGGCCGGGAGGAGTTCGGGGCGGGTCGTCGAGATGACGAACTCCTCGGCGTCATCGGCGCCGTCGCCGTCGGTGTCGACCCCGACGACCCGGAACGCGATGTCGTTGAAGTGGCTGGCCTGCTCGTCGTCCTCGGTCTCGACCTGCGAGATGGCGGTCTCGCACTCGGGACACCAGATCGCGGGCGCCTTCTCGCGGTACTCGCGGCCCTGGTCGTAGAGGTCGACGAAGGAGAGCTGGGAGACGCGCTGGACGCGGGGCTCGATCGTCTGGTACGTATGGTCCCAGTCGACGGACACCCCGAGCGACTGGACGTTCTCGGTGAACTGCTCCTCGTAGTTCGCGCAGACCTCCCGGCACTTCCGCTGGAACTCGCGGCGCTCGAACTCTTGGTGGCGGATGTCGAGCTCGTCCTCCGTCAGGCGCTCGGAGGCGATCCCGTTGTCGTCGTAGCCGAACGGGAAGAACGTCTCCCCGCCGTTCATGCGCTCGAAGCGCGCGACGAAGTCCTGGAGGGTGAACCCGTACAGGTGGCCCATGTGGAGGCTCCCCGATACCGTCGGCGGGGGCGTGTCGATGGAGAAGACGGTGTTCGGGTCGACCGGGTCGTCGGCGGAGTAGGCGTACGTCTCCTCGTCGACCCAGCGCCGCTGCCAGCGCGGCTCGACGGCGTCGGGGTCGTACTCACCACTGGGCATTTCGGTCACACGTTCCGCCGGTTCCCCCTTAACGGACTCGGTTGTGTGGGGCGACGGGGTGCGCGGGCGCGGTCAGCGGCCGTTAGACCTTATCGTCGAGGTCGTGTTCGGCCGCCATCTTCGACGCCTCGGACGCGAACCGCTCGACCTCGTCCGCCGGGCTCTCGCCCAGCGCGCTTTTGTCGACCTCGCGGCCGGCGGTGATCCCGTCGCCCGTGACGAGCCGCTGTTCGGCCAGCTCCTTCGTGTGGACGCGCTCGCCGTCCTCTGTGGCGTAGGTGAGCCGGACGAGCCCCTTCGAGTCGAACTGCCGGTCGACGAGCCAGACGGTGGGCATGGGCGGGGATCGGTCCCTGCGAGATTTAAAAAGGGCGGTCGAGATCCGAGAAAACACAGGACAGCAAGGAGCGATTTGAATGCTGATGCGGTTGGCGCGTGCCGACGAACGCCCGATAGGGCGTGAGTCGCACGCGCGAGGGAGTCAGTCGCCGGAGCGAAGCGGAGGCGACTGACGAGGCTGGGGAGGTAAGAGGTGCGGTCGCGGTGCGGGGCGGGTGGGACTCAAAGGGGCAGTCGCGAGGCCGCCGTAGGCGATGTAAGCACCGCAGTGAGTGAGCGGAGCGAACGAACGAGGAGCGCAACGAGCGTACGGCGGCCTCGCGACTGGGGCTTTGGAGGAAGTCACCGCCGATCCCTTTCAGAGCCCCACACCTCTCGTCGCCACGGCTTTGTATCGGCTCGCCGAACCGGTGGTCATGTACGTCGAGTTCGATCGCGACACCTGCGTCGGGATGTACCAGTGCGTCGCCGAGTGGGACACCTTCGAGAAGAACCTGAACGACGGGAAAGCCGATTTAAAAGGGAGCGAGGAGGAGGAAGACGACCTGTTCGTCGTCGAGGTGCCCGACAGCGAGGAGTTCGATGCGAAGTTCGCGGCGCGCTCGTGCCCCGTCGACGCCATCGAAGTGTACGACGACGACGGCGAACAGGTGGTATGAACGATTCCGGACGAACGGGTGGCTGTTTATAAACTGAAGCCGATACACCGATGCGTGCGAACGCCACCGAAGCCCCGGCCGAGAGGCGGGCGCACGCTCGTTGCGCTCCTCGCTCGTTCGCTCCGCTCACTCGCTGCGGTGCTTACGTCGCCTGCGCCCGCCTCTCGGCCGCCCCTTCGATTCCCGCCCTGACCGCACCGCAACCGCAGCCTCACACCTCCCCAGCCTCGCGGCTCCCTCCGCTTCGCTCCGGTCGCCGCGTCCCTCGCACGCGCTCCTCACGCCCTCCGGGCGCTCGGAGGCGCGCGCCGTGGTGGATGACTCACCTAGCACGTCGACTCCCGGCCGATTCTATTTATAAGTTATCGGCGACGTCCTCGGCGAAGTACGTGACGATGAGGTCCGCGCCCGCGCGCTTGAGCGCGGTGAGCGACTCCAGCGCGGTCGCCTCGAGGTCGAGCCACCCCTTCTCCGCGGCGGCGTGGAGCATCGCGTACTCGCCGGAAACGTTGTACGCGGCGATCGGCCGGTCGAACTCCCGCCGGAGGTCTCCAACGATATCGAGGTACGGCAGGCCGGGCTTCACCATCAGCACGTCGGCCCCTTGCTCGGCGTCGAGCCGGGCCTCCCGGAGCGCCTCGCGGCGGTTGGCGGGGTCCATCTGGTAGTGCCGCCGGTCGCCGAACGCGGGCGCGCCGTCGGCCGCGTCGCGAAACGGGCCGTAGAAGGCGGACTCGTACTTCGCGGCGTAGCTCAGAATGGCGACCTCCTCGTGGCCGGCGTCGTCGAGCGCCTCGCGGATCGCCCGCACCTGTCCGTCGGTCATCGCGGAGGGAGCGACCACGTCAGCACCCGCGTCGGCCTGCGAGACGGCGGTCCGCGCGAGCAGGTCGAGCGTCTCGTCGTTCTTGACCGTGAGCGTCGGGTCCGACTCGGCCGTCTCCTCGATGACGCCGCAGTGGCCGTGGTCGGTGTACTCGCAGAGGCAGACGTCGCCGATCACGGTGACGTCGGTCTCGGCTGTAATCCGCCGGGTCGCGCGCTGGACGACGCCGTCGTCGGCGTACGCCCGGCTCCCGGAGGCGTCCTTCGACTCGGGGACGCCGAAGAGGATGACGGCCTCGACGCCGGTCTCGCGGATCTCGGCGACGCGGTCGACCGCCTCGTCGACCGGGACGCGCTCGTGGCCGGGCATCGTCTCGATCGGCACACGTTCGTCGGTCGTCGCGTCGACGAAGACGGGCGCGACGAGGTCCGACGCCGAGAGGTCGGTCTCGGCGACGAGCGGGCGAACGCCGTCGGTCCGGAGGCGGCGTGGCCGGTCCGTGAGGTCCATGTCGACCGGTTGGTCCCGCGCGGCCTTTTAGCGTTCGTCTCGCACCGACTGGCTCGCCCGGCGGAGGGAGGAGTCGGCCGAACCGGCTACTCCGAGGACTCGATGTCGATCCGGTCGCGGAGCTCCGCGAGCTCGTCCGACTCCGCGAGCTCCTCGACGCGCTGTTTGAAGTGGGACTCGCAGAGCCCGACGACCACGCCGCCCTGCTCCGCCTCGTACGTGGCCTCCCGGTCGCAGTAGTGACACCGCATACGCCCCACTCCGTCCGGCGCGGGCTTAATGTTGTTCGTCGGGCGCCGCGCCGGGGGAGTCCCCGGCCGCGAACTCCCCGACAGAAACCGGCTCGGGCAGCCGCTCGCGGACCGGCTCGAACACCGACGCCGTCAGCCCGGCGACGCCGAGCGTCCGCTCGTGGGCGTCCGTCCCGCCCGTCCTGAGCAGGTCGCTCTCGGCGGCGAGACGGTCGATCCGCGCGTCGTCGACGGCGCGACCGTACGGGTAGAAGCGCTCGACCGCGTCGATCGCGGCCGACTCGCGCGCGACGTCGAGCGCCTCGTCGACGTCCCCGTACCGGAACGGGTGCGCGAGCCCGACGAGCGCGCAGGCGTCGGCGAGCAGGTCGAGCCCCTCGTCGAGCGGCGTCACGTCGCGCGCGACGTAGCAGGGGCCGTCGTTTCCGATCAGCTCGTCGAACGCCCCGGCGTAGTCGTAGGGCGCGTCGGACTCGTCGATTGCCCGCGCGATGTGCGGGCGCCCGAGCCCGGCGCGAGGTTCGACGTCGAGCTCGACGCCCAGCCGCTCCTCGACCGCGTCGAGGATGGCGGCGCCGCGCTCGCGGCGGTCGCGCTGGAGCCGGTCGATCTCCGCGTCGAGCGCGTCGGTGTGCTCGACGCCGTAGCCGAGGAGGTCGAGGCGCTCGAAGCCGGCGTCGACCCGGAGCTCTATCCCACGGACCACCCGGATCCCGTCGCGCTCGACGACCGGCGCGTCGAGCCCCGGGTGGATCCGGTCGTGGTCGGTGATCGCGACCCAGTCGACGCCGGCCTCGCGGGCGGCCGCGGGCACCTCGTCGAGGGTCAAGGTCCCGTCAGAGACGGTCGTGTGCGCGTGGAGGTCGGCGACGACGGGATCGCTGGAGTCGGGGGAATCGTCGGTGACGGCGGAATCAGAAGATTCGGCGGAATCGGCGGGCATGGGGGCGAATAGCCCCGCCCGACACTAAGCGACGGCGGTCCGAGACGCGGCCGGGAGACACGAATATAAGGCGATATAAGGTATCCCCTCCGACTAAGGTCGTACATGGACAATCATTAAGAACCATCGGCGGTTTCCATCTGTTGATGCGCTTGAACGGCGTCGACGACCGACTCGAACGGCACCAGTACCCGACCACCTCTGAGGAGATCATCGCGGCTCACGGCAACGCGACCGTAGAGCTCGCGAACGGGTCCGAGCGGCTCGGCGACGTCTTAGAGCGGTTCGGCGACCAGACGTTCGAGAATCCGGAGGACGTGTTCACCACGCTCCGGGCCGGCGTCTGCCACCGCGGCGTCGGTCGCCGGTTCTACTCGGACCGCGACCCGACCACCGACGCGGAAGAGGGGCCCTCGCCGGTCTCGTTCTGACGCGCCGAATCGCACGGAATCCGTACCCTTTCTTTCGAAACCCGACCGCGGAGAGCCGCCGATCCGGCCAAACCGAGAGCGGCTACGTCACCGCAGAGCGACGCCGCTACGAGACGCCGTCGACGACCCCGGAGAGGTCGAGCGGGACCGACCCCTTCCGATACCCCTCGATCGAGCCGTCGGGCTCGGCGCGGTAGACGACCGCGGGCTTGTGTCGGACCGCGGGTTCCGCCTCGCGCACGGCGGCCCACTCGTCGGCGGGGAACGACGAGCAGTCGACGAACAGCGTGACGCCGCCGGCGTGAGCCGAGAGCTGGCCGCTCGTCTTCGTCTCGGCGGTGTCGCGGACGGCCGCGACGGGGTCGTTCGCGGAGCGCCCGGCGGTCGGCTGCGGGCGCGTCACCTCGACGAGGTGGCCGGCGCCGGTCTCCGGGTCCGTCGCGCGGAAGTCGAGCGAGTGGCCCGTCGTCACCTCGATCTCCGGCGTGACCTCGTACCCCGCGTCCGTGAGTATCCGGGCCGCGGTGAACTCGGCTATCGCCGCGCTCATCCGGACGAGGTCCCGCGAGGCGGAGGTCCCGAGCTTCCCGGCCATGACCTCGCGGTACTCGTCGAGCGTCCCCGGCCGCAGCGTCTCCTCGACGAACCCGGTGCCGTCCTCGCGGGTCGCGTCCGGGAACCCGGCGGCGTGGTCGCGGAAGAACGCCCGGCTCGTCTCCGCGCCGTCCTTCGAGCAGAAGACGGGTAGGAAGAACCACGAGACGTGCGGGTACTCCGCCAGCCACGGCTCGTCGTCGTGGAGCCCGGCGAGCAGCTCGCGCTGCGCCCACCGCGAGACCGGGTACGGCGCCTCGTCGAACCCGTACTTGTCCGTCCGCCAGAGCTCGCTCGGCGTCTCGGTGTTACCGAGCCAGTACCCGACCGGCCCGCCGTCGGCGCCGACCGGGGGGTCCGCGTCGTCGTCCGTCCAGCAGAACAGCGCGAACGACCCGTCGTCCATGTCGAACCGGCGCGCCTCGTACGCCGGCGGCGGCGCGAACCACGGGTCGCCGGCGGTCGCTCCGAGGTTCTCGTCGAGGGGGCGACCGATCTGCGACCGGACGCGGTCCGCGGTCCACCGGCCGGGCGAGCGCCTGAAGCGGAGCGGTTGTGCCACGGGCGTTCGGTATCACGCCGCGGGGTTAATCGATTCCGGTGGACCGACCCGATCGTTCACGGTTTATGATACCTTTGCCGACAGGTATATAACAGGAAACGGCCAAGTGTTGACGTACCATGTCAATGGGTGCCTATGACGAGGCCGAACACGAGCGTCGGGAGAAGAAGACCAGCGAAGTCGACGCCGACTTCGACGCGGAGCGCCCCGAGTACTCCGGATCGCTGACCTACGACTCGGGCGACTCCACGGAGGCACTCCTCGACAAGTTCGAAGAGCTTCAGGGCAAGTGACGCGGCCGCGGCGACGCCGCGCCTTCTAATTCCATTCTCGACGCCGGTAGCGACGGGTAACGGTCGCGACAGCGGGGTGCGACGGGCCGACCGGAACCGAGAGATCAGGTGAGTAGGATCGCCGCCGTACAGACGACCGCGACCGCGAGGACGTGACCGACCACCGCGCCGAGCAGCACGGGTTCCGTGAGCAGGAACGGCACGAGCGCCAGTTGGACCGCGGAGAAGCCGATGTTCTCGGCGTCGAGCCGGCGGACGGTCGCCCGCTCGTCGGGCGGGAGGTCGACGTGGACCGCGCGCCACAGCGCGACGACGGCGCTCCACCAAGAGGTGCCGATGCGGTAGGTGAGGTCCCAGAGGACGAGCAGCGTGAGGTAGACGACGGGGATCGGCGGCTGCGGACCGAAGAGCCGGTCGAGGAGGGTGTTCTCCCACGCGAACAGGTACGTCACGAGGGCGATGAACGCTAACACGCCCAACACGATTTCGATGCTCGACCCGAACAGCAGCCGCTTGTGTTCCGGCGGGGTCCCGAGCAGCCGGTTCTTCGCGCCCAACCGGTGCATCTCGACGCTGCCGACCGCGGCGACGACGACCGCGACCGTCCCGGCGACCACGGCGTTCCAGACCCCGTAGTACCAGCCGAGCGCGACCACGCCGACCTCGAAGATCGCGAACTGGAGCGCGACCGCCAGCGTCCGCGAGATCCCTAACCCGGGGATCCCCCCGACGAGGCTCTCGTACACCCACGTCTCGCCGTACTCGCGGCTCACGACCGGAGCCCCCGGAGCGTCGTCAGCCACGGGCGCTGCGCGTTCGGCGAGTCGGTCAGGGCGCGCGCGACCGCGAGCTCGAACGGGGTTCGCTCGACCGGGACGAGGTCGCGGATGCGGTCGTCCTCGACGATCACGGTGTTCCGGAGCCCCTCGACCAGCGACCGGGCGAGGTAGGGGTTCACGTCGGTAACGAGCCTGAGCCACCGGGCCGACAGCTCCGGGCTCAGCACCGGCACCCTGACGATCCGGAGCCCGCCCCCGAGCTGCCGCCTGGTCCGCCGCAGGATCTCCCCGTAGGTCAACACCTCCGGCCCCCCGATCTCGAACGTCTCGCCCGCGGTCTCGGGGACATCGAGGACGCCCGCGAGGTACGCGACCACGTCGGCTATCGCGATCGGCTGGCACAGCGTGTCGACCCACTTCGGCGTGACCATCACCGGGAGCCGCCGGGCGAGCCCGGCGACCACCTCGAAGCTGGCGCTCCCGGCGCCGATGATGATCGCGGCCCGGAGCGTCGTGAGCGCCGGGTCGCCATCGGCGAGGATCCGCTCGACCTCGCGCCGGGACCGGAGGTGCTCGGAGAGCTCCTCGCGGTCCTCGCCGAGCCCGCCGAGGTAGACGATCCGGTCGACCCCCGCGTCGGACGCGGCCGCGGCGAAGTTGGTCGCGCAGTTCCGGTCGCGCTCCTCGTACCCCGGGCCGCCGTCCATCGAGTGGACGAGGTAGTACGCGGCGTCGACCGCCTCGCCGTCGAGTTCGAACGCGGGCGGGAGCGTCTCCGGCTCCAGGAGGTCGCCCTCGACGACGGCCACGCCCTCGGGCGCGTCGTAGCCGTCGGCGTCGCGGACGAGCGCGACCACGTCGTGGCCGCGCGCGCGCAGCGTCGGGACGAGTCGGCTCCCGACGAACCCGGTCGCACCGGTGACGAGCACTCGCATACCGTCCCCTCGGGCGGCGCGACCATAAGCCTCGGCCCGCGCGGCCGACCTCTCCGGGCCCCGAGGTCGCCGCGAGCGCCGGGGGCGCAGACCGATCGCTAGAAGTGCCCCCGGGTTCCTCGTCCGGTATGCGCGCTGGCGAGTTCGAACCGGTCCGCGGCGTCGAGGACCTGTACGTCCACGACACCGGGATGTTCGACACCGACGAGTACGGCGCCGTCTACGTGTACGACGCCGAGCGACCGATCGTGATAGACACCGGGACGGGGGCGAACCGGGAGGCCCTGTTCGAGACGATCGAGGCGATCGGGATCGGCCGCGAGGAGCTCGCGTGGGTCCTCCCGACCCACGCCCACCTCGACCACGCCGGGGGGGCCGGCTACCTCGCGGAGCGCTACCCGAACGCCGAGGTCCGGGTGCCTGAAAAAGGCGTCCGCCACCTCGTCGACCCGGAGGCGCTCGTCGCCGGCACCAAGTCGGCGGTCGAGGAGCAGTGGCAGTACTACGCGGAGCCGAAGCCGGTCCCGGACGACCGGATCGAGGGCGTCGCCGAGGGCGACCGGATCGACCTCGGCGACCGCGAGCTGGTCGTCCGCGAGGCGCCCGGCCACGCGCCCCACCACGCGGTGTACCACGACCCCGAGGCGGACGTCGTGTTCGCCGCCGACGCCGCCGGCATCTACGTCCCCGAGATCGACGCGGTGACCCCGACGTCGCCGCCGCCGCAGTTCGACTTCGAGCAGTGTCTCGACGACATCCGGCTGATCGAGGACATCGACCCCGAAACGCTCTGTTTCGGCCACTTCGGCCCGCGCGACTGCGACGCGGACCTGCTCGGCGAGGCGAAGCGCGCGTACGTCGAGTGGGTCGAGCGCGTCCGGCAGAAGCGCGACGAGCTCGACGACGACGAGGCGGTCGTCGACCACTTCGAGGCGGCGAGCCGCGACATCGACTACTGGAACCCGGAGCGCGCCAGAGCGAACACGAGCCTGAACGCGCGCGGCGTGTTGACGTATCTCGACCGCGTCGACGACGAGGCGTGACTCGGCGAGGAGACTCGACGGGACGTGACTCGCCGGCGAGGCGCGATAGGGACCCGGGGCCGGCGAGAGAAACGCCCTAAACCCCGCCGCCCGTAGGCCGGGGCAGATGGGCATCTTCGACACGATCCGGGCCGTGCTCGGGACGAGCGCCGAGACCGACGCGACCCGCGAGGCGGACCCCGAGGACCTCTTCGGGATGTCGACCGCGTACATGACGATGGAGGCGGACCTCCGCTACGACCACTGCGGGGAGGCCGCGCTCTGCTTCTCCGGGATGGACAGCACCCGCTTCGACGAGGCGGTCGAGACCGTCGAGGCCATCTTGGAGGCCGGCGAGATAGACACCGGCACCGGCTTCCATCGGCACGAGGACGACCACGGCTACCAGTGGTTCGTCTTGGAGGACGACGACCCCGAGGACCTGGTGACGAGCGCCCACTTCGCGGCCGACCAGTTCATCGAGGAGGGGTTCGGCTCGCGGCTGCTCGCGGCCGTCTTCGGCTTCGAGAACGACGACGGCCCGGTCTACTGGATCTACTCGTTCCGCCGCGGCGCCTACTACCCGTTCGCGCCGCGGGGGACGAGCGACCGGAACCAGCGGGTCGAGTTCAAGCTCCAGTCCGTCCTCGACGGCGAGCTCGGCTTAGAGGACGACGAGTCGTACTGGTACCCGCTGTGGCCCGACGCGCCCGGGAACCACCCGTGGGAGTGAGCGCGGGTGACGACATGAACGACGGCTCGGACGCGGATATTGCCGGGCGGAACACCCCGAAGAAGCGTCTGCTCCGCGGCGTCGCCGTCCAGACGACAGCCGTCGCCGCGGCGGTCCACCTGCTGTGGGCGTGGCCGCGGCTCGGATCCCCGCCGGACGCGCGCCCGTACTTCTTCCTCGCCGGGAGCGCGCTCGCGGCCGCGGTCGCCGTCGCGACGTTCCGGGGCGGGGAGTACCGGCGGCTGTACGCGCTCGGCGCGGGGACGCTCGGGGCGTTCCTCGGCGGGTTTCTCGCGTGGCACGGGACGGACGCGGCCGCGGCGCTCGCGGCGGAGCCGCTGGCGGTCGTGGCGGCCATCGTCGAGGTCGTCGGGATCGGCGCCTTCCTCGCGCTGTACCGGCTCGCCCCGCCGACGAGCGTCGTCGTCGAGCGCCGGCGGGAGGAGGAACCGGCCGAGGGGAAGGAAGACGGCGAGGGGGAGGAGGGACCGTTGTGACCGACGCGTACCTGACGGTCGCCGAGCGCGCGACCGCGCGGTTCGAGGTCCAGGGGTCGGAGTTCCTCGGGCACGTCGCCCCCGTCGACACGGTCGAGGCGGCGGAGTCGTTCGTCGCGGAGGTCCGCGAGGAGTACGCCGACGCGACCCACAACGTGCCCGCGTACCGGGTGCCCGCGGGCGAGCCGTCGGCGCGCACGCCGGGATCGGAGCCGATGCTCAGGGAGTACTCGTCGGACGACGGGGAGCCGACCGGCTCCGCCGGGAAGCCGGCGCTGAACGTCCTCCAGCAGCGCGAGATCCGGAACGTCGCGGCGGTGGTGACGCGGTACTACGGCGGGACGAACCTCGGGGTCGGCGGGCTTGCGCGCGCCTACTCGCGCGCGGTGAAGGAGGGCGTCGACGCCGCCGGCGTGGTCGAGGAGCGGCCGCACCGCACCCTCGTCGTCGAGACCGAGTACGACGACTCGGGGACGGTCCGGGGCGTGATCGAGTCGACGGGCGTCGAGTTCGACGCCGACTACGGCGAGCGAGTTCGGTTCGACCTCCGGGTGCCGGTCGCGGAGGTCGAGGCGCTCCGCGAGCGGCTCAACGACGCGACGAGCGGGCGGGTGGAGATCGACCGGTAGCGAGAGGTTCCGGCGGTCGGCCTACGAGAACTTCCGGACCGTCATGTCGAGGGTGTCGAGGTCGAGGATGGGCGCGTAGCCGGCGTCGGGGTCGATGTTGACGGACTTCTGGAAGTCGGTCTGGGCCTGCCAGCAGCCGGAGTTGACCGCGAGCACGTTGTGGTACTTCCCCCAGCCGAGCTTGTGGACGTGGCCGGTGTGGAACACGTCGGGCACGTCCTCCATCACGAGGTAGTCGCGCTCCTCCGGCGCGACGCGGGTGTGACCGCCGAACTGCGGCGCGACGTGGCGTTTCTTCAGCAGCTGATACATCGCCTTGTGGGGCTCGTCGTAGCTCGCCTTCTCCTCGGGCAGCTCCGCGATCACCTCGTCGAGCGAGACGCCGTGGTACATCAGCACCTCGACGCCCTCGACGGAGACCGTCGCCGGGTTCGAGACGATCTGCGCGTCGTGGACGTCCATGATCTCCCGGATCTCGTCGTCGAACCCGGGCTGCGGCTCGGCGAGGCGGACCGCGTCGTGGTTCCCCGGGATCATCACGATCTCGGTGTCCGCGGGGACCTCCTTGAGGTGTTCCGAGAAGGCCTCGTACTGCTCGTAGATGTCGACGATCTCCAGCTCCTCGTCCTGGTCCGGGTAGACGCCGACGCCCTCGACCATGTCGCCCGCGAGGAGGAGGTACTCCACGGGGTCGGCCTCGGGAGTGTGGAGCCAGTCGGCGAAGCTGTGCCACGCGTCGGCCATGAACTCGTCGCTGCCGACGTGGACGTCGGAGATCAGCGCGGCCTGGACGTGGCGGTCGGCCCCGCCGGGGCGGTGGGTGCGGGGGACGTCCGGGAAGTGGAGCGAGTCCGCGAAGAGGATACCGGCGTCGTCCGCGAGCGTCCCCTCGACCGCGACGCACTCGTCTAAGAGGATCTCGTCGACGACATCGGCGAGGCCCTTGTCCTTCATCACGAGCGCGGGGAAGGTTCCGGTGGTGTCCTCCAACTCGATCAGCCAGTGGCCCGATTTCGTGGAGCGGACGTCGTTGACGAGGCCGATCATCGCGGCGTCGCTGCCGCCCTGTATGTTCGCGATCGCCTCCGCGGGCCGGTGGTTGACTCGCCCGCGGAGGATCTTGGAGAGGCGCTCGTAGCGGTCGCGGAACGTCGTGACGAAGTCGGAGTACTCGCCCGTCCCCGTGCTGCGCCCGGTCATGTCGTTGCCGACCTCTAAGTCGCGCAGGTCGGGGTCTCGGGAGGAATGAGAATCGGGAGACGAGGGCTCGGTTGACGAGTGATCGGGCCCGGGCGACCGGTCGGGCTCGGTAGACGAGGAGTCGGAGCCGTCGACCGCGGTCGCGGACTCCGTCTCGGTCCCCCTCAAACTCGGATCCGGCGACCCCTTCGTTTCGACTGGAGATTGTCCGGGTTCGTCGGGCGAGGCCGCGGATCTGTCCGTGTCACCGATCGCCTCGCGGACGTGGTCGGCGGTGATCCGGAGGGCGTCGTCGGGGGCGCGGTCGACGGCGGCCGCGACGGCGGCGGTGGGATCGGGCGCGCCCGCGAGCAGGGTGACCGCCTCGCGCTCGGCGTTGTAGCCGCGCTCGGCGAGGGCTTTCGCGATCCGGGCGTTCGACTCCAGCGGCACGATATCCGAAAGGAGGGTCGCGGGCAAAACCGTTCCGGAGGCGTCGGAGGCGAGCGCGCGGGGCCGCGAGCGAGGGCGGAATCCGCGCGACCCGGAAGCTTATGAACGGAACCCTCCAAAGGCGACGTAATGGACGAAGGGGATCGGCCGACGGACACCGACGGGTCGGCCGGTCGAGACGAGCGGGCTGAAGATCACTCTGGGGCGACTCCCGACGGATCGGATGGCAGGGTTCCCGACGGATCGGATGGCAGGGTTCCCGACGGATCGGATGACGTGGTTCCCGACGGATCGGATGACGGGGTTCCAGACGACCCCGACCGCGTGGCCTCGGGTGGAACGGGCGACGAAGCCGATACCGACCGCGAAGTCGACCTCGGGGACGAGCCCGAATCACCCGGGGAAGCAGACGAGTCCGCTGAGTCCGGCGAATTCGATGCTTGGAGCGACGCGGAGACCGCACCGGAATCGGTAGGGGCTCCCGCGTTCGAGACAGAAGAGACGACGACGGCGGACGAGTCGCTTCTACACCGGTTCCGTCACGACCGGGAGGGGGCGCTGATGTGGGTCCGGGAGATGCTGGCGAGCGTCGCCGTCGTCCTCCTCGTCGGCCTCCTGCTGTTCGGCGTCAGCGGCGTGTGGCCGCCGATGGTCGCCGTCGAGTCGGGGAGCATGGAGCCGAACATGCAGGTCGGCGACCTCGTGTTCGTCACCGAGCCCGGCCGGCTCGCGCCGGACGCGGCCGAGAACGGCGTCGGCGTCGTCACCCACGAGGTGGGCCAAGAGGTCGACTACCGGACGTTCGGGTCCTACGGGTCGGTGATGATATACACGCCCCCGGGGCGGACCGGGTCGCCGATCATCCACCGGGCCATGTTCCACGTTACCGAGGGCGAGAACTGGTACGACCGCGCCGACGCGGAGTACCACAACGCCGTCGACTGCGGGTCGCTCGCCAACTGCCCGGCGCCGCACGACGGGTACATCACCCTCGGCGACAACAACGGCGCCTACGACCAGGCCAGCGGCCTCTCGCCGCCCGTCAGGGCCGAGTGGGTGAACGGGGTCGCGCGGCTCCGAGTCCCGTATCTCGGCTACATCCGGCTGATCGCGACGGGGCAGGTGGAGCTGAGCGAGGCGATCACGCGGACGGTCGGAAGCGCCCTCCCGGCGGCGATGGAGAGCGGTCTCCCGGCGGTGGATTCGGCCTCCGCTTCGTCCGCCACGGCGGCGTGACGCCTGCCGAGACGGGGTCGGCGACGTAGCGATTGACGGACGGGCTCAGTTGTCGAACCGGGCCTGAACGAACGGCTGCGCGTTCTCGATGTCGCCGAGCCGCGAGTCCGACAGGAGGACCGCCTCGGTCTCCTCGACGGGCACCGAGAGGCCCATCTCCTTCGTTCGGCCGTAGCGGCCCTTCGAGACGACGACTGCGTTGACGATCCCCAGCATGTCGAGTTCGCTGATGAGGTCGGTGACGCGCCGCTGGGTCAAGACGTCGGCGTCGATCTCCTCGCAGAGCCGCTTGTAGATGTTGAACACCTCGCCGGTGTTGATGTTGTGAACGCCGTTCTTTTCGAGGAGGATCACGGCGAACAGGACGATCTTGCTCTGGGTGGGGAGGGTGCGGACGACCTCGACGACGCGGTCGAGCTCGATCTTGTCCTGAGCCTGCCGGACGTGTTTCTCCGCGACGATCTCGGCCTGCGAGCGCTCGGCGAGCTCGCCGGCGGTCCGGAGGAGGTCGAGGGCGCGTCGGGCGTCGCCGTGTTCCTGGGCCGCGAACGCGGCGCACAGCGGGATCACGTCGTCTGTCAGCGCGTCGGGCTTGAAGGCGGTGTCGGCGCGGTGCTGAAGGATGTCGCGGAGCTGGTTGGCGTCGTACGGCGGGAAGACTATCTCCTCCTCGCCGAGGCTCGACTTGACGCGGGGGTCGAGGAAGTCGGTGAACTTCAGGTCGTTCGAGATCCCCATGATCGAGATGCGCGAGCGGTCGAGCTCGGAGTTCATCCGGGAGAGGTTGTACAGGGTGTCGTCGCCGCTCTTCTCGACGAGCTTGTCGATCTCGTCGAGCATGATCACGACCACGCGCTCGTGGTAGTCGACCGCCTCGAAGAACGTCGAGTAGACGCGGTCCGTGGGCCACCCCGTCATCGGCACCTCCTCCATCTCGTCGGCGTCGTCTTCGAGGGTCTCGATGCGCTCGTCGATATCGTCGACCGAGTCGAACTCGGTGTCGGCGAGGGCAGCTGCCGCGTCGGGACCGGGCGTGTCCTCGGCGTCCGTCGCGTCCTCTCGGAGGGTTCGGAGCTGCTCTAAGCGGTCGGCGATCACCGCTTGGTTCTCTTCGATGAACGTGTTCGCGAGCTGGGCGAGGACGCGGTACTGGGTGTCGGTCACCTCGCAGTTGATGTACTCGACCTCGCAGGGCACGTCGTACTTCTGGGAGGTGGACTCGAGCTCTTGGGAAACGAACTTGGCCGAGGCGGTCTTGCCGGTCCCCGTCTTCCCGTAGATGAGGATGTTCGATGGGGTCTCGCCGCGGAGCGCGGAGACGAGGATGGTCGCCATCCGGTTGATCTGGTCGTTGCGGTGCGGGAGCTCGTGCGGGGTGTACGAGGGGCGGAGGACCTCCTTGTTCTCGAAGATCGGTTCGCCGGAGAGGAGGTCGTCGAACAGGCCCTGGTTGTCCTCGTCGTCGTCGTCGAGGACGACGCCGTCGAAGTCGACGTCGGGCGACGACCGGTCGCGACCGCCGTTGTCGATCCCCGCCGTTTCGGGTCGAGCGTCGGTCGAGAGGGAAGGCGTGTCAGCGTCCGATTCGATCGATTCGACGTCTGGCGTATCGTGACTCGTTCCGTCTTCGACGTTGAGGCCGGTATCGGGGTCGGGTTCGCTAAGACCCCCGGAGTCGGCTTCGGTTGGAGTGGTCGGGTCGGCTTCGGTTGGGGTGGTCGGGTCGGCTTCGGTTGGAGTGGTCGGGTCGGCTTCAGTCGAACTGTCGCCCCCCGTTTCGGTTGGAGCGTCGGGATCGAAATCCTCGATATCGGGGTCCTCGGCTTCGGGATCCTCGTCTTCGGACTCGTCGGTTTCGGAGCCCTCGACGGCGAAGCCGTCGGCGTCGGGAGTCGAAGAGCGGCTGGGCGATGAGTCCTCGGAGCCGCTACTGTGGTCCGATTCGTCGCCGTCGTCCGAGTCGATACCGCCGTCGGCCCCCGATGTGTGATCGCCTTCGTCCATGTGAACCCCTCTGTTTCAGGTGGAGACAGCTGGGTATGTCGCTTGAGACGCCGTCTCCCGTCGGAAATACGCATTCGCGGTCGGAATCGAGACCGACCACGTCCAGTTGATACAGTCGAACCAGATGAAGAGACGGTACAAAAGTGTTCCTCTCTGGAGTTGAAACGATCCTCTCTCACGAAGTATCGGGGCGACGGAGAGGCGGTTCGGGAGCATTCGCGGGTTCGCCGATCGAGTCGAAAAGTCGAGGTGAAACGGACGACGGGAGAGGAAACTACCGGGTTCTCCGAGACGATCTCGTCGATAGATCGTATTTCGGGCGCTCTCGTGACAGGTTCCCATCTGACGCGACCGAGTCGTGACTACTCGGATCCGGACTGAGAGTTCAGTCGGAGCGTTTCGACTCGCCGGTTTCGGTCCGCGATTTCCGGTTCCGTCGAATCGACTCGGTCGGGGACACCCCCACACCCCTTCGTTTCGTGTGGAACGGTGAATGGGTGGGTGGGGGTGGTGAGACTGGGGTTTGGTACCGGTGGTTTTATATCCAAAACTGTTGAACAGTACCCTCGACAATCTACTCTATATTATATTTTGTTTGTCAGTGTTGTTTTATCCAGCTACAGCTGATGAATTATCTGAGGAAAACGAGACCGCCGCCGAACGCCCACCGGACACCCCACGGGGTTGCCGGGTTCCACTCGAAACGAAGGGGTGGGGGGCTCCCGAACGACTGCCGTGTGACCGACGAGCCAACGAACGTCACGGTCGACGCCGATAGTTTTACCATCCGGTAAACGAACCGTACACGTACCTATGAGACGACTCCGCTCGGACGAGGTGGGTCGATGACCGATACCGACGACACCGGTACCGACGACACCGATACCGACGACACCGGTACCGACGACACCGATACCGACGGCGGCGGCACCGGGAGTTCCGCGAGCAGCGGACGAATCTTGGACGGCGTCACCGTTCTCGACCTCTCGACGTTCGTCACCGGCGGCTTCTGTTCAGCGATGCTCGCGAACCAGGGCGCGGAGGTCGTCAAGATCGAACAGCCCGGCTACGGCGACGCCGTCCGCCACTCCGGCCCGCCGTTCATCAAGGGCGAGTCGCCGTACTACTGGACGCTGAGCTACGGGAAGAAGAGCCTCGAACTCGACCTGAAGAACGACGACGCCACGGAGGCGCTGTACGAGCTCGTCGAGGAGGCGGACATCTTCATCCAGAACTTCCGCCCGGGCACCGCGGAGCGCCTCGACGTCGACTACGACACGCTCACCGACCACAACGAGGACCTGATCTACCTCGCGATCTCGGCGTTCGGACAGACCGGCCCGTGGCGCGAGCGATCCGGGTACGACCTCCTCATTCAGGGGATGAGCGGGATCATGAGCGTCACCGGCGAGGCGGACCGCCAGCCCGTCAAAGTCGGCCTCCCGATGACGGATCTGATCACGGCGATGTGGGCGGCCTTCGGCGCGACCACGGCCCTCTACCGCCGCGAGCGGACCGGCGAGGGCGAGTACATCGACCTCGGGATGCTCGAAGCCACCCTGCCGTGGCTCACCAAGCAGGCCGGGATGGTGTTCGCGGGCGAAGAGACGAAGCGGATGGGAACGAAGGACCCCGTCCTCGCCCCGTACCAGACGTTCGAGACGAAGGACGGGTTCATCAACATCTGTATCCTCAACGAGAAGCTCTGGGGCGAGCTCTGCGAGGCGCTCGACCGGCCCGACCTCCCCGAGGACGACCGGTTCGAGCAGAACGCCGACCGCGTGGAACACCTCGACGAACTCGAGGCCGAGATCGAGGCCACGCTCGCCGACAAGACGACCGACGAGTGGATCGAGGTCATCGCCGAGGACGCCGGCGTCCCCGCCGGCCCGGTGTACAGCGTCGAGGAGGCGCTCAACAGTGAGCAGATCGACGCCCGGGGCACCGTCACCGAGATCGACCACCCCGAACTCGGCGAGGTCCCCGTGATCGAACACCCGCTCAAGTTCCGCAACGCCGAGAGCGGCTTCGAGCTCCCGCCGCCACTGCTCGGCGAACACAACCGCGAGGTGTTCCGCGAGCACGGCTACTCGGAGGCCGAGATCGACCGCCTCGCGGAGCTGGGTGTGTTCGGCGACGACGCCGAGGACGGAGACACCGACGACTGATGGCGTCGTCCGCGACCGACTCCACCGGCGTCCGCGTCGCGGGCGTCGGTATGACGCCCTTCGAGAGCGACTCCGAGCGCGCACTCGCCGACCTCGCCGCCACCGCCGCCGAAGGGGCCCTCGCGGACGCCGCGATCGACCCCGGCGACGTCGACGCGCTCCACTTCGGCAACGCCCTCGCCGAGGCGCTCGACGAGGGAGCGGGGCTCGCGAACGCGCTCGCGGCCGCCCTCGGCCTCGACGGCGCGTCCGCCGATCGGATCGAGAACACGAGCGCGACCGGCGCCAGCGCCTTCCACCGCGGCGTCGACCGCATTGAAAAGGGCGACGCCGACACCGCGCTCGTCGTCGGCGCCGAGAAGATGTCCGCGGGCGACACGCGGGACGTCACGGAGGCGATCAGCCGCCTCGTCCACCGTCGCGAGTACGCGCAGGGGGTCACGCTCCCCTCCTTCGGCGGCCTCGCCGCCGGCGCCTACCTCGACCGCCACGACGCGCCCCGCGAGGCGCTCGCCGCGGTCGCCGCCAAGAACCACGCCAACGCGGTCGACAACCCCGTCGCGCAGTTCCGGAAGTCGATCGACGTCGAGGACGCGCTCGACTCCCCGGTGGTCGCCGCACCGCTCCGACTGTACGACTGCTGTCCGATGTCCGACGGCGCCGCCGCGGTCGTGCTGACCCGCGCAACCGACGAGGACGACGCCGGACACCCAGCGGGCCCGCGCGTCGCAGGTACCGCGAGTGCGACGGGCACCCACGCGGTCGCCGAGCGCCCGGACCCGCTCTCGATCGACTCCGTCCGGACCGCGGGCGAGCGCGTCTTCGACAGCGCCGGAATCGCCCCCGACGACGTCGACGTCGCCTGTATCCACGACGCGTTCACCGTTCTCGAACTGATCGAACTCGAAGAACTCGGCTTCTACGACCCCGGAACCGCCTGGGAGGCGACGCTCGACGGCGACACCGCGCTCGACGGCGACCTCCCGGTCAACCCCGGCGGCGGGCTCAAGGCCCGCGGCCACCCCCTCGGCGCGACCGGCCTCTCGCAGATCGTCGAACTCGTCTGGCAGCTGCGCGGCGACCTCCCAGAGAGCCGCCGCGTCAACGACGCGGAGACGGCGTTCGCGATCAACGTCGCTGGGTTCGGGAACAACAGCGTCTGTACGGTGTTGCGCGCGTGACCGGCTCCGATCACCCGGTCACCGACGGGCCGGCCGACCGCGACGTCCCCGCGGACCGCGCCTTCGTCTGCGACGACTGCGGCCACCGCTGGTACTACGACCGACGCCGCTGCCCGGCGTGCGGCCACGGCGCTGAGTCGGCCGCGACGGTTCGACTCGAAACGGGGGCGGTCGTCGCGACGACGACGGTCGAGACCACGCCGCCGGACGTCCGCGCGCCGAACCACCTCGCGTTAGTCCGGTTCGACGAGGTCCAACTGATCGCACAGGCCGCCGACGGCGACCTGTCTCCCGGCGATCGCGTTCGATTCGACGGTTCTCACCGGCTTCGCGACGGGCGCGAGCGGACCGACCCGCGGCTCGTCGCGGTCGACGACTCCTGACGACGGGGACCGATTTCGACTGGAAATCGATTCCGACTGGAAACCGATCTCGACGCGAGACCGCTTTCGACGGGAAACGCCGGCCGAAAAAGGCGACCGCTCGGCTATTCCGTCCGCTCCAGCGACTCGAAGATGAACTCGTCCATCGCCTTCCGGGCCTCCTCGGGGGCGTCCTCGTGCCCGAGCGAGATCCGTCGCCCGCGGGCGGCGTGGATGACGTCGGTCACCAGCTGGCCCATCCGCTCGGCGTCGACGTCGTGGAAGACGCCCTCCTCTATCCCCTCTTCGACGACCTCGACGATGCTGCCGCGGAGGCGGTCGTAGTGCTCGTTGAACACCTCGCGGTGCTCGCCGTCGTTCTGCGCCTGCGTGTACAGCTCGTGGTACACCTTCATCCGGTCCCAGTGGCTGAACTCCTCGAACTCGGGCCCGAACAGGCACTGGTCGACGCGGGCGCGGAGCTCCGTCCGCGGGTCCGCGTCCCCGTCGACGACCACGCTGCCCTCGTACTGGTCGATGATGTGTTCGAGGAACGAGGACAGCAGGTCGTACTTCCCGTCGAAGTGGTAGTGGATCACCTGCCGCGTGAGGTCCATCTCCTCGCCGATGTCGCGCATCCGGAGGTCTTTGTACCCGTGCTTGCTCAGCGCACGGAACGTCGCCTCCATGATCACCTCCTTCGTGTCCTTGGAGGACACCGTCTCCTCGCCGGACTCGTCGGAGGCGGCCTCCTCCGTGACGGCGTCATCGGCGACGTCGCGGCCGCCACCGTCGTCGGTCGCGGAGTCGACGGACTCGTTCACCGATCCGCCCTGTGATTCGCTCATACCCACACTCTACGTCTGAGGTACATAATACGATTGCTCCGCTTGCTATCGCTCCGTTTCGACGCCCGATCAAATTTACTGCCCGGTAAACTTTTAACCTCTTGGTCAAACCCTATTATCGAACATGACACAGACGATCGTGCGAAACGGGACCGTGGTCTCGCTCGACCCGGACGTGGGGGAGTTCGACGAGGCCGACGTCCTGATCGAGGACGGGGAGATAATCGAGGTCGGCACCGGACTGTCGGCGTCGAACGCCGAGGAGATCGACGCCGCCGGCCAGATCGTCGTCCCCGGCTTCGTCGACTCGCACATCCACCTCGCGCAGACGCAGGTACGCGGTATCGCGGGCGACTGGTCGCTCATGGGCGAGTACTTCGACGACATGCTCGGCAACATCACCGGGCTGTATCAGCCCGAGGACATGTACCTCGGCGGCCTCTTCGGCGCCTTCGAGAAGCTCCACACCGGGACCACGACGGCGCTCGACTGGTCGTACCCCAACACGCTCGAACACGGCGAACGCGCGGTCGACGCGCTGAAGGACAGCGGCCTGCGCGCGGTGTACACGTACGGCCCGCCGGGCGACGACGCGGCGAAGTGGTGGTTCGAGAGCGACGTCGGCCTCCCGGAGGAGAAGATCCGCGAGCTCCGCGAGAAGAAGATCCGCGACGACGACCTGCTCAGCCTCGCGCTCGGGCTCCGCGGCCCGGACTTCTGTACCGACGAGACCGCCCGGGGGGACCTCGAGCTCGCCCGCGACCTCGGCGTCCTCTCGACGATCCACATGGGCGCGGCGCTGTGGCCGTCGTCGGAGTACGGCGACGACTACCAGGGCTTCGGCTGTATCGAGGACATGCTCGGCCCCGACGTCAACGTCGCCCACGGGAACCACTTCACGCAGGAGGACGTCGACCACGCCGTCGAGCAGGGGGTATCCTTCTCCTCGACGCCCGAGGTCGAGATGCAGATGGGCCACGGCATTCCCGTCACCGGGAAGGTGCTCGAAGCCGGCGGCCGCCCGACCTGGGGCGTCGACGTCTGCTCGAACGTCAGCGGCGACATGGGGAGCCAGATGCGGATCGGCATGCAGCTCCAGCGCATGTTCGACAACCAGAAGATCCTCGAGGGCGACGAGGAGGTCACCGAGGTCAGCATCTCCGCGCGCGACACCTTGGAGATGGCCACCGTCGAGGGCGCGAAGGCGCTCGGCCTCGACGACGAGATCGGGACGATCACCCCCGGCAAGCGCGCGGACCTCGTCTTATTCGACGCCGACGACTTCATGACGGCGCCCTCGCACTCCCCGATCCAGACCGTCGTGTTCCAGGCCGACCCCTCGCACATCGACACCGTCCTCGTCGACGGCGAGGTCGTCAAGCGCGACGGCGAGCTGACGAACCCGAAGGTCGACGAGGAGTTCGACCGCTTCGTCGCCTCCGGCGAGCGCCTGCTCGACGAGGCCGGGATCGACCTGTAACGCGCGCCGCGCGGTTTCCCTCACTCGACTCACTCGAAATTCACCCCACTTCACTCACTTCAGATGCGAATCGGACAATACCGAACGACGGACGCACAGACACCGTGGGCCGGCGTCGCGACCGACGACGGCGTCGTCGACCTCGCAGAGGCCGGCGCCGCCGCCGGGATCCACGTCCCCGACCGAACCAGCAACCTCCTCGCCGACTGGGAGTGGCGTCGCAAGGCCGACCTCGCGGTCGAGTACGCCGAGTCGACGGGCGTCGGCGTCCGCGATCCGGCGGACCTCGATCGCGCCGCCCCCGTCGACGACCCGCAGAAGGTCGTCTGCGTCGGGCTGAACTACCGCGACCACGCCGAGGAGGGCGACAACGAGATCCCGGACGAACCCGTCCTCTTCTCGAAGTTCCCCACCTCGGTCGTCGGGCCCGACGACGCGGTCCGCTGGGATCCCGACTACACCGAGAAGGTCGACTACGAGGCCGAACTCGTCGCCGTGATCGGCGAGCGCGCCCGCCGCGTCGACCCCGACGAGGCACTCGACCACGTCGCGGGCTTCACCGTCGGCAACGACGTCTCCGCGCGCGACCTCCAGCACGGCGACGGTCAGTGGGTCCGCGGGAAGAGCCTCGACACCTTCGCCCCGACCGGGCCCGAGCTCGTCACGACCGACGAGATCGACGACCCCCACGACCTGGATATCTTCGCCGAAATCAACGGCGAACGCCTCCAGGAGTCGTCGACCGAGAACCTCATCTTCGGCGTCGACGAGCTGATCTCCTTCTGTAGTCGGGCGTTCACGCTCGAACCCGGCGACCTGGTGTTCACCGGCACGCCGCCCGGCGTCGGCGTCTACCGCGAGCCCCCGGTGCTGCTCGGCGACGGCGATTCGGTTACCATCGGCGTCGAGGGCGTCGGCGAACTCACGAACTCGTTCGAGACGGAGTAGAACATTCGGGTCGTCGGAGTTTATAAATAATCGTCGCGTGGCGGCCTCGTTGAAACCGTATTCTCCGGACGCGCTCGTACATCGCTAACCAAGCTACAAGTGTCCACGTGTCGTTACATCGCCAATGGAAGATCTGTACCTCTACACCGGCTCATTCGCCGTAATCGGAGCTTCAGTAGGAGGGCCAGCGGTAGCGTCGCTCGTCGCTGGCGATCGCAGCATCCCGATACTGCTCATGGCGACCGGTGGGGTTGGAATGCTCGCCGTTGCCGGCTACGAATCGCTTCAAACCGACCCAGAGGAGTTTACTGCCCCTCCTATCGTCCTTCTGGCGTTGGTCGGCGCCGGTCTGACTCTTCTCGGAACAGTACTCCCTGCGGTGACCGGGTTCTAAATGGCTTGGACCGACTGGAATCGGAATGCCTTCTCTGTAGAGAATCTCAACGGAGCCCGTACAGTGAACTTCTCTACAGCTCCGGCCGTTCATTTATAAATAGTTGACTACAGATCGGCGGTGAGTACCTCCAAAGCCACAGTCGCTCGCTAATAAATAATTGACTACAGATCGGCGGTGAGTATCTTCAAAGCCCCAGTCGCGAGGGCGACGTACGCTCGCTGCGCGCTTCACTCGGTCGCTCACTGCGTTCGCTCCCTCGTTCCAGTGCTTGCGTCGCCTACGCCGCCCTCGCGACTGCCCCTTTGAGTCCCACCCCGTCCCGCACAGCACCGCAGCCTCACACCTCCCCAGCCTCGCGGTTCGCGCTCTGCGAGCGCTCACCGCGTCCCTCGCGGGCTGGCTCGCGGCCGCTGAAGGCGGCCGCTCGCAGGCGCGCCACCGCACCGCCTGCCATTTATAGACGCTCGTCGCCGTCGCTCACAGTTGTTTAAATACTACATCGCTGTTACCGATCTGCGATACTCACTCCTGCTCGTCGCTATGTTCGTACTGACCGGAACAACTCACAATATGGGACTTTTGAGGACAACGTGCCTGAAACATCGGATTCTAACCGTGACAATCCGTCCTAATCAACTCAGTTCATCGGTAGAGTTTTTTTTTTGACTGTTTCCTATTAGGAATCGTATGCCTAATGGGAAAGAGTCGATCTCGATCGAACTGCGATATCCGTTTCCGGAGGATCGGGTGTTTCGATACCAAGCAATGGAGGATGTCCTTGCGGTTCTCATCGACCGGCCGTACACGACGTACTCGATGAGCGAACTCGCGAGTCTCACGGGGGCGAACCAGGGGACGATATCGAAGGCAGTGAAGCTCCTTTCCGAGCTTGACGTCGTCGAAACGGCACAGGACGGTCGGACCCAGCAGGTCCGGATCAACCGTGACCGGCTCACGAAGCCCGATCCGATTCTCTCGATCCCGCAGAGCGAGTTCCACCACCCGGTCCAGGCCTTCCTCCAACGAGCCCGAGAGGAACTGGACGAGCTAGTCGGTGTCGTCCTATTCGGCAGCGTCGCTCGGGGGGAAGCGGATCGGACCAGCGACATCGACGTACTGGTGGTCGTCGACGAAGATCGAACAGCCGCTCGTCGGACCGTCCAGTCGATCGTCAGCGACCTCGAAGACCGACGGTTCGAGGGGAACCGCTACACCTACCAGCCGCTCGTCGAATCGACGGACAGCGTCCGGCGAATCGGCGACCAGCTTCGCCCCCAGTTCGACGACGGCATCACGTTGGTCGATTCCGACCTCCTCTCAGCGCTCCGGACCGAGGTGTACGCCGATGAATGACGACATCCGGGATCGATTGGCGGAGGCCGAGCGGAGCTTCGAGGGCAGCCCCGGAACGATCGAGGAGGGTTTGGACGTCGACGACGCGGAGCTGGTCTAACTTCGCCGTGCCTGCCGGCTGTTGGAGGTCGGATCGAACCTCCTCGACCGAGGGTACTACACGGTCGTTATCGAGTCGGCGTTCGTCGCCATCGAGCGCACGATTCAGTTCCGGTTGATCCACGACGGAGCGATGTCGCCCTCGGAGGTCATCAGTAGCCACCGGCGGCTCTACCAACGCGGCGCCGAGATCGGTCTCTACGACGATGCCTTCGGGGACAATCTCGCCGAGCTGTGGAACCGGAACCGAACGGAGACCTACTACAGGCTTGGAACAGCAACGAAGGAACAGGCGGAGGCGATGTACTCCTTGGCCGACGACATCCACCGCCACCTTACCGATGTGACCCGAGTGTCACACGAGTGTCTCTGTCGGAGGTAAAGCTCCCCCGAACCGCGGTCCTCGTCGCTCGCCTCGTTCGCGACTCTCCCTCGTACCCGTCGTCTCGCGACCGCTGCCAGCCACGCACGAAACCACGGCGCGTCTCTCGGAGGCTGCGGCAAAGCCACCGGCAACGCCACCGCGACCCCGCGCGGACCGATTTGAATATCCTACTCCGCCAGCCCGAACACGTCGCGCGGGTTCTCGTACACGACGGTGCGGATGTCGTCGACGTCGATCCCGTACCGGTACAGCTCGAACATCGCCCGTTTCACCGCGTACGGGTCCGTGCGCAGGACGTTCGCGCAGTCGGTGTCGATCATGATCCGCTCGGGACCGTACTCGTCGATCGCGTTCGCCACGTCGGCCGCGTCGACGCCGACCAGCCACGAGTGGCCGATGGTGTAGCTGAGGTAGCAGTCCGTCTCGGTCATGAGGTACTCGGTGTTGTTCGCGTCCGCGTGCGAGGCTACGACGCGCTCCTCGTCGAGGCCGGCGTCCGCCGCGGCCTCCACGTCGCGCTTCACGGCCTCCAAGGCCGGGTTCTCGCCGTCGAGGACCGGGTCGGTGCCGAGGCCCGCGTTCTTCTCGTACCCCGGAGTCACGCCGAGGTCGTCGCGGTACTCCCGCTTCGCGTCGGGCGTGGTGTTCGGCGTGTGGAGGAGCACCGGGAGGTCGTGGTCGGTGGCTAACTCCATCTGCGCCTCGACGACCGCCTGCTGTTCGTCGACGTCCCAGCGCTCGACGTGCTGGCTCGGGACGACGCCCGTCTCGCCGACCGCGACGACCTCGTCGAGCGCGCAGTAGTCGTCCATCGCGGCCAGCAGCTCGTCGGGATTCTCGATCCGAACGCCGGTGTGGACGCCGAGCCCTAACTTCGCCTCGAAGAAGTGGTTACGTTCGATCGCCCGCCGGCGGTTGATCGCGTCGTCCCACAGGAAGCGGATGTCGCTCGCCTCCACGGGCTTGTAGGGGGTCCAGTGGTACCCCGACGACACCATCAGCATCGACCGGCAGCCCGACAGCGCGTACCGCTCGCGGTCCTCCCACGAGAGCGTGTGCGCGTGGTTGTGCGGGTCGATCCACGGGAGGTTCAGCAGTTCGGTCGGGAGCTCGGGTTCGGACTCGGACTCGTCGAGGTACGCGGCGTCGGTCGGGCGAACGGTGGCGTGCGGCGCTGTCATGCCCCCACCGTCGTCCCCCGGGCACTTAGCGTTTTACAGGTTGGTAAAACTTTATTGTCTCTCCGACTCACTCACGGATATGACACTGTTGATCGGGACAGACTCCGGGCTGTACCGAGCCGACGACGTCCCCTTCGAGCGCGGCGACCTCGACCACGTCCTCGACTGCGGGGTCGTCACCGCCGTGAAGTCGTGGGACCACACCGAGGGCGTTTTCGTCGCCTCCTCGACCGGGGCGTACCGCTCGCTCGACGGCGGCGAGACGTGGACCGACCTCGAAGTCCCGCTCGGCGACCGGTTCTGGCACGCCGGGCAGAGCGAGGTGTGGTCGATCCTCGCGACCGCGGACGGCGCGCTGTACGCCGGCACCAACGACCCGTACGTGTTCCGCTCGGTCGACGGCGGGGAGACGTGGACCGAGCAGAAGGGGTTCCGCGAGCTCCCCTCGCGCGGCCACTGGGAGTCGCCGATCGACCCCCACTACGCCCGCTTGCGGGCGCTCGAAGCGGTCCCCGGCCGCCCCGACCACCTGATCGCGGGCGTCGAGGCCGGCGGGATCCACGTCAGCCGCGACGGCGGCCGCACGTGGACGGACGGCCGCGACGCCATCGTCGACGACGTCCACCAGGTCCTCCCGATCTCGGAGGACGTGTGGCTGGCGACGACCGGGTACCTCGACCACGACTTAGAGAACCTCGGGCTCGGCCACGCGGTCGGCGAGGGCGGCCTGTGGCGGACCACCGACGCGGGCGAGTCGTGGGAACGCCTCGACACCGGGAACGACTTCTCGTACATCCGCCGGGTGTTCGTCCACGACGGCCGGGTGATCTTCTGCGGCGGCGAGGAGGCGCCCCCGGCGTGGGTGAACGACGACCACGAGGTCGCCCTCTTCGAGTCCACCAACTTCGGCCGCGACTTCGAGCGCGTCGAGTTCCCCGGCGAGCCGCACGAGATAATCGAGACGTGGGCGGTCCACGACGGCGACGTGGTCTGCGGCTCCGGCCTCTTCGACGTCCCCGACGAGCGCGACGACGTGGAGGGCCGGATCATGCGTCGCCTCGACGGGAACGCCGGGAACGGGGCCGGGGACGCTCCGACCTACGAGACGGTCGGCCGCGTGGACGCGAACGTCAGCCGGATCGAGGTGGTCTGAATGGCGGACGAGTCGGACTCTCAGTCCGAACGGAACGACGGCGGCCGCGACGCCCCGTCGCTGCTCGGCCGCTCGCTGTACGGCGGGGTCCTCGCGTACATGGCCCTCGACGGGTTCAAGAATAACGACAAGCGGGTCGCGATCGCCGAGGAGAAGGGCGTCCCGATGCCCGACGTGCTCGTCCCGTTCGTCACCGGGATGCTGTTCGTCGCCAACCTCGGGATCGTCCTCTGGCGGCTTCCGCGCGCGGCCGCGGGCGCGCTCATCGTCTTCTTCCTCGGGACGACGCCCGCGATCCACGACTTCTGGACGATGGAGGGGAAAGAGCGGCAGGGGAACAAGATCAACTTCCTGAAGAACCTCGCCCTGCTTGGCGGCGCCGTCGTCTTCCTCGACGCCGCGAGCGGGAGCGGCGGGGAACACGGAGGCGACGGGGAACACAGAGGCGACGGGGAACACGAAAGCGACGAGGAGTAATCTCTCACCGAACCCCTCCCGCTCCCGGATTTCGGGTTCGTCCGGCGCCGACGCTCCGGATCGGCGATGTCTGACGCAGTTCTTAAGTGAGAGCGGTGAGGACCGTACCGTAATCCCCCGAACGGGCGTCGAGCGTACGGATCGAACGGCGCCGCGCGACGACCGCGGTGTTCGGGTCAACCACACACGGACTGGAGGTCAGGATGGGACTGCTCACAAATCTCAGAGACAGCATATCGCGGGTCACGGACGGCCTGTTCGCGGCCGACGAGCCCAAGCGGATCGGGATCTACGGACCGCCGAACGCCGGTAAAACGACCCTCGCAAACCGGATCGCACGCGACTGGACGGGTGACGCCGTCGGGCCCGAGAGCCACATTCCTCACGAGACTCGCCGGGCCCGCCGGAAGGAGAACGTGGAGATCGAGCGCAACGGGCGCAAGGTCACCATCGACATCGTCGACACCCCCGGGGTGACGACGAAGGTCGACTACAAGGAGTTCCTCGATCACGACATGGAGAAGGACGACGCCGTCCGCCGGTCGCGCGAGGCGACCGAGGGCGTCGCGGAGGCGATGCACTGGCTCCGCGAGGACGTCGACGGCGTCATCTACGTGCTCGACTCCACGACCGACCCGTTCACGCAGGTGAACACGATGCTGATCGGGATCATCGAGTCGCAGGACCTGCCCGCGCTCATCCTCGCGAACAAGACGGACTTGGAGGGGTCGGACGTCCAGCAGATCGCGAACGCCTTCCCGCAACACGAGACGATCCCGCTGTCGGCGCTGGAGGGCGACAACATGGACGAAGTGTACACCAAGATAGCGGAGTACTTCGGCTGATGCCCGGGCCGAAAGCCAACGTCGACGCCGCGGACGACCCGGACGACGGCGACGACTCCGGTGACGGCGTCCGGATCGACATGATAAGCGGCGCGCGGATGGAGGGGCTCACCGGGATGGAGAAGATCCGGCTCATCCTCGACGGCGTCCGCGACGGCAACATCGTCATCCTCGAGGAGGGGCTCTCCCCGGACGAGGAGTCGAAGCTCATCGAGGTGACGATGACCGAGATCAGCCCCGACGACTTCACCGGCATCGAGATAGAGACGTACCCGAAGGCCGAGGCGGGCGACCAGAGCTTCCTCGACAAGCTGATGGGCCGCGAGTCGACCCAGAAGCTCACCGTCATCGGCCCGGCGAACCGCATCGAGACCCTCCACAAGGACGAGAACCTCATCAGCACGCTCGTCTCCCGCAAGTAGATGCCCCACCAGTGTACCTCCTGCGGGCGGACGTTCCCCGACGGCTCCAAGGAGATGCTGTCCGGCTGTCCCGACTGCGGCGGGAACAAGTTCCAGTTCAAGCCCGCCGGCGCGACCGAGGACACGACCGCCGGCGCGACCGACCAGGCCGATCCGCCGTCCGGCGACGCCGGACCGTCCGGCTCCGCCGCCGAAGGGAGATCCCGGACGCCGCCGACCCCGGACGATCGGTCGGCGTCGACGCCGGAGGAGAGCGGGACCGACCGCCGTCCGACCGAGCCCGCGGACGCGACGCCGAGCGACGCTTCCGCGAGCGCAGACGCCTCGGCCGAATCCGACGGCACGGAGCAGATCGCGGACCGGAGCGACGAGGACACCGCGCAGGCGAGCGCGCGCTCCGAGGTGGTGTCGCCGGACGAGCTCGACCGCGCGAGCCGCGACATCGAGCCCGCCGAGACGCCGCCGGCCGAGGAGGAGCCGGAGCCGGGCATCGACGCGCTCCGCGACGAGCTCAACGACCAGTTCGAGAGCATCCGCATCGTCAGCCCCGGGCAGTACGAGCTCAACCTGATGGAGCTGTACGACAGACAGGAGTACATCATCTCCCTCCAGGAGGACGGCCGGTACGTCATCGAGATGCCCGACGCGTGGGGCATTCAGGACGAATAGCGCCTCCGTCCGGCCCTCCGTACGCGTCCTCGCGTCTCCGTCCCGTCCTCCGTACGCGTCCTCGCGTCTCCGTCCCGTCCTCCGTACGCGTCCTCGCGTCTCCGTCCCGTCCTCCGTACGCGTCCCCGCCTTCCTGACCGCCGGTTCCGAACTCCGGTGATCGTTCGTTCCGTTTTCGCCGCCGCACGGCCGCCTCTCCGTGCGGTTCTCCGATTCGGGCGACCCTTGTCGAAGAAGATACTGTTATCCGGCTTCCTCCGCTACGGAGTCGCATGTTTACCGATCGCTTCCGCCGACCGGGCCGGGACTCCGGCTCCGAGTCGGGTCGCGCCGCGCCGCTCGCCCGCCGCCGACCGCACCCCGGACGCCGAGCGTCTCGGACTCCGGACGAGGTAGCCGCATGCGCGTAATCGCCAAGTTCGGCGGCACGAGCCTCGGGAGCGGCGACCGGATCGAACGCGCCGCCGACTCGGTGGCGAGCGCGGTCGCGGCCGGCCACGAGATCGCGGTCGTCGCGAGCGCGATGGGGTCGACCACGGACGACCTCCTCGACGACATCACCTTCGAGACCGACGACGCCGACCGCGCGGAGATCGTCTCGATGGGCGAGCGCACCAGCGTCCGCATGCTGAAGGCCGCGCTGTCGGTCCGCGACGTCGACGCCGTCTTCCTCGAACCCGGCCACCCCGACTGGCCGGTGATCACGGACGAGCGCGGCGAGGTCGACGTCGCGGAGACCAAGCGTCGGGCCGAGAAGATCGCCGCCGACATGGACGGCGTCGTCCCGATCATCACCGGGTTCCTCGCGGAGGACCACGACGGCAACGTCACCACGCTCGGGCGCGGCGGGTCGGACACGACCGCGGTCATGCTCGGCAACTACATGGACGCCGACGAGGTCGTCATCGTCACCGACGTGGAGGGCGTGATGACCGGCGACCCGCGGGTCGTCGAGGGCGCGCGCAACGTCGGGCAGATCACCGTCGACGAGCTTCGCAACCTCTCGTTCCGCGGCGCCGAGGTGGTCGCTCCGTCCGCGCTCTCGTACAAGGACGAGGACCTCGCGGTCCGGGTCGTCCACTACCAGCACGGCGACCTGCTCCGGGGCGGCACCCGGATCGAGGGCGAGTTCGAGAGCCTGATCGACATGCGCGAGGAGCCGCTCGCGTGTCTCACCATCGCGGGCCGCGCGATCCGCAACCGCCCGGGGATCCTCTCGGAGCTGTCGAACGCGCTCCGCGCCGAGGAGATCAACATCGACGCGGTCGCCTCCGGGATGGACTCGGTCACGTTCTACGTCGACGTCGACGTCGCGGAGACCGCGGAGGCGCTGCTCCACGAGGCGGTCGTCACCGACGAGGCGCTCTCCTCGGTCACGGTCGACGACCCGATCGCCGCGATCCGCGTCACGGGCGGCGAGCTCCCCAATCAGTCCGGCGTCATCCAGGACATCATCGCGCCCATCGCCGACGCCGGCATCAACATCATCGACCTGATCACGAGCGCGACCTCCGTCGCGGTGTTCGTCGACTGGGACGACCGCGAGCAGGCGCTCGAAATCGTTCAGGACCGCTTCGACTGAGCGGCGACGGGTCTCTTCTCAGCCGCCTTCTTCGGGGTCGAACCGGTACCGCGTCGTCGACGCGCCGTCGATCCGCGGCCCCGAGCCGACCGCCTCGAACCCGACCGCCTCGGCCGCGTCGACCGCGGTCCCGTCGGTCGGGAGGACGGCCTCGACCGTCATCCCCTCCCGGGTCGCGAACCGCACCGGCTCCTCGAACAGGCGCTCGACCGCGCCGGGGTCGCCCTCGACGTTCGTCACGTGGACGACGCCGTCGCGCACGTCGAACGCGACGAACCCGGCGACCGCGTCGACCGGGGTGTCGGCGTCGGCGTCCGCGTCGTTGCCTCCTCCTTCGGACGCGGCCGCGTCCGTCACCGAGACGCGGACCGACCGGTCGTGGATCATGTTCCGGACGACGCCCTCGGGTCGGCCCGTCATCGATCCCAGGGCCGCGGCGTCGGCCTCGACCGCGTCACGAACTCGCATACCTCCGCACTCTCACCGGGCGACATAAAATCGCCGCACGCTCGCCGGGTCGCGTAAAGTTAGAGGATGAGGCGTTCGACTTCAGAGTGCTTATGGCCGAAATCGAACGCCTCACCGAAGGTATCGCGTGGATCGACTTGTCGTTTGTGGAGCGAGATAGGACTCCACGCTGGG
>NZ_QPLT01000025.1 GCF_003666015.1 Halorubrum sp. Atlit-26R
AACGCGAGCGAGGAGCGCGGCGAGCGTGCGCCCGCCTCACGACTGGGGCTTTGGCGGTGTTTGCTGTCGATCTGTTGTCTCTTGCGTACGACCGAACGACTGCGGCTTTGGAGGCCGTCGTCCCAGCGGTCTCAACCATTTATAAACAGCCAACGGCAAAACTGGGTTTCTACTTATAAACGACCTCACTCACGACATACTACACCTACTCCCGCGGTCGTACATCGCCGTGCCGGTGTCGATCGCACCCGGACGCGGTGTGGATTCTCCGCCGAGGGCCACCGGCGGTCGCTTCGACCCCGGCGCTGGCCCTCCGACCGCGTTCTCACGCGTTCGAAACGCGGTCGGCGATCGCCGAACGTGTTCGCGCGCTTCCAACCGCGCAGCAAGCCGCTTGAGGGGCTATATACGGCACCGCGCAACGTCCGCCTGTCGCGAGGGAATCGCCGCTCGCGTACCAACTCATGTCGAACGACACACAGCGGTCCACGGACGCGGGGGAATCGGGCGACCAGACGACGGGCTCGGCGGACGGGTTCGACTCGATGCTCCCGGGCGTCCGTCGCCGCGACTTCGTGAAGGCCGGCGCGGCCGCCGGCGGACTCAGCGGGCTGGCGGGCTGTACCAGCCTGCTGAGCGAGGACGACGTCCAGGGGACGGCCTCGGCGAGCGGGGTCGACAACTCCGTCCCGCCGGGCGAGCACGACGAGTACTACGCGATCCTCTCGGGCGGGCAGGCCGGCGACGTCCGCGTGTACGGGCTCCCGTCGATGCGCGAACTCATCCGGATCCCGGTGTTCAACTACGACGCCAGCCGGGGGTACGGGTTCGACGACGAGAGCAAGCAGATGCTCGAGGAGGCCGGGGGGTACACGTGGGGCGACACCCACCACCCGCGGATCAGCCAGACCGACGGCGACTACGACGGCCGGTTCGCGTACGTCAACGACAAGGCGAACGGCCGGATGGCCCGGATCGACCTGACGTACTTCGAGACGGACGCCATCGTCGACATCCCGAACCAGCAGGGGACCCACGGCGCCTGCGCGCAGCTGCCCGACACCGACCTCATCTTCGGCGTCGGCGAGTTCCGGACGCCGATTCCCAACGACGGCAGCGGGAACCTCGAGGACCCGGACTCGTACGGCTCCGTCCTCGCCGCCATCGACCCCGAGTCGATGAACGTCGAGTGGGAGGTCCTCATCGACGGCAACATGGACAACGGCGACGGGAGCAAGGAGGGCCGGTACTTCTTCACCAGCGCCTACAACTCCGAGGAGGCGGCCACGGAGTCGGGGATGACCCGCGCCGACCGCGACGACGTGAAGGCGTTCGACATCCCGCGGATCGAGGCGGCCGTCGAGGCCGGGAACTACGAGACGATAAACGAGGTCCCGGTCGTCGACGGCCGGAAGGACAGCCCGCTCAACCAAGGGGACGAGCCGATCGTCCACTACATCCCGACGCCGAAGAGCCCGCACGGCGTCAGCGTCACCCCCGACAACGAGTACGTCATCGTCAGCGGGAAGCTCGACCCCACGGCGACGGTCATCGACATCGACAGGATCGACGAGGTCGACGACCCCGCGGACGCCATCGTCGGCCAGCCGAAGCTCGGGCTCGGCCCGCTCCACACCGCCTACGACGGCCGCGGCCACGCGTACACGACGCTGTTCATCGACTCGCAGGTCGTCAAGTGGGACATCGAGGAGGCCGTCGAGGCCGACGCGCGCTCCGAGAGCCCGGTGATCGAGAAGATCGACGTCCACTACAACCCCGGACACCTCATCGCGTCGGAGTCGTACACCGAGGACCCGGCGGGCGACTGGCTCGTCTCGCTGAACAAGCTCTCGAAGGACCGGTTCCTCCCGGTCGGCCCGCAGCACCCCGAGAACGACCAGCTGATCTACATCGGCGACGACGAGAACGGGATGGAGCTGGTGAAGGACTCGCCGGCGCAGGCCGAGCCGCACGACGCGTCTATCTGCCATAAATCGAAGATAAACCCGAAGGCGACGTACGACCCCGAGGACCTCGACCTCGACTACACCGCCGAGGGCGAGGAGACGATGGAGCGGGTCGCCGACGACCGCGTCGAGATCGAGATGTACTCGACCCGGAACCACTACGGGTTCCAGGAGATGGTCGTTCAGGAGGGCGACGAGGTCGAGATGCAGGTGACGAACATCGAGACGACGAGCGACATGCTCCACTCGGTGGCGATTCCCGACCACGACGTCCACATGCGCGTCGCGCCCCAGGAGACGCGGAAGGCGACGTTCACCGCGGACGAGCCCGGGGTATACTGGGTCTACTGCGCGCACTTCTGCAGCGCGCTACACTTGGAGATGCGCTCGCGGCTCATCGTCAAACCGGAGGAATAACGCCATGAGATCGTCGCTCGCGCGGCTGACCGAGATCCGGCGCGCGCTCCCGCTGGCGGCGGCGGCGCTGCTCGTCGGCGCGCTGCTGGTCCCGGTGTGGACGATCTCGCTGACGGCGCCGCAGTACCCCGGTCAGGAGCTGCTCATCGACCTGTACGCCTACCCGCGCCTGGGCGGCGACTTCGCCGAGGTACAGGGGCTCAACAAGTACGCCGGGTTCCACTACCCCGACCCGGTGTTCGTCGACCCGAACTACGCCGTCAGCGAGGCCGCGATCGACGTCCCCGAGTGGCTGCTCGGGCCGGCCGTGTTCGTCGGGCTCGCCCTGACGGGCGCGTTCGTCGCGTTCGCGCCGACCGTCCGGAAGCTGAAGGCCGGGCTCACGGCGCAGCTCGTCGGGACGATCACCGTCTTCGTGGGGATGTTCGCGTTCATCCAGTACCGGCTCTACCAGGCCGGCCACTCGCTGGACCCGGACGCGCCCCTCCGCGGGATCGAGTCGTTCACGCCGCCCCTGCTCGGCCCCTACGAGGTCGCCAACATCAGCGGCTTCGCGTGGTTCGGCCCCGGCGGGTACATGACGGTCCTCGCGGTCCTGCTGCTCGCGACCGCATACCTCGCGCGCGACCTCGAAGCGACCGTGGACGAGCTCCCGAGGCTCGCCCGGGGGCTTCCCGGGAAAATCCGCGAGCGCGTCACGGGCGGCGAGGACGCCGACCGGAACGGCGACCTCGGAGGGGGTGACCATGTCCGATGACCGCCGCGAAGCCGGCTTCCTCGCGGCCGCCTGCGTCGTCGCGCTGATCGCGGTCGCCCTCGGCGTCGCGCTCCCGGTCGCCGGGTCCGGCGTCGCGGACGCGGGTGCCGCGAGCGGCGCCCCGGACGCGGGCGGCGCGTCAGCGTCGTCGAACGCGACGGGCGCTCCCGGCCTCGACGTCGCGACCGACTTCGCCGCGGCGGGCGTGACCGCGCCCGAGCGCGACGGGACCGCCACCGTCGACGGCGAGTCGTTCGCGTCCGCGCAGGCCGCGGTCGACGCCGCCGACCCCGGCGAGACGGTCGTCCTCGACGGGCGGTTCGACGAGCGCGTGAACGCGAGCGTCGACGGCCTGCGGCTCGTCGCGGGCGAGGACGGCGCCGTGATCGACGGCGGCGGCGAGGGGCGCGTGTTCACGATATCCGGCGAGAACGTCACCGTCTCCGGGGTGTGGGTCCGGGGCTCCGGAAGCGACCTCGGCACCGAGGACGCCGGCGTCTTCGTCGCGGGCGACCGCGCCCGGATCGAGTCGGTCCGGATCACGGACACGGCGTACGGGATCTGGGTCGACAGCGCCGACGAGGCCGTCGTCGAGGACGTGCGGATCGACGGCCGCGAGGACGTGTTCCCGGTCACCGACCGCGGCAACGGGATCCACCTGTTCGAGACGAGCGGGACCGTCGTCCGCGACACCGAGATCACCGACGTCCGCGACGGGATCTACTTCTCGTGGGCGACGGACGTGCTCGCCGAGGACAACGCGATCCGCGGCGCGCGCTACGGCGTCCACTACATGTATTCGGACGACAACCGCCTCGTCGACAACGTCGCGGCCGACAACGGCGTCGGCTACGCGCTGATGGTGAGCGAGGGGCTGACCGTCCGGAACAACACGGCCCTGCGCAACGACGGCTCCAGCGGCCACGGGATCTTAGCGAAGGACATCGAGGACTCGACGATCGCCGGCAACCGCCTCGTCGCGAACCGCAACGGGCTCTACCTCTACAACGCGCAGGGGAACCGGCTCGTGGACAACCTGATCTACCGCAACGGGATCGGGGTCCACAGCGCCGCAGAGAGCGGGAGCGAGGTCGTCGCGGGCAACAGCTTCGTCCGCAACGAGCGCGCGGTCCGCACGGCGCGGAACTCGCTCGTCGCGTGGAACGGCACCGGCCGCGGCAACTACTGGTCGGGGGCGCAGGTGGCCGACCGCGACGGCGACGGCGTCAGCGAGGTCCGACACCGGCCGATCGGGATCGTCGAGAACCTCGTGGCCGAGAACCCGCAGGCCGCGGCGTTCGCGAACAGCCCGGCGTTCGAGGCGGTCCGGTTGGCCGAGAGCTCGTTCCCGGTGATCGAGACGCCCGGCGTCGTCGACCGCCGTCCGCTCGTCGAGCCGAACCACGACTGGCGCGCGTACGAACCGTCGGGCGACGCGGCGAGCGGCGGCGAGCCCGCCGACGGCGACGCCGCGCGCGCCGCGAACCGAACCGCGGACACGGAGGACACACCATGAGAATCGACGCGACCGACGTGCGGAAGGCGTACGGGGACGTGACCGCCCTCGACGGGCTCACGCTTACGGTCCCGAGCGGCTCGACGTTCGGGATCATCGGCACCAACGGGGCCGGCAAGTCGACGCTGTTCCGGCTGCTCGTCGGCCACGACCGGCCGGACGCCGGGACCGTCGAGGTCGGGGGAACCGACGTGACCGAGGATGGGCGGCGGATCCGCGAGCGGGTCGGCTACCTCCCCGAGCACGTCGGGTTCCCGGACGGGCTCACCGGCCGGGAGGTCCTCGGCGTCCACCGCGCGACGCGCGGCCTCCCGAAGGACGGCCGGACCGCCGAGGCGATAGCGCGGGTCGGGCTGACCCCGGACGAGGCCGACCGCCGCGTCTCGGGCTACTCCAACGGGATGCAGCGGCGGCTCGGGCTGGCGACGGTGCTTTTACCCGACCCGGACGTGCTCGTCCTCGACGAGCCGACGGCCGGGCTCGACCCCCGCGGCGTCGACGAGTTCCACGCCATCGTCGAGGAGATCACGGCGGAGACGGACGCGACGGTGGTGTTCTGCTCGCACGTGCTGGGGGAGGTCGAGCGGCTCTGCGACCGCGTCGCCGTCCTCCACGACGGGCGGGTGCGCGCGGCGGGCCCCGTCGACGAGCTCGCAGCGGGGGCGGACGACGAGGCCCCCGCCGCGACCGAGCCGGAGTCCACGCGCGGAACCGCTGGCGGGTCCGGCGGGCTCCGCGCGGCGTTCCGCGACGCGGTCGACGACGACGCGGCGCGCCGTGCCGGGGGCGACCCCGAGGAGGTGGCGCCGTGAGCGACCCGCGCGAGCGGTCCGACAAAGGGACGGAGGAAGCGACCCGTCCGGACGGCGGCCACCCGGACGCGGCGACCGCGGTCGAGGCGCTCGACGCCGAGACCGACGCGGAGTCCGCCGACTCGTCGGCGTCGACGGCGACCGCCGACGCGGCCCCGACGTCGACGAACGACGGCGTCCGCGACGCGCTCCGGCACGTCCTCGTCGTCGCCGTCACGGAGTACCGGCTGGCGGTCCGGAGCCGGTGGGCGCTCGCGCTCACCGGACTCTTCGTCGTGTTCGGCGGGGTGATCCTGACGTTCAGCGGCTCCGCGGTCGGGCCGGCTGGCGCCGAGCGCGTCGTCGCGTCGCTGACGAGCCTCGCCGCCTACCTCGTCCCGCTGGCGGCGCTCGCTCTGGGCTACGACGCGATCGTCGGCCGCGAGGAGGAGGGGTGGCTCGCGGTCGTGTTCTCGCTGCCGGTCCGCCGGAGCGAGGTCGTCGCCGGGACGTACCTCGGCCGATTAGCGGTGCTGGCGGGCGCGACGGTACTCGGCTTCGGCTTCAGCGGCGCGCTGATCGTCCGCGAGTTCGGGACGGGCGCGCTCTCCGCGTTCCTCGGGTTCCTCGGCGGGACGGTCGGGGTCGGGGGCGCGTTCCTCGCGGTCGCGCTGCTGCTGTCGACGGTCGCCCGCGAGAAGACGCACGCGCTCGGTTCGGCGCTGCTCGTCTGGGTGTGGTTCGTGCTCGTCCACGACCTGCTCGCGCTCGGGATCGTCGCGGCCGCCGAGCTGCCGGACGCCGCGCTGTCGGCGCTGGTGCTGTCGAACCCGGTGAGCGCGTTCCGCGTGTTCGTGTTGAGCGGGCTCGGAACCACCGCGGGCGGGGGGTTCACGGCCGTCCTCGCCGGGAGCGGGCTCTCGGCGACTTCGCTGGCGGCGTCGCTCGTCGCGTGGTGCGTCGTCCCCGTCGCCGTCGCGGCGCGACTGGTCCGCCGGCGGCGACTCTGAGAAGAGACGGTCGGTCGCGCGGGGCGACCGCTCGAACCTCCTCGACCGCCGCTACTGAATCCGCTCGATCCCGTCGTCCTCCGGGGACTCGAAGTCGATCGGACGCCGCGGGAGGTCGTCGACGAACTCCCTGACGATGGTGCGCTCCACGCGCTGGAGCACTTCGCTACAGGTCGACTTCGCGATGCCGACGTGGTCGGCCACCTCGGTGAGCGTGGTCTCCCGGGGCACGTCGTAGTAGCCGCGGTCGACGGCCTCGAAGAGGACCTCGCGCTGGCGCTCCGTGAGCGACCCGCCCGGGTTGACGCGCTGTTGGACGTACTCGACTTCGAACTCCGCGCCGATGTCGCGGAGGGCGTCGCCGAACTTCGCGACGCGCTCGTGGTCGCCCGTCACGTCGACGCGGGCGACGCCGTCGCGGATCTCGACCGGCATCTCGATGGGGACGCCGGCCCGCCGCGCGACGGTCTGGAGGAGCGGGACGAGCGCCTCGACCTGGACGGTGACCATCCCGTCGTCCTCGGCCATCACCGACGAGTGGGTGATCGTCTCGTGGTCGTCGATCGCGTCGAGGACCGGGTCCGTGTCGTCCGCGGTGACCCGGACCAGCGCGAACCCCGCGCCGTCTTCGGGCGTCGCGGTCAACACCTGGAACCGCGCGTCCGGGAACTCCCGCGAGACGTCGCCGACCCACGGGCCGTCCGGAATCGTCACGCGGAGGCGTGCCTGTGCCATGCGCGCCCGTTCGGCACCGGGGTGGAAGTACCTTCGGCTCCGCGCTCGTCGGAACATGTTCGTCACAAACAATCCGGGGATGAGGTTCGTACTCCGAGGTATGAACCGAGAACCCGGCGATCAGGCGGCGGTCGAACGGGCGGTGGCCGAGCGGACGGACGCGCCGACGAGCGGGGAGACCATCTCCCTCGACGTGCGGAACCTCGGGCCGCCGAAGCCGCTGCGCGAGACGCTCGAACGCGTCGAGACCCTCGGCGACGGCGACGTCTTGGTCCAGTACAACGACCGGACCCCGAAGTTCCTCTTCCCGCGCTTAGAGGACCGCGGCTACGCCTACGCGGCGGTCGAGACCGACGCGACCGACGCGACCGTCACGGCGATCTGGCCGGCCGACGGCAGGGAGGTTCCCGTGGACGAGCGAGCCGCAGCGGAGAGGGGAGCCGACGAGGGCGACGCGACCGCGACCTAACGATCGAGCGATTCCGGGAGTGAGTGTCGCAGATCGCCGTCCGCGATGTCGTATTTAAATAGTCGTGAGCGACAGCGACGGGCACTTATAAATGGCGTACTCCCGCACTCGATCAAGAAGCGGCTCCGATCAACTGGCTGTTTCAGCTGAAAGTCTGTCTGAAGAACAGGATTTCAACAGAGCCGTGAACCCGTACCCGCGCGCCGCTACGTTCCACGCAACGCCCGCCACTTCGCGGCGACGAACCCCGCCAGAATGAACGCGAACCCGACGACGGCCGCGGGCGTCACTTCCTGCCCGAGCACGAGCCAGCCCGCCAGCGCCGCGAACACGGGGATCACGTACTCGATGAAGCTCATCTCGATGGGGCCGAGATCGTCCAGCAACGTGAAGTACAGCAGGAACCCGCCGACGCCGGCGACCGCGGAGAGGTAGGCGACGGCGCCGAGCGCGGACGGAGTCCACGTGGCGGCCGCGAACGACTGCCCGGGGAGCACGAGCACGGCGGCGTGGAGGACTCCCGCGCCGACCGCCATCATCCACGCCTGCGTGGAGAGGAACGGCATCGACGGCGAGCGGCTGTGGGTGACGACCGCGGCGACGGCGAACGCGAGCGCTGACGCGAGCACGAGCGCGACGCCGAGGACGCTGTCCGCGAGGTTCGCGGGGTCGGGGTCGGCGATGACGACGACGCCGACGAACCCGAGCGCGACGCCGAGCGCGGTGGCGGCGGTGAACTCCTCGTCGGTCGAGACGAGCCGCGTGAGCGCCGGGGTCACCACAGGGACCAGCCCCAACAGCACGGCGGCGACGGCGCCCGTGACGTACCGCTGGCCGGCGAAGAGGAACGCGTGATGGGCGCCGATGATGAGGGCACCGCCGACGAGCACGTAGACGTAGTCGTCCCGAGTCCGGGGGCGGACATCCGCACCGGTGGCGAGGACGGCGCCGAACAGCAGCGCGGCGGCGACGTCGAAGCGCACGGCCGCGAACGGCACCGCGGGGAGGTCCGCGAGGCCGACGTCCGTCGCCATGAACGCCGTTCCCCAGACCGCACACAGTAGCACGAAGCGGCCGGCCGTCCGGTAGCGACTCATTCACGAGGAGGTCGCCGCCGACGGCGAAGTACCCGTCGAACCAGTCCGGGTATCGCCCGCCGTAACCGCTTGGGGAACACGTTCGGGAACGGCCCCAAACGGATCGGGATCGTATCCGATCCCGACAGATGTTCGACGACCTCGACACGGACCGGCGGCCGCTAGTCCTCGTCTGGGAGGTCACGCAGGCCTGCGGGCTCGCCTGTCGGCACTGTCGGGCCGACGCGCAACCGCGGCGGCATCCCGACGAGCTGACGACCGCGGAGGGGAAGCGACTGCTGGAGGACGCCGCCGCGTTCGGCGACGGACAGTTGGTCGTCCTCTCCGGGGGCGACCCGCTCGCCCGCGACGACCTCACCGAGCTGGTCGCGGACGGCGACGATCTGGGGCTCCGGATGACGGTCACGCCGAGCGGGACCCGCTCGCTCACGCCCGAGCGCGTCCGCGACCTCGGCGACGCCGGGATCGCGCGGATGGCGCTCAGCCTCGACGGCTCGACCCGCGAGCGCCACGACGCGTTCCGCGGCGAGGAGAGCTTCGCTGACACGGTGGCGGCCGCGCGCGCCGCCCGCGACGCCGGGATCCCGCTCCAGGTCAACACCACGGTCTGCGCCGACACGGTCGACGACCTCCCGGCGATCCGCGACCGCGTCCGCGAGCTCGGCGCGGTGCTGTGGAGTGTCTTCTTCCTCGTCCCGGTGGGTCGCGGCCGCGTCCTCGACCCCGTCTCGCCCGAGCGCGCCGAGGACGCGATGGCGTGGCTCCACGAGGTGTCCGACGAGGAGCGGTTCGGGGTCAAGACGACGGAAGCGCCCTTTTACCGCCGCGTCGGAATCCAGCGCGCGGAGGCGGGCGAGACCGACGGCGCTGCGGGACGCCGCGGCGGGATCACGGCCGGGCGCGGGTTCGCGTTCGTCAGCCACACCGGCGAGGTGTACCCGTCCGGGTTCCTCCCCGAGTCGGCTGGCAACGTCCGCGAGCGGTCGGTTGTCGACCTCTACCGGAACGCGGACCTCTTCGAGTCGCTCCGCGACCCGGACGGCTTCTCCGGGAAGTGCGGCGCCTGCGAGTTCCGCCACGTCTGCGGCGGGAGCCGGTCGCGGGCGTACGCCGCCACCGGCGACCCGACCGGCAGCGACCCGCTCTGTCCGTACGTCCCGGAGGGGTACGACGGGCCGCTGCCGGAGCGGCAGCGCGGCGCGGGCGACGACGGCGAGCGTCCGGAACCGGCGGACTAAGCGAGCGACGGCGTCGTGGGGTCCCGCTCGTCGGCCTCAGGCGTACGCCTCGAACTCCTCGCCGAACGCGAGGAAGTAGCCGGTCCCGACGACGCCGATGACGGCCGCGACGGTGAACGCGACCTCCGGGCTGACGAAGTCCCACAGGTACCCGCCGACGGCGGCGCTCGGGATCACGACCGTGTTCCGTATCAGGTAGTACGTCCCGGTGACGCGGCCGCCGGTTCCCCGCTCCGCCGGCCCGACGATCAGCGCCTTGTGCGACGGGAGCCCCGCGAACCGGAGCCCGGAGAACGCGAAGACGGCGACCATCACGGCCCAGAGGGGGAGCGCCGACCCCGCCAGCGCCGGCGCGTAGATCAGCACGACGGGGAAGACGGCGTAGACGGCGAAGCCGACGGCGACCACCGGCTTGAGCCCGACGCGCTCCGCGAGCTTCGAGGCGGGGACCATGATCAGCAGGGCGACGAGCATCTCGACGCCGAGGAGGTAGCCGAAGAACGCCTGCGGCGAGAGGTCGACGTCGTAGGCGAACCCGCCGAGCGCGACGGTGGTGTCGAGGCCGACCTGAAACACCTGCGTGACGACGAGGACGAAGAACACGTACACCATCCCGTTCGCGAACCGGACGAGCGTGTCGCCGACGAGCAGCGGCCGGAGCGGGGCCGGCATCTCCCGCAGGTCCTCTCGGATCCGGGCTAAGCCCGCGAACGAGTCGCCGAGAGAGTCGCCGCTCGCGTCGTAGAGGACGTGCTGGACCGCGGTTCCGAGGACGCCGAAGACCACTCCGACCGCGAGGACGTACCGGAAGCTGACGGTGAACTCCGCGCGGAGCCCGATGAGGACGGCGGCCAGCACGGGGCCGATCAGGAACGCCGTCCGCCGGAACGTCTCCGTGCTGGCGAACCCCGCGGCCAGCCGCGAGGGGGCCGTCGCCTGCTTGACCACCGCGAACGTCGCGCCGAGGCCGAACGACTTCCACGCCTGCGCGAGGACCAGGCCGACGAAGATCCAGACCCACGGCTCGACGACCAGCCCGGCCACGGAGACCGGACCGATCCCCGGCGCGACCAGCCAGACGAGGAAGCCCAGGGTCGACAGCAGCCCGAAGAGGGTGAGCGCGTACCGCGAGCCGATCCGGTCGGAGACGGCGCCGCCGGGATACGGGTACAGCGCCGAGATGACGTTGCCGAAGGTTCCGAAGAGCCCCACGACGAACCCGGACGCCCCGAGCGCGACCATGTACTCCGGCAGGTACCGGTTCGTCATCTGGAACCCCAAGCTGAACGCGAACATCGCGGCCGACAGGACGAGCACGTCGCGCTCCAACGCGAAGAACCGGCGGAACGCGTCGAGGGCGCCGGACCCCTCGGCACCGGACCCCTCTGTGTCGGCGGCGCTCCGGTCGCCGGTCACTGACGTCCCCCCGCGGTCGTCGGACGAGTGCGGTCGGCGACGCCGACGCGGCCGCGCGGCGTCGAACTGGGAGCCATACGCCTCGTCGGGTTCGGGCCGACAAAAATCCACTCCGCGCGGCGAGGCGTCGCCGAGGTATTTAGGCCTGATAATTTGCGCCGTGCGTTTTTATCCCGGACCCGGGGAGAGAGGCTATGAAGCGACGGGAAACGCGCGACGCGGTCGTTCACTTCGGCTCCGACGCGAACTTGGTCCGCGAGGCGGCCGCGGAGTCCTCCGCCGTCGCCGCCGCGGAGGGCGTCGCGTCGTACGACGAACCGGAGGCCGACGCCGGATCGGTGGACGCGGCCGGCGTGCGGCTGGCGGTCTGCGAGCTGTCCCCCGAGTCCGGCGTCGACCCGCTCGCGGTGGTCCGCGAGGCGCTGCCGACCGTCCCGGTGCTGGCGGTCGTCACCGACGCCGGCATGATCGACGACGCGCTCGCGGTCGGGGCGGCGGACGTGTTCGTCCGGCGGGACGGCGTCGACGAGACGACGCTGCTCGCCCGGCGGATGGACGGGGTCGCGGCGGCGCCGGCCGCGTCGCGGCTCGGGTCGGAGTCGACGGCGCAGCTCCTCGACGCCATCGACGACGCGTTTTACGCGCTCGACGCCGACGGGTCGATCGGGCGGTGGAACGACCGCTTCAGTCGGCTGACCGGCTACGGCGACGAGGAGCTGGCGGGCATGGACGCGCTGGAGCTCTTCGCCGGCGCCGACAGGGAGCGGATCGCCGACGCGATAGAGACCGTCGTAGAGACCGGTAGCGCGACCGCGGAGGCGGAGCTGGTCGCGAAGGACGGCGAGACGACCCCGGTGGAGTTCACGGGGGCGCTCGTCACAGACTCGGACGGGGCGCCCACTGGGATCGTCGGCATCGGTCGGAGCCTGACGGAGCGGCGCGAGCGCGAGTCCGAGTTGGCGCGGTTGCGACAGGCCGTCGAGACCGTCGTCGACAGGGTCCCGCTGACGCTGTTCGAGGTCGAGCCCGACGGGACGGTGTCGACGCTTCGCGGCGAGACGCTCCCTCGACGGCTCGGGCGGTCGGTCTCCGGCGGCGACGCCGCGGAGGACGTGTTCGCGGACCAGCCCGAGATGCGTCGGCACGTCGCGGCCGCGCTCGACGGCGAGCCCGCGCACGGGCTCGTCGAGGTCGGCGACTCGACCCTCGAAGCGTGGCTCCAGCCGACCCTCGACGAGGCGGGGCGGGTCAGCCGGGTGGTCGGGCTCGCGCTCGACGTGACGGAGCGCGAGGAGCGGGCGGTGATGCTCGACCGGATCCAGGCGAGCGCCGGCGAGGTAATCTGGATCTCCGCGCCCGGCAAGGAGTCGATGGACTTCGTCAGCGACGCGTACGAGGACGTCTGGGGGCGCGCGCCGGAGGCGCTCGTGGCGGACCCGATGTCGTTCGTCGAGGCGATACACCCGGACGACCGGGAGCGGGTCGAGGCGGCCTTGGCCGAGCAGCGCGAGGACCCCGACGCCTACGAGGAGACGTACCGCGTGGTGCGACCCGACGGGGAGGTCCGGTGGGTCCACGACCAGTCGTCGGGGGTCTACGAGGACGGCGAACTGACGCGGATCGTCGGCATCGCGACGGACATCACCGTTCGGAAGCGCCGCGAGCGCGAGCTCCGGCTCAAGAACCGCGCGGTCGAGACCGCGCCGGTCGGCGTCGCGATCCACGAGACCGCCGGGTCGGCCGGCCCGATCACCTACGTCAACGAGGCGTTCGAGTCGGTCACGGGCTACGACCGCGACGCCGTCGCGGGCGAGGGCGTGTCGACGCTCGCCGGCGACGACACCGACCCCGACCGGCTTCGGACCGTCGCCTCGGCGGTCGAGACCGGCGACCGCGGCTCCGCGACGCTCGTGCTCTACCGGGCGGACGGGACGCCGTTCTGGGGGCGCGTGGACGTCTCGCCGGTCGTCGACGGCGACGGCGAGGCGACGCACGCCGTCAGCTTCGTTCAGGACGTGACGGAGTCGAAGGAGCACGAACAGGAGATCGAGCGGCACCTGACGGAGTTCGGCGAGGTGCTCGCCGATGACCTCGGCGTCCCGCTCCGGGAGGCCCAGGAGCGGCTGAACGCGGCTACCGGCGACGATCCGGACGCGGAGCTCCGCCGGGCGGAGGAGTCGGTGGAGCGGGCCGTCTCGCTCGTCGAGGACCTCGCCACCGTTCACTCGTTCTCCGTCGAACCGCGGCGCCTCTCCGAGTCGATGCGCGGGTCGTCGCCGGCGCCCGCGGGGCGGGACGAGTGAGATGACCGGGAACCGAACCGAGTCGGGCGGAACCCGGGGGTGAGACGGATGGAACTCCCGGTGTCGACGGTGGTCGTCTGCGAGACGAACCGGACAAGGGCCGACCTCTACGGGCTCTGGTTGGACGGGTACGAGGCCCGGCCGGCGCTGACGAACGCGCAGTTCGACGAGGCGTTCGACGCGGGGGTCGCGGTCCTCGTGCTGGACGACTCGTTCGGGGGCGGCGACCCGGAACCGGTCCTCGACCGGGTCGAGTCGGCGGCGCCGCACTGCCGCGTCCTCGGCGTCCGCGACCGCTCGGGCGACGGGCCGGCGCCCGAGCGGCAGCGATATCATCGGGCGCTCGAACGCCCGGTGTTCGAGGGGGACCTCGTCGAGTGCGTCGAGACGCTGTCGAACCGCGCGAACTACCACCTGCTGCTCGACAAGTACTACCGCACCACGATCCTGCTGTCGATGCACGAGTGGCAGGCGGACGACGGCCCGACCGACGAGGAGCGGTACGAGCGGCTCCTCGACCGGGCGGGGCGGCTGCGGGAGTACCTGAACGGGCTCCGACCGCGGATGCGCGACGAGGACGTCCGCGCCGTCGCGGCGTCGATCGCGGTCCCCGAGGTCGGCGACGGCGACGCCGCGGCGTCGGTCGAGACCAAGTACCGGCCCGACGAGTGCGCCCGGTGCGGGCGGGACTGGACCGTGTCGGGGGCGGACGGCGACGCCGCCGAGAAGATCGGCGCGTACGTCTGGCGGTGCGGTAACTGCGGCCACGTGGACATGCGCGCGGATCCCAGCCACCGCCGCGTCAGCTCGTTCAAGGGGTGACCCGGGCGAGTCGGGAGAGACCGCAGCTCGCTTCCGACCGAGCGTCGCTCAGCAGGAGGGGACCGCGCGGTGTCAGTCGCGCTCCGCCTCGGCCGCGCGGACGAGCCCGCGAATCTCCTCGATCGAGAGCGGCTCGATCCGCTCGCGAGTCCCGTCGCCCGTGTAGAACAGGCTCGTCTCCACGTCCCTGTCGGCGAACCACTCGTCGAGGACGTGGTAGTAGACGCTGAGCTGCTTCCGGTACTCGGCCTGCGCGCGCCGCGTCGCGTCCGTCTTGTAGTCGATCACCTCGACCCGATCGGCCGTCACGTGGACGAGGTCGGCGATTCCCGAGACGGTGACCCGGCGGCCGTCGACGTCGATCGGGAGCGTCACCGGTTCCTCGACGCGTTTCTCGCCCGACAGCCCGTCGAGCAGTTCGACGATCCGTCGCGCGTGGGCACGCACATGGTCGTTCGACGGCATCTCGCCGTCGCCGAGCGCGTACGCCTCCGCGAAGTCGTGGACCCGGGAGCCGAAGTCCATCCCCCGCGTCTCCGGGTCCGATTCGTGGTCCGGACCGGCCTCCGTCCGCTCGCCCGACTCCTCGAACACCGACTCGTCCATCAGCGAGTGGGGCGTGTGGCCGATCGGTCCGTCCGGCGCCGTCACCGCGAACGGTAGCTCCGCGTCGGCGGGCTCGCCGCGGTCGAGCGGCTCGACGTCCGGTTCGACCTCCTCGACCGCGACCGGGAGCTCCTCGAGGAACGTGTTCGGGTCCTCGCCGGCCGCGAACACGACGTGGCTCTCCGCCCGCGTGACGGCGACGTACAGCAGCCGCCGCTCCTCGTCGTACGCCCGGGGGAGACAGCGCCTGATGACGTCGTGCCGCCAGTTGTCGTACACGTGCGGGTGAGCGCCCTCCTCCGAGTAGATCTTCCGCTGTCGGAGACCGACCGGGTCGCGGTACCCTATCACGCTCGATCCGCCGCTCCGCGGCGGGAAGCGCCCCTCGTTCATGTTCGCCATGACGACGATCGGGTACTCTAGCCCCTTCGCGGTGTGAATCGTCTGAACGGTCACCGCGTCGTCGCCCGCGGTCGCGCGGACGTCGACGGTGCTGCCGGTCTCGACGCCGCGCTCGATGTGTCGGATCAGCTCCCCGCGGGTCGCCGTCGTCGAGTCGTGGACGGACTGGACCGTGTGGAGGAGGACGTCCGCGACGTCGCCCGCGAACCCGTAGCGGTCGAGGACGCGGCGCGCCACCGCGCCGACCGACTCCAGCTCGCGGAGCTCGTCGCGGAATCCCGTCGGCTCGGTCGGGTACGACCCCGTCTCGAGGGCGCGGTCGATCTCGTCGAACGCGTACCCGGCCCGTTCGAGCACCACCGCCCAGCCGCGGTCGGCGTCCGACTCTAAGATTCGGAGCCACGCGAGCAGCAGCTTCGCCGGGTCGGTCCGGAACAGCTCGATCCCGCCGTCGTAGGCCACCGGGAAGTCGTACTCGGCGGCGACGTCGAGGAGCTCTCGCCCGTAGTCCCGCGTCCGCGTGAACACCGCGACGTCCCCGTACTCCGGCGGGCGCGGCTCGCCGTCCTCGCCCTCGACGGCGTAGTCGTCGTCGCCGACGATCGCCTGTACCTTCGAGAGGACGGCCTCGTGTTCGTCCTCGTGACGGATCCCCTCGACGACCGTGTTGTCGAAGGCGGCGTTCGAGGAGAGGCCGACGACGTCTTCGGGGTCGGCGTCCACGGTGTCGTCGCCCGACGCCGGCGTCGCGATCGCCCGCTCGGAGAGGTCGATGACGGACTCGGTGGACCGGTAGTTCTCCCGAAGCTCGATCCGAGTCGGGTCGGGGGAATCGAACGGGACCCTGTCCGCGTCGCCGTTGAGGTCGGCGGCGAACCGCTCCAGCCGGTCTTCGAACTCTAAGATGTTGTCCACGTCCGCGTACTGGAACGAGTAGATGCTCTGCTTCCAGTCGCCGACGACGCAGAAGTTGTCAGTGCCCGACAACAGCAGCGCGAGCTTGAACTGGACCTCGCTGGTGTCCTGGAACTCGTCGACGGTGACGTACTCGAACGTCGCCGCCTCCCGGGCGCGCTCGTCCTCGCAGAGGAGGACGAACGCGAACAGCTGGAGGAAGCTGAAGGAGAGGTAGTTGCGGCGCAGCGCGAACCGGAGGTACTCGACGTAGACGTCGTGGACGAACGACTTGAGCCCGTCGCGCTCCTCGTAGAAGACCTGCCGCGCCACGTCGTCGTCGAGCCGCTTCGTCCCGCGGCCGCCCCGGAGCGTCGACTTCGACGGCGCGTCCGCCCGGTACGCCTTGTCCCGACCGAAGCGGCTCAGGTCATCGCGCAGCTTCGACTGCTTGCGGCCGTCGTTCCGGGGCCGGTTCGCCTCGTCGAACCGCTCCGTGAACGCCTCGAAGTCGCCGTCGAGGTGCGCCTCGCCGTCCCGGTACCACCCGTCGGTCGTCGGGAAGATCCCCTTCGACGCGAGCTCCTCGATCAGGTCGAGCAGCTCGCCGGGCGCGGAGAGGACGCGATAGAAGTCGGCGTGTTCCGGGTGGTCGTCGCGGAACCCGTCGAAGAACTCGCGGAACCGCTCGGCCTCGATCAGCTCGTCTTCGAGGATCCGCGTCGAGCCCGTGATCCGCTCGTCGAGGCCGAGGTGCGTCGGCGCGGCGTACCCGTGTTCCTGGAGGATCTCGTGACAGTGCGAGTGGAACGTCCGGATGGGCGCGTCCGCCAGCTCCCGGAGCCCGTACCCGCTGTGGTCGACGATCCGCTCTTTCATCTCCGTCGCGGCGCTCCGCGTGAACGTCGCTAAGAGCACGTCCTCCGGTTCCACGTCGGGTCGATCGACGATCCGCCCGTAGCGACGGGTGACGGCGAACGTCTTCCCCGTCCCGGGGCCGGCGTCGACGAGGTACGTCCCCTCCGTGCCCTCGATGAGCTCCCGCTGGGCGTCGTTCGGCGTCGGCTCTCTCATCGGTCGCCCCCCAACAGCAGGTCGCGGTTGTCCACGCGCCGGTAGTTCGGCTCGCCCCCGAGCCCGTCGACCGGGAACCGCTCCTCGCCGGCCCGCCGGGCGTTGAGCTCCTCTACGCGCTCGTCGACGAACGCCTCGAAGGCGTCCAGATCGCCGCGGAAGAACGCCCGCTTGCGGACGCGGTTGAGTTCGCGGATCGCTTGGTCCGCGCCCTTCTCGGCGTCGACGTCCGCAGATGTTTCCGCGTCGACGGCGGCGGTGAATCGGTCGGCGAACTCGGAGGCGCGCAGCTCAGCTCTGTCGGTCGTCTCGGGGAATGTCAGCGGCGCCGCGATCTCCTCGTAGGCGGCGTAGCCGAGGTCCTCGAACGTCTCTCGGCAGTCGTTGTAGCCGTCCAGCAGCCGCTCGTAGGCCTCCCGGGAGCCGACGTACTCGTCGAAGGCGACCGGGTGGTAGGTGACCGTCGTGAGCGCGTCGTCGAGGTCGGCGTCGCCCGCGACGACGTCGGCCATCGGTTCGAGGAAGTGGAAGAACGCGAACTCCAACCGCTCGTCCGGGCGGACGGTCCGGTAGTAGGTCAGGTACAGCGCGGCCTGGAAGTTCGGCGCGTCCGCCGGCGGGTCGAGCGCCGCGCCCTTGACGACCTGCGTGAGCCGCTTCTTGCGGCCGCTCTTGTAGTCGAGAAGCTGCGTCGGCGACCGCACGAGGTCGATCTTCCCCTTCACGCCGAGCGCGTCGTCCTCGAACCAGCGCTCGGTGAGCGGGGAGTCGACGGGCTCGTCGAAGTGCTCGGCGAAGAAGTTTGTCCCCCACCCCGACGCCGGCGTGAGGAAGTCGTCGGACTCGGGCCCTTCGTCGTCGAGGTACTCCGTTATCAGGTCTAAACCGATGCGGTACGTCCGGCGGCGGAGCGGCTCGTCGGCGGCCGAGAAGAACGCCTCGGCCTCGTCGAGCATGGCGTCGACGAGGTCGTCGGTGTCGGCCGCCGCGACGACGTCCGGGTGGTTCACGTAGAACTCCGCGAAGTCGTGGAAGAGGTTCCCCTCGACGAACCGCTCCTGGTCGGGGGTGTCGAGGAGCCGCCCGAAGAGGTAGTCCCGCGGGCTGTTGACGTAGCTGTTGAGCGTCGACTGGCTGACCGTCTCGACCGACTGGGGGTCGATCCCGGTCGACTCGCGCTCGAAGCCGGCGCCCGTCGACCGGGGGCGGCGCCGATGCTCGACCGAGTCGAGGTCGCTGAACCGGTCGAACGCCTCGTCGAGCAGGTCGCCGAGGTACAGACAGGGGGTGATCGGCTCCCCGCCGGCCGCGTCCTGGACGAGGTAGTACTGCCGGTCGCCGCTCTGGAGCAGGCGCTGGAAGCTCCCGACGTAGCGGTCGAACTGCGCCTCGGTGTCCACCCACGGCCGCTGGGGGGCCGAGTGCGTCCACTCCTCGCCCATGCCGAGGTGGAAGACGACGGGGCGGTCGACGTACGCGGAGGACTTCGCGTCGGCGAGGAGGACCCCCTCGTTGTCCCTGTCGACCGGGACCTCGTACGTCTGGAGGTAGTAGGCGAGCCGGTCGACGGCGCCGTCCGTCACGGGTTCGTCGGCGAGCCCCAGGCTCCGCAGCTCCTCGTCGAGCCGGCTCAGTTCGACGCCGGCCTCGGACGCGTACGCGTCGAGCGCCTCGGCGAAGGTGCGGTCCTCGACGCGGTCGCGGAACGCCCGCAGCCACTCCGCGCCCGCCCCGTCGACCGACTCCAGACGCCGCTCGCGGTCGGCGATCGGCGCGTCGATTCCCAGCTGTGAGAGGACCGGAGCGGCGTCGCCGACGGTCGTCTCGGACCCCCGGAAGCAGAGCCGGAGGAGCCGGACGAACGCCCTGTGGTGCGGGTCGTCGGCGAACCCCGGGCCGCCGTAGAAGGGGACGTCCGCCGCCTCGAACGCGGACTCGACGAGCGAGGAGTACTTCCCGCCGCCGTCGAGGACGACGGCGACGTGCTCGGCGTTGCGCGCTGAAACCGTGTCGAGAAGCGCGGCGACGACGTCCGTCGCCGACTCGAAGACGTGGAAGGGCGGATGGTCGAACGCCTCGTCGGCGAACAGCTCGACGCGGTCGAACTCCTCCGGGAGGACGCTCCGCTCCAGCTCGGTCAGCTGATCGTGGCCGACGACGGCAACGGACCGATCCCCGTCGAGGGACCGATCCCCGTCAACGGACTGATCCCCGGCGACGGACAGATCCTCGTCGACCGTGTACTCGCTGAGCCGCTTCGACGTCGTACGGAGGGTCCGCATGACGTCGACGACCTCGCGGGTCGCGTCGTCGACGTAGGCGTCGTATTCCAAGATCGCGTCGAGGCGGCCCGTGTGTTCCCAACACTGGAGGACGTTCCCGACGGCGTACGCGACCGCCTTCCAGTCGTGGTCGGTCTCGGTGACCAGCTCGAGGAACGCGCGGCGGTCCTCCGCCTGCTCGCGCCGGCCGGCGGCGAGGCGGCGCGGCGTGGTCGCGAACGTCCCGAAGTGGGGGCGGTCGAGGCGGCGGTTGATCGCGCTCGCCAGCGCGGCGTCGGGAGTCACGACGAGGTCGTGGTCGGCGACCTCCGCGTAGAGTGACTCCGCGGGTTTCGCTCTCCGAATAGGCACGACTACCGCGACCCGGACGAGTCACAAAAAGATAGCGGGGACGACATCAGACCGACTCGCGTAACGCCCACACGTCGCCCGCGGGATCCAGATTCGACGGTTCCGCGCCCCGCGAGGTCAGGATTCCGGCGTGATACAGCACCGCCTTCAGCTGGAACACGGTGGGCGAGTGGTAGACCTCCCCGTCGGTGAGGGGATCGCGCCGTAACTCCCCGTCGGCGTTCAGGACGCGGCTCCGGACGTCGTCGTCCCCGCGGACGAACAGTTCGACCGTGAACGACGGGTGTAACTCGTGGAGGTACGCGACGACCTCGGGGAGGCTCGGCTCGCCGATTCCGTCGTCGTGTATGTGCTGGAGCTCCTCGACGAGGAGTTGCGTCGCCGGATACTCGTAGACGACGCGCCGGGTGAGCATGCCCCACTTCGGCGCCAGGTCACAGAAGCGCTCCCGCGAGCGCTTCCAGTCGTCGAACGTCGCTATCGCGGCCTCGACCGACCCGTACTCCCGCAGCGCGAACCTGACGACCTCCCGGCCGAGGGGTGTCAGCCGGGGAGAGGCGGGTTGGTCGTCGATGAGGTTCAGGAAGGCCGCTCCCGTCCGGGCGTCATCGGTGGCGCGCACGACGTGCTCCGCGAGGACTTGCTCCGTGTCGCGCTCGTGGGAGACCGCGAGGGGGTACGCGAGGTAGTTCTTCGGGTGGTTGAGGCCGAACGACTTGCCGGCGACGCCCTGCGCGCCGGCCTGGAACCGGATGGCCGTCGTCTCGGTCGTCGTTCGGTTCCCGACGACGCGCGGCGTTTCGACCGGTTCGACGGCGCCGTCGGGGGCCACGCCGAGGACGCCGACGTTCAGCTCGCGAGCGAGGGTTCTGGCGGACTGGGAGACGGTGTCCGCCGGGACCGCGACGTACGCGGCGTTCGCCTCGTGGAGCCGGTCGTACGCCTGAACGATGCCGCGCTCGACGTCGGCGTCGCGCCGGTTCGTGTGGCCCTTCGCCTCGACGACCACCAGCGGCGGGTCGTCGCCCAGTCGGTCGACGGCCAGTAGCTCGTCGCTCAACAGCCGCACGCCGACGAGGTCGGGGTAGCCGGAGCCGACGCGGACGTGGTTGAACGGCGCCAGTTCGTCCGTGATCGCCGGATCGATGGACTCGTTCGCGAGCCACCGGTCGGACGAGAACTGCGTGTCGACGACCGCGTACCCGTCGTCCGCGTCGGCGGGGAACAGACGGCGCTTCGCATGCGCCAACACGCGCGGTTCCGAGAGCGGCGACGCCGCGCTTGCCATGACGGTCAGATGTTATCACCGGCTCATGAAGATGGGGGTAACGGTGAGCCCGGGAGGAGGATATGGGTCATTATCGCAGTAATCATTACTTCGAGTATGACCTTTTACGACCGGCCGGCGGAACTCGACGCCCTCGACGCGGACTACCTCGACGCGGACGAACTCGAAGGGTAGCGGACTGACCCGGCGGCGCTACTCGACGCCGAGTTCGCGGGCTGCGGCCGCGGAGATGGTGAGTCCGGCGTCGGCCGTAGTCACGCGTTCGTCGATCACGTCGTCGAGCACCTCGCGCAGCTCCGCGATGAACGAACTCGGCCGTTGGACCTGAACGCGCGTCGTCGACTTGTCGGCGTAGTTCAGCCCGCGGTGTCGAACGTAGGTCCGCGCGAACGACCGCCGGACCGACCGAGGAACGTCCCACACGACCGCAGGGAGGTGGTCGAGCGACGTCTTCGCGCCGGTTGGCGCACCCATCGCGACGAGGCATCGACCGAGAACCGTTCCGTCACAGGTTGGGACGATCTCGGTCGCGCGGCCGGGCGTGTCGGCGTTGCGGGTGCGCGTTTCGACGCCGACGCGCTCGAAGGCCGCTCGAATCTCCGCGGCGCTCACGCGTTCTCCCGGCGTCACCGCGGGAACGTAGTTGTCGACAGGGATGCTCCCGCCGGCGAGGACGTGCGCGAGCAGGTCGACGAGCGCGGCGGCCGTCTCGCCGCCGGGGTCCGGATCGAGCCAGTCGCGGTCGATCGCCGCGTTGATTCCTCGGACCGGATCGGGGACGGCGTCTTCGAGCCAGCCGCGGACGCGCTCGGCGGGGAGGTCGAGCGCACGGCCGACACGAACCCGGCCGGCGTTCGGGTGTTCGGCGGCGTACTCGCTGACGCGGCGGTAATCGAGGACCTTCTCCCACGGGTCCGGATACACGCGGTCGCCGTAGGTCCGGGAGAGGGCTTTCGCCGTGGGTTTCATAGCTGGTGTAATCACGTCAACGAATTTGACCCTATCCGTCCAATTTTCTCCGCTGATATTCGTGGCAGTAACTACATAAGGAGGTCTCGCTTCCATCTAAGTAACCAGCAACCGATCTGAACGAGTGGAGGGTTGTCTCGTGCGCCGACGACGGCGCCCGGATCCCCGAGAACTCGTTTGGCGGTGGCCGCTGGGTTCAAACAATGAAACCAAGCACTCAATCCAACGCGGACGACAGGGCAGTGAGTCCCGTCATCGGCGTCATCCTCATGGTCGCGATCACTGTCATCCTGGCGGCCGTTATCGGGACGTTCGTCCTCGGGCTCGGCGATCAGTTAGGCGACACTGCGCCGCAGGCGAGTTTCGATATCGAGAGTTCGAACGCTTCATCAGTTAATATCACGAAGACTGGTGGTCAGGCAATTCCGGTTGACGACCTCGTCATATCCGTCGACGGAACAAGAGATGATGATGCCAACACGAGTATTTCAGACGATTGGCAAACCGGGGAAACGGTGACCTACAGTGATCTCACTGTTAGTGACGATTCGACAATCCAGCTCATCCACGATCCCAGTGGGAACGTGATCTTTGAGGGGACTGCCGACCTCTCATAACCTGAGTACGACTATCTCCACCGGTCTTCTATTCTTGTTTTACATCGCAGCCCACACCGGTATTGAACCGCTGGATTATCCTCGGATCTAATTCGTCAGGGGCTCGCAGAGATTCACCACTGACTGAATCATGTGCGTGAGCGCAGTGTCTATCACTACGCTCATCGGTGGATCATCTACCAGATCACTCGATGCGATCTCGCTCGCTTTTTCGAGCTGTCGCTCGCGTTTCGCGGTGGTCTTGAGGCCGGTTCGACGGCTTATTTGTACTACATCGTCTGTCCGGGGTCGCGATCCCGTCGTTCTGGAGCGACTGAATCGCTCCGTACTAAAGTAGTGCCGACGGGTCCTACGACCGCCGCTACTGTAGGACGCAACCGATTTTAGGGGTCGGGTTCGGAAAGAATCGCTTCGCCCGATTCCGGCACGTAGCGAGCCGCTACGAGAGAATAAGCATTAGTCGTGAAACGGTCGGTGAGTAAGTGGGCGCTACAGGATTTGAACCCGTGGCAACTTGGTCCGAAGCCAAGCACTCTGTCCAAACTGAGCTAAGCGCCCTCATCGTCGTGTACTTCCGAGAGCGTGTTAAGTCCCGCGATCCGAAATCGCCGCCGCGCAGTCCGACGGTTCCGCGCCGACTCCGGCGGTCGATCGATTCGCGGACGTGACACGTTCCCGCGATCCGGGGGTGTGGGATCCCAGGGTCGTGCCCGAATTCGACGCCTGATCGGGTCCACGACCGCGCCGAGTCGCGCCGCCGTCTCGCAAGGGGCGATCAAAAAGAATATTATTCGGAGCGGGCATGTTCAGGTAGTAGATGTGTCTTGGTCGCCCGGCCTCGCGGCCGAACGAGTGGCTCGCGCCGACGACGTCGCCCCCGAGGTGCGTCCATGTATGAGCTGACGCCGCACTTCGACGCCGAGGTCGACCCCGGGACCAACATCCTGTTGACCGGCCCGCCGCTCAGCGGGAAGCGGTCCATCATGATGGACATCCTCGCCGCGGGGACCGACCGCGACGAGGGCGCCATCGTCGTCACCACGAAGGACGGCGCCGACCGGGTGCTCCGCGACTACGAGAAGCGGACGCCCTACGAGGGGAAGCCCGTCGCGGTCGTCGACTGCGTCACCCGCCAGCAGGGCGGCGACACCCGCGAGTCCGACCGGATCAAGTACGCCTCCTCGCCGGTGGACATGACCGGCATCGGGATCAAGCTCTCGGAGTTCCTCCAGGCGTTCGGCGACCGCGGCATCGAGCGGAACCGCGTGATGGTCCACTCGCTGTCGACGCTACTGATGTACTCGGACCTCCAGACGGTGTTCCGCTTCCTCCACGTGTTTACCGGCCGCGTCCAGAGCGTCGACGGTCTCGGGCTGTACAGCATCGACTCGACGGCCCACGACGACCAGGCGATGAACACGCTCAAACAGCTGTTCGACGGGATCGTCACCGTCCCCGAGGACGGCGAGCCCGAGATCCGGCTCCCCTGACCGGGCCGCGGAGCGAATCCGGACCGCCGGTTCTCCGAGCGCGGAACTGTGGGATCCGCTTAATCGTGTCGCGGCCGTAGGAGAAACCATGCCCATCACCGACGACGCGGGCCTCGACCGCCTGCTCGACGCCGAGACGATAGCGGTCGTCGGCTGTTCGACGACGCCCGGAAAGGCCGCGCACGACGTGCCCGCGTACCTCCAGAAGCAGGGGTACCGGATCGTCCCGGTGAACCCCTTCGCGGAGGAGGTCCTCGGCGAACCGGCGTACGACGCGCTCGGCGACGTCGAGGAGGAGGTCGACCTCGTCGACGTGTTCCGGCCGAGCGAGGAGGTGCCGGAGATCGTCGACGCCGTCCGCGAGCGCCACGCCGAGCGCGGCGACGCGGGCGCGGTGTGGCTCCAGCTCGGCATCAGCCACGACGAGGCGGCCGCGGCCGCCGAGGCCGACGGGATCGACGTGGTTCAGGACCACTGTCTCAAGGTGGAACACGGTCGACTGCGTGGGTAAGGGATCGTTCATAAAGAAAATCGGCGTGTCGGTGTCGGCTATTTATAAACAGACAGTAAACCCGTGGTGACACCGCCGGTTCCCAGCCACTCGATTATAAGTGATTGACAACGGAGTGGTGGAACACCTCCAAAGCCCCAGCCGTGAGGACTCGCGCGGCTCGCTGTGCTCCTCGCTCAGTCGCTTCGCTCCTTCGCTGCGGTGCTTGCGTCGCCGTGCTTCGTCCTCACGGCTGCCCCTTTGAACCCCACCCCGCACCGCTCCGCACGGCACCTCACGCCTCCCCAGCCTCGTCGGGCGCGTCCTTCGGGCTCTCTTCGGTCGCCCTCGGAGCGCCCGACTCCCTCGCGCGTGCGACTCGCGGCCGTCGCTTCGCTCCGGCCGCTCGCAGGCACGCGCCACCGCGGATATTTATAAACGATCGTCGCCGTCGCTCAGATCCTATTTAAATATCGCACCGGTCGCGATCACGGCGCCGTCCTTCCACGAATCACCCTTCCCACTCCTCGAACGAGCGGTAGACGCCCTTCGAGAGGTAGCGTTCGGAGGAGTCGGGGAAGACGGTGACGACGGCGTCGTGCGGGGCGTCGATCGCGCCGTCCCGCACCTCGCGGGCGACGCGTTTCGCCGCGATCGCGTTGGCGGCCGACGAGGAGGCGACGAGGTGGCCCTCCTCGCTCGCGAGTCGGGCCATTTCCTCGTGGACGTCGCGGTCGTCGATCGCTCGGATATCGTCGACGAGGTCGGGGTCGAACAGCTCGTTGCGCTCGGTGTCGTGGGTACCGATCCCCTCTGTCTTGTACTCCTCGTGGTCGACATTCTCGCCGAGGAACTCGCGGTACGCGGAGCCGGCGGGCTCGACCGCGACGACGTGGGTGTCCGGGTCGCGCTCGCGAAAGTAGCGGGCGATCCCCATCAGCGTGCCGCCGGTGCCACAGCCGGCGACGACGGCGCCCACCTCGCCGTCGAGCGCCTCGTCGATCTCGGGCGCGGTCGTCTCGTAGTGCGCCTCCGCGTTGAGCGGATTCGAGAACTGCTGGGGGACGACCGCGTCGTCGAGCTCCTCGGCGATCCCGTGGGCGCGGTCGATCGCGAGCCCCATCCCCTCGTCGCTCGGCGTGTTCACCACCTCGGCGCCGAGCGCGCGCATGAGCTGCTGTTTCTCCACCGAGAACCGCTCGGGGACGACGAAGATCGCCTCAAGGCCCAGCTGCTTGGCCGCGACGGCGAGCCCGATCCCGGTGTTGCCGGCGGTCGGCTCGACGACGGTGCCGCCCTCGCTCACGTCGCCGCGCTCCAGCATGCGTTCGAGCATGTACTTCCCGATGCGGTCCTTGATGCTCGCGCCGGGATTGAACGACTCTAACTTGGCGTACACCGGCACCGCGTCCGGCGCGTCGTGGACCTCGACGAGCGGCGTCTCCCCGATCGTCTCCAACACCGACGACAGAGGCTCCCGATGATCGGTCATGGGCCGGCAAACGTTGCCGGCGGATTTGTGTGTTGCCATCGCTCCGTCCGGATCCGGGAGTCCGGAGCGGCGGCGCGGCTTGCCGGGAACGGGGATCGCGCGGACGGCCGCCGCGGACCGCTGCGACCGTCCGGCCGTGTGACTCCGCGCCGCGGATCGAACACACTTATGCCGGTCGTCCGGCTCCGATGCTGTATGAGCGAGACCGATGCGGAGGCCGAGGTGACGGTCGTCCTGCCGGACGGATCAGAGCTGAGCGTTCCGGCAGGCTCGACAGTCGAGGACGTCGCCTTCGAGATCGGCCCCGGGCTCGGTCGCGACACCGTCGCGGGGAAGATCGACGGCGAACTCGTCGAGAAGTACGCCGAGGTCCACGACGGCGCGCGGATCGAGATCGTCACCGACCAGTCGGACGAGTACCTCACGGTGCTGCGCCACTCCGCGGCCCACGTGTTCGCGCAGGCCCTCCAGCGGCTCCACCCGGAGGCGACGCTGACGATCGGCCCGCCGACCGACGACGGCTTCTACTACGACGTCACCGACGTCGACATCGACGAGGACGACTTGGCCGCCGTCGAAGACGAGATGGCGGAGATCATCGCGGCGGACTACGACATCGAGCGCGAGGTCCGGTCGCGCGAGGAGGCGAGAGCGGTCTACGCCGACAACGAGTACAAGCGACAGATCTTAGACGAGGAGGCTGACGATGAGGAGGTCACCTTCTACGTCCAAGACGGCTGGGAGGACCTCTGTCAGGGCCCCCACGTCGAGTCGACCGGCGAGATCGGCGCCGCGACGCTGCTGGAGGTGTCCGCCGCCTACTGGCGCGGCGACGAGGAGAACGACTCGCTGACGCGCGTGTACGGCACCGCCTTCGCGAGCGAGTCGGACCTCGAGGAGTACCTCGAGCTGCGCGAGCAGGCGCAGGAGCGCGACCACCGGAAGATCGGTCAGGAGATGAACCTCTTCTCGATCCCGACGGTGACCGGGCCGGGGCTCCCGCTGTACCACCCGCCGGGGAAGACCGTGCTGCGCGAGCTCTCCGACTTCGCGAACGAGCTCAACCGCGACCACGGCTACGAGGAGGTCGAGACGCCCCACGTGTTCCGGACGGAGCTGTGGAAACAGTCCGGCCACTACGAGAACTACAAGGACGACATGTTCCTCCTCGACGTCAACGACGAGGAGTACGGGCTGAAGCCGATGAACTGCCCGGGCCACGCGACGATCTTCGACCAGCAGAACTGGTCGTACCGCGACCTCCCGCAGCGCTACTTCGAGAACGGGAAGGTGTACCGGAAGGAGCAGCGCGGCGAGCTGTCGGGGCTCTCGCGCGTCTGGTCGTTCACCATCGACGACGGGCACCTGTTCGTGCGTCCGGACCAGATCCGCCAGGAGATCGAGTCGGTGATCGAGATGATCTTCGAGGTCGTCGAGACGCTCGACCTCGAGGTCGAGGTCGCCCTCGCGACCCGCCCGGACAAGTCGGTCGGCGGCGACGAGATCTGGGAGTCAGCCGAGGACCAGCTCCGCGACGTGCTCGAATCCGGCGGCTACGACTACGACGTGGAGCCGGGCGACGGCGCCTTCTACGGCCCGAAGATCGACTTCGGCTTCGAGGACGCCTTGGGTCGCGTCTGGGACGGCCCGACGGTCCAACTCGACTTCAACATGCCCGACCGCTTCGACCTGACCTACACGGGCGAGGACAACGAGGACCACCAGCCCGTGATGATCCACCGCGCGCTGTACGGGAGCTACGAGCGCTTCTTCATGGTGCTCATCGAGCACTTCGACGGCAACTTCCCGCTGTGGCTCGCGCCCGAGCAGGTCCGCATCCTCCCCGTCTCCGACGAGACGCTGGGCTACGCGCACCGCGTGAAAAACGAGCTCGAGGACGCCGGCTTCCGCGTCGAGGTCGAGGACCGCGACTGGACCGTCGGGCGCAAGATCCGCGCGGGCCACGACGACCGCCTCCCGTACATGGTGATCGTCGGCGACGACGAGCAGGAGGCGGGGACGGTCTCGGTCCGCGACCGCTTCGAGAACCAGCGCGGCGACGTTGACCTCGACGCGTTCGTCGACCACCTCGTCGCGGAGCGCGACGAGAAGCGGACGGAGCCGGACTTCGTCGACGACGAGTGACGGCGCGGTTAGGCCTCAGTCGGCGATCGGCGACGCCGCACGCCTGTCACGGCGCGTCGGCGCTCACATCCGGTCGATCCCGGTGAACTCGAATCGGGCCCCGCCGTCCGCCGACTCGGTCACGTCGACCGTCCAGCCGTGTCCGTCGGCGATCTTCGAGACGATGTCGAGCCCGAACCCGGTGCCGTCGCTCCTCGTCGTGTACCCGGACTCGAACACTTGGTCGCGGTCGTCCTCGGGGATTCCCGGACCGTCGTCCGCCACATAGAACCCGGCGTCGTCGGTGAGCGGACCGACCGTGACCGCGACCCCGTCGGACCCCCTCCCGACGGACCCGTGTTCCGCGGCGTTCCGGAACAGGTTTTCGAGGAGCTGTCGGAGCCGTGGCTCGTCTGCACGGAGGTCGTAGCCGTCGCTCGTGACGCGGAGCGTCCCGCCCCGGGTGTCGGTCGTCTCCCAGGCGGCCTCGGCGAGCGCTGTGAGGTCCACGCGGGTCAGCTCCTCGACGCCGCCGCCCTCGCGTGCCAGCATGAGGATGTTCTCGATCAGCGTCTCCATCCGCGAGAGGGCGCGCTGAACGGGTTCGACGTGTTCGCTGTCGCACTCGTCGGCGAGGAGGTCCATCCGCCCGCGGGCGGTCGTGAGCGGGTTCCGGAGGTCGTGGCTCACGACGCTCGCGAACTCGTCGAGGCGGTCGCGCTCGCTTTCGAGGCGGTCGGCCGCGCGCCGCCGCTCCAGTTCGTAGCTCACCCACCGCGTCAGCAGTTCGACGAACGTCTGCTGAGTGTCGGTGAACGGCTCGTCGCGGGCCGTCGTATCGGCGAAACAGAGCGTGCCGAACCGCTCGCCGTCGACCTCGACCCGGCCGCCGATGTACGTCTCCAGCCCGAACGTCTCGTAGGCCGGGTCCTCGGTCCAGCCCTGGTCCGAGGCGTTGACGATCGTCAGGAGCTGTTCGTGCTCCAACGTCCGCTTACAGTACGCCTCGTCGAGCGGACACGTCTCGCCGGACTGTAACAGCGGATGCGTGGCGTGGGACGCCTCGACGTGTTGGGTCCCGTCCTCGATCCGCGTGAGGAAGCCGTTGGGAACGTCGAGATACTCACAGCCGATGGTCAGTATCTCGTTGACCTTCGCTTCGAACGTCCGGTCGTCGTCGGAAGAAACCGCGTACAGCCGCTGGATGGCGCGGAGGCTCTCCCGCTGTCGCCGCTCGAGTTCGCGTCGCTCGGTGACGTCGCGGAGGTAGATCGAGAGCCCCTCGTCGGACGGGAACACACGGGCCTCGAACCAGGTGTCTAACGGCTCGTAGTAGGAGTCGAACGAGACCGGCTCTTGAGTCTCCATGGCGCGGTGGTACTCGTCGTAGAACTCCGTCTCAGTCGCCCCGGGGATCGACTCCCAGAGGTTCGCGCCCTCGACCGACTCGTCCGGGCCGAGCGCGTCGTCGCTCATCGCCGACCGGAGGATCCGACGCCCCTCCTCGTTGGCGTAGGTGACCGTCCAGTCCGCGTCGAGGGCGAAGAAGCCGTCCGCCATCCGATCGAGCACGGTTCGGAGGTCTTGGTCCGAGTCCGATCCACGCGCCGGGTCGGGCATGCGAGCGGGTACGCGTCGCGACGGTTTAGGTGCCGGGGATCCGCGGTCGAATGGGCCTCACTGACGGCGTTTCGAATCGATATGCGCTCCGTGACGCTCGGTCCGCAGAGCCGTTTTGGGCCGACCGTTCCCGGTTCCGTCGGGTTTTTCACGCCGCTCGTCCGGATCCGATGTATGTCGAACTCCCACACCGAACTCGGCGCCGACGAGCGACCGCCCGAGGTCGGAGAGCTGACGCCGCCGGACCGCACGCTGATGGGGCCCGGTCCGAGCGACGTCCACCCGCGCGTACTGAAGGGGATGAGCACGCCGTTGGTCGGCCATCTCGACCCCTCGTTCGTCGAGATAATGGACGAAGTACAGGAGCTGCTGCGCTACACGTTCCGCACCGACAACCAGTGGACGATTCCGGTGTCGGGGACCGGGTCCGCCTCGATGGAGGCCGCGATCGGCAACCTCGTCGAGCCGGGCGACACGATGCTCGTCCCGACGAACGGCTACTTCGGCGGCCGGATGAAGTCGATGGCCGAGCGCGCCGGCGGCGAGGTCGTCGAGGTGGACGCCCCGTGGGGCGAGCCCCTCGATCCCGTCGACGTCGAGCGCGCGTTCGACGAACACCAGCCGGACGTGTTCGGGTTCGTCCACGCGGAGACCTCGACGGGCGTCCTCCAGCCGAACGTCCCCGAGCTGACCGACATCGCGCACGACCACGACGCCTTCGTGATTGCCGACTGCGTCACCTCGCTCGGCGGCGTGGAGATGCGCGTCGACGAGTGGGGCGTCGACGTCGCCTACTCCGGCCCGCAGAAGTGCCTCTCGTGTCCGCCGGGCGCGAGCCCGCTCACGCTCAACGACCGCGCGATGGACAAGGTGCTCGACCGCGAGGAGCAGCCCCGGTCGTGGTACCTCGACCTCTCCCTCCTCGAGGGGTACTGGGGCGACGACCGCTCGTACCACCACACGGCGCCGATCACGAACGTGTACGCGCTCCGCGAGGCGCTCCGGCTCGTCGCCGAGGAGGGCATCGAGGAGCGGTGGGCGCGCCACCGCGAGGTCGCCGGCGACCTGAAGGCGGGCCTGCAGGACCTCGGATTGGAGATGAACGCCCCGGATGAGTACTGGCTGCCGAGCCTGAACGCGGTGCGCGTGCCCGACGGCGTCGACGACGGGGCGGTCATCGACCACCTCCTCGACGAGTACGACCTCGAGATCGCCTCCGGCCTCGGCGACCTCGAAGGCGACATCTGGCGGATCGGCTGTATGGGCTACTCCGCCCGCCCGAAGAACGTCGAGTACGTCCTCGCTGCGCTGAAAGACGCGCTCGCGGAACAGGGCCACGAGGCCTGAGCTGGACGTCTCCCGAGAGGCGAGTCGAGAACTGCGTCGGACCGATCGGGGGTTCCGATGTGGTATTTAAATGACCGTAAGCGATTGCGGTCGCGTTAAGTTTGGCGTGAATTGTGGTAGACGGCGAAGGCTTCGAGCCAGTTTTGAGCTGTCTCTAGCGCGACATTGCTAAAACTATTCGCAAACGATGATGTTCGTCGTTCTATTTCCCAAAA
>NZ_QPLT01000026.1 GCF_003666015.1 Halorubrum sp. Atlit-26R
TTTAGGACATTCTCAAGTAGAATTCAATCGTGTCCCTGTAGGTTTTGATATGCTCTTTCAGTCATTCTGTTAGATCCTAGTTGTGAATAAAGAAGCCGTGAACGTTTCGTGTCGTTCGCAACTTAACAGACCCCTATAGTCCCACAGTTTCGGAGGATAGGCTAGTTTTGGATCGAATCGCCATCAAGTCGTGGTAATTCTCAGCAGTCGGGGAACGAGTTTGAATTTTTACTCTCGAACTACCGGATGAGCGTACGAAATTGCGTGGATTTTGGCGCTGCTGTATACGGTTGTCACTCTTGAGCGGCGGACCCAGCGAGAGCTCAGCCGATTAGTCGTGCGGGATCAACGCCGAGGCAACGAGCTCAACACACTCACCCGCAGTAATCACAGGTGCGTAGTCCATCTCGCCGTCGATGTCTGCTTTCAGCAGGAAGTCGGTGAGCCGCCAGATATTGTACAAAAGGACCGCGAACACGAAATAGAACAAACGAACGCGGTAGTCTTTCGAGGAGGTCTTCGCGAGAAAATCACCTTTGATCGATTTGTACTCACTCTCTATCTGCCACCGGCGGCTGTAACGCTGACAGAACGTCTCGGCTTCCTCGGGACTGACTCGAAGATTCGTCGCGAAGACGGCCGTTCCCTCTCCACTCGTCGACGGCACGTACAGGAGCCGCATTGGATGCGATCCAGATTCTACATGGACAGAAGCTGACTCGACAGCCACCTCTTGGTCGTCTTCCTCCATTTGTTCGAGTACATCCCGTTCGGAGCTGGAGACCCGCTTCGGAATGAGGTAATTCACATCGAGGTTTGAAAGCGTCTGGAACACTTGTATCGAATCGAACTCTCGATCACACAGCACTGTCTCGATTGGAACGTGCTCTTTCGCTCGCCGAACGAGCCGTCGCACAGTACGATGGATCTGATTCGATGGGTTGTCGTCCCACTCAGAGCTCTCTCGGACCGGCTCGACAGCTAAGATCAGCGGAATGTTCTGTCCGATTATCGAAAGCGTCGCAAATTTGAACGCTCGACCATCTCTGTCCTTCGTCCCGCTAACCATCGACATCCCTTCGACATCCCCGTAATAGGGGATGGTCGTGATGTCGATCGCCGCAGTGACTGGTCTCCGAAAAGATGCTTCAGAGGCGATCACGGAGAGCAAGCGATCCGTTGTCTCATTGAATCCGTTCACGAGCTCTTCGGGATCGAACTGTTTGACAGCGCGGAGGTGTGTGTCGCCGTGGGGTCCATAGTCCTTTCCGCGCCGGTACTGGAAGCGAGTCGCTCCCTGCGCGGTTCCGCACCGAACCATCCCCATGAACGTCTGTAGTTCAAAGAATTGTGTGTCCTCGTATGAGGCGTTCGACGCCCGACCAGAGTCGAAGTGTCCGTAGGCGTGATCACGCGCGAGGCGCGTGGTCTGGACAATCTCCTCCTGTGAGAAGGATTCGTCTTCTATTGGGCCTGTATCTTCTTGCGTATCGTCGACTATCTCTGTCTTAGGTCGCACCTCCGGCGCTGAGATGTTACGATCGTGGACCTCTTTGACAACGAAGTGGGCGGCAGCGTGGACGTATTCGTGGATCGCGTCATCGAATCGGTTCCGCCATGCCCGCGAGAACGCCGATTCGTCGGGCACTCGGCTGAAGCCGAGAATCGTGGCCACCTCTGGTTGTCGGAAAAGTCGTCGAGAGAACTCGGCGTACGAGTCACCCGTTATCTCCATGAACACGAACGAGAGCACCATCGCGCGAAAGGAGAGTGGCGCAGGATGCCACGCTGGATACCCGTCTTCGATCGCGTCAATCAAGTGATCGAGGTTCTCGAACGCGGTGACAAGCTCAGTTTCTTTGAGATCGTTCTGTATATCGATTCCTATCTGGTACGCTTCGCACAGAGAGCGCATTCGTGAACTCCCATCTTGAGGAAAACTGTTAGAGCAACTCATATGGCTCTGTTGAAATCCTCGACAATTGATAGTTTTGCGTGCTCAATCGTTCAGTACAGGGGCTCTACGAATTGTTCGATATAGGGAGCGGTCTGTGGTAGCTGTCTTATTACCCAGAAAACATTTTAATCGGCGACAGGGATCCTGAAGCATGAAAAGACGTTCATTCCTAGCTGTGGCAGGAGCTACTCTTACAGTCCTGACCGCTGGCTGTTCGGATGTTATATCCGACGAGCAGCAGCAAGAGTATGAATTTGGAATCTATAATGGTTCACAGGACTCTCATACGATTACAGTTCGAATTGGAAACTCTTTGGAGGGGCACTTTCAAGAAGAAATGTTCGAAATGGACGCTGAGACAGCCAACGAGAATGTACCAGTAGAGGATACGCCATCCCGGATCTATCTCGAAATAGACTCGTCTGAAGAGATGTCGTTTCCGTGGCCAGCGTCGAACAGCGAGTTGGGAAGTATAGCCTCGAAGGCAGACATCTGGTACGAACCGTCACTCGAACAGGAAATTCTGATTCAAGAGGCATAGAAGTTTAGCCCCACCCGATACGTATACACACCCACCTATCGGTTATTTCAGTAGCGATAGTGTCGAACCAATAGGATTTCAACAGAGCCATAACACCGAAAATCACTCACCCTCCCACTCTTCGGGAAACATTCCTGGAAGCGTGTGGTCCGGGAAAGTATCAGCAAGTATGTGTTTGACTTCGCGCTCAGTATCTTTCCCAATACCGTCTTTCCCGGTGAAAGCAAACACAGCCATTCCGATGTTGTGCGGGCTTGCACCCGACGTTTGCCGATCAATACGCCGGAGTTTCTGTTGTAGCTAATCGTGGGTCAGATCCTCATACACAAATTCTCTGAGGGCCGAATTCGTCTTGTTTCGTACAGATCCCATAGATGTAGCTACTGCTCACCAGTAGATACATCTGGAAGTTCAATCATTTCCGGAATATCCATTGAAACATTCTCGTGGCCGATAGAGTGAAACAGCGGCCTGAAGAGTTCTTTCACGCATTCTGTGCGGAGGTCATAGGTTGGTGGCACTTCGTCTTCGGTTGGGTCGGACCCTGACAATGAGAGAACAGGAGTTTGAATGTGGTCAGTAGTTATCGGAGACGTAGGAAGATCCGGATTGAATCGAGCGCCATCAAATCCGAGATAGGTTGCTGTTACAAGCACATTCTGGTCTTGCCGTCGGTCAGCAAGTAACGAGAGAATAGTCGCCAGATTGCCCGTGACTCCATTGACAAGCGAATTGTTTGGGATAAAGTAGTCGTCTCCTTTTTCGTAAGCCGCTCGGCCAGTAATAATCTCTATAACAGCATTTTCATACAGATTGATTTCTCGACCACCTTTCCCACGGCTCGGATCAGGATCGGTCGTCGAGGTGACCCGGTCCGCCATCATTTTCGGATGGTGTGGACGCTTGGAAGCAGAATGGAGACGTACCTCACGCTCCAGTAGCTCAGGAACCGGGAATCTCGTCGGGGCCTTAGAGAACGCCAACTTTGGAGCGAGGTGGATTACTGCGAGTGGATGCTCCTCGTCATGTCGTACGCTATGATTTGGGTCTACTCGATGTTCGTGAAACGCCGCGAAGCGATCAGTGTTGTCGAGGTATTCTCCCCGAATGTCTCGGATGGGCTGTCGGTTGGTGTACACAAACGAGAGTATATTCGGAATCGGATTAAGTGATGGCCGTATGGTGAAATTGATACGGAAGTTAGAACGGCAACTGCTCGTCTATTACACGTTTTGGTCGCGCCACTCGCCGGTCATCGGGTGATCGTACTCGTCGGGGGGAACCGACCCGTCCGCATGATCCAGTAATGCCCGTTCGCTTCGAGCGCGTCCTCGCGGGCGAGAGAATCATCGAGAAGTTCGTCGACGGCGTCGGCGTCGAGGCGATCGTCGTCGCCGGCGAGCTCGCGAAGCTACTCGCCAGACGCACCCGGATGGGCGGCGATTAGGTCGAGCAGCGCGTCGTACTCAGTTGTCGGCATGGACACCTGCCTCTGTATCGAGAGCCTGCGTGCGACGCGTCTCCAGCAGTCGCCGGGTATCCACGTCGGCGTCGAGCGGCGCCATGACGAGGAGGCCCGGCGCGGCGTGACACGGGAGGCCGTCGCCGGCCTCGAAGCCCGTCCCCGTCGTCGGAATCTGAACACGGTAGCCGTTCCCCGAGTGTTGAATCCGGGTGTCGATTCCACGGTGGATCGACTGGGTCTCGTTCGCCGCGAGCGCGACCAGCTCGGCGCGGTCGGCCATCGGGACGCGGTCGGTGTCGCGGTCAAGCACGAGGATCGCGTCGTCGAACCCGTACGCGACGACCGACGCGCGGTGGGTCGTGTCGCCGTCGGCGTCCTCCTCGACGAGGCCGGCGCTCCGGGCGGGCTTCGTCACTTGGAGTGCGAGTCCGTCGCCGGTGGCCGTCAGTTGGTTCGGCATCTACTCTCCACCCCGATTGATCGGCGTAGAGGAGGTATCTGCGGGTGATATCTTGGTCGACCACTTGTACACGTTGTAGCAGGGCTCACAGAGCGCGCGTTCGTACGGGTTGTCGATATCGTGCGGATTGTACGCTGAGAGGAACCACTTCGCCTCGCGGTGGCACCCGTCGGTCTGACAGCCAGCGGGGTAGTCGTCGTCACTCTCCATCGTCCACCTCCTGAATCGTCGCGATCGTCCCGAGCGCCGGGTACTCCCACCGGACCAGTTCGTCGTCCTCAACGTGCTGGACCGCGGCGTGGAGGGTTGGCGTCCCCCAACCGTCGTCCGTCTCGACGACAGCGATTACGCCGACATCTGTTGGGTAGCGGTCGGGTTTCAAACCAACGTCCGGCACCGAATCGAATTCAATGGTACGCTCGAAGTACCCGCTTCCCTCGTCGTACTCTTCAACGGGCTCGTACGTCGAATCGAGAGCGGTCACCTCGAAGGTCCGCTCGTCGTCGAGGGTGACGTGGTACGTCGGTGACTCCATCCGGGTCTCGAACAGCGCCGCAACCACGTCCTCCCGCTCGACGTTGCGCGTCTCGACGTGATACACGTAGCCGGTGTCGGGCGGGCCATGAACCTCCTCGATCGCGTCCCACCACTGCGCGGGCGTTCCGAAGCCCGACCGAAACGCCCACTCGTCGCGAAGGCTGTCGGGACTCGGGTCGTCGATGGACGCGACTTGCTCGACGGTGACGTCGACGAGCTTCTCGCCGGTGCGTGTCGCCCGCGCCCAGGTGTCGCCAGTCGTCCGGTCGCTCGTCCGGAACGTGTAGACCTCGCCGTTGTCGAGGAGCTGTTCGCGTGTCCGCTGATTCCCGAAGATGATCGGACCGACGTGGCTACTCGCCATCAATACGCCCTCCGAATCCGCTGCTGCTTTCGTCCATGTGTGGTCACCTACGCGCTGCGAGTCTCCCCCGCTTCGCTCGCATGTTACTATAGTATAGTAACCGAAAAGCATACCGGCGGAAACGCGGTTCCCACCCGGACAGTCGTTACAGGTCTTTTGCCCACACAACGCCAGAACACAAACAGGTACGGTCGTCGGAGGGCCACACGCCGCAGGCTGGACACGCGTCGCGCTCGCCTTCGTAAAGTCGTTCAAACCGCTCCACTGGGGCGAACCCGGATGCCTCGAACAACGGCCGACTCGTTCGTGCCTCGTGTTTTCAACCGTACGCGAACGCCATCTCGGCGCCTTGGTCGCGAGCCCACCGGAGCCGGGCTTCAAACAGCCGACGGCCGAGTTCGAGCCCGCGCCACGCCTCGTCGATGACTCCGAACCAGAGCCACGCGTTGCGGTCGCCCGCGAGCGCGGCAGCGTCGAAGCGGCCGTCGGGCAGATCGTCGATGGTTTGCTCACGCGACTTGATCGTCACGAAGCCGCCACCGATATGCACGCGACCGTTGCGATCGGGTGGGTCGTGTTCGGCGACGACAGGGTACACGTCGAGGTCGTCAGCGTCCTCGACCTCCCACCCGGCGACCGGACAAAGCGGCAACGGGAGCCTCCCCGAGGAGTACCGGTGGCCGTGCTCGTACTCGGTGCTGAACCAGCGTGACCAGAGGTGCGCGAGATAGAACGCGTCCCGCTCGCCGGCGGCCTCGCGAACGGTGACGTGCTGGATCGGGTCATCGACGGCGGTCGTGGCGGTCGCCCTGGTCGGGTGGTCAACACCCATCGTCCTCACCGCGCGCGACGCTGGTCGGAGTAGGGGGTTGTGCTCGCATACGTGATTGTCCGGGAAGAGAGGCTAAAAAGACGGTGCGTGGCAACCAACGCACCTCTCGTCGATATCCAACAGACCCCCCATTTCCGCATAATCGAAGGCGCCACATGCCATGACAGCACACAACCGGAGACACACCCCTCGTTTCCGCATTATTCACCCGGTTATTTGGAGGGCCTCAATAGCGACACCCCACGAGTGGTATACTTAAACCGTGTTCACACGCCAGTATCGAATTGTCTAATAGTGCTGTTTGTTGGTGTCTCCAGCCTACAACACAACAACAAAAATACATTAAACAAAAGATATATAATAATGTGACAAGAGCAAGACGAGATTATCAGGGAGCGGGTGGTTAGGTGTCGAGACAGACACTCTAGCACCCCCACGCCTACTGACGAAGATTATGCGGAAACGAGGTGTGGGAGTGGTATATAAAACCCGACTTATGGGGAAGTTCGGGAAAATGCGGAAGGTGGGGTTTTATAACTAAATGTGTGTGTGATACTCGTAAGGTAGAGCCCCATGTCGCTGTTTGAAACCGACACTAACGTCTTCGAGAACGAGCGCGCGTTGATGGAGGAGTGGGTTCCTGATCGCCTCCCGGAGCGCGAGCCCGAATTAGAAGAGATCGCGAAGAGTTTTCGAACAACGATCCGCTCCGGGATCGAGCCGAAGAACGTCCTCATTTCCGGGAAGACCGGGCAGGGAAAGACCGTCACCGCCCGTGTCGTGTTGGAGGAACTCCACAACTACTGCCAAGAGAAAGATATCGACCTCCGGACGTTCGAGGTGTCGCTGAAAGACGTGAATACCGCCTACCAGTCCGTCGGGAAGATCCTCACCGAGATCGAGCCCGAAACGACAGAGCGACCAAAGGGACTCTCGCTCACCGATCTCAATGAGCGAATGTTCCGCCGGCTTGACGAAATTGGTGGGTACATCGTATTCTTCCTCGACGAAATCGACAACCTCGGATCTGACGACGACCTGTTGTACCAGCTCCCACGGGCGCGATCGAACGGGAAAATCACGAACGCCCACCTCTCGATCATCGGCATTTCGAACGACCTCCAGTTCAAACAGGACCTATCCGCAAAAACGAAGGACAGCCTCTATGAGAACGAGGTTCACTTCGATCCATACGACGCCGACGAACTGCGGTCTATTCTGTACGACCGTGTCGACACCGCGTTCAAACCGGATGCAGTCGATGACGGCGTGGTCGGACTGGCGGCCGCGTGGACGGCAAAGGACACCGGCTCTGCAAGACAGGCGATTCGCCTCCTCCATGAAGCCGGAGATATCGCCTGCGTTGAGGGAAGCGATATCGTTACCGAGGCGCACCTCGACGATGCCCGAGACGAACTGGAAGAGGTAAACATCGTCAACAAGCTCAAGGATCTGACGATCAACGATCAGGCGCTCTTGATGGCGCTGGCGATACTCGAATCCCGTGGGGACACGCCGGCGCGGACGAAAGAGGTCTATTCGGAGTACAAACGCGTCGCTGACGCGATCGGGACGAACCAGCTCACGTCGCGGAGTATCCGTGACAAGCTCACGAATCTTGATACGTACAATCTGGCAATGACCCACAAGCGGAAAGGCGGCGTGCAGGGTGGAGATTACTACCTCTCGGAACTCCGCGTGAACCTCGATTCGCTACTGGAAGGGTTCGAGCACGTTGCGGACTTTGACGGGATCGTACAAGACGTAGATACGTTTAGTCGGCAGAGTACGCTGTCGTAGAGAGTGTTTTCGGGGCGGCGACTCGTTGCTGTCGCGATCGTGTTCGGAGAGGTCGTTTACGGAAAATTCGAGGCGAAAGCCTCGCTCTTCAGGGCGGCGATGAAGCCGACCAACGGTATTCAACCGCCGACGAGGGCATAGACGGGGTTCCAACGCTATCTTTAACCCGTTCGACCATGATAGTATACATAGATAGTGAAGAGTACCCGTCATGCGAAATACGAACTCTACTACCACATAGTGTTCGTGCCGAAATATCGGCGTTCGCAACTGACGGGGAAGACGAAGGAACGTCTCGAAACCATCTTCGCGGAAATCTGTGAAGACAAGGGCCTCGGACTGGCCGAGTCCGAGGTCATGCCCGATCACGTACACCTGTTCATCGGGAGTCCCCCCAAGAACGCCCCGTCACTCATCGTCAACTGGGTCAAGGGCATCTCCGCCCGCAAGTACAACCAACGCTACGACGACCGCGTGAAGTGGACTCGTTCGTACTACGTCGGTACGGCAGGTAGTGCCTCGAAGGGCGCTGTTGAACGCTACATCGCTGAGCAGGAAAGTGACGACGAATGAAGCGCGTCAACACCTTCGAGGTGGTTCCACAGACCGAGAACGACAAAGAGTGCCTTCGACGGCTACTCGACGCCTCCGCCTCTCTATGGAACGAACTAACCTACGAACGCCGTCAGAACTACTTCGGTGACGGCGACGTATGGGACACCTCCGAATACCGAGGGCGCTACAACGGCGTCGTCGGAAGTGCGACCGTTCAACAGGTCACACGCAAGAACAGCGAAGCGTGGCGGTCGTTCTTCGCGCTCAAGGAGAAAGGCGAGTACGCCAACCCACCGTCGTACTGGGGCAACGAGGATGACGGACGCAAACTCCGCACCTACATCCGATGCAACCAGTACACGATTGAGTGGGGAAAGCGTAGCCGTCTCGAAATCCCTGTCGGGCAAGAACTGAAAGACGAATACGGACTCGGCTACCACGAACGACTCCGCCTCGAAGTCCGAGGCAACCCGAAGTGGGACGGCAAACAGGGTCGTCTGGAACTTGCGTACGACGAGGTGAGCGACACGTTCAGGGCTTTTCAACCAGTCACTGTACCTGATTCTCGACTGGATTCACCACTGGCTTCCGAAGAAGCCGCCCTCGACGTTGGCGCGAACAATCTCGTCGCCTGTTCCACGACTACTGGGAACCAGTACCTCTACGACGGACGGGAGTTGTTCGGACGGTTCTGCGAGACGACCGACGAAATCGCCCGCCTACAGTCAAAACTCCGAGAGGGTCGCTACTCCTCGAATCGGATTCGACAGCTGTACCGACAGCGGACGAAGCGCCGTGACCACGCACAGAACGCGCTGGTGCGCGACCTCGTTGAACGGCTGTACGACGAGGGGGTGGCGACGGTGTACGTGGGCGACCTGACCGACGTTCTGGAAACACACTGGTCGGTCAAGGTGAACGAGAAGACGCACAACTTCTGGGCGTTCAAGAAGTTCATCCACCGTCTCGCGTGTGTCTGTGAGGAGTACGGTATTTCTCTGGAAGCCGAGTCGGAAGCGTGGACGAGCCAGACGTGTCCCGAGTGTGGCGACCAAGAGGAGACGGTTCGCCACGGGGATACGCTAACGTGTCCGTGTGGCTTCGAGGGGCACGCCGACCTCACGGCGTCAGAGACGTTCCTTCGAGAAAACAGCGATAGCGAAATCAGGCCGATGGCACGGCCCGTGCGATTCGAGTGGGACGACCACGAGTGGTCGGGGAAACCATACCCTCACGAAAGTCCCAAAGAAGTGCGCACGAACCCGCAAATTGCCTCCGTGGGCCGGTAGCCGAACCCCCAACGGAGGAATCCTCGCGCTCTAGCGCGGGGAGGATGTCAACGGTAGATATTCAAACTGCTATTCATCCGATTGGTCGTCGAGTATCGCGACAGTACCTTCTGTGCCGTCAACGCGGATGCGCTGACCATCGGCTATCAGTTCCGTCGCGTTGGTCACAGACACGACCGCAGGCAGGCCGTACTCGCGAGCGACCAACGCCCCATGGGTCAGTCGTCCACCGATTTCGGTGACGACCCCGCCCGCGGTTGCGAACAACGGCGTCCAGGCGGGGTCCGAGGACGGACAGACGAGGATGTCGCCGGACTGGAGGTTTGCGTTCGCCGGGTCGTGGACGATTCGGGCTGTGCCCTCAATGATGCCCGAGGAGACGCCCGTTCCGACCAACGTGTTCGCACCGACGTCCTTGCGCTCGGCGCGGGGAATCTCTCCTTCACTGGTGATGAGGGGTGGCACGTCAATCCGCTTGTGACGCTCGTGGTCCCGTCGACGCACGTCGATATCCGGCAGGTCACCGGATGGATCGTCGATGAGCGCGAGCAGCTCATCCCTGCGGAGGAACCACACGTCGTCGGCTTCGGTTAGCACGCCTTCGGCCACGAGATGTTCGCCTACCCGCTGGAGGGCTTCGTGCCACGCCGCGAACAGGTGTGCCGAGGCGTGCTTCGGTTCATCGCGCAGGTGGATGTGACTCCGGTAGGTCCGAATGAGGTGGCTTGTGAGTGGCCGTCGAACTGGGCCGAAGAGCCCACGCCGCGCGTTCGCCTGCAGTTCGTCGATTGCGTCCTGTGCCTGTCGCTTCCGCTCGTGCAGACGCTCGCGATGGGCTCCTTTTTGTTCCCCGATGAGGTTCCCGCGGACGATACCGATCGGGGTGGCGGGGTCGTCGCGCCACCGGGGGCGACTCGGGTCGAACTCGCCCGCCGCGCGGTGACCGAAGTCGTCGAGAAACGCTTCGAATTCTTCGACGAACGGTCCACTTCCCTCGATTTCGCGAATCTTTTCGTACGGCTGTTCGTCGAGTATCGCTTGCTCGACTGCCGGGGTCTCTCGTGCGAGATCAGCGAGGTCACCGAGTGCAAGCGTCATGCGTGTGCCCACTTCCTGTTCGGCCCCTCTCGCGGCCGCGTCGACGAGCGTGGCATCCACACCGGTGAGAACCCGTTTGAGCAGTCCGCCAGCGACCGGGCCGACGATAACCCGCACCGACTTCGGCGACATCTCGAAGAGGAACTCGGCCGGGAACCCCGCGAACACGTTCTCGACTAATTCGTTCGGGCCTTCGGCGTCGAGGACCTGCGCTTCTTGTGCCTTCGCCCACGCATTGAACTCGGCCACGTACTCTTCAGTGCCGGCTGCACCGCGGAAGAACGGGATCACACCCTCTCGGACCATCCCTGGCGTCATCCCCACGACGAGTGGGAGTGCGCCGGCGAGCTTACGGAGGACGGTTGGCAGGCTCGAAACGGAGAACTCGCCGCCGAACTCCTCGCGTCGCTCGTCGAGGAGTCGGACAGTTCCCTCGGCGGCGGACTCGCTCATCACGCTGATCGACTCGACGATGCCGTCGCGTGCGATGCCGAACCCGAGGAAGGGTGTGATGTCGAGATACACCCGTCCTTCCGTTCTGGTGACCCATGCGCGGTCGCCACCGGCGTACTCGTTCAACATTCCCCCGTAGACCGTCTCCCAGACATCGAGCGCGAGCGGTGGCATCGGATCGGTCATCGCTTGTGCGTGACCCATACTCAGGTAGATGTGTAACCGGTCGTCGTCGGGACGCGGTTCCGGGAGTGAGACCAAGGAGGTGATGGGCCGGGACTGCAGGATCACAAACTCACCATCTGCGAGCGCCCACTCGATGTCCTGTGGCTCGCCGAACAGCGTCTCGATTCGGGTGCCGAGGTCGACGAGCGTCCGAAGCTGTGACTCCGAGAGTACCTGTTCGCGCCGCCGCTCCTCGGTCGTCTCCTCGGTTTCTGTTCCGGCGTCGGTAAGGCGTCGTTCGGTCGCTTTCTCGCCGATGTCGTAATCGAGTATCTCACCCGTTGCCTTGTCGATGCGGGCATTGTCCGCGCTCACTTCACCCGAGACGACCGTCTCACCGAGGCCGTAGGTCGCCTCCACGGAGGCGACGCCCCGCTTCCCGCTGTCGGGGTCGGCGGTGAACAGGACACCCGCGGCGTCGGCGTCAGCCATCTCCTGGACGACGACCGCCATCTCAACCGCTGAATGAGAGATACCGTTGCGGGCACGGTAGGCGACGGCACGGTCGGTGAAGAGGCTCGCCATGCAGTCACGAATCCGGTCGAGGGCATCGTTCGTGGACACACCGAGAGATGTGTCGTGTTGGCCCGCGAAACTCGCACTCGGTAGGTCTTCGGCGGTCGCCGACGACCGCACGGCGTATGAGGTATCGGCGGTGAGCACGTCGGTGATCGACCGTTCGACCTCCTCGGAGAACTCCTGCTTGCGAACGAGCGAGCGAATTTCCTCGGCCGTCGCTGCGAGGGCCTCGGTGTCGGTTTCGTCGAGTGCCTCCAACTCGGCGATGGCGTCGCGGAGTTCCGACGTGTCGATCAGCGAGCGATACGCCTCGGTCGTGACGGCAAATCCCGACGGAACCGACAAGCCGGCCCCGACGAGTTCGCCCAAGTTCGCGCCTTTCCCGCCCGCGAGGGCGAGATCGCCGCGTCCGAGTTCACCGAAGCGTTTCGTGTACGTAGTTGGGATTTCTGTTGTCATTGATTCAGTTGCTTCCGGTTTCCTCGTCGAGTATCTCGACGGTGCCCCGCGAGCCGTCGATTCGAATCCACTGACCGGTTTTGATTTTCTCGGTCGCGTTCCGGACGGAAACGACGGCTGGCAGGCCGTACTCGCGGGCGACGAGCGCGCCGTGGCTGACGCGGCCGCCGACCTCGACGACCATTCCTGCGGCGTTGAGGAATAACGGCGTCCACCCCGGGTCGGCCGAGGGCGCAACGAGAATCTCGCCGCCCTCGACGGTAGCTTCCGTCGGGTCGTGTACCACCCTCGCCGGCCCTTCGACAATCCCTGTCGAAACGCCGGTGCCGAGAAGCGCTCCATCGGGAACGTCCGTCCGATCGATCGCTCCACGGGGCATCTCACCCTCGCTCGTGAGCAGCGGCGGTTCGTCGAGCGTGTCGTAGAAAGCTACCTCCCGCCGCCGAGCCTCGATATCGGCCTCGATTGGGTCGCCGTCGAGCGCGGCGAACAGTTCCTCCTTGTGCAGGAACCAGACGTCCTCGGGACGGTCAAGAACGCCCTCGGTCGCGAGATGACGCCCGCTGTCGAGCAAGGCCTCACGCCAGCTGGCGAAGCCCTCTGCGGCGTAGTGTTTGGGGTACTCACGGGTGTAGATCGTGTCCCGGTAGGTCTCGATGATCTTCCGAACGACGCGTCTCCTGACCGGCCCGAGGAGTCCGTGATCAGCCCGTGCTTCGAGTTCGTCGGCGGCACGTTCCGCCTCGACGGCTAACTCGCGTACTCGCTCGCGATGCTCGCCAGCGTCCTCGTTCGTCAGGTTCGCCCGGACCGTACTGAGCAGCGTCGCCGGGTTCTCGCGCCAGCGCGGGCGGCTCAAGTCGAGTTCGCCCGTCGCCCGATGGCCGAAGTCCTCCAAGAAAGCCTCGAAGGCCGCTTCGAATTCCTCGCCACCCTCGACGGTCGAAATCTCTTCGAGCGAGGCTCCGTTCCGGAGGGCGTCGGCGACGGCGGGGTGTTCGCGGGCGACGTCCGCGATGTCGCCCAACCCGAGGTTGATTCGGGTCACGACGTCGCGCTCGAAGCCCCTCCCCACCTTGTTCACCGTCTCGGGGTCGTCGGCAAACGTCCGGTTCATCCAGGTGTCGATACCGAAGGCGAGGTACAGCGGCATGGCCCTCGGATACGCTGCGACCATGAAGGACTTGATGTCCCCGAACGTGAACACCGCCCGAGCGCGCTCCGCGGGCGAGTTCGCCGTCGTCACTCCGTCCGGGACGAACGACTCCGCAAAGACGCCCCACGTCTCGTCTAACTCCTCGACCGTCGGCGGTCCCTGGAACGCGTCGAGTGCTCCGACGGCGAACGCCGGGGCGACCGCAACCGCGAGGCCGCCGACCCGTCGCGTCGCCCCGGCGAGCGCCGGCAACGAGGAAAGCGAGAGCCCCTCGCGCTCAAACTCCTCCGGGCGGCGTTCGATCAACTCGCGCATACCCGCTGCCGCCGGTTCGCTCACCGCGCCGATTACTCCGAGCAGCGGATCGCGCAGCCGCTTGACCCGGAGTGCGGGGGTGAGGTCGATGTAGATCCGACTGCCGGCGGTCACCACCGGCGTCGGCCAGAACGGACCGAAGCCGAACTGTGAGATGACGCCGCTCATCCAGGTCTTCCAGAAGTCCTGCACCAGCGGCGGCATTGCCTCGGACATCGCCTGCATGTGGCCCATACTCAGGTATACGTGCAGGCGGTCGTCCGCCGGCATCGGGTCGGGTAACGGGAACAGCGAGGTGATGGGCCGAGATTGCACTATCTGAAACCCACCGTCCGAAAGTGCCCACTCGATGTCCTGTGGCTCGCCGAACAGCGTCTCGATTCGGGTGCCGAGGTCGACGAGCGTCCGAAGCTGTGACTCCGAAAGCACCCGTTCTGTTCGCTGCTCGGCGGAGAGTTCGACTCGTTCGGTGTCGCTCGCGCCTCCTCGGCTCGGACGGATCGCGATCTCCTTCTCGCCGACTGCATAGTCGATGATTTCTCCGGTACTCTTCTCTACTCGGGCGTGATCCGGGGTGACCTCGCTCGCGACGACTGCCTCGCCGAGCCCGAAGCTCGCGTCCACGGTCGCAACTGTTCGGTTTCCGCTGTCGGAGTCGGCGGTAAACAGCACGCCTGCCGCATCGGCATCGACCATCTCTTCGACGACGACCGCCATCGCGACATCGGCGTGAGCGATACCGTTGCGGGCACGGTATGCGACCGCCCGGTCGGTGAACAGGCTCACCATACAGTCTCGAACGCGCTCGAGAACGTCTTCGGGGGCCACGCCGAGATACGAGTCGTGCTGGCCCGCGAACGACGCGCTCGGGAGGTCCTCCGCGGTCGCCGACGAACGAACCGCGTAGGTGACGCCCTCCGTACGACATGTGATTTCGAGTGCCTCGTCGACCGCTTCTTCGACATCCGCCGCGAACGCCCGCTCTCTCAGCAACGAGCGGAGTTCGCTGGCGCCATCGGTCAGTGCCTCGGTGTTCGTTCTCTCAATGGAGTCGAGCCGGTCGATTGCCTCCCGAATCGCTGGGGTATCGACGAACGCCTCGTAGGCGTCAGTCGTGACGACGAACCCTGACGGAACAGGGAGTCCTGCTTGGACGAGTTCGCCGAGGTTCGCGCCCTTGCCGCCCGCGAGCGCGAGGTCGTCGGCGGTGAGGTCATCCAGTCGGATCGTGTAGGCCATGGTGGGTTCGAGTGTCATCGGTGTGTAGTTCGTGTTCTGTGGTCGTCGGTTAGTCCTCGAGCAGTTCCACGACTCCATTGGTCCCATCGACACGGATACGCTGGCCGTCGGCGATCTGTTCCGTCGCTCCGGCCACGGAGACGACCGCGGGGAGGCCGTACTCGCGGGCGACGAGCGCACCATGCGTAAAGCGCCCGCCGACCTCGGCGACGAGACCACCCGCGGTCGCGAACAGCGGCGTCCAGGCTGGGTCGGTCGACGGACAGACGAGGATGTCCCCGGTGGTCAGGTCTGCCTTGCTGGGGTCGTGGACGATTCGGGCCGTCCCCTCGATGGTTCCCGCCGAGACGCCTGTCCCGAGGAGAACGTTCTCCCCGACATCAGGACGTTCCGCCCGGGGAATCTCTCCCTCGCTGGTGATGAGCGCCGGTATGTCGACGCGCTTCTGGCGTTCGTGTTCGCGACGTCGCCCCTGAATGTCGGGTAGGTCGCCGGACGGGTCGTCGAGAAGCGCGAGCAGCTCCTCGTGGTGGAGATACCAGACGTCGTCTGCGGCGTTGAGCGCACCCTCGCTGACGAGGTGTTCGCCCGCCTGTTGGAGCGCGTCGTGCCACGCCGCGAACAGGTGGGCGACCTCGTGTTTCGGTTCGTCGCGTAGGTGGATGTACGCCCGATAGGTACTCAGGAGTCGGTCAACGAGTCGACCGCGGAGTGGGCCGAGGAGGCCGGACCGAGCGTTCGATCTGAGTTCCTCGACAGCCGCCTTCGCCTCTCGTTTGCGTTCCTGGAAACGCTCTCGGTGCGCTCCCTTCTCGTCGGCGATGAGGTTCCCACGGACGATTCCTAACAGGGCGGAGGGGTCGTCGCGCCACCGGGGGCGGCTGGGGTCGAACTCGCCTGCCGCGCGGTGACCGAACTCCTCGAGGAACGCCTCGAACTCGGTACCGAACGCTTCGCTCCCGTCGATGTCTCGAATCGCTTCGTACGACTGTTCGTCGAGTATCGCCTGCTCGACTGCTGGAGTCTCCCGCGCGATATCGGCGAGGTCACCGAGTGCGAGCGTCATGCGCGTGCCGATGTCCGACTCGACGCCCCGTCCGGCCGACGCGACGAGGTCGGCGTCCGCACCGGGAACCACTCGCTCGATGATGCCGCCGGCCAACGGACCGACGACGACACCCATCGCCTTCGACTTCATCTCGACGAGTGCGTCGCCGGGGAAACCTGCGAAGGTGTTCTCGACCAGTTCGCGCGGGTCGTCGGTGTCGAGAACGGTCGCTTCCAGTTCACGTCCCCACTCGCGGAACCACTCGCTGAACTCCTTGGCTCCGTTCGCACCCTTCAGAAAGGGACCGACCGTCGCAGGGATTATCTCCACACCCCATTGTGCGACAGTCGGAGCCGATCCGACAGTGGCACGGATCGCTCTCGGGACCGACGAGAGTGACCGATTGCCGCGGAACTCCGAACGCCGTTCGTCGAGCAGTCGAGCGGTGCCCTCGCCGGCCGGTTCGCTGATCGAACTGACGGTTCGTACTATCACACCCCGTCCAACCCTGTTTCTGAGAACAGGGGTGATGTCGATGTAGATCCGTCCGGTCGTTCTGGCTGCCCATGCGCCGTCGGTTCCGAGCATGTCGTTTATCGTATCTCCGTAGACGGCCGTCCAGAAGTCGAGTGCGAGTGGCGGCATCGGGTCGGTCATCGCTTGCCCATGGCCGACGCTCAGATAGACGTGTAGCCGTCCGTCGGTGGGACGAGGCTCTGGAACTCCGATTAGCGAGGTAACCGGCCGGGATTGGAGAACCACGAACTCGTCATCTACCAGTGCCCACTCGATGTCCTGTGGATAGCCGAACAGCGCCTCGATACGGGTGCCGAAGTCGACGAGCGTCCGAAGCTGTGAGTCCGAGAGGACACGACGTCCACGACGTTCAGCACCCGTGCTCGTGGCGTCGGTTCCCGATTCGGCTGCCACGTGCAGTTCGGTCGCCTTCTCACCGACATCGTAGTCGAGCACCTCGCCGGTCTCCTTGTTGACGCGGGCGTTGTCGGCGCTCACCTCGCCGGAGACAACCGTGTCGCCCAGTCCGAAGGTGGCATCGACCGAGGCGATTTTTCGGCTGTTCGTGTCGGGGTCGGCGGTAAACAACACGCCCGCCGCGTCGGCGTCGGCCATCTCTTGGACGACGACGGCCATCTCGACTGTTGAGTGGGCGATGTCGTTGCGGGCACGGTAGGCGACGGCGCGGTCGGTGAACAGGCTCGCCATACAGTCGCGAATCCTGTCGACGACATTGTCGGCGGGGACGCCCAGATGAGTGTCGTGTTGGCCGGCGAACGACGCGGTCGGGAGGTCTTCAGCCGTCGCCGACGAGCGCACTGCGTAGGTCTTGCCGGTCTCGGCGTCGCTATCGAGTGCATCGATGACCGCGCGTTCGACTGCTTCGTCGAACGACCGCTGCTGGATGAGCGACCGAATCTCGACCGCTGTCGCCGCTAGTGCGTCGGCGTCGGCGGTGTCGAGTGAATCGAGTCGCTCGATCAGTTCCTGAATCTCCGCGTCGTCGGTGAATGCTCGGTACGCGGCGGTCGTCACGACGAATCCGGGCGGGACTGGCAATCCTGCGTGAACGAGGACGCCGAGATTCGCGCCTTTGCCGCCGGCGAGCGCGAGGTCGTTTCTTCCGATCTCTTCGAACCACTGTACGTAACTCTGTGTCTGGTGTAGCGTCATCGGGTACTCCGTCCGTCTCTGGTCGACTGGGGCTGTTCTTCGTCTGTCCGCGTCTCGGATGCGGCCGGGGTCGGTTTCGAATCGATAGTCAATCCCGAGGCGACGCTCTCGACAAGCGTGTCACGGACTGCGGGATAGAGTTCGTCGCCGAACTCTTCTCGATATAGTGCAACGAACGCGGCAGCATTGATCGCCCCAGTGATCGCTCTGGGGTCACCGTCGGCGAGCTGTCCGTCCGCTTGCCACGCTTGGACGTACGGGAGGAGGTATCCGAGCTCCTGTTCGCGTTGTTCGTCCAGTTCGTCCTCCGAGAACTCCTGGACCAGTCGCTCCCAGTCATCTTCGAGGATGAGTTGCTGGATGAGCGGATTCGTCTCGATTTCCTCGATGGTGAGTCGGAGATACGCGGTAATCCCTTCCTGCGGACCCGACGCGTCGGCGAGCAGCTCGTCGACACTGTCGGCGAACGCCTCCTGCTCTCGGGTCAGGATTTCGAGGTAGAGCCGTTCTTTCGAGTCGAAAAAGTGGTAGAACGTCCCGTCGGCGATACCGACCGGATCGGTGAGGTCCGAGATGGTCGTCTTCTTGAGACCGTAGCGAGCGAACAGCTTCCGGCCGGTATCGAGCAGTTCGTTCCGGATGTACGTCCGTTTCTCGTCGCTGAAGCCGGCCATCATTTCCGTTCCGGCCCCGTTTCAGGACTTTCGCGCACGTCACCGTAGTACTTCGTCAGATCGTCGGTCTGAATCGCTGGCATGAATTTTCTTACTGAACGTTCGTTTAGCAACAATATGAATCTATCGTTCGTTTATTCATATATTCTCCACGAGGAGATATCCGGCTCTTTCGGTCGATTTCGGTCGGTCTGAGTAGGCTTTATGAGGCTACCGGCCACCTGTCCGGTATGTTTTTCACGGAGTCTTCGACCCGTACATTACGGAGTACCTCTCGCTCGGCGAACAGTTCGTGGAGTTCGCGGTATAGACGTTGGTGCTCTATGCGCTTGGCAGAGGGCTGCTCGTTCCGCTCGTTCGACGACTCCTCCGATAGACCCGTCTGAATCGAACCGTTAGGAAGGCAGTCGCTCGTCTCCTCTACGCGGTCGTCATCGTCGTCGCGGTGAGTCTCGGGGCGGGCGTCGCCGGGTTCGAGACTACACTCACCGGCTCGGCACTCGTCGTCGGTGTCATCTCACTGGCGGTCGGCTTCGCTGCTCAGGAGATGCTCGCGAACTTCGTCAGCGGGATCTTCATCGTGCAGGATCGTCGGCTCAATGTCGGTGACCTGGTCGAATGGGAGGGCGTTTCCGGCACGATCGACGATATCGGTTTTCGGGTGACCACGATCAAGACTGCGAACAACGAGACCGTCCTCGTCCCGAACAGCGAGTTCGCGACCAAGCCGGTCACAAACCGAACGGACAACGATCCGCAAGCGATTTCCTACGAGTTCGGTATCGGATACGGTGACGATATCGACGTAGCCACAGACGTTCTTCGGGCGGTCGCAAGTGACGTTGAGACTGTTCTCGACGACCCCGAGCCATCGGTTCGCGTGAGCGACCTCGACCGACTCGTCGGTGCTTCTCTCCGCGCGGGTCTGGCTCGCGAAAGCGGATCGAAATCGCCGCGCCAATATCAGGGCCGAATTCATCCGTCGCGTCAACGAGCGGTGTGCTGCCGCCGGAATTGATCTCTCGACGACGACACAACACTCGGTTACCGGTGAGCTGGCGGCATCAGGTAACACGGACGGATCGACTGCGGCCGATTGAGAGGCTACGTCTCGTCCTCAATGCCGTCGAACGAGGATTTTAGACCGTTTCCAGTTCGTTTTCGAGCGCGCGAAGTCGGGCGATGCGGTCGTCCGTACTCGGATGGGTGCTGAACAGCCGACCGATGACCCCGCTTCTCAGCGGGTGGATGAAGAACGCGTTCATTTCTGCGTTCTCACGGAGATCTCGATCCGGAACACGGTCCATCTCACCGGAGATCTTCGCCAGCGCGGACGCGAGCGCGCTCGGCCTGCCCGTGATTACGGCACCACCACGGTCGGCTGCGAACTCTCGGTATCGTGAGAGCGTTCTGATCAACACGAACGAGAGAATCCAGACTACGAACGAGGCGATGATGGCGAGGAAGACGGGCGGGCTCTCCTCGTCACCACCGCCGCCGAACAGCCATCCCCACCGGACGACGAGCAACGCGAGCGTCGAGAAGAACGACGCGAGGGTCATCACCATCACGTCACGGTTCTTGATGTGTGCGAGTTCGTGCGCGAGCACACCCTCCAGTTCGTCAGCATCGAGCGTCTCAAGGAGCCCCGTCGTTACACAGATCGTTGCCGTCGCCTGTGAACGGCCAGTCGCAAACGCGTTCGGCACACGTGTGTCCGAGACGGCTACGGTGGGCACCGGGAGGTCAGCCTGCTGGCTCAATCGGGATACTGCGGCGTGGAGCTCAGGGTACTCTTCCTCGCTCACCGCGCTCGCGCCCATCGAATAGAGCGCAAGCCGGTCGCTGAAGAAGAGCTGTCCGAGCATGAACAGCCCCATCACGACGATGATCGTCAGGAGTCCGGCGTTGACGGTGAGAAGTACGCCGATAAAAACGGCATACAGGCCCGCCAAGAGTCCAACTGTGAGGAGCATTCGGGCACGAAGCCCCCAGTCCGGTGACCAGTTCATTGTTGATTCGAGATTGGGTTCATTTGTAGTGAGATGTTCCGGCGAGTTTGTTCGGTGTCCTCTGAACGCCGTCGGAGATTTCGGTGCTATACCGTTGTGTTGCTCCCCGCTTCGTCAGCGAGACTGACCGAGAGTTGCCCGTCGCTGTGGACCGAGACGACACACTCGGAGACGACGAACTTCACCACTCCAGTCGAGGGCGTCGACGCTTCGTCGGGTCCGCCGAACAGCTGACTGAGCGCGAACGCATGCGCCCTGTCGTAGCGGGAGGCGACGGCCGAGCGGGCATCGCCGGTAACGGTCGACACGGCGTCGGTGACGGCTTCGTAGAGAGGTGTCTCATTGCCCCAGCGAGCCAGGTAGCGGCCGTGCCACGGTGCTGTCGATTCGTCGGCGGGTCGGGATTCGTCGGTCATGGGTTGTTCGGGCGCTTCGGTTCGCGCCACACTACTGACTGAACGTTCGGTAAGTATTAACCTTTCGCCCCGGATGACGCCGAGATGGGAGGAAGCAGTTGGGCTCGATCGACACGTCTCGGCGTACTCGATTACGGTGAAATAACTGTTCTCTTGGGACGCTGCCGTCCGATTTCGGCGACATTTATCCTTTCCTCCTACCGACCGTCCACCACGCGTCGGACGAAGGATTTATACCTACCGAACGTTCAGTCAGTAGTATGGTACAGGCCTCACTCCGAAACAACCCACTGCTCGCGGCGCTGTTGGGAACGGTGGTCACCGGACTCGGCCACCTGTATCTCCGGCGCTGGCTCAGGGCACTCGGATGGCTAGGAATTACGGCTGTCGCTTCGGTCCTGTTCATCCCAGAACCGACGATATCCGCTCTCAGTTCGGGGACGCTCACCGATCCGCTCTCGATCCTCCCAATCGTTCTCATCAGTGCCGCCAGCGCCTTCGATGCGTACCTCATCGCAAAGACGATGAGGATACAGGCCGACGAGATCCAACCGGCCAACGCTGTCAAGGCAGCAGGGGCCGATGAATCTCCGGCGTGTCCTGCCTGTGGGAAGCCGGTTGACCCCGATCTCGGGTTCTGTCACTGGTGTACGACCGAATTCGATGTCGTGGACGTCACCGAACTGCAAGGACGCGACGAGACCAACTCGAACTAACAATGGCTACAAACTCACCCGACGAGAAGTGGAGCACCGCCGAAGAAGAGATCATGCAGGCAACCTATCAGACGTTGCTTGTGAACGGGTACGCCGACCTGTCTATTTCGGGTATCGCCGACGAACTCGGCAAATCGAAGGCCGCGCTCTACTACCACTACGACTCGAAGGACGACCTCCTGGTCGCGTTTCTCGAGTTCGCCGTCGACCGATTCGAGGCGATGGTCAGTACGGAAACCGGTGAGAACCCGAACGAGGACCTCGAACACGTCGTCGAGAAGCTCCTCCCGCTCCAACCCGTCGAGGAACAACGACAGCTTCAGGAGGTGCTGGTCGGGCTCCGCTCACAAGCCGTGACGAACGAGCCGTTCCGTGAACAGTTCACCCGGATCGACGAGCGACTTGCGACCACCATCGGGGAGATCATCCAGCGTGGTATCGACGAGGGCGTGTTCCGCGATGTCGACCCGACGCGAGTCGCCGAGCACATTCTTGCTACAGTCAACGGAGCGATGTACGCTCGTGCGACCACCGACCGGCAGAACGCACCGGCGGCGGCACGCGTCTCACTCTCCTCGTATATCGACTCCGAGTTGAGGCGTACTGCGTGAGCACGCGCGACGTCAACGTCACCGACGGTGAGCTGCTGAAGCCGCTGGTGGTCCTCTCGCTCCCGATCGTTCTCTCCCAACTCCTACAGGTCGGCTACAACCTCGCCGACACGTTCTGGGTTGGGCAACTCGGGCAGGCGGCCGTGTCGGCGCTGTCGTACTCGTGGCCGCTCGTCTTTTTGATGATTTCAATTGCTGGCGGTTTCACCGTTGCAGGGACAGTTCTCGTTGCCCAGCACAAGGGCGCAGGTGCCGCCGACCGCGTTGATTACGTCGCCGGCCAGACCATCGCGTTCGTCGGCGTGCTCGCGCTTGTGTTCTCAGCACTGGGATGGTTCCTTACCCCGTGGCTCGTCGGACTGGTCGGCGCGTCACCCGGTTCGGTAGAGTACGCTCTCGCTGTCGAGTACACCCGAACAGTGTTCTTGGGGGTCGTCTTCATGTTCGGCTTCTTCATATTCCAAGCGCTGCTTCGCGGCTGGGGTGACACTCGGACACCGCTCGCGTTGATGTTTCTCGGCGTCGTGTTGAACGTCGTTCTTGACCCGTTCCTCATCCTCGGTTTCGACGGGAACGGTCTGCTGACGATGCTCGGACTGGATGCGCTCGGTACGACACTGTACGAACTAACTGGATTCACCGGGTTCGGTGTGCAGGGTGCGGCCATCGCGACCGTGTTCTCACGCGGCGTTGGGGCCGTCATCGGATTTATCTGGCTGTTCTCCGGGCAGGTCGGAATCGACCTCTCGATCTCGGACCTTCGATTCGACCCCGACACAATCCGAGAAATCGTCCGGATCGGTGCCCCTGCGAGCGTCGAACAGTCGATGCGTGCACTCGGCATCACGGTGCTGACGGCACTGGTCGCGCTCGCTGGTGACGACGCTGTCGCCGCGTTTGGTATCGGGAATCGGCTGAACTCGCTCGTGTTCCTTCCTGCACTCGGTCTCTCACAGGGGATCGAGACGGTCGTCGGACAAAACCTCGGCAGCGACCAACCGAACCGCGCGAAACGAGCCGTCACCTACGCAACGGGCATCATCACCGTCGTTCTCGTCGGGGTAAGTGCTCTGGCCATGACGTTCGCGGAGCCGATCACCGGCGTGTTTATCGGCGGAGAACAGGCCGGTCGAGTCATCGAATTGGGTGCCGCGTATCTCACCATTATCGGCCCCACGTTCGCGTTCCTCGGCGTCTTCCAAGTACTTCAAGGTGCTTTCCGCGGAAGTGGGTCAACTCGAACCGCGATGATCTTCTCCATCCTTGAATTGTGGGCATTCCGACTCCCCATCGCGTACGTTCTTGTGACCGTCGCCGGACAGGGTGCGACGGGCATTTGGACAGCCATCGCTGCGTCGAACGTCCTCGCACTCCTCGCAGGCGGTGCGTGGTATTTGCGCGGCACGTGGACGGAGAGCGTGATCGACGACACAGCTGCCGCTGTTGCGACAGGTGACGACTAACTAATGAACGAACCAACATTTCATCACATGAACGCAGAGAAACACGCCACGACTACGCAAATCGGTACCGAACTCGCATTCACATCCTCCGAGGGAACCAGACAGCTATCCAGCGAATTGGGTCGGCTTTCGGAAGAGCCTCTATCGCCAGTGCCCGCAGGCGCACGACCTCCGATCCGAGCGGAAGGAACAAGTCTTGATACGCCGAGACACCACCTCGTTACAGGTACTCTGGAGGACTGTGACTGATGACGGATCGTCGTGCTACAGTAATCGTCGCACTCATCGTTGTCACGACCATTATGATGATTTCGATCCCTGTGACAGCAGCCCAGACAGACATCCAGATCCAGTCGGTTAACGTCTCAGTGGACCAACCCGCACCGGGCGAACGCTTTACGCTTTCAGTCAACATAGCTAATCTGCCGTCGAGTTCCGGTTCGGTTGAGGTGACGGACGTATACGTGCGGGAAGGAATCGATGAGTTCGCCCGGATCGAAGATACTGGGACGATTGCGCCTGGCGGAGACCTCGATATTCCGCTGACTATGAGTATCGATGAACCCGGTCACAAGCGGCTCTCTGTTCACGTTGTCGTCGAGGATTCCGACGGGGATCATCGTCGGATCAATTATCCGCTCTACGTTGAGGTCCAAGAACCCAACGAGGCACTGATCTCTATCGCGGCGCTCGATCCGACCGCCGGGCAGGAGAGTGTAGTCGACGTCACCGTCTCCAACGGTGATACAGCGCCGATTTCGAACGTTCAGTTAGAGGTCGGTGGCGATGGTGATGTGGAAAAACCAGAACGGATTAACGCCTCTCTCGCGCCCAGATCTCAGACGGTCTATACGTTCGACGTGACGTTCCCCGAAATCGGACCACAGCGACTCAATGCGACTCTCACATACACGACGAATTCTGGGAGTACTCGAACCGTTCAACGGACAATTACTACCGCTGTCGAACAGGCAACAAACGACGTGGAGTTGGACGTCTCCAATCAGGTACAAAATGGTTCATCAGTCATCCGCGCGGAACTCCAACAATTCGGCAACGTCGAACTCCGGGACGTAGAGATTCGAGCGGAGAGTGACGGTGAGACGGTCGCAAGAGTGCCCCTCCCGAACGTTTTGAGCGAAGGTACCCAAACGGTAGCTCTCAGAGATGACGACATCCCGGCTGGAAACATCACTGTCGTTACAATCTACACAGCTGGCTCCGAGCGCCAGACCACCACAGCGAGCCTGCTGTATTCAAAATACTCGCCCGCCCCAACCTCGGCGATCACGCTCACGGGTCTCGAGCTCACACGCCAGGGGGACGTGCTCACACTGGATGGTGATGCGGCAAACGTCGGTACCTCACAGGTGAATTCAGTCGTGATTAGCGTCGTGAAGACAGACGCTGTCAGGCCAGTATCGCCCAACAGAGAGTACTTCATCAACCAGATCAGCCCCAACGAATTCGCCAACTTCGAGGTGACTGCGCAGATTCCGGAAAATGTCGATCAGATCCCGGTTCGGGTTCAGTACACCGTTGATGGTCAGCGAGTCTCCAGTATCATACCCCTCGATATCGGAGACATCGAGGTGAACACCGGCAACTCTCAGAACGGAGGCCCCTCGCCATTCGCGATCGGCATCGTCCTGCTTATTGTGGCAATCGCCGGCATCGGTGTGTATCGATGTCGAAACCAATGAGAGTCACCGGGAGCGCCTCGGCAAATGTGCGTGAAGATGTCCGTATCCGAACGAAATGAGTATTACATAAAATGCCACCAGCAATACAAGTGGACGATGTCACGAAGCGATTTGGTTCGTTTACAGCTGTCGATCGAGTGGATCTGACGGTCGAACAGGGTGAAGTGTTCGGGTTTCTCGGGCACAACGGCGCCGGAAAGTCGACGATGATCAACATGCTGCTCGACTTCATCCGCCCGAGCGCTGGCACTATTGAGGTGTTTGGCAATAATTGCCAAGCCAACGGTGTCGAAGCTCGCGAACGAATGGGCGTCCTTCCGGAAGGCTACGGCATGTACGATGGTCTGACGGGTCGCCAGCACGTTCAGTACGCGATGGAATCCAAAGGCGTCGACGGTGACCCCCTCGATATGCTTGACCGGGTCGGGATCACGGACGCAGCTGACCGCGCGGCCGACGGCTACTCGAAAGGGATGGCACAGCGGTTGGTGTTCGCAATGGCGCTGCTGGGAGAACCAGATCTGCTCATCCTCGACGAACCAACCTCGGGATTGGACCCGGCTGGCGCACGGGCGATGCGGGAGACAATTATCACAGAAAACGAGCGTGGAGCGACCGTCTTCTTCTCCAGTCACATTCTCGAACAGATCGAGGCGGTCGCCGACCGCGTTGGTATTATGCATCACGGGCAGCTCGTAGCGGTCGACACCATCGACGGATTGCGCGACATGGCCGGTGGTGAGACGAAACTTCTAATCACTGTTGACAACTTTACGGACGCGGACGTAGACGGAATCGCGGCCATCGAAGGCGTTGAACAAGCGGAAATAGGTGACGATGGTCGGCTCAGCGTCACCTGCTCGAAAGAGACGAAGATGGACGTGCTGCTCGCGCTGAATCGACGGGATATCGACGTGCTCGACCTACAGACGACGGAGCCGTCCCTCGAGGATCTGTTCGTCGAGTATACACGGAGGAGCTGATGACGGGATGGCCGACCGTCGCCCGGAAGGAGGTTCGCGGCCAGCTCGGAAGCAGAACGGGAAAACTCGGGATCGGTCTCGTCGCACTCGTGTTCGTGGTCGGTGGATACATCGTTCCGACGACGTCGTCGGACCCGACAATGACCGATTACGATGGGTTCCTGCGGGGGATACTCCTATTTCTCGTTCCGTTGTTCGGACTCTTGCTCGGCTATCGTGCCGTGGTCGCCGAACGTGTCGCCGGTCAGTTGACGCTCTCGCTTTCGTTCCCCTATTCCCGGGCGGACATCGTTCTCGGAAAGGCTGTTGGTCGCGGACTCGTCTTGCTCGGGACAATAACCGTCGGGGTACTCGCCGGCGCAGTACTCGTTGATTACCCGTTCGGGACGGTCGCTCTGGACACGCTGGCTAGCTATCTGGGTGCGACAGCGCTATTCGGGCTCGCGTACTTGGCTATCGGGATCGGGCTCTCGACAGTGACGTCATCGCTCCGTCGGGCGACGGTCCTCACGTTCGGCGTGTTCTTTCTCTCCGTCGTAGCGTGGCCACAGCTCGACGGAATCTTTTTACAAGCGCTGGAGTTTCTGAATCTAGCCAGCGACGAACTCCCTAACTGGGCAGTCTTCGTGCACGGTGCGGACCCCAGCATACTGTATCAACGAGTCTTAGATACGTACGTCAGCCCCAACAAGATCCAAAGCGGAGCGTATCTCGGCTCTACCGGGCCGTGGTACCTGCAAGGTGGTCCGGCGGTCGGTCTCCTTTTCGGCTGGATTATCCTCCCAATGGTCGGAGGATATCTGCAGTTCCGGAGGACGGATCTATGAACTGGCACGCTATCGCACGAAACGATCTTCGGAGTGCCCTCAACGAACGAGGTGTATGGGCGCTCTTTGCTGGGTTTATACTCGGGTTCAGTGGGCTCGCGGCGCTGCTGGTATTGCTTGGGAACCCGGAGTTCGAAGGATACCTCTCGACTTTGGCGGGCGGTGTAGGGTTGTTGGTTCCACTCGCAGGGATCGTCCTCGGCTACGAAGCTGTCATCGGAGAACGCGAATCAGGGACGGCTGTGTTGACGTTGTCGATGCCACATTCCCGAGCAGGGATGATCATCGGCAAGCTCGTCGGCAGGACGGTACTGCTCACCGCGGTCATCGCGGGCGCTGCCCTGATCACCAGCGCTGTGATCTTACTCACCTACCCTTCATTTTCGCTGACCAGGTACGTCGTGTTCATGCTCCTTGCGGGCGTGTACGGAACGGTGTTTCTCTGGGTCTCCGCCGCGCTCTCGATGGCGCTCACTACTTCGCGTCGGGTTATCGCCACCGCGTTCGGAACGTACATCGGGCTAACCCTCGTCTGGAACCCGGTGATCTCCCTTACGGAGACCATCCTCTTTCGAGGGCGCCCAACGCCGAGCCGTGAACCGGAATCGTGGGTGACATTCCTAACATTCATCGGCCCGGACACGTCGTTTTCGTACCTGCTTAGTCAGGCGCTCGATATCGGAACTGTCCCCGCTGTAGTTGCTGATTCGTCAGCCACGTTCATCGTTCCGTCAGTTGCAGTACTGGCACTCGCAGCGTGGGCCGTCCTCCCAGTGATCGCTGGCTACATCTCGTTTCGTCGAAGCGACCTGTGAAGCACCGTTTCGTTCGATTCACGTGGAGGGTTCATGATGCGGTTTGACAATCAACAGGCTTCGGTTCGTGAGTTGGTGCTAGAGATCGTTGATATCCAACATCGATGATCTGATCAATCAGAGACATTCCAACGAGCGCACCATTCACCGCCGAATTGGATTCACTGCGATCGAAAAATCGGTGCCTCTTTTGTGATAAGACGATTTAGATATATTAATGGACTACGACGCGGACCTTCGACGGAGGACGCTATTCGCTGCGGTCGGGACCGTCCTGTTCGCTGTAGTGCTCGTGGTTCTTTTTCGATTTCGGGCGACACTTGTGTTCACTATCTTTCTATACTATGCGAGTCGCCCGATCTATCGGAATTTGGACAAGGCTCCACTTCCACAGCGCATCCAGCAACGTCACCTGCCGTATCACCGGCAACTGAGGGCCATCACAACGATTGGGTTGTTCCTCCTTCCGTTTTTGTTTCTCTTCGGATACACGCTCGTACTGGTGCTACCTGAAGCCCAGCGATTCTTCGGCGGAGATGGTCCGGGAGCCGCGTATCTCTCAGCGTTACAGGGAACCCAAGGGAATGGGCTCCCGGAACCGATAGCAGGACTTCGACTAAGTGACCTTCTCAGCATGAGTCCCGACGAAGTCGTCGGATTACTCAACGACCTATCGGTCCAGATGTGGCTGGAGCAAGCAGTGTCGGGGCTCTTTGATTCGGCAAGCCTCGTTGCTACCGCCGTGCTCCACGGATTTATACTCTTAGCCGGCACGTACTATCTGCTCACAGACGGGTCACGGCTCGTCGGCTGGTTCCTCGATACCTTCGACAACACGGGCATCCTCAAGCGGTACGCCACGGCCGTCGACGACGAACTGTCCTCGATTCTCTTCGGGAACATCCTGAATGCGCTGGTGACCGGAATAATCGGTGTTCTTGTGTTTCTCAGCTACAACCTGATCGCGCCCGGAATAGTGTCGGTTCCGTTTCCGCCATTTGTCGGCGCGTTGACCGGTGTCGGTAGCTTGATTCCTGTAGTCGGAATGAAGATTGTTTACCTTCCGGTCGGCGTGATACTCGCTGTCGCCGCGATCGCCGCAGGCGAACCGAGTGCGCTCGGCTTCGTAGTATTATTTTTGCTACTGACGTTCGTTGTCGTCGACACGATTCCCGACTTCCTGATTCGGCCGTATGTGAGCGGCAAGCGGACTCACATCGGCCTATTGATGTTTGCATACATCCTTGGGCCGATCACATTCGGATTCTACGGCATTTTTTTGGCACCGGTACTGCTGGTACTCGTCGCTCAGTTCTTCCGAATCGTTACACCCTATGTACTCTCCGGAGAAACGACCGGACAGCAGACCACGTTCGAAACGTTCGGAGAGACGACAAGCAGTGAGTCGGAAAGAGAAAAATAGCGACTGCTTTGTTGAATCCGATGACGGCGTGGGGATCACTGTTTGAGAGCCTGTTCGAGGTTGTAGACTGCGGCGGTCACCACGAGTTCGCGGAACTCGCGGTACCACGCGCGAGGGTGGACAGCGGGGCC
>NZ_QPLT01000027.1 GCF_003666015.1 Halorubrum sp. Atlit-26R
GCGATGCCGTGCGAGCGCTTGGCTGGTATCGGCAGTTCCGTGAAATCGTCTTGATGTTCGCCATTACCAACATAGAACCACTGTGTGAGCCGCTGTAAACGCGACTCAGCATCTATTCAACACAGCAATTTGAATCGCCCCTGGTCATCGCGTTCCTGATTTGAGTAGGCGAGTTCCTCGGATGGTGGTCGTATATCCGTCCCAAACCCGTGTCGTTGGGCGTGTTCACCTCGACTTAGGAGTTCGAGATTCCTTGGTCGGTTGTCGAACCGGATCCCATTTCGATGATGTACGTGTTTCCCGGCGACGGCGTCAAATCCATGCTCTGCGACCATCACTAGTCGATGGATTCCAACTGAATCGGTTGTTCCACGGTGGTTCGACGCGCATATTACGTAACCACGGTCAGTAAAGACAGCCGGATGAAGGCGTCTATTCGTGGCTGCCTCGTAGGCACTACGACGAGGAATATCGAAGCGATCCATCCACTTCCAGACCGTCGCTTGATCACAATCCCACTCGTCGGCAATCTCGTTCGTGCTCAAGTGCTGCTCCCAGTAGAGTTTCTGGAGGAGTGATTCGTCTCTCCATGGTGTTTCTGTACTAGTCATGAGTTGTTCGACGGCAGACGCCGTTTCAAGCGCCCCTGCACCCCTCAGGGGGCAAAAAACAGCCACGGTGACTGCATTCCCCTTACGCGAGGTGAGAGATGTCTGCAGGTTCGTCGACGTCGTCGAATTCGCCACGTTCGACCGGCTCCCAGTTGTCGCCGGGTTCGGGGCTCCACCAGTCGACCTCGTAGATGCCCGGTGTACCGAGGACCTTCACCCGAGCCGACCCATCAGGCAGGTCGCGCCGGAGCTTCTCGTCAACGTGGAGGTTCCAGGTCGTGGCGGTGTCGAAGCAGGCGAGGACAGCCTCCTCGTAGCCACGTGTTTCCCGTGCTTCTTGGAGTTCAACCTCCGTGTTACAGTTCTTGCAAAACACTCCCTCGAAGGGGATGTGGCTGAATACCTCGTGCCCGCAAACGGGACACCAGAGGAACTCGAACAGTGCCTCACTGTGTCGGTCGATGGTTTCCAAACTCATCTGTGAATCTGGCCCGATTGAGACGGGCCACCCATCCGGCCCAGAAATAAACGTCTCTGGCTCTGTTGAAATCCTCAGAAGCTGATAGATTCACTCCTTCAATCGATTAGTACAGAGTGTGAAACTTGTAGATTCGCTACCTGTATTTTGCCGACGTAGATCCGTCTCCTTTGTTCTCTACGTATTGAATACAGGGTCTTTTTGACGCCGTTCTTTCATGCCTGGAATATGCCCTCTATGAATCGACGCGCAGTTCTTACAGCAGTTAGCACGGCGTCTCTCGGGAGCATCGCAGGATGCTCACTCGATCAGTCTGATGAGCCACCGACTGGCAGCCTCAGGTTCGTCAACAACGACGAAACTGCCCCGCACTCATTCACAATGCGTGTCACGGATGTCGGCACTGCGCCGGGCGAGGAAACGTATGCAGTTACTGGTCAGACGACAGTCTCACCGGCACAGCAGAACCTCACAGCCTCGTCGACGCTTGAACCTGGCAGCAGTGAGACGTACGACTCTGTTTTCACCGAACCCGCGTGGTACGCCATTGAGTTCACGGTGGACGATCAGCCGCCAGCTGACGAAGGCGGCCACGTGGTCTACTCACCCGTTCCGGATGACGAACCGATCGGACGCATGTTAACCGGGAAAGTGGGAAGTAATGGTGGCTTCTGGTGGACGATCAGCGCAACCGAAAACGCGGGTACATTCGACTTCTAGCACGTACTGTATTTGCAGGCGGAAACAGTCACAATCATCAACTAGACTGTTTGTATTGACCAATCTTGTTGGCCACCTTGAGGATATCTCATACAAGATACGCACTCTTGAGCGACCATATATTTCAGTCGATGGTGTATCCGAAGAATAGGATTTCAACAAAGCCACGTCTCTGTAAATGCGAGTATGTCCTTCAGCGCTCGGCGCCGTACACGATCCTTGAGGATGCTTCGTACCCACAGTTTCGACACTCGAACCAGCGCTGTACCTTCGCGCCGTCAGCAGGTTTCCCACCGACGACCACGTCGCCGTCCAGACACTCCGGACAACTCATCTCGGGAGCAGGTTGGTCGCGGAGAACGTCTCTGAACGTGTTCGCCTCTTTCGTCTCGTACCCTCGCGACCATATTGGGTAGCCGTCGACGAGGATTGCGCCCCGCCATTTGTGGCGGTAGGAGTCTGGTGCTCGATGTTGGACAGCCCGAGCGCCAGTCTCGGTGTTTTGATACGCGAGCGTCGGTGTACGACTTTCTCGTGCCCAGTTAGTGATCCGTGGCATTGTCGGTTAGAAGTGGACGTCGGCAGGTACGATCCAGAGATTCTCGCTCTCTTCGAGAACTCGATCTAGCTGTTCGCGGTGACGAATGCCGTTCGCGTATTCGTTGTACAGGAAGATCGTCGGCCCGTCGTACGCACCAACCTGATGGAACGCGTGGCGGGCGAGGTCTTTGTCACGCATGATCTCCTCGTCTGAGTTCTCGTCAAGCGCTTCCTTCACCCGCTCAAGGTTGCGCTCGAACTCTTCTTTCGTCGCCTCCCAGCCACGCTCGAGGAGATCCTGGCCGTCGTCGGAGTTGACGGGTGCGGCGGTGGGAAGATCGCCCCATCGCGCCTTCCCCGCAACGGACGTGTCTTCCTCATCGAAAGCCACGTGGTAGTCGAAGACGGTGCCAGCGTGTGGGTCTGCGCCGACCAGGCGGTCGAACACCGTCTTTCCGGTGGCCAGCGCGTCGTCGTGGGTCGATTCTTCTACGAGGGCGTAAATTACCATGTGCATCTCAAACACCTCGAATCGCCGACGCACCCGGAGTCAATGCTCGCTCGCCCCTGCTGCGCCGGCACCCATCGCCGGCGCTCGAAAAAACTCGCGCTGGCGGTCGGTTCTCAGGATTCGTCGCTTGGTCGACGGCGATGGCCAGATCCCCGGACTTGTAGTCCGTTTTGAAGTCGACCACGAACGCGTCCGACTCGTAGGCGGCGTGGTAGGAACGGTGACGCTCGAGGGATCCGGTAGCCTTGAAGTGGAAGAACACAGCCGCCGTGTAGGGCTTGCTCTGAGTCTCGATTTGCGTCTCAACCGATGCCGGAAGCGCGATCTGTGGTATGTCGGTGTCGATACTTGCCGCGAACTCTTTCGCTTCCTCGACGGTTGCTTGCGAACGTGCCGGTGTCTCGCCGGTGAGCACGTTCACCGGGATTTCCGTCTCGTCGGTGAACAGGACATCTTCGAAGGTGTGTGTTCCGAGGATCGCCTCGGGATCCAACTCGCAGTCGTGAAACGGGTCGTCCTCTGATGTCATCGAATCATGAGCCTACGGCGGGGCTCACCCATTCCGACCCCGAAAAACAGGACCTGCCACGAAGCAGATCGAACTAGGAGTGGTTCAAGCTCGCCTTCTCGAAGGGTGATTCTCCGGTCGGAATGAGCAGCTCCTGTCTGTCTCCGACTCGCTCGGCCAGCTTCCGTTTCAGGTACTGTCTCGCCGTCGACGGCGTGAAGACGCCCTTGTCGAGCATATCGCCGACGACGTCTTTGAGGGCTGCGAACTGGCCCTGCAGGTGGCCATCGCCGACCGGCTCGCCATCGTACCAGTGCATCGTCGCTAGCGCGCCGTTCCCGACCGTCTCTCCCTGTTCGACTGTCTCCGAGTCGTACTGGTGCCCGAACCACAGCGTCCGATAGGCGGTCACCTCGAACGTCGTCGACACCACGAAGAACGCCTCGTGGTGAAGGTAGTCGAGATGGTCAGCGAAGTTCTCGTCGAGGGTGAGCCCGGTAGCGCGGGGCTTCGGTTCGACGACCGTCGACGGTCGATCCTGGCCAGCGAGGTAGCCGTCGACCGCATCTGCCTCGAGGCCATCGGCTAACTCTGCGAGGAGCTGTTTCGCCCACTTGAACTCGGTGTCGTCGCCACCAAACGGCAACTCAGCCGAGATTCGGTGCTTGAGCTTCACGTTCGCTGCGCCGGCTCTGTTGAAGTCCTCAGATGCTGATAGTTTGGAGAGGCTATGCTGAATACACAGCGCGAATGTGGCATGTCGCAGTGACAAAATCAGGATAGATCGATTCAGTCAGTATAAATATCTACTCTAACACACGTTCTCCCTCAGTCTTCTGCTGTTCCAGTTCTTCCGTTTCGATGAGTTGATCGAGACGTCGCTCAAATGCTTCGTCGTCAATTTCGCCCTCCGCGTATCGTCGTCGAAGCGTTTCAATCGGTGTCTCATTTGCGTCGTCTATCTGCTGGTCGTCCTGTGGACTGGATGCTGGAGCCGCATTCGCCTGACGGACGACGCCTAGTGTTAATTGTCCTGATATTCCGAGTATTACTGTACTGACCAAGAGAAACAAGAGGCCTGCCGCAACGTTTCCACTCAGTCCGATGAGTCCGAGCACAAACGCGGGGACACCGAGCAAACAGCCGATGATAGCGATCGCAGTTCGACCAGCGGGGCTCTGGGGGGCATAGCGGTGGACCAATTCGTACACAATCCCTCTGTGACCATTTTACAACTTAAAAATCGCGGAAGTGAGACTGAACCCCTCTAGGAGAGGTATATATGCTTGGTTAGCGGGACGGAATACTAGCGAGTCAGCAGACACGTTCTATCGGTTAGTTCTGGATTTAGATGGAGAAAATAACGGAGTTCCCGTGCTGACTACACCCTCTGTATCTCGCACACCAATCCTATCAGCTCCTTAGGATTTCAACAGAGCCGCTGGACCCAATGTGAGTAGTGGAGCGTGTACTGTCCGTCAGTTCGTTCGTACGCAACGAGTGCGCGGTGGCCCATTGAACAATCACCTCGCAGGACGACCCACGACTGGATGGCCCCGCACCCCTCTCCGGGGACGAACAACGCTACTCGTCGATCGGGTCGGGGGAACTGAGGTCCACGTGGAGGACTTCGCCGTCGCGAACGACGTACCGCTTGGCCAGGACGGGGAAGCGGCACTTGGTGAACCCCGCCGTCTGGATATCGAACTCTTCGTCAGCTTCGAGATGGTTGGCGAGTTCTCGCAGGAATTCGTGGGTCACGATGTCGCCCTCGTAGTCTGGGAGGCCGTTCTCCCGCGCCTCGTACACCTCAAAGTCGTCGTACCCCCAGATGGTGAGCTCTCCGTCTTCGGTCACCTCCCAGTCGAGCGTCCCGAAGCAGTAGCTCTCACAGAGCTCGCGGACTGCCTGCGGATCCGATACGATCGCGCCGGTTGACGTCGTCGCAGCTTGTAGTGTCGCCATGTCTGGACTTCACGGGGTCCCCCCCGCACCCCTGTCGGGGGCGATAAACCAATGTGAGAGGTGCCTTCCTGGGCGTGGTCGGCGACGCCAGTTAGGAGTCTGCGTGGGCGTCCGCCCCGGCTCCGTCGCCCGGCCGCGTGAGAAGCCTCACCTCCTCCAGGAGGTCTCTCGCGGTCTCGACTCGCTCTCGATCGGCGGCGTCCAATCGGTCGACGTCGAGTCGGTTGAGATTGCTGAGTACACGATGCATCCGGTACCCTTGTTTGAACTCTTGCTCCATCGGAAGCGCCTCACCGCTCGCCGGCGCGGAAAGACCCACCATCGAGACTGGCGTCGGGCTTGCAGGAGATAGCGGCCTTAACCAACGAACCTCGACGCTACTCGCAGGGTGTTGGTTAATCGACGCCCAGCACTGGCGCTACTCGAGACTGGGTCCGTAGCGAGCCGAGCCACACACCTGGCACTCCCAGATCGGTTGGCCCGTCCACGCCTCATCCGGGACCGATTCGTGGCTCTTGAACCGATGGTCGGTCGCCCGTTCACAGGTTTGACATTCGAGTTCCTGCGTCGTCGGTACCGACGATACCTGGCGATCAGCCGCAGCCTCGCCTCTGGATTCGGTCAGCGCCATCGCTGGAACCAGCCACACCGCGTCGTCGGCGTCATCGAGGACCCCGTCGAGACGCGACGCGTCGCGGATGCCGTCCCCACGCTGGTCGTAGAGCCGCGTCGGGGCCTGCTCCTGACGCTCCGATGCTTCCTGCCCGTGCCACCCATCCCGGTCACGGGCAACACTGAGAAGCCGCTCTCCCTCATCTGAGGACACCTGTACCGCCTCGGGGAGTGAGGGCCATTGATCGGCCAGCTGGCGCGCCGGCGGTTCGTCGAGATCGTAGATGAGTGAGTAGTCGTTGACGGCCGGCTCCGCATCGTTGGCAGCAAGGAGGGTCGCCGCGGCGCCGCCCTTCGCGACAGCGCCGTAGAACGTGGTCGACTCGACGACCAGATGGACGATGCCGAGGACCGTCGTCGACGCTGACTCGTTCGTGCTGGTGGCGTTACCGCCGAGATAATTCGTGAGACAGAACGGGCACTTCGACTGGCCGGCGGGGATCGACGCGCGACAGGACGCACATTCGGTTCCGGCCGCTGTCGGGTTATCTGGGTAGTCCGAATCGATGCTCTCAGATCGCTGGCGTCGAGGCTCACCACTACTGGCGAGTTGGTCGTCAGGAACGTGGTTCGCTTCACCAACTGGTCGGAGGGCTTCATCGTCAGAGTAACGGCCGGTCATAGAGTAGTCAGATCGTATCATGCTTCGTTTTCGGATTTAAACGATGGTTCTCAAATTACTCATCTAACAGGAATACGGCACAAGGGCGTGAGCTCTACACAGCCAATTCGTCGATAGTGTCGCGGTGGGTCCGCACGGTGACCACCGAGATGTCCGCAACTTCTGCGACATCCGACTGAGTGAGCCACCACCCCTGTTCGAGGCCGGCTTTGTACAGGCAGGCTGCGGCGAATCCGGACGGTTGGACTCCCGTTGTTGCCCCGGTCGATTCGGATGCTTCCGCCAACCGCCGGGCTCGCTGTCGAATTTGATCGGAGACGTCGAGCTCCGACGCCAACCGCGGAACGAACGTACTCGGAGTCATGGGCTGGGCTGGCAGGCCAAGTTCCGTATTCAGCGTCGTGTACGCGTTCGTCACCCGTGATTGCTTGACGCGTGCTGAATCGGTGACGTCGTTGAGGGTTCGCGGCTGCCCGTTACAGCGACACGCGCCGTAGACGCTCGCGGCGGCCATCGCCTCGATCGAGCGTCCCCGTAGGAGGTCCTCGTTTTGGGCACTGCGGAAGAGTTGGCACGCTTGGTTGTGGAGCGACTCGGACAGCTCGAGCCCGCTCGCAATTCTTCGAACTTCACCCAGGCCATGTGCGAGGTTCCGCTCGGCTTTCGACTGGAATCGACCACGAGTGTGCTCACGTCGCATTCGGGATAGCTGCTGTCGCTTTCGTCCGGAGAGTTCGTTTCCGTTCGCATCTTTCCCGCGACCGATCTCGGTCGAAATCCCTCGGTCATGACGTGTCGCGGTCAGTGGAGCGCCCGTCCGCCTTCGCTCGTCTTGATCATGAGTTCCCCATTCAGGTCCGTAATCGATCTGTTGTTCGTTAATGACGAGTCCACAATCCTCGCAGATAGTTTCGACGCTATTTGTTCTCACTTGGCCCTTACACTCAGGACACGGCGTGTTGGTGTTCGATACGTCTTCGTCGAAGCCGGTTTCGTAGATGTGTCTCGTTGCCATCGGTAGTTTGCGAGATGTCTTGTTTCATCCCGCACCCCTTTCAGGGGAAAATAAACAGTTGCGGACGTGGCGGTGCGTGGATGTCTCCTGAGCTACTCGTGGAGGTTTCGGCGACCAGTTCGTACACACTTCCAGCAGGGAAAGTTGTCGGCCAGTCCATCACAATCGCACTGCGCTGTGTCTGCGTCACCGGATTGGTCTGCCAGCCGCTTTTTGTCGGCTACAACTCCCCCGTCGGCGACAGTTCGCATCTTGATTGCGATATCGAGGATTCGCGGTCGGATGGCGACGGCGGCCCGGTGCTTACATGGACCATCATACACAGCGTCAGCAGGACATTCACAAGCTGCTGGAACACCGTCGACGACAGTGACGCGGTATTCGTGGTTCGCTGGGTTCTGATGGCTCCCGTTGCGAACACAGACATCACCATCAAGAAGCGAAAATTCGAACGCTTCGTACTGAGCGCGTTTGAGTACACGATTCGTTGGTTCGAGATTGTCGAGTAGTGTTTCAGCCATTGAGAGACACGGCAATTCTGTGTGCGCCGCACCCCTTGGTGCGCCAAAAACTCTCAGTGGCTCGCGGGTTGATCTGTCGTCAAGGTCGTGGCTGCGCGCGCAGCGAATGCGAGCACGGAGCGGAGGGTGGGGCGGCGGGGCCTGGGTCGGTCCGGCACGTAGCAAAAAAGAGAGTCGCGACGACTGGCTATTCCCACCACCGACCGCGCTCGGGGAACATCACGGTGCTCCACCCAGTGACGGCTAGTGAGACGCGTCCTTCGTACCAGTTCCGTGCCGCCCCGTGAATGCGAACGCGCTCGCCTTCTTGAATCCACGGAGCATTTGAGGCCTCCCAGATCGTTATCCGCGTTTTGCCACTGTCGTCCGCGATCAGCCCAACTTGAGCGATGCTCGGATGTGAGGGATCCCACAATGTCTCGACCCGACCCGCAACACTCACCTCTTTGCGATTGACGCTCTCGAGTTTCCCAATGGGAACCACCTGTCCCGGTGCCGTCTGTAACTCCTCGAACACCCCCACGACCGCACTCATCATATCTTTGCCTCCGACGACGGCTTCACCTAGCCGCCGGCCAATCGCCGCTGGTGACCAGCCGTCCAACTTCTCCGCCAGCCGCATCGACTGTGTGTTCACCGCCGCCAACTGCTCTTGGGTCAGTTCTACACGAGGATCATCTCGCTCCGGGTCAACCATCGGATTCACGCTTGCCGCCCGCTTATGGAACTTCATACGCCGTTCAGCACTCCGCTTCGCCGCGATGTCTCGCGTCCGCTTCGCACGTCCCTCCTGCTGGCTGAGGTCAGCTTGGGCACTAATGTGCGCCAACTCGGCCTCTCGTGCTTTGATGCGCTCTTCCTGTTCGAGGGTCTTTCCGAACATGTGATCCGGGCCTTCCTCGACGCGCGCGTCTGGGTGGTTGGAATCGACTTTCGCCTGTACCTCCATCTGCACCGTTGCCCGGAACTCCGGCGTCTCATCCACGACCTCGAAGCCATCTTCATCGACCGCCGCTTCGTCCGCTTTTTCGAATCCCTGTTCATCGACCGAAACTACTTGACTAGTAACGTTCTTACTTGACATTGGAGTCCAACTCCTGAAGGCGCTCACGCGCCCGACACCGCGATGCTCCTACATCGCGGTTCTTCGACGACACCGCCCGACAGAACCATCTACGCGCTCTCGCTCGCGCCTTCGCGAGCGCCCTTGGGCGCGAGCGAGAGCGCGCCAAAGGGAGGCCACTCAACCAGAACCGCGCGCCGACCCGCCCGGAGCAAGCGTCCAGCGGGATATGCCCGCTCGTGTCCGGCCCGATGCGCGGGACCGTGTCCAGGGCGACTGTCGTCGAGAACGCGCGCCGCCGTGTGGCGCGCGACAGCGCAGGCGGCACAAAGCGCTGGAACGCGAAAGCCCGCAAGGGGCGCAACCGACGGGGATACCCGCTGGCGTCGAGACCAGATTCATTTTAGCCCGGAACGGGCGCGTGCGGTGCGGAGAGCGCCCGCATGCCCGGAATGGTCGGTCGCGAGCGACGCGGAGGGCGGCAGCGGCGAGCGGGGCGGGCCCGTGGAGAAACATCGTTCAACCGGGTTCGTCGCTCGGAGAACCAGCCAATGTCTTGGTGGACTCAGAAAGGACGAGGCTGTCTCGGGCGTCCCTCGACCCCGCTAGCACCACAAGAACGAGGCGCGCAGCGTGTGGCGCGGGATGCCGAGCGGCCGAGGGTTTTTCGAATACCAGCCGCCTCCTGACCTAGATCAGTCGCATCGAGTCGCCGGGATCGTCGCCGATGATGTCCGACAATCCGTAGACGGTGATTGCGTCCGTGTACCCTTGTGCTCGGACTGCGTTCTCGATGCCCTTCTTGACCGGCTGATCGTCTGTGAGTACAACTACACTCGTTGTCGAGCGGTCTCTGACGTACTGAATGGCTAGCCCTGAAAGAATTGTGTCCGTCTTTTCGACCTCGTGCTCGGCCTGGTCGGTTTCGCTCGCTATGGTCCGTCTGGCGATATCGCTTGCTGCGACAGCGTCGCCATCAGTCGGTGAGGGTGCGTCGATGATTTCAGCCCAGCCCTCGTCGAGTGCCGTCCGAACACGGTCCGTCTCTGGGCCACCGAGTTCACCGATCACGCGTCTTGGGAGTTTACAGATGACGCCGGCGTGTTGGACTGCGGTTCGGAATCGGTGGTACTTTGGATTCGATGGCCGACCGATCGCGTAGAAGATATTCGCGTCGACGAGGACGTCCTGGTCAGCCGATAATGGCGTGTCTCGACCCATCCGACGGACTCACCTATCGGGGTCCGACGAGTCCGTCGGGGCGTCAGCCATCTCGTCGAGATCGGGGAGGTCCATCTCGTCGTCTACATCCGGGAAGAGGTACTCAAAGAATGGATCGTGCTCCCGGCCGACGGCCAGTGCCGGCTTGAGCGCGTAGATGATCATCATCGTTTCCGTCTCACGAACGTCAATATCGTTGGCAACCATCCGCTGGGTTGTCTTCCCGGCGAAGTGGAGCCCGGCGCCGCGCAACGCGGCGATGAGCTTCCCGAGGCCGTACCGGTCCACAAAATACTCGATGTCCTCGTCGACCTCCTGAAGCGCGAGGGCGTGGAGGACGGTTGGTGTGATGACGATCGGGACGTACTGCTCGACGATGATGATCGGGTCGGCGGTCAGTTGCTGGGGACGCGTCGAATCGTCGCGGTCGACGAGGCCGAGGTCGACCAGCCGATCGACGTACTCGTAGGTAGTCGATTTCGAGAGATCGAGCGCTTCCATGATTTCGGGAGGAGCGACCGGGCCCCAGTAGCAGATGTAGACGTAGACGCGGGCCAGTGCTGGGCGGTTGAGCAGTTCCACGACTGTTTCGAGTCGGGGAGCGTTCTCGGCTAGCGTCTCCGGCTCGAGCGTATCTTCGTTTAGTACGTCGATAGGTGGCGGATTCAGCGTGCCGATTCCACCATCCGGACGAATGCGATCGCCATCAGGAGTCATAGCAGTTAGTTCGAAGTTCGTGTACTTCACACTATTGGTGTGGCGAGTGATACACTACTGGCCTTATCTGAATGGACGCCGGGGAACGCTCCATTGAGTTGAACGGCTACTCGACAACGTGTGATTCGAGATCTCGCGTCCAGTATGTTGCGGGCCCGTCAGAACTACATCGCGCACACAGGTGGAGCGCTCCCTCGAGCTGCCCGAGTTCGACACGAAAGCGGGTGAGTGCCGCGAGGGCGTCGACGACCTGTCCACAGCCGTCGCAGGCGTAGTGATCGCGCTCGTCGGGATCTGGTTCCGTCTGGATCGCGCAGTCGACGCAGATGGGATGGGTGACCCGTTCGTCTTCGCCCCAGGTATGCGCCTCGCCAGCTTCGGTACCGGGCGGCGCGTCGCAGAACGCACACCCCGTGAGCGTCTGCTGCATCACTCGCCCTCCGCGTCGGCGTCGCGGCCGGCTGTCCAGCCACGGTGGAAGACAGCAAGCTGCCTCGGATAGTTGAAAGGGGTGCCACTCGGCTCGTGAACGAGGACGCGATCCTCGGGAACGGGTGTGACGACATCCACGTCGATGAGATCGTCGACCAGGTGACGGGCAGTCGTGTCGTTGACGTCCGCCGTGTCGACGCCGGCGGCGTCGCGGTCCTGGGCGAGCTGTTCCTTCTCGAACTGTTCGTGGTCGCTACTCGTATCGTCGTGTGGATCGGGACCAGGCATGGTGAGTCACGCAGCGCTCATGGTCGCGCGCTACACGGCTCGCGGCGTTGATAAACAGCTACAGCGGGGTAGTGTCAGTCCCGGTGTAGATCGCGGTAGTCAATAACGAGGATGTCATGGAACTCGCTTCTAGGGGTTTATTTCAATATTTGTGTAGTCGAACCAGTCGTTAAATAAGTGTGCCTATCTAGCATCGTCGTCTTCGTCAACCCATGCTCCGATGAGTGTCTCCTCACCCTCCTGCCGCCACAGGATTTCCACAACGTTTGTTTCCCACAAGAGTTGGAGCCGTATTTCATCGCCATCAATCGTGTCGCTTGGCTCCATCTCATCATCTAACTCAGACCATGTGATGGTGTCTGTCTCTCGGGACTCCCAGTCAACAACAACCTCGCGGAAGTACACATCACCCGCTTGTAGGCTCTCCTGGCCACCCGTATGCTGAACATCTAATCTATTAGCCACATGGTCAGCACCCTGAAACTCAAAAGAAAAACAGGCGACCTCGTCGCACCTCGTTATCCCATAGTAACCAAGAGCCCCGAATCCGACCGTTGCCGCACCGCCCAAGAGAATGACTCGCCGCTTCAAGGACATACCTGAAACCACATAGTAGTGACAATAGGCTTTTTGACTATTTGTCCTTGTTCCGGTAATTCACTTGAGCTGGGCGTCGTTGGTAATTGCACCACCTGTACTAAGCGATGGGTGAGGCCTGAAACCGTTGGTGTGGAAACAGTTGTATGACACTCTCGATAACGGCAACGTCGTGAAGGAACAGGGCGGTTGGCGGGGGTTGAGGGCATACACTCTGGCAACATTTTTAACCAACATTGCGCCAGAACTGGTCCGAAGTGTTGGTTAAGAGTGTGGGCTATGGTGTCTGGAGTTCTCGAACTGGCTTCACGGAGAACGTATTCGTCTCGCTGTCTGCTGCCTCTCGCGCTTCCGCCGGCGGGGATGCCGATCGAGTGAGCTGGATGATGAGCTCGTCACGAACGATCTTTCGAGGGACGGTAGTCTCGTTCCACCCAAGTCGGCTGTCGAAGTGCCGCTTCTGGAACTGCTGGCCGACGTCGTCGACGGCGACGTACTGCGTGCGCTTCGTCCCCCACACCTGCTGGGCGACGACGACTGCCCCGACGTGTTCGTGAGTCAGCTCGACGAGGGCACATTCCACGAGCGCGACGAGCGATGCGTGATCTCGACCGCTGGGGATTGTCACCTCGAGGTTCGCCCACGGGGCCTCCCCGTCGGAGTTGGTTGCTGCTTGCTGTACGGTCTGTGTCTGAGTCGTTCGTTCCGAAGCCATCGTTTATCCGGGGCACGTGATGTGCCCCGCCACCCCCTGGTGGGGGTGACAGACGTGCCGTTGCGGTCGTGGCGCTACTCGGACCCACCGCCGAAAAATCGATTCAACATAGAGGATGGCTCTGACTCATCGTTGTTTTTACTCGCAGTAGAGACGTGCTCGCCTTGGGACTCCTCCTCCTGGCCACGGGTGGCGAGTTTGTCAGTGAGTCGCTCTATCTCCGCTTCGAGAGCGTCGGTTTGCTCGGTTTTCTCCGCGAGTGTCGCCTCGAGTTCGTCGACACGCTCGCTCAATATCCGATTCTTCTCGGCGAGATACGCGCGACTCCGCTCCGAGTCAGCAGCGCCGACGTCTGGAGACGCTCCGTCGCGGGTGTCGTCTGCGGTATCGGCGCCGCCGTTCGGGTCGTAGAACTCGGAAGTAGTCGCAATCGCTCGTTCGATGGTCTTCTCCCCATACGTCGACCCATCAGCGTAGTGGACCTCGTCCCACTTCTCCCGAAGCAATCCTGACTGCCGGAACAGCTGCTCCATCTGCGTCCGGTCGCCGCCGGTCCAGAACGCCAGCAAACAGCACAGCGCCATATCGGCCTCGGACTGACTGTCGTAGCCGACCGTATTCCCGTTCCAAAGCCGCTCGAACTTCTCGCCGTTCGATGCGTTTCGCGCTCTCTCGAGGAGGTCCTCGTCTTCGAGGTCGACATTAACGTCAGCTGCACCGGTCGTCGGTGACTCCTCGTCAGCGCCACCACGCTGTTCGGGATCGGATGCTGATTCAGTGTCGGTGTCCTGGACGTACTCGCGGTGAATCGCCACAAGCGCGTCCTGCCGGCGTACAACGCGAGTGGGTGTCCGATCGACATGGTCGCCAGTGACAGTGAAAAAGCGTGCCGTGTCGTACAGTTCGACGCTCCCGCGACGGTTCCGCCCGTTGGGGAGTTCGCCGCTGATCAGGACGTGGTAGCCGGTGCCGGACGGCGATACCTCCGTATAGGAGTCGAGTCGACCGATGATGTCCAACGCCCTCTCGTCGACGTCGCCGGTTTCGGGATCGCGGCAGTCGTCCAGATCGATGCCGACGATGGGGTCGTCGTCAGTAAACACGAAGCCGACGCCATCGGCGTGCGCTGTCTCGGTGTACTCAAGTGCTATCTCGAAACTCGCCCAGGTATCCGACTCAGTTGATGACGCGAACCCTCCACCCCCCGGTGTCACCGGAATCTTCGTCGGCTTGCCGTCTCGTTCCGCTTCCCGCCAGCACACCCACTGGTCGCGTTCACGTAGCGTCTCGGGAATCGCCTCCGACTCGTCGATGATTCTCTTACTCATGTTCTTCAAGCACCTCGCATGGCTCTCACTGGCTCTGAGACAGCACAGACTTCACGCTGCTCTGCGTCTCGATCCAATCCCTTGGTCCCAACGGGGACCCCCTGTTCTATACTAGTTGGTTTTTGCCGTAACAGATCATCCAAATACGCAAAATCCCGGGTTTGAGGTACCCGATACGTGTATACGGCAAAATCTCTCCAGCATGCTTGTGTTACGGCATTTCGGTTGATTGCCGTAACCCCTTGCTGTCTGCTGATTTCGGTTCTGTGGAGACGATATGCACCGCCGTTGCCGTAACCTAAATCAGATTTCCTGTTATACGGACTTAGATTGCCACATACAGTAGAATTGGAGCTGAGTTTAGATGGCATCAAATTCACCTCCTGTTCTCTTCTGATCTGAGGGCAAGCCCCTTGTAGTATCGAACAGAGTCGCCGTTCTCATTGTCCGTCTTCCGCTCGAACGAGACATATTTTCCGAGCCGACGACCGAACCAGGGTTTGCTATCTGTATCTATCTCGTGAGCTTCAGCCCACTGCTCGTAGATTTCGTAGACATCTCCGGCGGTTACTCTGCTTTGCGGGTCTTCGACGAGGTGGGTCTCTGCGAATCGCTCAACAACCGCCTCTGGATCATCAGCAATATCGTCAATCGATGGCTGAGGCGTCTGCTGGATATGGCCAGCCTGTTCTCCTGTCGTTTCTTCGCACTCACTTGTGGTGACGGTATCGAGTAAGGTGTCCATCGAGTACGTACCGTCAGTATCGTACACGACCGGGTCGCCTTCCTCAGGGAGAATGACGATAGCGTACGACGTGGAGCTATAATGGGGCGTCTGGAGTTCGGCTTCGGGGACGAATGGTTTCTTGATGCGCACCCAGTCGTCCTCGAATGCTGATTTCGTCTCGTAGATGTGTTGCTCTCCGTGCTCGAATACGGCGTACTCGTCGGCAGCGTGGTCGTAGCTGTAGATGGCTGGAACACGATCCTTCGAGAGTTTTCCAAGCGATGGGAGGCGGATGTGTTCCGTCCCGCTGGCATCTCGAAGGGCGATCTCGTCGCTATCACGCCACCAAATGTTCTGGGTCCCGCTCTCGTCGCCGCTCGCCGGTCGCACGGCTGTCACCCCACCTTCTTCGGTCGCTCCGCCGTTGAACGTGAGATTTGAGTCGGTCGTGTAGAACCGCGTCTCACCATTCTGGAGGGTGCGAACGGGTGGCGTGAGAATGCCGTCGACCCGCTCAGCCCACTCCGTTTCGTCGTTTCCTGGTCGAACGACAAACAGCGGGATATCCCCTTCCTCTTGGGCTTTCCGGAGATTCGTAAGTACCTTTGCGGGATTCTCTGGGGTCGTCGTTTCGACTTCGATAGCGAATCGGTCGTCAACGTCGGGGTGGCTCGCCCTCGCGTCAGGTTTCTCGCTGCCATCTTGTGCGAGGATCGAGACCGTGAAGCCGACTGCGGTGAGCTCTTCTTCGATCTGGAGGAGTGCTTCGTCGTGGGTACTCCCACCAGCGGCTTGCACGCCACCAGTATCAGGTGTTGAAACCTTTTTACCGGCTTCAGTGAGCCGGATGCGAAGCTCGTCGGCGTCGATATCGACGGTCGTATCGAGGTATCGTGACCGTTTCCGAATATCTGCGAGTGCATCATACGATGGCGGGTCGACGTCGACGTCGGCGAAGAGTCGTCTGAGTTCGTCGTCGACTGCTTCGACGGCCAGCCAACCGTTCTCCTCACGGCATCCTTTTCGAAGCTGGAGGCTCCGGACCACCTTCGCAATCGCACCGTCTAGGTCATCGCTCGCGATATCGAAGACATCGTGTCCGTCGGCAGGTGCGGTTGTTGTTGAGGTATCTGGCTCAGCTGGCACACCGTGTCTATCACTGATGTGTTCGTTCATCGAGGAGAGCGTCTCAGTGAACTGCTCCTCTTCACGCGCTGTGAGGGGAGCCTCGCTCTCGGGGTGACCCGGTGGAATCGGGAGTGGTTCGAGACTGAACGGATACGGTCCCGTTTCACCGAACGTTGGGCTCGGCAGGCTGGCAATCCACTCTCCCCGCGGCAACGAACGAATCCGATTGGCGAAATCCGTGGGATCCATCTCTTCGTGGGCCATCGCTCGCGCCAGTTCCCGGTCGACGTTGATCTTCCCGATGAGTGAACTCCCAATGTTGTTCAGGGCGTTCAGGTATATCTTCCGGCCGCCTTCAGCCTCCATTTGCTCGGGGAACTGCATCGACAGGCCGACAGAGAGCCGGAACCCTCGCCCTTTCTCGAGAAGATCGTTCATGATGTCGGAGACCACGACCGACGCGGCCTCGTCGACGAGTAAGTTCACAACGTAGTCGTCCGAGTGTTGGGAGAGCGCCCGTTTCCGATCCTTGAGGGCTGCATCGAGATTGGTCAGGATCACACCGGTCATGATTCGGGCGGCGTCGTCGCGGAGGTCACCGAGGTCGAAGAGGATGACTGTATCCTCGCCGAGGAGATCCCGGAAGTCGAACTGGTTCTCGGTATTATTGAAGATCTGACGCAGGTGCGTATCCTGTGAAATATAAGCGAGACGGTTTCCAACACCGCCCATCACGTTCCCGAAGGTGTTCGAATCTAACTGGAGTTGTCGCCGGATCGTCCGTGTGACTTCCTCGCTGCTCGACCGCGGGGCGTCGCCGATGTTCTCGTTCGGTGGCCCGGCCTCCCAGAGCTGGTCAACGGCGTGTTCCAGCTGTCGGTGGGCAAAGTAGTCAGTCGACGCTCGGTACTGCCCGTTCTCACGCCCGTATTCCTCGTCAAACAGTGCCTTGATGAGTGTCTGGATGAGGGTCGGAGCTACAGTTGCCCGCTCGTAGCGGTCGGTGCCCATCACGAGCTTCAAAATCTCTTCGTAGTGGTCGGCCTTCCGTTGGACGGCGTCTTCGCGGCGCCGTCCGCTCTCCATCGACGGTTCGAGATCGAAAAACGAGAACCCGGGGAGGACGTCTGGGACTGCGAAGTGGACGACGTTCTCTTCGAGGTCGGTCATTCCAAACCGACGCGCGTGAGCCCGCATATAGTTCTGGACCATGTTGTCGTTTTTTGGATTGATGAGGATCGTCGGCCCCTCGGTGTTGTCGTACAGCGACAGCAGATCGTTGATCAGGGCTTTCGACTTCCCGGAGCCGGTTGTTCCGAACCGGCCGTAATGAGTGGGCAACAGTCGGGGCGGGATATGTGTCGGCTCGTCTTCGGCCTCGCCGGTGTCGCCGAGGGCATACCCGATTGCCATTCCGTCACGGAACTCATTCATCAGATCTTGGTGGGGGCGTGGCAATGGATTCCGACTCTGCTGTTCCGCACGCGCCCCACGTTTCCCCTCGACAGTAAGCTGTTCCGAGGAGGGTACGAGTACGAAGTTCGCGAGCTCTCGGCCACTCAGCACGAAATCGGGACGGATCTTCCCACGGCCGGTCGTGATCTCACGATCCAAGAGCCGCTGAAGCGCTGCTCGTGCGTTCCGTTCTTTCGTGGCTGCCCGAAAGCCGCTGTCGCGTATTCGTTCGGCCGTAACCTCGTAGTACGGCCCGTCAAGTGGGTCGAATACCGGGACAAGTGATTGCATTCGCTCATCGAGTTCACCGCGACCGTCGTCACTAGATGGAATCCCGATTGCTCGGATATTCGCAGTGAACGACCGCTTCGGATTTTTCGCCTCAATCGCCTCGACACGTTTTGCAACCGCATCGCTCAGCTGGTTTTTGTCCCTGTTCTCCGACTGGCCGTCGAATTCGAAGAGGGAGCCAACAATCTCTTGGGCGAGTGTGTCCCGCCCGTCGATGATGCCCTCCTTGCGAAGGTCGGCATCGGACTGCCAGCTTGTACGGCGCTGGAAGACGACTTGGAACGCCACTGGTGCTGCCGCCTCCACTAGGTGGTCGACTAGCGACGCGAGCGCACCACCAGGTTGATCGACGGCTGATAGTTCCGATTCGTCATCGGCAGTGACCGGGGAGAGTGAGGTCATCCAGTCCTGCTTTCGAGCGGCCGACCCCTGCCACCGCACGCCGAGTGGGGAGACGGTCTCGGTCGCTGGCCGGGCGAGTATCGTCCCCTCTGCTGTGACCGCTGGTTTGGCAAGCGTCGTGAGTGGCTCACCCTCGGGAATCGCAGCTGGTGGAGCGAGTTCGAGGGCAGTATCCCCAACTTCGATGACGTGGTCGGCGGACTGGTCGCTGACCGTCCCTCCATCCACAGCTGATTCAGTTTCCGCTTGACTTTCATCGTCATCCTCGAGCTCGTAGTGCTCGTCAGGGCCGAACTCGTACGCGAGCTCGCCCGACTCATAGTGATCGACGAATGTCTCTCGGTCGAATTCGACAGGCTGTACGAGTCGGGATGCGATGTCGACCTCGGTACGCTCGATGTCGAACGTCTCGGGATAGATCGACCGGAGACGTTTCTCAAGGGTGTTCAAGTGCTCGTCAGCACCGTAGTAGAACTCGACGGGATCGCCTGCACCCTCACTGAGCGCGAGAAATTCGAATCGGAGCGGTGTTTCGCTATGTAGAGGATTGAGTTTGTCAGCTAATTCCGTTGAGTCTGCTGAGGTCAGTTTGTGGAGGCTTTCCAGTGCCTGCGGCACACGCTCCGGATTGAGGCGTTCGGAGGTTGGCGTCACGCGAAGATACTCACGCATCATCGTCGCTCACCTCCGCACCGCCATCAGGTTCCACTGGCGCTCGCTCCGTCGATTTTTCTTCCCCGTTTGTCGCCTGCGTCTCAAGCTCCTCACGGAACTCCCGTATGTCGGTATCGACGGCCTCCTCGCCAGCGCCGGGGAGCGAGGAACGCCGCCGCTCGGTGGGATCGAAGTCGATGACTTGCTTTTCTTTGGGCATTGCCTCGACCTTGATGCCGCGCCACTCGCCGTCGACGCCGACCAGCGCTTCGGAGAACCCAGCGTCCTCGTTACCGGGGACTGCGTCCTGTACGTAGCGCATCTGTGCGTAGTTCAACCCGAACTCGTCGGCCCATTGGTCGTCCATGCCGTCTAGGCGATGGAACTGCTTGACGGCACACTGGTCGAGAATAGCCTCGGATTCGGCGTGCTCGAAGAACTCGTCGACGGTCTGAGTGACGAGCCGAATCGAGAGGTCGTGGTGACGGTGATGTCGGAATACCGTTTCAAGGAACGCCAGACTCGCGGCGTCCTGCATGATGTACCGCGCCTCGTCGATGACGAACACGACCTCCTTGTCCGTCTCTTTCGCCCGCTCGTACACAAGCGAGATGAGCAACTGCATCGTCAGCGCCGTACTGCTGTCGACACTGCCCTCCTGCTGGGCGAGATCGAGATAGATGACCTTCTCGTTACGGATGTCGAACTCCGAGGGCTTCCCGAGATTGGCGTGGCGACCTTCTCCCTCGAAGGGGCGTAGCTGGTCCAAAAGCCACGTCGCGTCTTCGCGAATCTTCCCGGCCTCCTCGTCGGACCGAACGACGAACTCCTCGGGGTCATCGACCATATCCTCGAAGACGTCCATCATGTCCCGGATGGTCGGGCTGGGGTTGCCGTGCGTCGAGATGTCGTCGGTGATGTCGTTGCGCTTGTAGGCGCGCTTGAGGCCGAGTTCGAGCGTCGTCCGGCGGTCACCGAGTGAGATACCCCGTAGTGCGAAGAAGTTCGTCAAAAAGCTCATCGCGTCGTCGAGCTTCTCGTTGAACGGGCTCGCGTCCTCGCCCATCGCTCGCTGGACGTGGTCGGGTGTCTGGCGGATCTCCAGAGGATTCAGACCGAGCGTCCCACCGACGGTGATGCGTTTCGCACCGAGTGCTTCGGAGACGCCCGCCCAGTTGTTGAGCGGTTCGAGGATGATGCCGATGCGGTCCTTGCTCTGCTCGATAGAGCGGATGAAGTTCTGTTTCGAGCCGAACGATTTCCCGGACCCAGTATCACCGACGGTGAACATCGCATACCCGTTGTCACGGGCAAACGGGTCGATGACGACGGGGCTCTGGTTGTCCTTGTGAATCCCGAATTCGACCCCGCCCTCCTCGAGGATCGTCGCGTTATGTGGCGAGGAAAGGAGTGCGGCAACGGCCCCACCGAGCGCGATGGATTCGCGCCCGAATACGTTGTCTCCGATGGGGGCAGCTGACTGGAGCGCAAGGTCTTGCCGGCAGATCGCGGTCTTCGGTGTGAGGTTCGCCGGGTCGTCGCGGAGAGCGCTCTTGACCTTCTGGACCGAGTCCCTGAGGTCGTCCTTGTTGTTGGCGCGAACCGTGATGAACATCCCCTGGTCGAAGACGTTCGCTCCGCTCTCGACGGCCTTGTAGGTCGCAGCGGCTTCGTTTGCTCGCTCCTGGAGGTACGCACTCCGGACGCTCTGTTCAAGATCGGCGTCGACCTGGAGGTCGTCAGCGATGTCCTGTAGTTCGTTCCGCGCTCGCTGCTGGTTCTTCGGGGTGATGTGGGCTGTGAGGTCGAATTCGACATCGGTCAGCTCGAAGAGGTCGCTCAGATAGCCGTCGCTCGGGTAGTCGGCGTAATCCGTGATGTAGAGCGTCGTCGTCCACTGCTCGCCAACGCGTGCGGCTCGTGTTCCCCACTCGATGGCTGCTGGCGCAGTCACCGTTTTGTGGGACTCGGAGATGTCATCGAGGAGCTGGCCTTCTGCGTGTCCCTCTTCGAGCGTCTCCTCGTCAAGGACATCCGAGAAGTCGACTTCGGGTTCGTCGTCGGCGGTGTACCGGTCCCAAAGGAGTTTCCCGACGACTCCGAGGACTACAACCAACAGAAGGTAAATCGCCGCACCCTCGGGTGACGTTGGATTTCGTAGCCACTCTGTGAGTTGGGTGAGAGACCCGCCACCCGTCTGGAGGACGACGTTATACATTGGTCTCATCCTCCCGGCGCGAGTGGCCGATGATCGGCTGCTCGCGAACAACACGCTCTGCGTCGTCGTAGTCGTGCTCTCGTCCGTTCCAGAAGTCCATGTTCAGAACGAACAGTTCGACCGTACTGAGTCGACGAGCAGACCAGCCGGACGCCTGCTGGATGAACTCGGCGCGAACGTCGT
>NZ_QPLT01000028.1 GCF_003666015.1 Halorubrum sp. Atlit-26R
ACCCAATTCCTCAAGAAGAATAACTGTATTCGAAAGTGATAGTCCAGCAAGATGGTGGCGAATACCCTTTTCAATGATCTCGCGGGGTGTCCGCTCTCGCTCCACAAACTCCAAGTCGATCCACTCGATACACTCGGTGAGGCGGGCGGTTTTCGGCATAGAGCACTGAATCCTCGTCCCGCCTCTTCCTTAACTTAACACCGCGGGACGGGTGGGTCTGAGCTACTTGTACGATTCGCAGACCAGCTCGACGCCCTCTTCGAAGTCGATTTCGGGCTCCCAGCCGGTCGCCTCGTGGAACGTCGAGTAGTCGGCCATGGTGTCGTGGACGTAGCCGTCGAACGGGCACTCGATGTACTCGGGGTCGATGTCCGTGCCGAGCGCGTCGTTGATCATCGCGACCATCTCGTTGAACGAGTAGGCCTCCTGGGTGCCGACGTTGTACACACCCGTCAGCTCGTGGTCGGCCGCGAGCTCGCAGGCGCGGGCGACGTCCGAGACGTGCGTGAAGTCGCGCGTCTGGGTGCCGTCGCCGAACAGCTCGGGGGCCTCGCCCGAGGCGATCGCGTCGGCGAACTGCGCGACCGTGTTCGCGTACTCGCCTTTGTGCTCCTCGTTGCCGCCGAAGCCCTGGTACACCGAGAAGAACCGGAGGCCGGCCACGTTCATCTCGTGGTGGTTGGCGTAGTACTCGGCGTAGCGCTCGCGGGCGAGCTTCGAGGCCTCGTAGGCGGTGCGCGCCTCCACGTCCATGTCGACCGGCGAGGGCTCGGTCCGGCTCCCGTAGATGGAGGAGGTCGAGGCGTAAACGACCGTCTCGCAGCCTTCCTCGCGGGCGAGCTCGACGGTGTTGACGAACCCCTCGACGTTGACGCGGCAGCCGCGCTGGGGGTCGGACTCGTGCATGTTGCGCGAGGAGAGCGCGGCGAGGTGGAAGACGACGTCGACGTCGACGGGGAACTCGCCGTCCACGACGGAAGCTTCGACGAACTCCACGTCGTCGTCGAGGTTCTCGGGCGTGCCGAGGTATCCGTCGTCGACCGCGATCACGTCGTTGTCGCTTGCGAGGCGGTTCGCGAGGTTCGAGCCGATGAAGCCGGCCCCGCCCGTGACGAGGACGCGTTTGTCCTGCATGGTCCACGATCCTGCGGGCGTCGGGATTATCGTGTCGGTTCGGCGTCGACAGGGAACGGCGACAGCGTATTTACGTATGGGTACCCATACATAACACATGAGCAAGAACATCGCGATCAGCGACGAGGTCTACCGGCGCCTCAAAAGGGAGAAGGGCGACCGGAGCTTCAGCGAGGTCATCGCCGACACGCTCGACAGCGGCGGGGGGCTTACGGACGTGACCGGCCAGCAGATACTCGATCCGGAGACGTACGACGATGTCGACGTGGAGATGGAACGACTGAGTGACGGCACGCTCGACCGGCTGACCGATGAAACTCCTTGACACGTCGGCGGTCGCCGACATCGACCGAGGGGGCGTCGACGGGAAGGTCCGCGCGCTCGACGACGAGGGGCGCCACGCGATCAGTCTGGTCACCGTGACGGAGCTCCGACTGGGCGTCGAGCTCCAGTACGACAGGGACACCCGGGGCTATGAGGACGCGATCGACGCCCTCGATCGCCTCGTGTCTCGCTTCGACGTACTGCCGATCAGCCGACCGGTCGCGACGGCGGCCGCGGAGATCATCGCCGACCTCCGTGCCGACGGGCAACGGCTTGACGACCTCCACGACGTGTACGTCGGTGCGACCGCGCGGACTGAACAACTGCCGGTGCTGACGGCGAACGTCGGTCACTTCGAGCGGATCGACGGCGTTCGGGTCATCGACTGGGAGGAGTTCTGACGGTCGCCGGACCGCTACGAAACGAGCCGCGGACGATCCCGCGCGGGAGGCGAGTCCGCGATGACACAACGCTCGGGAACCTGCTCGCCACCCCGAACCGTCTTTGCGGTGGGCGGCGACGACCGAGGTATGTTCGGTACCAGCGGCGTTCGCGGTCCCGTCGGCGAGGACGTGACGGCCGACCTCGCGCTCGACGTGGGGCGCGCGCTCGCGACGGACGGCGCGGAGACGGTCGTGGTCGGCCGCGACGCGCGGGACAGCGGACGGATGCTCTCGCGGGCGCTCGTGGCGGGGCTCACCGAGTGCGGGGCCGACGTCGTCGACGTCGGCGTCGAGGCGACGCCCACGGTGGCCCGCGCGGTCGCCCGCGAGGGCGCGGACGCCGGCGTCGTCGTCACCGCCTCGCACAACCCGGCGCCCGACAACGGGATCAAGCTCTGGACCGCATCCGGACGGGCGTTCGGCGACGAGCGCAACGACCGGATCGCCGATCTCGTGGAGTCGGCGTCGTTCGACTTCGCCGGCCACGACGCGATCGGCGCGGTCGAACAGCGGGACGTTGTCGCGGGCGGCGACGCCCGGCGCCGCCACGAACGCGCCCTCCGCGAGAGCGTCTCGCTGCCCGACGACCTGTCGGTCGTCGTCGACCTCGGCAACGGCGTCGGCCGCGTCACCGCCGACGCGCTCCACGCCGCCGGCTGCGACGTCGAGACGCTCAACGCCCAGCGCGACGGCCGGTTTCCGGGGCGGCCGAGCGAGCCGACCGCGGCGAACTGCGAGACCGCCTGCGAGGTCGTCGCGGCGACCGATGCCGACCTCGGGGTCGTCCACGACGGCGACGCCGACCGCATGATGGCGATCGACGAGCGGGGGCGGTTCGTCTCGGGCGACGCGCTGCTCGCGCTGTTCGCGCGCCGCGAGGCCGGCGCCGGCGACCGCGTCGCGGTGCCGGTGGACACGAGCCTGCTCGTCGCGGACGCGCTGGCGGAAGTGGAGGCCGAGGTTACCTACACGCCCGTCGGCGACGCGTACGTCGCCGCGGAGGCCGCGAAGCCGGACGTCGCCTTCGGCGGCGAGCCCAGCGGCGCGTGGATCTGGCCGGAGCGGACCCCCTGTCCCGACGGCCCGCTCGCGGCGTGTATGTTGACCGCGATCGCGGGGGAAGTGGGGTCGCTGGCCGCGCTCGTCGACGACCTCCCCGAGTACCCGATCCGCCGGGACTCGGTGCGGACGGACGCCAAGACGGCGATCGTCGAGCGCGTCGGCGAGGTCGCGGCCGCCGAGTACGACGACGTGTCGACGCTCGACGGCGTTCGGGTGGAGACGGACGGGGGCTGGTTCCTCGTGCGCGCGAGCGGCACCGAGCCGCTGGTGCGGATCACGGCCGAGGCGCGCGACGAGGCCGACGCCGACGCGCTGTTCGAAACGGCGCGGGACCTGATCGAGCGGGCGCGCGACGCAGCCTGACGGCCCCGCGGACGTCGACACGGCACTTCGTCTCTGTACCTCGTCACTGGAGCGAACCCGACGGAGTTCACTTCGCCGGATCATAAATATTCCGGCAGTTTTTGCGAGAATGGTATCGACACCGTCGTTATTTGCGTGTCGCCGGAACTCCGCGTATGGGATACACCCCCGCGCGACGAGATGTCCTCCAAGCAGCGACCGTCGCCGGTGTCGCCGGACTCGCCGGCTGTGGGTCCGTCACCGGAGACGATAACACGGACGCTGAAGCGTCGGACGACGAGCAGAACGACGACGGCGACGAAGCGGCGTACAAGTCGGCAGACGAACTGTCGCCACCGGACTCCGTCGAGGAGTGGCTCGCGGACGCGAACGGGTACCGTGGCGAGCGGACGCGGACCGGCATAGACGGGCGCGCGGAGATCCAGGTCGGCAACGAGTACGACGATGGACTCGGCTTCGCTCCGGTCGTCGTCGAAGTGCCACCGATGACGAACGTCCGGTGGAACTGGACCGGTCACGGCGGGGCGCACAACGTGGTCGCGCTCGACGGCACGTTCGACAGCGGCCGTTCGAACGCGCAGTCCGGAACGAGTTACCACTACGTCTTCGAGGAACCGGGAACGTATCCGTTCGTCTCCGAGTCGGGGCGATCAGACGGGATGAAGGGTGCGGTCGTGGTGAAGGAGCCGCCGTCGACCGGCTACGAAGCGGTCGATGAGTGGGTCGTCCACAGCGACAACTTCGACGGGACCGTCGCCGACAGGACCGACAGCGACGCCGCCTCGGTGACGGTCGGCGCTCCGGGCAACGGCGACCGTTTCGCGTTCGCGCCCCCGGTTCTCGCGGTGTCGCCCGACACGACGGTCAGGTGGGAGTGGGCGGATCCGAGCGGCCCGGCGAACGTCGTGTTCGAGGACGTCGACGTCAGCTCCGGCGACCCGACGTTCGAACGCGAGACGGCGTTCGAGCACACGTTCCACGAGCCCGGCACGTACCGGTACGCCAGCCTCCCGCACAAATCGATCGGGATGCGGGGAGCGGTCGTCGTCGAGTGACTGTCGGCGCGCGACCGTCGTCCGACGGCGACGACACCGGTCGCTGAGCGGGGCGACGACGCGTTCGGCGGCCGAGAGAGTGACGCCCCCGACGACCGCGACGGTGACGCCACCTCATCCCCTCCGACGACCGCAGCCGATAAGCCCTCCCCCGCCGTCGCCCCGGACATGTACGGAGTCGTGCTCGCGGCCGGCCGCGGGACTCGGATGCGACCACTGACGGACCGACGCCCGAAACCGCTCCTCCCGGTCGGGGACCGGTCGCTGCTCGAACGGGTGTTCGACACGGCCCGCGACGTGGTCGACGAGTTCGTCGTCGTGACGGGGTACCGCGGCGACGCGATCCGCGATGGCGTCGGCGAGTCGTACCGCGACCGGCCGGTTCACTACGTCGAACAGGCCGAGGCGCTGGGGACCGCACACGCCGTGGCGCAGGCCGAGCCGGTCGTCGACGACGACTTTCTCGTGCTCAACGGCGACGTGGTCGTGGACGCGTCGCTCCCCCGAGCGCTCGCCGAGGCCGGTGCCCCCGCGATCGCGGCCACCGAGGTCCCGGACCCGCGGGCGTACGGCGTGCTCTCGACCGCCGAGGACGGCTCGCTCGCGGACATCGTCGAGAAGCCGGCCGACCCGCCGACGAGCCTCGCGAACGTCGGCTGCTACGCGTTCGAGCCGGAGGTGTTCGAGTACATCGACCGCACGCCCGAGAGCGAGCGCGGCGAGTACGAGATCACGACGACGATCGACCTCCTGCTCGGCGACGGTCGGCGGATCGACGTGGCCCCGTACGACGGCACGTGGCTCGACGTCGGGCGCCCGTGGGAGCTGTTGGAAGCCAACGAGCTGGCGCTCGCGGACCTCGACGACGGAACCGAAATCTCCGGCACGGTCGAGGAGGGCGTCCACCTCCGCGGCCCGGTCGTCGTCGAGGAGGGCGCGCGGGTCCGGTCGGGCGCCTACGTCGAGGGGCCGGCGCTGATCCGCGAGGGGGCCGACGTGGGACCGAACGCGTACGTCCGCGGGGCGACCGTCGTGGGGCCGGACGCGCACGTCGGCCACTCGGTCGAGGTGAAGAACTCGGTGCTGATGGCGGACGCGTCGGTCGGCCACCTCTCGTACGTCGGCGACTCCGTGCTGGGCCGGGGCGTCAACTTCGGCGCGGGGACGAACGTCGCCAACCTCCGCCACGACGACGAGAACGTCCGACAGACGGTGAAAGGCGACCGCGTGGACACCGGCCGACGGAAGCTCGGCGCGATCGTCGGCGACGGGGCGAAGACGGGGATCAACACGTCGCTGAACGCCGGCGTCGTGTTGGGCGCCGGCGAGACGACGGGTCCCGGAGAAGCGCTGACGCGCGACCGTCTCTCGGAGTGAGGCGGTTGGCGGTCATCGACCGGGAGGACCGTTCGGCCGAGGTGTCTCACTCTCGCCGAGTTCGGATCTTCGATCTTTCGATGCTATCGGCTGTCGAGATCTGACCGAGCACCACGGGAGTTCGCTTACGTCGTGCCACAGACGTATTCGATGTCGACGCCGGCGACGCGGGTACGCTGAACGGATCGCTTCGGGTCCTCGACGTAGGCGTCGCCGAACCGCTCGCCGCGAACCACCATTCGTTCTGGTGCTTCGTGAGCAAAACGGGAGGCGTTAGGAAAAGCCGGGAAACACTCGCGAGCGTCGCCACGAACCGGTCCGGAAATTTTCGCTGTCTACCAAGTCATCCCCTCGTAGATGATCCCGTCGCGCCGCTGGATGATCCGCCGCCCGTCGGCGACGATCGGGGTCGCCATCGCGTCGAACTCCCTGTCGAGCGCGGCGAACTCGTCCCAGTCGGTGACGACCACCGCGCCGTCGGCGCCGTCGAGCGCCGCCGCGGCCGACTCCGCGTAGGTCACGTCGTCGACGTAGTTCGGGGCGTTGTCGGCCGCGACCGGGTCGTAGGCGGTGACCGTCGCGCCGCGTGCCTGGAGGTCGTCGATTACCGGAACTGCGCGTGAGTTCCTCATGTCGTCGGTGCCGGGCTTGAACGCGAGCCCGAGGACCGCGATGCTCGCGCCCTCGAACCCGCGGTCGCGGCGCTCGGTGAGGTGGTCGGCGAGGAGTGCGACCAACCGCTCCGGCTGGCGGTCGTTGACCTCGACCGCGGCGTTGAGCACCGCCGGCTCGTAGCCGGTCTCCTCCGCCGCCGCGATAATTGCGCGGGTGTCTTTCGGGAAACAAGAACCTCCCCACCCCACGCCGCTCTGGAGGAACTGCTCGCTGATCCGGTCGTCGAGGCCGATCGCGTCGGCCACCTCGTAGGCGTCCACCCCGAGCTCCTTACAGATGTTCCCGATGTCGTTGATGAGGCTGATCTTCGCCGCGAGGAAGCCGTTGTTGGCGTACTTGATCATCTCGGCGGTGCGCGTGTCGGTCTCGACGACCGGCGCGTCGGCCGCCTCGACGAGCGGAGCGAACACCGAACGCATGTCGTCGAGAGCGCGGTCGTCGTCCGCGCCGAGAACGACCTTGTCCGGGTTCAGGAAATCGTGGACGGCCGTTCCCTCGCGGAGGAACTCCGGGTTCATCCCGACACCGAAATCCTCACCGGCTGTTTTGCCGCTCTCCGCTTCCAAGATCGGGGTAATCGTGTCTGCGGTCGAACCGGGAACGACCGTGCTCTTGACGACGACTGTGTGCCAGTCGGTTTTGTCCGCGAGCGTCTCGCCGAGCTGGCTCGCGCCCGCTTCCATGATCGACAGATCGATGCTGCCGTCGTCGTTCTGCGGCGTGGGGAGACAGAGGAACGTCACCTCGGTGTCGAGGACGGCGTTGTAGTCGGTGGTCGCCCGGAGCCGACCCGTGCCCTCCGGGCCGGCGTGTTCGGCGATGAGGTCGGCGAGCCCCTCCTCGTGGATCGGCGCGTCGCCGTCGTTGATCGTCTCGACGACCGACTCGTCGATGTCGATGTTGACGACGTCATGGCCGAGGTCGGCGAAACAAGCGGCGACCGTCGTGCCGACGTAGCCGCTTCCGATGATGGAGATGCGCATGTGGCTGTATCTTCGGGAATCACCGATAAGAAACGTATGATCGGGAGACTGGAAGTAGGCGAAGAGCCCAGCGAGTTCTGAATCGGGTTGGTCGGAAAAGCTGGGGCGGGAGAGAACAGAGTTGTGCTATTTCCGGATTAGTACCGTTTGCGTTGACCACGTCGAACACGCTCAACCGTCGGATCCGTTTGTCAGTTCCGCTCGCAGGTCGGTGGCCGCACGCTCGAACTGGTCGGCAAGTAACGGCGTTCCCGATTCCATTTGCTCCTCAAGAAAATCGACAGCGCTTGTGGCTCCCCCGCTCTTGTGGTCCACCATTGCGGCGCAGTCGACGTACCCGTCGAGAGCTTGCTTGAACGCCTGTGAGAAGTGATCGTACGCGCCGTCGACACGCTCCATGTTGTCGTCAAGCGACTCGACGAGCGCCCGGTAGACCGCAGCCGCCGACGCGTCACGGCCCTGCTTACGGTACTCGTCCGCGAGATCGAACCACTCCGAGAAGTCGATCGGCTCGAAGACGACGTAGTACTCGGGGTTCGTCTCCTCGAACCGCCGATCGATGGCAGCGCGCAGCTCGTCGACCGACCGCGTCGAGGACTCCCCGAAGCTGGCGAAAAACTGCTCGCGGAGGGCGGCGTCGGTCGCCAACGCCTCGCGAAAGAACTCTCGCAAGGCGTCGGGGTCAGCAGCGTCGAGCGCGGCGTCGAGACGGTCTCCCTCGTCGGCCGGAAGGTCGTTGAGACAGCGGAGCAATACGGCGACGACGTGCTTACATGCTCCCGGTCCGTCGTACGGACAATTGCACCACGGGTCGAATCCGTCGGCCGCGAAATCGACGCGAACGTCGTACTGGCGGCTCCCGCTCACGACGGCGGTTACGGTAGTGTCGACGCGGTGGATCTCGCGGATACGACCCTCGGTGAGGTAGTTCTCACCGCGCTCGAAGACCGCATCCGTACAGATTTCCCGAATCGCATCCTCGGTCACGCCCATGGTCGCAAGGAATATTCCGTCGCCACCTCGAAAAATTTGCGCTTGGATCGCTAGAACCCGTCAGGATCAGCGTCGTTGCGGATCTTCGGGACAGCGGGCAGCGACTCGATGGCCTACACGGCGTGTAAATCGGTGCGACCGCCCGCGCACAGTATGGATCGGTTCTGACGGCGAACATCGATCACTTCGAGCGTCTCGAGAACATGCGGGTGATCGACTGGACTACGACTACGTTTTGGCGCGTGGCAGCCGGGACTGAGAGAGTCCATTTCGTTTGTCTTTGCCGAGTGTCACAGAGAGAGCCGTGTCAGCTTCATGGCGTTTTTCGAGGGCAATCTCCGGATCGAGATCGGCTTGGTACCCGCAGTACCAAACACCACCTTTGTTGTGGGTAAGTCTGCTTGGCAGCGATACTATGGCTCTCGGACACCCCTCGTTTCGTCTGTTCTCCGGTATATAACTAGTATGATTCGATCGAATTCGGCCAGCATGGGAAGAACAAGCTAGATACACCCAGTTTTACAAGTGAAACTGGGACGAGTGGACCTGAAGAACTAACTTCACTTACAAAGGTGAAGTGTCTCTCGGCTTTTGACAGCGTGTCACCCAAGAGTGAGAGAGTACGTTTCGTCTGTCTTTGTGAGTAGCTTTTTGCTGTCATCCCGCTATCGCTGTCACAGACAGACGAAACGTACTCTCTATTGTGGGGACGGGGAGAGTACTTTACTTTTAAAGACTACAACACTCTACCGCCGGTCGACAGTGATCTCGAGGTCTCGAACACCCCTCGTTTCGTCTGTTCTCTACAATGAGTGGTGGCTCTGTCTCATTCGAATCACACCCCTCGTTTCGTCTGTTCTTCGGTTTAAACAGCTACGGCTGATTCTCAATCGACTCGCGCGTCTCCAAGATAATGTCGGGATCTAACGCGAGTTCGTATCGGTAGTGAACACCACCTGCGCGTCCTTCGTTCTGTTCGGTTCGTTCGAGAAACCCGAGCATCGTGAGATCCGCGAGATGGTTCTGGATACTTTTTAATGTAGTCAGCGGATCGTGATCCCAGTTTCGTGCGACGCGTTCGTACGCCGCCTGAATCTCTTTTGACCGTGTAGGAATATCCCCGTTCACTTCGATCCGTGCGAGCGACTCTAAGATGAGCTGCCCGTGCATGGTCTGGTCGCGCAGCTTGTCTTGGACACGGCCTCGCTGGACACGCGCCGCAGCCACCTCGATATGGTCGTCGGTGATCGCCGTCGCTCCCTGTTCTTCAGCGACATCGCCGCCCTCGCGGAGGAGGTCAATCGCCTGCCGTGCGCTTCCGGTATCTTTCGCGGCCTTCGCGGCTGCGAGCCTAATAGCGGAGTCTTCACATGCTCCATCAACAAGTGCCTTCTCAGCTCTAGCGGTGAGGATCGACTGGAGTTCATCTGCGTCGTACGGCGAAAAGGCCAGTTCCTTCTCCATCAGCGTGTCTTTGACTTTGGGACTCAGTGACGAGCGAAACGTGTAATTATTGCTGATCCCGATCACGCCGACTCGCGCCGCGTTGAGGTGGTCATTCGCTCGTGCACGAGGGAGTTCGTACAGTAACGAATCAGGATCAGAAAGGTGGTCGATCTCGTCCAGAATGAATAGAAACGTGCCACCACGCGACTCCATTTCCTCGTACAACGTTTCGAGGGCGTGCGACGTCGAGAGGCCGGTTTCCGGAAATTTCTCTCCGGCATCTCCACGGAGACTATTTATAAGCGATCGAACCGTTCTGTACACGCTGTCGTCGTTACAGTTCCGGAAATGAACGTGGAGTTCCTCGGCTTCATCCCGCCGCTTTACTTCCGTCTGGAGGGCGCTCATCATGTACTCCGTGACCGCCGTCTTCCCGACACCGGTTTTCCCATAGATGAACACGTTTGCGGGATTTCGGCCGAAAAGCACGTCTTTGAGTGCCGATCGATACGCGTCAATTTCATCGTCTCGTTCGACGATAACGTCCGGACGATACTCCTCCGAGAGAATAGATTTGTCCTCAAAAAGGGTTTCAGTCATCTCCGTGAAGAGATCTTCAGACATTGTTGATATTCTGAGTAACACTACTTACTAACTTAAGAGTGACGTTTGTCTGTTTACTGTGTTTCGTCTGTTTTCTCGATACAGCCGGAGGGAGGATCAGTACCCGAACTCCGTGATACAGAACAGACGAAATGAGGGGTGAGGTTGATCGCCACCAGTGATGCACCCCATCGCCCTACTGCGAGAACAGACGAAATGAGGGGTGTCTGCCCGACATGCCCCGACCCTCGGTTACTAACACGGAAACAGACGAATTGGCATCCTCTCCGCCCTGAAGGCGGGGTTTTAGCCTTGTAAGTTCCATACTCTGCTCGACCTCGTAGCCGACGACGGTGAGTTCGGTGGCTTCCGAGTCGATCAGGCTCTCGAAGACATCCTCTATCAGGGACGTTCCGATACCTTCGACGAGCACCTTCGGCTTGTCTTCCGTGAGGGCTGGAGGCGCGTACTCTTGCTCGCGGCGAGGACGACTGCTTGCATGGGTGCGAGATCTGACCGTTCTCCAAACGTCCACATGCGGCGCAACATGTATTGTGTGTGAGCTTGGACTGCTGCGTATGGCGACTGAAGGAACTCCCGAGGAAACCAAGGTCAGCGATCGGGGTATGGTCACGATCCCGGCGGACCTCCGTCGACGTCTTGACATCGAGCCCGGCGACAAACTCCGGTGGAACGTTGATGAAAAAGGGAACCTCTCTGTGGAGATCGTCAAGCAGTGGTACGGCTCGTTCGACGACTTCGATCCAGTCTCGATGGAGGGCGGTGGGTCTGAAACCCATGACCTCGCAGGTCACGAGGACGATCCCGTCTTCTCGGAGACCAACTGATGACTATCCTACTGTTCGGTTCGATCGCTTGCCATCGTTAGCGCCGTACTCGAGGATGACGTCGACATCAGCGATCGGTTTACGGTCGACGGGGTGCCAGACACTGTCGGTCCATTTATCGACGACACGCCACCACCCCGGGCCGTCGTGACGTTCAACGAACCGTATTCGGTAGCGTCCGGAGTCTTCGAGTGTGTACTCGATGGTGGCTTCCTGGATATCTGCTGGCTGTTCACGGTGGCCGTCGTCACTCCAGATTGCGTCCGCGTTGAACTCGTCATTGGAGTCAGTGACGTCTCGTTCGTATCGGAGATACGACGTACTCCGCGGGGTGCCGTCGTCGTCTCCGTACCGCCACGCAGCTTCTTTTGCTGTCAGCTGTGGCGTCTCGGCGTATTCTTTCCGGTGGGCGTTCCACGCATGCCGATCCGAGATTGGGAGCTGGCGGTGCCACTGCCGGTACGGCGGCTCGTCTACCCGGTGGATGTGGACATGACAACTCTGACACAGCGGGATGGCGTTCGCGACTCGATCATCTGTATCGTCGCCGTTGAGATGGTGTAACGAGAGTTTGTCCTGTTGTCCCCCGCCGACAGCCGCTTGGAGCCAACCTTCCGGCGTTCGACCGCAGATCAAACACTCACGACCCCATGCATCATACACTGCTTGTCGGAATTCGTCTGTCATCGTGATCGAGCTGGTGAGCCGTTCAGATGTGAGCCCCACACGGTACCGGTCGCGTTGGTTGATGTCGATTCAGGTGTGCATGGCACGCCCGAAATCGACAAGCGAGATACGGAGCACTCGCTGTCAATTTGAGGCGTGACTCGTTGGGTGTTCCAACTCATTACACTGAGGGGGCGAACGGGAGGCTTTGCTTCCCCTTTCTTTCACCCTCTCACTCCCACCGAGGGATACAAACAGATCAGCTGGACCGATCTCGAAATACGGGATATCCACCAATATATAGAAGTCAGGCTGATACCTCCAGCTCTAGGTGGAAGTACAGCCCATCGAGTTCGTCTCTTTCTTTTTGGCCGATCAGAAGAGAACACTCACTGTACTATACTCACAGATAGTCGAAAAATACCACTCAAATTAGGGTACTCCAGCGGTACTTCTAGTATGTGTTCTCCTTATACTTAGTGTGAGAAGGGTGAGTACCATTCCACGCTAAATCCCATGACGGGGTGGTTCACACACTATCTGTAACCGATTGAATATAAGAATAACAACCCCCTCACCGGAACTGAGTGTGAGAAAGCCACCAAGCCAGCGGGCCACCACGGAGGGAAGAAGAAACAGATCGAAGGCACCCAGACACCGCCATCTGGAAAACCCTCCCACTAGCGTCGGCGACGGCGTCCGTACAGGCTGACGGGATCGACACCCGTAGAAACGACCCCACGACCGTACTGCGGCGCAGGGATAGACATCCCACCTGACGGGCCCCCGCTCTCACGAACGGACTGGGTGATCGAATCCCCGTGCTCCCAAAGCGGTCCTGGCTCAGAGAGACCGATTGGACGCACGACACAGACGCATCGATGGTGGTGGCGGCGTGTTCACCAACCCTGGCTTGCGAAGGGCATTCACACCGATCTGAGAACCACCGTGGTGTTGCTTCTTCGCTGCGTGTTGAGATACTGCGACGACCCTCGATCACCCCTCCGAGTACCGACATCGGCTATCCGTTCACTAGGGGGTGAGTACACCAACAACTGCGGTTTAGATCAGCGAAATACTCAGATATCAGAGATACGAGATCGAGACTCAGAACTTTCCTGAAGAGCGCGGGTGAAACCCGAATGGGATCTGCGTTGGCGCCCGCCAGCATCTACCATTGGTTGTGTTGGTTGTCCCTTTTTGGTTTTGGTTTCACATCTCAGATATATAGTGCGACAGCAGGTGGATTCCTTTGGCTGGTTGGTCATTGTTATTCTTATATCCAATCGGTTCCAGCTAGGATGACTCGCTGTCGTCTTGCGGTTTAGTGTTCTGTAGGGTGACGCGTGTACACCCTACTCTGTCGTACATTACCCTAGTATATGGAGGCCTCACAGTAGTGTGTCCAGCTGATCGTCTCCGAAAGAGAATATGTTTCTGCTGTCTGGATCCTCGCTGTCGTCGCAGTTGTCACCGAGCGCTGTCTAAGCCACTAGTCGATCCACAAGACGACGATTCGATGACGGCGATATCAACACGACTCAGAATATTGATACCCTGCTTTCAGCTGATCGAGAATCTCGACAAGCGCGGCAGCGATTCCGATCGAGAACATCGCCCAGAAGACACCGGCGACGGGGAGTGTCACAGTTCCGTCAGCGATCGTGATCAGTCCAACGGATAGAGCTGTCAGTGCCACACCGGCGGTACTGAAGCTCATCCCAGCGTCCCAGGGATTCGAAAGCCGACCACCCGCGAGTTGCGCGGGAATCACTGCCGGTCGATCAGCGGTCTCAGGGAGGGGCCAGACTGTCGTCTTGACGTCGTCTCTTGGGCTCGGATCGTCCATCGTGATCTGATCTCGGATGTCGTCAGGGTGTGTTCGATCAAAGGCTGGGGCGACGTCCCGTTCCGCTGGGAGCCCCAATTTCTTATCTGAGCCGTCTTCGACCTGTTCGAGAATCCCAACCGCAACCAAATTCTTGAATGTCGTCCTGTAGGTGTCTCTCCCTGGTTTTTTTGTATGATTGAGCTGGAACTTTTTGTGTTGATCAATGAGGGTCTGGAGCCGAAACCACCGTTGATCTGTCGCACCTGTCCGCAGTTGGACTAAATGGAAGGCGGTTATTGGATAGAAACAGTGGTGGCGTTGACCTTCCGTACGGATGCCTGCTAGGCTCGGAAAGATATCCTTGAGGGTGTGTGTCTCGCTCTGGTCAATTTCATCGAAGACCCAGTCTGGTAAGTGATCGCCCAGATCCTGATCGAGTGCTCGATCAATATTGATAGTGTCTACAGTCATTAGTGTCTGTACCGCAGTGCGTCGTTTTGAATCTTTTTCTGAAAATAATAGACGTGTGACTAGCCCGCATATGTGTGCTGCGGGTTTTGATCTCGATCGTCTTGAGAACAGACTCTCCATATTTCACAGAGGATTATTTCTATCACTAGATAGTTCTCCGAGAAAATCGGTTGTTGTCGTTTTCTCCGTCTGAATATTGACGTATCGGTTCTCTTTGCTCACTAAACTAACGAGTAGTTAGTGTCCCCCATGATAATAAATACATCGACTAATAGAGACTCGTCGATCGGTCGGCGCGGATTATCTTCCTCCCGTCACTCTCTCTATTCACACGAGAGGGTAACTGCCACACCAACGGACGAACCGAGAACTCACAACTGACTGCGTCGGCAGACTCCAACGCACCGACACTCCAATACACATGACCAATTACACTGTCGCTTTCCCCCCACGCCGGCTGGCTGCGGCGAGGATGACCCAACTGGCGGCACCGGGGAACACGATCGGCAACGACCAGAACGACGCGCTCGTGGGAAGGATCGACACCATCACCGATGGACGCCTCGGGCACCGCTAACCGAGCACGGATACACTGTACAGATGTTCAAACGTGTTCCGAACGCAGCTGACCCACCGGACGCGCAGACGCCGGCGATCGCGCGACATGGCGCAGTTCACGCTTGCGAAAGCGGTGTCGACGATCCCTCATACCGGATCTCGACGTCGCTTGCTCCGGCACTATCCCGGGTCCTGACGCGTGGGCTCCGAGAAACGGGGTATCCGTCGATCGAGCTGCTCGGGCTGACCGGCGTCGAGGTTCCCACTATCGTGCTCCACGGGAGCGGAACGGAGATGCATAATACGGGGTGGATAGGCACTGCGTCGACGCCGTCGACACAAGAGCCGAGCGAAGCGTTAGCGGCGATCTGTACCGAGGAGTTCCCGGACTGGTACGGCATCGCAACGGGAACGCTCGTCCTCGATACGGTCGGGCTGGCCGCGGTCCCGACGAGTCGGCTCGTCGTTCGCGAGGGGGCACCTGATGCGGCAACGCTCGATTCGCTGCTGCGGACGATTTTCACCCGCAACCACAATCGCAACGTCCCGACGCTCTGTCAGCTGCTCGTCCATCTCGCAGGAACCGATCAGTATCAGGTGACGGCTCGCGTCGCCGAACTCGGGGTCCCGTGCCGCCCCCTCGGTCGGTATGGGCTGGCGTCGTCGCTGGCGTCGCCGGCGCCCTGTCCGATCGATCGCGAAACGCCGTCGGAGATCACCTCCAGTCGGTGTCTGGCGACCGACCAGTGGGAGACCAACATTGAGTCCGGGCATACCCGGACACCAGGGCTGGCGGCGAGCGACGGACTCACGCCCGCATCGGACGCGGCGGTGATGTCGTTAGAGCTCCGGACCAGCACCCACGAGTTCGCGTCGTTGCTGGCGGGGACGACAGGAGCGGAACCGTATACATCGCTGGGGGTTTCGCCGACGATGACCCTCTCGGAGACGGAGTTGGCGGCGCTTGTTGACGTCACGCCGCACTACGAATCCTGCGACTGGCCGGTGACGGCGTCACGGTTCGCGCCGCCGTTCATCCGCGAGACGATCCACTCCGACGCCGCTGGGACGGACCACGAGTCGGTGCTCGCCGGTCCACAGCGGGTCATGACGCGGATCGGCGTCCAAGACGGAAGCTCGATCACCGACTTTGTCGACGGGTGGCTCTCAGAGAGCGGTATTACTCACGAGTCGGTCGCTGACCGCTCACGTGGTGACCCGCACTTTCGGGGACATCCGCATGACCCGGAGGGACCCGTCGTGGTCGTCGATCCGGAGGCTGACGTGACGGACGATGTCCTCACGTCTGCTGGGGAACTGATTATGGCGGCAAATCGGGCGCGCCGAGCAGACGCGCATCTCCTCGTTATCACGCCCTCAGAACAAGCTGCCGACTGGGCCAGAGACGTGCTGACGGTCCCGTACGTGCGGCGCCAAGGCCACACCGCCCAGCTGTACACCGTCCCGATGGACGTCCACACTACACGAGGCAATGTTGTCGTTGCTCCCCAAGAGTCAGGCCCCGTCTACTGGACCGTCTCCGATACCGGACGCCGAGCGGTCTATCAGGGAGATCGGTGTCTTGCGTCGGGACCGGTAACAGAGCCCATCGCCTCGTACACGTTCGAGGCCCCGCGAGTCCGGAAGCGCGACGGCTCGCTGTACGTCATGACTCCCGCAGGGGACGTTCGGTCGCAGTTTGCCTCCGCTGAGGCGCTCCACGCCGAGTACTTGGGGGTGCCGCGTCCAATTTTGCCAGTCCGACCGCTGTTCTGTGCGGACGTCACGGTCGCCTCCCGGACTGGCAGTTCCCTCCGTGAACCGCCCGTCCCATTCGGCCAGTTCGGGGGGTCGGACAACCAGCGCCGCCCAGAGCATTACAAGCGCGGACTCGTGGAGTTCATCGAGACCTACACGCGACGGACATCGACGCAACCGTCCGCTGACACCAGCACCGCCCCGCGGTTCGTCGAGCAGTTCCAGCGTTGGTATGACGGACATTCGACCCGATCACCACCGTCGCGATTGCGTGTTGCTGATCAAATAGATCAGCTCCGGGGGCGCAGCGAGATCACCGACGCTGGGGCATTGACCCGCCATTCGTGGTGGGCCCCGGCTGACTCGCTCCCGCTCGCACTCGCACACGGCCACGCTGACGACTCAATCGTCGCAGCTGACCACCCGAACACAAACTAACCACTTCATGAACAACACTGAACTCGAGTTGATCAATCTGCTAAACGGGAGTGACCATAGGCCGTCGAGGCTAGGATGGCTCCACGTTCTGCGGACATCAGCAGCACGACGTATCGTCTCCGACCGACGGCACAGCTATCGGGCGTTGCTGTGCCTAGCTGTGCTTGCCGTCGTGATACCGACGCAGGGATCCACCATCAGATAATGCAACGAAACCCCAGCAGCCGACTTTATGTTGATAAGAACGGGAATCTCCGGGCGTATCGGCTTGATGCCGTTCGACTGATCTTCCCCGGGATTGCCGACGATACCGACGAGCGGCGCCTCGATGGCCTGCTACCGTTGGACGATGTCGCCGAAGATATTCTTGACGAGTACGGGATCGACCTGCTCGAGTTGTTGACGTGGCCCGGGAAAGCCCAGCAGGAGTATTTCCTGATCGGCCACAGTAGCCAGGGCAGAGCAGACTCCCGACTTAAGCATCCAGAGGAATCGGAATCAGATACTGCCGATGACGCTGATGTGAGTACCACGGACACGCAAACGACGCTCCCAGCCGCAACCGACGGTGGCAACGGTGAGGACGATGCCGACAGCGAGGGTGACACTGCGGAATCGTCAGACGGAGAGCCCGACCAACCCGTCTCAGACGGGCGAGACGGAGACCGAGACACGCGGGCTGAGCGCATCAAAGCGATCGTTGACGATCACTACGGTGATAAACTCGGCACTGAGATCTGTACCGTTGATCTCGGCCCCATCGGGAAGATGCCGGTTCCCACGAGTCGGCTGCTCCAACCGGCAAATCTCTCGATCACGTCGCCAGAGGTCTCTCGAAAGTCCGCGACGGCTGACCTCGTTCACGACCTCAACGACGAACGGATTTCGTATCTACACCAGAGTCTGTTGGGGCCGGCCGGGAGTTCGGCACCGCACGATTATCTCATTACCTCACGACTCGCGCCGTTTGGAACCGGCCACGGGATCGTCACCGAAGACGACCTCACGCGGCATGTTGAGGCGGACAACGACTACCGAATCTCCGATTATGTGCCGGGGCCGTCCACAGATAACTGGGGACTCCCAATCGAGAAGCACAAGCGATACGCAAACAAGCAGACCACACACCCGTCGCAACTCGAACAGCTCGATGAGATGAGCCTCCGCGATGGATCGATCGAAGCGCTTGCTGCGGGCGACCCTGAGTTCCGCGCGATGCTTAGTGGGCGCGTCCACAACGACGATCGCTACGAAGAACTCTTCGGGGCCTACGGCCGGATCCCAATTGAGAAATCCGAACTGAAACACTTCTTCGCCGCCCTCCCCACGTATTTCGAGGCGAGTTCGTTTGGCCGACTCACGACCATCGATGAACCAGACTTCTCGACGGAGCAGCTCGGGAGCCATGCGCCCGGTACGCGTCAGTCCTACGGCACGGATCATCCCGGTGGTTCGACAACACTGTCTGACAGCTCTGACGAAGAGTCAGACAGGCACAAAGAGTTGGTCATCGAGCGGATCAAGTTTCTCCTTCGGCACGGTCACAAGATTATAGCCGTCGATCAGGACGTTATCGAGGTTGACCTCTCAGATCCCGATCCAACCGAGTCACAGTATCTGAGCGGCGAGTCTCGACCAGACATTGTGAGCAAAAAAGACGGCGAGATTCTCTTCCATGAGATCGAAGTCGAAAACGACTCGAAGCCGGCAGCGCTGCTCACGAATCTCGCACGGGGCGTCTATCACGATCATCCTGTTCACGTCATCACCGAATCCCAGTCTGAGGCGCAAGGCAAACTGTGGTCGGATCCGCCCACCGCCAAAGATGGTCCTGTCAGTATGGCATTCAAAGACACTGACGAGACGGGGACAATCTTGTATAACCAACAAAAAAATGTCTCGACTGAAGCGTGCTGGTATCTCTTGCCTCGTGATCTCTCCGAATCAACGTGGCGGCTGCTGCCAACGGATACTGTCCAGTTGGTTGGCAAAGACGGATCCATCCTCGCCGAAGGCGACGCGGAGCAGCCGGTTGAGTCGTACGAGTTCCACACGCCCCGCGTCAGAAAAGACGGCAGCGACTGGGTACTGGAGTCGGCCTCCGGCGAGGAACTTCGCCGGCGACGGACAAAAGAGGCTGCCGCAAGCGGCTACACGTTCGTCTGGAAGCCGCTTATTCCGACGCAGTTCGAGTACCTCACGAACACGACCGTCGAGTTCCAGTCGGAGAACGGCTTCACGATCTTTGAGAAGCCCCCGCTGTGGGAGCAGCCACAGCAAAGTGCGTCAATTCGGTACGAAGATGCTGCGAAAGCGTTCGTCGAGTTAGTCACAATCGAAGACGAAGGCGCCGAAATCCCAATTCCCATGCTGCGCCGGCGGTTCAAAGCGTGGTACACCGAGCAGACGGATCTGAAACAGCCGAATGAGACTTGGTTCGGACGCGCACTCCGCGCCTACTTCGAGGTCGACGACGAGGACGATCACAACAAAACCCTCGTCGATCGGCGGTTCCGGTTCTCTGAAGGGCTCGAATCACCGGCACTGTCCTTTATCGAGGACGAGGAGTAGTTCACCGCCAGATACTGCTCGCCGGAAGAGCACCCGACTGACGTGGTGAATCGACCGGCGGCGGGTCTGCTGTTGTCGGAATTCACCCTCGAGGTCAAGCCCCGAGGCATTCGGCCGTCTTACTCTCCCCATAGATAGAACTCTTGATTTCGGAAATTATAATTTCTGAATTTGTGATTTCTTTTTGAGAGCAGCATGAACAGGATCGGCCGAACCACCGTTGACAGCATGCTCTTCCGCATACACGCGGAGAAATCCCACGGCACCGCGCTGGTAATCCGGGACCGAGTCCGTACTAGGGTTCTGCCGTGTAGTCTGGGATCACGTTCTCGAAGAGTTCATCACAGCACTCCCAGAGGAGTTTCGGAGGAGATGCCGCTTCAAGCACAACCCTTTCATACTCTGGGGCTTCCTTCGAAGCCGTCTGGTACTGAAAGTGCGCTGCGCCGAGATCGTTATGATCCTCATCGTGGTGCCAACCGCAATGGAACCTCGAATTTGGATCGGCGTAGTCGATCCTGAACTCGTCGTGGGGCGGCGTGAGCTTCCAGTGGGCCTCGAGCTGCGGTAACTTGGGTCCGGTCGGCGGGACGACCCGCTGTGGGTCGATCGCAGCGGCGAGATACCGCTTCTGGATCGCGTCCGGTTCGAACCGGACAGAGGTAACCCCTGCTTGCCGTTCTAGCACATCTTTGAGCACTCGATAGAGGGCTGGATTTTCCGCTCCACTATTCATGCGGAGGCAGAGCGCCGTTCACCGGGGAAGCGATCGTAGAGACGGAGTGCATCTTCGACGAGACGCCGGCGCGTCGTGAGGTGATCCCATTCACGGGCCACCTGTCGACGATCGCGTTCGTCTGTAACGTCTTCTATCTGACCGAGGCTCGCACGAAGTTGGTTGGCTGTTTCGACGTCGTATTTTGTCTTCCAGGTTCGGATTTGCTCGTTTATTTCTTCAAGACTCGCAGCGAGTTCGTCAGGTGAGTGCTCTTCGTAGAGTTCGCGCATCTCGACGAGGTACTGACCGACCGGGTCTGGCTCGTATATCGTCTGCTGACCGCGTGTATCCGAGCGTAGTTTCCCGTCGTCTACGAGACGTGTGAGGTACTTCTTCGCCGTCTCGTGGGCGACCTCGGCTTCGGCGGCGATCCAATTAGCTGTTCGAGGTTCATCGACAGTGAGTGCGACCGCTTCAACGCGCTTGGCCGCTGACAGACCGTCGGTCCAGCTTCGGGTCTGTTCGTCGTTCATGACTCCCTTTTCACCCTCTACATAGAAATAATTTGAGGTGGTTCTAATTATTCTGTATGTATATCGGCTCACCTAGATGTAAGGAGGAAGCCAACGGCTTCAGCCCTGTCTCTTACGTCGTTCAGGTGGAAGCAGCAGGAACAACGAAAGAGTGCGCGAAGTGTGATGTGGAGACGCCGAAACCTATCTGGGTTCGAGAACACTCTTGTCCGTCCTGTGGGTTCGAGTGTGACCGGGACGCGAACGCAGCGATGAACATCTTACAACGCGGCTTTTCTGAACTAGGGCTGGGATGGCCCGAAGACACGCCTGTGGAGACTGCGCTCCCTACGGACACTCATTCGGTGTCTGCAAAGCGCGTCATAGAAACAGGAAGACCCACCCTCAACGAAGCCGCACCAGCGGCTGAGTAGGGTGGGGTAGTTCACCCAGCTCTCCCCCGTTCTTACCCGAACTCGTAGTCAGTGCCACGAGCGTTGACGTACTCATCGTTTCCCGTCCGATCGGGCACGTAACACGGCCCCCGCGAGCCCTGTAAAAAAAAAAACGGGCGCCTCGATGCGTCGCGTTAAGTTAGAGGATGAGGCGCTCGACTTCAGAGTGTCTATGGCCGAAACCGAGCGCCTCAGCGAACGTATCGCGTGGATCGACTTGTCGTTTGTGGAGCGAGATCGAACGCCGCGATGGG
>NZ_QPLT01000029.1 GCF_003666015.1 Halorubrum sp. Atlit-26R
CCCTCGACGTCGGACTGAAGATTCATGTCGACGACGGCGAGCTCCAGCAGACGATATACAGTATGGTCGCTCGGTTGATGGGCGACCTCGCCCAGATAGAACACCAGCAAAAGCTCCAGCGAATCCGGTCGGGCGTCCGCGCCGCACAGTCCGCCGGAAAGTGGACCGGGAGGCCGCCGGCAGGGTTCGTCGTCGAGGATGGGTTCCTCCGCGTTGATCCGGCCGAGTTCCTACACGTCCGCGAGGCAGTCGCCCGCGTCGACCGCGGCGAGTCGTTCGCGGCTGTCTCCGACGACACCGGCATCGCCGAGTCGACGCTCAGGAGCCTCCATCAAGATCGTCGCGACCTCTACCTCGGCGGCGAAGCCGAGGACGAGCGCGTCGACGAAGCACTCACCGACGTCCGCCCGCTGGAGGACGCCCGGGCCGAGGGCCCCGACCTCGAAGAGCTGCGCGAACGGGTCGAACGATTAGAGCAGGCCGCCGACGTCGACGATCGCTAACGCACTCCCCCCGTTTGCCTGAACTCCGACACGCGCGCGAGCGTAGAACGGCAACCTCCCCCCAGGTTGCGGCCACTCCGATACGTGCGCATGCGCCAATCAGGCGGTCCCTCCTCTTTCGCCCGATTTGAAGGCCGGGATCAGCGACGATACCCCTACCCCTCGGGGCGTCAGTCCTCGATGTATTTTTGCTTCAGCTTCCACGGTACGTCCCCGCCGTTCCTGTGGACGTATCGGGTAGCCCCCTCGACGTCGGCCAGTTGGACGTTCTCCCGAGCCCCTCCACCCACCTGCTGGATGGACCCCTCTGATTTCGGTAACATTTCGTCTTTTAACAGTCGCCGGGCCTGTCCCTGCTCGCTATCCCGCACCGCGTGGTTGAGAAGGGTATCGATAGATACCTTGTTAGAGCCAGTCACTCGGTCATTGAGAAGGGTTTCAACAATTCGGTTCTTGATGTCCTGCTCGCTCATTCTATAGTATATACTTATATAGCCACGCACTAAAAACTGTCGGTTTTAATGATAGTAGTGTTCATCTGATTCCACAGATTTATGCCCACACGTGGGATACAGTAGGATATGTCATCCGTGACGGCGGACGTCGACCATGGCCTGGCCGGGAGAGGGGCGCTACCAACCCTGTTCAAATCGCAGGAACGAGCGCGGATCATCGAGGCCTTCGTCACCAACAAGAGCCGAGAGCTCAACGTTAGCGACATCGCGCGCCTCAGCGACACGTCGCGAAGCACCGTGTACGAGCAGCTCGAACGGCTCACCGAGATGGGGATCGTTGAAGAGGTTGACCACGGGGCCAGCACCTTCTACACCCTGAACGAGGACGACGAACTGGGGGAGATGCTCTACAAGCTCCAGGGGCTCACGCTCCACCGACTCTACGAGATCGACGACGAAGTCGAGCTGTAATCACCGATTCGTTTTTCTTTTTGACCCCACAACCAGCTTCCCTTCGTAGCGACGCGTGTAGTGTCAAAAACCAAACAAAGTGTACTACCATCTGACTTTTCGCGGATTATATCGCAAGAAGGCAACGGGGACGGCAGCTGTCGCTGGGATTGCCGTCTGAAAATTCAGGCAGCCGCGGGCACGTCACCCCCTACTCCTACAGGATTCTCTATGTGGTATCCTAAAGGAATCTCTATAGGAAATCCTCTATACAAATCTAGAGAAGTGGCACCGAGATCAGAGTCCCTTCGCGGCGTCTTCGCGAAGAGCCTCCCGGAGCGCCTCCAAGTCTTCTCCCGCAACCTCTTGGAAACCGACGCGGAGGGTGAGGGCGAGGAGTTCGCTCTTCTTCGGGTCGTCGACGTCCACGCCCAGCTCTTCTCCGAGGGTGTCAGCTATCGCCTCGCGCCGGTCAGCGTGTTGGTCCTCTTCGAGAGCGGAGACGAACGCCGCCAGCGGGCCGTCCCACGCAGAGAGCGTTTTCTGCCGCTCGCCGGCGTCGATCTCGTTCAGGTGTTCAGCGATGCTCTCTCTGAACTCGGTGCGGTTCGTCTCGTCGCTGGCGGTGTCGAGACGGCTCCCGTGATCGGTTCGTTCGCGAAGTTCTTCGAGCTCGTCGTCGGCCATCTACGCACCCCCCAGCCGGTCGACAAGGGCGCGCGCATCCGCCTCGAACGCCTCGCGCGCATCTTCAGCTGTTGCCGACGGCTCCTCAAGGGCGAACGCAGTCTGACCGCCCTCAACCGCGTTCCGAATGTCCTGCGAGTACGGGATGTACTCCGGTGCGATCGCCTCGGGGTATTCCGCGCGGAACGCCTCCAGGTACTCCTCAGCGAGCTTCGTTCGTGTATCGACCTTGTTCGGGAGCACCATCGAGAGCTCTACCTCGACGTCGAATGCTTCGACCATCTGCGTGAGGTCCTCGCGGAGTTGGTCCGCCTGCTCTGCCTCGAACGGCCCCATTTCAACCGGCGCGAGGACGTGTTTCGCCGCCCACAGCCCGGAGTAGCTCACGTTGTTCGTGAGCCCCGGGAGATCGAGGAGGACAGCGTCGTAGCCGCGGGGGTCGATATACTCGTCGAGGAACGTCTCCAGTCGCGAGTACCGTTCCGCGGCATCATCGATGTTGCCGAGGTCAGCGTCGAGGCTGTCTAAACCTGGGTGTGCGGGGATAAGGTCGACTCCCTCGCCTGTCTCAACGACGAGATCGTCGACGGCCGCTTCACCGAGCTTCTCGGCGATCGCCGCCCACTCGTCTTGGAACACCGTCGTCACGTTCGGCCACGCGTCGCCGGCGTCGATCAACTCTCGGTACTCTCCCCAGACGCCGAACGTTTTCGCGAGGTCACCCTGCTTCCCCGCGAGGTCGATGAGGAGGACGTCGAGGCCCTCCCTGGCGAGCGCGACGCCGAGGTGTGCTGTCGCGGTCGTCTTCCCGGTCCCGCCTTTGTCGATGAACGCAGCGAGGCGTATCGTGTCGGTCATAGGATTTCCTATAGCATCTTCTATAGACATCTCTGTAGGTAAAGCTACGTCAGACAGTTGCCCCTCTCCGCGGGGGGAGGGGATGGGGGGTTGGCGTACGCGCGAGCGCGTAAGCTCCGGGAATGAACGTGGAGGAGCGAATTGGCGACTCGGCTATCTACTCGTGAAGATTCTGTAACCGATCACCAACGCCCCCAGGATGACGCCGAGGATGATGCTTTCAATGTACGCTGCGACGAACTGGAGTATGGTCAATTCGACCATATTCCTTGATGGTTGAGATTTTTACTTAACCACCCACGTGCCGGGGGTCAGACCGATTCAAGCTCGCGCCGGACAAGGTCATCCACATCAGGTAGGTTGTACATCTCAACAATCACCTCAACATCCCTCTGACCCCCTTCTTGTAGGTGTTTATCGACAAGGTTCTCAATTGCTGCTGGTAGCCAGCCCGGCTGCTTCGCCTCTCCATCTCCCTTGTGTACGGTGTCGTGGCACTCCCGACACAGGTAGCATCCCGTCTCGTTTTCTCCATACCTCCAGTGGTGAAAGTCGAGACCTGTGTCCACGCTTTCACAGAGAGGACAAGTTGAGGGGCGTTCGCGGGTATTTCTAACCGGGGAACGCGGCTCGAATCCTGCTTCCATCACGGCCTCGTTCCAGCTCCCGAATCGGAGTTGTACAGTTCTCGGAGAGTACTTTCCGTGCTCTGTGTACTTCGTCTTCGTTGGAGGCGCTCTACCCGTGAGGTCGCTGACCCTTTTTATATCCTCTATGAGTTCCTCGTCGCTATGCTGTTCTCCTCTGGTCATTCGTCGATGGTGCTGTTCCTCGGTAGGCGGTTAAGTTCTCGGACAGGCACCTATCTCCAAGGGAGCGGAGACTTCTCCATCTCGTCGACGCGCTCCTCTAGCTGCTCGATGCGCTGTTCCAGTTCATCCGCGAACTCACGTTCATCCCCGACACGCGCAACAGTCTCTTCTGCGAAGTCCTCGTGACGCGCTTCCAGGCCGTCGATACGCTCGGTGAGATCCTCCCGGTTCTCGGAGATCTCCTCGCGGAGCTCCTCCATCTCGGCTTCGACCTCCTCTGACCGCTTACTCGCCTCCGCGGCCGTCTCCCGGGCATAAGAGACGTTGCTCCCCATCCGCTTCAGCTTGGACTCAACGCTCGATACGTCAGACTCCACGCCGTGAACCGTCTCGCGAAGCTCTTCGAAGTCGTCTTTCAACTTAGAGACGTCCCGCGAGGCCGCGCCGGCGGTGCCCTCGACGGACTTCAGCCGCGACAGCATCCCGTCGACGCGCTCCGCCGCTTCCGCGGCCTGCTCGGCCGCTGTCTCCGCGTCCGCAGCCAATTCCCGGACCACGCCGACGGACTCGACAGCCTCGCGGTTCTCGTCGAGGAACTTCTCGCCAAGCCCGGTCAGTTTGAAGACCCGCTCGTCGTCCTCACTCACGACCTCATCGACCAACATCCCCGGGATGAGATGCTCGTCCATCCGGTACCGGACCCGTCGTAGCGAGCCGGCCTCGACATCGCCGACCGCGGCCTCCGCCAGCGCTGTTGTTCCGACCGCGCCGCGCTCTTCGAGTTCCACCAGCGCCCGCTGAGAGATTTCATCAACGCGATAGTTCTCACCGTGAGCGATCGTCGGCATACCCATCAGAGCCGTCGCCGCGACCGTGAAATTTCCGCCTATTCTCGTTCCAACCGCCCCTGCCCACAAACACCTATGACCCCCTCCATGGGCGAAGATGGGGGTCGGGGTCAAGGTGAGCACGATTGACAGAGTCGATTCTAATTCATACGTATCTTGAGTGTTCGACATTGGGAGGCTGAGGGCGTTTCATCGCGACGGTCGTGTCGCCCGCGACGGCGAGGAATATCGCGAGGTGACTTGACCAACTTCATCCGAGCCGCTGTAAGCGGGAGCACGACGGGAGGGGGAGGGTGGGCCTGTACATACGCGCGTGTGTATCGCCAGGAGTTGAGACTCTTCACTGCGACTCGGATACCGACCGGTTATCGGTCGGTGCTGCTACAGGAGTGAGAGGTTCCGGTCGCTGTTGACTCGGAGCGAAACCGAGGTGTTCGGATCGAACGCCTCGGGCGCTCTCTGTTTCACCGCCTTCGCGACCGCGCGCTCGGCGAGCTGCTGCTTCGTGGCCTCGACGCGATCGTCGCCGACGTCACCCGCGAGGAGAAGGCGCTCCTCTGCCTTCGCAGTGAGTTCATCGTCGTCGATCGACTCGGTCACCGACACGATCACCCGCCCTCGCGAACGTCGCTTCCGGACGGTTACCGCCTCGGCTAAATCGTTCATGCCGCCGTGTTACGGGGTCTTCGTTTTGAATATTCGGCCGTTACACACCTCCACCCCGGGGGTGTCGTCGTCGGATCTATAATGCGCGCGCGAGTCCTGGCGCTGCTGGTGGAGCTGTCGCTTTTGAGGAGGGCAACCGGACCTCCCTCAGCGGCCGGGGTTAGTCCCCGGGAGCACCCTCAGCGGCTGTCGGAGAGGGTGGCGCACCTCGCTGTCGCACTGGTGGTGAGTCGTGACCTTTGTTCGCCGCCGGTTCGCCGCCGAACACCCGGACATTCCATGTATAGTATTGGTTTAGCGAGGACCGTCCGGGTTGGGCGGCGACGGCGTCGTCCCGGTCGGGAAGATCGACCTCACCGGCTCCGGGCTCGGCCGCGGGTTCGTAGACGTTCGCGAGGCCGTCACCGCCGTCGACGCGGCGGATGTACCCAGCATCGGTGAGCTCGACGAGGACACGCCGAACCTGTCGACGGCTCACGTCGACGGCATCGGCGACGTCGGCGATCGTGAACTCCCCACCAAGCCGGCGGTACTCCCGGGCGACCTTCGCCGCTGTGTCGCTCCAGGTCTCAACGACCTGGCCGCGTCCGACGACGGGGAGGTCGTCCCGCAGCGCGGAGGTCCGCGCGACGACGGTTGCGCCGCTGTCGCCCCGTGCGAACCGGAGGATCGCCTGCGTCGTCTGGTCCTCCCTCATGTGCTTCAGGTAGGTGTTCGCGAGGTCACTCCCGTAGTCGAGTTCAGAGCCCCAGGCACCCTCCCGCTCGGTGTCGACCTCCTCGCCGGCGAGCGCACAGAACCGTTCGATCGCGTCGTCGCCGTAGTGCTGCGACCCGAGGACGGCCGCGAGGCGGTGCGCGCCGAGGTCGTTCGACCCGGTGACGTTCCCGTAGTGGTCCCACTCGGCGACGACATCGTCGAGGCGGGCGTCGCCTTCGAGGACCTCGCGGACGGCCTTCGTCGTGATTGCTGCGGGGCGACCGACCTCGACGGCCTCCTCGCCACGCTGTCGCGGTGCGTCGATCCCGGCGTACTCCTCGGCGATCGCCTCCAGCAGCGCGACGTCGCCGTCGGTGTCCTTCGAGCTGGGATCGCCTGAGTAGGCACGTGGTTGGTCGGCAGCTTGGAGCACACGGAGGTCGAGCGCGTTCTCCAGGAAGCGAGCGCGCTCTCGTGGGGTGTCGTGGATGTCGTCTGTAGTGACCTCCTCGCCCAGAGAGACGGACCACAGCGACGCTCGCCCCGTCGCGTCGAGGCCGACGAGCGGGACGTCTTCCCCACCGGCGTCGGTACGTGCGGGCGGCGTGTGGAGCCGTGCGCCGTGGCTATTCCGGTCGAGGACCGTCACCGCCCGGTCGCCGGTGTCGGCGACGTCGACGACAGTCCCATCGGTCGCGTCGGGATCGAAGGCCCAGCTGGAGGTGCTGATCTGCGTCGGCTCCGGCTCGACGATGTTCCCGAGGATGTGGTGCGCGTCGGGGTGTGCGTATCCGTCGTCCGCCCACGCGGCGAGGCGGCGGCAGCCCTCGGCGCCACCGCGCAGAGCCGTGACGGCCGCGTCGAGGACCGCACGGGCGCCGTCGCGGCGTTCGCGAGCGGCGTCGACGGCGTCCTTGACGAGAGCCCGGAGGTCGCTCGCGACGGGGAGGTCGGCGAGGTCGACGTCGTCGATCTCCGGCGTCCCCGACCCGGCTGCGGTCGCGACCTCCAGCGGCTCGCGAACGGCATCGTCGACCCACCCGGCGAGACCGGATCCGGGCTGCTCGGCGTCGACGGCGCCGACCGCCGAGAGGAGGCGTCCGTACGCCTCGGCGGCGTCGGTGCCGCGGTCTGTGACGGCCTCAAGTGGTTCGAGTAGCCCGAGATCCTCCAGCGGCTCTCTGTCAACCTCGACGAGGATCTCAACGGCGTTCTCACGGGCGTCGAGTAGTTCCTCGGTCCGGCCGAGAGCGGTGATCGCGTCGTCGACGTCGGCGTCGGCTTCGGCGGCGTCTCCGTCGAGCCAGCCGCGGACCCACCTGTCTTCCGAGAGGTCGGCCTCCAACATATCGCGGCGATCGTCGACGTGGTCGCGGAGACAGCCTGCGAGCCACGTCGCGAAGTCCTCGGCGTTCTCGCCGAATTCGGAGACGAACGCTTCGCCTGGGAATTCGTCGAGGACGACGGCACGCGGCGCCGTGTCGACGGTTCCATCGCTGGCCCGAGAGAAGTGGGTCCGGACGCTCGCCACGTGAGCGTGTATGTACGAGCCGACGAGGAGGTCCGGCGGGGCGTCGGCGTCGGTGACGCTCTCCCACCCCTCGTGGTATTCGCAGGGTTCAGCACCCTCTTCGTGGTCAGAGCACGGAAGGGGGGCTCCGAAGAGACCCCGGGCCTGTTGGTGGATCTCCCGCGGCGTGTAGCCGAGCCGCCGGGCGACATGAACGGCGAGCGCCCACGCGGCGCCGTGGTCGCCCTCCGCGGTCGGACACGTCGCACGGTCGAGATCGTCGCCCCCGTCGCCTTCCTCGGCGTCCTCGAATATCTCGTCTGTGTCGACGTCGTCGGCGTCCTCCTCTTCGACGTCGTCGAACGCTGCGGCGAAGATAGCCCATCGGTCGCGGAGGCGAGTCTTCCCTCTTTCGCGGACGTGAGAGACCGCCGCGTCGAGGACGGCGGGCCGAACGCGCTCCTCGGAGAGCACGGGGAGGATCTCCGCGTCGACGCCCCACCTGTCAGCCTTTTCGAGCGCCTGCGCCTGTAGCTCCTTCCGGGGAGCGAGGTACGACAGCGGTCGGTCTCGGGCGTTTTTGACCGTCCCTGTGGTCTTCCCCGTCGCGGGGAGGGCCGTCACGACAGTCGGCTCGTCGGTGTCGGTCGCCGCCTCGCCGATGAGGGCCTCAACCTCCTCGCGGGCGAGCTCGAGTTCGTCCGGGCACACCCCGTCGAACGAACGCGCGTCGACGAGCTCGTCGCTCGGCGGCAGCTGCGGCGTTAGTTCGCGAGCGCCGTCGGCGGCCGGTTCCCACCGGGGGAGCGGAGCGCCGTACTTGGTCCGCGCCCGCCGGTACGCCTCGGTGAAGTCCTCGCCCTCCAAGGCTTGGCGCGGGTCGGTGAGGAGGCCGCTGTCGAGCGCGACGAAACGCAGCGCATCGACGACACGCTGCGTATCGGCGTCCCACACCGTCCCGCTCTCGTACACGAGAACCGACTCACCGCTCTCAGACTCCCGCCATGCGGGGTCAAGCGTCCGCACCGCCTCGCCGGCGACCTCCTCGCCGGCGCGGGTGACCTCGCTCGCGAGGGCGTCCTCGTCGAGGTGAAAGAACCCGACCTCGCCGATCACGTCGAGGACGGCGTCGAATTCGGCGATCGCGTCGCCCGTGGTGAGGTACTCCGGAAGCGGAGCGCCGTACTCGGTCCGGGCGAGACCGTACGCCTCGGGGTAGGCGTGGTCGAGACCGGCGTCGCACGTCTCGACGAGGCCCTCGGCGACGGCGACAGCGCGGACGACGTCGACGGCGGACCCGCACTCGGGACACGCGAACGCGCCGCCGTCCCGATCGGCCTCCTGGAGGCGCTCGCCGTCGAGTTCACTTGGCTCGACACGGCCGGCGGCTGCCCATGCCCGGCGGACATCGACCGTCGCCGACACCGACCGCGGATCGTCGTCGTAGCCGTCGGTCTCGCCGTCCTCAACGAGTGTGGGCGGGAGGACGCCGTACTCGACAAGAGTCGGGAGAGATGGCGCCTCAAGCCGGCCGTCTGCGGCCCGCTTGTGTCCGTAGTCGACGCGCTCGGGTGTACGGTGAACACACCGCTGGGTGACCCCGGTATCGTCGAGGTACCTGCCGCCGAGGTCTCTCTTGACCTCTTCGGGGCTGAGGTCGTCGCGCTCCCCCAGTGCGGCGGCAAAGCCCTCCAGCCGCCAGTTCTGGATGTGCGCGTACCCACCGCTGTTCCCTCCGCCCCGGTAGAAGGTCTCGATAACAGCGTGATACGCGAGGCTGCGATCGTCGGGCTTTGTCTCGCGGATTTCCTCGGCGCTCGGGCCGTTGTATTCTCCGGTCTTCGGCTCGGGGACATGGTCGGCTGTGCCGTCGGAATCGCCGCTTTCGCCGTCGGCCACGTACCCCGTCTCGGGGTCGTACCGCCGGTGTCCGGCGCCCTTCTCGGCGTCGGCGTACTCGGTGACGAGCTCGTCGATGAGCGGCTGGCCGTCCTCAAGGACGTCTTCGTCGGTACCCTCGACGTGTCGGCCGGTCATGGCGACGTGCCGCCCGCCGTCGTAAATCTCGACCTGTGGCAGGTCCTCGCCAACGAACGGCTCCTCGTCGATCGGGGCGATGAACTTCCCCCGCTTCCGGAGGCCGCCTAACACGAACTGGTGGAGGCCCTCGCCAGACGTCGACACCTCGACGTACCCGCCGAACCGGTTGATGTACTCGGCGGCGACCGGGTGGATCTCCTCGGTGTCCGGGTCGCGGACGTCGTCCCAGTCAATGAGCGTGATACACTCGTCGCGTTCGGGCCGTTCGTTCGGGAGGAGGAGTCCGGTCCCGAGGCTTTCGCTCTGTGCGTCGTCAGGGAGGCGGAGGTCGGCGTCGCCAAGGTCGAAGTCCGCCCACCGCTTCGCCGTTTCAAACTCGGTCTCCGGCCGTTCCTCTTCAGGGAGATCTCCGCTCCACTTCACGGGGTAGGCGTGTCCCGTTTTCCAAGGCGCGACGGGACGCTTCCGACCGACACCGTCGAGGATCCAGTTCACCCAGTATTCCCGCTCGGCGATCGTCGGGGGGTACGTCTCCGAGTCGACGGTTGCGACGCTGTTGTCGATGGCGGTCTGGGCGTCCCCACCCCGGGGGTCGTCGTCCGAGGAAGCCGCTTCTCTGGCGTCCAAACTGTCCTCTTCGGGCGTTTCAATCGCTTCGTCAAGCGACCCTTCCGCTTTGCCGGCGGCGTGTACGGTACCGAACGCGCCTCCGGTATCGTCCTCGACGAGGACACCCTCTTCGAGCGCCTCCTCGACGGCATCGTACGCGTCGAGGACATCGAGGTCGCGGGCGTCGGCGAGTGCCTCGGCGACCGCTCCAACTGGCGGCTCGTCGAGTTGAGCGAGAAGTCTCCTCCACCGGTCCTGACCGAGCTCACTCATCGTCGGCAAACACCTCCTCACTCACGATCGGGGCGTGTTGGTTGTGGTTCCGCCCCACCGAGGCGACGTTCAGGAATCGGAGGGGTAGTCGCCCCCGAACACGGACGACGCGGTCGTCGGGGCCGGTCTCGTCGGCAGCCTCGGCGAAAGACACCGTACGGGTCGTCTCGCCGTTGTGGACCCCCACGCGAGCCGGCTCGAACGCCTCGTGAGAGAGAAGCCGGCGGATTATGGCCGCTTCCTCACTGTGGATCCGGACGCTGTCCTCGTCGACAGCGAAGCTGAACGTCGTCTCACGCTCCTCCGGCGTGAGCCCGGGGTCGGCACCGGTTTGGTCGCGAAGCTGCTCGACAGGCGGCTCGGCTGGCTCCTCGGCACTCTGCGAGGACATCAGTCGTCACCTCCGAGGAACTCCGCGGCGACATCTGCGAGCTTACTCTGGAACGGCCCGTCCGAGACCGAGCCGTCCGATCGAATCCGGTACTCCCGACCGGCTTTCGTGATCGTGAGGACGGGCTCTCCATCCTCCCGGTGAACGCCGACGTCGCTGGTTTCTTCCAGGCGCTCCTTGAGCTCGCGAACGCCGTCGAACCCTTCCAGCGGCGACGCGTTCGCGCGATGTGAGTCGCATTCCCTGCCGCTCGCCTCAACGTTCACGAGCCGACCGGGCGGGAAGGCGTACGTCGGGATGTCGACCTCGGCGAGCGGGATCGGGTCAGTGCCGTCGTAGTCGGGCTTGGCTTCGGCGAGATCGTCGTCGAACGCGACGACGATGACGTCGGCCTCGGCGTCGTACGCAGGGTTGTGGTCCGCGACTGTCTCCTCGCCGACATCCCACGCGTCGCAGCTGACCGGCGGGCAGTTGATCACGGTCGCTGTGTTCGGGTCGTCGTCCTCACGGTCGAGGACGGTGTCGCCGAGCTCGAAGCTGTTAGTGTCGGGAAGGCGACCGCCGTCGCTGCCGGGCTGAGCCTGCGAACTCATAGAGGCTCACCTCCCTGCTTCGTGACCGAGCCACCGATCGCGAGGACGGTCCCCGCGACGCCGGCGGCGATCGCCGGCTGCCGTCCGAGAACGAGGAGCAGCGCTGCGGTGGCGAGGAGCCCGACGCCGAGCCCCTGGCTGAAAGTGAGCAGCGCGTTCATCGTCGCCCTCCGTCTCCCGCGGCGTCCGTGTTCCTGCGCGCCTCTCCCCAAGTCTCGCTGTCGCCGGCCCCGGGGCAGTCGCCTACACCTTTCAGGTGTAGGCGACCACCGTCGGTCGCGAGCGTCTTCGACCGGTTGGGCCGGTCGCGTGGCCTGTCGTCGCCGAGGACCTCACGAGCGGCGGCCCGCACCGCGTCGAGGTCCGCTGTAGCCGGTATCGCGGTGAATGCCTCACCGACTAACCGGGCTACTGTGAGCTCTTCGTCGGAGCGTCGGCGCCGCGCCGCCTCCAGCGCATCATAGATTCGTCGCTGTCCAACACTGCTCTCATCGCTTTCGTCGTTGTGTGGCATCTGAAATCCCGTTAACGTCGTTTTAAACGGGACAAGAGTGCCGATCTCCAAGCGGCGTCAACCCTCAGTTTTATGAGGTCGACCGTCCAAGGAGGAACTGGAGACGCACTCCACAATCCCGTACTTCGGACCGGAGACCTCGCCAACCGCCCGCCCCACTCGGGCTCCTGCACACAGAACACGAATGAGGCGGCCGGGGGCGAGCACCTCCGGCCGGACTTTCCTACAACCGCGAGCGACAGGTTCGTCGTCGCGGGCTTCCCGACGCCGTGGCGCCGGGGTTCCGGTGCCGATCTACCACGCCTACCAGCGCGGCCCTCGGCTCGCTTCTTATCCCGGTGTAGGGGTCTTTGGTTGATAAAAATACCGGGCGGCTATGCGGGTACATACGGATACATGCGGATTAGTCCACATAGCAGAGAGCGCTCGGAGAAGCCGATCGCGACCGAATCTGCTGTCGAGCTCTCGGCGAAATGAGACCCCCCACATTTACAATACTGCGCTTTAAACGGTTTTAAACACCATGAGCGACGTGATTGGGGCTCAAGTCAGAGGCGAACTACGCGAGCGGTTCGACGCCGCCAAGGCCGATTCGCCCGAAGACATCTCGGAATCAGAGCTCCTCCGCGAACTTCTTGACGAGGGTTTGCGGGCGCGCCAGGTGCCGCTCTACAACCGCCTCGGTGTTGAGGATCGCGAGGGGGAGCCGAACCCTGTCGGTGCGCAACTGGAGGCTGCGCGCGAGCCGACGGAGTCGCAAGAAGACGTCGTCCGCCGTTTCCTTGGCGAGGCAGTAGAGGCGCGACAGCGCGACGTGTTCGACGAACTCGGCGCACCTGAGGATCTCCGCGAGGCTGTTGAAGTCGCCCGTGAGGAAGGGGAACCTGCCGAAGACGCGCTCCGACGCCTAATCCGCCAGGGTATCGAAGCTCAGGAACGCGACCTCTTCGATGCGATCGGCGCAGGAGAGGATCTGAAGGGGCGTGTCATGGAACGGGCAGAAGATGATGAGGAGCCGGACGACACCGTCCGTCGCCTCCTTCTGGAAGGTACACGCCGCACCTCTCCGGTTCAGGAATCTACCCGACTCGTAGGAGGTTCAGCTGTCGCTCTCGTCTTGTTCGCACTGGTGTTTGGCTCTCTCCCCAGCGGGCTCCTCCAGACTACTCTACTCGGCTTGACGACTCTGAACACGCTCACAACAGGTATTGGAGGCGTTCTGGTGATAGTTTGGGTGACCTTTATGATTCAACTGGGCTGGCGAGCGGCTAAGGAGCGACTCGGGGACTGACGGTTCGTGGGGTAATGTGCCCCTGGGGCTGTTCTATTCAGGAATACGCGCGTGCGGATTAGATCCGAGATTACGCTTCGGCGTCGACATCGGCGAAGCAGTCGAGGCACGGCTCGTAGTGACTCTCGACAGCGCAGCGGTCAACGACTCGGTGACCGGTCCGCCCGCAAAGCGTCTCGTCTCCAGCTGGAGCGTGGTACTTCGACCCGCCGTCGATCATCACCTCGTCGGTCGGCGAAGAGAGTCGCGGCCGGTCGCGCCGATCGCGATCGCGAGGGAGCGGGACATCGCTCGGCGACGCCGTCGGTTCTGGCGTCGCGTCGGGGGCTCGGTACGCGACTCGTGAATTCGGGTCCGCCGCGAGGTACTCAAGGACCGTCTTCCAACACGCACGACACGGGGTGAGGCCGGCGAGAAGCGCCTCGTCGACGTCGACGACGTGCCAATCATCCGAATGGACCCGCTGACACGCCGGAGCGGGGCCGTTGCTTTCGGCCTCGCCGCGGTGGAATCGCTCGGAATCAGGCTTCGCGACCGCCCGCTCAGGGAGCGCGTCGCGAGCGTTCTTGAACCGAGCGAGGAGGCCGTCGTCGGCGTCGACAATCGTCTCCGAACGCACCTGGGCGTCGCTCATTCGGTCGTTTTGTCGGTGACCGTCCAGATGAGTGTATTCCCCAACATCTCCCCGTCGACGAGGCCTTCCTCGCGTAGTTCTCGTAGCCGGTAGTCGGCGCCCTGGCGAGTGACCCCGACCGCGTCGGCGACTTGCTGTGTCGTCGCCGGTTCATTTTCACGGACGGCGTCGAGATAGGCCTCTTCGGAGTGAGCCATATCGGCCCGCTTTTGCTCCATGTCAAATCAAACCCTCCGATCCGTTATAGTTCTTGCTCCATAGCAAGTTTTAACTTCTTTTGCTATATAGCAAGTAACAGAGACAGACCCGTTCCTCGGGACGTTCCAGAATCGTCCGGGCGGTGTGACGCCCGAACGGGCTGTTTCGCAGGAAACAGCATGAACGCGAACGAGCGCGGCCGTGAAAACGGTCACGACAGTGGTATCGAATTTGACGCCTTCGACGTCCGCCGAGGCGCGTACGACGACGCGACGGTCGCTCAGGTGGTGGAGGATCGATGAGCGACGCCGAACGCGAGGACGCCGGCGAGGTGGGGGTCCCGGACGGCACCGAGACGACCGCCGAGAAGTGGGAGACGATGGGCCGCGAGCTTCTCTGCCGCCGGCTCACCTCAACCGCAGCCGAGGCCGACAGTGCCTTCGGCGAGGTCTCTCACAAGGTCCGGCAGGGGGAGGAGCCGACGAAAGACGACGTCGAGGAGCTGTACGCTCAGGTTGAGCAACTGAAGTTCGCCGTCGAGACGCTCGCCGAGATCGTGCCGGGGAGCCGGCGGAAAGACCTGAACGAGTACATGACCCGCGAGGAGTTGGAGGACGTCGGTGAGCGGGTTCGCGAAGAGAGGCAATAACTACCCGATTTGCCGCTTTTGGCCTCTGAGGATAGACTTGCTGAACACAAAGCCGTGGAATTTCCGTGAATAAACTACGGCCCCTTTATGTGAACTGTCTGGACTTTTCAATACCCCCGGGCACGTTGTTACATCCATGGTTGGTCACGTCAAAACCAGCTGTCAGAGGAGAGTTGAACAGTGGTGGTACCGATGAGCGGCGGCGGGGATGTTCTCGGAGGGATCTTTGGGCTCCTGTTCGGAGGGGTGATTTTCATACTCTTTGGGAGGGCTGTCAGTGGGACTGCTCTCGACAGCTCGGGATTCCTGAATCTTGAGTTGTGGGGGGCGATCTACATCCTCGCAGCACTTGGAATCGGCGTGGTGGCTGTGGCTGGCGTGGTGACGGCGGTGGCCAGATAGCTCATGCGAGAGCGCCTTCGCGAGCGGCTGATCACAGAAATCCCTGAAGGTCCGAACGAGCCTGACGACACCGATGAAGAGATTCTAAACGTCATTCGAGAGGAGTTACAGAGTGAAACGGGACTGGAGTATCTGACCACAGGCGAGATAGCCGAGGGCATCTCTATTCAGTCGACTCAAACTGGGAAGCGTCTGAACACTCTCGCCGAAGAGGGCCGTGTCAAGAGACGTCGAGCCGGTCAAACGGATATGTGGACCCTCGCCGAGAACGAGACGCGAACTGTAGTTGACCCGCAGTTGACCGAATTTGCGAAAACCAGCAGCCAGCTCAGGGAGGTAGCTGGTGGTACTCTTGAGATGGGTAAAGGAGTGGTGGCCTTAGGACTCGTTTTGATGCTCCTCGCCCTCTCTAACGTAGTCGCGGGTCTTCCTCTTCTGGGTTTTGACTGGAATCTCGTACTCGCGGTTGGATACTTGGTAGGGATGATTGGTGGACTTCTTGTAATCGCTTCTGGGGTGTTTTCTCTGGTCGGTCAGTACACACCCACTGTAGCGAAGTCGCTTCTCTTGGAATAGCCCTCTCAGCCACCGATTTCCCACGTATCGCGCGCCAAACCTAACGCCGTGGAGTTCCGTTTTCGGTCTGAGGTGCGATGAAAATGAAGGCTACTGTAACCGCTCGCGACGAGCTTGTGTCGGTGACGGCAGAGGAAACGATCCGAGGATACGACGACGAGAACACGGATACAGCGGCGGGGCTTGCCGCGCTTGCCGACGCGACCGACTGCGTGTACTTCGAGGGAGGACTTCCGGACGCGGAGGGCGGTGTCGTCCGCGTCGAATTCATCGAGGCTGGAACGGTGTTCACCGACCTCTCCGAGGTACTTCCCAGCTTCCAGGTCGCCGCTGTCGAACCGCTTGTGTTCGCTCCGATGGCCGCGCTCGAAGCGGCGGCCGAGCACGGCGACGTCGACGCCGGTGAGCTCGAGGATCGTCCGGGAGTGGAGATCGTCGACGAGCTGCGCGACGAGTTCCGCGACGAGCATGGGTTCTCGCACGACACCGACGCAGCAGCGCGTGTCGAGTTGCGGTCGACGTAGGGAGCCACACCCCTCCCCCTCATGTTCTCATAAATACGCCCGCGCGTGGACCGTCGCTGGGAGTTCGAGCGAGAGAACCGAACGCGGTCGATCCTGAGACGGTTCATATCTCGATACTGGAGCAAAATAGCCGTCTGAGCGCTGTCTGTGCTCCCCTCCCCCTGCGTTCCCGTTAACTACGCGCGCGTACGCAGCCTTCTCCGAGCCGGAGCGAGAGGTTCGACAGCGACCGATCTCGACCGTGGTCCTATATCAGATAGACAGTTGAACACGAATGAGGCGCTTCTCACCCTCCCCCCCTGACGTTCCCATAGGCACGCGCGGGCGTGTATCGGCGCTGGCGTCGGAAGCGAGAAGACTGAACACGGGCGATCCTGACACGGTCCATATTCCGATATTCTCAACAAATTGTTGCGAATGACTGAGACACACCCCTCCCCCTGACGTTCCCATATATACGCGCGCGCAGGGGCCGGCTCTCGCGCCGCTGGCGAGAGAACCGGAGACCGCCGATCTCAGGGACCGGTATTTGATCGATATATCGAAATATAGTTCGTGGGACGAAGGCGTCCCAGAGGAACCCCGTCAGAAAATGCGAGATGAACTTGTTGACGCCGGGGTCGGTGGCCCGGCAGGTGTAGTGTTGAGGGCGAGCCACTTAGAAATTTCCTAAAGGTAGTGGTATACGATGAACCGCAGTAACCCCCACTTGTTTAACTTAGTGGTGCCTCCTCGAAAACATGAGCGAGAACGGACCCACGACCGCGGCGATCTACGCCCGGGTCTCGACGTCGGATCAGGACGTATCCCGGCAGCTCGACGAGGCACGCGAACACCTGGAACGTCTCGGTGTGGCAGACGTCGAGGAGTATCCGGAGGTCGTCTCCGGCGCCGCCGACACCGACACGCGCGAGGTCTACAACCAACTCCTCGACGACGTCGAGAGTGGAGCGTTCGACCTCGTGGTCGTTCACGAGATCAGCCGGCTCTCTCGCCTCGGCCCGACTGAGATTCACGAATTCATCCAGCACTGCTTGGAACACGACACCGGCGTCGAAGCCCTCGACGTCGGACTGAAGATTCATGTCGACGACGGCGAGCTCCAGCAGACGATATACAGTATGGTCGCTCGGTTGATGGGCGACCTCGCCCAGATAGAACACCAGCAAAAGCTCCAGCGAATCCG
>NZ_QPLT01000030.1 GCF_003666015.1 Halorubrum sp. Atlit-26R
CCGGAGCGTTTGGCACATCACTCATTCCAGTGGTGATGTGGTATACACTATTAGCCTCAGTTTCCCGAGGGTATTGTGTTCCGAAGGGTAGTTTGGCCACGTGTTACTGAGCTATTCGCCACGAGTCTGAACTCGTGCGACTAGCATGGCTAAATCGGATCCCAATAGCAATGGCCTCCGGCAGGATCAACCGGAATGAATGTCCTTCGAGCCTGATTCCCGGCTCGAAGGGGGTGTTGGCGGGTGTCAATCTCGATTGAAGCCGAGAGTTGACACACCATTGCATTGGTCTGTGTGGTGTCCGGTCCATCCAACGGCTTGGATGACACCGAACGACCACGGCTCACATCAGATCACCGCTTACGCCGGAACGCAGGGGGCGTGATCCTCATCGGATGAGTCGGACGAGCCGACTCTGCGAAACCGGGCCGAGTTGAACGGCCCGAGTCCGCGGTGCGTTCTTCGCGTATTGACCGAACGGGCTTATACACTTAAGCACGTCGGAACGCTTCGACCGGCCGCGTCAACGGCCGGTCGGTGCCCCCTCGTCGGGGGCGCCTCGCATTTCTTCGAATGCCCGGGTTGTACTTAACCCCGTCGAAGCATCTACGCTACGTCATGCGGTTTCATGGGACAGTTCACAACGAGTTGATCCATCTGTGAGTGGTGACGACCGGAGACGGTCGGCGCCAGCGAGCGGTCGGATGGGAACTCGTGGTCGGGTGATGTGTCAGAATAAGATCATAGAATCTCAGGCTACGTGTAGGTCTCGCGCGTACGCGGGATGAGAGACAATCCGTTTCGAGACTAACCGGTCGTTTATACCACGGGCGTTTATAAGGGAGGGGGACACATATAAAAGCGAACGATGACGAACCCTGCAGACTCGATCGAGATTCAGAACGTTGTTGCATCGACGGGTATCGGTCAGGAGCTCGATTTGGAGGCGCTCGCAGAAGACCTCCCGGGCGCGGATTTCAACCCGGACAACTTCCCCGGCCTCGTGTACCGGACCCAAGAGCCGAAAGCGGCCGCGCTCATCTTCCGCTCGGGGAAGATCGTCTGTACGGGCGCGAAGAGCATCGACGACGTCCACGACGCGCTCGGGATCATATTCGAGAAGCTTCGCGGCCTCCAGATCCCCGTCGAAGACGACCCGGAGATCACCGTCCAGAACATCGTGTCGAGCGCGGACCTCGGCCACAACCTCAACCTCAACGCCCTCGCGATCGGGCTCGGCCTCGAAGACGTCGAGTACGAACCGGAGCAGTTCCCCGGGCTCGTCTACCGGATGGACGAACCCGAAGTCGTCATTCTGCTCTTCGGGAGCGGAAAGATCGTTATCACCGGCGGCAAGCGGACCGACGACGCCGAGGAAGCGGTCGAGGAGATCGTCGAGCGCATCGAAGGGCTCGGGCTGCTCGGCTGAGGGTGAATCGATCGGTCTGTTCGGTTACCACCGACTGAATAAAAGTCGGTGGTCGGTGTCGAGCGGCCGTCAGTCACCGTCAGGTGGCGGTCGATCAACGTCGAGCGGCCGGGTGCGGTTCGGTTACGCTTCGGCGTCGTCCTCGGTGAGGACCTCTTTGACGACGCTCGGGTCCTCGAGAAGCTGGTGTTTGGTGTAGCTTCCCTCGGCGCTACCGCCGCTGTGTTTCGACTGTTCGATGATGTCGAGGAAGGCGTGTTCCTTCAGGAGGTCGCGGACGCGTCGTAGCGAGAGGCTGTCGGAGCCCTCCTGTCGACAGATGTTCTCGTAGATTTCGTACACGCGGCTCGTCCGGAATCCGTCTTGTCGACCGTTCGAAAGCGATAGCAGCGCGAGCGCCTGGAGCACGTACCGCGAGTGCGGCGTGGAGCCGCGGATGAGTTCGCGGAAGCGGTCGGTCTCGGCGCGCTCGCGCGCCTGCGTGACGAACTCCTCGCGGACGGTGGGCTCGTCGTTCCCCTGTGCGATCTCGCCCGCGTATCTGAGGATGTCGATTGCCTTCCGCGCATCCCCGTGCTCACGTGCCGCGAGCGCCGCAGCGCGCGGGATAGTGGACGGATCGAGAACGTCGTCGTGGAACGCGTCCGCGCGCGCCTGCATGATCTCCCGTAGCTGGTTCGCGTCGTACGGCGGGAAGACGAACTCGCGCTCACAGAGGCTCGACTTGACGCGCTCGTCCATCCGGTCTTTGTACTGGATCTTGTTGCTGATCCCGACGACGCCCAGCTTACAGTCGGTGATTTTTCCGGCCTCGCCCGCGCGGGACAACTGCATCAGGATGGCGTCGTCGTCGAGCTTGTCGATCTCGTCGAGCAGGATCAGGACGACGTCGTACCGCTGGTCGAGTATCCGCCAGAGCCGCTTGTAGTACGTGGAGGTGGAGAGCCCCTTGTCGGGGACGTTGATTCCGGTCTCCTCGGGGTCGTTGACGCCCTCGGCGATCGTCTGGACCGCCTGCGTCTCCGTGGTGTCCTGCGCGCAGTCGACGTAGGCGAACGTCGCCGTGACGCCCTCCTCGCTCGCGGTCGAGACGAGTCGCTTGGAGACGTACTTCGCACACAGCGACTTCCCCGTACCAGTCTTCCCGTAGATGAGGACGTTGCTCGGGCTCTGCCCGAAGATGGCCGGATTGACCGCCGTCGCCAAGTCGGCGATCTCGTCGTCTCGGCCGACGATTCGGCCCTCGCCCGGCAGGTGACTGATCTCGAGGAGCTCCTTGTTCGCGAAGATGGGGTCCTCCCTCGTGAAGAGGTCGTCCGCTGCGTCCATGAGAGAGACACCGGGTTTCCGGTGAAATGAGTTCTGTTTCGCGGCCGCGTGTGGGGCGCGGGCGCGGGGCGGTCGGGGGACGGGTTGGTCCGTCGAGACACACACCGTGTTTCCGGTGAAAACGGGGGCTGAGGAGGGGAGGGATGAACTGGGAAAGGCCTGAGGAGGGATGAGCTGGGAAAGGCCTGAGGAGGGATGAGCTGGGAAAGGCCTGAGGGGGGATGAGCTGGGAAAGGCCTGAGGAAGGGTGGGTTGGGAGAGATCCAGGGAGACAGGTCGAGAGAGGACTGATGGGGTGAACGGACGACGAGAGCAGGTGCGAGTTAACGAGAGCGGATGCGAGTTAACGAGAGTACGACGAGAGCACGTGGAGGCGGTGTCAGCAGACAACACCGGAGGGAAAGGCGGCCCGAAACTGAGTGAACGAGGTTAACAACGGGGACGATCGTCGGCCGGTTTCACCGGAAACACGGTGTTCGACGAGCTGAGGGTCGACACCATCACGGGAGAGACCACGTTTCCGGTGAAACGCCCGTCATGGCTCGGCGAGCACTCGCCAACTTGGCTTGGCGAGCTTTACTCTGAGACGGGTAATAAAACCTGTTGTTTTAATACGGTCAGAAACTGCGGTTTCTCAGACGACATGTCCCGCCCACGCACCGACCGCACCCAGCCACACCCCGATTTCACCGGAAACACGGTGTGTCTCTCCGCTCATATCACTCACCATTCGCACCTACCTGTGAGTCGCCCCGCGCGTGACCCGCACGGCGTCCCGCTCGCACTCGCGCTCAGTGACGGACTCAGCGGTCGAGGGAGTCGCGAACCTCGTACCGCACGCCGTCTTCGCGGAGCCGAGTCGTGTGCCGAGAGAGTTCGTCGGTCGACACGAGCAAGAGCACGTCCAGGCCGCGAAGGGCGGCCTGAGAGACGCCCGTCGCCGACCCGAACCGCACGTCGGGCCGCAGTCCGGTACGGGTCGCGAGGGCGTAGGCCTCGGTTCCGCCGACCGCGACGAGGTCTGCCCCGGTGGCACGGTCCCTGATCACGTCTGGAGAAGGAGGCTCCCCCTCAGTCACGGCGGGGACGGGAACGACCGTCACCACGCCCGGGTCGTACTCGACGACGCCTTCGAAGTCGGTGACGCCGACCGCCTCTCCCGCCTCGCCGCCCGTGACGACGACCGCCGTCGCCGCCGCGCCGCCCTCGGGGACGGCGTGTAACACGCCGTCGCGCATCTCCAGTCCGACGTCGTCCCCCTCCGCGAGCGCGTCGGTCGCCACCGCGGCGTCGACGTCGACGCTTCCCAAGACATCGTCGGACACCCGGGAGACGAACTCCGAGAGGGCGTCGGTCCGCGTGATAATCCAGTCGACGCCCTCCTTCGTCACCTCGTACCGACCGCGACCGCGCTTCTCCACGAACCCGCCGTCGACCAGATCGCGGACGTAGTCGCTGACCGCCTGCGACGTCACGCCGATGACGTCGGCGATCTCCTCCTGGCTCACCGCCGGCTGTCGCGCGGCGATCTCGACGAGAACCCGGTACCGAGTCGCGTCGCGCCTGTTGTCGAGCACTCGCGGCCCGGTCGGCTCGTCCGGATCCTCGCTCGGTTCCATACCAATACTGTCGTAGTCGGAAACAAGTAAAATTGGTGTACCGAGCGCCGGGCTGCGACCGATGAACTACTCCTGCGCGTCCACGACCGCGACGCTGGCGAGGTTGACGATGTCTTTCACCTCGTCGCCCCGCTGGAGGACGTGGACCGGCTCGTCCATCCCGACGAGCATCGGTCCGATGGCCTCGGCGCCGCCGAGGCGCTGGAGCAGCTTGTACCCGATGTTCCCGGCTTCGAGGTTCGGGAACACGAGGACGTTGGCGGCCTCGTCGAGCTGGGAGAACTCGTAGGTCCCGTTGAGGATGTCGTCGACGACCGCGGTGTCGGCCTGCATCTCGCCGTCGACCGGGAAGTCGACCGCGTCGTCGGACTGGAGGATGTCGACCGCGTCGCGCGGCTTCCGGGTCCCCTCGTTGTCGACGCTCCCGAAGTTGGAGTACGACAGCATCGCCGCGCGCGGTTCGACGTTGAACCGGCGCGCGAGGTCGGCAGTGTGTCGCGTGACCTCCGCCAGCGTCTCCGCGTCCGGGTCCTGATTGACGGTCGTGTCCGCACAGAAGATGACCCGGTTCTTGAACGTGAGCATGTACACGCCGGCGACGGTGTCGGTGTCGGCCGCGGATCCGACTATCTGGAGCGGCGGCCGGAGCGCGGACGGGTAGTGGTGAGTGAGCCCGGTGAGCATCGCGTCGACGTCGCCGGTCTCGACCATCACGCTCCCGAGGTAGTTCGTGTCCCGCTTCACCAGGTCGTCCGCTTCGCGCTTCGTGATTCCCTTGCGCTTCCGGAGCTCGTACAGCCGGTCGCCGTACCCGGAGACGTCCCGGTCGTCTGGATCGACCACTTCGGGGCGGAACGAGAGGCCGAGTTCGGCCGCGGTCTGCGTGATGGTGTCGGCGTCGCCGAGCAGCACGGGCTCCGCGATCCCCTGCTCGGAGAGCTGGTAGGCGGCGCGGATCATCTTCTCGTCGGTGCCCTCCGCGAGCGCGATCCGCTTCGGGTCGCTCTTCGCCTTGTTCAGCACGACCCGCATCATCTCTCGGGACTTCCCGAGCCGCGCTTCGAGCCGCTCCCGGTACTTCTCTAAGTCGATCTCGGTCCGCGCGGATCCGGACTCCATCGCCGCCTCCGCGACGCGCGGCGCCACCTCGAACAGCACGCGGGGGTCGAGCGGCTTCGGGATGACGTAGTCGGGGCCGAACTGGAGGGGCTCGTCGCCGTACGCCTTCACGACCGCGTCCGGGACGTCCTGGCGCGCGAGGTCGGCGAGCGCCTCCGCGGCGGCCGCCTTCATCTCCTCGTTGATCTCGGTCGCGCGCACGTCGAGCGCCCCGCGGAACAGGAACGGGAACCCGAGCACGTTGTTCACCATGTTCGGGTAGTCCGACCGCCCCGTCGCCATGATCACCGTGTCGTCGCGCGCCTCTTTCGCGTCCTCGTAGGTGATCTCCGGGTCGGGGTTCGCCATCGCGAAGATGATCGGGTCGTCGCCCATCGAGCGGACCATCTCCTGCGAGACGATCCCGCCGACGGAGAGCCCGACGAACACGTCCGCGCCCTCCATCGCGTCCGCGAGGTCGCCGCCCTCGACCGGGCTGGCGAACTGGCTCTTGTACTCGTTGACCTCGCCGGCCTCGACGCGCTCCTCGGTGATGATCCCGGAGGAGTCGCACATCGTGATGTTCTCCTTGCGCGCGCCCAGCGAGACGTAGAACCGGGCGGTCGCGATGGCCGACGCGCCGGCGCCGGAGAAGACGATCTCGAGCTCGGAGAGGTCCTTGTCGGAGATGTCGACGGCGTTCATCAGCGCCGCGCCGGAGATGATCGCGGTGCCGTGCTGGTCGTCGTGGAACACCGGGACGTCCATCTCCTCGCGGAGCCGCTCCTCGATCTTGAAGCACTCGGGCGCCTTGATGTCCTCGAGGTTGATCCCGCCGAACGTCGGCTCCATCGCCTTCACGGCCTCGCAGAACGGGTCGACGGAGTCGATGTCGAGCTCGATGTCGAACACGTCGATGTCCGCGAACCGCTTGAACAGCACGCCCTTCCCCTCCATGACGGGCTTCGAGGCGGCGGCGCCGATGTCGCCGAGCCCGAGGACGGCCGAGCCGTTCGAGACGACGGCGACGAGGTTCCCCTTCGCCGTGTACTCGAAGACGGACTCGGGGTCGGCCGCGATGTCGCGACACGGCGCCGCAACGCCCGGCGAGTACGCCAGCGAGAGGTCCCGCTGCGTGTTCGTGGGCTTCGTCGTCTCGATCGCTATCTTTCCGGGCGGCTCCTGTCGGTGGTACTCCCGCGCGTCGTCGTCTAATCCCATGTCTCTCTCCATTCGTGAACGGAGTAAAAAGCTATCCGATGGTGTCGAACTCCTGATTCGACGTTCGACGATCATTCGACGACACGAACACGGTGCCGAGAGGCTCGGTAGCGCGCGATCACCGCCAAATTACGCCGACAGCCACGCGCGAGCACTACCGAATCTCGCCTCCGACCACACACGGCCACCGCCGGATCACTCCGCTACCGGTCCCGATTCGTCGCTCGCGACGAGCGCGGGCGCCAGCGGTGCCAAGTCGGAATCGATCCCGGCGAGCGTCGAGACCTCGAACGCGGTCAGGTACGTCCGGGCGACCAGCGTGACCGGGAGCGTCAGGACCACGACGGCGACGACCGCACAGACCAGGACGGTCGCGAGAACGACCGCGCCGGCGGTCGTCCCGATCAGCGCCCCGAAGCCGCCGAGCGGAACCGCCGCGAGGAGGAGCGCGACGAGGCCCGTCACCGCGACGACGCCGCCGACGACCGCGGCGGCGACGGCCTGAACGATCCCGACGCCGACCGCGAGAACGGCGTGGACCGCGACGTAGACGACGACCTCCGCCCACGATCCGCGGAACGACGCCCATACCTCCCGCCACCCGGCGACCACGCCCACGTCTCGGGCGACCATCGCCGGCGCGACGAACTCGAAGGTGAGCCTGGAGACGGCGGTCCCGGCGAGCGCGGTGGCGCCCGCGAGCACGCCGAGAGCGCCGAGCAGGGGGGGGAGCCACCGGCGACCACCCGGGGAACCGGCCGACAGAAACCCCGACGACTCGCAGCAGGTCGGGATCGAGCGTCGCCGCGAGCGCGACCGCGGGAAGTCCGGCGACGACCGCGGTCACCGCCGCGAAGCCGAAGAGCCCGAGCCCCTGTCGGAACCGGTCGCGGAACGGCCCCCAGAGCGCGGCCTCGGTCGTCGAGAGCGCCTCGTAGAAGACGAGCCGGAAGGCGATGGAACACGCGGACAGGACGGCTACCACGAAGACAGCGCCGAGGGCGAGTCCGGCCAGCAGCGCGGGGTCGAGCTCCGCGACGCGCTCGACGCCCGTGCGGACGACGCGTTCGGCACCCGGAGGGACCGACTCGGGTTCGATCGGGGCGATCCCGTTCCCGGCGCCGACGCCGCCGGCGGGCACGCCGAGCGACGAGGTCGCCGCGCCGGGCGTTCCGGCGCCCCCGCCGGCCATCACGAGCGCTAAGAACGCGAGCTTCGCCCACCGGACCGCCTCGAAGGGGAAGAGGAACCGACGTGTGGCGCGGACGGCGCGGTCGGCGGCCTCGACGGCGTGCCAGCTCATACGAACCGTTCGCCGGAGAGCGTGAAATAGGCTGGCCACGGGTCCGGGCACTCGCTCTGCGAACCGGCGACCGACCCGCAGTCGTTTAGGGCGGACGCGACGAACCGCCTCGCATGAAGGTCCGCGGCGAACGCGAGTGTCAGTCCTGCGGAACGCGGTGGTCGTACTACGAGACGGGCTCCGTCGCGTGTCCGAGCTGCGGCGACCTCCGCAGCGTCGGCGTCGACGCCCGCACCGCCCACACCGACACCTCCGCCTCGATCGACCTCTCCGCCCATCGCGAGCGGTTCGGAGACGCGCCCGATACCCTCCCCCGGTCGGGGACCGAAGACCTCCAGTCCGACCTCCGGGAGTACTGCCGGAAGCGCGGGTTCATCGACGGCGGCCGGCTCGCGACGCTCGACGAGACGTACCTCGCGGCCCGCGAACTGCTGGAGGCCGTCGACTGCTTCGAGCGACTGCGCGAGCCGACCGACGCCGACCGCGAGTACCTCCTCGCGCTGCTCGCCGGCGCCGACGACGGCGACCGACCACCGGCGGACGAGGTCCCGACAGCGCTCCGCGAGGCCCGCGGGATGGCGGCCGTGCGCGCGGTCGAAGCGTACCGGAGCGACGCGCTCGACTTCCTCGACGAACTCGAAGCCGGCGCCGACCGAAACGACGCCGACCGAAACGACGCCGACCGAAACGGCACCGACCGAAACGACGCCGAAAGTGTCGATACCGAAAGCGACGACGTCGAAATCGACGAGACAGAGAGCGACGAGGAGGCCCCGACGGTCACCGTCGACGGGGAGAATCCGGAAGCGAGGATCGGCCCCGCCCGCGACGCGTTCGAACGCCTCCGCGACCGCGTCACGCGCGTCGACGCGCTCGGCGGCGACGTGCCGCCCGCGGCCGCGGACGCCCTCGTCGAGGCGGCCGACGCGCTCGGCGAGTACGTCCGGACCGGCGACGAGACGGCGCTAACGAACGCCGACGACCTGATCGACGACGCGAGCGTCGACGACCTCGACCCCGGGGGCGGCTGAACTCGATCGACGCCCACCCGGCCGTACTCGGAGACGCTACTCCGCGTCCGGCGCGACCACCGCGTTCGAGAGCGTGCCGACCCCCTCGTAGGTGATCTCGACGCGCTCGCCGGGCTCGACGAGACCGGGATTCGCGGGGCTACCGAACGCGACGCAGTCGCCGGGCTCGAAGGTGAACCGCTTCGAGAGGTACGAGACGATTTCGTGCGGGCCGAACAACATCAGCTCCGTGTTGGCGTCCTGTCTCCTCTCGCCGCCCACGGTCGTCTCGATGTCGAGATTCGTCGGGTCCACGTCCGTCTCGATCCACGGCCCGAGCGGCGCCGAGCCGTCGAACGCCTTGCGCGCGGTCCGCCCCTGCTGGTCGAGCGCGTCGACGTCGTTCATGACCGTGTAGCCGCGCACCGCGTCCGGGACGTCCTCGGGGTCGAGGTCGCGGCACCGCTCGTCGATCACGGCGACCAGTTCGCCGGCGTACGTCAGCTCGTCGGTCCACTCGGGGTACCGGACCGGCTCGCCGTGCGCGAGCAGGCTCGCCGGGGGCTTTATGAAGAAGTCCGGCTCTTCGGGGCGCTCGTACTCCATCTGGTCGAGCGTCTCGGCGTAGTTCCGGCCGACGCAGTACAGCGCGGTGGGGTCACAGGGCGGGAGCAGTCGCCCGTCGCGACCGACCTCGTAGCGGCCGTCGTCGGCGACGACCGCGCCGTCGACGTAGCGGCCGGCGACGGGTCCGTCCGGTGTGAGCAGTCGAGCGAATCGCATACGGACACGTCCGCGCTGTGCCCCGAAAAGGCGTCGGTGGTGGCAGGGTTCGAATTACCCGTCGTCTTCGTCCGCACTCACGCCGATGACGACCCCGGACCGGATCTCCAGCGCCGTGTCGAACTCCTCCCGGCGACCGCTCCCGGAGCCGATCCGCTCGACAGCGGCCTCGTGGGCGCGAACCACGGCGTCTCGCTCGCGCTCGGTGAGTCCGACGCGGTCGGCCACCGCCCCCCAGTGGTCCGGCTCGACGAGGAACGTCTCGCGCTCCGGCTCGGCCGCGATCCGCTCGTAACGTCGGCGGTACGCGTCGATTCTGGGGCCCAGATCGGCCTGGACGCGCGCGAGCAGCGCCGGAACGCGAGCGGCCGGCACGCTCGCGAGAGCCGCCGTCTTCACCAGCGCGGTACCCTCGATCGGATACGAGTCGGGGTCCCGATCGGCGTCTCCCCGGTCGCCGCGATCCCCGTCGTCAGCGTCGTCGGACATCACCCGCCGGCGCGCATGGCCTTCTGGCGGTACTTCGGGAGGAGTTCGGCGAGGACGTCGGGGTCCCCCGCGAACTCGGCGGTCACCTCGGTGAGCTTGATCGCGGCCGCCGCGGTCACCTTCTCTGCGCTGAGAGTGGCCCGCCATCCGTCGCCGTCCACGCGGGTCGCCGCCGCGGGGTCGTCGGTCCCCACGAGTTCTCCGCCCAGGTTACGGAGGTAGTGGGCGGCAAGCCGCCGGGAGATGCCGCGGTACGCCACCGTCTCGCGCTCCCACCCTTCCTCCGCGGGCGGGTGGCCGGGAGGGTCTCCGTCCGCGTCGCCGCCGACGCCCTCGGCCGCAGCCGAGCCGTCGTCGCTCACGTTCCCCCCGCGACCGGCGGGAACACCGAGAGCCGGTCGCCGTCCGCCATCGGTGTGTCGAGCCCGTCGAGGTGGAGCACCTCGCGGCCGTTCTTCAGGACGTTTATCTGCGGGGCGAGGTCGCCGTCGACGATCAGTCGGCCCTCCATCCCCTCGTACTCCGACTCCAGTTCGCGCAGCACGTCGCCGACGGAGGAGCCGTCGGCGAACTCCGCGTTCACCGTCTTCCCGCCGGCGGCCTCGCGAAACGTCGCGAAGAACCGCAGTTCCAGTTCCATACCCGTACCTCGTGTCGCGGCGGCTTAAAAGCGGCCGGCCGCGGAAGGCGACGGCCGGGAAGTCGACGCGTCGCCGGCTACAGGTCGGAGAGGCGGATCCCGTCTTCGACCAGCCGGAAGTTGCGCTCGCGGTCGAGGTCGTCGGCGAGCCACTCGTGGTCGTACAGCTGACCGATGAGTTCGAGGTAGAGGTTGCGCCACGCGATCGCGTAGATGGGCGACTGCCCCCACGCGCGCAGCTCCGGAACGAACTCGTGGTACGTGCTCGCCTGCGACTCCATGCGCTCGACCGCGTCGGCGACGACCTCGGCCGCCTCGTCCGGGTCCGCCTCGTCGAGCGCGTCGTTCAACCGCGACTGGATGCCGGTGATGGCGCGTCGCATGTCTCGTTCGGCTGTCCCCTCCTCCTCCGGCAGCGACTCGACGACGCCCCTCGGCACGCCGAGTTCGATCTCTGGCATGCGAACCACTCGGGGGAGCGCGCTCAAAAAACCCGTTCACCCGGCAACGGTCGCGTAAAGTTAGAGGATGAGGCGTTCGACTTCAGAGTGCTTATGGCCGAAATCGAACGCCTCACCGAAGGTATCGCGTGGATCGACTTGTCGTTTGTGGAGCGAGATAGGACTCCACGCTGGG
>NZ_QPLT01000031.1 GCF_003666015.1 Halorubrum sp. Atlit-26R
TTCAACATGGAAATCGGAATGCTATCGAACGTGTCTTTTGGGAAATAGAACGCCGAACATCATCGTTTGCGAATAGTTTTAGCAATGTCGCGTTAGAGACAGCTCAAAACTGGCTCGAAGCCTTCGCAGTCTACCACAATTCACGCCAAACTTAACGCGACCACGTCCGTCGGGCGTCGCCCGCGGGACGACCGGACGAAACCGCACGACCCGGTCCCCGCCCGCGACGACGAACCGCCGGCCCGTGTACAACCGTGTGGAAACGGCTAAGTCCGCCCGGTCGAACCTCGATCCATGGAGTTCACGCTTACCGAAGAGCAGCGTCAGATCCGCGACACCGTCGCGGCGTTCGTCGACGAGGAGGTCGTCCCCCGCGCGGCCGAGATCGACGAGACCGACGAGTTCCCCGCGGACTTAGTCGAGGAGATGGCCGACCTCGGCCTCATGGGAATGCCCTTCCCGGTGGAGTACGAGGGCGCCGGCCTCGACTACCACAGCTACGCGATCGGGCTCGAAGAGATCTCGCGCGGCTCCGGCGGGCTCGGCACGGTCGTCGCGGCCCACACGTCGCTGGCCGGCAACATGCTCTACGAATTCGGCGACGAGGCGCAGAAGGAGGAGTACCTCACCGCCCTGAACACCGCCGAGGACATCGGCGCGTTCGCGCTCTCGGAGGCCGAGGCCGGCTCGGACGTGCCGGCGATGTCGACCACGGCCGAGCGCGACGGCGACGGCTACGTCGTCAACGGCGGGAAGCTCTGGATCTCGAACGGCTCCGTCGCGGACACGGTCACGCTGTTCGCCAAGACCGACCCGGACGCCGGCCGGAAGGGCATCTCGTCGTTCGTCGTCCGCCCCGAGGAGGACGACGGGTTCATTGTGGAGGGGACGGAGGACAAGCTCGGCGACAAGGGGTGTCCGACCGCGGAGCTGCGCTTCGACGACATGTGGATCCCCGAGGAGCGACGGCTCGGCGAGGAGGGCGAGGGGTTCGTCCACGCGCTGAAGACCCTCAACGGCGGCCGGATCACCATCGCCGCCCGGTCGGTCGGTATCGCCCGCGCCGCGCTCGACGAGGCGAGGGAGTACGCGCAGGAGCGCGAGCAGTTCGACCGCCCCATCTCCGATTTCCAGGCCATCCAGCACAAGCTCGCGGACATGGACACGAAGGCGCGCGCCGCGGAGCTGCTGATGCACGAGGCGGCCGACCTGAAGATGCGCGACGAGGACTATATTAAGGAGGCCGCGCAGGCGAAGCTGTACGCCTCCGAGATCGCCCGCGAAGTCGCCAACGAGGGGGTCCAGATCCACGGCGGCTACGGTTACACCAAGGACTTCCCGGCCGAGCGCTTCTACCGGGACGCGAAGCTCTCGGAGATCTACGAAGGCACGAGCGAGGTCCTGCGCAACACGATCGCTCAGCAGCTGCTCGAAGAGTAGCGTCGCCGGCCGCGTCGGTTACAGAAGTGCGAGGAGAAAGCCCCGCCGTTCACGGCGTGGAGGAATCCGACAACACCTACGCGGACTACGTTCGACGGGTTAGCGGTGTTCAGATACGAATTGAAATGTGTGGCGGTGCGTTTTCAAAGTGTCTGTGCCCGAAAACGACCGCCTCAGCGGCTGTTTAGACGAGACCAATTAGAGCTTGTGGAGGAGAGGCAGGCTCAGATCAGTCGCGTTCGCATGGAATCAGCTTATCTGAACACTACCGCTCGGGCGGCCAAAAGAGGTATGTCACCGGGGAGAGACCGAACGCGTATGAAAGCAGTTGTACTCGCGGGTGGCTACGCGACCAGGCTCTGGCCGATCACCGAGCACCGGCCGAAGATGTTCCTGCCGGTGGGGGAGAACACGGTCATCGACGAGATATTCGAGGACTTGGAGGCCGACGACCGGGTCGACGAGGTGTTCGTCTCGACGAACGAGCGCTTCGCCGACACGTTCGCGGAGTACCTCGCCGAGAGCCCCTTCGAGAAGCCGACCCTCTCGGTCGAGGAGACCGTCGAGGAGGACGAGAAGTTCGGCGTCGTGGGGGCGCTCGAACAGCTCGTCGACCGCGAGGGCGTCGACGACGACCTGATCGTCGTCGCCGGCGACAACATGATCAGCTTCGATCTCGGCGACTTCGCCGACTTCTTCCACGAGAAGGGGACGCCGACGCTGGCGGCCTACGACGTGGGCGACCGCGAGCGCGCGAAGTCGTACGGGCTCGTCCAGCTCGACGGCGACGAGGTGGTCGACTTCCAGGAGAAGCCGGCGGACCCGCAGTCGACGCTCGTCTCCATCGCCTGCTACGCGTTCCCCGCGGAGACGCTCCCGAAGCTCACCACGTACCTCGAAGACGACAACAACCCGGACGAGCCGGGCTGGTTCCTCCAGTGGCTCCAGCAGCGCGGGCCGGTCCACGCGTACACCTTCGACGGCGCGTGGTTCGACATCGGCACCGCCGACAGCTACCTCGACGCGGTCGAGTACGCCCTCGACGGCGGGACGCTCGTCGCCGACGACGCGACCGTCGAGGGGAGCGACCTCGGCGACGTGGTCCACGTCATGTCGGGCGCGACGGTGACCGACTCGACGCTCGACCGCGCGGTCGTGTTCGAGGACGCGACGATCACCGACTCCGAGGTCCGCAACTCCGTGATCGACACGGGTGCCACCTTAGAGGGCGTCGACCTCTCCGGCGCGCTGATCGGCTCGCACACCTCGATCACCGAGGGCGACGACTTCTAAGCCGACTCCGCGGCTCGACCCTCCGCTCTTCCGCAACCCGGATCCGACTCCGTCAGTCTGTGCCGACTCCGTCAATCGGTTCCGGCCTGCTCGTGCGTGTGGTGATAACAGTCGAACGCCGGATCGCCTCCGTCCGTCGACGGGTGGAAACACACCCGCCGGTAGCGCTCGTTGTCGAGTAAGTTCGCCACGAACCCGTCGGTGTGCCGCGAGACCGACTCGTACGGGTCGCCGCAGGCGGGACAGGTCGCCGGCGGATCGTCGGGAACGTACATGCGGTGTCGCGTCCGGAGCTACGGCTCCGAGTCGGAAAACGACCCCGGCGATGCGTACCGAGTTCAGGAGCCGTTCGAGCCGTCGCCGCTCCCGCCCTCGACGCCGAGCGCGTCGAACAGCTTCCGCCTGACCGCCTCCTCGGTGAGGTGGAGGAGCGTGTCGCGGTTCTCGCCGCTCGCCTCGATGCCGGTGAAGATGCCGAGCGGGATCTCTAAGGAGCCCTGCGTCGAGTGGCCGGCGGCGTCGCCCATCTCGGAGAACGCCTCGTCGAGGACGTTGCCGATGTTCAGCCGGATGTCCTTCGAGCGCGCGGCGAGGTAGATCTTCTCGTCGGCGATGCCCAACACGGCCGTCGTCGTGATCCCCTCCAAGTTGAGCAGGTGTTGGGCGGCCTGCGCGAGCGCCTCGCGGTCGCGGATGAACCCGGCCGTCGAGAACAGGTGGCTCCCCTGGACCTCGCGGTTCTGGATCGCCTCCGCGAGCACGTCGAGCGTCTCCGGGCTCATCGACGGCGACTCCACCTGTTCGAGCGTGTCGTGGTTCGCGAACGGGTGGAGGTACGCGGCCGCGGTCAGGTCGGCAGGCGTCGTGTCGCGCTTGAAGTCCAGCGTCTCGGCGCGGATCCCGTAGAGGAGCGCGGTCGCCACCGCCTCCGAGGGCGACTGGTCGAACTCCTGGAGGTACTTCGTGAGGATCGTCGACGTCGAGGAGACGTTGGTGCGCACGTCGACGAAGCGCGCGTCGAACGGCACCTCCGACTCTAAGTGGTCGAGGTAGATGTCGATGGAGACCCCGAGGTCGAGGTCCTCGGCGGCCGCCTTCGCGAGGTCGACGGCCGCGACGGTCTCGTACTCCGAGAGCGGCGGCGCCTCGCTCCGGGCGAGCAGGTCGATCCCGAGGAGGTTGACGAACGCGCGGTTCTCCTGGTGGCCGACGTCGCCGGAGTAGACGATATCGGCGTCGACGCCGAACGCCTCCGCGATCGCCTGGAGCGCGGTCGCGGACGCGATCGAGTCCGGCTCGGGGTTGTCGTGGGTGAGGATCGCCATCCGGTCGCCGCCCGCCTCGATGATCTCCGCGAGCTGGCGGGCCATGTACTCCAGTTCGCCCGTCTCCAGCGACTGGAGCGCGCTGTCGGCGATCACCGTCGAGGGGTTGATCACCACGTCCGCGCCGCGCTCGCGCAGCTCGTCCTCGCTGACCGGGTCCGACGCCCGGACGACGACGTAGTGGTCGCCGCCGGTCTCCCTGACCGCGGAGACGGCCGCCTTGTTCGCCTCCACGTCGCTGGCGAGGATCAGCACGATGTCGCGGTCGTCGAGCTCGTCGACGACGTCCGGCTCGGCGATGTCCTGGACGCGCGCGTTGAGGTCCTGGTCCCGGAGCGCCTCGACCCGGCTCTCGTCGCGGTCGAGGATGAGGACGTCCTTCCCGCGCTCGGTCAGTTCCTCAGCGACGGCGTGCCCGACGCTCCCACAGCCGAGGATCGCGTACCGGGTCCGCGCGGATCCGGATGCCCCACTACTCATTGAAGGGATTTCCGCGGCACGACACTTAACGAGTGCGCTCTCGCCGTCGACCCCCGCCAAAGATGCCGCGAAGAGCGGCGACTTCGCCTTCCAGGTAGAGAATTCGACACCGCCGCATTCGTGCGATTCGACCGTCACCCGCCCGGCGGCGACGTGGTCGAATGAAAAGGCCTTTTACCGTGACCCGGATACGAACTCGTGAGGGCCGGTAGCTCAGTTAGGGAGAGCGACGGACTCTTAATCCGTCGGTCGCGTGTTCAAATCGCGCCCGGCCCGTACACTGAATCACAGAGCGACAGCGATGCGGTGAGGGAATCGGACGGAAGCGATCTGAAGTAGAGAAGTCGCAGCGCGAGCGAAGCGAGCGACCGTCTTCTCGTAGTTCACAATCGCGCCCGGCCCGCTTTCGAACCGAGAAGCGCTGCCGCAGTCGATTTCTATCGATTGGGTACTGTTCGACGGACTCGCGTCCAGACTGAACAGACGAAGAGAGCGGACCTCTCTCCCCCACCCGGCTCAACGCTTTTGCCGGCGCAGCACCGACGGTCCGACATGAAACGAAACGTCGGCCGAATCGACGCGGCGGCGCGGGTCATCGGCGGCGTCGCCGTCGCGGTCCTCGCGGTCCTCGTCGCGACGACTGACGTCAGCGTGCCCGTCGTCTCCGCCGTCGGGCTCGCAATCGCCGGCGCCGTGCTCGTCGTCGAGGGCGCCACGCGGCGGTGCCTGCTGTACCGCGTCCTCGGGATCGACCGCTGTCCGGTGGACTGAGGCGGGAGGGCGGTCCGACGGCCCGGACGAACTGGGAGCCGAGAGCGCGACCCCGCCCGCGACCCCAAAACACTTCTCCGCCGAGTGCGTGGCGGCCTCGTATGAACGCGCGCGAGACCGTCCGCTCGTACTACGACGCGCTCCGGGCGGGCGACCCGCTGGCGCCGTACGTCCCCGACGAGCGCGACGGCGACGACACGTACGTCACGTTCGGCGTCTCAGAGCGGCTCGTCGGGAGCGACCGGATCCGGGAGGGGCTCCGGACGCAGACCGAGACCACGACGGACTGGCGCGTGACCAGCCGCGACCTCCGCGTCACGGAGCGCGACGACCACGCGTGGTTCAGCGACGCGGTCGCGATGGCGTGAACGGACGCGGAGTCGGGACAGCGCCACGAGTTCGACACCCGCTGGAGCGGGACGCTCGCGCGGCGGGACGGGGGGCGGCGTTTCGTCGGCCTCCACGTGAGCGCCGCCGCCGCCGACTTCTGACCGCGGGACGGCGGTCCGCTCGGCCCGGTCTGGCGCGACGTCGATGTTTATGAGCCCCGCCGCCGATCCCACGCCCATGACGGACCTCGACGGCGCGGCGGCTGTGATCACCGGAGCGAGCTCGGGAATCGGCGAAGCGACGGCGCACGCGCTCGCGGAGCGCGGCGCGAACGTCGTCCTCGTGGCGCGGCGGCGCGACGCGCTCGAATCGGTCGCGGACGACGTGCGGGCGGAGCACGGCGTCGAGGCGGTCGTCGCCGACGGCGACGTCCGCGAGTCGGCGACCTCGGCGGCGGCGGTCGAGGCCGCGGTCGAGGAGTTCGGCGGCCTCGACGTCGCGGTCGTCAACGCGGGGCTCGCCCGCGGGAGCGACGTGGCGGAGATGACCGACGAGGAGTACTTCGCGATGCAGGAGACGAACGTCGACGGGGCGTTCTTCCTCACGCGCGAGGCGCTCCCGCACCTCAGGGAGAGCGAGGGAACGCTCGTCGCCGTCGGCAGCTTCGCCGGGGAGTTTCCCCGGTCGTTCAACCCCGTGTACGCCGCGACGAAGTGGTGGATCCGCGGGTTCGCCCACAGCGTCGCGGCGCAGGCCGGCGACGACGGCGTGGCGGTCTCGGTCGTCAACCCCTCGGAGGTCCGCACCGAGTTCGGCAGCGAGGACGGGGAGCCGTTCGAGGAGCGGTTCGAGCCCGGGAGCGTCACCGAGCCGGGGGAAGTCGCGGAGGCGATCGCCTTCGCCGCGTCGCGGCCCGGCTCGTCGGCCCACGAGATCGACCTCTACCGCCGGGACAAGTACGCCGACACCATGTGAGCGGGGCTGCGCAAGAGCGGGACTGCGCGAGAGCGGGGCTGCGCAAGAGCGGGACTGCGCGAGAGCGGGGCTGTGCGAGAGCGGGGCGCGCGTCGGCGCGCCGACGGTGGAACGTGCTGACGGCGGAACACGCCGGCTCAGCGCTCGGGCGACGTCTCGTCGAGGCGGTCGATCGGCGCGCCGCATTCCGGACAGGAGTCGTCGGTGCGCGCCACCGCGAGGTCGCACTCCGGGCAGAACTCCCGGTCGCAGGCTCGGTCGCCCATGTCCGGGGCCGACGACGCCGCTGAACAAATAGCTTCGGCGCGCACCGCCGCGGCCTTCGAACCGAAATTCCTTTTAAATCTCTGCGCGCCGATCCGGTGTGAGCAACGCGACGGCCGGGGCGAGCCGAACGCAGTTCTGGGCGCTCTACCTCACGCGGTTCGCCGAGGGGTTCGGGTTCATCACGCTCATCACCCTGTTGGGGACGTACATCAACGCGCTCGACCCGCAGGCGACGACGGTGCTGGGCGTCACGGTCTCGGCCGGGTTCGTCATCGGGATGTACACGACGGGGTTCACGCTCGCGCAGACCGTCGCCGTGGTGCCGCTGGCGTGGGCGGGCGACCGCTTCGACAAGCGGACCGTCCTGCTCGGCGTCCTCGCGGCCGGCGCCGGCGTGTACGCGTTGTTCCCGCTCGTCGACTCCTCCGGCTCGTTCATCCTCGTGCGCGCGCTCCAGGGGCTCGTGGTCACCGGCGCGGGGCTGATGACGTTATCGCTGGTCGGGCAGATCGCCGACGTGGGAGCGCGCGCCGACAAGATCGGGAAGGCGAACGCCGCCTCCTTCGCGGCCTCGATCGTCGGGTCGCTGTCGGCCGGCGCGATGTACGACGCGGTCGGCTTCGGCCCCATCTTCGCGGTCATCGCGGCGCTGATGGTCGCCGCGTGGGCCGTGACGTGGCTCTTCCTCGACGACGACGACACGCGCGTCGAGGGGTTCCCGTTCTCGGACCTGGCCGTCAACCGTCGGATCCTCACGATGACGACGTTCCGCGCCCAGTACGCCTTCGCCGTGACGATGGTGCGGACGTGGGTCCCGATCTACGTCAGCACGGAGATGGCCGCCGGCGGCCTCGGCGTCACCGGGATCGCCATCGGCGTCACCGTCACCGCAGAAAAAGCGACCAACATGGTCGGCCAGCTGTTCACCGGTCGGCTCTCGGACGCATACGGCCGATCGCTGTTCGTCTTCGCGGGCGGCGGCGCCTACGGTGTGGTCGCGATGGCGATCCCCTTCTCGGCCGCGATCGGGACCGCGCTCGGCGCGGGCGTGACGCTCCCGATCCTCGGCGACCTCCCGCCGGCGTACCTCCCGCTCGTCGCGTTCTCCGGGCTGCTCGGCGTCGCGGACTCGTTCCGCGAGCCGGCGAGCATGGCGCTGTTCGCCGACGAGGGCACCGACGACGGCGGCGTCGCCTCCAGCTTCGGCATCCGCGAACTCGTCTGGCGGCCGGGCTCCGTGGCCGGCCCGCTGATCGCCGGCTGGCTGATGGTCGAGGTGAGCATGGGCTCCGTCTTCTACGTCGGCGGCGCGTTCGCGATCACCGGCGTGCTCGCCTTCCTCGCGATCCTCGTCCGGGACCACGGTCGAGCGGCGCTGACGGCGTGGTAGCGCGCGGATTCGCGGATTCGAGCGTGCGGGGCTCTCCTACCGCTTCCCGAGCGCGGCCCGGTAGTGCGGCCCGTCGCCCGATCCCTCGCGGTCGACCGCGTCGACCGTCCAGCCGGTCCCGATCGCCGCCTCGCGGAGTCGGTCCGGCGAGAACAGCCTGAAGCGGAGCGTCGGGTCCCGCTCACCGTCGTACGCGAACCACATGACGCGGCCCGCGAGCCCCGGCGTCGGGTCCTCGCGGTAGCCGAGCAAGTCCGCGGCCGCCGGGTGGTCCGGGTCGTAGCAGTCGATCACGGCGGTCGCGTCGGGCGTCGTCACGAACGCGAGGTCGCCGAGGAACGCCGAGAGCCCGCACATCGAGCCGGCCAAGCCGACCTGCGTCCCGATCGCGAGCGCCGACGCGAACCGGTCGCGCTCGAACGCGTCGCGGAGCGCGAACATGTCCCCTTCGCGGGCGTCCGCGACGCCCCGGTCGCGCATCGTCTCGACGAGCGCGGGGCTGGACTCGACCGCGACCGTCTCGAACCGCTCCTGAAAATACAGCGCGTGGCGCCCCGCGCCGGCGCCGAGGTCGACGAGCGGTCCCTCCAACCGCGACGCGAGCCACGAACCGGCGTTACTCTCGGGGTCGAAGTCGGTGAAGTAGAACGACTCGATCGGGTGCTCGCGCGTCTCCTCGCCGTCGCCCTGTACGAGGGGCTCGGTCCGGTCGCCGCGGTGGTGGTCGCGGATCGCGCGTCCGAAGGCGTCGGGCATGGCGTGACGGTCGCTCTGGCAAATAAAAAGCGACCGTGAGTGTCGGTACCGATTCACGATCCGGGGGCTTTGTAACGGCCAGCTATCGCGACCGGACCTCTCCCGAAACAGTAGCGCGCCGAACAGCATCCCGTGAAGAGCGACGAGATTAGGTGTAGTATATCGTGAACGAGGCCATTTATGAGGAAATTAGCGGTGTTGCTGTCTGCTGTTTATAAGTGGTCGCCGCTGCGGCGGTGAACACCTCCAAAGCCCCAGTCGCGACGGCTCGCGCGCCTTGCTGTGCTCCTCGCTCGGTCGCTATCGCTCCCTCGCTGCGGTGCTTACTGCGGCGTGCTTCGCCCTCGCGACTGCCCCTTTGAGTCCCACCCCGCACCGCCCCGCACAGCACCTCACACCTCCCCAGCCTCGCGGTTCGCGCTCTCCGAGCGCTCACCGCGTCCCTCGCGGGCTGGCTCGCGGCCTCCGCTTCGCTCCGGCCGCTCGCAGGCGCGCCACCGCCTGTTATTTATAAGTACCCGTCGCAATCGCGGTCGCGTAAAGTTAGAGGATGAGGCGTTCGACTTCAGAGTGCTTATGGCCGAAATCGAACGCCTCACCGAAGGTATCGCGTGGATCGACTTGTCGTTTGTGGAGCGAGATAGGACTCCACGCTGGG
>NZ_QPLT01000032.1 GCF_003666015.1 Halorubrum sp. Atlit-26R
CTACCATCCCCTCGGCTATGGGCATGGGCAGGAGGGAGATCACCGACGCTCCGAACCCGACCGCGAAAATCGCGTTTCGGGTTAAGGGTGTGGCTAAGGCCACAAGTCCAAAATACTACCCCGCCCCCGCCCCGCAGGGCGCGCGAAAAAATTCGCGCCCCCACCGCCGCCTCGACCGCGACCGCCCCGCGAGGAGAGACGAGCCGGCGCGCGCCACCCTTCCCAAAACATCTAAGTGGCACCTTCCCTTTTTGGGTAACATGGCAACCCATCAGGAAACCATATCGGACGCCGAGACGGTTGTTCAGACACTATCCGACGGAACGCGATTAGTCGAGTCGGACGACGGGAGCGGTTCCGTGATTGAACAATACGACGACCCCGACTATGGGACCGTTCACGAACGTGCCGAATACGACCGATTCAGGGACGCTAAACTCCATTTTGGCCTTTGGCTTCATGTCGGCGGGTTCGACCGCCCCGAGCGCGGGTCACTCCAATTCGTCCCTACCAATATCGCCACCAGCGGAAAGGCACCTATCGCCGCATGGCTGTACCTTCAGGGAGGATACGGCTCGCCCGGTAGCCGCCAGCAGGTAGCCGACCGGCTCGGCGTCTCCGAACACACCGTCTCTAAATATCTCTCATCCGTCCGTCTAAAGGCGACGTGAGTTAGAAGATAGCCGAAATCGGCACTTTTGCCTGTTGCGTATCACGGTGCGACCCGCCCCCGTGCCAGCGGACCGTAGGGAGACGAGACGCCGCCACGGTCTTAGTGCCGAGAACCTGTGTTCCCGTCCCACGGACCCGGTAGACGGCGAATCCGTACCTTCCACCGTTCGCTTGTAGTTTGGAGTGATACGCCCGATATATCTTGAAATTCCCCGGATTCCCGTCCGCATGGGTCCGAGCGGTCGCTTTGAACTCCCACGGCGTCCCCGCCTTCATCCCGTCGTACCAACTGGTATCGATCCGCTTTCCGTCCGCGTCTTTGAGACGAACGCCGTATTTGTCGGCTAAGTGATACTCGCACGCGGTTCCGTGTGCGTTCGCTCGGTGGGACGGCATGAGTTACCATCCCTCACGGTCGCTCGCGCCTTCGCGCGTCTTATATATCACTCCGCCGACATCTCTCGACGAGCGCCCATCGGTCGCTTCCCTCCCTCGGAGGGGAGCGGATGGGCCTGTATAGATGGAGGGGGGTACGTATCCGTATCCACCTATCCGCCCCCGCGCCTTCATGCGGTTATGGCCTCCACGTTGGATATTGTGTCTCGGTGTTCTCCCCCGACGTTATACTCATTCCACCGCTTTCCTACCCATCCGTGGCTATACGGCACGAATTTGGCCGTTTCACGGTTGCTCATCCCGTCCTTTTTACACCTCACAACCGTCCATATCGCCACGTCATACGCGACCGAACCGGGTTCCGGCGTCTCCTCCTCCTCCGTCTCACTCCAACTCCATACGGCCGGGTCTTTCGTATCATATCGCCAGTCGGTTTGTGGGATTCCATCGATACGGAACCGTTCGTCCCTGATTTCCCCGTTCTTGATGGAGTCGGCTACGACCGCCTGCTTTTTGCTCGTCTTTTTGATTATCACACCGACTCTCCAAAGGAGCGGGTGGATACTGCTTTCGTCGTGTGCGACGTAGATTAGCAGACCGTCGTATTTCCGTATCTTGAACACTAACGGACCCATTTTCTTTCTCATCAAGTAGCCAGCCTTCCCGCCGCCGTCTCCGACGGATGAGAACTCGTCCCCGATAAAGAGTTTCTGACTCTGTGGGTTCTCCATCGGGTCACCATCCTGTTTTACCCACTTGTCGAGAGTCCCAAAATTCGGGACGAACCCGGACCGGACCTCTCCCTCGTCGTCTACCCACTTCGTCGTTTCTTGAAGGCTCGGCACGTTGCTGGCGATCTGCTCGACTCCGAGCAAGTGCTTCGCCCGCTGTCCGATTAGACTCGCGGCGTCCGTCTTTCCCGTGCCCATCTCTCCGAGAATCACTATCACCGGAGCGGGCGAGGTGATTATCTCATCCACCTTTTGAATCGCCTTCATCCCGCTCACGTCGGCTCGCTCCTGCTGGTCCCCGGTTAGGTGTTTGAGAGACGGCATATCACCCGTGTCTAACGCCGAGCGCGCCGTCTCCGTCGCAGCGATTCGCCGGATTCTCTCCACCTCTTTCAGTTCATCGGCCCTCCCCGGCAGCCGGTCGGGGTTCTCGAAGTGACCCCGCCCATGCCCATACTCCGAGGACAGAACCGACAGGTATCGGGATACCTCCTCGTCCCTCACTACCCCGGCGTGTGGGTGTGCGTCCGGGTCACGGACCCCGTACCCATCCTGATGTTCCCGGTACTGTGCCGGCGTATAAACGTCGTTGTCGTCAGTCATCTGCTGGTGCCTCCTCTGCGGGTTCGCTCGCGGCGGGCTCGGCCTCCTCGCCCATGCCCATCGATTCATCTAATTCAAGCGTCGGGAGGTCATCCGCCCCGATTCCTTCAATATCCTTTTCGAAGGATTCGAACACCTCTTTAACCCCGGTCGGGTCCATCATCGTCCCCTTTTCTCGGGCCTCCGCTCCCCGACTGATAATCCGTCCCTGAATATCCGCGCCGAGTTCGCTAATCGACTCTCGCATTATCTTCAGGGAGATATGAGACTCGGTGAGTTTCTCATATATCGACTCCATATGGCTTTTCTTAGTGAGTAAGGCCGTATCCTCACACTCCGACAGCCAAACTCCCCGGACCCGGAGAGAACCCATATCTTCATCAAATTCGAAGGACTGAACGCCCCAGCCGGACCCGCCGTTCACGGGATACGGATTCGGTCCATCGACCGATTTAGAGCTCCAAATCTCCGGCTCGACGTACCACTTTTTCACCGTGTCTCTCCTCGCGTCGATCTCGTGGACTTCCACCATCCGACGCGAGCGCAGACGTCTTACGAACGCGACGAAGAACCCGAACAGCGGCGGGCCGAATAGCATCAACGCCGCCAGCCAGCCGACCACTATCGGCGGCACGGTCGGGAGACTCGGCCGGTAAATCAACAGGATACCTCCGAGCGTGAACATTAGACCGAGCGCCAGCATTTGCCCCTCGGCCAGTAGCCAAGTGATACGGTCCGCCCATCCGCCGAACGTGCTTGAAGTGGTTTCTTCGCTCATGCTTCCATCACACCCTTATCCTCCCGTTTCAGAACCCATCCCGCCCCTCCGACCGCCGAGACTAACGCTAACAGCATCCCGCTGAAAAGCCCCGACTCGCCGCCGAAGTGCCTGAACGGGTCGTTTCCTGATTCGTCCATCGCCGTCGAGATACGGACTCCCTCGCCGCCCGCTGCGACCGAGACGGCGTTACCTCCCGCGAAGGACTCCACCGGGACCGCTATCACCGTCGTCCCCGGAAAGACCCGCTGCGTCACCACAGGGATGCGCGTCGCGCCTTCCTCGCCTAACCCCGCCACGTTGTCGGAGATGCTGATACGGGTCGGACGGTCTACCTCGACGCCGATCCTCGCCGTTCCGTCTACAAACTCCCACCCGGTGAGAGTCGTCGTCTCCTCTAATCGTATCTCCTCCTGATTGGCGAGCGTGTCGGCCTCCGTCTCGCCGCCTTCCACGGTGACGTTTATCGGCACGGCCTCGCCGTCTCCCTGCGCGGCGGCCCCGCCCATGCCCATCGCCAAAGCGATACCTAACAGCCCGATGAGTGTAATTCTAAAAATGGTGTTCATAGCCGTTTCTCCCTACCTACCCGGCAGGTAGAATTTGATTGCTTCCCGGAGGATTGCGATTGCTCCGAGCGCGACCGCTCCCCCGACCGCCAGCACACCGACCCCGCCGGCACCTCCGAGGTCACCCCACGGGACCCCTCCCCCGAACAGTCCGTCTCCGCTGCTTTGCGATTCCTCGAATTTGTCGATCAATTCCTGATTCTGCTGTTCGAGACTATCCCATTCCTCTTGTGTGATATAGTTGTTATCAGTTTGCGGCTCCGACGACGTGAAAGACGCGCTATCCGCCGATTCGCCCGTCTCCGTGTTCTCGAACCCTTCCACGGTGAAAGACGAATCCAGTTGAATAGTCTGATAATTCGTCTCCTCGGATTCGGCATAGTAGTTAACCGCCGAAACCTCCGTGATAGGCGTCTCTAAGTCCCCGCTGGCGTCGTACGACCATGTGCCTCCTCCGTTGTCGGTGAAATCCGTAGCCGGTATGTTGACCGTCTCGGGAGCGGTCGTCTCGACCGTGTAGACCGTCCCCTCATACGGTTCTGCTGTGAGGGTCACCGTCCCTCCATCTACCCCCGTCTCGTACGCATCCCACTCTCCCTCTAAGAGAGACACGTCCGTCGTGAAATACACGTCTCCGGCGAAGGTAGACGGGTCGTAAGTCGTCCCCGCCTCGATCGGCCCGTCCGACGTATCGGTTAGACCGAGTGAGCCCCGGAGCGTCGTCCCCGACTCGGGGATGAAAACGGTTGCCTCCCGCTCCAAATCGACCGGGATATTCAGGGCGATTAGGTCCGCAAGTGCCTGCGAAATCCCTTCATCGTCCGACATCATGGCCGCCCGCTCGCGCGGCGTCACGAGGTCGGAAATCTCGATCGAACCGGATTGAACGTCTCCGTACACGTTCGTTACCCACGTCGAGATCCCATTACGAACGTTTTGGAAAGTGGTATCCATCTTTCCATAAATATCGCTCCATAGTGAATATTTCAAGTATTCCAGACCGTCACCAGACTTTATTACAACATACCCAGCCCCATAGGAACCGTATGCGTTTTTCTTAGTAGTAGGGTCCCAGTAGGCGATACCACTACCCTCACTCCCATCTCGGAAGAACGCAGGACCCTTAACGTCGAAGGTAGAGCCATCGGGAAGGTCGATTGTGTTTACATTAGGATTTTCCCAATTCCCGAAACTCGCCTCGTCACTAAGACCGATAACATTCAGAGAACCAGCCGCTAAGTCAGGATGCGACTCAAGAGTATCAATCATTGAATACAACTCGGAAACAGATTCATTCCACGACTTGAGCAGATTACTCCTGATAGTAGTTTCGTAAGTGTCGATTGCGGCGGTGGCATCACTAAGTACGTCAGACTCTGACGAGCCAGCGTTTAGCGCCTCGATCGCGGCGATCTTTGCTTCGGTATAGGCAGTGTGTTCAACGCCGTCCAGAATCGTCCCGTTATTGACGATCGTTGTGGCGTTCGTAGACTGACGGGTGAGAGCAGTCTGATACACCTGCTGTTTCAGAACATCGGCGGTCAGCCCTTCCGGCGGCGCTTCGGAACCATACACGTTGTATTCCCGGAGCGCCCAATCAATCGCCACCCCCGCGAGGAACCCACCCGCCACCAGCGGAGCGAGCGCCTTCGATTCTTGAACCATCCCGTTCGGATGACCGACTACCACACTCGCCGCCGCCGCCGCGCCGAGCCCTTTCACGAACGTCCGCCGGCCGACCGAAGGCCCTGGATTTTTCTTTTGGGCCGTGGGCGTGGGCTCGGAGCGGGTCACGCCGCCCCCGTCGCCAGCATCAGAATCACGGTCCACGTCGATACCACTACGGCGGTCCACCATCCCGCGAGGAATAGTGCCGTCGTCGGTTTGACTGCTAATCTCATCGTTTTGTGTTTTGCTCATAATTGGAAGTCTGAAAGCCTCTTACCGCGTTTTACGCGAGGTAAGAGACGGCCGTAGTTGCTGCCGACACCGCGATAGTGAAGGCGAGACGAGTCAAGTCGGACCACGTAACGAGCGATTCAAACGCCGGCACGAACACGAACAGCAGCGGCGAGAGAAGCGCAAACCCGATGAGCGCGAGGTACACCGGGTCATAGTCGGTTTTTGTTAATTCGTTAGTCGCCACGACCCACACCGTCCCTCCGAGAACCAGCATCAGCGCGACGGAAATATCCGCTCCGGCGACTGTCCAGATAGGCGCGCTGAAATCGTACCCGCCGAACACGTTAATGTTGAACGTGAACACGCCGAAAATGGTAGCCGCGAACCACGGAATCCCGATCAACGCTGCGAGGTCGATCGGGTCAATCTCTCCCGGTCCTCCTGCGAAGCCGCTTAGTTTTGATGTTGCCATCCCTTCAGGAAGGTAGGGGAACCCTAATGAATCTATGGATTCATTATGAAACCCTGATAATCACGCAGGAGACGGCCTAACACCCCGAACCCGTTTATACTATAACCCGTGCCTTCGTGCGATAGGCATGGGCAACACCGAAAGGGAGACTGTCAAAATCTCCATGACCCTTACCAAGAAATCGCAGAAATGGATTGATGAGAACTATCCCGAGGCACAATCCACGCAGGAGGCCATCAGGATGGCGATAAACGACGCGAGAGAGTATCAGGAGGTCGTAGAGAGCGCGCGCATCTCCCTATCCGATTAAGCACCGCATACCACCAAGAGGTATCTTTAAGAACCTACCCACGTACCCGTAGGTAAGAAGGTAGAAAGCCCGGCGCGGGTTCCCTTGGACCCGGCACCCGCGCCAGTAAAACCGTACATACCCCTCTCTCCCGAAACCCCTTAAAACGGTCGGTAGGCATGGGCATGGGCGGTTTCTCTCCCTTCATGGGTCCGTCATACCATGACGGAAAACAACCGAAATCCCGACCGAATCGCCCCGAGCGAACTATTCCACCGCGCGAGCGAACTTCCGCGGTCGAACTTCCGCGCCCGGACGCTGGCGCAAATCTGTGAGGGACAGCGATGAAAGTCGTGCGCCCCGCGTCTCACGAATTTACGGCTAACGCGATATGGAATCAACACGGTCTAAAGCCCTTTTTCGGAGCCGACGCCGCCCGAAAGTCCGCCGGAGGGAGCCGTAAATCGGAGTTTACAACCGGCGGCGAGCGATGGACCGCGACCCTCTATTACCAAGAGAGCGGCTTTGTAGTGCCCGAATCCGGCACCACCCCGTCCGGCACCGAGATAGATTTAGAGGAAATCAAAGAGTATCGGATAGCGATAGACCGGCACCCCGACGAGGATCACGTCGGAGAGCAGGGCCTCAACGCTCATATCTCGCCCCGATGGAAGGGGATGGAGGTAGAGAAAAACGACGGAACTCGAAAGAAATTCTCGGTTCCAGATGGGCTCGGAGACGCGGTGAACGTCCGTCTCTCCGGTTCGAACATAGAATTTACCCGATACATCCCCCTCCTACAAGCCGCCGCCGAGGCCGTGGGTGTGAACGGCTGGTATTTCGACCGTTCGGACCTACACGAGTATTCGAACATTATTGACGCCGAGAGATACGTCCGTCTCCAAAAAGACCGCAGCGGCCCCGTCCATGCCCGTGATGGACCGCTGGCGTCTATGGGTCACTTACTCGAAAACGACCGGAGCGGGTTCCGGTCGATCACTCAAAACGATACGGACCCACATGGGAACTCTCTCCCCGGCTACTACCACACCGCCACTCTCGGCCCGGAGCGGGTCCGTGAACTATTCCCGGACCACGATTTCCCCCGAGAGGTCAAACACTATTACGCCCGAGAGGCCCTATCACAACCCGACTCACACCCGCTCGCGCATCCGAAGGTCGGCGTCTCTTACCAAACGTCGAAGTGGGACCGAAAACTCGGATGGGACGATTTGGAATCACTCACGGACCAGTTAGACGAGACACTTCATTCGGTCTTAGCCGACGCCGGTATCCCCGTCCGCTCGGGGAACGTGGGCGATGGGCAGGGAGGAACCGGACCCTACAAGCCGGACCTATATTTTGATGGAGTCGATATGGAGCGGCCGGACGATCACCTGTACGGATTAGACCTCACTCAAATCCGCCACGACCAGCAGAGCGTAGTTGTTCGGCACCTCGCGGATGGATTGTCTCCCGTCGAATGGGAATCTTTAGAGACGCTTGTAACGGACGGAGGAGAGGTTTCACCGAAACAGATAGCGAAGGACCACGACCGCCACGAGGATAGCGTCCGCCGCGCGCTGAACCGGATAGACGAACTCGTAGAACGCGAATACGGTCGCGTCTCTCTCCGTTCGTCGTTTATCTCCGAACTCGTCCATGAGTCGGTGAAGGAAGCGCGAGAGGCTACGAGGAGAGCGGTTGAGACGGGAGCGAAGGCACTAAACGCCGCCGAGAGAGGCTTAGACGAGAAAACATCCGCATTTATCGCATGGGCGGCAAAGCACGATATTGACGTAGATAGCGCCAACGACGCCCGGATGAAGATACGGATGGGAAAGGTCGAGGGAGAGATTAAGGACCGTATAGAACAGGGATTAGAACTGTGGAAGGACGCCGGCCGCGACCCCGGCCACTTCATTGATGCGTTAGTGACCTTCCAAAAGGAAGGCCGCTCGGGGAGTATCTGCCAATTCGCTACCCCGGTCTGGGAAATCAGATAGCGCGGCCGGCGGATAGTGGCAACGCTGAAAGTGAGCTCTAAATCCGGCAAACATGACCGGCAAATCACCGATTCTCGACGAGGATTCATCCCGGCTACCATCCCCTCGGCTATGGGCATGGGCAGGAGGGAGATCACCGACGCTCCGAACCCGACCGCGAAAATCGCGTTTCGGGTTAAGGGTGTGGCTAAGGCCACAAGTCCAAAATACTACCCCGCCCC
>NZ_QPLT01000033.1 GCF_003666015.1 Halorubrum sp. Atlit-26R
GCGATGCCGTGCGAGCGCTTGGCTGGTATCGGCAGTTCCGTGAAATCGTCTTGATGTTCGCCATTACCAACATAGAACCACTGTGTGAGCCGCTGTAAACGCGACTCAGCATCTATTCAACACAGCAGAATCTTCGGAAATGAACCTCACAACTTTCGAAGAGCCTCAAGAACAACCCAACGAGATTCGAAGGGCCCGCTGACCATTCAGGGATTGTGAAAAGTCAATCCAGAATTTAACTGTCCAGTATCTTGATGTGGCTGCCAGCGGATCGGTATATTGGATCCCTCCAACAGATGTTCCATCAATACACAGACAGTACGTCCCGCCGTCGATTCCTCGCCGGCGGTGGGGCAGCACTGATAGCTAGCACGGCAGGCTGTACGTCGATCATAGACGGGTTGGCCGACCTCGCATTAGGCGATGTAAATCTCTTCAACGAGACCGGGACTGTTCTCACAGGTACTCTGACGATTACTGATCCGTCGGATGAGACGGTTCTCTCAGAATCGTTTGAGCTACCTCCAGAGTCCACTGATGATGATTCATCTGATGAGGAGGAAGAAGACGGGATGGTTGCCTTCGAGGACGTGTGGACAGGATCCGGCGCATATGAGGTTACTGTCGAATTGGATAGTGATTCAGAAATCCAAGGAGAATCCACTGCCTCGGCAGCGATTAGAGTCGATAACACTGACGAAGAGATGCTCGCAATCGGATTTGCTGCTGAAGGATTCGACGACACAATCGGATTTCGTGTCGCAGAGTCACTGAGTGGGTTCGCAGAAAACTGACACACGAGTTAGTGGTGTCATTTTGACACGGTTCGAGGATGTCAACGACTGTTCCCTAGATCGCTTAGTTTGACGAGCTCAGTCGTTGAGGGAGGGGTACCCGTGAGGTTAGCCTTGGCCTCCGCAGCGCAGACGGTGTATCCGTTATGCGGCGTTACCGTTCTGGGATTCAATGACTACCCTCCGGTGCTCGCCGCGCAATCCCACCGAATGCTTATGACATCTGAAACGGAACCACCAGATGGAAGGAGGGTCACACGCTCCTCTTTCCCCTCTAATGACCGGTACCTCGGCGCCACTTGGACACTGTCCGAGTTGCGACCGCGAGATCTCGGCAGCGTGGAAGCTCATCGAATACGAGCAAGCGGACGGAGAGAAAGGTGTTTTCGCGGAGTGTCCTTCCTGTGATGAAGTCGTGAAACCAGAGTAGGGCGAAAAAAAAGATCTATTCGACCGGGAGAGCGGAACGTTTCACACGAAAGAATAGGTTATCGATGAGGGTTCGTCTTCGAGGATATCGATAAGTTTCTCTGCTGTGGTACTAATCCGCCCGAGTCGGCCGTGAACGACCTCGGGATCGTCCGACTCCCAGGCTGCGAGGTAGAACGCCGACCTGCTCGTGTCGAGCCCGCAGTAGCGCCCGACGACGTACGCGACGGCTTCGGCCTCGACTTCGCGTTTCGCCCGCTCGGTGCCGTCGTCGACGTCGAAGTGGAGCAGGGCGTGTGCGTACTCGTGAATCAGCGTCCGCGCAAGGTCGGCCTCGTTCTCCCGATCACGCACCTCGACACGTGGTTGTATATCGACGAGACTCAGCTGCTCGCAGATGCCCTTCGCCTCGCCGTGGGTCCACTCCTCGGCTGGAACGATTCGCACCGTCACAGCGAGTTCATCAGCGGCGGCAGTCAACTGTTCGACGAGGTCGTCGGAGTCCCCGGTCGCTTCCGTGTCCAGGTCGGGAAGCGGCTCACCTTCCGTCTGGGAGACGTTGAACACCGGCGCAGGCTTGAACCCGATGAGGCCCTCCGACCACTTCTCGGGTGGCGTCTCGTCGTACTCACAGTCGCTGTCCGCGTGGTAGCTCGGCGAGTTCTCGCACTCCGGGCACTGCGTGGTGATGATCGGTGCCCAGATCCAGATGGCCGACTCGCCCTCCGTGACGTGGCGGTCGAACTCCTCCTGCCACGTCCGGTAGCCCGCCACCCGGCTCGCCTCGGGACACTGCCGCTTGATGAGGAGCGTGTTCCGGTAGGAGTAGTCGTGAAAGCGACTCTGGACGTCAAGCCACTCTTGGAACTCTTCGCTGGCCTGCGCGTCGTCGACGCCGGCGACGAGGTCGTCGATCCACGCTTCGATGGTACTGTGCATTTCGTCGTGTCTTGTATCGGTCTCCTCAAACGAGACCGACGAGTCACTGGTCGTAGCCATAATTTTCAGCAAACCGAGTTCACGGCGACTGCGTCAGTTCAGATTGCGCCGCACCCCTTGGGGGCGCACAAAAACTCGCGCCGGCGGTCACCGAAGGGCTGCTTTCTCGTCAGCGAAGCCGACCGCGACGAGGTAGTCGAGGAACTCATCGAACTGTTTCACGTCGCTGAGCGTGTCCCTCGCCAGATGTCGTATCCACTCGATAGCCCACGCAGGGTCGGTCTCTTCCTTCCCATGGATGTACCACCACCGAGCCGCTTTCAGTACGACTAGCGGATTCGTTGGTGGCTGTTCGCTCGCGAGCCCACGGATGATCGACCGGATTTCCTCGGGCATATCGGTGGGCTCGATCTTCCCGGATTGGGTGTTCGCGATATCGACTGGAATCGCATCGGTCGAGACGTCGCTCGGACTCTGTTGTTGACTCACCAAGGTCATCTGCTTGTGAAGGCTCCTGATCGAGCCCTCCCTCTCTCTGGAGGCGCGAAAAAACGCTCGTAGTTAGATCAACTCTGTAGAAGTCCTCAGATAGTGATAGATTCTCCCCCGGTTGTGGTCAGTACAGGGGAGTCACGAATCGGTCAGTACAGAGAACGCATTTACTATTGAAGTCAGTGATTAAAGTATGAACGAGGGGCGCCATTTCAACCTGGAGAACGTGTGGGTATTCGTCTTCACGAACGTTGTTGTCTGGGTCGTAGTCGCTATTGTAATTCAAACGGTTCTCTTCGACGGTGTGTTGACTGGTGCAGTCATCGAGGGAACGATAGGAGGTTTCGTTTTTGGAACTACGATATTCTATCTCAGGAAGAACGATTGGTTCTGACAAGCTCTGTTGAAATCCTATTCTTCAGACATATTATTGCCTGAAACGGCTGGTCGCTGAAGGGTGCGTATTGATAGCCGGACCGTATAAGAGACTCTCATTGCTCGAAAACACTTTCAATGTCGGCAGAAGACCTGGCATAATGGCCAACATTCGTCGTCCTCTCGTATCCGGTTTCGCCATCGCCGTCGGCACATTACTCGGACTTGTCATTCTTGGCGACAGCTCAGTTGAAGTCGGATTAGTGGGTGCAGTTAGCGCGTTCATCGTTATGTTCGCGCTGAGGACCTATTTTTGATAAGTTCATATCCTATATTGACCACACCCGGGTTAGAATGTGTCACTTCCTAAGGATTTCAACAGAGCCGTTCACTCATATATTCGTTCTAGTACTTGTTCTGCGATTTCCCGCTCAAAGATCTCGTCGGGGAGTTTGTCAAACCAATCTGTATCCTCAATCGGCTCACCGGGTTCCCCCAACTCGTTCCCGGTCTCCGTTGATTCTGGCTGTGCCGAGAACAGTACAAATATAAAAGATTGAGAATCTCCGTTGTGTTGAACGATGTTCTCCACAACGGCGTGCGGTCGATCTGGTGTAACCGAGACACCTGTTTCTTCTTGAACTTCCCTGATAACGGCTTCACGGAGCGATTCTTCGGGTTGAACGCTTCCACCGGGGACGAGCCACGAGCCGTCACCGCTGTGATAGGCGAGGAGAACGCGCTCGGCATCATCCAGTACAACTGCTGACACGACCCACCCAGTACTGAACGCTTCAGTCTCTCTGAGTTCCGCGAACGCCTCCGCGCCAACCTCCTCTACCTGGCGTTTTTCGAGGAGGTCATCATACCGTTCACGAGGGTCAGAAATATCCATGTTAACAGTAATTTGACACCATGGTTAAGATTTTCTACACTCCTTGGACGGAACATTGCTTGGCCTGTACCAAGTGATCTCCCCTTCGGAGATCGGTCACAATCTCATGCCGCCTTCGCGCTTTGTATTCAGTACATCTCCAAGAACATATCTCCCGTTGAGGATTTCAACAGAGTCTCTCATTCATAATGTAGATCGATCACTCTGAGCGGTCAATACAGGGGGCTCAAGAATCGTTCAGTACAGAGAATCTAATTTGTCTTTGAAACGGTAGATGATTATAACCGCACCTGTTGAGAGTGCGACTGTACTAATCATTGACCAAGCAAACATTTCATCAGGATTATTCCCCAATAAAACGCCTACTGTAACCGCAACGAGTAGAATCGCTACCGTCCCAATACCGCCGACTACACGAACAAATAAATCTTCATTCATATCTTGTCTATCTATTAAGCGAATTCTATTCTCTTGTCTCTGTTGAAATCCTCATAAACTGACAAATTCTGCCCCGGTTATGATCAATACAGGTCTCGTATTTAACACTCAAGAACTGTAGAATAGAGATAGTTACTCTATTAGGATACTGTTGAGGATAACACTCGTATGAGCGACCTGAGAGAGATGCTATTCGCAATTGAGATCACATTAGTGGGTATCACTGCCGGTGTGCTCTCGATTCCGTACAACTCTTTTTTGTTAACTGTGATTGCTGGGGGAATGGTCCTTCTCGGATTGCTTGAAGCAGCCAGAATACGATAGGAGCGTCAGTGGACACCGATGGCGTTCAGTTCGCAAACGCGAACTTGCGGGTGATTCAGCCGCACAACCTCGGAAGAATCGACTGTAGATCGTTCAGTACAGTTATTCTGTTGCTCGATACGCCTGACCGCCACGAACGATTCCCAGTACTGCGAGGAGGGCATACAGAACGGGCATATTTACGAGACTGAGATTCAGATAACCGAGAACGGCGAACGCAAGTGCGAGAACTCCAACGACGATCATAGTGATCGAGTACGCTTTCTGTAGCTCCAAGAGCAGGAACACACCAGCGACGGCGACTAACGAGAAGAGGCCGCTGAGGGCATACGAATTGAGGAAGACGGAAACAAAAATCGCTCCGAAGAAAGCAACAACGATGATTCCCACTCTAAAGAGGTTCCTCCGCAACTCCTGATCAATCACGTTGAGAAGGTTATGTTCCGAGGAGAAACAGTTTGTTCTTTTCGCAGCTCTCATCGACCGGCTGTTTCAGGTGAGAATATGTCTGAGGAATAGGATTTCAACAGAGCCCTTGCCGTGAATGTACCACCACCGGGCCGCTTTCAACACGACCAGCGGATTCGTCTGCGGCTGCTCACCGGCGAGCCCACGGGTGATAGACTCGATTTCGTCGGGGACGTTGGCGGAATTGATCTCCGCTGATTGCGTGTTGTCGATGTCGACCGGGATCTCGTCGATCGAGACGTTGTCAGGACGCTGTTGTTGACTCCCTGGAAGTCACCTCTGAGAGCTTTTGAAGGAGCCCTCGCCCTCTCTGGGGGCACGAAAAACAGGTCGCGAAGTCACCCCGGCGGGAGGTAGACGCTCTGCTCGCCGGGAGATACCTTTGTGCTGAACGTGGGACTTCGCTTGTTAGTCAACTACTGGTTGGACTGGCAGCCGTTCGAGGCGGCGATGGCACGGGATACAGAGAGTCAGCAGGTTTTTCGGGACATCTGCATCGTCGACCGACTGGTCTGGGTCGTCGTAGAACCGGCGTCGAGGAATCCGATGGTGAACCGGAAGATCACGACCGAATTTCTCGCGGTGAGCTTCGCGGTCCATACCGCAGCGCAGACAGGACTCGTTGTCGCGGGTGATGATCTCCTCCCGAATCTGTGGCCGGTTCGAGCCAAATGGAACTATCTCAGTATCTGACTGACGGTAGCTTTCTAGATAGTCCGGGTCGGCCGCCTGTAGGGCTGTTCGCCACGTACCGAATACGCGCCGATACGGCTGGGTCGTGAATTTCCCGTGCTCAAGCATCTCACTCGTTGTCGGCGGGTGGCCCAACTCTTCTGCGAGTTCTCGCAATTCGGTCAACAAATCCTCCCGCGGAATCCGCCACCGCTCGTTCGGCTCGAAGCCAGCGGCTGTCAGGGCTTCGTTCCAGGAACCGAACCGCTTTTGATAGATCGATCCGCTCCATTTTCCCTGATCCCGCATCTCACTCTTACGGGGAACGTGTCCCAACTCTTCGTTGAGCCTCTTGAGTTCGGCTACCAGATCTTCCTTGCTCACACCCCACGCAGAGTGGACTCCCAGTCCAGCTTGCTCAAGAGCTCGATTCCACGTTCCGAATACTCGCTTGTATGGAGCCGCTGTGTATGGACCATTCTGGTCCATCTCATCAGATGTCGGTGCTTGACCCAGTTCCTCAGCGAACTCCTGAAGAGCAGTAATAAGCGTCTCTTCGGAGAGGTTGATTTCAACGCTCGGTTCAAAACCAGCCGCCTGTAGCGCCGAATTCCACCCCCCGAACCGCTTGCAGTATGTTTTCACCGAATACTCCCCGTGCTGCCTGTAGGTCCGCTCTGATGGAGCCTCTCCGACAATTTCGGCAACCGCCTTGAGGTCCGCAAGGAGGTCCTCCTTTGGGGTCGGTGGTCGCCCATCCGGTTCGTTTGTGCCCGTCTCCGTCGTGTTAACTTAAGCATGATTCCACCAGACGGCGTGGGCTTGTAACCACGTTTCCGCGGTCGGTGGATCGACGTGGCTGAAACAGTTTGAAAACGAAGAGGTTCGTCGTTCTACTTCTCTAAAA
>NZ_QPLT01000034.1 GCF_003666015.1 Halorubrum sp. Atlit-26R
TAGCAGTTAAGTTCAAAATGAATCTACTATCGATACTAATGTCCTCACTCAACTGGGCTGTTGACAGCTCATTTTTGTCTATCGGCGGTGAGAGCCGATGAGCAATGAGAGCAGTCGGGTTCAAAGTAGGCTGACAAAGCAAGTTGATGATGTCCTTACTGTAGATACTGACTGGATCACACTTGCGAACGAACTGGACGTGAGCCGCTATACGCTACGGGACGCACACCCTGAGTGGAGTTCGTCGCTTCCGTTTCGGCCAATGTTTCTGGCGTATCTGTGGGCAACTGTCGAGCGTGAATCCCTGTCAGGAATCCCAGAACGCCTCTCTGACCGACCGGAACTCGCCCGTGCATTTGGGTTTGAGATGGATGGTCTCCCCTCAGAAAGTAGCTGTAAACCAGTTCGGCTTGAAAGCCGATTCGGAAAGTTACAGACGGTCGTCGAATCAGGTGCTGAAGAGATCCGCCTGCTTGCATCTGAACGAGGCGCACCAATCGGGAATGATCTTCTCAAAACAGCGGACGACGAAGACAAACAGTCGCTGTCAAATCGAACCGTCCAACGCTTGCTGCGAAAGAAGGGACAAGAGGTGCTCAATGAGCTGAAATCAGTAGCTATCCCCTCAATCTCACTCTCCCGATCAGATGACGCGATCTACGACGACGATGAGCTACTCGTCTTAGAAGCAATCGCGACAATCAAGCAGCAGGCGGCACACGGTTCGGGGCAAAATCTAGGTGACATGAAAAACCCAGATCCCGCTGTTGATGACCCGTTCTACGAGGACGGCCCATCCGGTGAAACGCTGTTGGAAGCCCTCAAGCAGATGTCCGTCGATGAGATTGCGACTGTGCTGAATTTCGCTCTCCGAAAGACCTACACACGCGCGAAGCCCCAAATCAGAGAACTCGAACACGACAACGGCTCACGGTTTGGCACTCGGGCGAAAGTCGCGCTGGACATCACGTATGTTGCCTACCATGGCGATCGCGACGAGATGAAATGGGTCCAGGGCGCACCTGAAGGAAAAGAATACAGTTGGTGTCACAAGTTTGCGACGGTCGTAATCGTCGGTGAGAACACTCACTACGTCGTCGGGGTGTGTCCGCTTGGGAGTACGGACTACGCCGCGACAGACGCCTATCCAGGCAAGGGTAATTCCTACTACATCGGGGATGTTGCACGGCGACTCCTTTCGATCGCCGAAGACTACGTCGACGTCAGGATGGTGTACGCCGATCGTGAATTCCACGCTGTTGACGTCATTCAGACGCTTACTGACAAGGGGTTGGACTACGTGATCCCCGCTCAGAAAGATCAGCATCGAATTGGACCGATGTGCGACCGGTTTGACCAAGTGAAGCAGGGGTATCACGAACCGAACGACACCCCGCTGTATGTCGAGGAGGATTTCGTCATGCACGGTGCAGTGAAGGGTGGCGTCTCAAACCACACGGTACATACGACCGTTACCGTGTTACCCCCAGCGGAAGATGATGATGTCCATGAAGAGGGATCGCCACAGCCCTTTCTCACCAGTCTCGATGTGAGTGACGAGGTCGCACTCGATCGGCGCTGGGCGAAACAGCAGATTGAACAGTACAGTGACCGCGGAGCGATCGAGAACTCGTACTCGTCGATCAAGAACGCAGCAGCGTGGACTACCTCGAAGGAGTTTGGAGTACGGTGGTTCCATTTCGCCTTTGGGTGTGTGGTCTACAACATGTGGCTGTTAGTCGATTTCCTCACACAGGAGCGCATTGGAGTCATTAAAACCCGGAAGAAGCCCAGAATCACACTCAGTCGGTTCCTTGATTGGCTGGACAAAGAGCTGATCACACTCATTTAGAGCTCGGTCTGGGCTAGCCCTTCGCGAGAGGCATCACTCTTTGCTGAGATAGATTTCGACCGATAAGTTTGTTTAGTATAATAATTCTATCTCTATGATAGCTATTAGAGCGTAATCGCGGCTATTTCTATCGGGTACTGGTACGAATAGAGTCGATCCCGTGAACGTTTTGACCGGCATTCGCAACTACCAGGGTCTAATTGTGTATAGCGATATACGATTTACTGATCTCCCTGATCGAACTAGAAGCGTTCTCGCTGTCGAAATCAGCCGATAATCTCACAGGACCACGAATATCCGGCAGAATAAATTACTTAGTCTTAGTTGAGTAAGACAAAGTAAACTCTTAGTGACCCCCACCCGTGGCCCCAAATGAGGCAGATCCAGAACTATGCCCGACGCTTCCCCAAACAGCCGCTCCAGCAGGAACACCGCGTTCACAGCGGTGTTCCGACGGCACAACCCCCACCCCTCGGAGGCGCAATGATGGGCCGCCGCTCCGTCGAGACCGCGATCGACGACACGTTCACGAAGTACCTCACCGACAAGGGGAAAGGCGACGCCGGCGAGCAAGGTGCGTACCGAACTGACGCCGAGCGCGAGCTCCAGCGATTCCGGTGCTGGTGTCTCGGTCGAACCGCTGACTCGGCGAACGCCTCCCCGCCGGAGTCGTGGGCGGGTGTCGTCGACGGCGACACTATCCGGTTCGCGGACCTCGATACGACGGTGTTCTCGGACTACGCGCGGTACCTCTCGACCGCCGGGTACGCTGCCGGGACCGTGCTCACCTACTACGCCCACGTGGCCTCGTGGTGCGGGTGGGCGCACGCACAGGGATACACCCCGCGCCACTACGCCCGGGAGTCGGACGCAGAGGACCCGCTCCCCGAGAACGACGGCCGACGTCCAGGCGACCAGCAGGCGTGGGAGCCGATCCACCGCGACCTGATCACGCAGTTCGTCGACCGGCGGGTCTCCGAGGCGTTCGACGCCCTCGGCGCGATCGAGGTCTCCCACGCCGACCGGGGCGACCCGGAGAGCGAGACGTGGCAGGCCAAACAGCGCGCCCGGTTCGAGGCCTACCAGCGGTGTCGCGAACAAGCGCTCGTGTACGTCGTCGCCTACACCGGCCTGCGCGGGTCGGAGTTCCTTTCGGCGCCGAAGGAAGACCGCGAGGGTCGCAACGGGATCCGGTGGCGTGACGTGTCGTTCGGGGACAGCAGCGTCACCGTGTTCCGGAAGAGTCGCGAGTGGAAGGAGGCGTCACTCCCCGAGCCCGTCATCGGACCGTTGAAGCGGTACGCCGAGGTGCTGGACGTCCCCGAGTCGTGGCCGGTGTTCACGACGCTCCACCGCCCCTCGCTCGCCTCACACGTCTCCGACGGGCTGGGCGACGCCGGCCTCGACGACGACGCGATCGAGCGGGTCCGCGGCGGGGCGCCCGACCTGATCGTCGCGACCGAACACGACCTCGACGCGCCGAAGCCGCTCACCACCGACGGCGCCCGGTCGATCATGGAGCGGCTCTGGACGCACGAGAAGCTCGCAGAACGTCGCGACGAGCTGGACCTCACACTCGACGGGGACTATCTCGAACTACACGGTGGGCGCCGGGGCGTCGGCGAGGTACTCGTCCGGCAGTTCGGCTACGCCGCTGCGGCGCGGTACCTCGACAACAGCGAGGAACAGGTCCGCGAGGCGTATCAGCATATCGAGGCCGCCGAGCGCGCCGACATGGCGACCGAAGCATTCTCGCAGACAGACAACCGGGTAAACGAGCGGTAAGACCCGGATCTCTACGATAGTAATCTGTGGCCTTGTTCAAATTCTCTTCTTCAGAGATGTTCTTACTTGAACCAGTCGTTGATCGCTGTGAGTTTGTACTGACATGGATGACCTGTCACAACATCTATTGCCGTGGAAATAGAATACAAGGTAAGATGGCCACAAACAACGACAAAATCCAGTTCCGGGGAGAAACTGAAAAAGAGGCGACTCAGATTGTCGATCAGATGCGTCTTGGTGGGATCAACATTAGTGAGCTTGCTCGGCAGGGTCTTCAAGAGAAACTCCGAGAAGTCCTCTCAGACGAGGAGAAGATCACCCTCCACCAGCGATACAAGCAGGGAGAGCTTTCTGAGGAAGTTGCGGAGATTCTTCTTGGTGATGCTTTGGAAGAAATTGAGCGGGAGCGGGAATCCTTTGAGGAGGCTACAGAGCTTGATACGAGTGGCGTTTTCCAGCAGTGAAGATGGCGGAGGATGATGTACGCCATCCAGTTATCGTTGATACAGACGCACTAATTGCTGTCGCGAACACAGATCTCTGGTCTCGAATTACCGACAATATACAGCTGACGACGACTAACGTGTGTTATCACGAACTCAAGCGCCACGTTCGGGAGATGTCTGAGTACGCACCCGAAGGGACGAGAGAGCGATGGGTCCACGACGGGAGTAAGAGGGCACTTGAGCCGTTCGACGACGAGGAGACGTCATTTACGAAGGTTCCGTGTGTCCCTCGACCGCATGGGGAGGATGCTGGGGAGAAGTCCGTGAAGATGGAAATCGAACAGAATACAGAGCTGTATCGGTTCGCTATTTTGATGGATACGCACGGGCGTCGGGCTATCAATCGAGTGTTCGATGACGTAGAAGAGACGACTGGGAAGGCAGTTGCTCCCACGTTTTTGTTGTATCTGTTACTAGACGACGGAGAGTGTACTGTAGCGGAGTTCTGTCAGGCCTGTGGAGAGATGCTTCAAGGGGAAGGCTGGACAGGGTATCAAGCGATTCAGGCAGCGTGGGAGGCGATCCCGGTCGATTGCTCGCAGTATCTCCCGAACAATCTATCCTGAGCGATCCGTGAGTTCTCTATATTGAACGAACCGAGCCAGAGTATGTCATATTCTAATAATTTACAATCATAACGACTGAATCAGTAGACCGGTCCGGAAATACAATCCAATATCTTCGGGGGATTAGCTGAGTAGCGTATCAGCACTGCTGTTCGATCCACTGACACCACTTCTCGAAGTCCTCCGCCCCGGACTGCTCTGCGATGTTGCGCAACGTGCCAATTCGGATCCGGTCGTGTTGCGGTACGGAGACCACGCGGACATCATCGTCGTTTGTCGGGTGCTCGTACCGCAGCTTGACGTGGCTACCAGTTCGGTCAACAATTACGAAGCGGTTTTTCGTGAGTGCTTTGACGACATCGCGCCCGGAGAAATCGCGTGACGCCATCCGATTTACTTCATAAAATCGGGGAGGCCATCGTGCTCATCACGAGCCTGCGCTACCTCATCCGGATCAATACCGAGATCCTCGAGTACTTTCTCTTCCTGCTCGCGGGTATCGATGGACTCGCCGATTTCCCCCTTGTGGAGCGCGACTGCCTCGTCGAGGTTGTCGAGGGCATCCTGCCTCGTCTCACCTTGGCTCGCAACACCTGTCTCCTCGTCACGGGCGACCCACCAACCGTCGTCCGCCTGAGTGAGCGTAATGGTTCGCCCACTCTGGGGATCGTCGTTTGTGCTCGTTTCAGTACTCATTACCAGCGTATTACCTGAGTAGTGTGATAAGCATTCGGCCGGTGAATCTCGTCGTGTTAACTTAAGCATGATTCCACCAGACGGCGTGGGCTTGTAACCACGTTTCCGCGGTCGGTGGATCGACGTGGCTGAAACAGTTTGAAAACGAAGAGGTTCGTCGTTCTACTTCTCTAAAA
>NZ_QPLT01000035.1 GCF_003666015.1 Halorubrum sp. Atlit-26R
GCGAGCGCGGTGGGTCGCTGGATATGAAAAAAGCCCACGGACGCGCTGTCCGTGGGCTTGGTGGGAATACTCCCGTATGAGTGGGCAGGCGGCGACTCGTGGTTCCCAGAGGATCGCTCACTCCAGTACTTCACGATACGCTGGTAGGCTTAACTTCCGTGTTCGGAATGGGTACGGGTGTTTCCCTACCGCTCTGGCCGCCTTCACGCCGACTCCCGGACTCGAACCGAGACTCGCTGTATTCTCTACAGCGAGACGCCTGTGTCGGTCTGGTTCGATACCAACCGTGTATTACGTGCGATCCAGATACCGCCTGAACTCATGCGAGTCGTGGCGCGTCAGCGCCAATGAATGTGGCTCGGTCTGTTAGTTCTCGTGGGCTTAACACCTCGTTGCCTCGGTGCGTACACCCCGAGTCTATCGAACTCGTCTTCTACGAGTGACCTCTGTGGTACCTCTTTTCCATGTGGGTTTCGAGCTTAGATGCGTTCAGCTCTTACCCCGTGTCGCGTGGCTACTCGGCATCTGCCCTTCCGGACAACCGATACACCAGTGGCGACCAAACGTAGTTCCTCTCGTACTATACGTTCGTTCACGTCAGGTACCTCACACCCCCAATAGATAGCAGCCGACCTGTCTCACGACGGTCTAAACCCAGCTCACGACCTCCTTTAATAGGCGAACAACCTCACCCTTGCCCGCTTCTGCACGGGCAGGATGGAGGGAACCGACATCGAGGTAGCAAGCCACTCGGTCGATATGTGCTCTTGCGAGTGACGACTCTGTTATCCCTAAGGTAGCTTTTCTGTCATCTACGGGTCCCATTCCGGAACCTCGTAGGTTCGCTAGACCACGCTTTCGCGTCAGCGTTCCTCGTTGGGAAGAACACTGTCAGACCATCTTGTGCTCTTGCGCTCTTCGCCGGATTCCCGACCCGGCTGAGATGATCTTCGGGCGCGCTCGATATCTTTTCGAGCGCGTACCGCCCCAGTCAAACTGCCCGGCTACCGGTGTACTCCTCCCGGAGTGAGAGTCGCAGTCACCGACGGGTAGTATTTCAATGCTGTCTCGGTGGCGTGCTGGCGCACGTACCTGTGTAACGACTCCTACCTATGCTGCACATCGGCGACCACGTCTCAGCGACAGCCTGCAGTAAAGCTCTATAGGGTCTTCGCTTCCCCTTGGGGGTCTCCAGACTCCGCACTGGAACGTACAGTTCACCGGGTCCAACGTTGGGACAGTGGCGCTCTCGTTTATCCATTCATGCAAGCCGCTACTGAAGCGGCAAGGTACTACGCTACCTTAAGAGGGTCATAGTTACCCCCGCCGTTGACGGGTCCTTCGTCCTCTTGTACGAGGTGTTCAGATACCCGCACTGGGCAGGATTCAGTGACCGTACGAGTCCTTGCGGATTTGCGGTCACCTGTGTTGTTACTAGACAGTCGGAGCGCCCGAGTCACTGCGACCTGCTCCGTCGAGAGCAGGCATCCCTTCTTCCGAAGGTACGGGACTAACTTGCCGAATTCCCTAACGTCGGTTCTCCCGACAGGCCTTGCCTTGCGCTGGCAGAGCACCTGTGTCGGATCTCGGTACGGACATCGTGCTTGCCTTTTCACGGGCCCTATGTACGGCTGACTTTCGCTATTTCGCGTTTCGCTCGCTTCGTACCGTGACGGTTTCCACGAGTTTCCACGATTCGACCGGGCGAGTGCCCGGCTCAGCGTTCCACACGGCGTCGGCGTTTACTGCACGATGGCGCTGGAATATTAACCAGCTTCCCGTCGGTGTAGTCAAGTTGTGGTACACCTTAGGACCGGCTAACCCTCGGCTGAACGGCAGTGCCGAGGAACCCTTGCTCTTCAGGCCGTCGAGGTTCTCACCCGACTATCGCTGCTACTGTGACCAGGATTGTCGTTACTGGACGGTCCACACGAGCTCTCGCCCGGGCTTCCGTCCGACCAGTACGCCAACCTACGCGGTTATCCTTTCACGGATACGGCCAGGTCTCGGTGGTAGATTTGAGCCCCGATCATTTTGGGCGCCTCAAACCTCGGCCGGTAAGCTGTTACGCTTTTCTTAGCGGGTAGCTGCTTCTAAGCTCACCTCCCGGCTGTTTAGGGCTTGAGACCACCTTCGAATCGCACTTAATCTACACTTTGGGACCTTAACCCGGCTCTGGGTTGTTCCCCTCACGGTACACAGGCTTACCCCGCGCACCGGACTCCCTTCGTCTGCGGCGCCTGCGGGTTTGGAGTTCGACAGGATGGCCGACTCCTCTCGGAGGCGGGTCATCCAATCGGTAGCTCTACCCCGCGGGCTACCTCGGAAGAGGTCATGCTTCGACATGTTTCGGTTGGAACCAGCTGTTGCCAGGCTCGATGGGCCTTTCACCCCTACACACGAGTCACGAGAGGGTATTGTAGAACACCAACTCTAACAGGCCTCCACGTGGCTTTCGCCACGCTTCACCTTGCTCGCGCGTAGATCGCCTGGTTTCGGGTCGCACCTGATTGACTCCCCGCGCTTGAACACGGTGGCCCTCGCAATGCTGCGGCCGTATCGGTTTCCCTGCGCCTTCCCCGGTTCACGGGTTAGACTCGCCAATCAAGTGCACTCCCTGGGTCGTTTTTCAAAACGCACGACACGACGCCGGCTCGTCTCTCTTCCTACTAGAGGATCGCTCCTCGGTCGTTTCGAGAGACGCCTTGTACGCCCTGTCGCTCGATCGCCAGCTGATTTCAGGCCCTATTGCACCGCCCTTCTCGGGGTGCTTTTCAGCGTTCGCTCACGCTACTTGTTCGCTATCGGTCTCGAGGAGTGTTTAGCCTTCTCAGGGGATGCCTGAGATGTTCACAGAGGATATCCGACCCCTGCTACTCTGGATTTGACGCCATCCGTACTGCTCTCTCATACGGGGTTGTCACCCTGTTTCACGCTCCGTTCCAGGAGACTTCTGAGAGAGTGTCGAGATTTGGTTGTCAACCCGAACACCACATTGGTCCGAAGACCTTCGGTTTGGGCTGTGTCGCGTTTACTCGCGGTTACTGACGACATCGCGTTTGCGTTCTTTTCCTGCCCTTACTGAGATGTTTCAATTCAGGGCGTTCCCTATTGCGCGTGGCAATTGTTGAACGGATTCCGATTGGGAGATCTCGTGTTCTTTCCCTCCATGCGGGTCCCACGAGCTTTTCGCAGCTTGGCACGTCCGTCGTCGGCTCTCGAGCCGAGCCATTCACCAGCTGGCACAGTAGCCAGTAGTGTGTCAGCCAACTCTCCAGAAGAGAGTGCTGACGGTGTCAAGTGACGTAATGTCACCCGACTGTATATGGTTCACTGACGTTCCACGAACTCGGATGAGTTCAGTGGACGTCTGGATCGCACGTATACACGGTTGTCATTGAATCGCCCCGGGTGTGACGGGGCGTTCGTCGAACCCTTCCCATCCGCGGTTTCCCGGGATGGTGCATCGGTCGTCGTGTTCTGTCCGAGTCGCGTCTCCCACTTAAGGGGACGGATTCGGACCGAACGGACATGGACTCACTGGGATTCGAACCCAGGGCATCCTCCTTGCAAGGGAGGCACTCTACCGCTGAGCTATGAGCCCACCTTCCCGCGAGGGGAAGGTCTGGTGTCTCGCGTGTTGTGTGAGCCGTGGTCGTTCTAAGGTGTCCAAGCCGGTGGGTGGGCGGACGTACACAGTCCAATGCGAATGAGTAGTGACCGTCGTGGTGACGGTCGTAAGGTGAGCTCGCCCAGAGGGCGAGTCTCGGGTCGGTGGAGGTGATCCAGCCGCAGATTCCCCTACGGCTACCTTGTTACGACTTAAGCCCCCTTGCGAAGCCCAGATTCGACGTTCGTGGAACGCCTCATCCGGACCTCACTCGGGTGCTTTGACGGGCGGTGTGTGCAAGGAGCAGGGACGTATTCACCGCGCGCTTGTGACACGCGATTACTACCGAATCCAGCTTCATGTGGGCGAGTTGCAGCCCACAATCCGAACTACGATCGAGTTTCTGAGATTACCGTCTCCTTTCGGAGTAGGAACCCTTTGTCTCGACCATTGTAGCCCGCGTGTTGCCCAGCACATTCGGGGCATACTGACCTACCGTTGCCCGTTCCTTCCTCCGTGTTAGCCACGGCGGTCCCCCTACTGTCCCCAGCTATCTCGCGATACTGCTGGCAAGTAAGGGTGCGGGTCTCGCTCGTTGCCTGACTTAACAGGACGCCTCACGGTACGAGCTGACGGCGGCCATGCACCTCCTCTCTGAAACTCGGACAAGGTCATCAACCTGGTCGTCATTATTACAGTCGATGCTGGTGAGATGTCCGGCGTTGAGTCCAATTAAACCGCAGGCTCCTCCGGTTGTAGTGCTCCCCCGCCAATTCCTTTAAGTTTCATCCTTGCGGACGTACTTCCCAGGCGGTCTGCTTAGCGGCTTCCCTACGGCACAGCACCCACTCGTAGTGGGAGCCACACCTAGCAGACATTGTTTACGGCCAGGACTACCCGGGTATCTAATCCGGTTCGAGACCCTGGCTTTCGTCCCTCACTGTCGGATCCGTCCTCGCGACGTGCTTTCGCCATCGGCGGTCCGTCCAGGATTACGGGATTTCACTCCTACCCCGGACGTACCCGTCGCGCCTTCCGGTCCCAAGCCACGCAGTTTCTACCGGGCGCCCACCTGTTGAGCAGGTGGATTTCCCGATGGACTTGCGCGGCCAGCTACGGACGCTTTAGGCCCAATAAGATCGGCCATCACTTGGGCTGCCGGTATTACCGCGGCGGCTGGCACCGGTCTTGCCCAGCCCTTATTCTGGTACCACCTTACGGTACCGAAAAGCACAGGCGCTATGCCTGTGCACTTGGGATCCCCCTATCGCACTGTCGTGCAGTGTAAAGGTTTCGCGCCTGCTGCGCCCCGTAGGGCCCGGAATCTTGTCTCAGATTCCGTCTCCGGGTTCTCACTCTCATGACCCGTACCGATTATTGGCACGGTGGGCCGTTACCCCACCGTCTACCTAATCGGCCGCAGCCACATCCTTCGGCGCCGGAGCGTTTGGCACATCACTCATTCCAGTGGTGATGTGGTATACACTATTAGCCTCAGTTTCCCGAGGGTATTGTGTTCCGAAGGGTAGTTTGGCCACGTGTTACTGAGCTATTCGCCACGAGTC
>NZ_QPLT01000036.1 GCF_003666015.1 Halorubrum sp. Atlit-26R
CCCGCGACGTCCATCTCGAGGAGGTCCGCGCGGTGCTCGCGACGGACGACTCGACTCGTCTCTTACCGGACGCGTCGCCGGCGGCGCGGGCCGGTGTCGCCGAGCTCGCGAGAGCGTCCGAACCGCTCTCACAAGCCGAGCTGTGCCGGCGAGCCGGTATCTCTACTCAAAGCTGGCGTAACCACCGCGACGGCCTCGTCGCGGCCGACTGGGTCCGCGAGACGCCTCGCGGCTGGCGCCTCGCGCTCCCGTTCCGCTCGGAGCGGGGCGACGACGTCGACGTCGCCGATCCGCCGTGGTGGCTCAAGACCGAAGCCGGCGACTGGGGCGACTACGGTCGCGACGGGCGCCGTGCGGCGGACGTCGTCGACTGGCTACTCCTCGACCGAGACCTCCTCGACGACGTCGATCGTTTGGACGACACCGAGGACCCGATCGGGGCGATATACGACGCCCTTCGCGACGGCGAGCTCGCGGACCGAGAGCTCGTCGACGACGTCCTTCGCGAGTTCGGCGTTCCGCCGGGGCTGGTGAGAGCGGGGTGCGGGGTCGCGCCGCCGCTGCCGGAGCCGGCGACGGCGAGCGTCGGCCCGTCGACGCGGCAAACCAGTTTCGCGGAGGTTTCAGATACCCCCCAAAATCCTCCCATCGACGGGTAGACGGCTCAAAATAGGCGTCTGGAAGTGGGTTCTCGAAACGTTTACCCCGGGTGTGAGACGTCGGGATCGGGTTCTAAAAGCCGCGCCAATACCACACGTGCGACCCCTCCGGCGGCGCGTCGACGACGTCGACGACGTCGGCGACCTCGGCGAGCCCCTGCTTGCCGATCGCGTTCCACCACCCACCGGAGCTGCCGAACCCGGCCGGATGGTCGGGATACACCTCGTCGACGAACGCGGACCGTTGAGCCTCGCCGTGCTCGCGGAGATAGGCGACGCACGCACGCACGGCCTCGCGCCGCTGCTCGACCCGCTCGCCGCTCCCGGGGAGGTCTAAATCCTCGATCACCTCGTCGACGTCGACGCGACTCCCGGGGTCGGACCGTTCCGACTCCGGCTCCGCTTCTATACCGGATGTCGGTATATCTTCTGAACGGCCCCCCTCGCCGGCGGCCTCCTCTAAATCGGCTTGGTCGGCGGCGAGCCGGCGCTCTCGGTCTTTCGCGTTGCGTCGGGGCTTTCGCGTTCCGGGGAGCCAATAGACGACCGCGCGACCGCCGACGTCCTTTCGCTCGACGTCGCCGGCGGCGGCGAGCTCACGGAGCCGATTCGAGACGGTCCGCGCCGTCACGGGGAGTTCGTCGGCGAGCTCGGGAGCGGTGACGACGGGGTCCTCGTGCGCGTGAATCGCGTCGACGACGTCCTCAGGGTCGACTTTCGCCATGTGCGTACGCTCGTGCGTTCCCTCCTAAGTTCTTTGGTGGGTTCGCACGTGCGAACCCACAAGCGAACGCACGGGCGAAGGGGGACAGAACCCGAGAATAGGGTCTTAATCTCGGTGTCTGAACCCACCGCAACACAACTGGCGAGACTACACCCTGCCGCCGTCTGCCGTATCTATATCTTTATCAAATAAATTTGATACTGGATACCGAGACATATCAGTCTGATTCTAAAAAGAATCTGTGAATTAGCGGAAATGCTGGTGGACGTCCACCGCGATCGCCTCGCCGACGTGCTCGGCCTCTTGGAGCTCGTCGACGCTCGCGCGGCGGACGGCCTCGACGCTCTCGAAGGTCTTGGCGATCTCCGCGGCGCGGGTAGGACCGACGCCGTCGACGGTCTCGACCTCCTCGCGGATCGTGTCGGTTCTCTCGTCGAGAGCGTCCGCGAGACGGCGCTCTAATTCGACCTCGCCGATCTCTCCCTCGACGTACTCCTCGTGTAGCTGCTCGACGGTCGTGGGCTCCGGTGGGGTGAGAGCCCGCTTAATCGGTTCGACGACGACAGCGCGGCGCTGGGCGGCCTCTCCGGCGGCCCATATACACAAACACAAAATGGAGAACACCTCGGTCGCGTTCATGGTCGAAGCTGGTGGGCGGGAATTTGAGCCTCCCGCGAGTGGCTTCGATAGTGCGTCTCTCCGGGGTTCGTCCAATTCGTGATTTCTAAATCGCGAGCGCGGACCGTCCGCGACGACAGGACAGTTATCTCTCTCCCTTCGGCTCGGTACCACACGAGCGCATAGCCGCCGTCAGCGTCCGCGAGAGCCGCGTGCTGGTCCTCCCAGAACTTGAACGTCGGTCGGACTCCGTTCACCATAGAACCCTTCACGTCGAACGGACGGCCGCTCTCGTCGGTCGCGTCGAACTTGAGGCCGTTCACCTCCGGGTAGTCGAGCGTGAGAGGGTACCGATCCGTCGCCCAGAGCTCGACGAGCTTCCCGTATCTGCCGACGATCGCGGAGTCGTAGCTCATCTTCGGAGTTGTTTGGGTTGCGGTTGCGAGCGAGACTCCGATTCAAATCGCGCTCTCGATCGATCGTCGACGTCGATCCACGCCCCCCGGAGACGACCGGCACCCCCGCGAATCCCGTGCGTATAAACAGAGGTATGACCCGGGCGGGTGTCCGTCATCGCATTAGTCATCTGCCGGAGCATTATTTTTTGGAACCAACTCGGTATGCCGATTATTGTTATTCCAATTCCGGTATACTTTCCCGACCCAGTCCTCGGTGTACGGAACCAAATCGGCGACGTCGGCGTACTTCATCCCGGAATCGGCGGCCTTAATCGCGGTCTTGATGTGCTCGTCTTTTCGGACGTCGTCGACGTCGACGCTCTCGCCTTCCTGGTCGTCCTCGTCGACGAGCTCGATCGCGAACTCACTCGCCTCATGCTCGGGGTAGTTTTCAGCGGTGTCTGTGAGCCCCTTGTAGTCGCTCCCCTCTTCCCAGCTGTCTTTGCCGCCCTCACTCTCTAAGAGGCGAGCGCGACCGGGGTCGGAGCGCGACGGCTTTTCAATCGCGAACGACGCGACCCGTCGAATCGATTTTGCCGTTTTCGTCCGCGTGTGCCCGACGAGCAGGACGCTCCCGCGCTTCGGGTTCGGACCGTGCTTATCCTCCTTCTTACGGATGAATAGCAGTGAATCGGAGAACTGCTCCGCGGCCTTGTTCCCCGAGCCGAATCCCGAGAGCTCCTGTGCGATTTCGTCGAGGATCGCGAGCACCGGCCCCTCGATCTCCGCCATCGCTTCGAGCATCTGCCGGTCGGAGCGAACGACGCGGTCGAACCCGTCCCACGCGGTGTTACCGATGAGCGCGCCGCCGGTTCGAATCTTCCACGAGAGCGCGACGTCGAGCGTCGTCGCCGTCTTTCCGGAGCCCGGGGCGCCGAACACGAGCCCGATCGCGCCCTCGTGCGAGAGCTCGTCGGCGACGTCTCGGTATAGATCGGCGCCGTCGCGCTCTTGCCCGGTGAGCCCGGTCGCGCTCTTCATCTGCGATACTGAACCGTGGCGGACCGCCTCGTCGATCGTGTTCGTCGCGGCGTTC
>NZ_QPLT01000037.1 GCF_003666015.1 Halorubrum sp. Atlit-26R
GTGCGAGACCCTTCTCCGTCGACGGTGATAGGATTTCCGGCTCTCGCGGGGTAGAGCGATGAGCCGAGACGCGTACCGGCTCCGCGTGGAGACGGTCGCGAGAGAGGCCGCGGTCGCCGTCATGAACGGCGACGCCGCGACGCTGCCGGACGCGCTCGACGACGTCGACGCACCGGCGGTTCGCGCTGACGCCGAGTTTTTCGCCGAGCTCCTGCTTCAAGAGGTGGTCGAGAAACGCGCCGAGCTCGGGAGGGCCGCCTCATGAGCTCGTCGCGACCGGCGCCCTCGAAGCGGGCCGGAGCCGCGGCGGCCGGCGCCGTGATCGACCGCGTCCCGGAGCTCGTCTCGGTTCCCGATTCGGAGCTCCTTCACGCGGACGCTCGCGTCGACGGCGTCGTGACTCCGTCGCCGGAGCTTCCGATCGTCGGGATGTGTCTCGTCGAGACCGGGACGCTCGTCGAGCTCAAGAGCGCGATGGTCCGCCTCGCGAGCGGCGGGCGCGGGCGCTTCTACCTCCGGCGACCGCAACACAAAGCCCTGCTCGACGCCGGCGGCGTCTACCTCTTCGCCGTCGCCGAGCCCCGGCCGGCTCGCGAGCCCATCGCGATGAAGATCGTCCCGGCGACGATCGTCGACGACGTCGTCGGCGACAGCTGGCGCGACGCCGGCGACGATCGGGCCGACTGCGCACAAGTCCGCTGGGGCCGGCTCTTCGATTCGACCGAGGTGTCGCGATGACGATCCGTCTCGTCTGCCCGGAGTGCTACCTTCGCGAAGAGGTTTCAGACTCCACCGCTGCGCCGGTCTCGTGTCCGAGCTGCGGAACCGACATGGAGCCCGCACACCCATGAATGAGTTTATCCGCGCGAGCCGGCTCGGGAAGGTTCGCTATCGGTGTGTCGACTGCGACGCCGACGACATGACCGCCGGAGAGGCCATGCTCCATGAGTCGAATACAGGCCATGAGACGGAGGAAACAGGCAAATGACGGCGCCGGAGCCGGGTACCGCGGGCGTCGACCCCGGGGTTAGCGTCCGGCGTTCGGGCTCGCCCGGCGCCGACGTCGACGTCGACGGCGACGCATCGCTCTTGGAGCTCCATCGGCGGCTACTCGACGGCGGCCTCGCCGACGTCGTCGTCGACGCGCTGCGGCGCCTCGACGGCGAGGGGACGGGCGACTATCGCGCTGTGCTCCGGTCGCACGGCGTGACGGCGCTTAACGACCATCTCGCCGACGTGCTCGCGACCGCAACACAAGCCCTCCGCGACCTCGACCTCGACCCGGACGGTGCCGACGACGCCGACGTCGTCGACGCGCTCGACGTGCTCGCCCAGCTGGGCGACGGGACCGTCGACGGGCTCCCGTCCGACCTCGACGACCTCGACGACGCGCTCCCGCCGCTGCTCGCCGGCTCGTCGACGACGCCGACCGTCTCGGTCCGCCTCGGCCTCGGATGGGCCTCACGGCGCCACGAACAGCGCGAGCGCGTGCTCCGCTGGTTGACTCGACTCGGGCTCGGGGCTCGCGTCGATCTCGTCGTCGGTGACGGCGCCGGGCGCCGCATCCTCGACGACCACCGCCCGGACGTTCCGGCGCACGTCCTAAGCCAGCTGTGTAACCGGGGCCGGGCTACTCCCGCCCCGCTCGCCGGAGAGACCGACGACGCGGCCGAGAGCCGTGCGGAGCGCGTCGCGGATGCTCTCGACCGCCTCGACCCGGACGGGCGCCCTGCTGGCGTGCTCGACGCGCTCGCGGACGCTCCTACACAAACACAAACCTACGCCGACCTCTCTCGCGAGCTCGTGCTCGACTCGGCTCCGTACGAGGCGGTGAGCACGCTCGACAAAGACCTCGGCCTCGTGGAGCGCACACAGCGCTCTGACGGCGCGACAGTCGTCTCCCTCCGCCCGGCTGGGCTCTCGGTCGCGACCCGCCTCGGCGCGTCTGTGGCGGTCTCCGGGGCGGTTGCGGCCGGAGCGGCGACGGACGGGGGCCGGGCCTCGACGACCGGATCAGAGACCCCCCAAAAATCTCCCTCCATGCCGTATTACCCCGGCGAGCACGGAGGGGGGGAGGCCCCTCTCTCTCCGGCCGCGACCGCCCCGGAGACCGCCACAGACCGCCCCGCTGGGGAGTCTGACGCCGCTACGGCGGACCGCGACCGCGTCGACGGCTGGCAGACCGGCTTAGTAACGCCGGAGTGGGCACCGCGCTCCCGCTGGCTTCCGGCCGTCGAGTCCGTCGACGCCGAAGAGCTCGCCCTGGTGTCGGCTGACCTCGACCTCGCCGACGACCGAGACGGTCGGACGCCGGTCGTCTCCTACGCTCGCGACCGAGACGTCGTCTATGCCTGCGCCGAGTACC
>NZ_QPLT01000038.1 GCF_003666015.1 Halorubrum sp. Atlit-26R
CGTCGACGATCCGGGGATCTATACGGCACGATATCAGCCAGGCTCGTGGCTTGGACATGACCCAGCCTACGTGAGTGATACAGCGACTGTCCGTTGGCACCCACTTGGAACCATCAACGGCTGGTTCGCGTTCCTCTTCGAGATTTTCTGGCAGTTTATTCCGTTCTTCGTGATGTTCTACGCCGGACATCGTCTCCTCCGGATGCTCGGCCCAGAGGACCTCTTCCAACGATATCAATGATACGAAATAACCCAATCATCAACAGACGAAACGTCCTCCGAACAACCGCAGGTGCGGTGCTTGTAAGCGTCGCAGGCTGTCTGAATGGCGATGAGGACTCAGGAACTCCCGATGACGGAACTGGCTCAGTAGATGGGCAAGGCCCACTACAACGGGTCGCTGTCGAAGGAACCACGCTCGTTGTCGAACTCGACTCTGACGCCGATGTCGACCAAGTCAACCTCATCCAGCCGAACGGAGAGCTCTTCGGAACCCGTGATGTGGCCGTAGGGGCCCAACAGGTCTCCTTCGAGATCGGGACATCCTACGCACCTGGGGATTACAGCATGATTGCGCTGAGAAACGAAGACATCGTGGCAGAGGCGTCGCTTTCCCTTCAACCAGATCTCGAAGTCGTTGAGATGGGAATCGGGAGAAACCAGTCCCAAAAGATGTGGGATGGACCGAGAGATAAAATCGCTGAAGAAGCCTTCGTGACGGTTGAGAATCAAGGTAGTGTCCCGGCTGTGATAACGAAATTACTCTTCATTGGGGATGTCCCGTACCCCTCTGATGAAGAGGGCACGAATTATGCAGACAGCGCTGATATTAGCGGGATATACGATCCGCAATCTGACTCAGAGGTCAATGAAGTCACCGTAGGTGCTGGGGAACAAATCACGGTCTATAGTTCTCGGTCACCATTTGCCTTCGTCCCCGGTACAGGTACATCCTGTACAGAGGATGAGCAGAGCGGAGAGTTTGAGCTCATTCTTGAAACACAGGTTGGTGACTCCCACATTGAGACAGGATACGCTATCCAGTATTCAGCATCATCAGAACCAGACGGTTGTGATATTACTATCAGTGAGACGTAGCCATGGTTGATCTAATTGATGTCGTTCTTGAGGGATTCAAGGGTGTCGTCGACTGGGTCATTGGGCTCTTCATGGAGGGGCTCCAGACCGGTTACGATACTCTAACAGAGGAGATGTTTGGGACTCCAACCCCACAAACAGACGGTGCGTTCGTCTTTGGCGCCCCGACAAATGACCCTTGGATAGGGATTCGAGATGCTTTGGTTGGTGGTGAAATAATGCTAATCTCACTCCTCCTCTTAGTAATGTGTGTCCAGGGGCGACATACTATCCGGATCTTCAATATCGGGAACGCCTACGAAGCTCGAAAAACAAAAAAGACTGCCTGGGTTGGCGCATTTTTGATTATCACCTGGTATTGGTTGAGCGTTCTCGGCCTCTATATCGTAGATGGGTTCACGATAGCTCTGATGCCAAGTCTCAGTTCACTTGGCAACGTGATGCTCAATTTTCTCAAAACGTCGTTAACCAATCCTGGACTGGCACTGGTATTCGCACTCATTGGCGGATTATCGATGTGGGCGCTTGAGGCACTCTACTACATTCGGGAGATTCTGCTCTACGTCTACGTGTACGGTATGCCAATTGCGTTTGCACTCGGTTACGGCAATATCCCTGTTCTCTCTGATATTGCGATGGGATTCAGTAAGCGATTTGTCCCTCTCGCAGTCCTCTCTCTCCCGGCAGCAGTTGTGTTCAAAGGGTATGACTTGCTTTACTCACATGGCTCACTTGCTCCAAATAGCCCGTTTCTAAGATATCTAGTCGCAGTGTCGTTACCACTGATTGCGCTCTACGTCACTTGGAAGACGTTCAAGTACGCGACTCCGCTGACAGCCAGGGTTGTCGGAGGTGCGACGAAGGGTGCTGCTCTCATCGGTGGTGTCGCGGCTGGCGCCTACGTTGGCGGCGCAGGTGTTGCGACGACAGCGGCGCGGTGGGGACCGAAAGCAGCAGCCGGCCAAGCTATCGCACAGAAAGCTGCTGCTCGAGGCGGACACGGAACTGAGGACGGATCTCCATCGTACCGTCGAACCGAGAATGATCCCGGTGGGGCCACCGCAGACGCATCGAGTGAAAAGTACGGAATGGAGTACGATCGAGGTATTCACTAATGTCTACAGATCCAGACGCGGCAGCACGGCGTATCATGAATCAGTTTGGTGAGGAGAGTCGTATCCCCTATCTCAACATCGAGGAGGGGGACGTCGGCGTACTCATCGCCTT
>NZ_QPLT01000039.1 GCF_003666015.1 Halorubrum sp. Atlit-26R
CGTCGACGATCCGGGGATCTATACGGCACGATATCAGCCAGGCTCGTGGCTTGGACATGACCCAGCCTACGTGAGTGATACAGCGACTGTCCGTTGGCACCCACTTGGAACCATCAACGGCTGGTTCTCGTTCCTCTTCGAGATTTTCTGGCAGTTCATTCCGTTCTTCGTGATGTTCTACGCCGGACATCGTCTCCTCCGGATGCTCGGCCCAGAGGACCTTTTCCAACGAGATCAATGATACGAAATAACCCAATCATCAGCAGACGGAACTTCCTCCGAACAACCGCAGGTGCGGCGCTTGTAAGCGTTACAGGTTGTCTGAATGGCGATGAAGACTCAGACTCTCCCGATGACGGAACTGGCCCAGTAGATGGGCAAGGCCCGCTACAACGAGTCGCTGTCGAAGGAACCACGCTCGTTGTCGAACTCTCTCCTGACGCTGACGTCGACCAAGTCAACCTCATCCAGCCGAACGGAGAGCTCTTCGGAACCCGTGATGTGGCCGCAGGGGCCCAACAGGTCTCGTTTGAGATTGGAACCGCATATGAGCCTGGTGAGTATCGCGTAGTCGCACTGAAAGGCGAGGAGGCGGTCACAGAGAGTACTACGGATATCGTACCGGAGATCCAGATTCAGGACGTTGGTCTCTACCGGAATAATCCTGACAAGCCGTGGGACGAGGTCTACGGGGAGAGCCCAACTGATGCGAAAAAGAACGGAGAGGCATTTGTTACCGTTCAGAACACCGGAAGTGGACCGGATGAGGTCGTCGAGATGCGATTTACTGGAGACGTTCCTAACCCTGTCGCAGATCCCCGTGGAAGTGGAATCTACGAGAAGGAGAGCGTCATAGTTTCGGCAGGTGAGACGGCCGAGATCTTCAGCGACTCGTTCCCGTTTGGTTCAGAAATCGGGGACGAGGGAATGGGCTGTTCGACTGACGGTAATAGTGGGCGGTTCAGCATTATACTAGAGACTCGAGTTACAGGTCAGCAAGCCACGAAGGCGTACAACGTAGAATACACCGGCGCTGACGAGATGCAAAACTGCGAAATCACGATCAGTGGGGCTTGACCATGGTTGATCTCATTGACGTTGTCTTGGAGGGGTTCAAAGATGTCGTTGACTGGGTTGCTGGCCTCTTCATGGATGGTCTAACAACAGGATACAATACTCTCACTGAGGAGATGTTCGGAACTCCTACCCCTCAGACAAATGGACCATTCGTTTTCGGGGAGCCGACGAATGTACCCTGGTCAGCGATTCAAGATGCACTCGTCGGCGGCGAAATAATGCTCATCGCGTTGCTTCTACTCGTAATGAGTGTACAAGGACGTCACACCATTCGAATATTCAATATCGGCAGCACATATGAAGCGAGGAAGACAAAGAAAACCGCGTGGGTTGGTGCGTTTCTGATAATCGTCTGGTATTGGCTCGGTGTCCTTTCGCTCTACGTTGTCGATGGTTTCTCAATTGCTCTGATGCCCGGTATGGCTTCGCTTCGAAATGCTATGTTGGGATTCCTCAGTGTAACACTGACCAACCCGGGGTTATCACTGTTATTTGCGCTAATTGGAGGTATCTCGATGTGGGCATTGAAGGCTCTGTTTTACATCCGCGAGGTTCTCCTCTACGTATATCTCTACGGGATGCCGATTGCGATTGCTATCGGATATGGGAATATCCCTGTTGTGTCTGATATTTCGATGGGATTCTGTAGGCGGTTTGTCCCCCTTGCTGTCCTGCCCCTTCCAGCCGCGATAGTGTTCAAAGGATATGATCTGCTATACGGCGGGGGGACCCTCACACCACAGACTGCATTCCTCAAGTTCTTCGTCGCTGTCTCACTCCCACTGGTTGCGCTCTATCTCACTTGGAAGACGTTCAAGTACGCGACTCCGCTGACAGCCAGAGTTGTCGGAGGTACAACGAAGGGTGCTGCTCTCATCGGCGGTGTCGCGGCTGGCGCTTACGTTGGCGGCGCGGGTGTTGCGACGACAGCGGCGCGGTGGGGACCGAAAGCAGCAGCCGGCCAAGCTATCGCACAGAAAGCTGCTGCTCGAGGCGGACACGGAACTGAGGACGGAGCCCCATCGTACCGCCGAACCGAGAACGACCCTGGTGGGGCCACAGCAGACGCATCGAGTGACAAGTACGGAATGGAGTACGACCGAGGTATTCACTAATGTCTACAGATCCAGACGCGGCAGCACGGCGTATCATGAATCAGTTTGGTGAGGAGAGTCGTATCCCCTATCTCAACATCGAGGAGGGGGATGTCGGCGTACTCATCGCCTT
>NZ_QPLT01000040.1 GCF_003666015.1 Halorubrum sp. Atlit-26R
CGCAAGCGTAAATCGCGTGCGAGGAGCGACGATACACAGTGTTGCGAAGCAAAACGCTTTGTTCGTTCCGAGATCTGGATACGTGGTTAGGACGTGGTCTGTGTCGGCAGATCCGTAGAACCGCCACTCGTGGAGATCGATGGCAACATCGACGAACGCAGGAAGTCGGCGTTGAGACCGGAGGACTTCGAACACTTGATCTCGGACGCCATCGAACTGGTCGGTGATAGCCTCTGCTGAGAGATTACGCAAGTGATACAGCAGCGATTTAGCGAGCGAATTACGCGCCGTAGAGGTGATATCGACGTGCTCACCACGATCAAGTTGGAGCGTTTTCCCACCCGTATTTGCGAACTCCTGATCAAAAGCAATCCGAGAGAGGATTTCTTGGAAATCCTCTCTCGTGTACTTCCCACACGGTTTTACGCCGAATTCGAGTTCTGGAAATAGCACCGTCGACGCGGCACGGCAAACCTGTTTCGCCTCAGCTGTCTGGACCATTTGGTGACCAACACAGCCCAGCCTGAAGAGTCTCAGTCAGGTTCGGCAACTACTGTGAAGGGCGGGGAGGAAGCCAATGCGAGTTCGGCTATAGTAGACGTTAGAAATAGTTGCTCACTTTTGGAATAGAAATTTGGTCAAGAGCGGTATCGATCGCTGTTGTAAGTTCGTCGAGTGAGTCGAAGAATCGGTTGCTGAGAGCTGCTTGGAGCTGTCTCCAACATTCCTCGACAGGGTTCAACTCCGGCGAATATGACGGGAGCGTCACAAACGCGAGGTCGTCACGGGCCGCGAGGTCCGTGACGGCCGATGCCTGAAAATACGGTGCACCATCGAGCACAACGATCAGATCCTCTTCAAATTCGTCACATAGTGCTAAAATGAAATGTTTTGCGTGATCAGCGGTAATGTACTCTGTAAGCCGTGAGAAAAAGCGATCGCCGTCCTCGGTGATTGCGCCGAGCAAGCACGTCCACTCCCGCTGACCGGATAATTCGACAGAAGGCCGCGTGCCGCGCGGAAACCACGCGGCACGCGGCTCGACTTGGACGGATTTCTTGGTTTGATCGATACAGACTACTGTGGCGTCCATCTCTCGCCGCTTTTTTTGATCTCGTCGTGAAACGCTTCTTGGTCGTCTTCGTCGGATTCAGCGGCTGAACGGCGTGGTTTTTGATAACTCAATCCCGCCTCTTTCAACAACCGCCGGCAGCTCGGGAGTGAATACTCGACGCCGTACGTTTCTTCGAGATATTCTTGTGCGAGTGCCGGCGTCCACGCCGGCGCGTCAACGCCGATCTCTTCGGGTGATTCGTGGATTGTTTGTTCAAACTCTTGTTGCTGTTTTTCTGAGAGTTTTCGTCTTCGACCAGATCGATGAGCATCTGTAACAGCTTGTTCAAGCGGTTCGTCGGTATCGAGTCGGTTGAGCCAGTTATAGATCGTTTTTCGCTCTGTGTCGTACCACTCGGCAAGTTCGGTTTGCGTGACGCCGTTTTTGTACGCGATCGCAGCTAACAGCCGTTGAGTCGGCTTGTTTCCATCAACATTGTCAAGCGCCTCTTGGAGTTCTTCGACAGAGATCTCGTTGAGGTGATCCATTACAGGTAACATATATTTCTGAGTAAAAAGTTCTACCGACTACTATAGCTGTGGAGGATGAATGGGTCATGCATACAGCGGTGAAGGACGGTACTTCGAACGAACGCGTTACAACGACACTCATCGGGCTACCAGGAGACCCAGATGATGATCAGTACGGGTACGGTACCATACCTGATGAAGGTGAGACGGCAATTCCGGAAGAAGATCAGGTAGCAGTTCCGTTCTACACGAACACGTACGTTGACGATACGACTGCACTCGACCGCCGAGAAGCACTCCGAAAAGTCAAGCGATATAGTCGTCGTGGTGGGATTGAGACCGCGTATAAGAAGATTAAAGAGTTCGTTGCATGGACAACTTCGAAGGATTTCAGCGTCCGGCTGTTCCATTTTGGCTTCGCTGTTCTCCTGTATAATTCGTGGCTGATGGTTGACTTCCTCGTACAGACCGGGTTGGATATCGAGTTCCGGTCAAAGCCGCGGATAACGGCACAGAGATTCATCGAGTTCGTTAAACAGCGGCTGGTTCGGCTAATATAGCCCCAATACTCCTCTGCACTCGCATCGGTGCGTAGAGC
>NZ_QPLT01000041.1 GCF_003666015.1 Halorubrum sp. Atlit-26R
CGATTTTGTTGTGATTTTGTATTCATCAGAGAAAATCCGGGGAGCTCTTCATCGGGTCGGTTCACATATTCCATGATGGTGGGTACAATATCAAGCGTACTGACTGGCTCGTGTATAGTTTTGCTAGACGAAGCATTGGGTGGCGAAACCAACAATGGGACGTGTAGCAACGATTCGTGAAGATGTCGAGGATGCGTATAGTAACCGTGTTCACCAAACGCATCCCCATGGTCGGCTGTAACCACAATCAAACTTTCCTTGACCAAACCCCTGTCTCCTAGCAACTCGAAAAACCTCCGGAGCTGATCATCGAGATATCGAATTTCGCCGTCGTAGGCGTCGATCAACAACTGGCGTTCGTTCTCTGATACGTCTTCCGGTCGTTCAATCGTTTTCTGGTAGAGCGCCTGCGCATCATTGTTCGACAATTCCCTTTCTGAGTACGAGTACTCCTCGGGTGGATTGTACGGCCCGTGAGGATCCATATAGTGGCTCCACAGGAAGAAGGGCCGATCGTCGTCGATTGAATCCAACCAAGAGAGCGACCGTTCGTTGATCTCCGCGGCACGAGCGTGGTACTCACCCTTATTCAAGACAAACTTGTTCAGCGCCCGCTGGGCGAGTGCGAAGAACCGGTTGCGTCCAAGTACGAGGTCGTCGTCGAAGGTATCGAACCCGCTGTCGTAGCCGTACGCACGCGAGACGTAGGGATTCGAGTGGAAACCGGCGGTTCGGAACCCTGCCTCCGAAAGTCGATCAGCAACCGTCTTCGGCACGTATCGGTACCCGTTCGCGGCGAACACGTCGGGATAGCGCCCGCTCAACAGCGCCGGGACGGCCTCCCGGGTGTGTGAACTCGCGGAGATCGCTGTCGTGAATGCGAGCTCTCTGTCCGCGAGTTCGTCGAGGAACGGACTCGTCTCTCGATCGTACCCGTGCGCTCCGAGGTGATCCGCACGGAGGGCGTCGATCGAGAGGAGAATGATGTTCGGGCGATCAGTCATAGCGGATACTCGATTTGTCCTACCCCCATCGTATTAGTCACTGTCATTTCAGGTGTGTACACGCACTTGATCGTATACTGATGTCGCCTGTTCGCCGACGCGGTCGAGACTGTACCGTTCGGCCTCCTCCCGATTTTCGGGCGTCGAGAGCTGCTCGCCGTCTCGTTCCTCGTTCAGCACGTCCATCATTGCCGTCGCGAATGCCTCCGGATCGCTGGCATCGGCGAGTCGGTTCGGTTCCTCCGGTACCAGACGTCGAATAATATCCAAGTCGTTCGCCACGACTTGGGTCCCCGTCGCCATCGCCTCCAACACGGCGATGCCGAACCCCTCCTGCCGCGATGGCAACACGAAGACTGACGACTCGTGGAGCAGTGCCCGCTTCCGCTCTTCTGAGACGAAGCCGAGAAACGTCACGTTCTCCCAAATTCCCAACTCAGCCGCCTGTCGCTCTAGCCGATCTTGTTCCGGTCCCGAGCCGGCGATACCCAATTGGACCGACGGGTACTCCGCGGCAACGAGCGCCATCGCCTCCAGTAGTTGGTCGATGCCCTTTCGGTGAACGAGTCGCGAAACAACGATGAAGTCGAACGACTCGGCCTCCACCGTCGCAGGCGGCTCTAAGTACGTGTCGACGTCTAGCCCGTTCGGCACGACGTGTATCGGTATCGATGTCCCGTACCCTCGTAGCTCCTCCTGCGTCTCTTCACGGGGAACGATCACGGCCGCGTACAACCTGATACGCAGGAAGTTCTGGACGAGCAGCTGAATGACACCGACCGGGAGCGGGTACTTCTGGATCGCGCTGCGGTCGTGATACTCGTGGACGAGCGCCACCACCGGCACGGAGAACAGCGGCCCGAGGAACGCGACGAGGCTCGGATGTGGCGTGTGGTTGTCGACGATAATATCGATGTCGTCGCTGAACAACGTTGCGAGCAGGATCGGTAGAGAAACGAGCGGAAACAGCGATCGAGCGAGATAGAAGTGGAGGGTCGGGGCGCGCTGGAGGAAGTCCGGGACGCATTTGACCGTCCGAATCCGGACTCCGTTGGAGACGCGTCGCTGCGGGAGCTCGGGATCGGTCCGACTGGCCACGACCCGTACGTCCGCACCCTTCTTGTGAAGCGTTGCTGCCTCCT
>NZ_QPLT01000042.1 GCF_003666015.1 Halorubrum sp. Atlit-26R
GCCAACGTCTTAGCGTCAGCTGACACAGTTCCAGAGACACCGCTGATCTCAACACGGATCTTCCGCAGATTCGTTCTCTCGACAGACTACGGCTGAGTCCACACTCGAATCCGACCGGGATGACCGGTGAGTACGCCTTCTCGCAGAGAGGCATCGCTCGGGAACGCCGCTAGCGCGGCGTTCCCTCGCTCTCTCACTGAATCTGCCACAGCGAAATCCGCTCCGATCGTGAAGTGCGTGAACTCAACGGCTTGGTTAGTGCGAAACAAGATTTGATTCGGCGACTACTGTTCAGGGTGGGGAGGAAGTCAACGCTGGCTCCGGGGTTGGAACTTCGGGTCGCATAAAGATAGTTTCTCTTAAATATCATATGAGTTGAGTGTCAGTATGGACGTGCTGTTGCCGGTGGTGCTTGGGGGTACGTCACCAACGACGGCCCTCGCTGTTGCGGGCGCCCTGAGTCTCGGTGCGGGAATCGCGTGGCTGGTCCACCTCGTCGACTAACGACTGTCAGTCGGGTACGAGCACGCGTTGCTCGGGTGAGCCGGCGGGGGGACACGTGTTCCCGATCTCGACGCGGCGGAGTGAATCTCGGACCACGAGAGCGTCACGCTTCTCGTGGGTGGCCGCCGCCGTCCGATGAGGGTTACCGCGCGTCTCGGCGACTGCTCGAATCCGTCCGTCGGCGATCACCGACACCGTTCGTGACTCGACGCCATCGCGTGCGAGATGGGCCATCGGGTCTCGCTCCCGTCTTGACGGTCCTCTATGACTGAAGATTGAGAAGACGCTGGGGGTACGGGGTGATCCGCACGGAAACACATCGCACGTGGCGGGAGCGCCACGTACACACGACCGGTCATACCGATAGACGACCAGAACGGCTACCGTGGAGGCACCTCGGTACTACTTGTCACAGACGCTCAACGCAGCAGCTCACAATTTCAGTCGGTGAGGGCTATTTCTGTAACACCCAATACGCCAAGCCGAGCGCCTCACGGAGGATGACACCGGCAGCGAACACGTAGACGGCTTCCAACGGAAGCGGGAGCACGTCGATCGTCGCGACAGCCGCCGACATAATGATCCCCATCCCCACCCACGCGACCGCGAACTGCCGGTCCGCGCTCGTCGATTGCGTGCCCAGCCGAGCCATACTAGCTCTTCTAACGACGCTCCCAAAAAATTTCGCTCGTTAGCGTGGGGGCAGGCCAACAGCTCACGGAGGACACGGCGGCTGACACGAGCCACGGGGACTGCGCCGGGATTCGCGTCGACGTATTCAAGCGGGCTGCGGGGAGGACCAACCGCGAGCAACGTTCGGTGTATTCCAACACTTGTGTGCGAACCCGTTAAGGACACTCCAACCCCACTGGTTCCGCTGTTAACGCGGTCACTGAGAGAGAAGGTCGACGACTCACAGATTGGGACGCCGCAATATCGGTGGTCCCCCACCCCACTGCTTCCGCTGTTATCGGAGCGCTCATGGGGAGGCGCGCTCGCGTACCCCGTCGGTTCCGCTGTTAGTACGGCGCAATGGACCTATCGACGAACTCAGTAGAGCGCACCAGAGAACCACCGGGGTGCGAGACGCCGCGATGCGAACAGCGGAAGCGTCGGGGTCGGTTGTTTATAAACACACAACAACAGAAGAAACAACGGAATGGCTGGTTTTATATACTGTCGAAAAGTGCTGTTCGTATGAGCGACTTCTCGTTTACCCCGAACGACGCCATCTTCGAGAACCGGGAGGCGCTCCTCGAAGAGTGGACGCCGGACAGCCTCGTCGGGCGCGACAAAGAACTCACCCGCTACCACGCCGCCCTCCAGCCAGTCATCAACAACGAGACCCCCTCGAACGTCTTTCTCTACGGGAAAAGTGGCGTTGGCAAGACTGCGGCCACGCGCTATCTGCTCCGCACGCTCGAGCGAGACGCAACCGACGTACCGGAGCTCGAGCTCACGACGATTGAGGTCAACTGCGACGGGCTGAACACGTCCTACCAGGTCGCCGTGAAGCTGGTCAACGAACTCCGTGAACCCGGCCGACAGATATCTAATACAGGCTACCCGCAAGCGAGCGTGTACGAGTTCCTCTTCGACGAACTCGACGCGTATGGCGGGACAGT
>NZ_QPLT01000043.1 GCF_003666015.1 Halorubrum sp. Atlit-26R
TGTTTTATTACATAACAGGAGATCTACTAGGAGAGACATGGGTGCCGATTGATGGATTAGAACAAAGTAACAGGTACAATGTCGTTGTACTTTCGCCGTCGTCGCCCCCTTGTACTTGTATGACCCGGAGCGTGTGGCCTGTTGCTAGCGACTACAGTTGTGTGTATCGAGTGTAAGCTGTAATGGTCTACAGTGCTACCCGAGTTGTTATCTTATTGCTGTCTAGCGCTAGTCTTACCCACTTTTGATCAGCCTCATATCGCGTACTATGCCCACTGCTTGAGTATCAGTACTGGAATATTGTTCCAATTGTCGGGAGTCGAATTAGAGATGAATCATCAGTACCTCACAAAGCAACCTCGGCTAGCTGTTTCTGCGGCCTGAGTTCTGTCTCGAAGCGGTTGTACTGACGGTCTCGATGAGATGATTACGGACGGATCGACGGAGAGCTGTCGCTGTCGGCGGCGGTCAGCCGCCGACGCGACAGCGTTGCCACTCACTTTGCTGGCTTGCTCGGTCGGTGGTTAGCGGTGGAATCGGTCGTCAGGTGGCCGATTCGCGGGGACGGCCCGACGAACCGCGAGGGCCGTCCACGCAGCTCGTCGAACCATATTGACGAACTCCTTGTACGGCCACCACCAGAGGCGACGCCCGCCTCGGCGGGGCGTCGCCACATACTCGTAGTGAAGGTACCGCCAGACGTTCTGTAATAGCAGACTCACCACGACGTACAGCAGCCGTACCGTTGGATCTCGTGTGGTTGTTGTCGCTATCGCTTGTTCAAACAATCGATAGCTCGACTCGATACCGAAGCGTTTCGAGTAGTGGTATCGAGCATCGCGTGGTGAGTCGATGAACGGCGCGTCAGCGGCGTAGCCGTGACGCGCCACACCGTTCTCGTCATATTTCCCGTTCAGGTACGTACAGTCGATACAGACGGGAAACTCGACGGTCCAGCTGTGACCGTCGAGTTTCCCTGTCAGATCATGCTGAATGACGCGACTCCACCCTTCCGAGAGCTCTTGCTGAATCGTCTTCCCCCACCGAATGATCGGGATCACGTACGCGTAGTTGTGCGCCTGAAGCAGCGTGAGACACTTGCTGTCGTAGAATCCGCGATCGAGATAGACGGCCTTGACCTTGGTGTCAAGGCCGTCGAGAATACCGAGGAACTCAGCGAGAACGCTGCTGGCGGTATCGCCGTCTTCGAGACGGCGTACCGCCAGCGTGTAGCGTTTGTTCTTCACACGCGCGTAGAGTGTGGCGTAGGCGTGGAACGCGGTGGTTCCACGCTTCGCCTCCGAGTGATAGAGACCGTCTGTGTCGGCTTCGTCACCGTAGTAGGGTCGCAGGTGGAGGTCTGCGCAGACCTCCACCTGCTTGGGGAGCAATTCATCGAGATTCTTCCGCAAGAGCGCGTTAGCGACTCGTTCGAGCCGTTCCGGCTCGAACTTCGTCCGAAGATGGTAGAGGATCGTGTTCGCAGCAGGTGCGTTCTGGCTCGAAGCACAGAGCGTAGAGACAGAGGTCCCGTCGGCGCAAGCGCCGACGAGGACCTCATAGATGTCCTCAGCAGTAATTTCAGCGTTATTAGCTAACGAGAGCGGAACTTCTTCGTCAAGGCGGTTGACGAGAAAGTTAAGAAGCTGGTCCTCGTGAATCACACTGTCTGCTTGCTTGGTTTTAGACACACCTTCAGCAAGCAGACGTCTCAACTAACCGGCTTTGTGATGTACTGAGGACATATCCCCGAGTGAGGATTTCAACAGCGCCGTTGATTTCGGATAGATCGTTGACACCGCCAAAGCCCCAGCCCCTCGCTTATAAATGAGCGACCGTGGATCGACGGCCAACACCGCCAAAGCCCCAGCCGGGA
>NZ_QPLT01000044.1 GCF_003666015.1 Halorubrum sp. Atlit-26R
GCGCGTCGTCTGGTTGTAGACGACGTGGTCGTCGGGACGCTCATCGGGATCGATAAGCGCGAGTTGGGCGAGCCCCTCGACGGCATCTTCGAGGCTGACGAAGGGTTTGCGCTGTTCGCCCTTCCCGTAGACGGTGACGGGGTAGCCGGCGACCGCCTGGGCGGCGAAGCGGTGTGCGACGGTGCCGAAGTAGTAGTCGAAGTCGAACCGCGTGTTCAGGCGATCGTCCGCGCGCGTCTCTTCGGTTTGGGTGCCGTAGACGATCGCGGTGCGAACATCGCTGATCGGGATATCGAACTGCTGGTGGGCCAGCCGCATGTTGGCCGCGTCGTGGCTCTTGGTGAGGTGGTACCACGAGCCCGCCATCGCGGGGAAGGGCACCTCGTCCCGTTCGCCCTGGTTCTCCATGGTGGCGCCGCCCTCGGGGATCGGGAACTCGGGTGCGCCGTAGACGCCGGTGGTCGTGGTCTCGACGAAGTGGGTGTCGGTGAGGTCGTGTTCCTCGAGGCCCCACAGGAGGTTGCGCGTGGCTTGGAGGTTGTTGTGCTGGGTGTAGTTGGCGCGCTCGCCGTTGATCTGCGAGTAGGGCGCCGAGGGCTGGGCCGCGGTGTGAATGATCGTCTCGGGTTCGTGGACCGCGAGAATCTCGTCGACGAACTCCTTGTTCGTGAGGTCGCCCTCGACGAACGAGAGGTTCGTGAGGCCATGGGTCTCTTCGGCGGCGTCGAGGCGGGTCTGGATCGGTGCGACGGGGGTGGCAGAGACGGATCCGACCTCATCGACCCACTCGCGGCGCGCGAAGTTATCGACGAGCAGAACGCGATCGTCGGTTCTAGAGGCGATTCTTAGTGCGGTTGGCCAGCCGACGTAGCCGTCGGCGCCGGTAACGAGGATCGTCATAGTTACTCAGGTTGTGGGTAAGTGAATCGACTTAAAAAGCCGTCGAATTATACACCGGACCCATCCGAGCCAGCGGTTATAGTGTGCTTATGCCATTATTGAGGTGATCGTTACATGAGTAGGAATATGAAGGATTGGTGACTACTGGAGGCAGGTCAATGAGCTTATATGCGTGGTCGAGTAGCAAATTTACCAAGGATGCTCTCAGCTTCTACCCATGACTGAGGATGACATCGACATTGACGAGAACGTGACGCGACGCCAGAAAATCGACGCGCTCCTCGATGTCGCGAAATTCAATCCGAGATTCACTGCGTTGATCGTTGTCTTGGCACTTGGCGCAGCTGTCCTCGAAGGAGTGGGGCTCGGTTTCATTCTCCCTATTGTCGAACTGGTCCAAACAGACACATCTCTGTCACAGGCAGATGGGATTATGGGCGTTTTCGTCACTATCTACCAGACGCTCGGAATTCCATTCACACTCGGCTACGTCGTCGTCGGTGTCGCCGCTGTGATGACGGTTCGGTATACGTTGAGCTTCCTAGTCGCGTGGTTTCGTGAAGCGTTGCGTAACTACTACGTCCGCGATCTCCAGATTCGGGCGTTCGACAACGCTCTCGATGCCAAAGTCGAGTACTTCGATCAAGAGGGATCCGACGATATCCTGAACGCGATTATCACACAGACGGTGTACGCTGGCCGAGTGATAATGCGCGTCGTCCAACTTCTTGCTCAATCGTTCCTCTCGCTGGTTTACCTTCTGATAGCTCTTGTGATGGCTCCGTGGTTAACGGTCGCCTCAATCTTCGTCTTAGGAGGGATTACGGTCCTCATGCGGCGGGTCGTCGAACCAGGATACGAACTCGGTGACATCGTTGCTGATGCGAACGAACGCCGTCAGGAAGCAGCTCAGGCTGGAACGCAGGGAATACGCGACATCCGCATTTTCGGCGTTGCGAGCGAGCTGTAC
>NZ_QPLT01000045.1 GCF_003666015.1 Halorubrum sp. Atlit-26R
AGCGTAGATAATTTGTCCTACTTCACGGGGATTACATTCGCTAATTTCATCCAAAGCCAACAACGTACCATTAAACATAGATGCAGCCCCTTCAATACCATTCGCAGTAGCTCGCCAGCTACGCATATAGTTAGGGCTTCCCCAGACAGAGCAGGCAACCTGGACAAGAGTAGTTTTACCAGTAGATGAATCACCATAAAAATGCAATCCTCCACTTTCTGCGTGGCAGGGTTCGATCAATGGACCAGAGAAAGCACAACAAATGGCAGTGTGTAGTGGTCAACTAAAACTGGCCACCGCATTAGACTGTAAGTAGTACAGCCGCTCAGATTCGTTTGGCGTCAGACCGCCGTTATACCAGTGAGGCCGAACGGCACTGTAATACCCCGTGATGTAGCGGATTATCGCGCTCTGGGCCTCGCTGAAGCTGTTGTAGCCCTTCGTCGGCACCCATTCGGCCTTCAGGCTTCTGAAGAACCGTTCCATAGGGGCGTTATCCCAGCAGTTACCCCGCCGACTCATACTCTGCTTTATCCGACAGCGCCACAGTGCCTGCCGATATTTACGGCTGGTATAGTGGCTGCCCTGGTCGCTGTGGAACATAACGCCGGTTGGTCGACCTCGTAGCTCCCAGGCCATCTGCAACGCTTTGACCGTGAGCGCCGAGTCCGGCGACGTCGACATGGCCCAGCCCACCGGTTTACGGGCGAACAAGTCCAGCACCACCGCCAGGTAAGCCCAGCATTTGCCCGTCCAGATATAGGTCACATCGCCGCACCAGATCTGGTTCGGCGCGGTAACCGCGAACTGGCGGTCAAGATAGTTCGGTATTTCAACGTGTTCGTTTCCGCCGCGTTTGTATTTGTGTGACGGCACCTGGCAACTGGCAATATCCAGCTCTTTCATCAGCTTGCCGGCCAGCCAGCGCCCCATTTTGACACCAGAGTCCCTGCTGACGATAGTCGCGATGCTTCGGGCGCCGGCAGAACCGCCGCTGGCGTTCCAGGCCTCCATGACCTGGCTGAGCTTGACCACACGTTCGCCGTCGGGCTCATTCGCTGAAGCCTGCCAATGCCTGTAGCTGCTGCGATGGATGTCAAAAGTCTGGCACAACACAGCGACCGGATATCGCGCTCTCAGCCTGTCGACTACCGTGAACCGTTGAGTGCGTCCGACATTAAGAGCGCCGTAGCCTTTTTTAGGATTTCGTTCTCCATTTCAAGGCGCTGAACCTTTTTCTTCATTTCGCGCAGCTCGAGCTGTTCGGGCGTCAGAGGAAGCCCTGCGGGCGTTTTCCCCTGGCGCTCAAGTCGCAGCTTATTAACCCAACGGGTGATAGCCGAAAGGCTGACGTTAACCGCTTCTGCCGCCTTAACGTAGGTATAGCCGTGGTCGACAACCAGTTTTGCTGCTTCGAGCTTAAATTCTGCCGTGAAATGTTTTGCCATTGGGTCACCTGTGGTGTTGGGGAGGTGAGAATATCACCTTCCGATCAGGTGGCCAGTATCAGTGTGCCACTACAGTTCAAGGTGATGGTGCACTATATCAACAGCCACTATCAGCCTAACGATGCGGTGGTGGTCAGCAACATGTTCAACTACCTGAGCTATGTGTATTACAACAAGCAGGGCTACCGCGCCTTGCTGTATACCCCGGCCAGGACCAATGGTATCTCGGGTAAGCCCAATGCCTATGGTTTCGGTACCTTTTTCCACGATCGGGCGGCGCAGACCTACGTCGATAAGCTCAGCGTTTTATCGAAAGG
>NZ_QPLT01000046.1 GCF_003666015.1 Halorubrum sp. Atlit-26R
TCTGTCGGTTGACGATCGACTCGACGGTGAACTCCTTAGTGAGATTTAGCGTCTCGTACTGTGTTTCCTCGGCAGCGGACACATACTCGACGGATTCGACGTCGGTGGTAGTGGTCTCAAGATCTCCGCTCGCGTCGTACGAATAGGTCCCGTCGCCGTTGTCAGTCCAATCGCTCGCGGGGATCGAGACGGTCTCGCCGGCGGCCGTCGTCACGTTCAGGACCGTCCCGTCGTACGGCTGCGCGGTGAGAGTGATGGTCCCACCGTCGACGCCGGTCTCGTAGGCGTCCCATGTTCCGGAGAGTTGACTCACGTCGGCCGTGAGATAGACGTCTCCGGCGAAGGTGCTCGGGTCGTAGGTCTCGCCCGATTCGATCGGTCCGTCTGACTCGTCGGTGAGGCCAATCGTCCCCGAGAGCGTCGCACCGGTCTCCGTGATTGTGACTGTGACCTCGCGCTCCGGGTCGATCGGGATATTCAGCGCGGTGAGGTCCGAGATAGCGTTAGCCTCTGACTCGTCATCTGAAAGCATTTCAGCACGTTGACGGGGCGTGATGAGTTCGGAGGTCTCTATTTCACCACTTTCAACCTCACTGTATACGTTCGTAACCCACGTCTCGATGCCGTCGCGGACGTTTTGGAACGTGGATTCGATCTGGTTGTTGAGGTCCTGCCAAACGGAGAGTTCCATGTAGGTGAACGAATCACCATCAGGTCCAGTAACATCTATTTGCATGTTGCCTTCATCGGGCCTTCCACCCCATCCGATGGGAGTACCATCGAACGAGGCATCCACACCAGACAGCGGTAACAGTTGAATCTCAGAGCCGTCGGGGAAGGTGAATAAGTCATTTTCGTTAGAAGGCTCGAACTGAACCGGTTCGTAGTTTGGATCTACGTGTGTGAAGTGGAGCTCAAAGACATCCGAAGAAGATAGGTCTGGGTGGTCAGAGATAAGAGATGCGAGCGTATCGGCCTCATTCGCAGCCTCATTCCATGTTTTCAGGAAGTTTTTGTGAACCGTGGTTTCGTAGGTGTCAATCGCGGAAGTCGCGGCATCGAGAACAGCGGACTCATCAGAGCCAGCGTTCAGTTCCTCGATGGCAGCGGTCTTGGCGTCGGTGTAAGCGGAGTTTTCAACGCCGTCGAGTATGTTGCGATTATCGACGAAGGTCGAAGCGTTCGTGGATTCGCGTGTTTTCGCGGTTTGGTAGACTTGTTGGTGTAGCGCGTCAGCAGTCAGCCCTTCGGCTGGCGGGTTCGAACCGAGAACCTCCGTCTCACGGAGTGCCCAGCCGAGACCTATCGGCCCACCGACGACCGTCGTTGCCGCGATCGTCCCCACGTCGCCCCAGTCGATCGCCGCCGCCGGCGCCGCGGTCGAACCGATAGCGCCGACTCCAGCGACGGCGCCGATCCCGACGGCCGTCGCTCGCATTACCCCCCGTCGCGTGTATCCTTCGGAATCTGGTTGTGTTGCGGTCATCAGTCACCTTTCATTAGCAAGACGGCCGCGAGCACCACGACGACGAGCCCGACCGCGCCGGCGTCGCCGCCGGGCAGCCCTCCGCCGGCACCGCCACTAGTCCGCTGAAGCGTTCCCCAGTCGGTCGAGGTGATGAGGTCCGCGTCGTCGGCGGTCGCGACGGTTGCCGTGAGACGCAGCTCGTCGAAGTCCCGATCGGAGTCGGTGAGCGTATAGTCGAAGCTCTCGGTCGCGCCGGCGTCGC
>NZ_QPLT01000047.1 GCF_003666015.1 Halorubrum sp. Atlit-26R
CGGCGCAGGACGGTAACCGTCGAGTCGAGTTCGTTGATCAGGTATGCCCGCTCGCCGTCCGGAGCGAACGAGAGGTGTCGCGGTCCTGACCCCGGGGCGAGATCGAGCGCGTCGACGTGTGACAGGGAGGCTTCGTGGCACTCCACCGCGTAGACATGAACCTGATCGGTGCCCAGGTCGGGGACGTACGCGAAGCGCGCCTCCGGTCCGAGCGTGATCGAGTGGGGGTGCGGTGCGGTCTGTCGCTCGGGATCGACGCTCGACCCGCGGTGTTCGATCACTTCGGTCGGCGATTCGATACCGCCGTCAGAACCGAGCGGAAGCATCGAGACGGCGCCGCCCGCGTAGTGGGCCACCAGCAGGAACGCCCCTGTCTCGTCGACGGAGCAGTAGCAAGGAGCCGCCGCCCCACTTCGGGCGCTGTCACGCTCGGTCAGCTCTCTGGTGTCGCGGTCGACCGCGTACGATCGGATGACGCCCTCGTCATCCTCTCGAACTGCGGTGTAGAGGTACTCTCCCGAGGGGCCGAACGTCACGAACGTCGGATCGTGGCCGGCAGCGACCGCGTCGAGCTGCCGCATCGCTCCCGTTTCGGTATCGATCCCGACGGTATAGACGCTCTCGTCTATCGCTTCGCTGTACGTCCCAACGGCCGCGATGCGTTCAGCTGTCGTCATAGTGGTCTGGATTCGTGATCATGATAGATCGTAGTTTCGTGGTTTTGCGTTCTCATACCGTGCCGTTCGAGTCTGTTGGCGGTTCGTCCCACTCTTCGCCGTTATCGTGCGGTTCGTATCCGAGTCGATCCCGAGCGTTCCGGATCGAGAACCACCGCCGATCATTGTCGCTGACGCCGTTGAAGACATCGAATGTCACGCTTCTGTCGACGAGACAGCGCTCGACCAAGTGGGCGAAGTCACGGCGGGAATGCCACGTCGCCTTCGTGCGCGCCACCGAGCGGTCGTAGGCGTCGCTTCCGCGCTCGATCTCTCCGTGTTCGACGCGGCGTTCGGCCCGCCCGTACGGGTGATCGATCTCGTGCGGGAGGACCGAACAGATCCGGAGCGCGTAGAACCGCCGGGGGTATTCGTGCCGTTCGGTGTAGTACCGTCCGAGGTCTTCTCCAAACGACTTCGTCGCGCCGTAACACGAATCGGGACGGACCGGATCAGTCGGATCGAGCCGGAGGTCGTAGTCGGGGTCGTACAGTTCCGGTGCGTGCTCCTCCTCGTACATCCCCATTACGTGATTCGTTGAGGCGAACACGAACGCGTCGACCTCCGCGTCGCGGGCAGCCTCGAGGGCGTTGTACATTCCAACGATGTTGGGCTCGAACACCTCCTGCCACGTCCCGTCGGTGTAGGGGTACGCGGCGAGGTGGACGACAGCGTCTTGATCATCGAAGGCGGGTCGGAGCGCGTCGTACTCCGTGACGTCCGCGACATGCGTGTCGAAGCCGCCGTACCGGTGATCGGACGGGCGGTCGGACCGGTTCAGGTAGGTGAACTCAAACCTGGAATCGCCGTCGAGATGGTCGATGATTGCGGTCCCACACCTACCGTAGGACCCGGTTACGAGGACATTCATGCGGGTATGTTGATTGCCTCGTGAACGGTCCTCCAAGCGTGTCGACTCACCGTCCCCCGTCGCCGTCACACGCGAGGACGCCGTTCAGGTAGGCGACCGCGTGGGCGCGCGACCGGTGTCCCCACTCCGTGTCCCCG
>NZ_QPLT01000048.1 GCF_003666015.1 Halorubrum sp. Atlit-26R
TTCTCCCGCCAATTGAAGAACAGCGTGAGATTTCTGAGGCATTTCACCGTGTGAATAGAAAACTGCAAGATGAACAAGAGACAAAGGAGGAGCTACAAGAGCTTAAACGAGGTCTCATGCAGGATCTCCTCACCGGCAAGGTTCGAGTTAATACCGACTAACTATGCCCGATGAGTATGCCGAGTCCGAACGACCTGCTCTTGAAGCACTCCAGCGACTTGGCTGGGAGGTCGTTGACCAGCAACAGACGACTTGGGCCGATCCCCGTGAAACTGAGTCCTCGCCTGTACTCGAACCGCGCCTATATGATGCGGTTGAGCGCCTAAATCCCTGGCTCAACGAGAACAATTTGAATAAGGTTGTCAACGAGATTCAGCAGGTTGCTGGGACGAGCACAATGGACGAGAACGAGCAGATCCACGAAAAGCTCGTTCGACACATCTCCGTCGAGCAGGAAAGTGAACACGGTAAGAAGCATCAAACAGTTCAATACATCGACTACGAGAATCCCGAGAACAACGACTTCTTCGCCATAAATCAGTTCCGGGTCGCGGGACCGGTCGAGGTCATCAAACCCGACATTGTGCTATTCGTCAACGGCATCCCGATGGGTGTTGTCGAGTGTAAAAGCCCACAGATCCCAGAGCCGCGTTCAGAGGCGCTCGATCAGCTCACTCGTTATCAGAACGAACGCGACGGTGAGTCGGAGGGGGCCGAGGAACTATTCCGGTACAACCAGTTCTCGGTCGCCACCTGGATGGAGGGCGCAGTTATGGGCACTTATCGGACACCGAAAGACCAGTACAAGCCCTGGCGGGACGCCTACCCGCTGGAGGACGACGAGCTCATCGATCTGTTCGATCTCGACGGCTATCTCCCGGATCAGTACCGAATGCTCTACGCGCTGTTCGAGCCCGAGCGATTGCTCGATCAGCTTCGGCATTTCACAGTGTTCGAGGAGAAGCAGAGTGGGTCGATCAAGATGGTCGCGCGCTATCAGCAGTACCGGGCGGTCCAGAAGGCTCTGGAACGGATCGACAAGCGCGGCCGGGACGAGGCGCAGGGCGGCGTTGTCTGGCACACGCAGGGGTCGGGCAAGTCGCTCACGATGCTGTTCCTCGCGCTGAAGCTCCGCCGTCTCAAGGACGACCCGACGCTTGTGTTGGTCACGGATCGCCGGGCGCTCAACGATCAGATCCACGCGACGTTCGAGCGGTGCGGCTTCCCGAACCCGAAGAAGGCCGACAGCATCGAGGACCTTCGCGACCGGCTCAAATATGACGCGGGCGAGACGCTCACGACACTCATCCACAAGTTCCAGACGACCGACGACGAGGATGAGTTCCCGGTGCTCTCCCGGAAAGAGAACATCTACGCGATGGCCGACGAGGCCCACCGGACGCAAGACAAGGAACTCGCGAACAACATGCGGACGGCGCTTCCGAACGCCTTCTACGTCGGGTTCACCGGGACGCCGATCGAAAAGGACGAGCGAAACACCCGGCGGACGTTCGGGAACTACATCGACACGTACACCATCGACCAGTCGCTGGAGGACGGCGCGACGGTCGAGATCCTGTACCAGGGACGGCTCGCCGACATCCACCTCGAAGGCGAGACGCTCGACCGACTGTTCGATAGGATCTTTTCGGACAAGACGGACGAGGAGAAGGCGGAGATCCAGAAGCG
>NZ_QPLT01000049.1 GCF_003666015.1 Halorubrum sp. Atlit-26R
CGAGATGGATGTCGTCGGAGAGGAAATCCTGGAGCGGAATGCCGTGATACTCGATCGACCGGTTCTGGTCGTAAACCGCCAACAGCATATCGAAGATGTACTCCCAGTCGATCTTTGGATCGACCTGTACCTTCGCTGATGGCGTGAGACTCACGACGCCGACGATGTCCGTCGCTTCGACGTGGAGTATCTCGTTATCGTCGCCGTCTACTGTGACGGTCACGACCTCGTATTCCTGGTCCGAGTCGAGTGCTTCCTGGCTCTTCGTGAAAACGCCGGGGCTCTCCTGGGTGAACGACGCGCGACGAAGCTGGTCCATTATGGACGACGGACAGCCCTCTATCCGGATCTCACCCCGCTCGGGGATGTTGAAGGTATCTTGCCCGTATTCGTAGACTTCGTCGACGGTGCTCATTACTCGTAGGAACCCATCTGGCGACGCTCTTGTTCGAGTTCGCGTTCTGCAAGTTCAGCTGCAGGGGAAAGATCGTAGTCCTCGAATTCGCCGTTGAGTGCTCGGTAGTGTTCTGCGATCCGTTCGATCTGCGGGAATGCCGCGGCATTCAGCAGACGAGGAACGATGTAGGTACGGAACGCTTGGCCGACTGCGTCCGTTTGGTCGTACTCGTATTCGCCGCCCTCACGACACCCGACGCCGAGGAAGACCGCCACGTCACGGTAGTGCATCGGCCCGAACCGCATAATCGGCCCCTGTGAGGTCGCTTCATTCCCGTGGTTGATGCCTTCGTAGTCACGCTCGAAGAGCCGTAGAATCTGGTTCTCGTCAAGATCCGTCTCGCTGGTAACGTGCGTGGTGATCCAGTCCTTGAACAGCTGCCGACGTTTGTCTTCCTCGTATTCGTCGAGCTCGATCATCGCAAAACGGCGGGTGATCGCGTTGTCAAGTTCGTTCACCGTGCGATCCGACATATTCATCGTACAGATGATGTTCACCCGCTCGTCGAGTTCGATCGTCTTCCCCTCGTCAGTCTCGAAGATCGTCTGGTGGGGGTTCTCGATGGCCGTATAGAGAGGCCCAAAGATCTTCGAGATGTCGGCTCGGGTGATTTCGTCCAAGATGACTCCATACTCGACATCGAAGTCACGCGCGCGCTCTACGGCTTCTGAGACACATCCAAGCTTTGTTCGGTAGCTTAGCGATTCGCCGGTATAATCCGGACTGACGCCACCAATGATGTCGGACGGAGTCCACGACGGCGTTGCAGTGTTGAGGCTGTAGCCGATGCTCGTCTCTCTGGCGAGTTGCTTAGCGAAGGTGGTTTTCCCGGTTCCGGTCGGCCCGTAGAGGACGACAGGCTTTCCAGCCTCTAATGCAACCTTCGCGTTTCGCTGAACATCCCGAGGGACCAGAATCTCTTCGGGGGTTTCGTCGCCCCGCAGACTCACAATACGTTTGAGACGATCGGACGCAAGTGACGATTCGAGGACAGCACGACGAACTTGCCCAAGACCACGCTCACCGTCGTGTAGTCGATCAAGCTCCTGATCTTCGATGAGGTACTCTAGTACCTCTTCGCTCTCTGCATTCTCGATCGCTTCGACGACATCCTCAGTAACACGGCGGAGAATCCCAAGATTCTCTTCTGCCTCTTCGACAGTATAGCCG
>NZ_QPLT01000050.1 GCF_003666015.1 Halorubrum sp. Atlit-26R
CGATAGAGACGAATCCATCACCTTAGAAGGGGTCGAATTCGTGACTATACACTCGTTTCACGTCACCTTCTGTGGATTTACCTCAACCCATCGTACCGACGAAGAGCGACCTGCCTAAAGAGTACCACAAATCTCAAAAGCAGTGGTGACTGGCAGGAGGTCGACGACGGCACGACAATCATGCCGTTCTAATTCTTTTGTAGACAACTGGGCTGCCCTATTACTCAAGTGTATTAACCCAAAGTGTTGTCACAAGATTATATATTCCTTCCTGCACACCGCCCAATATGTCTGATTACACAATACGCCGATTTTCAGAAAGCGACATAGAAAGCTTCCTTGAACTTTGCCGATCAGTGTTCGGTAATTCAATGCCGTCTGATGTGTTCGAGTGGAAATATCTGAATAACCCTTACGTTAAAACGCATCCGATTTTTGTTGCTGAGGAAAATTATAGTGGGAAAGTTGTGGGCGCAAGGCCGCACCTTGCGCTTGAACTAGAGAATAACAATTGGACGGGCCTCGCATTACAGCCTTGTGACACGATGGTTCACCAGAATCATCGACACCAGGGGCTCTTCCAGCGTATGACACTGAACGCCGTTGAGTATTACCGAGATCGAGAACCGTCACTAATGTTCAATTTCCCGAACGAGAAATCCCTGCCAGGAAATTTGAAGATGGGGTGGAAAATTGTCGGGAACGCTGAGATACAGTATCGTTTCAACAACCTCCATGCTGGGGCTAAACAGTTTGCATCGGAGCGAGCAGGAATATTAACAAGAACCGCAACGCCGCTAGCAGAGACATTCTTCTCCGTTCTGGATGAAATTCCTCTAAAATCTGAACGAAATATTTACGATTCATATCCTCACTCGTCGAAACTAGACGTGGAAATATTGAGTGACATCCCGGCTTCTGGGCTTCAGTGGAGACCGCCTGACAATGAGCGGCTACATTTACACCGTGGTCAGGAATATTTCGACTGGCGGTTTGGGAGGCCCTCTACCGAATACATCATCTACCGGTTGAAGCAGAATGATACCGTGATTGCGTTGCTCATCACGAAACCCGAGGTTCTCGAAGAGGCGACGATGTTGTCAATTGTTGATGCGGTGCCGGCAGTCTCTCCAGAAACGATTAGTGCTTTGAGTGGTTGGGGTCATCTTCTCCGCGCCGCGATTCAAAACAATGAGAGCGCCGATATTATCCGGATGTTCAGCGGAACGATTCCCGACAGTGTCGCACAGCGATTCGGATTCATTGCTAACACATCGCTCCCGCTATCTCTAGTTTCGTCGCCAACCAAGCTGGTTGCTCTCCCACTATACTCCGCCAAAGAGAATATCGCCCAAACAAATATGTTCTCGATAGAAAATTGGAGCCTCCCCCTCGCCGCGTGGGATGTTACGTAGTACGCATTTGTGGCGTAGATCGTCAGCACTTCTTTCCTTGGTTTTTGGAAAGATTTCGGCGGGGTTAGAACGCTCTGAGATACGGTGTGAATCTGTCTTTGGAGACACCCTGATGCGACGAGAGCCACCGCCATCAGTGACCATGTAGTTCTTACATGTATTCCCATGTACCTAGCCGTCCACGTATTCGCCTTCATTTATCG
>NZ_QPLT01000051.1 GCF_003666015.1 Halorubrum sp. Atlit-26R
AGATCGACGTTCTCGAATGTGAGCGAGACGGAGTCACCTTGGTCCGGATCGAGTTCGACTTCCTCGGAGACGGTGGTCCCGTTCAGTTCAGCCGTGATCGCCTGCGTGCCCGTGAGGTTCCCGGTGTTCGTGACGTTCGTCACGACGGTCAGATCGCCGTTCGGAGCGACCTCTGTGTCCGAGGCGTCTTCGTTGATGTCGACGGAGAAGTTGGCGGGCTCCTCGTCGGAGACGGTGAGGGTTATACTGTCGCTGTTGTCTTCGAACTGTGTTGGAACGAATTCTATGGTGTAGTCTCCTTCTCCATCAATTTCATCTGCTGCGTCAGCATTCACAGTAAACGAGATCCGCTGTGACTCCCTAGCGTTGAGTTCAGCGTCTTGTCTTACATCCTCATTTACAATTTCACCATCCACGATACGCTGTTCAGTGATGAGATCTCCCCCTTCTCGCAACTCGAACGTCTCAGTGATATTTTCGTCACCAACATTCTCAACATCGGCTACAATAGTGAAGTTACCATCAGGCTGGACTGTGGTATCCGAGGCTGCCTCGTCGATATCGGCGGTGACGTACGGATCGATCTGTTCTTGAAGCGAGATCCCGTCTATCTTCGTCGTCGTCAGCTGTCCGGTCTCGTTCCCCTGAGCGACGTGGATGACGGAGTAGTTGCTCGCGGTGAAGTTCTCCTGCGTTTCGAGTTCGAACGTCGTCTCCTGTCCGGTGTCGGACTTAGCGACAACCGAGACGTTGAGCACGTTCCCGTCACCAGTTATCGTGTTGTTGATGTCGCCACCGACCTCGCCGGAGACGAAGTCGAGCACGTCGCCGGCAGTCATGATGGTTCCTGGACCGTCGTCGCGTCCGCTCAGATCCTGGCCTAGTATCGTGATGCCCTCTTCGACCCGCCTTGGTCCTTCGACAGCCTGAATACTCGTGGTCGTATCGAGCTGGTCGGTGCTGATGTTGTCGATGTTGTTTACGTTAACAGTAACCTGCTGCTCTCCCAGCCCCGTCCCGATGTCGTTTTGCTCTTCGTAGAGGATCGCCACCTGCTGAACGTCAGCGTCGGGTTCGGGGAAGTTCGCGTCCGCCTCAATTTCGAGGGTCTCACCGAGCCGGTACTCGGGCCGGTCGAGTCCCTCGACAGACGACTGGTCGTCTTGGACCGTCGCCATCGAAACGCCGATAGCGCGGGTGTTCTCGAACTCGTCGAGCTCGGCGACGGTCCCGTTCGTGATCGGCATGCTCCCCTCGTTCACGAGGAAGAACATATAGTCGCCGCTGCCCCGTCCGGGCTCTGACAGGTCGTATTCGACCGGTTCGGTCGTTCCGGTCAGGCCGAGCTCGACGGTTCTAACGCGCTCGGCCTCCTGGCCTTCGATCGCTTCCTCGAAGTTCGTTATCTGATCGATCCCCTCATCTTGGATGTCTGTCTCGACCGCGACCAGATCGGCAGAGAAACCCTCGAACCGGTCAAGGCCGAAGAAATCTCCGGTGAAATCGACAGTGATCGTCTCGTTAGGTCCGTACACCGAAACGTCCTCTTCCGTCTGAGCCGCGGTGAGGCTCGCATCGAAC
>NZ_QPLT01000052.1 GCF_003666015.1 Halorubrum sp. Atlit-26R
GGGACGGGAACAGCGGCGTTTTACGCACTCGTCGACACGGGTGCGGTGAGTTCTTCGACAGTGTCCACACGGTTATCCGAGGGTGTTGAGCGCGATATTTTCACCGTGAGCTATAGGCCGACTGAACGTGGAACCGAAAAGCGGTATAAGCTCACACTGCTCGGACGGCGAATCTATGATTGGGCAGAAAAGACGGAGTTCGAGCGGCAGGTTCGAAAACTGCGTCGGCTGCGTCACGAGCGTGATACGTCGTTCGAGCAGCTGATCGGAAAGCTCAACCGAGATATGGAGATTCGCAAGATGGTCGCCGATTCTAACCCCCTGGAGGGCGAGGATGTTGACCTGCCAGAGGGCGCATCACTCGTACCGAAAGCCCCGTCAGAGGAGGAACTCCGTGAAGCCAAATTCGAACGCATGGAAGAATCGCTCGAGCCGATTGCGGACGATCAAGGCGAAGAGAGTAGTGAGTGAAGACGAACGCCTGAACGCTAAGTACTGGTCCCTGCCAAACAGCGATTTCTCCCTCGGAAGTTACAAGTGAATAGGCTTTATCAAGCTCTGCTAGTGATACACTGGGGAATGAGGTGGTCTCCGCTTGCTCGGAAAGAATTCTACGACCACATCCAGTCGAAGGGAGTCTGGTTGCTAGGTGTCCTTCTAGTCGTCGCAAGTTTTCTGTCGCTCGGTGGCCCTCCGTACCTAGTCACGAGCTTAGGCGAGAACACGACACTAGCGGCGTTTCAAGCGCCCGTCAGCATCTTTGCCACATTGGGCGCGATCCTCCTTAGCCATAGATCGATCAGTATTGAACGCGCGTCAGGAAGTATCAAAGTCGTCAGTGGCATGCCGGTCCGCCGCCACCATATCCTCCTCGGGAAAATCATCGGCCAAACCGCAGTCCTCTGTGTTCCCCTCCTCCTCCCCTTCCTCGTCGTCGGTGCATTCGGCGCGCTTGAATACGGGCTGTTCTCTCTCGCCAAATTCGGCCTGCTGGTGGTTGCTTCTTGCCTCTATCTGCTTCTGAACGTCTCTGTCGGCGTTTCGATTTCCGCGGCCGTGAATACCTCGGTCCAAGCGGCTACAGCGGCGTTTAGCTATTACCTCATCTTCATCCTGGGCTGGGTGGATTTCATCATTTACCAGGTCTATACGCCACTTACGGGTGTTCAGGTCAATCGATTAAGTCCGCCAGCATCGGAGAGTCTCTTTCTCCTCCACCGATTGGCTCCAGCTGGCGCGTATAACGTCCTCTTCAACTGGATCCTGGAAACAGGGAACTCAGCATCGTGGGTGCTTGGCGTCATTGCGGATCTACAACCACAAACCCGGTCGAACGCCTTGGTTGTCGAACTCGCGTTCGAGGGAGTGGATGTCACCGTGGTCCTCCATGAAGCGGGCGCACTCGTCATCTTCGCCGGATGGATACTCCTTCCGTTCGCGGTCGGCTACTACCGCTTCCGAGAGGCTGACCTCACATAACACGGA
>NZ_QPLT01000053.1 GCF_003666015.1 Halorubrum sp. Atlit-26R
TTTACCTAAAATTCAGGCGCTAATGCCCCGTCCTCAAAGAGCAACGCAGGGAGCGAAGCGACCGAGTAGCGCAGTAGGGCGGGGATACAGCGCCGTCATCGTCTCACAGACACTCTGTAACGACCGGCCCACAGGCCCACCAAAGTGTTTATACGTCCAAACAATGTATCTACATCGTACATGGGACAGTTCACAATCAACGGCCACGAAGTCGTGGACGGCGACGTGAAAGCCACCGGCAACGGCGCTCACGTCTACGTCCCGAAACGATGGCGTGGCGCGGACGTGAAAATCGTCCGCACATCCGACCCTACCGACGAATAGATGAACTACAACTACAGGTATCGGCTGAACCCATCCGACGACCTCCGCGAACGGTTAGCGTGGACTGTTGATACCTGTAGGCAGGTCTACAACCATTTCCTCCACCGACTCAACCGACACGACGACACGTCCTCGTACTCCGAGCAGAAGCGTCTGCCGGACTTGAAAGACTGGTGGACCGACCTACGAGACGTTCACTCGAAGGCGTTGCAGAAAGTCGTCCAGCGGTTGTACGACAACCTCTCGACGCTCAAAGGCCGGAGGAAAAGCGGCTACAACGTCGGGGAGTTGAAGTGGAAAGCACCAGGAGAGTACCAATCGTTCACCTACAGTCAATCCGGCTTCAAACTCAAAAACACGAGTGGTCAGACGCGACTGTGGCTCTCAAAGATTGGTGACATTCCCATCACATTCCACCGTGACCTGGCTGACGACGCCACTATCAAGACCGTCACGATCAAACGCGAACCCACCGGCAAGTGGTACGCCATCCTCGGCGTCGAAACCCCTGACGACCCTCCCGAGAAGCCCGACGAAGTGACTGACGCAGTTGGTATCGACGTGGGTATCCTGAAATACGTCCACGACAGCGACGGAACGGCCGTCGAGTCGCCGGACCTTTCCGATGAACGCGAGCGATTGGAACGCGCTCAACGTAACCTCTCGCGGAAGAAACACGGCTCAAACAATTGGGAGGAACAACGCAAGACGGTCGCTCGACGCCACGCCGACCTGAAACGCAAGCGACGTGACTTCTTGCACAAACTATCGGGGTACTACGCCAGCGAATACGACTTTATATCGGTCGAGGACTTGGACGCGAAGGGACTGGTCGAACTACCAGGCAACTCTCGGAATCGGGCCGGAGCCTCGTGGGGGACGTTCCTGCGGATGCTCGAATACAAGTGCGAACGGGAAGGGACGTACTTCGTCGCCGTGGACCCCCGAGGAACGACGAAAGAGTGTGCGTCATGTGGTGTCGAGACGGACAAGCCGTTGTGGGTACGCGAGCATTCGTGTCCGTCGTGTGGGTTCGAGGCGGACAGAGACGCGAATGCGTCGTGGAACATTCTTTCTCGCGGTCTCGAACAAGTAGGGATGGGCTGTCCCGAATCACCGCCTGTGGAGACTGCGCTCCCTACGGACACCGATTCGGTGTCT
>NZ_QPLT01000054.1 GCF_003666015.1 Halorubrum sp. Atlit-26R
AATCTCACGAGTTCCTACTTCGACCAACTCGATAAGGCGGTAGCTGACTTCTGTGCTGAGCCAAGCGACTTCTCACGAGTCATCAACGGCGTGTTCGAAGAGACGTATCGAGGGGTGTTCGGGAAGGAACCTGCCGGTGAGTTCTCCGGTGGGCTTCGTGAACGGCATTAATTGAGCCTCATCGGAGCATCGATCAAGGGTGAGTCGTCCTACGCCCGATTGTAGGATTCGACGTGAGTGCCGCGTCAATAAGCTCAATAATTTGCGTGGGAGTAGAACTATTACTGTCGGGCCGGTACCATAGCGTATGGCACCCGCGAACCCGCCCGATGATCCCGAATGGAAGAAGACTTGGAAGGAACACGCATCGGCGTTTGATCGAGTCAAGTCGGTGACGATGACGCTCTCGGAGCCCCGATCTGCTCCGTGGATCGCAGAGCAAGCAGCCGTGTCCCCAAATACGGCACGGGATCACCTCCGCCGACTCGTCGACCTCGGCGTCGTGACGGAAACCGACGAGGGCGGGACCCGCCACTACTATCCGGATCCACTGTACACCCGACTCCGCGATATTCGAGAATTACTTGATGAGACGACGAAACAAGAGCTCTCGGAGCAGGCCGCAGAGTTGAAAGATGACATCGCGGCATGGAAAGCCGAGTACGATGCTGACTCACCGGATGGACTCCGGGAACGAGCGGCGGCAAATAAGGTCTCTGCTGAGCAAGCGTACGAACTTACGCGGACAGCAAGCGACTGGGAACTCGCCCGGTATCACCTCTCTCTCGTCCAGGACGCGATCAGGAACTACGATACCTGGACATCTGACCAGTCGTCGCTCACAGTATGACTGACGAGCGGGACATACTGGATAGCCAGTCTGACCGTCACCGATATTCTGGTTCTCATTTCCAGGCGGACAGTGTACGTTCTGATGGCGGGACCACGTCAGGACGGGATCGGCACCGTATCCTACGCGAGTTGCGTAGCGAGTTGGTGCGACATCCCGCCGTACTATCGGTTGAGGGTGAACCACCGAGCGAATACCGAGAACTACTGGCTACCCTTGATCCGTCGTGGTTCGGCCGTTCGGGAGCAACCGCCTCACTCCGGATCACGTGGATCCCGGATCCATCACCCGGGCCAGAAGAATCTGATCGCACGAGTGATGCGTGGACGCGAACGCCGATTCAGGCATACTATACCTTCCATTACAGCGAATCATCCGGCTTTGATTGCGGCTTCCACTGTGAACCGAATCCGCATATTGACGGCCTGCTTCACTTTCAGGAACGAGAAGGCGTGGACGATCCATACACCTACGAACCAATCTCATTCGACGCACAGTCGGTGTCCGGACTACTGTGGGAAATGATGGACGGACTCGCCAATCGCCTCGGCACGCAGGACCCTTCGTGATTTACTGCACGGCCCGCGAACTGATGCTCCTCTTCGAGAAGTAGTCGATACCACA
>NZ_QPLT01000055.1 GCF_003666015.1 Halorubrum sp. Atlit-26R
TGAGCCTCGCCGCCGGCCGATCGCCCGGATCACTCGTCACAGCCAGCGTCACCAACGGCGACCACAACACGGTTCGATGCGGCGACACCACATCACTCTCTAACGCCGCTTCGACACCGGCATCAGCGGCCGACGACTCACCTGGATGCACCGCCAAATAAAGCTCATCGAAGGTCCGGCCTGCTCGGTACTCGGACAACAGCGCCGCCGTCAACAGCACGTGGTACTTCAGCGACGTGTACGGATAATACACGGATTCGTTGAACGCCGCCGCCACGTCGCTCGTCAGCCACGTTGCGTGTAGTCGAGGCGCATCATCAGATACCACCAACGATCGGAACCCGCCATCCGCTGCCGCCTCGATCCGGTCAGATTCAGTCGCAGACTCACCCGTCAACAGCGACAATCGGTATGGAGACGAGTGATTTGCCACCGTCTGTTCCGGCTCGCCCGACGGCCGACTGAGCAACGCCGCATCACTATCCGCACCACGCGGTACGGCCTCGTTCACCGGCACACCGTGGTACACCTCAGCACCCGACCCGTGCCGCCGACCATTCATTTTGTGTACATCGTGGCGATACACGGCTACCATCGGATCAGCAACTGTCTCACCGACCGCGTCAGCATCCACCATCTCACGAGCATCAGCCATCAGAGATCACCTCGCTCTCCCTCGTCGAGACTGTCGTGACGATCGATCGCCGCGCCCAGCTCGCCGTCAGAATCGCTTACACGCGCCTGTAAGGCCCGCGTGAACTCTTCGCGGTAGACTTCACGCCACTGCTCGTCTTTCTCTCGCATCACTGTCGTCGCGTTCTGCGCCCGATTGTACACGCGACGGATCTCCTGCTCAGAGTACAACGGATTCAGCACGTCCACATCAGCAATCCCCGCACCGAAATTCCGCGCACCACCCAGCTGGAACTCGAACGTATCACTCTTCGAATTGAGCAACGATACCGCTTCTAGCAACAACCCGACGAACTCCGGTTTCAGCGTTCGCAGCGTCAACAGCCACGTCCCCTCGACGTTCCCGACTACGTCACGGGTGGCGTGCCGAAGCGGTTCCCCACCATCCCTGTCGTTCCGCGACCTCACCTGCGTGTGTAACTGCCGGTAATGCGCCTCGGCTTCACCACGGAGAACATCGACCTGGGAGCGAACCGGCGAGAACCGAATCGGCCGGCGCAGTAGCTCACCCGGCTTATCACCGAATCCACCGAACAGCTCGTAGACAACACAGCCAACGTCGGAATCGCCTGCCTCAACGCAAGCTCCTTTCTCGTGGTACCCCTGGCTCAGATCACGATCGTACACATCCGCGCGCATATAATCCGCATTCGGCTCACCCGGATGGCACGCCGACATCCCAGCAATCTGCAGGACACGCTCACAGCCGTGACGTAACCAGCCCGACAGCGTGAACGGCGAAATCTGCCCGCGAATCTGATTCATCGCATCATCC
>NZ_QPLT01000056.1 GCF_003666015.1 Halorubrum sp. Atlit-26R
CTCACCGCAAAAAGCGCCGTGAGCGCCCCGCCCACAACGAGAATAACCAACCCGGTTGGGTTCGAGATGACCGCATCAACTGTTCCGCAGCCGTACGCGGAGCAAATCTGTCCAGTAGTGACAGCCACGTACAGGTAGTACGAGAGAAGGCCCGCGCCGACGATGACCATCCCGTATTCGACAAGGCTACGAGTCATCGTGAGTTACCTCTCGTGCCTTCTCTAGCCCGTCTTCGCCCACGTGGTCTTCCCATCCGGTGTTCAGCGTGAACATCTCGATGGGGAACCCGATGGGGCTGACGCGCACACCGTCGATAGCAACGTACGAACCGCCAGGATTCAGTTCGGGGTCGATTTCGTAACTGACGGTGTGCTCGTCGCTCCGAGCAGCTGTACCGACAACATCGATGAAGTCTCGGAATAGCTCATCGTCACTCATGGAAATCGATTCCTGTTGCTCCGCCAGAGACTGCGACAATTGATCCGCCAAGTGCACCCAATGCCGGGTCAACACCCGTACCAAACGCGAAATTATACATGTTGACGATCAGGTACCCGCCGGTACCGCCGAGAATCACTGCGACTGCGAATAGTACGGCTATTACACCAATAGCCAGCACACCGTAGCCAATCACTTTGCCAGCACTCATCTTAGTTACCGAGTTTGGAGTACGCGCCGAACACGACTAGTCCCGCAGGGACTGCCCAAACGATTGGGTTCGCTGCGCTGGCCGGGAGGTCAACAACTGACCCGGCCAGTGCGAAGAGGATGAATGCGACAACACCAGTTGCAACGGACAGGACATTCAGGAGGAACGCGCCCTTGACCATGTCTCGAACGCGCATGCTCATTGGCTCTCATCCTCGTTGATTTCGAGAGTTTTGGGCATGTGAGCGAAGTGCCATGCTGTGCCGATCCCGGCACCGGTCCCAAGCACAGCGTTCACTGCGGTAACGGTCTCTGCCGTCCACTCAGGAGACGAAATCAGTCCTTCTGTGAAGATGGCGGTTGTCGCGATGACACCCAACGTCAGGACCAACACGTCGATGTAGGCACGGGTTTTGACGTGTTGTTCGCCGCACCCGTCGCATTCGCTAATTTTCAGGATTGCGTTTTCATCAACAGTGGTGATGGTCCCGCATTCTGTTGCGTGCGTGCCGGGTTCTGGGTAATGATCTGTACTGCTGTTTGTTTCTTCCATAGTTGTAACTATGTATTTATTAGCGTATAACGCTTCGGCAAAACAGTAGTTAGAGCCGTCAACCTAGCCGGTCACCGCACTATTCGCTTTCGCGATCAGTGGTGTTTGAGAGGTCAAGGTCGTCGCGACCACCGATGTCTTCTGGATCAACCACGTCAACCTCGTCTGGGGCAGTGTTTTCGTCGCTGACCCCCATCGCGACCGTCAGCTGCTCCAGCGTCAAGAGTTCCTCATCGCTAAGATTGCCATGCTGTATTATT
>NZ_QPLT01000057.1 GCF_003666015.1 Halorubrum sp. Atlit-26R
CGCGACGAACGCGACCGGGAGCACGAGCGTCCCCACGGCCGCGGCCATGTACCAGCCCTGAAGCCCCTGAATATCGTCCGAGAGGGACTGAAACTCGGTGTTGTCGTTGGTGATGATGACTCCGACGATCGACGCGTAACCGAGAATCCACGCGGTCGAGAGGCCGATACCCCCGAGCGTGAACTGTGTCGCGGTAAAGTCGACGTCGAAGAGTTGGAACGATGCGATACCGACAAGCATGAACGCCGAGGCGAGCCCCGCCACTACAAGGGCGGCGTCGACGGCGTCGAATTCCATTTTCGCCATTGCCCGTAGAGAGGGGCGCTCGCGCGTCAAAATCGCACATGGTAGTGGGGTTAAACTTCATTTAGAACGGACCCGGTCACTTTCACTTTCGATCCGGGTGAGGCCGAGCCTTATCGGGAATAGCGACCGAGCCGAGTATATGTCGAGCCTACTCCGGCGCCGGGAGCTCCCGAGCGTCGAGCTCTCCCTCCAGGTACTCGCGACCGACGTCGTTGATCGCGTAGACCCCGCGGCCAATACGATCCTTATCGACAAGACCGGCCTCTGCGAGCTTCAAAAGGCGTCTATTGACGTGTTTTCGACCATATTGAATTCGCTCATCGCGGACTATCCGGGTCGGGGACTGCGGGCCCTCAACAGCGAGGATTTCAAGAATCCTGTCGTCGAGGAGCACCATCCACGACGCGGACAGTCTTACATTCACGCACTTTTATATCGCTTATCTTGCCATACACCCAACGACGCGGGACATATACTTCCCTTAATATCTGCCTACCGTGACATTAGGATACTTTTAAGTCACAGTAATATTGATCTTCATACAGGAACCGGGCCGGCGGGCGCTGTTGCTCGTCGGTTTGAAAAGCGCACGGGAGAGCTTGGACCTCTCCCGTGCGACGGTTCCGGCGATGAAGGCGCCGAAACCATGTCGAACACCAACCTATCCGGACAAAGTAGTACCGAATGGAGGACGGGCCGATGAAGTGGTCCGAGCTCTCGTCGACGAAGCGAGACCTCCTGATTACAATCGGAGCTGTCAATCGGGACCCGGATCGCGTATCCTCCGGGACCGCGATTATCTCCGAGCTCCGGCGCCGCTACGACTACACGGGCCGGAAGAGAAGCTACTACACGGCCTTATCGGAGCTCGCGGACGTCGACCTCGTCGACAAGGACGCGACCGCCCTCGACGGGCGCACCGTCAGTTACCAACTGACGCCGACCGCCGTCCGGCTCATCGACGAGCACCGGGCGGACGTCGACGACTCGGTGAGGGTCCTCGCGTGAGTCACGTCGATCGCGAGCTCGCGGACGCCGGCAGCGGGCCGGCCGTCCGCGTGCGCCGGTCGACGCTCGCCGTCGTCGCGACGCTCGCCGTCGCGGCGATCGCGGACCTCGCGACGACCGGGCTCGGGCTCTCGGGCGGGC
>NZ_QPLT01000058.1 GCF_003666015.1 Halorubrum sp. Atlit-26R
CTTCCCACTTATCCTCTATCTCCGCAATTGTTTCTTTGACAGACTCGATTTCTCCCTCTATCTCTTCGATCTCCCCGTCCAATCGCTCGATCTCACCCTCGAACTCCTCAACCTCGTCCTCACGATCCCGAAGTGACTCAACCCGTTCTTCAAGTTCCTCGTACCGCTCCTTGTCATCTTCCCGCGACGCCAGCGTCTCCTGGGCCTCTTCTAACTTGGAGACATCGTCTTTGAGCTGTTCCACCTTGGCTTCAATCGACGTGATCTCCTGTTCCTGCTCCGTTTTCTGCTGTTCAAGTTCGTCCCGCTCTGCTTCTTGTTCCTCTAACTCTTCCTGGTGCTCACGGGCTTCCGTGTACTGCTCGTACTCCTCACGATGCTCTTCGCATTTCTGGTGTGCCTTCTCGGCGTCTGTAAGCTCCTCTTCTGCCGTTTCTAACTCTCGCTTGGTTGACTCGATTTTTTGTTTGAAAGAGTCCACATCCTGCCGGAGTTGCTCGATTTCTTCTTGGGTTTCTGCCAACGTGTCATACTCGTCTTCCTTCTCCGACAGTTTACTGGTTTTCTGTTGAATGGTTGCCTGGAGCGCGTCGACTTGATCAGACAGCGACTCGGCTTTGTCACGTTCATTTGGCAGTGCTTGCACTTCACCGGTGAGCGTGTCAATATCGCTCCGAAGATCCTGCTGTTGCTTCTCTATCGCGTCCGGTACGCCCTTCAGGGCATTCCACGATTCCTCGTACGCATCCAGATTGAGCAGCGCGTCGAACGTCTGTGTTCGGTTCGCCGCTGTTTGCGCGAAGTCAGACAGGAATCGCGTCTGTGGCACCCCGATACACGACTCCCACAGGCTCTGTAACTCGTCGCCATCAGCAACGTCAAACCGTGTACATAGCCAACGAACCAACTCGGACTTTGAATCGATGTCTTGATCGACCCACGTCTCCCCTTCGGTATCGTACCGGTGGACACCGTAATCCGATCGGCCAGCCGACCGTGTGACTCGGAACCGCTGTGTTCCGTCAGTCGTATCTTGCTCGAACGTCACTTCAACGGTCCCTGAACTCGCTCCTTCCCGGACGAAGTCCTTGTTGTTGAACGGCAGTGAGTCGAACAACGCAAACCCGATAGCTTCCTGAATCGTTGATTTCCCCGCTCCGTTCTCACCAAGAATTGCTGTCACACCGCCCTCAATCGGAACCACTGTTCGATTCTCGTAGGACTTGATGTCCGTCAGTGCAACTTCCGTAACTCGCATTACTCACTCACCCCCACTGCCTCATCTGTCTTGACAGGCGATTCACTATCTGCCGCCTCATCCGATCCCTCTCTATCACCTTCACCGTCGGCAAGTGGATCCTCATCGATATTCAACACGACACCACCAGCTAGGTCGGGGAACAAATCCCGACGAGATGAACTGATCGACTCCTGAATTTCCTCGACCGCTTCTTC
>NZ_QPLT01000059.1 GCF_003666015.1 Halorubrum sp. Atlit-26R
CCGCCGCAGAGGCCGATGCGCTCGCTTCTCTTATTTCTGACCACCCAGATCTATCTTCTTCGGGTGTCTTTGAACTCTACTACGAACACGTAGATTCAAGCACGGAAGCGGTTCAGTTGGAAGCTTCCGACGAAGATAATCTATTCACCTTCCCCGACGGCTCTGAGCTTGAACTGCTGCCGCTGTCTGGCGTAGATGCCTCCTTTGATGCCACTCCTGCTGGATGGGGCGGCAGACCTGATGAGGGCGTAATGCGAATTAATGTAACTGGTCCTGATGGCGACTCGTTCAATTACTTGGAGATCTCCGTCTGGCAGAGCGTCAATAATGAGATCGAATCCGCGTTCCAAAATGTCCGCGACGGCATCGACACGTGGGTGACGAACGTGTACGGGGAAGTTCAGAGCGGGGAGATTGAGATCTCGTCCCTAATTACCCCAAGAGACCGCGCGGAGATGCTTTCGGAGGAGGAGACAGAGGCACAGGCAATCTCGGACCTCGCGGCGCTAAATATCCCAATTGACCCGCAGCGGGAGGCAACTATCACAATCACGGAGACGGGAGCGACGCTCTCCGGAACAATCGGACTTACGGACGAATCGGACGGACCGATAGAGTCCGGGGAGACTTACGACCCGTCCACGTTCGCCGGAGACGTGTATTTCACCACGGACGTAAGCCAGCTCTCCGGTTCGTGGGATGGATACAACTCCGGGGTAGACGGTGGGACAATCACTCTCACCAGCCAGCCCTACGAGGGAACGGTCTACAACGTCACAACGACGGCCGGGGAAACGGTCTCGGTTCCGGCGTCCGACTGGACCGACAACGGAGACGGCACATGGAGTTACGACGCGAGCGGCGAGCTGGATACGACTACCACCGAGGTCGAGTCGGTATCCTACGAATCCGCAGACGACCAGACACAGTACGAGACGCTCCTGATATCCAAAGAGTTCACAGTAGACAAGCTGACGAACAAGGAAACCGGAGAGGAGGCGTCCTCGGCATCCTTCGATTCGTCGGAACCCCAAGACGATTCGAACTATATCTCGCAAGAAGAGTGGAACCAGCTCGAAGAGCAGAATCAAGAGCTGATCGAGAAGTACGAGGAATCACAGAACACCGGCGGCGCCGGCGCCGGTTGGTTCGGTGATGGCTCGCCCGACGTCGGGCTCATTGCGGCCGTCGTCGGCGGCGCCGGAGTCGTGTACGCGCTCTTTGGACAGGAGGATAACTGATGGTGAACCCTCTCGCGCCGTACTTGTCGATCCTGTCGTTTGTCGTCGAGCCGTTACTCAAATTCGGCACGGCGCTGGTGTTCGTCGGGGTCGCGATGGTAGCGCTCGGCTACGATCCGATCGGTCTCGCGTGGGGGTTCGTCGAGAGCACGATCCGGTCGGCGATTCCGGGGGTCTGACCATGCGCCGTGTCCTGATTTTTTGTGTT
>NZ_QPLT01000060.1 GCF_003666015.1 Halorubrum sp. Atlit-26R
CGTAGCCTTCTGGCGTCACCAAGTCGCCATAGGCCGCGAGATCGACGAGATACAGCGCGGTGTCCGCAGACACCTCGTCTCGATACGCATCGAACGCGTCTTTGACCGTCTGGGAATCGCGGGCTGTGAACGGCGTGTTGTCCCAGATCTGCATATCGGTGAAGACGACGATCCGTTTAACAGCATCCCCTCGGTCGTGGAGGTGCTTGATCGCCTTCCAGCCGTTCGTCGAGTTCCCGAGGTCCTCGTCGATCGCCAACACCGCCGCTTGGCGCTGCAGGACTGGCGTGTCGACGTGCACCGGAACCGTCTGGAAGTCGTCACCGAACCCGCCGACGTCGGCACCCTGGTCGGCCAATATCGCACCGAACAACGCACCGATCTCCTTCAATCGGAGCGTGCTGTTCGCGGACAGCGGTTGATCCATCGATCCCGACAGGTCGACTGCGACAAAGGTATCGCCGAATCCGCCAGGCACCGTCTCGACCGCGACATCAATTGCGTCTTCGAGCCACTGCTCGACCGCTGGTGCCTGGACATCCGCGTCTTGTAGCGCGGTGTAGGCCTGGTAGTACCGGAACGGGTACAGCGGCGCGTGTCGGACTGCCTCCAGGTCGAGGTGATTCACGACGGTGTCCTCCGGAACGCCGGCTTCGAGCATGTTCCGGAGGTTCCGGATCGATGCGAAGATGGGCAACGTGTACTCGTCGTCCTCGATGAGCAGTTCCCAGGCGGCTTGGGTGTTGCCGCGCTCGGAGATAACCGTCTCCCAGGTGTTGGGCGCCGGCAACGGGTCGACGTCGGGATAGTCGTCGAGGCCGCCGCGCATGAACCGCTCGAAGAGCGCTTCCTGCTCGGCGTCGACGGGCGTGGGGTGGACGCGGTTGAAGACGTCGCGCAGCGTCACCTCACGCCGCGACAGGTCGTACTTGCCCAGCGTGTAGGCGTCGGCCATCTCCACCAGTGCGTCCTCGATCCCGCGTCGAAGCGGCCACGGCGCAGTCCCGCCGAACAGCTGATCGTGGACCGCGAGCGCGGTGGCTGTCTCGTCCATCCGCTGGATGATCGCCGGCGCCCATTCGCGGATGAGCGACTCGGGTGAGTCGTGCTTGAATCGGTCGTCGTTGGCTGCCAGCACGAGCAGTACTTGTGGGATGTCCCGCAAGTAGAGCTCCTGGCGCGCATAGGCTGCGAGCTTCAGGACGAACTCCGGGTTGTCGTTTGCGGCGGCATCGAACTGGCGGACGACAGCAGCGAGTTGCTCGTCATCGGTCTCGTAGAACGAGCCCTCCAGCAGTTGGTTGATCGTGCGCTTATACAGTGCGAGCCGGGGGTCGGCAGGCTCGAACGCTTCCCCACCTTCGTAGTTGGTGGTCCGCGTTGCCTCCACGACCGTATGCTTTGGCGTGTTGAATTCCATCCTATCACCCGGAGCCGCAATAG
>NZ_QPLT01000061.1 GCF_003666015.1 Halorubrum sp. Atlit-26R
GGGCAGCACTTTCTGGTCCGGCCAGGAACTTCGCCTGACCGCCGGTAACACGCTCACGGCTAACGACGCCCTTCAGGTCCGTACGTGGGACAGCAACGACAACGTCATCGGTGGACTCGAGACCGAGTTCTCGCTCAACAACTCTGGTGTGACGACGCTTGACACGAGCGGTCTTCCGGCTGAAGACCTCGTGATCGTCAGCGCCGACAACAACAGCCAGATCATCGAGTTCGACAACGGTGCCGCGACCAACACCCTTTCCGCCAGCAGCGGTGGAGACGGTGTGTTCGAAGTCGCGACTCAGAGCCTCACCACCGAGTGGGAGAGCGAAGATGTCTCCAATGGTGACGCCAACAACGAAGTTGACCTCACCATTGAGTCCAACCGCAACGCCTACGATCTTGAGGTCTCGACTGACGGCGGCCTCGACGCCGAGGAGCTCGAGTCGCTCTTCGCGAGCAGCCCGTTCAACGCTGCGCGTCTCGACGACACGAGTGACGACGATTACGACACCACGGTCGTTCTTGAGGACTTCGAGGACGTCGACGAGGTTCCTGTTTCCTTCCAGGACGTCGACGCCTCCGACTATGAGTTCACCTTCGCGGTGTCTGACACCGACGCAGAGGACACGGCCTCGCTCAACGTGACCGAGGAGAATGTCGGTGCCGACTTCTCCGAGAGTACGTACAGTCAGACCGCGGGTGACATCGTCGAAATGACCGTCGAACTGGAAGACGCCGACAGCGGCTACGTCCAGATCGGCGACGAGGACTCCGGCTTCATCGACGTCCTCTACGTTGAGGACGACGACGATGACGACGAGGTGACCTTCCAGGTCAACACGCGGACGCTCGGAACGAACCTGAGCAGCGCTGACCTCGTCTACAACAGTGACGACGACATCGTGGAAAGCGAGATCCACGGTGGCCTAGGCGGAAACGCCCCCGAATACCACAACGCGGACGGTAACGACCTGAACGGTCCCTCTGGCATCAATGACGGTACCTTCGAAGCGTACCTGTACCAGCTGGACCTGATCGATGAGAATCAGGACGGAACGGATCAGCTCATCCGTCCGCTTCAGGCGACCACCTACGACGTGTCCGTCAACGGTGACGCGATCTTCATCGTGAACGATGACGATAACTCCGAGCTCTCGGACGAGCTCGACCTTGCCACGCTGGACCTGACCCAGCCGGGTGTCGAAAACATCCAGACGTGGACCGCACCGTCTGACACCGCTGACGAGAACGACGAGCTCGAGGGCCTCCTCGAGACCGTCACGCAGCGTACTGACATCGCCGAAGAAGACCGTCTCGTCATCCAGGCAGAGTCGAGCGGAATCTACGGCCACATGGTTGCCATCGATGGCAACTTCGATTCGCTTGAAGACGGCTTCAGCGCGTCGACGCTCGACTCGCTTGTCAACAACCGCAC
>NZ_QPLT01000062.1 GCF_003666015.1 Halorubrum sp. Atlit-26R
GAAGCGTTCCACGAGTGGCGCAAGCGCCTCAAGTACCACCGCTACCACACCTACATGCTCCGGAACGCCTGGTTCGACCCGATGAAGGCCAGACGGTCCGAACTCAAGGAACTCTCCGACATCACCGGCGATGAACACGACCTCGCCGTCTTCGTCGAGACGTTGGACGAAGAGGAACTGTTCGACAACGATGTCCGGGAGGCCCTCAACGACGTTATCGCCGCGCGCCGAGGCGACCTTCGACGACGAGCGCGCCCGCTCGGCGAGCGCCTGTTCGAGGAGGACCCCGACGCGCTGGTCGACAGGTTCGAGGGCTACTGGACCGCCGCACGACGGTACGACCTGCCGGCGTAGCGTTCCTCGTCGGTCGATTCCCTGCTGCGCCCGGTGCTCCGTCTGCCGGACGGCGGCGGATGGCTCTCGTGCCGCCTCAGAACTGGTCGGCCTAGAGTCGCTCACGCGCCTCGCGGCGCTCCTGGGACCCGCGAACATCCGTCGCTCCGGGCCGCTCCGCCGACTGCGGCCAAGGGGCCTCAGACTGGCGGGAGGCCGATCGTCATCGCGGCAGGGTTGACGATCAGCGGGACAGTGATCCTCTTGATCGGCGGCCTCCGGTGGCTCCCGCTCTGGGCGCTCACGGGTGTGGTGCTGGTCTACGGCATCGTCATCACCGTCGACAGTGCCCCGACGTCGACGATGATCACCGAGGTCGTCGACGACGGTCGTGTCGGGTCCGCGCTGGCGATTCAGGCGTTCGTCGAGACGCTCCCCGGCATCGTCGCACCGGTGCTTTTCGGGGCGGCTGTCGACCGCAGCGGATACGGTCTCGCCTTCCAGACACTGGGTGTCGCCGCCTTCGTCGGTGTCGGAACGGTCGTTCTCGTGCGACCGCAGTTCGATATTGAAACAAGTGGCTCTGTTGAAATCCTATTATTTCAACACCTTTCCCGCTGATACAGCCGTTAGATAGGACTGTCAGTGATATCTATCTGAGGAGGATTGGGACTCCATCTTCCGACTCTGCGGAATCTATAAACACCCAGGTCACAAATTGATATGAAAATGGTTTCGCCGTCTCACGCACTCATTCTCTCCCCAGCATGGCGATACGCGCTCATCGGCGCACTCGTCTCGGTCCCGGTTTCAGCCATTATCAACTGGCTTCCGAATTCGGAGGCGACTATCGGCGGTGGAATTCTGACCGGGTGTGGTCAGTACAGAGTGTAGATGTCGTGATTCATTAGCCCAGAATAGTTGTAATCGTATCTGTTAGCTATACTTCTGGAGGTACCCATACAGTAAGATCTTGACCATCCTCCCAAATTTCTACCGTAGACTCTATCGAATCCCCATCACGAATAACTTCAATGGTGTACTCTCCAGTGTCGGGAACCACGAATGTTACAGCACTCCGGTCAGAAACTTCACTC
>NZ_QPLT01000063.1 GCF_003666015.1 Halorubrum sp. Atlit-26R
CTCATTCACCTCTTCAATTCCATCCTGCGACTGCATATTCAACGTCGGTAACAAGAACTTCACCTCAACGAAATATGTCGTCCCGTTACGCCTGAATACGACATCCATCTCATTCCCGTTCTGCTTCGATGTTTTGCAACTATGATATACATCACTCGCCGCAGGCGTATCCCGCAAGTACTCGTACACATTCCGCTCGAATTCCACCCCACGTTTTGCTGTCAATGGTCCAAGAACAGCTGTGCTCTTTTCTAACTCTCCGTTCTCCAAGCACGGGACTAACTGGAATTTCACTAGTTGCGAGAACTGATCTGGATAAACCACACGGTCTACCGGAACTTCACGTGAGGGTCTCCCACCTGAGAATTGTATTGATTTTGTTCCTGATAATTCGAAGAACAACGGGTGTGCATCTGGATTAGACTCACTCACCAACACAGACGACCTAACAGCAGGCCAATCATCACCGAACACACTTTCACCGACTTTATCGAATTTATGCGTTGGAATCCCTGTCGCACGAAAATCACCGCCACTCCTGCTTGTCACAACATCCTCAACAGCGCCATTGACGTTATCGAGTAACGCTTCTAAATCGAAAATCGAGACTGAATCCGGAAATTGCGTCGTGAATGCTTCGTTGACCGCGGTATCAAGTGCTGACGCAAACCCGATCGAAACTATAAATCCGTACCAATGATCCGCCCACTCCCGAACCGTGTCAAAATCTTGACTTTCCGGCCGGTCAAATGACCGGAAAATTACCTCTTTCTGAATAAACTCCTCGCGTATCTCTTCTCTCGCACCGACATTAGCACGCAGACACCGTTCTGAACACAACCAGTACTCTGAATGCGGGAACGAGTAATTCGCATAGAAGTCCTGCCACGACGACGGTGCAAGCGGGGAGAGGTGAATTGGAACTGCAAAATCTTCCTTCGTCTGCTCCAACACAGGAATGAGAACCGTCCCAGCGTTCAGTATTCCTTCTACTCGTTCCGCGATCTCTCCCTGCTTGTCACCTTTACCTGGTTCTAAGTGGTGATTAAACTCATCGCTATACTCGTACACCGCCTTAAGAATCGGGAGTGCGTTGAAGAACTGTCTGAACGATAAATTGTTCTCCGTGACCATCCCAGCCGCCCCTTCGTTCAACTGTTTCGTGAACTCAGCGATAACTCTGATACTCCCGTACTCTTGCAATATCCCCATTAACTGCTCATCGTTTAGGTAATCTTCTCGAATCTGTAACGCTAACTCTTTGACAGCTTCAGAGTCTGCAGCGGGGAGATCTAAACAAACAGGGCAGTACAGCATTTGCTTCTCGGTATGGTAGGCTAATACGCGACCACAAGTGGA
>NZ_QPLT01000064.1 GCF_003666015.1 Halorubrum sp. Atlit-26R
TGGTCAAAGGCAAGGGCGTGTTGTTTCCGAAAGCTTCTGTTGAAGCCCTTAGACAGTAATATATCTGGCTTTTTTGGTCAGTACAGGGGACTCAAAGAGCGCTCAGTACAGGTATATGACATCGAGAGAATGTATTTATCCGTCCAAGAGTAATGGTGTAATATGCGTCGAAGAGCCCTCCTCTCGCTACTCGGGACCGTCAGTATTGGTAGCTTGGCAGGCTGTTTAGCTGACTTCTCGACGATGACCACGCCTGAAGTTGTATCGAGCAGTATTGAGGCCCGAAATCGGAGCTGTAGTGATACCCCGAATGAATTGGCAACGATAGCAAGTAATTCAGATGACGGGACACGAATAGAGGTCAAGGGTAGCATTGCAGTCCCGCGGATCGCTGATAGATTATACATACAAACTCAGAATGGCGTCGGAGAAAGCGATCGAGAAAACGCAGATATGATGGTCCACATCGATTTTGGCCCTTCCGATTCGCACGAGAACACAGATGTTCCTGAGTGCGAGGGGCAAATAGCGTACAACGCGGAAGTCGAGTTTACACACCCTCCGAAGGACGTAATTGTTCGACACACCGTTGAGGGGGAGGGAAGCTATACGCTGAAAACGATGACCACTCAAACTATTACTCAATAAGCAGTCTTCAGCGACCAGTTGTTTCAGACGAGAATGTATTTGAAGAAGAGACTTCAACAGGGCTCATTACGGAACGGTACGGTAGGTCCGCCCTCGCGTGTTGCCTTCTGCTTCGATGAGATTGTAGTGTTCAAGCTTCGATAAGTAGTTCCGGACCATGCGTTGCGTCTTCGGATCACCCATCGATTACAATACTCCTCGTACAATTCATTCGGTGAAATTTCGCCGTACTCAGTGATCGTCTCGTATAGGACTTCCTGGTGGGTAGTGAGACGATCAACGGTTTTCTGCTTGATTTCCGATTTCGCTTCCGGAGTGACTTTCCGAATAACGTCCTCAGAGATTTCATTCATCTGTTGAGCGTTGGCGGTGCGAGCAGCTTGCCGAAGGATTCCAATTGCTACGCGAGCATCACCAGCCGCGTTATTCGCAATTGAATCGAGTTCCTTCGTGTCTATAACATCGGGATTGAGCCCCCACCGGACACGATCTTGAAGGATAGCGACCAATTCGTCGTGGTGGTATTGTCTGAAATGGATGCGAGTGGCGTTGGCGAGGCGACTGTTGATTCGGTCATCAACATCTGCAAAGACTCCCTGTTCATTGTTTGCGATGAGGATCATTGTGAGGCCGCGAATCCGGT
>NZ_QPLT01000065.1 GCF_003666015.1 Halorubrum sp. Atlit-26R
ACCCGAAAGTAACCGTTGAAGAGATGCGAAATGTCTTGGATGACGTTACGCATTTATTCAAACGCACAGTCTTATTGATGGGTCTCAAGCTCGGTATGCGACAGGGAGAAATTCGTAATGTCAAATTGAAAGACATACATATTGAGAACGCTGAATTGCAAAAACACTACTCCGCCCTCGGATCCCACGACCGACTCGATGACTATTCTAACGCAATATATATTCCCTCTCGTTATAAGCGGCCAGGGAACAAGTCAGAAAATCCACGAATCTTGCCTCTTGACGAAGAAATGCGCCAGGTTCTGACACAGTACCTGCTAATACGTCCTGACTGTGGCGAATCGTGGGTCTTCCTTTCCCAGACGCATCACGAGAGAATTCGTGATAAAGATGGAATAAATAGACATTGGCGAGAACAAATACGACCCCAAATTGAAGCTGACGACCATCAAAAAGATCTAACCAGTCACTTCGGTCGCCACTGGTTCTCGACTTTCTGGAAGATTCACCAAGGGGTTGAGAAAGAGTATGTCCAGTATATGCGAGGAGACGAAATTGGGGATGGCAAAGACGAAGAATCACTTGATGAATACCTACACGCGTATTATCCAGATATTGAACAACGATACCGAGACGAGATCTACAAACTTCTTGTGTGAATCTCTAGATCGGAGTGGAAACTTAATCTACCTAATGCAGGTAGAGAGCCGAGCAGTGGCAACGGTTTTGACTCTACACGAGTAATACAGGTATCCCGTGTCTGAGAGTTCTCTGGAAGGTTGGCAGAACTATTTCGGCTTTAGTGACCCGTATACGAACCAGGGCGATGTTATCGAGAGTATTATCCAGACCGCGGAAGACCACGGTTACTTAGCTATGGAAGGCCCGTGCGGCACGGGCAAAACGATGGCCTCGCTTACTGCGGCAAGCTACCTGATTCGAGAAACCGACCAATTCAGGAATGCTGTTGTTGTAACCCCGGTGAAACAGCAGCGCCAACAGTTTGTTGAGGATCTTCGAACGATCAATAGTGGACTTGAAGAGCCGCTTGATGGGGTCTCACTCGTAGGAAAGCGTGATCTATGCCCATACGGACGCGAAGATGTCTTTCCTGCTGGAAGTAGTGTTCAAGAGCGATGCGAGGATCTCCGTGAGAACACTGCAGAACTCGTTGCAGAGGATAGCGATTTAGAAACTGGAAGAGAATTCGTCACATCTGACGAGCAGACTCCATCATCCCAAATTCCCGAGGAAGAGAAGTGGTGGGATACCGCGAAGGCAAG
>NZ_QPLT01000066.1 GCF_003666015.1 Halorubrum sp. Atlit-26R
GCCGCGTCGTCGATGAGCGCATCCACGCTGGTCGTTTGAGTCGGTTCGGTCGAACCACTGGCGAGACCGCTGGCCGCGACGGCGGTACCAGCGCCGACGGCCGCGGACCGCGACAGGAATCCGCGTCGTGAGAGTGTGGAGGGCATCGGTGGGAGCGTGTGAAAGATGGTTCACGCCGTGAGAGGCGGGACGAATCGTTTGATTGAGTGTACCAGCGTTGCTCTGGTGAAGGTGGACAGCCGGCTGTTGTGGTTTGTGACAGCCAGATCTCTCTATCCAACTCGGTAGTCACGCGGAGTGCCCACCTTCGCTCCTTCGTCACTGGAATTCTGGTGTCAAACACGCTTTACAGTAAAGCTTACTTTCCACGGTATATGAATCTTTATTCTCAGAATCGGCTGTCAGCTCGATCCCGCGAGGGCGAGAAGCCCGAACGCGCCTGCCAAGCCAAGCGCTGCGACGACCAAATCAATCGCCCATCGGAGCAACCAGTCTCGCACCCGCGCTCCCTCGGGGCGAATACCGAACCGGACCGTGAGATGCCGAACGATCACGACCCACGTGACAAGCACGAACCCGAACAGAAACGGCCATACATCGATTCCGAGTCGAAACTGTACGATATAGACCGGGAGTACGCCGATCAAAATCGGCGTTGTTGCGATCCGGGCCGCAGAACGGAGCGGCCGACTCTCCGGTGTCGGACGATCGCCAGGCGTCAGTTCAGGGACTGACACGCCACACGACTGAAAACCAGCCGCAATTTCGCGTACCTGGCCCCGCGGTATGAGGATCCCTTCCGGCTTCGTGACAGTAGCGGACCGATAGCGGAGTCGAGCGGCAACGATCGGGCCGAGTGGAATCAATTGAAGCGCATCTACCGTGTCGAGGCTGATCGTCCGTTCGTCAGTACCGGTAGCGGCTGCGAACTGTGTCGTCTCTGGATCGTCGAATTCAGGCCTGATCGTTACTGTTTGCTTTTCGGAATTGAGCCGGTAATGGTTTGTCTTGAATCCCGCACTCGAAAACCACACCATCAACCACAGGCACGCACAGACGATCACGTACGCGATAGCTGCCCGAGAGCCAATGACAGTCGTCGAACCGTGAACCGCAAGCGGGAGCACGATGAAAAAGCCACCCCAGATCACAGGATGCATCGTGACGATGAATGCCGCCATCCGGTGTGGGAGCCGACGAATGCCGTGTAGGTCCGTCTCCCAACTGAGACCAGAATCTGCTCGCTCGATGTGAGTGGAGGGCATATCGGACCACTA
>NZ_QPLT01000067.1 GCF_003666015.1 Halorubrum sp. Atlit-26R
ATGGATATGTCGCTCTCAGAATTCCTTCAGGCGATGACTGAAGCTGGTCTGAAGAAATTCGAAGTTGATGTAGAAACGGACGAATCGCTGAGTGAGGTACGTCGCCAGCGGAACGATCTGAAGAGAGAATTAGACCGAACACGTGATCGTGTGAGTGAATTGGAAGAACAGCTCCAGTCCACTGAACGTGCGGAGATCAAGTCCTTCGTCGAGAACAATCCAGGGGTAAATCTTCAGGAGATCGCCCAACGTGTGGTCGAAACAGGAGCAGATCGTGCTGTTGAGCAGGTCAACCATATGGTGATGACTGGTGAACTACAGTACGAGGATGGAGAATTTTACATCTGATGCCGAAATCAGAGGACCCACATCAACGGATTGGCGTCTACAAAACCGTTGAGCAGGTTCCGGACTACGCTCGGTTGTCTCACTATACAGCGTCATATTCTGGGCGTGACGTGTGGTCCGAGTACTACAATGCTGAGCTCTCTGATGCTGCTGAAACTGTAGAATATGAGGCCGGTCTTGTTGAAGAATCTTGGAAAGGTCATATGGATGAGTGCGGTCGACATCATGCTCTTGCAAAACCGGCTGATGTCGAAGCCTGGTTCACAAAATTGGTTGACCGAATGCAGTACAAACGGGCATATAATCCGTACTGGGTTCGGTTAGAAGAGTTCTATGACTACCTAGTATGGCATACAGATCACCCCCATACATATCATCCAGCTCGAATGGCCGCTGGGCAAGGCGGTGTAACAAACGAAATTTGGTGTTTCAAAATCAGAGAACGATGACTATGAGTGAGGACGATACGACACTCCAAGAGCAGCGGGAACGAATCGGGGACATCTTTGGTCGAGATCTGGATCCCCTGAAGAAATACGAAGACGATTTTGAACGTATGAAAGCTGAAGGTATAGATCCGTTTGAGGTATTCCTTGAAGATATAATCCGGAACAGCTCTAAATCGGATAGTACTATCGGGGAATATGAGAGAGCTATTCGACATTTCAAGGAATTTTCAGAGAACAGAGGGCGGCATCCCGCGTGTGTGAGTGATTCTTTGGTTGTCAAGGTTGCTGAGTATGAGGATTATGAGCGAGACAATGGAAAGGGAACCATCAAAACAAAGCTAAGATGTGTCAATAAGGCATATGAGTATATCCAGAACGAGAATGGGTTTCCACACGAAGAATATAACCCGATTACAACTGCTTGGGCAAAGATCTCTTGGCCTGATGAAGAGGATATAGATTACCCGAAAGTAACCG
>NZ_QPLT01000068.1 GCF_003666015.1 Halorubrum sp. Atlit-26R
TAGAACACGTATCGGCTCTGTTGATATACTCTACCAGTGAACCCCAACTCATATGCGGTCAATACAGGGGACACAGTGGGCGGCGAGAATTGTTACCACTCAATGGACCTTCAGAATTGTCGTGTAACGTACAGCAGGTCGGGTCCGTGATCGATGGGGTGCTGGTCAGTCGTTTGGTAACGTAGATTGGAGAAAACGACATGGAAGCAGCAAGTCAGAACACATCGCTAGCGTTGGGCTAGGTACCGCTCATAGCCGTATCCACCGATCACACCCAGCGGAGCGATGAGAATGGCACTAAACAATCTCCCCCAGAGAGCGATTACAGCAAAAGCGATGATGAAGTCAGAGACTACATCATTGAGTGCGACATCGAAAATCGCCTCTAAAGAGTTCACAACGCCTTGTAGAACCCCTAATACAATGAGTGTCCCAAACGCCGAAACGATGCCTGCCAAGGCACCGCGGACCGGTGCCGGCTCCTCGGGAAGCATCACACGCCAAACGACGGTCGATACACAGACAGCAATAATCGGGACAGGGAATGCAGAAACGTAGACGAACATGCTATCGGCGAATAATCCCTGAGACCTGAATTCCTCGCCTAAGACCAAGTTATTAAACAGAAAAAGACCAAGTAGTGCCGCACCACCGGCCACGACGCCCGCACCGATATCCCGCTGAGACACTCCGAGATAATCAATTAGATTCCGATTCATAAGTTATATATTTTCACAAATAGGTATAGTTCTATCCACACGGTCCCAGACATCAGCCACTCATCGTCTGAACCGTTGAATTTCTCGATTTAGAGGGCGATGAACTCTGCCTATCTTACAGTGTTTTCGGCAATGATGCGAGAATTGGCTGGTGTCTCGGTGAATCGTCCGCACTCTTCATCGACCAGGTGTTTCAGATGAAATATGCCTAAAGGATAAGATTTCAACAGCAACCAGATCTAGATTCGATCGCCAAGTGCCGCTGTCAGCCCCCGGATTTGCCCCCATCCGTTGGATCGAAGCGCTGCAGGCAAGCGGTGACGCGCTCCATCAAGGGCCGTCCTCAAAGCCGGCGAGGCTTTCTCAAAGATTCCTCGGCCGTGTCCGACGAGGATTCGTTGTGGAGACAGCTCCTCGAACACGGCTTGGGGTGGTCTAAACCGGCATAGAAGGTACATTCCGAGCCGCTCCTCACCCACGGTGAACAGCGGCGCAGTCCCGAGTACGTCGGGGACGTAGAGTGTTTCATCGGATCCACGATACACAACT
>NZ_QPLT01000069.1 GCF_003666015.1 Halorubrum sp. Atlit-26R
GAAGCGCGAGAGCTTGCCGAGGGGTACGAAGCAGTTTTGAACAGCGTGGAGGACGCCATCTTTCTGATGAATGTTGAGGAAGATGGAGATGGTGTCCGATTCGAGTTTGAGCGCCTCAGTCCTTCCTACGAGCGCCAGACTGGGATTACTACCGAGGAGGTACAGGGCCAGACACCACAAGCCGTATTCGGTGAAGAACAGGGCGCTGAGTTAGCGGCGAACTATCACCGCTGTGTCAAGGCCGGTGAACCGATCTCGTATCAGGAGGAACTCCCGGTCAGCGAAGGAGCCCGCTTCTGGCAGACAAAACTTGCGCCGCTAATCTCCGATGGTGAGATAACTCGCCTCGTTGGGGTCACTCGGAACGTGACTGAGCGTGTCGAACGTGAGCGACAACTACGTCAGCAGAACGAGCGGCTCGGAGAGTTTGCGAGTGTTATCTCCCACGATTTGCGCAGTCCACTCAATGTCGCACAGGGTCGCGCTGCACTCCTTGCTGAGCAGAGAGAAAGCGAGCATCTTGATCCACTACTACAGGCGCTTGACCGTATGGAGGCGATCGTCGAGGATACGTTGACACTTGCCCGCCAAGGCGACACGATAAGCGAAACAGAGTCGGTCAGTTTGACTAACCTCGCCGGAAAATGCTGGGCGACAGTAGACACGGATGACGCAACTATCGAGCTCGTCGACGAGATGACTTTTCAAGCTGACCCTGGCCGGTTACGCCACGTGTTCGAGAACCTGTTCCGAAACGCTGTTGAACACGGTAGATCCAACGTGACCGTTCGTGTCGGCTGTCACAACGAACTGGGGATCTACGTCGAAGACAATGGACCAGGAATTCCAGTCGAGAAGCGTGATGAGGTGTTCGAGCCGGGACATTCGTCGGCACAGGGTGGCACTGGTTTCGGGTTGACTATCGTAAAACGAATCGTGGAAGCCCACGGCTGGGAGCTGTCTGTAGCCGATGGAACCGATGGTGGAGCACGGTTTGAGTTCGAGATGTCTGAACAGGGAGAGTTCGTGTGAGTGCTTAGACAATGCTCAACCCATGACTGGGAAGTGCGACCTCACCTACTGAGCGCAGGGTGTACGAAATAACCGCTCTGTATTCAGCAGAACGTTGAGAATATATCACCGATTGAGGATTTCAACAGAGCCATTAATCTACAAACCTGCTACCCGCCAGTTTCCAGCGGAAACCAGATTGTAATCTCGGTGCCGCGTGGCTCACGCTCATCGACGTGGATCTTCCCTCCA
>NZ_QPLT01000070.1 GCF_003666015.1 Halorubrum sp. Atlit-26R
GGCCGCGGACGCACCGGGCGCGGGGCCGGTCTCGTCCGGCTCGTCCTCGAGCGTGCGGGCGTTGACGGAGCCCTCCACCTCGAAGTCGAACGTGACCGACTCGACCGTGTTGTTCTCGTCGAAGGCCGCTCTCGATGTATCGTTTGCGGAGTCGACCTGGATTTCGGCGGTCTCGTCGATCGAGACTTCGACGTCCGCCGGCGGCTCCGGCGGTTCGACGTCGACGGGCTCGTCCGTCTCGGGCGGCGTCGGGGCGATACCGTCACCACCATCGCCGCCGTCACCACCATCGCCGCCGTCACCACCATCGCCGCCGTCACCACCATCGCCGGTGTCGAGGGCAGCCACACGAACGCTCTCAGTGACCGTCTCGCCGGCCACCGAAACGGTGAGCGTGAGCGTGCTATCAGCGTCGGCGTCAACCGTCTCGTACGCCAGCGAGGCCGACTCGGTACCGCCAGTCGAGAGGTCCACCGACGTGCTATCAACCTGCGTGCCGTCGACGGAGAGCGTGACCGTTTGGTCGTCGCTGCCGAACTCGCCACCGACGTTGTCGATGTCCGCGCTCACCGGAATCGTGTCTCCGGGGTCGACCTCGGTCGGGACACTGGTGATGCTGGGCGCGAGGTCGGCACGCTGCTGGACCGTGACCGTCTCGCTCGCACTGTCGTCGTCAGAGGAGACGGTTACGTCGAGGTCGTCACCGACGTTCCGAATCGTCGGTTCGAACGTGAGCGTGACGTCCTCTTCGCTGTTGCCGTCGACCGTCACTGTCTGACTGGCGAGCGTGTTGCCGTTCACGCTGAGTTCGACGGTCTGTGCGCCGGCCCTGTCGCCGGTGTTGTTCACCGTCACCGCGGCGGTGGTCTGCTCGGCGCTCGTGGACGGACTCGGGGAGATGTCCACGCTCTCGACGTCGAGGAACGCGTCCGTGACCGGGTCGTCGAGCGTGTCGACGTTAGCCGTGTCCTGTCTGTCGATAACATCGGAGGCGTCATCGATACCGAACGCCTCGACATTAACGGGGTCGTCTCCGTTGTCTTGGGTGCTGAAACCGCCGTCGGTGGCAGCAGCACTAAAGACGCTGGCCTCTGCCTCATCGCTGGCGTTCGTGACGTTGTTCACGACAGCGACCTGGTTCGCCTCAACGTTGCTCGCGGTGACATCGATGCTCTGGTCGCGATCTGCGGTGTTGCGGGCGTCGAGACCAACGGTGTTGCTGCGGAGCTCGGACTCCGCGATGTCGACCTCGTACGGTC
>NZ_QPLT01000071.1 GCF_003666015.1 Halorubrum sp. Atlit-26R
GGGATCTCCCAATCTGCTCGGCTGTGAACGTCCGTTCGCTCACAGGGATGGCATTCTGCTCAGCTCGTGCCTGGAATAGATGGTCGTTGTGTTGTAGATACTCGAACGGCGGCGATGGGACGAGATCGCTTGCTTCGGTATCGAGGTGGTGGTGATACGTGACGCCGCGTGAACCTGGCTTCTGATCACCGACATCGATCGCCGGGTCTCGATCCGCCGCTGCGGCTTCCATCGCCTGCTGGAGTATCTGTTGGTCACGATCGGACAGTGTCGTGACCGGTACTGTTACCGGATCAGTACTGTCGGGCTGTTCCGCATCCTGCAAGTCGAGGTAGAACTCCCACCAGTCTCGTTTGACAGTACGAATCGTCTCGACATGGATCCGGTAGTACCGATCGCCGTCCGTAGCGAACTGGGGGCGTTCCCGTGGCTCGGAGCCGAACTCGTACTCGTAGGCCAACTGGTAGTTCAGCACCGTAACCGAGCCACTCGCAAGCAGTTCGTCGTAGACTGCACGTTTGTACTCGTCAGGGTAATCGATAGCGAACTGGGCTCGGTGTCCCGCTGGATCTGTCAGTAGAAACGCCTCGTACGGATCCTCTGTTGGATACGCACTCAATCGAAAGCGACTATCACCTGACGAGAGACAGCCAGCAACACTCGTGACTCCCGCTGCCCCGAGTGCCGTCAACAATGTCCGTCGAGTATATTGACCACTCATGTGCCACGTCTACTGCTCATCGGTGGGGTTCGAAACGGTTCTGTCTCACAGAACTGGTCGAACAATAGACGATACTGACGTAGTATCACGAGTAGCCAGTTATCGCTGGGCGGAATTCTTCAAAACCCCGATAGCTCAAATCGAAACTGTGCTTTGCGTCGTGTCCGCGAAACAGGCGGTAGAAGGGCTCAAATGGTTAAATCTGGTTTTGATACTACGTTTGACCTAATATATGACAGTGGTAACCCCGTAGATACGATGGTCATCGTCTCCGCATTTAAAGATGGATTCACCGCACTCCGCGCGAATCCGATCCTGCTCATCGCTGGCCTGCTCGTCGGGGCAGGCAGCCAGCTGCAATACGTCGATCACCTTATCGAGTCGCCATATCTCTCGGCAGGCGTGTCGCTCGCCTGGCTGATCGTCTTCCCGTTCGTTATCGGCGGATTCATCGGCACTGCCCGAGCCGCGATCGGCGGCACAGACGCATCGCTCACCCACTTTTTCACTGTAGCCCGGACTCATTACCTTCGGCTT
>NZ_QPLT01000072.1 GCF_003666015.1 Halorubrum sp. Atlit-26R
TTATGGTCATTCGGATGGCGGTCCCATCGGCACTCCCACTCGTTGCCGGTCTGGTATTGCTCCGAATAATGGATGCTGAAGTCGTCAGTCTCGAACCAGCGGATCCGTAGATACGCACGGGTGACGCCGCCTGGAAAGTATCCGAGATCGTAGTCAGCGACGACTGCGTTCGGCGCGTATTCTGGTCGTGTCTGGATGTCGTCGAATCGTTCGCTGTGGGCGAGGTGTGCGGCAATCCGGTCGAGGATTTCTGCATCGATGGGGCCCCGACTGGGTGGGTCTGCCGTGTCCTCAGGCATCGACTGGACCGGGCTTGCTACCGGCGACTGGATTGTTTCGGCGTGCTTCGTCGAGGAGCGCGGCTCGCTTTTCGAGTGTCTCCCACTCGGAGAGCGCTTCCCAAGCTGCTTCGGTGGACAGATTCTGTTCTTGGGTCGCGTCGACGAGAGACACCTCGTCGGGGTGCGTTGCACCGAACTGTGCTCTGTAGTCCTCAATCTGGTTGAGCGTGTCGTCGAGGGCGTCAACGATCTCCTGCTCGGAGTATTCCTCGCTGATCCGGTCGATGCGTCGCCACTGGAAGTACGCGTCGTTGCGTTCGTACCGGACTGGACGACCGTCGTGCCGCTGTACCATTCCCATCTCGTCGAACCACTCTAGGTAGTCCCTGGCTGTCTCGGTGTCACAATCGGCCCGCTCGGCGATCGTCGAGACCTTCGTCGGCGTCCGGAGTCCGATGACAACGTCGAGGAGCCGTTCTCGGATTGATCCCCCTTTGAGGAGCGAGTCAGGTGATTCTAATGCGTCGAGATCAGGCGGTGACTCCTCGCCGTCGTATGCATCGTCGGGGATGTCTGTGAGGTCCATGTGTGGGGGTCCGTTGCTGTAGCTACTTGCTCTGACGATATATATCTATGGAACGCTGAATTATTTCTGCTTTAGCTGCGTTCACGACAGCGCTGGATAGGCTGCATCTCAAAGCACGCAAGATAGTATAAACAGATTGCGTGATTTGAGACAAAGTGCTCTCTGAACCGGAACTCACTGTCCTCTCATACCTTAGTACTTAGTATCGAGGGGGGAGATGGCGTGGTCCAGCGGGAGTTAGCTGATGCGCTTGAGTGAGATCCGAGTCACACGTCCCGCGTGGTCTCGAACCTTGCCGAACTCGGCCTAGTCACCAGAGAGCAGCAACACGGTCGATACCGGGTTTCGTTGTCAAACGCTGAACCGGCTGAACGGTTTGCAGATCTCGTG
>NZ_QPLT01000073.1 GCF_003666015.1 Halorubrum sp. Atlit-26R
GCTCTCCAGACCACCTCTTTATCTAGCTCTCCCTGTTCCAACCTTTCCCAAACATGCTGTGATTCAGTTTCATCAATTTTTATTCCTTTCCGTCCTTCGTCTGTAAATCCTCGCTGCTTGATTTGGCGCCCTGTTTCACCTATAAATGGAAAATGCGGCTGAACTAGATGTACTAGCAACCGCTTTTTCGGGAACTCTTTAGATAGTTCAAGAACTCGATCGATTGCAGGAGAGGGAGGAACCGTTCTGAGATCGTCATCCCAACATGAATTGTAGAGCCGCTCACAGTAGTGAAATTTTTGTTCAACGTCATGCATCTGCGTTTGTGGATTCGCAGACGCTAACACGGTATCTGGATACTTACGGGGGAATGTTTCTGCGAGCCAAAGACGAGTACATGATGCAGGAGAGCTCTCTTTATTCAGCAACCCGGGAATATCGTTTGTTTCTTCAAAAAGATCATACCGGCATCCATCCAGAACGATAAGAATATCCCAATCTTCGTTCATTACGCGCACTGGCGACTTGTTCTGGATCTTTTGATGATATAACTCAAGGAATTCCATTAGGATAAGCTCTGGATTAGAGATAGCAACCTTCAGTTTCTGAATCATACTGTTACAGCAGTATTTATTAGTTAAGTTGTTTTCGGGTATACAGTTGAACTGAGCCTAATCCTGATAGTAACAAAAATTGGATTTTAGATTAGGATTTTACTTATATTTTATATCTAAAACTATTATTTCTCGGTGTATTAGATAGTACAGACACATATTGGTGGTTCGTAGATATTTGGTGTTATGAAAAGCCATATTTAGTATAGGTGGGTTTATCATGTATGGAAATCCTATATCTTTCCCGGCTGGACACAGATAGTCCGATATCGAAGATACATCGAGAAGTTGGAAAGCGATCGAAGCATTCAATCCATGGGTTCGTTCAGGGAGAAGTTGAACACGAACTCGGCGATATTACCATTCATAGACCTGGAACAAATCTGCTTGAGACGGCTAACTCGTATATATGGCGGTTTTCAGAGAGATTCGACGTGATCCATACGGGACCATATTGGAAATCACTACTCTATCTTTTGCAGCAGTTACCTCCGTTTTCCGGAAGAATCGTCCACACATATCACAATGCGGAGGAGTTAGTCCACCAACCGTCTTGGAAGTTCCGATTACGAAGAAAAGCTCTCGCTAAACTTGCTGCGGAGACACCTACCCCAAGTGAATTTC
>NZ_QPLT01000074.1 GCF_003666015.1 Halorubrum sp. Atlit-26R
GTACCGCCCGCGATCTGAAACAGCGTGTACTGGAAGGGCGAGCGCAGCGTGAACTCGAAGGTCGTCTCGTCGACGGCCTCGACCGCGAGCGACCCCGGAACGTAATCGTCGAGCGTTGTCTCGTCTTCGGGGGCCGCCCGAGAGGCCTCCTTCTCGTGGTCGATAGTCATCGTCTGCCCGATGATGTCATCTTGATTTCGGGAGTTCTCGGAGCCAGCCAGCCGTCGGTAGGAGTAGACGAAGTCCTCGGCCGTAACCGGGTCGCCGTTGTGGAACACGGCGTCATCCCGGAGCTGGAAAGTGTAGGTCAGGCCGTCGTCAGACATCGAGTAGTCCTCGGCCAACGCCCCTTCTGGTGGGTACATTCCGTTCGGGAAGTGCATCAACGGCTTGTTGTACTGGTTGTATCCCGCTCCAGAACCCTTCGCGTTGATAGGATCGAGGGTCTGAATGGATCCGGTGGCCATCATTTGGAGGGTGCCACCTGATCCGAACTCCGCCTCTTCCTCGTCGCCGCTTGAGTTACCGCTACTGGTCTCGGTGTTGCTGGACTCACCGTCGGTGCTCGGTTCACTATCTCCAGAACAGCCCGCGAGCGCCGTTACCGCACCTGCGCCTGCCACCGTGAGAAACCCCCGCCGTGTCTCATTTTGAACCATCAAATGGTTGTATCACTTATGGCATAATTACTGCTGCTATTTCCAATATGTGTCGGATTTGGGTGTGAAGTATTAATATATAGTTCCAAATAGAGTCACGTATACGAAATACAAACCCATTTACCGCCTCTCGGGAACCGCCACTCATGACCGAGAGTGGGTGGGCGAAAACGCTCGCGTCGGCGACAGAGATGGAAACAGAGCTGCGCGACGACGGCTGGGAGGTCATCACCGTACGCGCGGGGCACGTCGCGCCCGAACCGCCCGCACACGGCGACACCGACCGCTTCGGGCTGGTCTACCTCGCACAGGGCGAAGACGCCGACAACTTCACCAACGCCGTCGAGCGCGCCGCCTTCGACGGCTACGAGGTTTTCAACCGCCGCAAGGGAGAGGACCTCTTTGTCCTCACGCGGCTGACCGACGCGGAGCGCGACCTCGCGGTTCTCCTGGTCGGTGCCGTGAACCTCGCTCACGCCGGCGATCTCGCCGCGGCTGCCCGCAAGCACGGGATAATGTACTCCCACGTTCAGCTGCTCGACGGCACCCACCTCAGTAGCTTCCGCCACGATGATCCC
>NZ_QPLT01000075.1 GCF_003666015.1 Halorubrum sp. Atlit-26R
AACTGAAGCCCTACGAGTACAGCGAGTTTCTCGACTACGTCGAGGCAATCCGGAACAGCTACTGGGTACACACGGAGTTCAACTTCGACGGCGACGTCCAAGACTTCAAGGTCAACACGACTCCCGCCGAGCAGACCGTTATCAAGCGGACGATGCTGGCTATCGCGCAGATCGAGGTGCAGGTGAAGACGTTCTGGTCGGATATCTACGAGGAGATGCCCAAAGCCGAGGTCGGGAACGTGGGCATGACCTTCGCGGAAAGCGAGGTGCGGCACATGGACGCCTACAGTCACCTACTGGACGTCTTGGGGATCACGGACGACTTCGAGCAGGTGACCGAGGAGCCGGCGATCAAAGAGCGGATCGCGTATCTCGACGAGTACCTGGAGAAGAGCGAGAGCGACGACGAACGGGAGTACGTGATGAGCATCCTGCTGTTCAGTACGTTCGTCGAGCACGTGTCGCTGTTCAGCCAGTTCCTCATCATGACGAGCTTCGACAAGCACGAAAAGAAGTTCAAAGGGATAGCGAACGCCGTCGAAGCGACCAGCAAGGAGGAGCAGATCCACGGGCTGTTCGGAGTCGAGTTAGTGGAGACGATCAGAGCGGAGAACCCGGACCTCTTCGACGACGACTTCGAGGCGGACGTCCAAGAGGCCTGTCGGCAGGCCTACGAGGCGGAGACCGAGATACTGGATTGGATATTCGCCGACGGCGAGCTGGAGTTCCTCCCCCGGGCGCACGTCGACGCGTTCCTGCGAGACCGGTTCAACCGGAGCCTCGAAAACGTCGGCGTGGAACCGATATTCGAGACGGACGACGACCTGCTCGAGGAGACGCGCTGGTTCGACGAGGACATCATGATGACGAAGGATAACGACTTCTTCAGCAAGCGGTCGACCACGTACAACAAACACACGCAGAGCGTTACCGCGGAGGACATGTTCTAACGATGGCACAAACGGAACTCGACAGCGTTGCGCAACAGCATAAGGAACCGTTCTACTGGCTGAACGAGGACAGTCGGGAGTTCCTCAGAGAGGGATACCTGCTCGAGGGGGTCGAAGCGGAGGAGCGAGTCAGACAGATAGCGGAGCGCGCCGAAGAGATCCTCGGTGAAGAGGGGTTCGCGGACAGGTTCTACGAGTACATGAGCCGCGGGTTCTACAGTCTCGCCAGCCCGATATGGTCTAACTTCGGCTTAG
>NZ_QPLT01000076.1 GCF_003666015.1 Halorubrum sp. Atlit-26R
TAAGAAGGAGCCAACTGGGGACTGGTTCGCTTCATTCGTTGTCGACGGGAAAGAGACACCTGAGAAACCAACCGATCCAGATCGGTGCGTTGGTATCGACGTGGGGATTCTCAAGTATGCCCACGACACCGATGGGTACGCCATCGAAAGTCCCGACTTCAGCGACGAGCGCGAACGATTGGAACGCGCCCAACGCGACCTTTCGCGGAAGGAACACGGCTCTACGAATTGGGAGACACAACGACAAATCGTGGCGGAACGCCACGCTGATCTCAAGCGAAAGCGCCGCGACTTTCTCCACAAGCTGTCGAACTACTACGCCACCGAGTACGACTTGGTGGCTGTTGAGGACTTGGATGCGAAAGGGCTGGTCGAACTCCCCAGAAACTCACGAAATCGGGCGGGAGCGGCGTGGGGAATGTTCCTGCGGATGCTCGAATACAAGTGTGAACGTGAAGGGACGCACTTCGTCGCCGTGAACCCGCGCGGGACGACAAAGGAGTGCGCTTCCTGTGGTGTGAAGACTGAGAAACCGCTGTGGATGCGCGAACACTCCTGCCCGGCGTGTGGATTTGAAGCGGATAGAGATGCGAACGCGGCGTGGAACATCCTTTCTCGTGGTCTTAAAAAAGTAGGAGTGGGATACTCCGAATCAACGCCTGTGGAGACTGCGCTCCCTGTGGATACGCCTGTATCTGCAAAGCGCGTCGTGGAAACAGGAAGCCCCACCCTCAAGGAGCGAACGGCGTCAGCCGTGAGCGAGTAGGGTGGGGTAGTTCACTCGAGACGAACTTGAATTACGCTGGACCGTCACACATGTTTATATATTTTGAAATTACTGATAAAACGTCACCATGTCGGGACGTGCGGATCAAACGGACCGACCCCAGAACGAACAGAGGACCCGGCGCGGTCGGGAAAGGCGTGAACGCCGGGGGCGTCAAGCCGAGAGACAGGGGAGAAGGCTGTCCGGACGGTCACGGCGCCCCGTCGGTTCCCGACGGCTCGGAAACGCAGGCCGGAGCCTCCTCTCCGTGTCGGGGATTGCGCTGCTGACTGCGACGAAGGCGGCCGACGCTGCCACGACGGCGGTCGGACTCGTGTACGTTCCCGGGGTCTACGAGGCAAACACCGTGGTGGCGCTTCTGCTCCACCGAATGGGGGTCGTCACCGGGCTACGCGTCACTCCCGTCGCGGTCATTG
>NZ_QPLT01000077.1 GCF_003666015.1 Halorubrum sp. Atlit-26R
AAGCCGTTCGTGCAGGAGGCGGTGCCAGGTGTTGAGGCCATGGGGTACGCGGAGGCGCTTGTGGGGGTCGGGGGTGAGTGGCGCGGCATCGAGGTGCGCGCGTTAGAGGCAGAGCGAGCCGTGATCGAAGGAGAAGTCAACTAAACTCTAACATGTAGGCTCAAAATATGGAACCAACGACTTAGCTGGATATAGGCGCTAAGCCCCCACCCTCGACGGAGCAACCGAAGGGAGCGAAGTAGGGTGGTGATACAGCGCCGTCATCATCTGTTCATACAGCGATACGGTTACAGGCCCACAGATCCACGTAGTCGAAACGTTTTTTCACTGGGGTATCGTACAATAGTACGAACCCAATAGAGTACGACCTCGATTCGGGAGCGCATTCGACGTACTCCCTACACTACCACCTGATACTCACTACGAAGTATCGGCGCGGAGTGCTAACCGAGGAGCGAACCCAATTCATTCGCGGGGTTATCAGCGGGTTCACGGACAAGTACGGCGTCGAACTGACAAACCTTGACGGAGAGGACGACCACGTTCACATCCTGTTCCGAGCGAAACCAACCACAGACCTCGTGAAGTTCATTAATACAGACAAGGGCGCGACCGCCCGCCGTATCCGAAACGAGTACGAGGATGAGCTGAAGACCGAACTGTGGGGCGACTCGTTCTGGAACGACTCCTACTGTCTTATCTCGACGGGGGCAGGTGTCTCTGGATGTGCTGAAACAGTATGTCGAAGACCAGCGGGAGAGCTGATGTACTACGCCTACAAGTACCGTCTCAAGCCGTCCGACGCCCACCGCAAGGAGTTGGACCGCCACCGCGATATTTGTCGGCAACTCTACAACCACACGCTCTACCGCCTCAACGAGTACCAAGACGAACACGGCGAACTACCGTCCATGACCACGCTTCGGTCGGAACTCCCCGACCTCAAGAAGTGGTGGGACGGCCTCTCCGACGTGTACTCGAAGGTTCTCCAAACAGTCGTTGAACGGTTGTTCGACAACCTCAAAAGACTCTCCGCGCTCAAGGAGAACGGCTACGGCGTCGGTCAACTCAAATGGAAGCCGCCACGGGAGTTCCGCAGTTTCACGTACAGCCAGTCCGGCTTCAAGCTCGACAAGAAGGGCGGTCAGGCTGTGCTGTCACTCTCGAAACTCGGAGACATACCGATTCGGCTCCATC
>NZ_QPLT01000078.1 GCF_003666015.1 Halorubrum sp. Atlit-26R
ATCACCTCCCAGGCGGGCTCCTTGTTGTCGGAGGCGGCCGAGACGACCGCGGTCTCGTACCACGCCAGCGCGCCTTCTTGGGGGGCGACGTACTCGACCCAGGCGTCGCCCTCGCTCCGCATCTGGACGGTCTCGTTCCGCCCGCTGTGCCCGACGAGGAAGTTGCCCTGACGGAACTCCTGGATGAACGTCGGGTCGGGGGCGATGTACCCTTGCAGCCGCGGCTTCTGCTCGATGAGCAGGTCCTGGATCTCCGAGAGCTGGTCCTCCGTGAACGTCATCCGCGCGCCGGACATCGCGTCGTCCATGCCGAGGTACAGCGCCGCCGCGGGGATCGACTTCGCCGCCTCGTCGTACATGATGATCTCGCCGTCGAGGTCGGTGTCGACGTAATCGGGCTCGAACAGGATGTCGTAGCTCGGCTCGTGGTCCGGTACGCTCCGGGTGTCGTAGGAGTAGCCGTACCAGCCGAAGCGGATCGGCACGCCGTAGGCGTTCCCGCTCTCCGTGAACTGGTTGTCGACGAACGACTGGAACCGGTCGTACATGGAGCCGTAGTTGTTCACCACGTCGTTGTTCACCGGCGCGACGAGGTCGGCGTCCATGAACCGCGGCACGAGGTTGTTGTTCGGGACGGCGATGTCGAACTGCTCGTCCTGGCCGGAGCTCCACTGCGAGAACATTTCCGTCGACGACGTCGAGGGCGTGATGTTCAGCTCCACCCCGTCGAGCGTGGACTCGATGTTCTCCTGCATCCCGGCGTCCTCCTCCCACGTGATGATGTTGATCGTGGTCGTCCCGCCGCCGCCCATGCTGCCGCCGTCGCTGCCGTCACCGCCGTCGCCGCCGCTACACCCGGCGAAGGCCGCCACACCGGCGGCGCCCGCGCCGGCGATGTACTGGCGACGGCTCACGCGCCGGCCGGCCGAGGTCGATCCGTCGCTTGTGCCGTGAGACCTATTGTCACGCTCTGACGTCATGTTCCGATGACATATATTGGCGATTAATAAGTATTACGCCGATAACCCCTCGGCGACCCGCGATTTTGACGTCTCGAACCGGTCGATCGGGGGTCGAGTCGGGTCCGAACGGAGTCCTGTCCCGGACTCGCCGATGTCGCGGTAGACCCGTCCGTAGGCTTTTGTAAATCGGCGTAGACGTTCAGCGCATGGGATCACGGATTCGACGCGCACTCTC
>NZ_QPLT01000079.1 GCF_003666015.1 Halorubrum sp. Atlit-26R
CCTTCCATGTCACGTTCGACTCAGAGTTCTGGGACAAGGTCGTCGAGTGGATGGTAGCCCAAACTGAGTATGAGCAGGATGGTGAATTACCGCCGGCAACGCCCGAACGCGACTGGGAGTGCAACTATTGCTCTTTCAAACATCGGTGTGGGAAAGCCAATACACCGTACGCAGACATCGGCTACACTGGGTTACTCCCACTGTTTGAAGAGTATGACCGAGAGAACCTCATCGACTATCTTGACTCACGGGCCGATGCGAAGCTCACCCCGACACTCGCCCATGTATTCTCTGATCTCACGGACACGTACGATGTGTACGACTGGTCGTGCCCCCGGTGTAGTGAGACCTACGCTTGGGATGCTGTAGACTGGGGCGGTGATACGTCCGAACCACCGGCCTGTCCTGAATGCCTTACTGATGGGGAGTTACTTGCCCTCAGCGGCCCAGAACCGGGTGAACAACAGTGATTCTGGCTCTTACGATTCGATTCTTCAGACATATTGCTGTCTGAAACATCTGGTCACTGAAAGGTTCGCAATTGCTCGGAGCATAGAACTAATATACAGCCCGTGGTACTCGGTTCCATGATAGGATATGACGCCATCGGCTGGCAGCAAATCTTGATACTCCTGTTGGCCGTCACGATGATTGTGACTGGTGGAGCCGGTCTCCTCGGAACCTTCTAACTGAGTTGGCTCTGTTGAAATCCTCTTCTTCGGACATATTATTGTATGAAACAACTGGTCGCTGAAGAGTGCATACCGTTTAACTGATTCAATTCTAGAGACAAGACGAAACGCTCTGCTGGTAGTCTCAGTACGAATCTTGTCCCCTTTCCGAGCTAGAGCGACGAAGACGGTACCGGCGTATCGCTCCGTATAGTCCATAGCCAATCATCACAATCATCGGTACAATCACAACATCGGTGAAAAACGCTTCTATTCCATAAAAGTGCCAAACAATAAGAGGAGTTCCAAGGATTGCAATCGGTGTTACGACTATTCGTGTTAGAATTGGGTCAATCGGAATCAACCGAGGTGTGATTTCATGAATAGACACATCAAGACCCATCTGCTCAAGTTGTGATTTAATTTCGTTGATCTGTGCTGAGGAGATTGGCGTATCCGGTGGATGAGAGAATTTCCACTGAAAGTATTGTAGTTTTATGAGAGCTAC
>NZ_QPLT01000080.1 GCF_003666015.1 Halorubrum sp. Atlit-26R
GAGCGAGTTCGGCGTAGTTCTCCAGTTGGTCACAGCTCTCGTCGTAGTCACGGACGGGAAGAGCAGCGTCGTGCGCAGCGTCGATGGCGCCACGGAACCGGATGCCCGGAAGCCCACCGTCGTACTCACCGACGTCGATCCCAGATCGGAAGACTGGGATCTACCTTCCATTTTCAGTGATATCATCGAGTATTTCACCTATATCGCTCAAACATACCTCTACATCCCAGAATGGATCCCCATCTCGAGAAACCGGTCTTACCGCCACGCGATCGAGAGGCTTGATGATATCGTCGACTAGCTGATCACCCGCCAAAAGAATCAACCAGAGAACTACGACTCGCTCATAACCGACCTTGTGGACAATGGGTGGGACCGATCTGAAATCCGGGATGAAGTCGTCACACTCCTCCTCGCAGGACATGAGACGACCGCACTTATGTTGGCATATACGGTCCATCTACTTGGTAAGAACCCAGTTGTTAGAGATCAAATCATCAGTACAACTGATAAGACAGACATCAAGAACCCGGCAAAATCGCTCCGACAGTCCACCCTTCTTGATCGTGTCCTCAAAGAATCACTCCGACTCTATCCACCAGCATATGCGATATTCCGGCAACCAACTGAAGATGTTATGCTAAATGGCTATGAGATCTCTGAAGGGACTATCCTCTGTTTGAGCCAATGGGTGACCCACCGTGACCATCGATTATATGACTCCCCCTACGAGTTTCGACCAAACCGATGGAACTCAGATTCCCTCACACCCCCACCTACTGGAATGTACTTCCCATTTGCAGCTGGTCCGCGCCGATGTATTGGGGAGCGATTAGCTCTGATCGAAGGGAAGGTCGTGCTTGGGAAGATTCTTCAGAATTTCACGCCAGAAAGCTTCGCTGAAGACACTCTCGAGGTGATTCCATCTCTTTCTACACAGCCTAAAGATCCCATCAAAATCAAACTTAAACAGAGAAACTGAGCCACTACAGCAACAGATCTAACGCCACAACTCCATTCAAATACATTGCCCACAGAGAGACGCTGAACCAATGAGAGACAGATAGTGATTGATCCCTCTCTGATTTTCCTATAATATGATAGAATAATGTACCATACGCGATGCCACCCATACCTAGCCCTATG
>NZ_QPLT01000081.1 GCF_003666015.1 Halorubrum sp. Atlit-26R
GACGACTGCTATTGTTCCCCAGACCAATAGACTTATTTTATTGGCCTGTGTACCAATAGCCGAGGATGGCCTCATTGACCGGCGACGACCTCGATGGAGTGAGCGAGGGGCGAAAGTACCCCGACGGGACTATAGTCCGCGTGTTCTGCATGCGGACAGATCGTGACGTGACGCGTACCCGTCTGGGTGGGCCTAAAAGCTCCACTACGGCGCGACGGAGTCCGACCCGCCCCGCACGCTTGACGATGGGACGATTCGTCGGTACGACAACTCGCACGAGGACACCAAAGGGCACGAACTGCACGTCGCACCGGACCCCAACCCAGACATCATCAAGTTCCCCGGAATGGTCGAACTCTGGGAACGGTTCTGGAGCGAGATCCCAAAATCCGAGTTTGAGGTCAAGTGAGGCCATCACACCACGGTGATACCCATGAACGATACCACGCCGCCGTTGCACCCGATGGAGCGCGAACAGCTTCGGGCCGAATCAACCCTCGTCGTGACCGTGAAGTCGTCTAGTGAGTTCCACGACGACGTCACCGACGGAATCGAGGCGCTCGAACGGGGCGACGCGGTGGATTCCACACCGACGCTCTCGTTCACCAGTTACGACGATCTTATGGAGACGCTGACGCCGCGCGTCCTCGATCTCATCGAAGCCATCTGCCGGGAAGAGCCAGCCAGCATCAACGAAACTGCACGGGTCGTTGACCGGGACGTGAAGAACGTCCATGAGGAACTCAGCCGCCTCGCCCAGTTGGGCATCATCTTCTTCGAGGAAGACGGCCAGAGTAAGCGCCCGGTCGTCTGGTTCGACGAACTCTTGATCAACCTCCCGTTCGATCCAGAGGCTGGCGACACGGCGGCTGCCGCGCCGTAAACACGGCGCTTTTCAAATTCGGTTGAAAGGTAGTAGATATGACCAACGGCGACGATGAAAAGCTCCCTATCGCTGACCGATCCGACTTCGGAATTGACGTTATTGAGGCGGTAGTTGGCGATGGCGGGCGGTCTCCGACCGACGAGGAGATACGTGACCTCGGTGTTAATCCTGAAGCTCCCCTCAACCGGTGGCAAGACAAGGCAACTACCGTTCAAACACGGTCGCGCCACCTTTCCCCGCTGTGACTTTTAGCTACTG
>NZ_QPLT01000082.1 GCF_003666015.1 Halorubrum sp. Atlit-26R
CCAGACGAAGACGACGATGGGAAGGAACTGGTGACTGACGGCGGTATCGTCGAAGATTCGTTCAACGACGATCTCGAATTCGGTGACGGCGACGAAGCCGAGTCCGAGGCTGCGGTAGACGGTGACGGCGGTGACGATGGTGACGGTGGGGGTGAGGAGCAGGAGAGGTCTGCATCGGCAGACTTCACCGAGCAGTTCGGTGCAGACGATGATGAGCGCGAGCAGCTCAGCGTGAACATCGACATCGTCGAGGAAGTCGAGGAGATCATCGAGCGTGAAGGTCCGAAGCACCCGGACGACATGTCCTATCGCATCGCGTACCAGTACGATGACGAGGAGGTGACGCCGGAGCACGTGCACGAGGTACTCCTCGGTGAGTACGCTGTTGATGAGGATTCTGGCGAGCTCACCCATCGTATGACCGGGATGGAGAAGGTCACCGATGGGGAAGATGACGTTGGCGTGTTGTCGTGGGGTGACATTCGAAAAGTCATTGAAGATGGTGTTGCGATGCGCACCATCCGTCAAGTGCTCGCTGAAAAGGTAGAAGCTGAGCACGACTTCGTTTTCGTTCGAAATGAAGAACGGGAGATGGAGGACTTCCGAGCGTACAAACCAGATGAAGGCGTGTACATGTGGGATGGCGCGTTCTATGTTGAACAAGTGGTTGATGCGGGGACGAATGGCCTTGCATCGTCGGCAGACATCGATGAAGTGGTCGCGAAGTTGAAGCGGCGCAATGCAGTGCCGCTTGAACGCGTGAACAACCCTGACGGTGCGATGCTCGCTGTTGGTAACGGCGTGCTCGACATGGAAACGACAACTCTACACGAACACGCACCAGAGTACTTGTTTACGCGGAAACTCTCCGCGGACTGGGATCCGAACGCGGACACGTCGGACGTCGAAAATTTCCTTCGAGATATTACAGAAGACGAAACGGACGCGAAGTTCCTCGAGGAAATGCTCGCGGACGCACTGAACCCGAGAGGAAACCCGCGGCAGTGGTTCGGGATTCTGCACGGGGACGGCGCGAACGGCAAGAGTGTCGCTCTGAACTGTCTTCGGGACGTTATCGGGGAGAAAAACACATCGAGCGAAACACTACACGACCTGTCCGAG
>NZ_QPLT01000083.1 GCF_003666015.1 Halorubrum sp. Atlit-26R
GCTACAACGTGAAAACGTCTGGGAGAATACTATTCTGATTGTAACTGGTGATCACGGTGAGGCACTACATGACCGAGGTCACTACGGACATCCTCGCCACTATCCGTACGATGAATTACTCCACGTTCCGCTTATCGTTCGTACTCCAGGCAAAGGGTCCGGCCGAATCTCTCACCCGATGTCATTGGCATGGTTGGGCGAATTGCTCGCCGACGTAACTGATCTGCCACGACCGTCGTTCCCTGCAGAGAGTGGTCGAGAAAGTCATATGGAGACCAACCCCGACGACAGGTCACAGGTTGTCTCGGATGCGCTGGATGCTCACGGCCACTCAGTCGTGGTACGAGATGAGAAATACAAGTATATCACCAGAGAGCTATCCGATTCAGCCAACACGGAGGTGATATATACTCTTCCAGATGGTGGTTTCCACGTGCTGACAGACCGTGGCGAACGCCACGTCCTAGAACCAGGAGAAATCCCGCAGTCACTATGCGAGAAAGCCCATAGCATTACAACCTCCCCTGGCGAACTCGACCATATCGAAGGCTCATTTTCACCAAAAGTGACACGCAGATTGGAAGAATTAGGCTACAAGATGTGAACAGATTAATATTGTCTTGAGTCACATATCACATATATTTTGGATAACACTATTTGTCCATTAATAACTTCTCAAATAGTCTGTAATAGTCAGCACTCACCGATTCAATACTAAATCTATCAACGGAATTGATGTGTAGTGATTCGAAGTTACACACCATCTCGATAAACTCTGAGTCGCTTGTGAATGTATTCTCTGTCGCGTAGGCAATATCACCAACTTCCCGTGCAATTGGTGGGATACCGGTTGCAAGAGCTTCGAGTATGACTCGTGGAAGGCCTTCGGTTAGCGAGGGGTGAATTAAAAATGAAGCCTTATCATAGTACTTCGGAATTTCTTGCGGAGATACTGGACCAACTAGTGTGACGCGGTCGTCATACTTTTCTGGTATATTAAGCGACTGCTGTTGTTCTCCTACTAGCATAAATTCAATATCTTGTCTTCTATCCAGTATTTCTGGTAAAGTACGCTCAAGCGTCCTCTTTCCTTTCTTTTTTGATATTCGGCC
>NZ_QPLT01000084.1 GCF_003666015.1 Halorubrum sp. Atlit-26R
CTTTGAGGATGCGCGAGTGGTGGAGTTCGGAAACACGCGGTCGTGCCACGACCGAGACGGGCGTTCGAATCGTCTCTCGCGCACTCGGAGTACAGTTGTCGAACATCTGGACAGTGAGACGCCCCTCAACGGAGCGGATAATATGGCAGTATCCAATACCACCGACCCAGAATCGACGACAATTGCCGTCGTGACGATTCGAATCCCCTGCGGCGCGGATGGGAACCTCGTCACTGACGCTGAGAAGCGTCTCTCGCGGCCCGACACTATCGATGACGTCACGATTGACGAACTGGATAGTATCGAGCCACAGCTGTCGGCAACACTCATTACCGTCGAAATCACGGTCCGGTGGGCTACGGCGACTGGCGAGGAGGAAGTCAGAGACAGACTGGCTGGTGTCTCGGGACTTGAGTCAGTCAGACGGATTGCATAGGCTGTTCAGAACGGCATAGCCGAAAGTGTAGTAATCTATCTTTTTTCAAGGCGAGAACCCCGCCGTTTACAGTAGTTGCCGAATCAACTTGTATCGTCCATCGGTCTGGTGTGAACAATGGGCTACGTTTATACCTGTAATAAAGAGGTATATAAATAGACTGCGCCGAGTTTGACGATCTACATCCTCGATATGCGACGTGTTGAGAGGTTCGGCAACTACTGTTTACGGCGAGGAGGATGTCACCCACCCACTAACCTTCGCTCGCGACGCGACTCGACACACCCACCCCACCGGTTCCGCTGTTAGTACGGGGCTGACGCCACCATCTCAGTACCGCGAGCGAATCCTCACTCAGGCCGATTCCAACAACGTCGACAGCCCGCTCCGAACCGCTGACACGGACTGTTCGAGTTGATGCTCGTTGTATTTCCCACCGTCTTTCCCTCGGTTGTGCTCTGTCACACCCGTGATCCCCAACTGTGCCAACGCCCCCAGATAGTCACGCACCGACCGCTCAGAGACCGGGCTCACCCCTTCTGAGTGCGCGACGGACCGGTACGTCTCGACGACTTCACGCGTCCGAACTGGCGTGTCGCCGCGCTCGTGGAGCCGTGTGAGCGCGTATAACACGAGCTTGCCGTGCTGCGAGTAGTTCTGTATCCCCTC
>NZ_QPLT01000085.1 GCF_003666015.1 Halorubrum sp. Atlit-26R
AGCGTGTATGCCTCTATCGTGTTTACCGGACTGAGGGCAACCAGCTCAGGGTCAAGCAATACCGGCCACGTCGACTGCGTCGCGGTGTCCGACACAGTACCAACACGCCCTCGCACAACCAGCTCACGGAGCGACCGATCCCACGAGCGACTATACTCATCTCCGTGACCACGGCAAAACGTATCCTCAATCTTAAACTTCGGATCAGACTCTGACCGAAAAGTGGACACAGTAATGCGTCCACCTTCACGAATTCGATAGTCGCAGACTTGACAGATAACGGCCCCTTCCGCCAAATCTGACAGTTTCAGTTTGTTTATGTCTTCAATAAGCTTGCTGTCGATACTTTCTTGATTTGGTGGTGTTGATTTCGTCATGGGTTCGAGATTGGTTATTCTGAACCCAGCCTGGGTGCTACCACACCCGGGCGTTTCCTGATTAACGCCCTATGGCTGAGCTTCCACCCATTAGTCATACTGCTAATGGCATAAACCTTTGGTCGTTCGACTAATGGATGCTGTCCCAGCACTCATTAGTGAACCGGGATCAATATCGGTGATATGGGCGACCGGAAGCGTGACGAGAACAGTGGTCGGTTTAGCGAGGAATATCCTCGGGAAGATTTTCTCCGGGTCCTTGAGGAACACGGTGCAGCTGGGACGACCGACGTTGCTGAACACGTGGGGTGCGACCGAAGAACTGCTTATCTGAAGCTCCAAAGTCTCGAAGAGGAAGGCGATGTCGAGAGTCGAAAGGTCGGCAACGCTCTGCTGTGGGAATTAGTGGATAAACCTTAGAAAGTCGGTAAGCCACCAAGGTTGTCTTCCTCGGTGTTGCTTTGATCTGTGCGAATAAATTTCTCGCCGTTGACCTCAAGTACGTGAATCTCATCGCCCAGACTCCAATTTTCTGAATCCTCGTTCCAGATTGCAGTAGTATAATTGTCACCCGATTCGATACCGGCTACTACTGCTGAGCGATCAACGGTCTTGGTGTTCGTGAGAACATCTGGCTCGACTTCCTTCCGCTTAACCTGTTTAATCCGGGTATCGTCGTTGTTGTACCGAACAGCCGTGATGGCGTAGTCTCCCCATCCTGACA
>NZ_QPLT01000086.1 GCF_003666015.1 Halorubrum sp. Atlit-26R
TTTGTGGATCCAGTCAGCAGCCTCGTACCGCTTGTGGATATGCCCAAGCGCAAGATAGTCGACCTGTTTTTTCACGTCGCGGAGTTCGGCGTGCGTCACCGTCCCGCCCAGCGTCGGTACCTCATCTTCCATCCCGAAATGTGCCAACAACACGGTGAACGCCGGCTCACCGTGCATCTCATTTGTCTCCTGGATTCCGTCCGCTACTTGTTGGAGTGCCTGGCCGGTCTTCGCACCCCGCCACTGCAGACCGAACACGCGAACCGGCCTGTCTAGCTCCTCGACATCGATGTCGTAGAATCCAGAAGACTGTCCTGGTTCGTCCGACTCATACGGGTTGAACCACGCTGTCTCCGGATCCGCAGTCAACTCTGCCTGTAAGAACACGATGTGACCCCGCTGATGTAGGTAATTCAGCCACGTCACGTCTCGCGGCGTCAAATTCTCGTCGTGATTTCCACGTGATACTAACACCGGTACGTCATCTGGCACTCGCGCCAACTCCTGCTCCGTTTGATGCAGTATCTTCGGACGAAGATCCCGTGAATGGAACAGGTCACCGGGCAAAAGAATCGCATCCGTGTCGTGTTCGGTGATCATTTCGTCGAGCGCTGTCCGCAACGTCGACATCATATCGTCTTCGCGTTGTTTTACACCGTACTGTCGATGGCCGAGGTGCGTATCGGCGATGTGGGTTAAAGTGAGCATTATTCGTTGAATTGAGGGGAGTACTTGTTCGTGCTGTCCGACCAGTTAATCCCCATCCCTGAAGGTTCCTGAACATACTGACCATTACTCCTTAAAAATCGGGCAAGCAAAGTGAAAGTAAACAAAAGTGCGGACTCCCCATTATTGAGGATTCTTTAGCTTGACCTCGGTTTCTGCCCTTCCCACGTATCTCACACAGCATTCTCCACTCTTGCTCACGATCCTCGTACCTGGGTTCATTCTCGGAGAGACGTAGATAGCGGCCAACGTGATCGGAACCCGACTCCTGTCTAATACTAATTAGATACTTGATGATTGCTACTCAGAATATCAGTATCTGTGCGAGTGCACCGAGAAAAAAGAGTACTACCAAGAATGC
>NZ_QPLT01000087.1 GCF_003666015.1 Halorubrum sp. Atlit-26R
CGCGAGAATGAGCAGAATCACTGCATAACCGAAAGACGAGAGCACGCCAAACGCGACTAGAGATAAGAACGATAGCCAACTCAAGCGCTTGAGCAACCCCATCGGGAGGAAATACAGAACTTTCGGAGCCATCCGCCAACGCAACTCTCCGTAGAACTCACCAAGTTGCTGTACTCCAATCTCAAGCCGATGACGCGGCGGGGTGTCCTCGATCAAATGCTCTACCTCTTGGCGTTCCGGTGAGGACTCCGGAAGCGAACCGAGCAGCTTGTTGCTCAGATACAGCATGTAACTCAGGAACTCCGGAATAAAACCACGCTGACCAATACGACATGGAACGATCGGCACCCGTTCAGGTTCGATTCCAAGAACGATAGCAAGTTCATGCTGAATCTGCACTGTCCCGTGTTTCGGACGATCAGACGGTCCATCAGGCCCGTAGATCGCACGTGCGATGCCATGCGCTTGGATCGCACCAAGGAACGACACCACCGTGAGACCGTACAGAATGTACAGTAGGTGGACTTGGTCAATGCTCACCAACGGCACGTTGATGTTCGCGATGTACTGGTGGAACTCGCTTCCTGGCTGTGTCGAGAGGTAGCCGAACGCGGCAGCAGGCAGGTAGAACGACCCATACGAGAGTTCTCCAACACTGCCACCGGCGGTACTCATGTATCAGGTATCATGACAGTCTGTGATATAAAACCGTGCGCCGCAACGCACTCAAAACCGGCTAGGTTTCACACCGCTAAACGCCTGTTTTCGCAGCCCCCAACGCGTTAAACGCGTGGATCCGCTAACGAGTATATGCAAAGAACCAGCCGTGAAATCACAGAACGTGAGGAGCGAGAAGTACGATCGAGAATCAACACCATCTGCACATCACCAGACTCCAAAACGTTGCACATCCCGATGCAGGGATCTTCGTTGCCGCGCTGCAGACGTGACAAACACCCCGACCAGTGGCGGTTGGAACCCATCGAGACGTGGCCGACCGGCCACACCAATATTTGCTGGCGATGTGTCGAGAGCTTTCTCGGTCAGTCCCCGTAGTCGGCTCTGCTCAGCGGGTTCGTGTA
>NZ_QPLT01000088.1 GCF_003666015.1 Halorubrum sp. Atlit-26R
CCGCTCAGACACCGTCTTCGCGAAATCGCTTCACGGTCACGTCGACGTCGTCGAAATCGTCGTCAGCACCCGTGTAGGCTGTCGCCTCTTCTATCGCTGCTGTGGCGAGGGGAAAGGCGTCTCCGAGTGCGACGTTGTAGTCGCGTTTGTAATCGGCGGCCGATTCCCAGACGTCCTCGGCCGTAACGACATCGCACCAGTTTCGAATCCGAGTTACGTACGCCTGCGCCATCTGCGGGTCGTCTCGTCCGCATACGTACCGCACTTCGGTACACGTCACCGTGTTCACTGACCCCTTCAGCTGGCCGCCTTCCACGCGGTCAATAATCGCTTCGACGGCATCACTCCCAGGCTCGTCCCAGTAATAAGCAATCAGCGGTTCCGCGTCGAATACGACGTGATCCATTAGTTGTCTCGCTCGAGGCGTTGACTTCGCTCCTTGTCGGACTTCCGCTCCTCACGAAGGATGGTCGTTCCACTCTCTGCCGTGGTTGCGGCTCCACGGAAGTCTTGGAGGCTGGGGAGTGGTTCAACGACGATCTCCCCTTGCTCGTTTTCGTGGATGCGAACCCTGCTTCCCGGTTCGATTCCATGCTTCTCCCGGAGTTCTTTGGGAATTGTTGCCTGGCCTTTCTGACTCAGATTCACGATTCGGCCCTCACTAGTTGTACTCATTATAGTATTACTATTCGATGTGCTACCTTGAACCTTTTCCCAGTCGGATCTGATGATATTCGTACGGTGATTGACTTCCTCCCATCCCTCTAGAGGTGGAGGAGGTCAACCCAAGCCGTCCAAGTCGCGGACCGGGTCCGCGAGCGCGGCGGTGGCGACGACCGACTCCGAGGGTGCGTGGACGACGCGCAGTTCGTCGACGGCGTGTTCGCCGCCGGTCGCGTAGCCGACGGTGACGCGCTCGTCCGTCGCGAGGCGGTTCGTCCCGACCGCGGTCCGGTCGACGACGGTGCCGTCGGCGTAGGCGACGACCTCGTACTCCGACGCCGCGACGGGGTCGTCGCCGGCGTGCGCGATCGTCACCGCGTCGGTACTTGCGTCGACGTGCGCGGTGAGCTGTACCGTCG
>NZ_QPLT01000089.1 GCF_003666015.1 Halorubrum sp. Atlit-26R
AGATTGAGATTCCGCAGTGGCTTCAGGAGAACAACATCAATGTGAACGACGCGACGTTCACGCCATACTACGATCGCTCCGCCATAGCTATCCACTACCGAATCAGCATCGAGACGGTCAGTGAGTGCCAAACGGAGTTACTCCGTGTGACTGCTATTGATATTCGGTCAATGGAGCGCCTTCCGAATCTCGAAGAGACGTTTCTCGAATCCACGCTACCTACTGAACCACAGATCGAGAGTCAACCCGTAGATATTGAGAAATCTACAGCGGATGAATTGATCGCACAGACTCGTGAGCAGATTGTTGAACGTGTTCAGCCGAAGATTGACGAGATCCATCAAGAGGCATCTAGAGCAGCAGACACTGAGATTGAGGAATACCGGCAGATGCAGCAGCAACGGATAGAGGAATTGGAAGAGAAGAAAACCCGACTCTCGGATCAGATCCAGGATTTAAGCGAGTCAATCCAACAGAGCAGCGATGAAGGAGACCGTGTAGAAGCGCTTCAGAAACGGAAAGAGCTTAACTCGGAATACGAGGATGTGGACTCAGAACTTGAGGAGCTCCGCCATCGACGCGAGCAAGGATTTCCCAGGAAACAGCGAGAAATCCGTGAAAGGCACGCTCTGGAAGTCGTTGTTAGCCCACTTACGATAACACAGATCGAATACGAACGGGGAGAACTCGTTCTTGAGTTAGAGGAAGGAACGGTGACCCGGTCACTGACACTCGGATATGGGGATGGTGTCGGGATTACTGATGAACTGGATTGTGAGTTCTGCCATCAGACACTCGGAGAACACAATTCACTGCGGACTATCCAAGAAGGCCTACACTGCTCCCAGTGTTATTCGAACTAATTCTGATAGAGAAATTAGCGCAGGTGGCCTAAGTCAAGAGCTTCCTAGTCTGGGGCGTCAGTGAAGTGTACAATCGTGAGAGTGAGACGCACCATCACACATATATGACACCGTACAAGACTATTCGTAGTGCGACGCTTTGGGGATCCTGAGTACTGGTCATTTACCGCATACCGCGATGAGTTCCTTGTAGACTGCCCTACTATTGAGCAGCTGGC
>NZ_QPLT01000090.1 GCF_003666015.1 Halorubrum sp. Atlit-26R
GCGTCTAACGCACCATCTCGCTGCCCCAGCCACCCCTTGGCGACAGCTATATTTTGTGGGCTGTGTGATCATGACACACGGACGATGGTCACCCCGCCGACGGCCGACGCCCTCCCGGCGGCAATCGTCGACCGCGACCAGTGGGTCTGCTGGCGAACCCAAGAGCGCGACGGGAAGCCAACGAAGGTGCCGATCCGGCCCGGAACGACCCAGTTCGCGTCGACCACGGACCCGGACACGTGGACCGACTTCGCGACGGCCCGCGACGGGGCGCTCGCGACGCCGGTCGACGGGCTCGGCTTCGTGTTTACGGCCGACGATCCGCTCGTCGGGATCGACTTAGACGACTGCCGAGACCCGGACGCGGCAGCGCCGACTGCCTGGGCTGCCGACCTCATCGACACGCTCGATTCGTACACCGAGGTAAGCCCCTCGGGGACGGGATTTCACGTGTTGGTGACCGGCTCCCTCCCGGGGGGTCGGAACCGCGCCGGCGACCTCGAGCTGTACGACCGTGCCCGCTTTTTCACCGTGACCGGCGACCACGTCGCAGCGACGCCGGCCACGATCGAATCCCGTACTGAGGCAGTCGCGACGGTCGTCGACCAGGAACTCGCCGCCGAGACGGACGACACAGCGACGACCTCGGGAGACGACATGTGGGGCACGGCGGAGACCACGACGACCACCGCTTCGGCTCCCGCAGATGCCGGAGCCGACACCGTCCCCCTCTCGGATGACGAACTGCTCGACCGGGCGAAACACGCCGCCAACGGCGAGAAGTTCACCCGGCTGTGGAACGGGACCACGAGCGGCTACGAAAGCCACTCGGAGGCCGACATGGCGCTGTGCCGGCAGCTCGCGTTCTGGACCGGCGGTGATTCAGCGCGGGTCGACCGGCTGTTTCGTCGGTCGGGCTTGTATCGCGAGAAGTGGGACACCGTCCACTACGCTGACGGCAGCACGTACGGTGAGAAGACGGTCGAGCGCGCCGTCGCAGCCACCGATGACGCGTACACGCCGCCCGAAGCGACCGATTCGGCCGCGGCCGATGCGACCCAGGCGACGGCCAG
>NZ_QPLT01000091.1 GCF_003666015.1 Halorubrum sp. Atlit-26R
TCTGCGTCGTCGTAGTCGTGCTCTCGTCCGTTCCAGAAGTCCATGTTCAGAACGAACAGTTCGACCGTACTGAGTCGACGAGCAGACCAGCCGGACGCCTGCTGGATGAACTCGGCGCGAACGTCGTTGACGCGGCTGTCAAGCTTCTCGAACATTTGGGCACGGCGTTCGACATCGGTGAGGTCCTCACGTCGCGTCACGAAGGGATTGAACAGGAACCCGATGACGGGGAACTTCGTCAGTTTCTCGGCGGGCGTCCCCTCGTCTCGGTAGCGGTCGTAGACTTCGAGCGGTGTGACCTCGACTCCCAGGTAGTATCGCATCTGTTGGATGCCACGGTCACGCATCTCTCTGGGGCGTGTTTCTTGATATTCTTCGAGGAGCTCCCGGAAGATCGGATTTGCCGTGACGTCTTCGTCGGTAAGCCGTTCCTCGATCGTCTGGGTGATTTGCTCGACCGGGAATGACCGGGTTGTCGCGTGGAATTTGAGCTTCGAGTCGAGTTCCTTGTTGGCGAAGTCTTCGCCGGCGTTCTGGAGCTGTGCCCAGTCGTTGGACATTGCGAAGTCCATGTTCCCCGGGTCGATCTCGATGAAGGCTTCCATCGTACCGTCCGTCCGTTGGATCGCCCCAGCACCGGGCCACGCCCGTTTGATGTTCGTAAGGTCCTGTGTTCGCTCGTCCGGTTTGAACGGGGTGTAGTTTGCGAGCCCACCCTCGTTTCGTTCGGTCTCGTTCGTGGTACTGTCGGCTGCTTCTGGGGCACTGAACGTAACTCGGGGGCGCTTCACGTATCGATAGACGTCCTTTGTCCACGTCCACGCGTTCAGGTGGTCGGGAGAGACGTAGATGACGGCGAGACCGAACCCGAGTCCGCCAGCCACGAACGGGAGAGCAAGCGATTCAACGCCGGTGAGACTCGCGATGAAGAGCCCGATGATCGGGAAGGCGATGAGTACGCCGACGTCCCCCTCCTCGATGTTGAGATAGGGGATACGACTCTCCTCACCAAACTGATTCATGATACGCCGTGCTGCCGCGTCTGGATCTGTAGACATTAGTGAATACCTCG
>NZ_QPLT01000092.1 GCF_003666015.1 Halorubrum sp. Atlit-26R
GCTCGGATCGTCGATCAAGGAGTTCTCCCCGGAACGGTCGTGGCCCACCTTGCGCGGTTATCCGCCTCGGATCGAGCGCGGTGACTCTCTCGACGTTCCGAGCCCGCTGTCGGTGCCCGACACGGGCGTCGAGGTAGTCGTCCGACCGACGTACGCCGACGTGTACCGGCTCTCGACGCTGTCGTACTACCTCAGGGCTCGAATGGTGACGGGCGACGCCCCGGCGATCCGACTGGACACGGGGTACGAGGAACGGCTGCCGATAGAGGGGGAAGCGCTCGAAGAGCGGGTCACGGAACTGTTCCGAACGTGGTTCTTCCTCGACACGCTCGCGCGGACGGAGGGGTACGTCCCGTCGGACCGGTACGAGTACGACGCGGTCGGTCCCGATCTCCCCTTCTATCCGCCGAACCTCGCCGACCAATCCATGAGCGAGCGGCTGATGGAGTACCTAGAGGTCGATCCCGAGACGGTCGAACCTCATCTGCCGGCGTGGCCGACGGAGGCGGTCCTCCGGCCGGTCTCCGCGTCCGCGGAACTGCTGCCGCACCTCGCTCACGTCCTCGCGCCGGTCCGCGTCCGGGGCGACGCCGATCCCTCCGCGTCGGACGCGCCAGTGGGGATTGCGACGTCGCCTCAGGCGGCAGCGGATCTGTCCGCCTTCGGCCCTTCGAACACCTCATCGGGACCGGGAAAGACGGCCCCCTCTCGTTCGAGCCGGGTTCCGTCTCCGGACGCGGACCCGATTCCTGCGGGCGCATCCGTGATATCCCCCGACGCGTACGAGAACCGACTTCGGAGACAGATCCCAGAGCGCGGCACCCTCTCGGTCGCGTTCCTCTTCGAGGACGAGAAACGTGCCCGATCCGTTCGGAGGTCGATGGTCGAACCCGCGGAACTCGACGGGATCGGGTCGCTGGACGTGATCGGCTCGCCGTCTCGCGATGCGGTCGTCGAGACGCTGTCCGACCCCGACCTCGACATCGTCTTCTGCGGGGCTTCGGTGACCGCCGGCATCACTGGGGCCGACGGTTCGCTCCGTCTCAACGGACGGGACGAGGCACCG
>NZ_QPLT01000093.1 GCF_003666015.1 Halorubrum sp. Atlit-26R
GATCGGTTCGATCGCGGAACGAACGTGCTGATCCAGTCAGAGTCGCGGTCGGAGCGGACACGAGACGGCTGTCACGAGCTGCTGTTCGGGCACAGAAGCGACCTCGAACCGTACGTGCTGCTCGTCCGCTACCAGCCGATGGACAGCGAGCGCCTGGAGGACATCGCGTCGAAGGGGCACCAGATTCACCTGATTTCCGTCGGGTACGCGCAGTCGGTTCCCCCCACAGCCGACGGAACGGTAGAGGCCACGCAGATCAACAACCCGAACGACATCACCCGGCTCGGGATCATCGTCTCGAGGATCACGCAGGAGTGGTCGACCGACGACCGCGAGATCCGCGTCTGCTATGACTCGCTGAACGTCCTGCTGAACTACAGAGACGTCAAAAACGTGTTCCGGTTCCTCCACGTGTTTCTCAGTACGTTCACCAAGACAGACGCAGTCGCGCACTTTCACGTCGACCCCCTCGAAGGCGATCCGCAGGCGATCAATACGCTCAAACCCCTGTTCGACGAGGTCGTTTCGATGGACTCGACCGGAACGTACGTGGAATAGATGAGCTTGGAAAGAACAGAGACACCGCGGAAAGCGTCGGTTGAGACACCTCCGTGAGCGACATCGATCAATCACTCCGGATCCGCGCGGTCCTCGAAAAGTGGTCCGGCGTCCTCCTCGCCGTACTCCTCATCCTCGCCGCGGTCGGCGGGTGGTGGAGCTATCAGGTCCACGCGACGCAGGACATCGAGCGCGAGGAGGTCGTCGTCGAGCAGTGGAGCGAGTCGACGGCGTACGAACACAGCGCGGTGATCACGAACGACTCCCTCGTGTTCGAGGAGGGGCAACGCGTCCGAGACCGACCGGTATACTACGTGAACCTCACCAGGGAGCTCGACGTGACGTACGCGTACGAACACACGGCCGAGACCGGGTCGGTGAACGTCACCACCGACGTCCGGCTCCAGTACCGCGGCGTCGAGGGGGACACGGTGCTGTGGCAGTACGCCGAGCCGCTGGCGAGCGGCCGGGACACCGGGGTTACGAACGAGGCAAATCACACCG
>NZ_QPLT01000094.1 GCF_003666015.1 Halorubrum sp. Atlit-26R
TGATTATATTAAGCGGATGGAGAGTATTGATAATATTGAAATTCTACCTAGACTCACAGAAGAGGAACTAGCGGACGAAATGTCTGGTGCTACAGTTCTTCTCGCTCCGTTCCAGTACGAAGGGTTCGGAATGGTAATTATCGAGTCATTCTCTTCAGGAACCCCAGTAGTAGGTCTTAATCATGGTAATGTTGGCCAATTACTATCGAAACCCCCTCTTGGAGTTCGATTGAACCAGCTAGATGTTAACGAATGGAAGGACTCAATCAAAACAATTAGAACGACAACTGATGAAGATGTATTGAGAAATGAAGCGAGAAGGTACAGCTGGGATCGAATTGCCCGCCAGTATGACTCCGTTTATGAGAGAAACGCCAAGTAATTTGGTCACTGGTATTCGCCATCAAAACAGCTATTTCCTATGTCCAAGTAGGGGGTGGTAGATTAAAATGTCAGAGCGGAAAATTACAATTTTCACAGTTTCTGACCTTTCCTCGGTACAAGGTTCAACCGAGGCCCACTACGTAGCTAAATTTCTAACTGATCAGTACGACACCCACATATATTCACCAACAAATCCAGAGATCTCGGATGTAACCTTCCACAAGATTCCGTCTGCCTCATTTCTTCCCGCACTGATATTATATAACATCATCTTGGTTCCGTACTTTATTATACAGAATTACAAGAATAGATACGATGTCATTTACACGTACGATGGATTCCATCTAACTCCCTTCCTCATGTCGGTGCTTGGCGATTCTACATGGATCGCAGATTTCCAGACAAAACCCACCGGGCAAGGAAAAGAGTGGAAGAAGTCCTCCAACGGATATAATATGATCGTGGCAGCCTACTATAATTTCACCGACGTTTTATATAAATTAACTCTTCCACGCGCCGGTTCGATAATCACATTGAGCGAGCCAATTAAAGACGACCTTGTGACCAATTATGGAGTAAGCAAAGAAAAGACATACATCGTTCCACTTGGGGTCAATTCCTCAACATTCGAACCCAAAAACCTCCGGGAAATGCCAGATAAGCCATTTGA
>NZ_QPLT01000095.1 GCF_003666015.1 Halorubrum sp. Atlit-26R
TTCGACGCGCACTCGTTCGGGTTGCCCTGCGAGGCGGCGCCGGTCGCGTCGACGAGGTCGAGGTAGACGGCTTCGAGGTCGTCCTCGTCGATGACGATCGCGTCACCCATTGTCGGCCTCCTGACGTTCGATCTTGATCCGGCTGTCGTCAGTTGCTGTTACGATGAACTCGTACTCCATCGCATCCGAGTAGCTGATCTCCAGCCGGTCGTGCTCCCCTTCGAGGTCATCAGGATCGTCACCATAGTAGCCGTCACCGGCCACGTACGCGACATCGTCACCCATCGTCGATGTCCTCCATCACGTCGACGTTCGCAGCGAGTTCTTGGAGCGCGACCTGAAGCTCACCGAGCTGCCCGTCGATCTTCTCGACGATCGCCTCGGGAGTGGGTGCCTCGTCCGGTGCGTCGACGTCGAGGTCGTCGACGGGGAGTTCGCCCCGGGCATCGCTCACCTGGTCGGCTGCGTCCCGGAGGCGGTCGGCCGGCTCACTCATCGGCCTCCTCGCAGACGACGTCGCGGAGCTCTTCAAGCAGCTCCGGGTGATGCTCCTTGAGCATCTCAACCTCTCCGGGTAGCTGTTCTCGGATCCGACGACGGACGCGTGAGACTGCCTGGTAGCGCTTGGCGTCGTCGACGTCGGCTTCGCCAGAGATACGATCCTGTTCTGTGTCCGTGATAAGCCCGCGAGACTTCGCCATGCGGGCAGGTTTGGTATCACCCATATTGGTTCCTTATATTCGCAACACCAAGTAAGTTAGGAATATTCGTAACGCTCTAAATACTCTTAATGTTGCGAATATTCGCAACCTATAAGTGAATGGCTGATATACTGTAGAGTAGGAAGCGCGGGACGCGGCCAGAAACGGACTGGTCGCCGGTGCGGACACACCGACGACCGCGCTGCCTGGAAGACAGCAATGACGACAGACACAATCCGACCCCAAAACGGTAGCGCTCCGGACTTCCACGACACGGAAGGCCCGCGAGCGATCGAGACGGCACAGATCCGCCAGATGAACCGACGCGATGTCGAGCCTGCTGAGGGTGA
>NZ_QPLT01000096.1 GCF_003666015.1 Halorubrum sp. Atlit-26R
GTGTTCGATCTGCGGGCAAGACCTCGCTGACAGCCCGCTTGCAGGACCGGCGCACGCCCGCAAACACAAAAATACGTACATCGACGAAGTCGGCGAACGCCCATCGAACTACGATGACGTGCGCCACTGGTTCAACCACTCACAGTCCGACCAGCAAACATCCCTGAACGACTACCAAGGAGAGAATCGATGAGTCGTGAATGGCTGCCTAATGCAACACTCGTGGTTATTCTCTCTGCTGTGATCGCATCGGGTGTGCCCGGCGGGTACTACAGCCCTGCGCCGGATCCAATCACTCTCATGCAGAATCTGGGTATCGGACTGATCGTTCTGCTGGCGTTAGCGTGGTTGTTCAGCGACTGAGGAGCGAAGCTCGATTACCGGGATAACCGTCGCCTGATCTCTTGTTCATCCGCACTCGAACCCAGCAGTTCGTACTCCAACTCATCGGAGGGAGGGTACGGTGTGGGTTCGACATCAGCATTCGATTCCATCAGAATACCCTCGATCTTCTGGAACGCTTCACTCTCGATAATTCGCTCCACAGACCGCCTCGGCACAACATCGGACGCACCATTCTTGGCCGTCTCGTATCCACACGATGGGCACCTCCACTGTTCCCTATTCAGAACCAAGTACCGTTTGACCGTGCGCGATTCCACGTCGGTTGTGCAGCGTGGGCAGCGAGGGTCGGTGACGTGTACGTATGGTTCTGAACCGCGGCGAGACGCACCATACACGCCCTCCCACACGACACCAAGGTATTCGACTTGCACTGAAACAAAGGTGGTATCGGGTGGGTCAGACGAAACATACGCCTGTGACGTTCTGGTGCCCGACGATGTGAGTCTCTGCTTGCCGAATCCGTAGAGCCCCCGTGTGGTGATGAATAGGATGCCTGTTGCGAGGATGAGTTGAACGTCTGTGTTGCGTACGACTCCGAGAAGCCCTGACTGAGGAACCTCAGGGAGTGTCGGGACGAGATACGCACTGAGTAGGATGGAAACGAGAAGAAGTCCGATTTCTTTCGGCCAGTCCGTCATGTGG
>NZ_QPLT01000097.1 GCF_003666015.1 Halorubrum sp. Atlit-26R
TTGATTCCTTTGCTGTGCGATTCGTGAGTCCCCTGTACTGAGCGATTTGTGAGTCCCCTAGATTGACCGCAACCGTGTCAAAATGTGTCACTTTTTGAGGATTTCAACAGAGCCTCCAGACTGAAACAGCTGGTTGCCAATAACCGCAAGCTGGGGCTCCAACCGATTTTAGACGACATGATGACCTCGGCTTACACGGCTATCTGCTTCAGCACAACAGCACATAGCACAGCAGCATACTCTTACAATAGTACACCCAACACGTGACCATGACAATGGACATGGAAGAGTTTGAAGCAGCGGGGAACGGGGAGGAGGGACTATCCACTAGCGAGGCAGTTGTGAAGTTCCTCCTCGAGAACAGGGATCGAGCGTGGAAACGCCGCGAGATCGCAGACGAAATCAACCGTGATCCGAACACCGTGGGAACGAACTTGAGTCGGTTGAAAGATCGCGGTCTCGTTCGCCACCGCAAAAATCATTGGGCGATCACAGACGATCACCATCGACTCGTCGAAGCGACCCGGTTCTCAAAGGTATTCTCCACGCTCAACGAGTCGGTTGGATCGATCATCGAGAGCGAAGAGGAAGCAAAAGCGTGGAGCGACGCACAGCCGGATCGGCCTCATCCAAGCGTTGGTGACGGTGAAGAAGACACCCAAACCGTCAATCTGAAGGAGACAACGATGACGACCAGTGATTTGTTATTTTTAATTACTGTGCCATTTACTTATAAATTTCATATAGTAGTGAGCCGTAGCATGGCATATGAGCCATGAGATGGAATCAAACCCCGCACAGAGTGTATCCATATCCGTTCCAATACCCGTCGCAGACGCGGATTTGTTCAAAAGCAAGGCAACGAACGACATCTTGCTATTTTTAACGAACTACCGATTCAAACAGTTCTCACAGCGCGAAGTGGCAGACCAGATTGGCCATTCCCAACAGACGGTTCGGAGAGCGATCAATACCCTCGTCGAGAACGGATTAGTGGTTGTATCGCCCGAGAACAATCAACGGCTCGTTCA
>NZ_QPLT01000098.1 GCF_003666015.1 Halorubrum sp. Atlit-26R
GATCGAGGGGAACTACCTCGGAACGAACGACGCCGAGTACGAGCGAATGCTCAACCACGGGATCACCTACCCGAACGGGCTTGAGTCCTGGACGCGACGAAAACCGCTACTCGTCTGTAACATCGACGAACTCTCAAACTTCATCACGGTCCCATCGATCGACTCGCTCCCGAAAGCAAGCCGCGGTGGGACTGGTGGGATGCCCACGGCTCAGTCGCCGCTCACCTCTCCGAACGAGGAGGTGTTCAAGGAATTCTCCAAGGGTATGACCATCGGTCACGCCGTCACCGCACTCCGCGACCACAGCGACAAACCCGACGATATCAGCACCATCGAGACGAAAAACGAGTGGTGGAACCACCTCTCGCAACGGGACGCGCTGTCGTTGTCTGCGGACCATCTCACCCAACACTACATCCGGGCTGCGACGACTGGCAGCGGGAAGACGGTCGCAACGATCAACGATATGCTGACCACACACAACGACCTCGAGGGGCCAACAATCCTCATCGATCCCAAAGACGGCGAGATGTGTGAGAACTATCTCCGGTGTCATCGCACGCTGTTCGGCAACGTCGACGACATCGAATACATCCAAATCCCCGAAGCAGATGGGATGGTTCCGGGGATGCCTTTCTTCGACCTCAGACCGCTCACAGAGGGCGCAGGACGGGCACGAGAGACGGCTAAGCAGGATATCATTGACCACTATTTTCAGCTGCTCAGATTCGTCCTCGGGAAGAAAACAGTCGAGCAGGCGTTCGTCGCGAACGAAATCCTCACCAACCTGATCAAGGCGCTGTTCGACAGCGAACACGGGAAGGATTACTTCTCGATCGGCGAACTGATGGAGGCCGCACAGAAGTTCCAGAAGTTCGGCAAGCAGGTCGAGGACCTCGACAAGGATTACGAGACGGTGCTCAAGGCCATCCCGCGAACGGTCGACACGCAGGTGACGTCCATCCTTGAGTCGCACCTCGAGAAGGACGCACGGCAGTTCATGAACACGACAGACGCGGTCCTCAAT
>NZ_QPLT01000099.1 GCF_003666015.1 Halorubrum sp. Atlit-26R
TGAGTGAGTATGTCGGAGAGCTCCGCTGAGTCGTTCCGGTGGTCAAAGCTCTTGACGCTAGTGTTGATCGGGATCATCCCTTCCTTCTCGGGGGCGCTGATCAACCCGACCATTCCCGCGATCCAGCAGACGTTCTCGCACGTGCCGAACTCCGAGACACTGGCACAGCTGGTCAGCACGACGTCCGCGTGGATCGTGATTGTCGTCGCGCCTCTCACAGGATATCTGCTCGACAGGTACGCCCGGAAGCCGATTCTGATCGCCGCGGTCGTCATCTACGGGCTCGGGACGAGCGTCGCGTTCTTCCTCGATTCAATCTACCTGATCCTCGCAACGCGCATCCTCGACGGCATAGCCGTCGGCGCGCTCATGGTGACTGTCCCGACGCTCATTGCGGACTACTACTCGGGCAATCGCCGCGAATCGGTCATGGGGTACTATGGCGCCGTCCAAGCTGGTGGTGGCGCCGTCGCGGCGGTCCTAGGCGGTTACATAGCCGGCTCCCTCGGATGGCGCTACATCTTCCTCGTCTTCGCCGGAGCGCTGCTCTTCGTCCCACCGATCCTCAGTCTTCTACCCGAGCCTAACGTCCAAGAATCACAGAGAGACAACAAGATCAGCCGGCTTGAGGCCATCGCGAAGATTCTTCGTGAGTCGCCGACGAAAGTCATCGCCGGAATCTACTTCCTCGTGCTGTTCGGCATGCTGACGAACAACCTCATCATGATTGAGGTTCCGTACTATCTTCAGGGTTCGCTCGGCGTGAGCGACTCTCAGACCGGGCTGATCATCTCGAGTGTCATGATTGCCGGCGTGGTCATGGCTTCAATGTACGGCCGTATTAAACAGCACTTCCGGCATATTACGCTCGTCACGGTCGGATTCAGTCTCGCGGCGGCGGGCTTCCTGCTGTTCACCTCCGTGGAACTCTTCCCTGTAGTTCTCGTTGGCATCATCGTCGCGGGCGGGATGGGATTCGGGCTGCTACTACCGACGGTGAACGACTGGATCGCGTCGATTGTTCAGG
>NZ_QPLT01000100.1 GCF_003666015.1 Halorubrum sp. Atlit-26R
GAAACCGCACTCACTCGCCACGACTTCACTCCCAGCCCGTTCTCTCAATGACGGACGAACCACTCTCGCTTCCACCGGGCTTCGATCGTGGACTCGCCAAGCTTATCGACGCGACCGAGGCCCTCCGGGACGCTCTCTCAGATGAAGAGACACTCACGACCGTCCAAACTGTCACCACACGGCGGCGGTTGTTCCTCGCGCTTTCCGCGCTTAAAACGACCCGTCGACAGATTGAGGATACAGAGCATTCCCCGTCCCAAGACGATTATGAGGTGGTGACGTGGGATGGCCCTGCTCAGGCACTCTATCATATCGAATTACGTCTCGACCGGTTGCTTGAGGATCTCTCCATTCAGGGGTACGACCACACCTCACAAGAGTATTCGATCGAGCAAACACTCGAAACGATTCGAGACCACATCGTCATCCTTCAGGACGCACTTTTTGAGGAGTCGACGGACAACACCACGCAGCTTGAGAGGCTCTCCACTCACCGATCTGTCTATGCAGACGTGGCTGGGCGTGGGGTTGGTGATGGGCGATGGCTTGAGTATCAGCTCCAGAGCGCGTTGATGCGGTGGGGGTATCGAGCAGAGACGCGCCAGCACCTGTTCGGTCTTGAGGTCGATGTCGTCGCCAGCCGGAAGCCAAAACAACAGCAGCCGACTGATTGGATTGTCGCTCAGTGTAAAGACTGGACAAGCGACACGATCACGCCATCGACGATCTTCCGGCTGTGTACGATAGCGTTTGCCTGCCGGGCAATGCCGATTCTCTGTCACACAACCGAGATCACACCTCGGGCTGAGGAGCTCGCCCGTCAGTTCGAAGTTCGAATTCTCGATCTGCGGGATCTTGAACGGGGTGCGCTTCCTGCGCCTCAAGTGTACAAGCCGACGACTGAACTCAACGAATGGCCTCCACAGTACAACGCTCGTGTTGATCGGGGCACTCTCCCCGCGATGTTCTCCTACGGAGAGCCTGGCAAACGGTTCAGCTACGTTCCTGGCTTCACTCCTATG
>NZ_QPLT01000101.1 GCF_003666015.1 Halorubrum sp. Atlit-26R
GTACAGACACCGGCGACAACAACACCGACCCAACCACTCCCGAAGAAGAAGGGAACGCCACAGAGAGCGAAAATGGAGGGTCAGACACGAACTCAGACGCACAGAACACAGACGAACAACCATACGAATACGTATTCCCTAGCGACAACCTGCGACTCGTCGAATCGCGGTGGGATGGGAAAACGTACATTGCAGAATTTGAAGCCGTCAACCGCCCAGAACGAATCACAGTTACTGACGGTGGCCGAGAATCCGACGAGAACGAGAATGTCGAAGTGGACCGTGAAAGCTACACGATCAGCACAGACGGCACCACAGAAATCCGATTCACCGTTGTCGAAGACCGGCAAGTCACCATCGACGATGGCGATCTACTCCTACTGAAAGGGTACAGTTCAGACATTTTCTCACTCCCGACCGCGAACGCTCTTGCAACACTCTTCATTGGACTCCTCACCGGGTTCCTTGCCACTGTTGCACAGAAACTGATGCGCGACCACCGTGAGACATCCGGTGGATGGAGGGTGTTCTGATGAGCGACGACACGCAAGGGACTCTTGACACCATTATCACAACGCTCCAAAACAGTGTGTTCTGGACTGCTCGATGGTTGAAAGGGTACCTTCTCATCATCCTAATCGGCACAATATTCCTTACCGGAATGGCGGAATGGATCGGTGTTGATACAGGTATTCCAACAGCCGTAGTCCCGTATTCAGTCTACCTCGCGATTGCAGTCGTTCCTGGGGCGATCCTCGGTAAAATGGCGCTAGATTGGATCGAAGAGCACAGAGGGACGTTTTTACACATTCTCGACACCGGTTCTGGGCAGGCTGGTGGTGAACTCATGCCACCGAAGCGCTGGGAAGATCTCACTGTCAAAGCGCCCGCGAGCGTTACCGAGGATGGGAATATTCGGTGGGAGGAAGTGGATAGAGACGAGCTCTACCGAATCAGCACGAGGAAATACGGTGATGGGTACGAGTGCGTGCACTACGACCCTGAGTCGAACACGGCG
>NZ_QPLT01000102.1 GCF_003666015.1 Halorubrum sp. Atlit-26R
TTCTACTCCGACGTGTCGCCCGCATCTGGGCTTCACACGACCGGGACAGATATGGCGCGGTTGCTCCAAGCGCATCTACACGGTGGCGTCGTCGACGGCGAACGGATTCTCTCGGAGCGCGCGGTCGCCTCGATGCACCGGCAGTGGTTCACCCCGCACGAGCGGGTCGACGGGATGGCGTTCGGACTCTTCGAGCGATCGCGTGGTGATACTCGACTAGTTCGTCACGGCGGCAGTGTCACACAGTTCGCCACTGAGTTCGCATTGATCTCAGAGGAAGATGTCGGCATCTTCTTCGTCGCCCACGGCAACGAAGCATCCGGCGCGAAGCAGGAAGTCGTAGACGCACTGCTCGACCAGTTCGCACCCGTTGATTCGAGCGGAGCGCAACGGACACCCGACGGGATGCCCGAGCGTGCCGACGAACTCGAAGGTCGGTACCGGTCGGTGAACACGACTGACACCGTCAGTGCCGAGAAGCTCGTCTACGGTCTGCTCACGGGCCAACCAGTCGATGTCCGAATCGCTAACGACGGGCGGCTCGTAACTGAACAGGGAGACAGGACCGACGAATGGGTCGAAGTTGAACCGCTCGTCTTCGAGCACGTCGAGGAAGATTCGACGCTGCTGTTCCGTGAGACGGATGGTGACGTGACTCATCTACTGAACGGGCTGAGCGCATACGAGCAGATCGGCTACCACGAGCAGCTATCGGTACAGGGGTGGCTAACTGTGGCGGCGTCTGTCATCGCGCTGACCGGGTTGGTGGGATGGCCGGCGGCTCGCGGGTGGCGTTGGTATCGCGGTGGTGAGTCACCACCGCAATCTGTTACTCGCGCTCGGTGGGTGGCTGGCGCAGGCCTCGCCGGGCTCTTACTGTTTGTGTTGTCCTTTGTCGGTGTCATCGTCGCCGTGGCGTCAATGGACAGGCCGACGCTGTTCAATCGTCCGCCCGCGTGGTTCGACGTCGTGTTCGTCGTGCCGACGCTGGGAGTCATCGCTACCGCTGGCGCAGTCG
>NZ_QPLT01000103.1 GCF_003666015.1 Halorubrum sp. Atlit-26R
GAGGCGGCCTCGACGACAGAAGTCACCGAGAACGCGACGGTCGATGTCGTCGCTGACGTCGAGAACACGGGTGATTTCACCGGGCAAGAGACCGTCGAACTGTTGCTCGACGGCGACGCCGTCGACGACGTGTCCGTGTCACTCAACGGAAGTGAAAGTGAGACCGTAACCCTGACTCACGACACCGACGACGGCGGTGTCGGCGAAGTGAGTTACACGGTCTCGTCGGCCGATAGCACGGACTCTTAGGACGTGACCGTCACGGAACCAGACGAAACGGACGGGACGGACGAGAGAGACTCGGTCGACGGACCGGAGAATGGCACCGATACCGGCGACAGCGACGACGGAGCGACTGGCGGTGGATCGGCAGGAGAGGAGTCTGACAACGAGACGACCGATAGCGGACCGGTGGACGATGAGTCGGAAACCGGGGACACTGACGGGGAAACAGACAGGAACGGGACCGACAACGATGACCGATCGGTGAACAATCCCGACAGCGAGAGCGACGGCGGTGATTCCAACGACACTGAAACAACGAACGACGACTCGGAGAGCGGCGACGGACAGGACTCGGACTCGTCGAGCGACACCGACGATGACGACAACGCCATCGAGCCGGCCGAGCCGACCGAAGAAGAGGCCTCGCCTGTGTCGGCCCCGCTGACCGGCTTTCCGCACTTCGTCGCAGCCGTACTCGTGCTCGGATTGCTCGCTCGCACCCGAAAGAGCTAAGCAATGTTCGTCCGCTGTGGAGGCGGTTCAAGCGCTCTCGCGAACTGACGGATATCGGTCCCCAAACTCGACTGCGAGGACGCTGTTGTCGGCTGGGACCCACGCTGTGTCGGACTGTGAAACGCCAGCGAGAGTTCGTTCGATCAACGTTCTGTCGACGACCGAGCTCGTCTCACATAGTGACGGGCAAGGTTTTCTCAGTATTCGTGAACCGGGAAAGAGAAGGTAACCAGCGGCGGTGTCGACGAGCGACGGTCCTCGTCGCCGGTCGACGC
>NZ_QPLT01000104.1 GCF_003666015.1 Halorubrum sp. Atlit-26R
CGGGTGGAAGAACGATGAGATCCGTGCAGAACTCCAAGATACGTCGTACCCAGGGGCGTACCCGACTGACGAGTTTGATGATGTAGAGAGTATCGTCGTCCCATACCCGGAGAGTGATGGATGGGACAACCACGAGGATGTTAACGAGTGGGCGCGCGAGCTTCTTCGAGATGTACCGGCGATGGCGGTCGATGGATCACAGCTCCCGCCAACAACCAGTTTCAACGTCCCACTGGCGTACGTACAAGCAGCGTGGGCGACCAATCATCACCATCCAGACGGTCGGCTTGAACGCGGTGTCGAAGGACGGCTGTTGACACCTGATGAGGTCACACAGGAGTCCGACGATGGCGATTATCGATTCGTGGACTCACAACTCGTCGGGCATCACCGGTTCGAGCATGAAGGGCAACTACTGATCGAGCAGATTGTCGAGTTGGCAGATGCTCGTGACGCCGGCGACATCGGGCAGACACCGGTCGTGTTCTACGATGGTCCGCTGATCGCGTCGTTCACAAATCCACTGAAGCCGGAGACACGTGAACGGTATATCTCGACGTTGAGTCGCATCATCGCTGCAAGCCATCACCACGAGATCCCGCTGATCGGGTACGTGGCGGGATCAAGCGCGACAGAGTTGGTGAAGATGACGCGGCTCCTGCTACGCGACGAGTTCAGCACCGACCGTGTCATCCCTGATGCACACGTCCTGACCGAGATGATGAGCCCGTGGGGTGACACAACAATTCCGTTCATCTCGAAGCGTGACGGGAGTGTCGACGCGCTCCAAGCGACATACCAAGGCAAGGCCTACGAGTTCCGGGACGACATCCTGTTTTCGTATCTGAACGTACCGCCAGGTGCTGGTCTTGACCGGATTTAATTCCCGGGGTGGTTGTGTCGCCGTGATGGTCCTGACGGGTACGAGTCAATGTACGAGTATACCGTTGAAATCGTGCGTGCAGAAGCCGGGATTGGACGTGGCTACCCGGAAATTC
>NZ_QPLT01000105.1 GCF_003666015.1 Halorubrum sp. Atlit-26R
GCCTCGGCGCTCTCCGTAAACGGGTCGATCGTGTTGAGACCCTCATCACAGAGCGTCCCGTATACTGCGGCGAGACTCGACTGCTCATCGCCGTCCACGGTCGTGTTGAACCGGCGAGAAATGACGGGCATCACGTCCGCGAACGGCACGTCCCGGAACGGCCACTCGACGCCCGTCGTCGCCAACCGTGTCCGCAGGAACGGTAAATCAAACCCGTCACGCCACCGCTCACCGTTATACGCAACGAGTAACATGTCCTCGCCACACATCCGCTCAGCGACAAACTCACCGACCGCTCGCAATAGGTCGGGTTCCGATTCGTGAGCCGATACGACAACTCGTTCCCCGACTCGCTCCCGCACCTCATCCTCAAGTTCACCAGCGCCCACTGCAGCACTACCAGCGTGCACGAACACGCGGCACCCCAACGGCACTGCAAACCCGACGACCGTCACTACATCATCAACCTCGAAGCCCGTCGTCTCAATATCGAACGCGACCTGCTCCAACACCATCACGCCCCACCCCCTGCAAACTCGGGACTCCGTTCAGGAACACGATCATCGCTCACCGGCCGAACCCTGAGTTCGCCAAACCCGAACCGCGAATGCGTCCCAACTCGGAGCACCCCGTTCTTCGCTGTCTCAACCGGGCGCGCTCCGTCGTACCCGACGATCTGCCCGTGATCAATCGTCGCCAACTCATACACCTCGTCATCATCAACCAGGCGCTCCGTCCGTCGCCGTAACCCGGCACGGCTCGCCGCACTCGCCCTGCAGTCACCATCACCATCAGCCGGAGATGCTCGTGGACGTGAGGTGTCCCACCACCACGGCACCGACTGCTCATCCGCGTTCGGGAACTCACTCGCCACCACGAACGGCGACACGAGCTCAATGACGTACTCGTCCGCTGCCGCGATCCGATCGTAGTCCAGCGCGTCGAGATCGATCACTTGCGAATCGATGAACGACAACTTGCCAAACCCGTAGTT
>NZ_QPLT01000106.1 GCF_003666015.1 Halorubrum sp. Atlit-26R
CAGCGGCTTGTGCGACCGTTGAATAGAGGTCATTTAGTTCATCCCACCAGACTTTAAGATCGGTGAGCTGATCGCGTACTTGGCGTACTCGTTGGTTGAGTGTTCCCGCCGATTCGGGGATTTTCTCAAATTCGTTGAGTGCGTGATTGTAGAGTTGCCTACAGGTATCTCGGTGATGATCCAACAGCTCACGCTGTTCAGGCGTGGGATCAAGCCGGAATCTGTAGGTGTAGCGCATTGACTATCCGTCGGGGGCTGACGTTCGGACGATTTTCACGTCTGCACCACGCCATCGCTTCGGAACGAGAACGTGTGCGCCGTTGCCGGTCGGCTTCACCTCTCCCTCAATGACTTCGTGGCCTTCTACTTCGTGTCTATCCATCATCTGTGTTTAAACATTATTTCAACTTAACTCTATCGGTGGGGTGGTTGGGCAGCGAGTACGAACGTTTTTGAGACATGATGACGGCGGTGTATCCCCTCCCTACTCGCTCCCGCTGGTCGCTCCTTGAGGAAGGGGGCTTACCGCCTGTATTCTGCTAAGAGAACCGCTTCGAAACCTCCGGCTAGCGGTCACGGACAGACGTAGAATTTTCACCGTTGTTCGCTTCCTCGTCGCGCCAGGAGTGTTCCGGCTCCCACCCGAGCAGGCGCTCCGCCTTCGAGCAGTCGAAGACGGACTCGTCGCCGTCGAGGTCGCAGTCGGCGGGGCGGTCGCCGTGAACCGCCTCGATCGTCGCGGCGGTGTCGCGGCCGAGGAAGTTCTCCGCGGCGACGATCAGCACCGCCTCGTGGCCGTGGATCTCGGTTTCGGGGTCGATCGCGGCCTCGATCGCGGAGACGACGTCGCGCACGTCGACGGACGACCAGCAGTTGCCGCTCGGCTCCGCAGTCGCGGGGTCGAACGTCTCCCGGGCCTCGCGGCGCCGCTCGTCGCCCGGGAACGTGACCCACGAGAGGCGCAGCGAGACCGCGGGGACGCCGTGCCGGCGGG
>NZ_QPLT01000107.1 GCF_003666015.1 Halorubrum sp. Atlit-26R
GCTCAGTCGATCTGTTCGACGTAGGCGTACTCGTCGGGGAGGGCGGCGGCGTCTTCGGGGAGGAGCGCGGCGACGAGGTAGTCGGCGTGGGAGCGAAAGTAGTCGACGACGCGCGCGATCCGGTCCGAGTCGATCGCTTCGAGCGAGTCGAGTAAGATGAACGGGACCGCCTCATGAACGTCGTGGACGAGGTATCCAGCCAGTGCGAACACAAGCCCGGTCACTTCGCGCTCACTCTCCGAGAGATGGTCGACCGTGTCTTCGTAGGCCGTTCCGTCGGGCGACGAGCGGACGATATGGAGGTCAAACCGAGTTCGTGTGACCTTGCGGCGGCCCTCACGGACCTCCGCTTCTCGGCGCTCGATCCAGATCCGGTCGAGGTTCTCGTACTCTAAGATGTCGAGGACCGTCTGCATGTGCTCGTTGAATTCCTCGACAGCGTTCTCCTCGATGCGGTCAACGCGCGTCCGCAACTCCGTCAACCGCTCAGTGATCTCCTCGCGTTCGGCCTTCAGGTCCTCTCGCCGATCAATTGCCTCCTCACGGTCATCGATCTCGTCATCGATCTCGTCGATCTCGTCTTCAAGCCGCTCGATCCGGAGCTCGATGCCGTTTGCCTCGCGGTGTAGCTCCAACGTTTCGTCGTAGCCGTCGACATCGATCGACTCGGCCTCGGCTTCCAGTTCCTCGATCTCCTCCTGTTTCGACGCGATCTGGTCCTCCAAGTCCGATATTTGTGACTCGGTCGACCCGATCTTTGTCTCCACCGTTTCGAGTCGCTCTTCAGCGCGCTCGATCTCTCGTTGCTTCTCACGGATCGACGACTGGCGGTCTGTGAGTTCCTGGATCTCCGTGCGGATCTCGTTCCGCTCGTCGAGCTTGTCGGAGCGAAGCTCCCGGAGCCGGTCGAGGGTCGTCTCGATTTGTTCGATTTCAACCTCGGATCCACAAGTCCAACAGACAGTCTGGTCGCCATCGATCAACGCAGCGGTG
>NZ_QPLT01000108.1 GCF_003666015.1 Halorubrum sp. Atlit-26R
TCGCGGCGACGAGCACGATCGCGGCGACGAGCACGCCGAGGCGATGTATCCGTACCGACACAGGCTCACTCCGAGGGCGGTGGTTAAATGAGTTGTCAGTACTGCTATCCCCCGACCTGTCGGCGAAGCCAACTTTCAATGCGGTCGGGGGTTCACCTCCACTCGATGAACGTCACGGCGCGCTGGTGGGCGATCGCTGGAACCGGCGTTGCCCTCGTCGCGCTCGGCGCGGCGGCCGACCGGCCGATCCTCTTGCTCGGAGCGGCGGGGCTCGGCGCCTGGCTCCTCGGCACCGCCGCGACGGCGAGCCGGTCGATGCGACGCCTCGTCGACCGGCTGACGGTCGAGTATGACCTCACGACGGCCACGGCGATCGTCGACGAGAGCGTGACCGCGACGCTGACGGTCAGGCGCCCCCCCGAGACGGCCGCGGCTCCGTTGGCGGTCAGCGTTGACACGCCGCCGGGCGTCGACGGCGAGGAGATGACAGCGCCGCTCGCGCTCGACCCGGGAACTACCGAGGCGTCGACGACGGCGTCGCTCTCGTTTCCGATCGCGGGGCGCTTCGAGTTCTCCGCACCGACCGTCGAGGTCGGTGACTCGTTCGGCCTGTATCGAACGCGGGTGCGGCTGGGCAGCGTACCGACGGTGACGGTGACGCCTCGGACACCGGACCTCCACGTCGGACAGGGCGGCGAGACGATCCACAGCGCGTACGGGGAGCACCAGGCGGACCGCCCCGGCCCGGGCGTGACGACCCGGGAGCTCAGACAGTACGTCCCCGGCGACGACATCCGGCGGATCGACTGGAACGCGACGGCCCGGCTGGCCGAGACGTACATCCGGGAGACCGAGGGCGAGACGGACCGACAGACGATACTCGTCGTCGATCACCGCCGTCCGATGGCTATCGGACGCGACGGCGAGCGGCCGCTCGATTACGCCCGCGAGGCCGGCATCGGTGTCACGCGCGCCGCGCTCGACCGCGGC
>NZ_QPLT01000109.1 GCF_003666015.1 Halorubrum sp. Atlit-26R
CCCGCCCGCGCTGTCCGGCCACAACGACGACATCAGCCCCTACGAGTACGACCCCGATCAGGCCCAGGGCCTCCTCGAGGAGGCGGGCTACGGCGACGGGTTCTCGTTCTCGCTGACCACGTTCCAGAACCCCCGCGGGTACAACCCGGCACCGCTCCCGACCGCCCAGACGATCCGGTCGAATCTCTCGGAGGTCGGCATCGAGGTCTCGATCGACGACCGGCAGTTCTCCGACTACCTCACATACACCAGTCAGGGGAACCACGACGCGACGCTCGCCGGCTGGTACACCGACAACGCCGACCCCGACAACTTCTGTTACGTCCTCTTGCACCCGCAGACCGACGTGCCGGAGGGGCAGGACTGGGTCTCGTGGGACACGGAGGGGTTCAATACCTCGAACAACGCCGCGTGGGCCAACAGCGAGTACATGAGCGTCGTCGAAGAGGCTCAACGGACCACGAACCAGGAAGACCGCGCGGAGCTGTACCGGGAGGCCGCCCAGATCGCCCACGACGAGGCGCCGTGGGTGTTCATCGACTACGCCGACGAGGTCCGCGGCGTCTCCAACCGCGTGAGCAACTACACCGTCGCCGCGATCGGGGGCCCGTATCTCGAAGCGGTCGAGCTCGAGTAGTCGGCACCGAACACAGATTTTTTGACCGTCCCACGCGCCCGTTTCCCTGAATGGTCTCCAAACGTTTCGTATTGAAACGGCTGCTTATGCTGTTCCCCGTGCTGTTCGGGGTCGCGACGGTGGTGTTCGCCATTCTCCACCTCTCGCCCGGCGATCCCGCCGTGGTCATCGCCGGCGAACGAGCGAGCCAGGAGTTCGTCAATCAGGTCCGCGCCGACTTGGGGCTCGACGACCCGCTCTGGCAGCAGTACGTTCGCTTCCTCGGCGAGGTCGCGACGTTCGACTTCGGTCAGTCGTATCAGGTGAACCGCGGCGTGGCGGTGAGCCAGATCCTCGCCGATCGGCTCCCGAT
>NZ_QPLT01000110.1 GCF_003666015.1 Halorubrum sp. Atlit-26R
CATCTCTGCGGCCGCCGCCCGCGAACTCGGCGTCGAGTAGCGCCGAGATTCTGGCTTAATCTCTGAACTTACCCCGGCGACGATCTAGCGCTCCAATACCGATGTGCTTGGGTTGCGGTACAGAGCCCGTATCGAAAGCCGGTGGTGGTAGGTGCGTTTCAGCGCAAGTAGTCGGCCTGTTTCAGTTCACTTTCAGTCTCGTAGTGGGATTTATTGATCCCGGTCGAATTGGTAATGGTATGTCGAGTACGGAGTGGCGGCCATCCGATGAAGAAGACGACACCGACGAAAATCTCGGTTTCGGCGACGCACTTGCAGAACTCGCAGTCGAAAACGCCCCAGATATCGATCCTGTCGAAGCCGTTCGTGAGTCCCGCGAAGACGTATGAAGCTCTTTGTCGATTCGAATATCTTTATCGCGATTGTCACCGACGACACCGATCGGTCCGATATCGCACGTAAGCTGCTCAACAGCGATCACGAATTCTACTCGTCGATATACAACGTGATGGAGGTGCGGAACGTTCTCGCGACGAAGTACCATTTCAAGCGCGACAGAATTGAAGAGGTCGAGCGGACGATCCGAACCTACGCCGATCCCGTCGCTCACAATTCATTATTAGTTCAGAAGGCAGACGAGATTCAAGAAGAGACCTATACGACGGCGATGGACGCAATCATGCTGGCGGGCGCGGACTCTATCAGAGGGACACTTGTGACGTTCGACACGGAACTTCATGCTCACGGGGCGAAACCCCCTGAAGAAATCTCGATTTAATCGCGGGGTTCGGAACGAGAAGTACCTTCACTGATCAGAGCTATATGAATGAATTATATTGAAATAACATGTCTACCGGGCGGATAGTGGCGCCAGTTTGAACCGCATTAGATTTTATTCGGGTTTTTAGATAATCTACTCTCATCTTCTTTGATTTCCGCTTTAACCTCGTTAAAAGCCTCTGAGATTGCGTTCTGTAGTGAGTGGAG
>NZ_QPLT01000111.1 GCF_003666015.1 Halorubrum sp. Atlit-26R
AATTCATGAACAACGACTCGGTGACCGCGGTGATCCTCGCCGCGGGTGAGGGGCGTCGGCTAGCCCCGCTGACGAACCGGCGACCGAAGCCGATGGTCCCGGTGGCGAATCGTCCGCTTCTCGAACACGTCGTCGAGGCGGTCACGGCGACCACGATCGACCGGATCGTCCTCGTCGTCGGCTACAAGCAGGAGCGCATCCGGAACCACTTCGGCGACGGCGACGATTGGGGTGTGACGATCGAATACGTCGAGCAGTCCACCCAATTGGGAACCGGTCACGCCGTGTTACAGGCCGAGTCGGTCGTCGACGGGCCCTTCGTCGTGCTCAACGGCGACCGGATCGTCGACCCCGAGATCGTCTCGCAACTGCGCGACAGCGCGGTTGAAGCCGACCTCCCCGCGATGGCGGTCACGAGCGTGGCGCATCCCCGTCAGTACGGCGTCGTCACCCTCGACGGCGAGCTTGTGACCGCCATCGACGAGAAGCCGGAGGGAACCGTCGAGACCAACCAGATCAACGCCGGCGTCTACGCGTTCTCGCCCGCCATATTCGACGCGATCCGCCAGACGCACGCGCCCGGCGAGCTAGCGATCACCGCGACGCTCGACGACCTCGCCGCGAACGAGTCGCTGTCGGCGGTGCGATACGACGGCCGCTGGCTCGACGTGTCGAACCTCTGGGACCTGCTGACCGTGAACGCGGCGCTGATCGGCGAGTCGAGCGAGACTGGGGTTGACGGTCCCACCCTCGCTGACTCGGTGACCGTCGCCGACGACGTGGCGCTCGCGGGCAACGTCCGCGTCGGCCCGAACGTCACGATCGGCGGCAGCACCGCGATCGGGAGCAACGCGACGGTCGAGGCGGGCGCGGTCGTCGAGAACGCCGTGGTCTTCCCCGACGCGGTGATCGGCGCGGGCGCGGTCGTCCGGAACGCGATCGTCGCGGGCAACGCGCGAATCGGCCCGAACACAACGGTCGCGGG
>NZ_QPLT01000112.1 GCF_003666015.1 Halorubrum sp. Atlit-26R
CCGCTCGACGACGCCCGGGTCCTCCAGGGCGTTCATCTTCGCGACGTTACGCCCCCCGCGTCCGGCGAGCGCGTGGTCGCGCTCGCGGTCGATCAGCTCGTAGATCCGCGCACGGAGGGTCTCGGGCGCGACGAGGAGCTTCCGGTAGCTCCGATTGCGCGAGTGGCCGGTGAATGAGTTGAACAGCCGAACGAGGTCCTGTCCGACGTCGTGGTCGGCGGTGAACAGTCCGAGGTCGACGTACCCCTTCGCGGTCCCCGAGTGGTAGTTCCCCGTCGCGACGTGCGAGTAGAGCCGCACGTCGTCGTCCTCCTCGCGCACCGCCAGCGCGACCTTGCTGTGCGTCTTGAGGTCGACGGTCCCGTACGCGACGTGGATCCCCTCCTCTTCAAGCCGCTTCACCCACCGGAGGTTGTTCTCCTCGTCGAACCGGGCCTTGAGCTCGACCATCACGGCGACCTGCTTCCCGTTCTTCGCGGCGTCGATGAGGCTCCCGAGTACACGTGAGTCCGGCGCGGTCCGGTATATCGCCGCCTTGATCGCGAGCGTGTCCGGGTCGTGCGCCGCGGCGTCGAGGAACGTCTGGACGGTGTCGGTGAACGAGTGGTACGGATGGTGGACGAGCGCGTCCCGCTCGCGGATCGATTCGAACAGCGCCTCCGGCTGCTTCGGGTCGAGGCCGACGAACCGCGGGTGCTGTTGGGGCGTCCACTCGGGGCGCTTCAGCGCCGGCGCGTCGAGGTCGTAGAGGCTCTCGAAGTCGGAGAGCGCCAGCGGGGCACGCCGCTCGAACACCTCCCGGTCGTCGACGTCGAGGTGTTCGACGAGCAGGTCGCGGACCGCGGACGAGGTGTCCTCGTCGATCTCGACGCGGACGAGCGTCGCGAAGCGCCGCTGCCGGAGCACGTCCTCGATCCGCTCTATCAGCCCCTCGGCGACGTCCTCGTTGCGCCTGACCTCGGCATTGCGGGTCACGCGGAAC
>NZ_QPLT01000113.1 GCF_003666015.1 Halorubrum sp. Atlit-26R
TAACTCGATCTTCGGCCGGGCACCACGAAGTCAGATATCGTCGCACACCTGTACGAAAATCCCGAATGGGGATTCTCTCCGAAAGATCTCGACGAGGATCTCGGCATTCCGCGCGGAACGGCCACGACGACGCTTGCTCGGCTTTACGACGAGGAATACGTCGGAAAAACCGAAGACGGGTATTACCATGCGCTGCCCGAGCGTGATGACCTCCACCGATACGTCGCAAATCTTGATCAGGTGAATCGACTGTTTGCGCACCACCGAGACACAGATGAACCCGGCCCCGAAGCGATGACGCAGGCAGAAAAGCCGGACGACGCGGACTTGGAGGCCGAACTCGATGATCTCGAAGCGGACCTCCGGCATGAGTAGGCACCCGTCTGGAACGGTCTGTTGGGTTCGCGATCCGATCGACGGCGCGTGGTGAGCTAACCCGACGCGACCGATGCTACGGTCCGGGTACACGCACACTCGGTTGCTGGCGAGCGAACACAAATACCAGCATCCTGCCGCAAGCGAGAGCATCCGGTGCGAACCGGTATCGGAGGACATCTCCCAGAAACTGGAGTAGTCAGTCAGCGCGCTGTGTCTCGCGATCGGGCTGGGAGTGGGCCTCTACGCGTTGCTTTAGCGGAGTTCTCCAGCGTGCATTCACACGATCTCCGCACCCCCCTCTAGGTCGCGGCGGGGAACCTCGAGCTCGCGAGCGACAACTGCGACAGCGAGTATCTCGACGCCGCGGCGGACGCGCTGGCCCGGATCGAGGAGCTGATCGACGACCTCCTGCGGCTCGCACAGAGCGGGAACCAGGTCACCGAGACCGCCACGCTCAAGCTCGGGACGATCGCCCGCGACTGCCGGCAGCACGTGGCGACCGCCGACGCGACGCTCGTAACCGAGACCGATCGGACGGTCCATGCTGACCAGAGCCGACTCAGCCAGCTGTTTGAGAACCCCTTCCGAAACAGCGTGGAAC
>NZ_QPLT01000114.1 GCF_003666015.1 Halorubrum sp. Atlit-26R
GATAGAACTCGTCGGTTTCGTTGTCGTAGTGGACAGTGCTGGTCGAAAAGGAGTAGTCGTCGTTCAACAGGTACTCACCGTGCGGCGTTTGTTCAGGATGCTCCGGTAGGTCGTACTCACACTCAACCCGCCCGTTGACAGTGGCAAGACTCACCTTGTCACGGTAGAATGTAGCCGCTCGCTTGTCGTACACGATGCTGAATGTATCGTAGTGGGGTTGGCTTGTTTTCTCCCCATCACTAAGCCGATCAACACAGTTACCGATGTCCTTGGTTGCTCGCTTGATTGCTTTCTGAACGAGATTGGCGTGAAGGTAGTCGGTCGCTTCCCGCAACTCGTCGTAGATGGCTTGTTCAGCTTCGGATTTGCTGGTTACGCAGTCGCCGTGTGGGTATCGCCATGCCCACTCAGCGGTTCGATTCGCGCAGTATTGGAATTGCTGGTTGGTGGCGTGGAGGTCACTCTTGCGGTCGTCAGGAACGTCAAGCCGGATCTGAACCGTTCGAGTTACGTCCCACGCCATGTATCTCACAGTAGTATCCACTTTTTATTATAGTTTATTATTAGTGGGGAGTCAGTAGAGCGATCGCAGTGTGGTTTGGTGCTCTGTTTGTCGGCTTCCTCCCACGGCTAAAGCCGGTGGGCATCCGCCTTGCTACTACTGTGAAGAAGCGTTGCGGCAGCGCTACGCCGATGACAACGAGGCTGACGGATGACGGAGGGGGCTGCGATTCCCGAAACGATCGTCTTCGACGCCGAACCACTCATCGCCTACTTCTGTAACGAACCAGGGAGCGACACCGTCGAAACGTACGTTGACGCTATCGAAGGCGCAGCAGACGGCTACATCTCGGCGACCAATCTCGCCGAGATCCATTATATCGTCCGGGCGATCGACGGCGAGGAGCGCGCTGATGCCGTCGTCAACGTCCTCGAGGAAAGTGGCATCCGTCGCATCGACACCGAACAGACATGGGC
>NZ_QPLT01000115.1 GCF_003666015.1 Halorubrum sp. Atlit-26R
AAAGTAACTCCGAATTACTATCCTAAAAGGAGGATCCTCGGAACATACAGTTAAGAGTAAACCGTTATTATTCGAATTATGCGGAATCAATCCCCATGTTTTTCCGGCTGTACGAGTATCTCAAAGTCTGTGCCAAATGATGAGTTCGCCATGATCTCTTTGAGGTTCGAATTATGTGTATAGACGAAGATATTGCTATCCTCCATGACCGTTTCCCAACAATCGGCGGTAGTGAGACGTTCGCTATTGAGGCCGCAAAAATACTGGATGTACCAATTTATACGATGTATGTCGCTGACGGCGTTGAGGTACCAGAGACCGTTAAAATCAACCCAATGCGCCAACGTAAATACACGAATGGGGTGAGTGGAAAACTGTTGGAGTGGCGGAACGGAGGAATGAATCCGCTTGAGTCCGCGAGTGTTGCGTTCGATATGACCGAAGGAGTCGACGAACTCGGTGAGTACGACGTTTTACTTGAGAGCGGACCTCTTACCAAGTACTACGTACCAGAGACCGATCAGCGAATTGTACACTATCCACATAGTCCTCCGCGGTGGCTATACGATCTATTCCGGGATCGAATGAAGCGATTGGACTATCCAGGGATCGCGTTCGGCGCTCGTGTGTACGCAAAGATCTGGCGCGCTCTCGATAAGGAGGCCGTTGATTACGTCGATACGTTCGTGGGGAACAGCGAACTCATCCGTGACCGCATCCGTCGCTACTACGCACGTGATGCCGAAGTCGTATATCCCCCGATAACTGGCGACTGGCGAAACGAAGGGGACGATGGATACTTCCTCACATGGTCACGGCTTGACCCGGAGAAGCGAATCGACCTAATCGTCGATGCATTTCAGGATCTCGACGAGCAGCTGATTGTCGCAGGGGATAGCGAACAACGAGAGAAGCTCGAACGAATGGGAACTGGACACGATAACATCGAAATTCGTGGGTTCGTCGAAGACATTGA
>NZ_QPLT01000116.1 GCF_003666015.1 Halorubrum sp. Atlit-26R
GGTCTACAAATGGAGATCTCAGAGCAACTTCAGTGTCTGTTCTCGGGCACAGTCGATGAACGTAATGGGTCATATGTGGTTGAGGTACCGGAGCAAGAGATCCGACTTGGCGGGCTACAGGTAGACGAGACGTATCGTCTGGCTGTTCTGCCGCTATCAGCGAACGATGCCAACAACACTGACGCCGATCCACAGCCCGAGCAAGCGCCACAGACGCCGCCTGTCGAAGAAGGCGAACAACGCACCGTCGAGATCGAAGATATTGGTGACCAAGGCGACGGTATCACGCGTGTTGAACGCGGGTTCGTCGTAATTGTTCCCGACACTAAACAGAGCGAACGAGTCACTATCGAGATAACCGATGTGCGCGAGAATGTCGCCTTCGCGGAAGTTGTCGAGCGCGTCAGTTACTACGAGTAATTTGAAGCATTAATCCCCTTCTCTGTGGACGGGACCGCGTGACCGATGCGCTGCCTTCTGCGATCAGCTGCTTTGGACGAGAGGGGCTCTGTTGAAATCCTCAGCAAGTGATAGATTCTATCCCGGTGCGGTCAGTACAGGCGACTCACGTATCGCTCAGTACAGGAAATGTATACCGCGTTCGAACGAGTGTTAACGATTACTCTGGTTTTCGTTCGAGTTCAGCCATAGTGCCGGCTGTGTATCCGACAAACCCAGCGCCAATGACGAGAAATCCAAGTCCGAGCCGGAGATCGGGCGAAATCGGCAGCGCCGGACTCACGCCGACAAGCGCAGCAAAAGTGATGAGACCCGTACTGAGTCCTGTCCACCGCTTATCACTCCAACTATCACCGGTTGTGTGAGACGGGTACTGGCGGGCGATTCGAAGCGTGATAATGAGGCCGCTTCCCCACGCGACTCCTGTGACTGCCGCTAGGGCGAAATCACCGACGAACCAATAGAGACCACCGCTGACAACTAATGTCACGAAAATACTAGCAACCCAGTGAAGAG
>NZ_QPLT01000117.1 GCF_003666015.1 Halorubrum sp. Atlit-26R
TCCTCTTGTAAGTCCTCCAAGAGGGTGATGATCTGCGCCTGGACGGAGACATCGAGCGCGGATACCGGCTCGTCGGCGACGATGAAGTCGGGATCTACCGCCAGCGCCCGCGCGATGCCGACCCGCTGGCGCTGGCCGCCGGAGAGCTCGTGGGGATAGCGGCCGAACTGCCCGCGCTCCAGCCCGACCGCGTCCATCAGTTCGAAGACGCGCTCGCGTCGACGCCCCTGGGCGAGATCGTGAATCTTCAGCGGCTCCATTATGGTCTGGCCGGCGGTCATCCGCGGGTCGAGGCTCGACATCGGGTCTTGGAACACCATCTGCATGTCCTTCCGACGCTTGCGGAGGTCAGACTTCGAGAGCGACCCGAGGTCCTCCCCGGCGAACACCACCGTCCCGTCAGTCGGCGGGTCCAGATGGAGGATCGCTCGCCCCGCCGTGGACTTCCCGCAGCCGGACTCGCCGACGAGCCCCAGCGTCTCCCGCTCACGGACGTCGAGATCGATTCCGTCGACGGCTTTAACGCTCGGGTCGCCGCCGCCGAACACCCGGTCAAACGCGCCGTTCTCCTGTTGGTAATACTTCCGCATACCGCGGACCTCGACGATCGGGTCACCGGTGGGAGATCTCGCGTCGGCCTGAACGCCTGCGGTTCCGTACGCGGCCTTATCGAACTCGTCGTGGACGCACTTCGACCGGTGGTCGACATCGTCGCCGCCGTGCTGGAGGAACGGGATCTCACCCTCGCGGCACCGCGGCTCGGCCCACGGGCACCGCGGCGCGAAGTGGCACCCGTCGGGCATGTCGATCAGGTCGGGGACGTTCCCCTCGATCGGCGTCAGCCGCTCTTTCTCCTCGGTCGGGATCGACTCCAACAGGGTGTACGTGTAGGGGTGACTGGGGTTGGAGAATATCTCCTCGACCGGGCCCTCCTCGACAATCTCGCCGGCGTACATCACGGCCACGCGGTCGCAG
>NZ_QPLT01000118.1 GCF_003666015.1 Halorubrum sp. Atlit-26R
TCCTGTATAAACCGCCGCTGTTCCCATTGCAACGAACCAGTCAGGAGAGAGAAACCAGTAAATGCTGAATCCCACTAACAGACCACAGAGAACGGCAAGCGGGAGATCTCTATCCATATCCACACAGTATCAAAGTTGTTGTAAACCTTTGTTGGTTCTCGTGCTAGTTCGCCGTACAAGGGTTTCTCTATACGAACATTAGAGTTACAGACCTCATCGACCGCCTGTTTCAGGCGAGGATCTACCTAGAGAATAGGATTTCAACAGAATCGAACGACAATATTCATACGGTTGTTTCCGGTATTTGTATGACGTGCCCCCTACACGACGCCGAATTCTGGTACAGACGAGCACTCTCGGGGGAACCGCGCTACTGGCTGGCTGCGCGGGATGGAACGCTGACACGCCCACGGTTCCCACACTCGAAATAACACTTGAGAATGCCACGAAGAACGCCCACGTATTCCATATCGCCGTTGAAACGACCTATGGACTCGGACCGTGGGTCTCACGTGAGATACCGCCAGAAACGCGTGAACTCGTTGAAAGAGAACCAGGCGTGGATTACGACTCCGTGGTGATTCATGGTGTTGTCGACGAGCAGACGACACGGGGTGAGGTACTCGATATTAATGGAACTAACCGTACTGAGATCTGCCCTCGTATGATCTTCCGGTACAACACCGACAGCGATCCGACGATCCTGCAAAGCTCCGATGTCCGCTGTTGAGGACCTACTCAACGAATACCTTTCGACAACCAGCTGTTTGTACCGGAGAGACTACGTTCAGGTTCCGGAATTCATCACACTATCATCCCCCACCGGATGCGAGTTTGGATCCCGACAAAGCCGAAGGGTCCTAATCTCATAGGCTCCCGCGAACCTCGTCACACGTGCTATTCCACGTACAGCCGCTTTACGTTAATTCCTCAGCCGCCACAATGCGTTCCTCTGTCATCTACTCTTGA
>NZ_QPLT01000119.1 GCF_003666015.1 Halorubrum sp. Atlit-26R
TTCCTGCTCGTGTCAGGCGCGTTCTACGCGCTCTCTCGCCATACTGGGGTCCCGTGGCTGTTTCTCAGCGCCTTCGTGGCCGCGCTGTCGATATTTCCGGTGACGTTGTCGCTGCTTAACCTCGCCGTCCCTCGAGACGCGGTCACGTACGGGTTCTCGGGGGTAAACATGGCGCTCGTGGGATTTCTCCCGGTCGCGATCGGGAGGTACATCGAGGCGAAACGTAGGCGACCGATCGATGCGACGCTGCTACTCGCGGCGTTCTTCCTCTCGGTAAGCGGTATCGCGATGCTCGCAGTACCCCGGTCGACGCTCACGTTCGCCGTCGCAACGGCCGGGGTAGCGCTGAGCGTCTTGTTCGGCGGGTCCTTCGCTCGTCACGAACGAAGTTCGGCGAACTCCCACGACCGGTTGCGGACGGCCGCGGCCGATCCGGAAATTGTCCTCGGAATCGGGACGTGGATACTCCTGCTGGTGGCGGCGTTTCCACAGACCGTCGCCTCGGGCGGGAGCGTAATGAACGTGTACGCCCACTTCGTCGGGTACGCTCTCGGCTTCATCACCGCGTACCTCGCGCACGAATGGGAGCTCTTCGAGAACCGCGTCAAAAAACGGGTCGACACCGGCCGGCTAGGGCCGTCGTGAGCTACTCCTCCCGGCGCGCGTACAGCGCGATGATTGCCACCGCGGCGAGGACGAAGACCACGACGATGAGCCCGAATACGGGGAAGCCGCCCGGCTCCTCGGTCGGCTCGTCACCCGTTCCGTCGCCTGTTCCGTCGCCCGTTCCGTCGCCGGTGCCGTCACCGGCCGGTTCCTCGACGTCGAACGAGACCGTCGCGGTGTCCGTCTCTCCCGCGTCGTTCGTCACGGTCAGTTCGGCCTCGATCGTCCCGGCCTCGTCGACGGTCGTCGTGACCGTCTCACCGGAGAGCGTCTCGCCGGCGACGTTCCAGTCGTA
>NZ_QPLT01000120.1 GCF_003666015.1 Halorubrum sp. Atlit-26R
CTATGCCGGCGCCGAGTACCACAACCCGGCGCAGGCCGCGGTGACGCTGGCGCACGGCCTCACGTCCGAACGGCTCTGGACCCGAGCGGACCTCGCGGACCGGATCGGCGACGACCTCGGCGGACTCGAGATCTCGGAGCGCGACGTGCTCCGCTCGGCGACGCGGATCGGCTGGCTCCCCGACGACGTCCGCGACGGCGACGACGTCCGCGACCAACTACGGGACGCTCGCGACGACGTCCTCGACCTCTCGCGAGAGCTCTCCGCTGCGGATGACCTCGACGAAGAAATCGCGCTTCGCGGGGAGCTCGCGTCGACGGCGATCGGGCTCGTCGGGGTCGTGGTTCACCTCCTCGACCTCGCCGACGTCCGGGTCGTGCTCGACTACCGGATCGACGAGCTGGCGCGGCACTTCAGCCCGAGCGGCAACGACGATCGTCGCGACGACCTCCTCGACCACCTCCGAAAGCTCTCCGCGATCTGCTCGCGGTCGGGGGCGTTCGCTGGCTACGCCCAGGTGCTCGAAACCCGCGATCACGTCCGGGAGGACGCATGGACGATGGACGCGACCCCCGGGGTCGACGCGGCGAAACCGGCGTGCTCGATGCTTGTTCACGGCGGAAACGTCGAATCCCTCTCCGACGACCTCGTCGAACGGCTCTCCGACCCGGTCGACGTCCATCCCGACGCACCGGACCTCCGGCTCGACGTCGACGTCCGGGTCGGCACCGATCGGCACCGGCTCGCGTCGACGGCGCGGCGGATACTCCGCTCTCGGGGCCTCCGTCCAACCGCAACCGCAACCGCGGTGCTCACGGGCATGGTCGCCGATCCGTGGGTACTCGCCGACTCGATCCACTGGGGGCTAGCTAGGGAGAGCCCGACCCGCGACGTCCATCTCGACGAGGTCCGCGCGGTGCTCGCGACGGCCGACTCGACTCGTCTCTTCCCGGACGCGTC
>NZ_QPLT01000121.1 GCF_003666015.1 Halorubrum sp. Atlit-26R
GTTCGAGAACGCTCTCGCAGTTGCTCGTCAGTGACCCACGACTGAAGTCGTGGTCACTGACAGTTTCTCAGACGCATCTTCCAAGTTCACCACGTCGTCAGAGCCGCTGAGCGACAACCGGCCCGACTGCGGATCGCAGCGTCTCTACATCGATGCCACTCTGGTCAAGACGGACGTACTCCTCTCGGACGATCATCTCGAAGACACGTGTCTGTACGTCGGCAGTCGCGACTGTGTTTCCTGCCGCTTCAACAGCTTCGACGGCTCGGTTGACCCGGGTGTCGGTCACGAGTTCGCTGGCAACCGCTGGCGGCTCATCGTGAGCTGGTTGGTCAGTCGGTTGTTCACCAACAGTGGGCTCGGTCAAGAGTGCGTTCCCACCACTGCGGTTCTCAATCCGAACCCCTGCGGCGGGTCCGTCATACCACGTAGAATCAGGCATCTCGAACTGTTCGGGAGAGAAATCACGGACCTTCACTTCTTTTTGAAACGTGTTCACTGGCGTGAGATTGAGGCGCGCAAACACCTTGTCGGCCCTGTCGCTGGGGACAAATTGCTCGGTGGATTCGCTCCAGATGGCAAGGCCAAGAAACGACGGCAGTCGATCCCAATCGTAGTCAACACCCACGTGACACGGCGCAACACCGAAGAAGACGTACGCTGACGGGTTCTCGACAGCGCTGTGGAATGCGTCACGGTCGAACTCGTCTCGAATGTGTCGAACAGCATGTTCGTATTCCGGTGGGATGTTATCGAAGACCCGCTCTCGGTCTCCGAAGATCAACAGCCCAGATGACTCCATTGTGAACCGCACCCGCGGCCCGACAACGTGCTCACGAAGCCAGAGGTGTCCGCGCGACAGCAACGCTTCGGGGGCGTCTTCGAGCTGCGGTGGTGGGGGGTGCGATTTCATGAAGCGATATCAATTCTTCTGACTGCGGGATTAATATAGGTCCTTG
>NZ_QPLT01000122.1 GCF_003666015.1 Halorubrum sp. Atlit-26R
CTTGTCGTAATATTGAAAACGCTGTTCACCTGGCAGCTCGACAACAATCGCGACTCGCAAGAGAAGTAGTAACTCAGATACTCACAACAACTCTATACAGACCCAAGTTCAATATGCAGAACCAGAAGCAATGGTAGTTGCCTCCGCTGTCGCTTCTTCCACGACAACTGGTGATAGCTAATGGATGACGACACGAACAAAGTTGACGACTCGGCGACCTCCGACCAGACCGACAGCACAGAGGCGAGACCACCAACAGTTCGTCATAACTGGACGGAGTCGGACCAGCCCAGTGTGATGGTGGTCGAAGCAGTTGCTGCAGCCACTGACCGGCCCACGACGGAGCTCCCACCGCTACAGAAAACTCTCGATGCGGATGCACTCGACGCACTTCTCAACGGACAGTCATCATCAGCAACGGTCTCTTTCCGGTACGCTGACACCGCCGTTTCGGTGAGCGGAAACGGAAGCATAGAAGTCCACGTCGATGGAGGGCCCAGCGAGGAAGACGACGGATAGGTTCTGCGGCCTATCGAGCGAATGAGCGATCAGGAGAGCGTCGGCGAAGTCTCTTCTCGGTGATCGTCGATGACCGCGAGCAGATCGAGAACGTCTTGGAACTCTCGGCCGCGATGCACGATCCCCTGATCGGTGTCGTACTCGATCACGTTCGCTTCCTGTAACTTCGGCAGGTGAATGTGGTGAAGCTCGATACCTCGATGTTCTACAGAACCGTTACCGTCCGGTTGGAGTGAATCCGCCCCTCGCAGGTGCTGTGTGAGTTGGTCGACAGTCATCCCGTCGGGTGTGTCAGCCACCTGGCGGAGGATCTGTTGTCGCTGCTGGTTGGTCAGCAGCTCTAGTGCTGTCTCGGTCGCTATCCGCTGTTCTGAGTTGGTCATGAGTAGTCCCACCATGTCCAGTCGGGACATCGGCTCGCAAGAACATGGACTAG
>NZ_QPLT01000123.1 GCF_003666015.1 Halorubrum sp. Atlit-26R
CTCGATGGCGAAGTGTCTGGGTTGACTGACCCTTTCTCGATTATTCTATTACATTTTGAACCGGGGGTCGGTCGCCGGAGGAGTAGTTACTCGTAAACGAGCGGGAAGCTCGCGAGGCGCGCCGCCGCGATTGCGGTCAGCCCGCCCGACGTGACCGAATCCTGTGAGCGCTCTGCGTGGCCGCGTTCGAGCCCCGTCTCGTCCGTCACGGGAACAAGCCGGACGGTCATGCCCTCAGGCGACGTCTCGCAGAGGAGGTAGGACTGGGGGAACGAACAGGTCGTCGGCGCCGCGAGCTCCCGAACGCCACGATACTCATCGGTGGCGGGCAGGTGGTAGTGACCTGTGAACACCAGCTCGGCGCCGCCCGCGGCGAGCACGTCGGCAAACGGTTCGGGATCGCGCATCACCGGAGGGAGGCCCATCTCCGGTTCGACTTCGCGGTGGGCCTCGATCTGGTCGCTCACCGGCGGGAAGTTGTGATGGACCAAGATGAGGGGGTTCTCCGCCGTGTCGAGCGTTTCGGCCAGCCACTCCAGCGACTCCGCCGTCACCTGGCCGTCGTGGGACTCATAGAGGCGCTCACTCGTCCCGGAGCTGTTCAGTCCGATGAGGTCCAGTCCGCCGAGTTCAACGTGATAGGGGATCTCCCCCGGACCGTATTTTTCGGCAAACCACGAGACATCGGGGGAGTCGTGTTCGTCGCGCTCCTTGGGTACGTCGTGGTTGCCCGGGACGGCATAGAAGGGAACGTCGAGTCCCGCGAGTGTCTTATCGACGGCGTCGTAGTTCCACGGCTCGCCATCCTTTGTCAGGTCGCCCGGCGAGAGCACCGCATCGACGTTGCGGGTGGCGATGTCCGCGAGTGCGTTCTCGAAGTGTTTGCGGGTGTGTTCAAAGAGTTTGGAGGTCCCCGTTGCACGGACGCCAACGTGCGGGTCGGCGACGACGGC
>NZ_QPLT01000124.1 GCF_003666015.1 Halorubrum sp. Atlit-26R
AGTATGACCCCGATAACGGGACTGACAGCACGGTCTTCTCCTTTGGATGGGTTGCTTGGTTTCATGATTGAACCCAGCTGGGGCCGAGGACTTGTTCCCGAGATTGATGTCGGACCAAGTCCTTCGGATTGCTGGTTACTTGGAAAGACGCTGATCCGGTATATGTACTTAATGGCGTGGGTATCACGGGTGAAAATTTGAGGCATGAGTTCAAATCCTGTTGTCACAAAATCACGTGTATGGTCCCCACGGCAGCCTCTCTCGCTCGCACATACAGCGATCGTGAGTATCCGGATCCTTGGGAGAAAGTGCTCGACTATCGGCGGGTTCGAGAATACGCGGCCGAACACCCTAGCCACGGTCGCATCCGAGTCGGGAAGGCTCTCGACCTTCCGTCGGGCCGTGTTCGAGGATGGCTCGACGGAGGGATGCCGGACTCCGTCCGTGGGATTCAAACCGCAATTGATCACGGCTGGCTCGATCCAGATCCCGGGGGTGAGACGGCTGCCGCGCTCGTCGAGCTGCTCGCACACGTCCTCGCCGGCGGGAGCATCGCGGCCGAGACTTACAGTCCCGCGGTGACACCCGGGAAACGAGTGAGCCCCGCGGAGGTTCGGGACGCCTTCGAGCGCGTCGGCGTGAAGACGCGCACCCGCAACACAGACACACCCGGCCGCGCGACCGAGATCCTCCCCACGTGTGCCGGGACAGTCCTCGGTCGGTGTCTTGTCGCGATGGGTGCGCCGACCGGCGCAAAGACGTCGCTCGACCACCTCCCTGCGGTTGTGTGGGAGGTCCCTCGGTCGGTCCGGCGGTCGTTCGCGCGGATCTACGTTCGACACCGAGGTCTGAACTACGCCGACAAGTCAACGACCCGCGTTCAGGTCGAACGGCCGAGTTCGTTCATCGCGGAGCTGCGAGAGGTGCTCGACGACGTGATCGACGAGC
>NZ_QPLT01000125.1 GCF_003666015.1 Halorubrum sp. Atlit-26R
CCGCGAACGCGTCGTCTGACGTCTTGTCGTCAATGGGCGGCGCCTCGCCGTTGACCGCCTCGATGGTAGCGCTGAAGGAGGCGGGTTCTAACACCGTGAAGTTCTGCTCGGCCTCGAAGACCTCGCCGTCCTCGTTTTCGGCCTGAAGCGTGTACTCGCCCGGCTCGACGCCGAACGCGTCGGTGTCAACCGTGGGTTCGGAGATATTGAACCCGCCGTCTTCCAGCTCGACGTCGGAGACGTTGTCGAGCGCGACGACGTTGCTCTCGTTTCCGACCTCGACTAGCTCGAGCGAGACGTTCTGCGTCGCGTTGACGCCGCCGGTGTTCTCGATGTCGAGCGTCACCGTCGCGTTCTCGCCCTCGACGACTTCGAGGTCCGAGAAGGCCTCGACCACGTCGACCTCGAAGAACGCCGGGTCGTTGATCTGGACGGACCGAGCGTCGAGGTCGTCGCCGGTACTGGCGAAGACACGGTTGTCTCCCTCGCTGGCATCGACCTGGAAGTCGAGCGTGCGCGCTTCGCCACCGGTGAGTGTCACCGACCGACTGTCGGCGTTCCCGTTCAGACGGACCTCGACCCTCCGAGTCCCTTTGATGTCTCCGATGTTCTCGACATCGACGCTGACGTTGAGCGTCTCGTCGAAGGTTACCGGGTCGTTCGTCTCGTTGATCGAGACCGTGAACTCGTCTTCCGCGTTCAGCGGTTGGATCGTCGTGGCCGAAGTGTTGTCGCTCGCGACCGTGAACGCGATCTCGGGCGCGTCGCCCACCTCGGTGTCGATCCCGTCGAACGTCACGACGGTCGTGTTGTCACCGGGGAGCTCTTCGACCTCCTCGCTGTCGAGAAGCTCACCGTTCCGACGGAGTTCGATCGTCTGCGTTCCGTTCAGGTCGCCGAGGTTCTCGACGGAGGCGTTGAGTTCAAGGGACTCGCCCTCGGTGACC
>NZ_QPLT01000126.1 GCF_003666015.1 Halorubrum sp. Atlit-26R
CAAGCCGATAGCGACGCCGTGCTGGACCACCAGGACCGCCAGCAATTCTACCGCATCGTACAGCAGTGGGCTGAATCGAATGACGTACCGATCGAATGGAACGCCAAAGCCCTGAGCAAGGAGCTACGCCGACGATGACACCTTACACCACATCACGCTCGACAGTAGTACAGCCCGTCCGACCAAAGAACCGTGCTCCGGGAGTGATTCGATGACAGACAGTACGGAAGGGACGCCAGCCGCAGATGTCGATTCGTGCGTCCGAATCGGGAGTATCGTCTCCTCGAATAGCCATCTGGACTACGTCGTCGAAGTGTTCAAAGAACGGGACTGTGATCGCCCCCCGGAACTCCACGAGCGGGAATTCGGTCAACCGGTGTTCATCAAGAAGACGATTGACGGGACTGAACACGCAGTGATGGGCGTCATTTACGCCACGCAACTGGTCGACCCTGACCAGGGACGAACAGGACCTCGGCTAGCGCAAGACGATCAGGCGCAGTTCACACCAGGCTACATCGAGGAACGTACGACTCTCGCTGGTGTGGCGCTGCTCGGCACGGCGACAATCACTGACGACCGGATTATTGTAGACCCGTCACATCAAATGCCGCGCTGGACCCTGGAAGTCGAAGATACCGTCTACCACTGCCCGGATGAACTCACGGCTAAGTTCCACACCGTCGACGGTCAACTCCAGTTAGCATACGTCGACCGCCTCGTCGACATCGCGGGAGATCTCGGCGCAGAGGTCATCGTCGCGCTCATCAACCGGCTCCGAAGCACGCTACCAGACGATGATACGAACCAGCGCGTGTTGGACGTGGTCGAGCAGAATATCCAGTGGCAAGCGCGCGAGCGGCGTGGGGTGGTCTAATGTCGGGACGAACTTCAGCGATTGGAACTGTCGCTGGACCAGGCGAGGATCCGAATGAATTCGTGT
>NZ_QPLT01000127.1 GCF_003666015.1 Halorubrum sp. Atlit-26R
GTTTGCCACTCCTCTTCGAGGAGCCGACCGTCCGCCATAATCCGAAATGTGGTCATAGTCGGTCGATCGATGCCTTTCGTTTGCCAGTCGACGTCCTCGGCCGGAGTAATCCCTTCGGGGTACTCCGGTAGATGGACGCCGTCGTAGAGTTCGACTGTATCGAATAGTCCCATAGTTGTTCTCCATTGCGGGACCAGGAGTCGAACCTGGACCTCGGGGATATGAGCCCCGTGGACTGCCATTACCCTATACCGCAGCACCACAATTCGGAACCCACTCATGGGCATCTCTCAGTTCTCCACAGCTGTCCGTCCCTCAGTCTCGTCGGCTGGAAGTGAGCGGTCTCGGACTGTTGGAGAATGCTCCAGCCCGGATTCGAACCGGGGGCTCGGCCGTGAGAGGGCCGTGAGTTTGGCCGCTACTCCACTGGAGCAGGTTGGCCTCGTCTGGAACGGGTCGTCGGTTAATGGGACGGGCAGGATTCGAACCTACGTGTTCTCGTTACAAGTGAGATGAAGGAACTCTCACCGTCGCACCGGGTCTCCGGTGAAAACTCGGTGAGAGTGTGTGAATGCCAGGCTCTTCCACCGTCCCGCAGTCTCCCCGGCACGACTCGAACGTGCGTCTCCTCCTCTACAGGGAGGTATCGTAGCCGCTAGACCACAGGGAGAAAATGTCGCCGCGAGGATTCGAACCTCGGAAGGACCTACGCCAGCGGGTCTGAGCCGCTTCCCGTTGACCACTTGAGTACGGCGACGTAACGGTGAAGCGAGAATTATCTCCCGGCACGATGGCCGGATGCCGCCACCAGGATTCGAACCTGGGAAGGACTAACCACACGGGTCTCGACCGTGTCCGTTCGACCACTCTGGCATGGCGGCGCAATTCGAGAATTGCTAACGACTCTGCGAACCACTTCGACACGCAGCGGCGGGAGAGTGA
>NZ_QPLT01000128.1 GCF_003666015.1 Halorubrum sp. Atlit-26R
GAACGTGCGATGGTGCCGGTCGAGGACAAGCAGCCCGACCTTGAGGCGGCGCACAGCAAGGCGGTCTCGTTCTTCGATGACCTCGACGACGTGGAGCAGTGTGTCCAGTCGCTCGAACCGGACGACCGCCGGATCGAGTTCAAGAATGCGTTCAAGCGCTTCTCGCAGCTGATGGACATCGTCCTGCCGGACCCGATGGCGAATCCCTACCGGGAGGACCTTGAGCAGCTCAGCGCGATCTACGGGACGGCAAAGGAGCGCTACCGCGATGAGACGATGAACCTCGAAGGGGCGGGGGCGAAGGTCCGCGAGCTTATTCAGGACCACATCACCTCACGGGGCATCGAGGTTCTGAACGACGAGCCGGTCTCGATCATGGACGAGGTCGAGTACGACGCGAAAGTTGAAGACCTAGAGAGCGACGAAGCCCGTGCGAGTGAGATGCAGAATGCGATCAAGCACGAGATCAACGTCAAATTCGACGAGGACCCGGTACAGTACGGCTCCCTCAAGGACCGGCTCGAAGAACTCATCGAAAAGTACCGGGAGGGACGATACGACGAGCGCGAGACCATTGAGGAACTTCGCGCGTTGATGGACGAAATTCGCTCCCGCGACAAGCAGGCGCGGAAGAAGGGGCTTCGCGATGAGACGGACCTTTCGTTCTACCACGCCGTCGAGGATGTATTGGGCGACCACGAGGCCGGAGATGAGGAGGCCATCGAACTCACCGGAACACTGGTCGAGACGGTAGAAGGGTTCGTGACGAAAGTCGAGTGGAAGGAGCGAACGCACTTACAGAACCAGATGCGGAAGGCGGTGACTCGTGACTTATACCGATCAGAAATCGACCTCTCGGCCGACCAGCGCCAGGTACTCACGAACCGAGTCATCGAGCTGGCGCGGGCCCACTACCAATGAGTGAACAACTGAAGCGGCA
>NZ_QPLT01000129.1 GCF_003666015.1 Halorubrum sp. Atlit-26R
CTGCGTAGGTAGGCGCTTTTCGACTTGGTCCTCTATTTCATCCAAGTCGTAATTACTGATACCTTTTATAATAAAATAATTCAGAGTTTGTCTACCGGCATACTTGTGTTGTCGAATTAGCTCCAACAACTGGTCATCATCCAATATCTCAATAACACGCTTCAGGTAGTGGGGGCCTCGACCAGGGATTCGGAGGTCACGGCTTTCGAGAAATCGGTCAATAGCCGCATGCGGCATACCTAGACTTTTGATTCTTTCCACACGCTCGCCGGTAGTACCGAGGTCAACGTCGCCGTCCGAGTCTGTGTCAGTTGACATAGAGGGATTATCTACGGATTGGCAGTATCCACAACACTGTCAATTAAACTTTATTTCCGATATATAAAGTAGATCGCCTCAAAGTGAAAGTAAAATCAGTAATAGAGCCGCTTTCTACCTCTCAAAATACTCAAGAGACCACTCTCACAAGACCTGTCTATGAGCGACGTGGTCTACGCGATTCGGATTTCTCACCTCGAATACTCCGGGCTCAAAATCATGGACATCAAGATGGGCAAGTCCACCGACATCGACAACACCCTCCGCCAGTACAGCCGGGGCAACCGCGACATCGAACTGCTCGACATGTGGACACCGAACCCCGACAAGACACTCTCCACCGCCGAACGCGGCGTCCAAGCGGTCGCCGAGCGATATGCCTACGACAAACAGAGCGAGAAGTTCGTCTTCCTCCAGGGCGCGTACCAGGAGTTCGCCGAGACGGTCAACATGCTCCTCCGGAACATGAGTCGCGACGACCTCGCTGCGGAGTCGGCATCGAGCGAGTCGGATGATGTCGACGATTACACCGGCACGACGCCCTCGGTGATCAAGATCCTCGGCGAGACGCACGACGTCGACAGCTGGGCGGACGCGCTGACGGTGGCCGTTGCGGCGA
>NZ_QPLT01000130.1 GCF_003666015.1 Halorubrum sp. Atlit-26R
CGTCGACGGGGACGTACACCGGGTCGCCGCCGATACCGAGCTCGCCGAGCATCGCGTCGCGGTCGGCGCGGACCGTCTGGTACACGCGTGAGCCGACGCTGGCCGTCACGAACCGCTCTGGGGTGAGGACGTACGTCAACGCCCCGGCGAAAACGCCGGTCCCTCCGAGGGCGAACAGCACCGACCGGGCGTCGGAGAAGACGACACCGCCGAGTAGTCCGAGGGCGCCGACGGCGAACAGCCCGAGCGCGGTCTGCCGATACGTTGCCTGCTTCGCGCGTGCGTGCTCGTCGCGGAGCTGTCGGTTCTCTGCTTCGAGCACGGCCACTCTCGTCTGGAGATCCGCGGACTCGCTCACGTCAGCCGCCGGGTCGGTCTCGACGGCCTGGGCGGCGCGGGTCGCCTCCGTGTCCCCCGTGTCATCCATCGCGTTACCGTCGGCTTCTCGAACCCCGGAATTCATTCTTTCGGCTCGATGACAGACCGGTCGTCCGGGCGGTCGCCGCCGGTCGCCTCGCCCTCCGAGACCGGGTCGTCGCCGACGAGGCCGAGCCGAACCAGCGTCACGCGGCGAGCGATATACACGCCACACGCGACGGCGAGACACAGCAGGCCGCCTGTAACGACGAGCCCGTACCGGAGGCCGACGGCGAACAGCCCCGCGAGCCCGACGGCGGCGCCGAGCGTGGCACCGGAGGCGTAGGCGCGCCCGACCGTGCGCGCGGGTTCGGTGAGCACCACGAGCAGCGCGAGCTGCGCGGCCACCGCGGCGGCGGTGTCCTCAACGGAGACCGTTGGGAGGACTGCGAGCTGTCCGGCGGCGAACGCGACGGGGGACGGCGTCGGGAGCGACGCCAGCAGAAACGGGGTCACGAGAGCCACCGGGCGCACGGAGCCGGTCGCCAGCCCGGTTCCGGCGACGACGAGCAGCGCGAC
>NZ_QPLT01000131.1 GCF_003666015.1 Halorubrum sp. Atlit-26R
TGCTTTGTTGAATCCGATGACGGCGTGGGGATCACTGTTTGAGAGCCTGTTCGAGGTTGTAGACTGCGGCGGTCACCACGAGTTCGCGGAACTCGCGGTACCACGCGCGAGGGTGGACAGCGGGGCCGAACCGACGCTTGATGGCCGAAAAGGCGGTTTCGGCCATCCAGCGCTGGCCGTATAACTCGCTGTCCAACCGTGCGTTGTGTGCGTGATCGTAGGCAGCGAACAGCCGGTGGCGCAGCAAGGGCCGGACGCCCTCTGACCGGAGGGCGTCCCGGAGAGATTGGTCGTCATAGCCTTTGTCGCCGGCGAGACTCTCGATTTTCTCGGTGTTACGAAGGGCGACTCGACGGCCAGTCTGGGTGTCGTGGGGCCAGTGTGCCGAGCAGTGGAGATCGAGGATGGCACACGAATCTGTATCGACGAGTGCCGTCGTTTTGAGCGTGCGTATGTGGCGATCCGAGCGGTGTTGGTAGTGTCTAGATGCCGTTTCGCGGTCGAAAAATGTGGCATCGATGGCTCCGTGCGAGCCCGGATCGCAGATGGTCGCTGACTCACGAAGGAAGCCGCGCCACACAGACATGGGCACCCTCTCAAACGACCGGTACAGCGTTGAGGGTGCGGGAAATGCCGTCCGAGCGAGCTGTAACAGCCCACGAACGCGATCCATCTCACTCGCCCAATCCACGATCTCGCGGTACGTCGCGTCCATGTGAACCCGCAAAAAGTGGAGCGTGACATGCTTCCAACCGGGAAATCCGTGGCCAGTCGGATCACTCACTGCCGTTGGACTGGCGGCACAGCGCTTTTGAGCCAGCGACGCGGCTTGCTTAACGAAGCGGAAGAGTAGTTTGGACACATTCGGCTCTTCCGCTTCGTTTCCACCTTCAGAGCGACGCTATCCCGCCGCCTTCTGCGGATTCAACAGAGCA
>NZ_QPLT01000132.1 GCF_003666015.1 Halorubrum sp. Atlit-26R
GTAGTAATCCGAACTCCCGCGGCTCTCCGACTGGGTGACGGATGCTCCTTCAATCGTTGCTTCGACCGGCACGGCATCGTTGACCGCTTCGGACTGCTGGACGTAGTCGTACCCGCCGAAGGTGATCCCCGCCAGGCAGACGAGCACGATAATAATCGTACCCTTCGTGATTCGAACCGGTGTGCCTCGAACGGTGAACTCCATTTATCTGAACACCGTCACACGTTGTGGATGCAGTTTGGTCGATTGCATCGAAGTCTGATACCGAGGGGGTGCTACTCTGCGTGTTTCAGTATTTGTGGGGTGACGATCACCTCAAGGGCAGCAATTCCGAGTGCGACCCAACGGATTGTGCCTTCAAGCAAGGTGAATGCAATAATGGCGATGACCGCGGCATTAACGAAGCTTATACCATAGCGAATGGCTGGACTGGCAAAGATAGAGGGCATCTGTGTGGTTTGATTAGCGGCTCAATGATATTCTTTTATGTATTCTATCTCAGGGGAATCAACTCTCATCAACAGACGTGTCTTCGCCATCGGTTATCGGATTTTTCTAATTAGCTCCCAATGCTATCGAGTGATTCAGAAACCCCGCTCGTATCGACTCGTTCTGGGTTGTCTCCTTGTAGTTGGAGATAGGCCGCAGAGATAATTCCGTACAACAGAACGAAGAGGATACTGTTGATCGTATTCACGATGAGTTCCCCGACGATTGCTGCGTTGGAAATGTCGAAGAGTGTTCCCACGATGCCACTGATGAACCCAATGACGCCAGCGAGGATTACGAGGACGGAGAGTTTCAATCGATTCCCACGTGAAAGTCCCCAACTCCGTTTGAGTCCGTCGACGATCCCTCGATCCTCGACGCCAACTGAGAACGTGAAAAACAGGAAACTAACTGCGAGGAATATTACGGGAATGAACAACATTA
>NZ_QPLT01000133.1 GCF_003666015.1 Halorubrum sp. Atlit-26R
CACCCTTGAACGCCCGACCGCGGTCGGGAACGCCTCTGCTCTCGCGGATCGCTGGACCGAGGCGCTCCCGGCGGGCGCGACCGCAACGCGGAACGCGACCGGCGAGGCGATCAACGTCACGCTGGCGAACGGCTCGGACCCCTATCGGCTGGCGCTCTCCGAGGTGTCGATCGACGCGACGGGGGAGACGGAGCCGGCGTACGTCGTGCCTGTCGGCTCCGAGAGCGCCGCGGTCGGAGAGACGGTCACGGTCGAGGTCCGCGACCGGTACAACAACCCGGTGCCGGACGCAACGGTGTCGTTCGGCGGCGAGAACCGGACCACGGGCGACGAGGGGCGGGCATTCTTCGAAGTCAACGAGACCGAGACCCTCATCACGACGATCAACGGGACCGGCGGGCCTACCTACGAGCGGGTCACCTTCGACGTGTCGGAGGGTGGCGGCACAGCCGGAAATCAGACGTTCGATGTCAGGTGGATACCGTCCTCGCCGGTGAACGCCACTGAGAACACCGATACGGATCTCGAAGTTCAGATATTCGACCGACAGAGCGGGGACCTGATTAACGACGCCACAATAGATTAATCGTTCGCACCGCTGCAGAACGGGGGTTCTCCGAGTTTGAACCCACTATCATCTCCACAACACGACGGCTCTGACACCCTCGTCTTCTCCCCAAACAACGCGGACATCGGTGACGAATTCTACGTGTACGCAGCAGCGGGTGACGATGTCGATAGACTCCTGGTGCGGGTCATCGAGAGCGGTCAAGGAACGATGGCCGACCGCACGACTGTAACCGGAGAAGACACCGCGGGTGGAAACAACGATGTCACGTTCACCATCGGATCGTCCGGTTCAGACACACAAAGCATCGATATAACCGACATTACAGTTGAGTCGGTTGAGACCAACACGGGGAAC
>NZ_QPLT01000134.1 GCF_003666015.1 Halorubrum sp. Atlit-26R
AGTTCGGCCTCACTTTCCGGTTTATCGCGCACGACCTGAGCGTCGTCCGACACATCTCCGATCGGGTGGCCGTGATGTACCTCGGCGAGATCGTCGAAGTCGCCGAGACGGACGAGCTGTTCGAGACGCCGAAACACCCCTACACCAGGGCCCTCCTGTCCGCGATTCCGGAACCGGACCCCCTCGCCGACACCGACGACAGAACGATCCTCAAGGGTGACGTTCCGTCCCCGATCGACCCGCCCTCCGGCTGTCGGTTCCGGACCCGGTGCCCGTCGGTCATCCCCCCGGACGACCTCGATATCGACCAGGAGCGCTACCGGGAGGTAATGTTCTATCGACAGCGCCTGGAGTCCGGCGACATCGACCTCGACGCCATCGAGTCCGAGGTCCGGATCGAGGACGAGTCGGCGCCGACCGCCGTCGCGGACGGCGGCGAGCATCCGAAGCTCTTCGAGTACTTCTTCGACGGGCCGCTCTCGGGAGAGCCTCGGTCGGCCGTAGCCGAGTCCTTCGAACTCCTCAAGGAGGACCGGTGGGACGAGGCCGAGGCGACGCTCCGCGAGACGTTCGAGAGCGTCTGCGAGCGGGAGGACCCCCAGCTCGACGAGAGCGGCCATCCCGCGGCGTGTCACCTCTACGACGAGCGCCCCGACGGCGCGTAGCCGCCCGACCGTTCCGCCGAGGCCCCACCTCGGGGGCTCGTCCTGTCGCTCCACCAGAATTATTTAGCTAGCCGATATACTGCTCGGCGTATGTCGCCAGACACCACAGACACTTCACGACGCGGTTTCCTGCAACGAGCGGGCGGCGCGACGGTCGCGACGGCGTCCGTCGTCTCCCTTGCCGGCTGCGGCGGTGACGGCGGTGACGGCAGCGACGGCAGCGACGGCAGCGACGGCAGCGACGGCAGCGAC
>NZ_QPLT01000135.1 GCF_003666015.1 Halorubrum sp. Atlit-26R
GTAATCAACCGGCTCATAATCGACTATATCAAGGATAATATCTGTCTCTGGCCTAGGATGAGGACCGGCCCCTAATTCTAAAACAGGTTGTTTTGAAGATTTTTCAGGCATACTTATGATTGTGTATCTACTGTAATAAGGCTCTGTTGAAATCCTCAGCAGTTGGTGCGTTCTAAACTGCCCTCAGTCAGTACAGTGGATTCAGGTACTGATATTGTAACAGTTGATATTTCGTGGGGGTTACCGATTCCTGTTTATTTTAAATGGCTTGGGACCAAACTATTATATTATTAGGATTAGTCCTCTTATCAGATAGTGAGTCCACAATTAGCCTTTGTTACAAATCGGTGTCCACATTACCGGACAGGGTTTTTTGAACAATTCGATAATCAATTAGGAGATCAATTCGATTATGAAATCCTCTTTACTGACGAAAAAGAGGGATGGAAAGCGTATGGTAATTTTAATTACCGGGCTATTAGGGACTTCGAACTTCACGAGCACTATAGTATTGCACCAACGCTTTTTTATTATCTGTGGCGACGCGGGCCTGATGTAATCGTCGCTTGTCCGCTCGAGCAGTTTGCTGGACAGGCCGCGTATTTATATGCTCAACTGACCGATACCCCATTTGTCCTCTGGACCGGAGAATGGAGGCTTCCAATAACCACTCTGCGGACGACCACATTTCCCCTGATTAAACGGATCTATCACGGAGCAGATGCACTTGTAGTATATGGACCACACATTCGGGACTACGTCACTGACCTCGGGGTTAACCCCGACGATGTCTATGTCGCATGGAACACTACAGACATTGAACGGTTCAGCAATCCTGATTCAGCTGCGGTAACCGCTGTCCGTGAGTCTCTTGGAATACCTAATAATGCTCCTGTGGCGCTCTTCGTTGGAAGAC
>NZ_QPLT01000136.1 GCF_003666015.1 Halorubrum sp. Atlit-26R
TCCGAGAGATCAAATGTCCGTCTATATCTCTCAGGATTCTCGGACAAGTCTTTACTCGCGTCGTGCCCGTAGAAAGAGACGATGTATGGGGCGTCTACTTGGTTTGGGAGGAAATTCCATCGTTTTCCAACCTCTCCGAAGTGGGCGTGGTACACATCGAAGTTCCAGTTATCCGACCGCTCGAACTGGTACAGTGTGGACAGGCGGACCCCTCCTTCTGTACCTTGTTTCAGAGACGAAATGATTTCTTGGATGTTACGGGGATTTGTGGCTGTAAGACGGGCGACTGTCACGATACCAGAGAGATAGCTTACGGGGGCCTCGAAGTATGTAGTTCGGTCAAGAAGATCATATTCATCCACAATTTCGTGGGAAACCTCTTCATCTGGTGCTTCTAGAGCGAATATTCGTACTGAGTGACCACGGTCAAGCAGTCCAGTCACCTGATTCATTATAAATGTCTCAGACAACTTCGGAAAATAGTTGGTCAGGAACGCGATTTTCATCGTATATATTGCCATTTCACGTTCGAATATTGAACCCCACGATCGAATGCGGACCAGTTCATCCTTCCAGACACGCATGTTCTGTGTGGGGTCCCGCTGAACAGATCATAAATGGAACTCTCAGTCGTCGGTTCTGGCTACGTCGGCACGACAATTGCGGCGTGTTTCGCGGACCTCGGCCACGACGTGGTGAACATCGACATCGACGAGTCGGTCGTCGAGACGATCAACGCCGGCGAGGCCCCGATCCACGAGGAGGGACTCTTGGAGCTTATCGCCGAACACGCCGGGCCAAACGGCACCGGCCGCCTCCGGGCGACCACCGACTACGCAGCCGTCTGCGACACCGAAGTCACGTTCCTCTGTCTCCCGACACCCCAGAACGACGACGGCAGCATCGACC
>NZ_QPLT01000137.1 GCF_003666015.1 Halorubrum sp. Atlit-26R
GAGGACATCTTCCAGCCCGAATAGAACAAAGACTAGACGTAAGTTTCAGGAACCTATGAGAATAGACCACACATAACAAGACCTCGAAAATGAGTCAATACAACGTCCTAGACCGTGACGTAGAAATAAACGGTCAAACGATCCTTGCGACGCTTGAGGGGGTGAGTCGCTTCTCCGAAACCTACAAACAACAGGTTCGGGATACACTCGCAGACAACGGTATCGACGAGCCAAAACCAAACGAATGGTACTCCCAGCAGGCATGGTTGGACGCATTCGAAGTACTTGCGACGGAGCTGGAACCACACCTGTTGGACCGGATCGGGGAACAGATTCCGGAGACTGCTGAGTGGCCAACGGGACTCTCAACAGTAGAAGACGCGCTCCGGTCGATTAATATCGCGTACCAACAAAATCATCGAGGGGGTGAGATCGGCTACTATCGGGTCACTGAAATCGACGATAAAGTAGGCACAATCCGGTGTCAAAATCCATATCCCTGCTCATTTGACCGCGGGATTATCCGTGCCGTCACGCAACAATTCGCCCCAGCCGAGCGACTCGTATTCATCGAAGAGACGGGGGAGAAATGCCGACGTGAACACGGGGATGCCTGCGTGTATACCGTGTATTGGTAGCCCGTTCTCCCGCAGGAATACCCAGTTAAGCGGAACAACTGTTCAAAATTCCTTTTGAGTCTTCTGTACGGTTTTGAGGCATACAGGTGTTGATCCAGTAGGTATCGATGTTCGACACGCTCGCTCTCATGTTTGGGCCCGGACTCGTCGCTGCAGTACTGTGGAGCCCAACCCTACTCAGCGGTCGAATCCGGTCATTATTCCACGGATTACCACCAGTACGGTCCACGATCGCAAGCTATCTCCTCGTCGCTATCGCGCTGTCGGTTCC
>NZ_QPLT01000138.1 GCF_003666015.1 Halorubrum sp. Atlit-26R
AATCCAGTTGGCCAGCCTGGAGACGAACTGCTTGAATCGTCTGTACGTGGTCCGCCTCAGGAGAGTCCGCATCTATCGACTCCAGAAGATCAGTCGCAGATTCGTGAGTGACCTCTGTGTCAACGAGGTCGAAGTCTGCCATATCACGGTAGAATCAGGTGAGAGGCAAATACGTTGTGTGACATCCAAATAGTCGACAGCTACTGTCACCCGAGCGTTTATTGTGTCGACACAAGCAGTAGTTAAGTACCTAAGAATGGCCGAGACTGAGCCCTTGCCCAAAACTCTCGATGACACGGTCACCCTGAGCCGTGAGCTTCGAGAGGATGGACAAATAGATGGACAAGTAAAACTCTACAACGTCGAGGATGACGACGAGTTCGAGTCGGACGCCGAGCTCTTCTTCGATCGGACGCTGATGACTCAAGGGCTTCGAGAAGCCCTCACGATTCTCCGTGATTCCCTTACCGGTGACGACCCGCGAGGGACGCATATTCTCTATGGCCCGTACGGTAGTGGCAAGTCCCACCAGATGGTTGCCCTCTATCACTGCTTTGACGCCCCCGCTGCTGCTGCTGATTGGGCCAGCGACTCAGTAGATGGGTTCGAGTCGGCGCTCCCTGATAACGCGACTCCGATTACAGTCGCAATGCAGAACGAGCAATACGAGTACCTCTGGGAGCCGTTCTTCGAAGCACTGGACTACGACCCAGGGACGTTCGAATCCGGCGGCTACCCCGATATGCAGACGATTCAAGATGCCGTTGGGGACGAAACTGTCGCGTTCTTCGTCGACGAGCTCGAAGACTGGTTCGACACGCTTCAGGGCGACCGGAAGAGCTCAAACAAAGCCTTTCTCCAATCACTGCTTGAATCGACCGCGCTCTCCGATCTCGATC
>NZ_QPLT01000139.1 GCF_003666015.1 Halorubrum sp. Atlit-26R
GCTGAACCGGAGTCTGTTTAAGAACGATACTTTCCTCGGTTATCGGTGCGATAGGTCATACGGATCTATTCACGTTAACAGGGTGAGTGAGTACGTTACCGTGCATACATCGAGGATACTGATGGCATTCGTACGCGACCCAGTGGGGTCGAGGTCGAAAACCACCTTCCAGAAGTCTGGAATTCCATATACTCTGTATACCCACGATTACTCCAGACTATTGTATAAAGTCGGAAGGTCACTCACAGGACTATCTTGACACCAGTTCGGTTCAAGTGCTATAGGGGGGAAGTATATAAACGACCAATTATTACGACCGGTTGCAACAGCCAACATCGGGAGCATCCAACCAGAAACCACCAGGATGCACATCCGGACCACTAGCTTGGTACCCTAATCCCTGGTATCGTAGTAAGTTGCGCGCACGAGACCGGCGTGCGCACACCGGTCGTTGGTTGTGGGAGCGCCCACAACATGACACGAGATAATAGCAACAGCTACGACACCACGGACGTTCGCACTACAACCACCAGCATCAGCCCGACAATTCCCGAGAACGCCGGGATAACGAGGACAGAACCTGGCGCGTCAGCAGGTAGAGTCGTGCTGACTGGCCATAATACGATCACGGAAGTCTGGCAGGGTCTCGTTGCGGATCCAGAGATCCGCGATTATCTGGTTATCGCAGCTAGAAAGGCTGTGGTTGGATTAGACCGCGATGAAGTCGAAAAATTCCTGGATTCGCTTCGTATCACTAACACCCCTCAGATGCACCACTACCCCGAAGATCTGATTCTTGACCTGCGATGGTCAGCAGCAAGAGCAAAAGAAAGCGGATGGGAACTCTCTGAGATCGCACCAGAACTTGGTACTGGTTCGTCAAGCGTTGAGGACATTAT
>NZ_QPLT01000140.1 GCF_003666015.1 Halorubrum sp. Atlit-26R
GTGTGTCCCGGACATAAACACAATCGTTCCGAAGAAATGACTCCCCTCTGGGTCGATGCTGTTCAGATCGTTCCAGAGATCCTCGAAGTGTTCGTCTTCCCACGAGTACCGCCGTTGGTAGGATGGAATACGAAATCGCTCGTTTTGATTGAACAGATCCCCGATTTCCTTGGGTCGGATTTGTTCCGCTATTTGCATCTTGCTCCTTACTGGCTTTTCAACCCCTATAATGATTAGTTCATATCGGAAGAAAGCCGGGCGAATCTCCAGCTTTATCACTCAATTATTATCGGTAATCGATTTAGTAGGGATTTCCGCATCCCCTTCGTATCTCCGAACCATTCGAGTACCAAATTCTGTGAGATCAGAGAACGTGTAGACGGTTATCCCATTTAAATGACTATTGAGAATTCTTAATGAATTCCTCTTCTTATCACTAAGACCATCTCCAATTACAATTATTCCTCTCGGCTTTAGCATATGAATTCCGTCTTCGAGATTGATTTGAGCTTCATTCATCTCGATAGAATGGATATAATCCTCTACTTGTGCAATCGCTCCCGACAGCTCGGAGCTGGCTTTGTGTGTGTCGTGTGATGAATCTTCGACTAGGACTGTCTTTGAGGGGGTCTTTATTTCGATTATGTCGTAATACCCATCAACTGATTCCATACAGAAATCTACCTCGTCGCCTCTCGTCAATTCCCGAATGTCTAGCCTTTGTACATACTCGTGTCCAAAGAGCCAAGGGTTGTTCTCTAAGAATTTCTGATATTTTTGTTCTCGTTCTTCTTGCTCAACTAACTCCTTATACTCTTCCAGTTTGTTTCTTGTCCGCGCATGTTTAATTGCATATTCTGCTTTTATTGCCTCTTTCTCAACAACTTCGTCA
>NZ_QPLT01000141.1 GCF_003666015.1 Halorubrum sp. Atlit-26R
TGTATCGTCTGGCGCGCCATGCCGAACTTCTGGCTCGCTATCATGCTGCTGACGGTGCTCGGGAGCGCGTACACCCTCGCCGCCGGCGACTTCTTCGCGTTAAACTTCGACTGGCAGACGATCGGGCCGAACCTGGACTCCATCAGCGGAAGTCCGGACCTCTCCCGGCTCGACACCGTCGACGGTTTCCTCGCGGCAACAAAGAAAGTCCTCCCGGCAGCCGTCGTCCTCGGCTCGGCCTCGATGGGCAACGAAATGCGCATCGGGCGGACGGCGGTGCTGGAAGTCAGAAACGAGGATTACATCGACCTCGCGAAGGCGAAGGGCGTCTCGAAGCGCGCGCTCGTCTGGAAACACATCCTACGAAACGCGCTCGTTCCCCTCGTGCCGATCATCACCAGCGAGGCGTTCCTGCTCATCGGCGGGTCGGTGTTAGTGGAGACGGTCTTCGGCATCAACGGCATCGGCAACCTGTTCTACCAAGCGGCGATTCAGGGCGATCTCCCGCTCGTGGGGACGCTTATGTACGTGTTCATACTCATGATAGTCGGCATCAATCTCATCCAAGACCTGCTGTACACGCTTATCGACCCACGTGTCGGGCTGGAGGGTAGCTGAGATGGCTCGCGCACACGAAACGACTTCCGGAACGCTACTCCCGACGAACTCGCCTGCTGCCGTCTGGGCCGCAATCGGGGCTGTCCTCTTCGCGGCGCAAGCAGGGGCGTTTTTCGGCTTTGTCGTTGGCGTCTTCGGGGACCTCCTCGCGGTGACACCGCTGCCGGGGGCCGCGTTTGTTACTGCCGTTGAGGCCGCGGTGGAGCAGATCCCGACGCTGCTTTCCCGAGACGTGATCCCCAACGACGGCTACTGGAACGGGAGCCGCTGG
>NZ_QPLT01000142.1 GCF_003666015.1 Halorubrum sp. Atlit-26R
TTACGCTTTATTTCCGCCGACACGGGTCGGTCCATTCGAATCGCGTAATCCATGCGGGGGAGTTCGGCGTGTTCGTTGATAAGAGATACCGATGGCTGCGGTCACCTCTGAGTCGAAAAATATCCGGCGTCGCCACGGTGCGTCCGACGGATTCCGACCGTTCGTTCGGAACCACCTTCACATTGTCACTCGTCTGCGCGCGGCGTCACGACCTCGGACTTGGGACGGGACTTGACGGTCCGCTCGGCGTTCACGCTGTGCACCTCGTCTCGCCGCCAGTCGTAGGCGGTCAGCGCGCCGCCGTACACGCACCCCGTGTCGAGGCCGACGGCGTACTCCCGGAGGAGGGGTCGAGCCAGCACCGTGTGTCCGAAGAACACCCGGGGTGGCTCGGCATACTGCTCCCACCAGTACGGGCGTGCGTAGTCGCCACCCTCGGCGAGCGACCGGACGGTCTCTAAGTCGTCGACATCGTGGTCAGCGAGCGGCTTGTGCGGGTCGACGCCGGCGTGGACGACCAGCGTCCCCGGCCACGAGATGGCGACCGGACACGACCGAATCCACTCGCGGCCAGCGTCGGTCAGTCCCAGCCCGCCGGTCTCGCCGCGGAGCAGTTTCTCCTCGTTGTTCCCCCGGACCGAGTGCGCGTTCGGCAGTTCACGGACCCGCTCAACGACGCCCCGATTGTCCGGACCTTTGCTGACCAGATCGCCGACGAAGACGACGAGGTTGTCGTCGCCGGGGTCGAGTTCGTCGAGCAACGACTCCAGTTCGCTGCGACAGCCGTGTACGTCGCCGACGAGGTACACGTCCTCGAACGCCTCGACGGAGAGTCGACGGTGTTGGGCTTCGACCTCAGGACCGAACAGAACCTCGCTCGGCTC
>NZ_QPLT01000143.1 GCF_003666015.1 Halorubrum sp. Atlit-26R
GAGTGGTTTGAGAGGCGTGTGAACGACCTTGAGCAACGGTCGGTCGAGGAGGCAGATGCGGTCGTGTGTACGAGCAAGCGGGATGCGGATGTCTATCGAGAAAAGTACGATCAAGGTGGGCCGATACTGATCGCACCGAATGGAACTTACAGAGAAGACATTCGTGAGCATCGCCCAAATTCTAAACGTGCGAAACGGGTTCGGAAGAGGTACGATATCGCTAAGGATGTGACTGTCTGTCTGTTCATGGGAAGTAACTATAAGCCCAATATTGAGGCAGCGGAGGCGACAGTTGACATCGCCCGTGAATTCCGTGAGAAACCCCCCTCGGCACACTTTCTTATATTGGGAAGTGTCGGAGATGCCCTTGATCAGTCGTCAGTGCCGGAAAACGTGAGCATCACCGGCTACGTAGATGATAATTTTGAGGCGCATTTTGATGCGAGCGACATAGCTCTGAACGCGATGCTCTCAGGAGGAGGAACGAACATCAAACTCTTTGATTACTTGGCGCGTAGTCTACCCGTCGTCTCCACTCCGTTTGGCGTGCGTGGTCTTGACGTGACACCGGGAGATGAAGTTCTTGTTACAGAACTGGAGAATTTCTCGGATGTAATTGCTACGCTCGGGGGGAACTCTGATTTACGCCGGGAGATCGGAGAGGCCGGACGGCATCTTGCTGCTGAAAAATATACCTGGGAAATGTCTTCAAGGAAAGTTCGTGATTTCATTTCCGAATTATAATATTTTAGTATATGCGCCGTATAGATGAGTACCTGTGTGTTATGCTTTGTTGAATCCGATGACTGCGTCGGGGTCACTGTTTGAGCGCCTGTTCGAGGTTGTAGACTGCGGCGGTCAACACGAGTTTGCGGAATTCGCG
>NZ_QPLT01000144.1 GCF_003666015.1 Halorubrum sp. Atlit-26R
TGTATAGACGAATGGAAGAGTGTGGCATAAGTCGACGTCCTTCTAGCAGGGAACAAACTCCCGACCTGTTGGAATCTCCTACTCAGCTAAGAGAAGAATACCATACAGACGGTGTTAGGGCAAAAGACATCGCCGATCGCATCGGGTGTGCTAAAAGCACCGTACTTCGCTGGCTGTCTGTCCACGGGATTGAGACAAAAAATCCGAGAGATCATCATGACCGAGTCTCCGCAGAATGCGGGTGGTGCGGGAGTGAGATTTCACGGATTCCGTCTCGAATGAGAGCTACTGACATTCAATTCTGTTCAGCTACGTGTCAGTCAGAATGGCAAAGTGATGCGCGCAGTGGTGTAAATCACCCCTCATGGATAGGTGGTGAGAGACACTACGGTCGTGGCTGGAATAAAAACAAAAAGAACGCAGTCAGAGTGCGGGATCAGGCAAGATGCCAAGGGTGCGGACTACCTGAGTCGGTGTCATTTGAAGAATATGGCACTGCGCTTCATGTCCACCACATCACACCTGCCCGCGAGATAGATGATCCCAAAAAACGAAATCGCATGACCAACCTGATCACTCTTTGCCAGACCTGCCATCCGAGGTGGGAGAAAATGGCTCCACTTCGTCCGGACACCGAGTTTACAGCAGACTAACGAACACACCGATGACCCGAGAGGCGAGGTAATTTCCATTACAGACACACCCATGATACACACAGAATCAGCAGACAGAGAGGCATCAGTAGAAATAACTGGTGGGGAACAGGCCGCTGTGCGAGCGCAGATCGAGTTCGAGGCGGTCGCCGGCGACCAAGCGGGCGACATCTACGCCGACGACGTCGAGTTGGAGCGCGGGCGCGAGTCGCTGGAGGTGTGGATCC
>NZ_QPLT01000145.1 GCF_003666015.1 Halorubrum sp. Atlit-26R
CGCGTCAGTCGGAGCGATAGCTGGATGCTTCGGCACGTCGAACCAAACGCTTCCGAACGAACCCACCGGTGACTGGCGACAGCAAGCCCACGACAGTCGTAACACCGGCGCATCCGATGTCGCCGTTCCAGATCGAGGGAACGAAGCATGGGACGCAGGTGACGCAGGAAGCATCGAACCACTCGTCGCCGATGGAATGGTGTATTCCGTCGGGGCCAGTGCGACCGCACTCGATGCACAGACTGGTGATCAAGAGTGGGAATACGACTTTTCGGCTCAGACAGGCCCGACACCAACAGTAACGGAAAACCACCTACTCATCCCTGCTGAACAACAGCTCGTCGCGTTGAACCGCATCGATGGCTCGAAGAGTGGTCGCGCTCTCTTCCTCGCCCCGCTGAGGGTGCACTTACTGCTGGTCCCTCGATTATCACACTCCCTCTTACCGGACGCCGTGGTGAAACCGGTCTCATCGCGTACGACGCAACGACCGGCGATCGACTCTGGGGTCACCCGACACTCGCAGCGCGAACAACCGCAATCGACGACGACCGCGTCTACGTCACGGGCTACCTACAGGACGGCAATACCGGTGTACTCCGCGCGCTCTCCACCGCAGACGGTTCCTTGCTGTGGGAAACCGAACTCGACCATCCAGACACCGAGCCAGTCGTCGCCAACGACGGGTTACTCGTTACCGACGAAGGAACGCTTGCTGTCCACGATCCGGAAGACGGGACGCGAGTACGCTCACTCGGTACCTTTGGCGACCGACTCGGAACACCACCCGCTGTCAGCAACGGGACCGCGTTCCTCGGAACACGAAGCCAGGAAATCGTCGCTCTTTCGATCGATGACGGCGAAACGATCTGGCAGCAA
>NZ_QPLT01000146.1 GCF_003666015.1 Halorubrum sp. Atlit-26R
CGAAGCGGATATGAATCTGATTACGTATGAATCCGGGATTCAGTCCGGGACGTTTACCGTCGACTACGGTCGCCGTGAGATTCCGATCGACACAGACTGGATGACCGAGACCCACGACAGCACCGACATCACAACAGTATCTCCTGAGTGGACAGTATCGACCGGGCTGTCGAAGCGTAGTTGGGGATCGCCATACATCCATCTGGAAGAACACTGGACTGTCAACCCCACTCCCATTATGGAGTACATCTTCGATGCGGACGGACCCGAAGAAATCCCTGACGACGAGTATTTTGAGGCGAGAGCCATCCTCGACGGCGAGGTGCTAGCGGTCTGCGGAGAAGTTTCCGTCGATCAAGGCACTCCCGTGCTCCAGGGAAGTGACAAAGTACCGCTGGTGCTTTCCGACCAAGGATTTGATGAATTCAACCGCAGTCTTCGCTACCAGATTCCGAAGTACGTACTGGTGGCGGGTGGATTTGCGGCCCTCGGCAGCCTCGCGCTAGCAAACGGATTGGGAATTGTGTGACAGTGTGGCAGAGGCAACCAATTTACTGCGTAATGTCTGGATCGATCAGTTCAGTAGAGATGGCTCTGTTGAAATCCTTAGGAACTGACACGACCGGCGTGCGAGATACAGAGGATGGGCCTTGTTTAGACGCGGTGCAGACCGTCCTCTTCGGCGTTTATTCAAACAACGAAATCGGTTCGAGAGGCTTTCTTGGATGGATTGTTCACCTCACATAGCCACTACCCGACACATTCAGGAGCGTCTAAACAAGGCCCAGAGGATGTATTCAGCACACGAAACCTGCTTGTGTGTTCCAGAGGAGCTATTTTTTGTCTTCAGGTGTTATTACACTGTGTGATTATC
>NZ_QPLT01000147.1 GCF_003666015.1 Halorubrum sp. Atlit-26R
TGCGTTCTTCTTTGATTACGGATCCCAGCAGGGCCTCGCTAGCGACGATGCGGCTGGCCCCTAGCTTTTCGAAGCAGTGATGTCTCTATTAGTAGCTGAACTATTATAGTTTAGACTATTGTAGTCTGATTTCTAACTTACAGGCGAGAAGCGCCAGTCGCTCGCTACCCGATCCTTAGCCGCCATCCAGCTGTGGAACTCACACCGAGATTATCGATATTTCTAGGCTGGAAAAGATATATGTCAGTATCACTCGAACAGCACCGTATGGCTGAAGACGAATCGAAGGCGGGATCATCACCACGCGACACGGAGACCGCGGAACAGCAGTGGCGCGAGAATCGGACGACGTTCCAGCGGGTGTACGACGTAATCTCCGGTGTGACCGAGTACGAACGAGTCGATACGATCGCAGAGCGCGCAGCGTGCTCGGTGGACGGTGCCCGAAACGCACTCACGCAGCTGACAGAGATGGGCATCGCGACACGGCGTGGGAACCGCCCGGTGGAGTTCCGACGGAATGACTCGTACTTCCGGTGGAAGCGGATCGAAACGCTTGCCGATGAGCATTCACTTTCCGCACTCCGAGAGCGGCTCAACGAGCTGATCGACGAAGACGACGAGTTCCAAGACCGGTTTTCGGTGCCGGATCCGAACGCGGTTCCGTCCACACGACTCGCTGACAGCGATCACACAGCAGTCCACGAGTCGCTTGAGTCGCTGTCGCGCTGGCGGACGGTTCGATACGATATCGAACTCTTGCAAGACGCCATCACGCGAGTTGAGCGTCACCAGCATGGCGACGATCAGGGGGGGATCTCCGCGTGAGCGCGCCTTGTCGATGAGCGACGAACACGACGGTACGCCGGAGAG
>NZ_QPLT01000148.1 GCF_003666015.1 Halorubrum sp. Atlit-26R
TATATCATGAAATTCTTGACGTGACGCGCAACGATCGAATCGTCCTCCGTCATGGGGGTTTCCTCCCACAGATTTCGCAGCACTCGTTTCGTGTCCGGCATCGTACGGTGGAAGTGGCGGCGGTCAAAGAACGTTCAGATTGCGTCGGGGGCCACAGTGCCAGTACGACCTGAGGGGCGTCACAGATCCGACGGTCGCCGGTATTTTTATACACTACCGCTTGTAACACCGGCTCCACCACGATAGATTAGCGATCATGGAGTATTCTGCCGCGTTCGAGTCGGACGTCGGGGACGTAGAGAACGCCGCGATCCGCCTCGCGGAGAGCGAGGCGGACGGCGAGGCCGACCCGCAGCTACAGAGCGAGTTCGCCGCGGTCCTCGACCACGTCCTGAACACCTACGCGGTCGACTGCGAGTCGCTCACGACCCACGTCGAGGCGGTCGCCCGGATCTGGCGGACTCGCGACCACGAGACCACCGCGAGCAAGCACGTCGACACCGTCCATCAGGCGTTCATGGCCGAGGTCTGCGACGACTACGACCCGGTCTACTGAGCGCCACTCGCCTCCGGCGCCGCCGCAGGCTCACGTCCCCGGCGGCGTCCTGACGTGGTGGCCGCAGTTCGGACACTGCCCCTCGTTTAAGAACTCCGTCGGGCCGGTGCCGGTCGCCGCGTTGTAGCTGAAGCTGTGCCCGCAGTTCGGACAGGTCTCGGAGCGCCGGACCATGCGGTTCGATAGCGTCCCCCGTCACTTCAAGATCAGCCGACGTCGGCGGTCACCCGTACAACAGAATGACCACGGCGACGAACGCTAACTCGCCGCCGACGAGCAGCGCGGCGAGCAGCCACGTTCGGTAGGTCCACAG
>NZ_QPLT01000149.1 GCF_003666015.1 Halorubrum sp. Atlit-26R
CAACGCGTCGCCATCGCCCGGGCGCTGGCCGCAGACCCGGCCGTCGTCATCGCCGACGAGCCGACGGGCGAACTCGACCGAGAGACGGGCGAGCGCGTCCTCGATCTCCTCACCGACGTGAGCGACGCCCGAGCCATCGTCATCGCCTCTCACGACGAGTACACGCTCGATCGCACTGATCGCGTCGTCCAACTGCGTGACGGTGTCCGGCAATGAGCGCACGACTCCGACGGACTGTGTCGGTGATCGGACTGGGGGTGCGGCGCGTGTTCGGTCGGCTCCGCGGCGTCGCACCCGGTCGCATGGGCGTCTGTATCGCGGGCGTCGCTATCGCGGTCGCGCTGCTGTTCGTCGTCACGAGCGTTTCGATCGGCCTCGCGGGCAGCACCACCGTCGAGAGCGAGGACATCGACTACTGGATCGTTCCGGACGACGGCGGCAGCGGGAGTGTCCCGCTACAATCGGAAGGCGCTCGTCTCAGCCAGGTCCACACCATCTCCGCGGAGCTCAACGCTGACGACCGGATCGAGTACGCGTCTCCCGTCGCGTTACAGCCGCTCCGCCTGGAGAACCCGACGACCGGCGACCGCGAGTACGTGATCGCGCTCGGGGTTCTGCCGCCCGAGGGTCAGCGGCGCGTCGCCGACATGCGGCTCGACCCGCTGAGCGAGCCGTACCCGTACTACGCCGACGGCGATTATGACGGCACGTGGACCGGTGAGTTCGTCGCGTCGCCGGCGGTCGCCGACCGCCTCGCGCTCGACGTGAACGACACCGCCGCGGTAAGCGGTGCGAACCGATCGCTCACGCTCGTCGCCGTCAACGACCGCGAAATGGCCGCCGGGTTCGGCGAAGTGCCCGCGATCGCG
>NZ_QPLT01000150.1 GCF_003666015.1 Halorubrum sp. Atlit-26R
TGTCAGCACCTCTTTTTCGGTACCCTGAAGCTTCGTCACGTCTTCAGACTGTGCTTGGTGTAGCTTGTCACCGCCCGTGAATCCGGACAGGTCGCGGTCAGGGCCAAGACGGTGATCGAGCGCGCCGGACCCGACAAGATAGCTGTACGCGGCTGTGGCGGCCAGCCCACCGAGGATGAACGCCGGCACGACCGCCTGCGCGTTCTTCGGTCCGTATGCGAGTCCGGCACCGCCGGTTGCGGCAGCACCGGCAGTCACGCCGATGCCTTTGATGAACGTGCGGCGGTTCGTCGGAGCTGCGTGTTCTGGTGTCTGTGCGTCGTCTACTGCGTCTACGTCAATATCTGTGTTATTTTGAGTCATTGGAGGGCCTCGAAAGAGGTGGTTACCGTACGTTGTTCAGCTTCTCGAGCGTCCCTTTGTGAACTGTTCCGAGGAAAACGACCGAGCTTGTTCCGAACACGATCAGGCTTGTCGCGGGGTCGGATACCCAACTGGCGACGGTTCCTGACAAGAACACGGTACTGATTCCGGTCGATGCAACGAACGGCACCGCACCGAGCCAGGCCTTAGCTCGCTGGACACCGGCGAGCGACACGCCAGCGTACGTTCCGAATCCACCGAGCCCGATGGCCATCCCGTTCGTGACCGTTCCGAGATCACCCGCATCGAACAATGTCTGGTTGAAGAAGTCGATGATGGCACCTGCGCTGCCTGTTTCAACAAACAGAGCAGCGATAAGCACCGCACCACCGAGTGTCTGTGCGCCTTTCGTTACCGAGTCTACGCTTGCTTCTGGTTTCTGCATGCATGTCTAGCTAATTCCTCTGTTTATTAAACAGTTTGGCGAAGTTAATATTAGTGATG
>NZ_QPLT01000151.1 GCF_003666015.1 Halorubrum sp. Atlit-26R
GTCGTCATCCCAGCGGTCGACGTGGCGCTCGGCGTGCCACGGCTCGCCCGGAACGCGCTCGTAGCGGACGCGCCGGCGCTCGCCCGACTCGGTCGTGTACGCGATCGTCGGGAGGTCGTCACTGGACATACTCCACCCCCTCGTCGATGACCTGCTCAAGCAGCTCATCGAGCGTCTCCGGCTCGTCACCGAACGCGTCGAGCGTCACCTGATCGGGGTCGGCGAGGTGGTGCCGCTCGCGGAACCAATCAGGGTGGTCGATGTTCCCGGGTTTCGCCCCGATGTGGAGCTGCGGATTCCCGCTCTCGGGGACGCCCATGACGTCGACGCGCTTCCCGAGAATGATCACCCGCTTGCGGTGCTGCGGGACGCCGTAGTCGGCGGCGTCGACCTTCTCCCAGGTGACGTGATACCCGCCGGCGGCGAAGTTCTCACAGACCTCTCGAATCGCCTGTCCGTCCTTCATCGTCGCGAGCCCAGGGACGTTCTCCATCACGAACGACACTGGCTTCGCCTGGTGGACGATCCGAACCATCTCGAGGTAGAGTTCGTTCCTCGGGTCGTCCGCCTCGCGCTTCCCGATGTGGCTGAACCCCTGACAGGGCGGCCCACCGGAGATCGTCGTGATCTCGCCGACGCCCGCGTCGGCCGCCTCAAGGATTTCCCATGTCGCGATCTTCTGGATGTCGCGCTCCAACAGAACTGGCGGGTCCTCATCGGCGTCTTCGTCGCGGTCGTCGATGAAGTTGCGCCGGAAGGTGTCGGCAGCGTGTTCGTCCTGCTCGACGGCGACGAGGTTCGTGTAGCCCGCTCGGTCGAAGCCAAGGTCGAACCCGCCGATGCCGCTGAACAGCGAGACGTGTGTCG
>NZ_QPLT01000152.1 GCF_003666015.1 Halorubrum sp. Atlit-26R
ATACGTGTTGCTTCCCTTCAGCCGATAGCGGCGTTCACTCGTCCGCAAGTGACCATCTGGTTGCGGGCGCCTCAGGGGAGAGCGCTGGACTAAGATGTCCCTGGGGGTGAAACAATCACTCCGAAAACACGGCGGACAGCCATCGCGGCTGGTGCGGTCCTGATCGCCCTTGGACACGGTGTTGGGACCGTCCTCGTGATGGCTGCCGTCATGGCCGACGTCGAGTAGCTCTCGACGAACCTTCTCCTTTTTTCAGTAGGCTCGTAGCCTGACTGTGGGTGGAGACTGGTGTGGTGGCGGGTGTCTCCGTCGTATAATTATAATGCCCCCATAATGAACCTTGCCCTGAAAAAATACAGGTTCTTAGAACCTCTCAACGGCTCTTGTACTATCTAAAAGAACAAAGTGAATCAGTAGCAGTTTCGGCGTACAATACTACTCTCTCGGTTCGAACCGCTCATCGCTCGCGAACAGCGACGCGATCTCCCGCACGCCCTCCTCCGCGTCCCAGCCCTCGCCGCGGTAGTGCCGGACGGGCGCCCGCCACGCGCTCCGTTCGTAGTGTGTCCAGAGGCGCGTCTGTCGCCCACCGTCCGCCGGCGTGAGTCGGAGGTGGTACTGCCACATCCCGAAGAAGCCCTCGGGTCGATACGCGTAGGAGCCGACCTCCCAGACGCGCTCGCCGTCGACGACGTCGTACTGGATCGACGCGAGCGTGTTCGGGTAGACACGCTCCATCGACCGGAACTCTTCGCGAACCTCACTCGGCGGCGCGTCGATCGTACCGACCAGCGTCCCGGGGTTCAGCTGGAGGCCGGTCGTCTCGGGGAGCGCGTCGGTCGCGGCCTCCAGGTCGACGCCGACGTG
>NZ_QPLT01000153.1 GCF_003666015.1 Halorubrum sp. Atlit-26R
ACTGGTACGTTTTCCTCAATGTGGGATATGGTTCTCAAGGGTGTAGAATACGCCTCTTCGCCTACAGAACGGTATGTGGAAGGAGATGAAACACTAGAAACGGGGAAATTCGCAATGCCCATCGGCAAAAATGCTGAGGTCTTTCAGGGAGATATGCGGCAGATGAACTACCAAAACGAATTTGACGCTGTTATTACTGACCCCCCTTATTACGATAATATCATATATTCTGAGGTTTCAGACTTCTTTTACGTCTGGCTGAAGATTCTTCTTAAAGAGGAGTACCCTGGGTTCAATCAGAATAAAACACCGCGTGGAGATTCTATTGTTACAAACCCTTACTTGGACAAGACAGCTGAGGATTTCGAGTCAGAACTTGGTCAAGCATTCTCGGTCATCAAACGAGCACTCAAAGAAGATGGCACACTCACGTTCACTTACCATCACAGCGATTCGGAGTCCTGGGGGGAACTTCTTGAATCACTCTGCAATGTCGGGTTCGAAGTGACGGCGACATACCCAATCACTGCCGATATTAACAAATTCATTCAGGGCGAGGCAGTCTCATTCGATATTGTCGTCGTCGCTCGCCCTATCGACGAGACAGAGCCAGCCTCTTGGAACTCACTCCGCCGCGACATCTACCGGACAGCCCGCCGCACCCGCAAGCAACTCGAAGAGAACCGCGATCTCTCTCGCGGCGACATCGGCGTGATGGAGATGGGTGCGTGTTTCCGCGAATACTCCAAGCATCACGGGAAGGTCCAACGCGACGGCGAGATTATGTCCGCCAAGGAAGTCGTCCAGGAGATCTACGGCATCATCCAAGAGGCAAGCGACATCGGCGTCGAGGACGTGTTCA
>NZ_QPLT01000154.1 GCF_003666015.1 Halorubrum sp. Atlit-26R
TGATCCCGACGCCGTATTTCGCCTCGCCGCCGTAGTACCGGATGGCGAGGCCGTGCAGCCACTCGTGAGGAATGACGAAGACAGTTGCCAATACCAGGATAATGAGAACGTCTAGGGCGTTGGTCCACCAACTGATTCCGGGCGCAAACCGAAATGTCGCCGGATTTCCAGTACCGGCTTGGTAAAGGCCGCTCAGTGCGACCGCTGCGATAACGAAGCCGAGTGTGGTGAGCGCGGTCATCTGGATGGTGAGTCCGCGCGTCAGTTCAAGATCCGCGAGCAGCGTCTCCGGATCACTGGTATCGGCCGAAGCCCTACCATTGAATCACTTATCAATCGGTTAACTGTACGGGTCAGCCGATCTGTCTCGGCAGCTTACTGACCGGCAGTGTAGACTTCTGCCCAGAGATATGCGGTTCCAATAGCTGCGTAAAGGAGCCCCAAAACCATCGGTAGCCATTCACTTTGTAGGGCGAACGATCCCACTTGGAAAAGTCCTAAGCTGACCATTGCCGCCCCGATAAGCGCCTTTAGCCGTCTCTGTTCCATATATTCAATGTGGTTGGCTTTGTTGAAATTCTCAGCAGGTCCTATATTCTGCCCTGGCCCCGGTCAGTACAGGGATACACATCCCGTAGCCAGTCTTAATCTTCCTGTAACTTGTTACAAGTACTGTATAAAATACAGAGAATGGAACACGTATTGGATCTGTTGAAATCCTCTACTAGTGAACCCCCAACTCATCTGCGGTCAATACAGGCACATTATGTTGTAACGCTACTGAATGCCTTTTTCAAAATTGGAGTGATAACTATGAATCCGATAAAGATTGCAATAACGTAGGAAATAAATTCAATACCA
>NZ_QPLT01000155.1 GCF_003666015.1 Halorubrum sp. Atlit-26R
ACTGGCAGCGAGCTCAGCGCCGGCCGACGGCTCCTTCAGCGGCGGTGGTCGACCCAGTGTCGAGTCACGACACCTGAGCTGGACCGCCCTGGTCGGCCCCGAGAGCGACCCCCGACCTCCGCTCCAAGCTGCCGCGAGCACATAAGCCGGTAATAACTATCCCTCCTGCGGGGCGTACGCAGGGGTAAGGTATGGGAATCGCCGACACCGCCGTCGATCGTCGCTGCGCGCCTCGTGCCACGGGTATCGATCTTCGGCTCATATCGCCACAAGGTGCTGTCGATGCCGCTCCCGATCGGAGCGACGGTGGTAGCACCTTGCTACTGAGTGACGTGGCGGCGATCGAGCCCACCAGACGCGCACAGCCGACGGTCACCACACTCCCGCCGACGTAATGATCCGGCTGACGAAACTCGTCGCGCTCGGTGCGTTTACCGTTGCCATCGCGTCGCTGACGGTGATGTGGGGGCTGTTCGGAACAATGTGGGTTCGCGGAGAGACGAGTATCCTCGTCGCCGCGAGCCGATACGACGAGTTCCTGCCCGAGTTCGTGCTGCTCACGCTCGCGATGATCTTCCTCCCCGTCCTGTTGTACGAGGTCGACCAGCTGCTTTCTCGGTGATTGGATTTCAGTTAATCTTGACGTGGTCAGCAAGCGCTGTGGGTAGTCGGGTGCCAGCCGACCGGTTCAACCAGAACGGCAGCCGGCCAGTACTCTCTCGTGGTTACGGAGAATCGAGGAGACAGCCCCGCGCTTCAGCGCGAGGAGGCTGTCAAGCTGTCTCCCCGTCGACGCCCGTGATCTCGAAGCGCGCGCTCCCATCGCTGCCGTCAATCACCAGAACGTCCCACCCGTGC
>NZ_QPLT01000156.1 GCF_003666015.1 Halorubrum sp. Atlit-26R
GTCGCCGTCGTAGTCGATCATCCCCGCGCTGGCTAGCCGGTCGAGGTGGGTCTGCTGGAGCGAGGTGTACACGCGCTTGCGCTCGGCGGACGTGAGCTCGGGGACGGACTTGTCCTGCTCGCGCGCGGCCACCATCTCCGCGGGGTCCGACAGGGTGAGCGGCTCGTCGGCCTGCTTACAGAAGTGGATCACGTACCGCCGGCGATGGTTGCTCAACAGGTCGTAGAACTCGTCTTTCTCCGGGGGCGTGTACTCTCGCTGCTCGGAGATCGACACGTCAGGCCACCTCCGGCGGTACCCGAGTCCGATCGAGCGCCGCGCTCGTCCGGGTCGACCCCGTCATCTCCGTTCCTCCTGGGCGTCGGATCCGGGAACCGAGCGGCGTCCGGAAGCGAGCGCTCGCCGAGGGGCCGGGGACCGACGTATGCTCCCACACATACTACCAAATAAACTAATTTACTTTAGTATAATTATTCGGGTGTCGGGCCGGACTCAGTCGAGTCCGAGCGCGCTCGCGACCGCGTCGGCGTCCGCGACGTCGATCGCCGCGGCGTCCTCGCGGAGCGACCGGAACCGCTCGATGTGACCGTTGATCGTTTCCGCGTCGGCGTCGCTGCGCGCGGCCCGCGCGGCCGAGAGCGCGGCGTCCGTCGCGTCCGCCTGGAGCGCGGTCTCGTCGACGGCGATCTCGCAGAGGTCGGCGGCGGTTTCTTCTCCGATCTCGTTCGCGAGGTCCGCGGCCTCGGCGAAGCCGTCCTCGGCGTCCTCGTAGCCGGAGAGCGCGGTCTCAAGTGGATCGACCGCGTCAGAGTAGTTTCGTTCGTTGAACGCGGTGACCCCCTCATCGCGGGTCGT
>NZ_QPLT01000157.1 GCF_003666015.1 Halorubrum sp. Atlit-26R
TACCCGTAACGTTTGGCAGATCCCGGTTATCTGTATCCATCACACCGATATGCCATTGGGACCCTATAGAACCGGAGTGAACGTTATTATTTGCCAATACATAGGCGGGGTGATAGATATCTAACCCAGACTTTTCTTCAATTCTCCTGAATGAGGCACTTTTATTATCAAATTCCTCGGCAGCCCACCCATATCCGTACCCCCCGTCATCGAATGGTTTGCCATATTTTTCAACAAGCAGCTGCTTCAGCTGATCATACTCTTCTCTTAGGTCAGTGTCAATTGAATCACCAGAGTGTTTCTCATTCTCTTCGATAAGTTGGATCTGTTCCAATAATTTGTAATCAATAAATCGTGAACCAATACTAGGATCTGATTTTAATATGAAATGTGAATAAACGGCAGTCTCATGTAAGGAACGCCACCGAGCTAACGCGCCATCAGCATGTCCATTTGAAAGTAACGTTATTATTTCATATCCAACCTGAATAGCACGACTATGTAATTCATTCATTGCGTGATACCTCGGATCAAGGTTCTGTTCTTTTTCCGGAAGACGCTCAATAAATGTATAACTCCCAATTTCACTGGACAGGATTAAAAGAAATTCTAATTTATTCAACGGCGACTCCCAACGTTCGCGGAGACGGTTATTAAACCCAGAAAGAGCTTCCTGACGTGATTGCGCTATGAGTTCAATTTTGTCACCTAAGATTCCGTTGAGTAGATCTCCAACTAAACCCGGATCAATAGGTAGATGAGGTTGTGTGAGTTCACTAGTCTCGTTGAGAATCGAGCGGATGAGTTGACCTTCCGGGGTTCTGGTAGGCGCACGCATATGTTATTATGATTG
>NZ_QPLT01000158.1 GCF_003666015.1 Halorubrum sp. Atlit-26R
TGCTGTGTTGAATAGATGCTGAGTCGCGTTTACAGCGGCTCACACAGTGGTTCTATGTTGGTAATGGCGAACATCAAGACGATTTCACGGAACTGCCGATACCAGCCAAGCGCTCGCACGGCATCGCCGAGCGAGCGCTTGGTTGTCGAGTAGGATGTTTCGGCCATCCACCGCTGAGAGTAGCCCTTTGCCCGGTTCAGAGCGTTTTTCGCGGCTGCGTTCGCTGACGAGCCGCGATAATGAACGAGGTAATCGATGTCGTGTGCGGCGATTTCGTACTCGGTGTGCCAGTCTTGGAAGCCGTTGTCGGCGGCGACGGACTGCAGGTCGTCCGCGTTTCGGCGGACGACCTGCGGTCCCGTCTTCGTGTCATGCTTCCACCGAGCTGCGATGTGAACGTCGAGAACAGCTAGCGATACCACATCAGTCAATGTCGTCACTTTCAGCGTCTGTATCGTCCGTCCTGTCCGCTGGCGAAAGTACGATGACGCACGTCGCCGATCGAAGAACGTGCTGTCGAGCGCAGCGTGTCCGGACTGCGGGTGCTGCTGCGCGGAAACGCGCAGCAGCGCCCGCCATACCCACATTTTCAGCCGATCAAACGACTTGTAGATCGTGCTGTAGTCTGGGAGATCGTCTGGATCTAAGCCGAGTGCGTCACGAATCTCGGCCATATACTTCAGCCGATTCGGCGTTTCTCGGTAGCTGTGGCCGTCTTCGAGCCGAAGACAGTGTAGCACAACGTGTTTCCAGCGGGCGAACCCGCCGCTGGCGGGCTCGCCCGCGTGCTTTCCCAACGCTTGTTTGACTAGGCGACGACACTGCTCAACGAAGTCGAGGAGATCGACTTC
>NZ_QPLT01000159.1 GCF_003666015.1 Halorubrum sp. Atlit-26R
CTGTTTGGCCACTCCTACGGCGCACTCACGGCCATCGAAGCAGCGACGGACGCATCCGTCGAAGCGGTCATCGCATACGAGCCTGCGGTCCTACCTGATGAGTATCGTGTAGAAGCCAATCTCGCCGCTCGTATGGCTGCCCTCATCGACGAAGGAAAACGTCACGAGGCGGTGAAACGCTACATCGAATTGGTGCTCAATCCAGAGGGAACCGACGATCTTGACGCGTGGTTAGAAGAATGGCCGGTCTGGCCGGACTGCGTGGAGCTCGCCGAAGAGGTCGTCCGAATGAACAGAGCTGTCGAGCAATATCAGCTTCCTGACCAGCTTGACGTTGACGCCCCAGTACTCGTGTTGACCGGGACTGATGGACCGGACTTCCTTCGAGAGAGCGCCCGCGCAGTCCACGAGGCACTCCCACACAGTCGTCTCGTTGAATTTGAAGGTATTAGCCACAGTGGCCCCGGTGAAGCGCCCGAAGTGATCACAGCGGAAGTGGACGCATTCCTCGATACAACGACCTGAGACTAGAACCCTTCTGTGAAACAGCGAGAAGGTGGTAGTAGGGATGATGAATTACCGCTGAAAAGGGGGAGTGTGGGAAACGTGGGGGGTCGGGAATGCGGGCAACGGGCCGACTGTAATACTGCCCGCAAGAACATATGAGAACCGACGGATAAAGAAATCGGCTAACGATTAAAATCCGCTTTGAGCTATTCAAGTCTCATACCGTTGATCGTAGCGTTCGGTGGATTTTAGAGTGCTATAGAAGAGTTGCTCAACACAGCAGATTATTCTTCGAGTTTGTCTGTTACCGTCTCGAAGAGCCGGTCTGTC
>NZ_QPLT01000160.1 GCF_003666015.1 Halorubrum sp. Atlit-26R
GATGTAAATTTTCTGTCTCTCTCATCGATCTCTGAATTCTCCTCTCTCCTCTCGGCCCCGCCCTGATCTATCGCTACGCGGTCGACCTTCTGGTCGGATTGCCCTCCAGCCCCCTAACACTGTGAATTTGTGGAACCTAAACAAAGGAGAGGAGAGTCATATTAGAGCATCTCTAAAACCATCTCAGACGCTTAGAACCTAACCAGCGGGATTATGGGGGAGGGCCCGTTTACATGATGGCCGGTCTAACTTCCCTACGTCCCCTTATTTTAGGTAATGTCAATTGGAAAATGTATTTTACATAGAAATGCCTCAAAACGCCTCACGCGATGCTATATGAGCGAGGAAGACAGACGTAATAATATTTTATTCCTACACCCCCTCAATACGGCTGCCGCCTCCTTATTTTGCTGTTTACATTAGCACCCCTCTATTGGCTCCCCGTCTGGTTATCTTTAGTAAGTGTCAATTATATAAGCATATTGCGGAGATAGTTGAATGTTTTTACATCCAATCCCACTAATAATGCCGCCGTCTGCTTATTCAATAGATTATAACAAATCACCTCTATTGGACTCCCATCTGCTTATTTTAGATAGGTATCTCAAGCTGGCCGACCTCTTGTAGCTGATAAACTTGTTACATCAGGTTAGCTAAAATCCACTCCCGTCGGCTTATTCAGGATTATACATACAACCCCGAATATCGTGGCGCTATCTGCTTATTCTTTAGGCAGACTCCTGCTATTATGAAAGTAATGTGAGAATTTTTTCTGGCCCAGAGCCTTGTGGGTGATTATAGAGGTCGGGTATTGGATCTAATTCTGCTTGGACT
>NZ_QPLT01000161.1 GCF_003666015.1 Halorubrum sp. Atlit-26R
GTCCGCAACGACGGTGAACTGTCCGGTACCCAGGACATCCGGTTCGAGGCCGGCGGTGATGTCCTCGCCACGAACGAGTCGGTCCAGCTTGACGCCGGCGAGAGCATCGAGCAGAACTTCACGGTGAACGCGTCCGAGCTCGACACCGGCTCCCAGCAGATCGGTATCTTCACCGAGAACACCTCGCGGACGACCACCCTGACCGTCAGCGAGCCCGAGCCGGCTGATATTCAGGTGGACATCGACGAGGTGTCCGGTGATGTCCAACAGGGTGCGCCGGTCGACGTCAACGTCACCGTCGAGAACGTCGGTGACCTCGAGGCCGAAAACGAGTCGATCGCGCTCGACCTCAGTGTTGAGGGCGAACAGGTCGCGCTCGACTCAGCGGATGTCACGCTCGCGGGCGGCGAGTCGACATCGCTCACCCTCTCTGACACCGTCGACCCGCTCCCGCGCGCCGGGACGTTCGACGGCACGGTGGAGGTCACCGCCGGCGACGCGACGGACACAGCAGCGACGCGGGTCGACTTCGGCTCGATCCAAAGCGGTGTCGACGCGGCCAGTGAGGGCGACACCGTCCTCGTTGCGGGCGGGGTGTACGCTGAACGCGTCGTCGTCGACACCGACGACGTGGCGCTACAGTCGGTCCGCCGCGCTGTAGTCTTCCCGCGCGTCGGCGACGAGGCGATCGCGATCCGCGGCGACGGTGTCACGGTGAGCGGGTTCAGTCTCCCGGCTGCGCCGACCGGCTCTGATTCCGGGACGGCAATCCGGGTCACCGGTGACGATGCGACTATCCGGGGTGTCCAGATAACGAACTGGGGAACCGGGGTG
>NZ_QPLT01000162.1 GCF_003666015.1 Halorubrum sp. Atlit-26R
CCGCCGATTGCGGTGAGGGCAGCGCATCCTGTGAACAGGCCAATCGTCCTTCGTCGCGTGATAGAGGGCATATGTGGAACGATCCACTAATAGCACGTATAAAAACTTGGAAAGGTCAAAATCAGCTTGAATGGGAACGAGAAGTGAAACAGATGGTGTCGGTCACGCCTGTGCGAAGTCGCTCAACGACTCGCCAACCATAAAGCCGATCGCGTCATCGACCTCTTCCATACCGAACGCGATGGCGAGCATCTCCTCGGACGTGTTATCAATGGAGATTGACTCTGATGCAGTGGATTCCCCCTGAACTTCGGACTCACTATCCAATTCGACACTTGCTTCATAGGTGCCAGGCTCAGTCCACACGTCTTCGTAGGCCGTCACGCCGTCTTCATCGCTGTTCTCGTTAGTATCTTCATCGTCCGATTCCGGTGGTAACTCAAATGATTCTGATAGGACAGTCTCATCTCCCGGACCGGTGATAGTCACAGTACCGGTAAGGACATCCTCAGTTTCGTTGAAGAGATTGACATCGCCCAACGCGAGATCGGCAAGGCTGTCCACGATCGTCGTACAGCCAGCTGTGCTGCCGAAGAGTCCAACGCCACATGCGGCGAGGAATCGGCGTCTGCTGGTGCTGTTCGAGCACTGACCAAGTGTCTGGTAGAGGGTCATATACGGCATTGAAGAGCAGACGGTGTCAATCTCCGGAACGTTCAAAATCTGTTTTGAGAAACGGCTATCGTTTCCTATCAATCGCAGTGATTTTAGTGAGTGTTTCAGGAAGACACCAGTATGGCTGCCCTCCAAGCCACGCCACCCTCGATTAGTG
>NZ_QPLT01000163.1 GCF_003666015.1 Halorubrum sp. Atlit-26R
CGCCTCGCTCAGAGCAATCGAGAGCTGTATCAGGTACTAACCTTTTCAACAGAGTCTTATTTGTCAATCGGGAGACTACAAGGTGATTTTAACACAGCCGTAATACTATACATACGTTGGTCTACATTCAGATGTGAATCGAAGGAAGTTCTTGGCGACAGCGAGTGTCGCCGCGAGTGGACTTCTCTCGGGGTGTCTGTCGATGCTCCCGTTGCTGGATTCGGACACGCCCTTGCCGGACGATCCGACAGGGGAGTGGACACAGTACGGAGCCAACGGGGCGAATACGTTCGCAACGGATGTCTCCGCTCCGCCACAGGGGAACCTGGCATGGACATCGGACGCCTTCACGCGGTGGCGGCCTGCAGTTTCCGATGGGACAGTATACACGACGAACTTCGACCCCAGTAACGACGGAAGTGCGATCGCCCTCGATGCACAGGATGGCACTGAACAATGGCGGACTACCCTCGACGCCAGCGGAGATAACGTCATTGTCGTTGTCGACGATCGTTGCGTCGTGGCCTACGGCGAGGAGCTCGTTGCACTTGATTCCCAAACCGGCGAGCAGATCTGGACGGAATCGATAAACGAGGTTGAACAGCTCGTCGCGGACAAGGCCACAGGAACGGTGCTGGTTGCTTCCGACAGGGGTATCGAGGCGTATCGAGCAGCGGACGGGGAGAGACGTTGGGAAACCGACACGGCACGTCAACTCGTCCATGCGCCTGCAGTATACGACGGACGCGTGTTCGCTGTCGGTGACGTGGATGGATCACCGTCACTCGCTGCCTTTTCGTTAGAGGATGGCTCAGATCGCTGGCAAAGTGAG
>NZ_QPLT01000164.1 GCF_003666015.1 Halorubrum sp. Atlit-26R
CAGTACCCCCGAATTTGCCCCTGAGAAGAAGACGATCAGTGCGTTCGATCGCGGATCAGGAGAGATGCGGTGGTACTATGGGTTCGATCCAGGGTTCCACCACGAGGTGACTTCACCACCGGTATTGGTCGATGGAGCTGTATTCTTCACAGCAACCGACATCGACGGTCTCGGTGCCTTAGGCGACGTTCCCAAACGGGATGATTAGTCTTAGTGCTATCATCTATTTCTGATCAAGTCGTTGTCTTTGGCATCTGAACAAGTCAACGCTATCGGGGTTTGAACAGGGGCATTCCCTGGAAAATAATTGACTCTGTTGGCTCTGTTGAAATCCTCTTCTTTAGATACATTATCGACTGAAACAGCCGGTTGATGGAAGATGCGAACCTTTCAGTTAGGTTGGTACTGTAACAACATCTTTATGAAACTAGTTTTGCGTATCTAGAAAAGCGATGCCCTCTGAATTACAGCCCTCCAATCCAACAGTTCATACTGTTCTGTCGTCCGATGGAACGAGTATAGCATACGAGAATGAAGGGAACGGCCAGCCGTTGATTCTCCTTCACGGCGGATCCGGGACCCGACGGGCGTGGGACACTCTCAGGCCGCATCTTGTCAATGATTTTGATTTGTACGTCCCGGATCGGAGAGGACGAGGTGACAGCAGTGACGGCGACGACTATAGCCTTGCTCGTGAAGTAGCTGACCTTCGAGCACTCGTCGACGCTGTCAGCGGAGCGCCAACAGTGTTTGGACATTCATTTGGGGGACTCGTTGCTCTCACAGCCGCACCCGAGATCACCATTGACCGGCTCGTACTGTACGAACCACC
>NZ_QPLT01000165.1 GCF_003666015.1 Halorubrum sp. Atlit-26R
GATCCAGACGGCCCCTGGCACGGACCCAGCGGCGGTTCGCAACGAGCTCGCCGCCGAACACCCGGAGTACACGTTCCGAACCAACCAGGAACAGCTCGTCTCGCTCGTCGAACGGCAGGCCGTCGTCCTCGCGGCGGGCGTGAGCCTGGTCGGGCTCGGCGTGATCGCCGGCGGGATACTCTCGTTGAATATCCTGTTGTCGATGATCTACATCCAGCGGCGGTCGCTGTCCATCCTTCGCGCGGTCGGCGCGACCCGCCGGAGCGTCATCGGCATCGCGCTTGTCGAGTCGCTGGCGATCGCCGCCGCGGGCTACCTGCTCGCGATCGCCGTGACTCCCCTTCTCGCCGCGGGGCTGAATCGGCTCGCGCTCGTCGTCACCGGATTCGAGGGACTCGTCGAAGTGCCGACGTACGCCTACCTCGCGGGCGCGGGCGTCGCGTTCGCGTTCGCCCTCCTCGGCGGAACGCTCGGCGCGTGGCGAGTCGGTCGTCTCGCGTCCGTGAGTGCCCTCGAACGGTGACCGCGCGACCGGTCCGTCGAACGACATATACGTGAGACGGTCCTACCGACGTCTTAGCGTCGACATCTCGCACGCGCCACAATGAACCTCCGATCATTGGCCGGATCCGGTGTGACGGCCCTTCTCGTCGTCCTCGTGGTCGCTATGCTGGTCGGGCAGCAGCTCGGCCAGCCGATCGTTCTCGGGTTCGTGCTTACCGGCAGTATGAACGCCGAGCCGGCGAACATGGCCCCCGGCGACGGCTTCGTCGCCGTCCCGCCGTCGATCGCCGGCGACATCGAGGAGGGCGACGTCGTCACGTTCGAGGC
>NZ_QPLT01000166.1 GCF_003666015.1 Halorubrum sp. Atlit-26R
CCCAGCGACCATGCTGGTGACCATGAGGAACGCGACGAGCACGGATCCGCCCTTCGCGCGCTAGTTTGTTTCGTTTGTCATTGTTGTGTTGTCTGCGTCGCGACACCCTGCTTTGCCCCAATCTCAATCGCCCGTTCGTCATCGACCAACATCGCATCGAGGGCGCGACCGGACTTGATCGGACTTACTCGCGTCGGCGTCGCATTATCTGCGTCGGCAGGGGTACTGCACTTCTAACATTACCCGTCGGGTATAAGTGCTTTGTGCCGCCAGGGGTGGTGTGTGAACGCCACTCACGGGTCGTAGCGAGCGTCAGACAGCCGTTTTCAAATTTGAGACAAATAGCCGCAACACGCTATGATACGGTCGGGCTCGGCTGGAGCTGTGTGTCCCACGACCGGAACATCTACATATGCGCTTTGTTTTGTTCAACGTGGGTTCGGCCCCTCTCAGGCGACTGGGTGCCGATTCTTCGGTAGGGGACTTGCCCAGTCGTCTGCGTTCCCACACAGACTTCGAGGAGTCCCGACTACGCGTCCGTCTCGTCGTCGAACGCCGCCGAAGCCGCCTCGCCCCACGAGCCGAAGCGACGCTGATACGTGGCGAGTCCGTATTCGCCGTCACGAGCGACATCAGTCGAGGTCGGCACCCGCCCGAGTTCGTCACGCAGTCGATGGAGATCGGCGATGAGATCGGCGTCTGAGATCTTGTTCCGGTCTGGTGTGTCGAGACCAGCCGCCTCTAATGCGTCAGTCCACGAGTCAAAACGTCGCATATAGGTGCTTGTACTATGTGACCCGTGCCCGCGCAGGTCTTTCGAGGTCGGC
>NZ_QPLT01000167.1 GCF_003666015.1 Halorubrum sp. Atlit-26R
GCGGGCTCTTGGAGCAGACGACGGCGAACCGTGAGGACCGCGAGGCAACGGCTAGCCCCGAAACAACCGCCGACTGAATGCGAGCGGTGCCCGACCATTCTCCGCTTCCGTCCGGCCTGACGGACGACGCGGACGAAAAGATACATCACGCAGTACATACAAAATAGAGATAATTCAGACAATGAGCGTTCCCAACGATTTCGATGTCGACGACAAGGTGTGCGTCATCACCGGCGGCTCCGGCGTGCTCGGTTCAGAAATGGCGCGCGCGCTCGGCGAGAACGGCGCGACTGTCGTGGTCCTCGCACGCGGTGAAGAGAAGTTGCGGGAAACCGGATCAGAGCTCGCAGCGGCGGGGATCGAACATCTCACGGTGTCGGCGTCTGTCCTCGACCGAGCCGAACTCGAAGCAGCCGCGGAAACAGTGATCGATGAGTACGGTCGAATCGACGTGTTGATCAATGCCGCCGGCGGCAACAGCCCCGACGCGACCACGGGCCCAGACACGTCCTTCTTCGACCTCCCGGCAGAGGGGTTCCAGCAGGTTCTGAACGTTAACTTCACCGGCACCGTACTCGCCTCGCAGGTCTTCGGCGAGTACATGATCGAGGAGGGTTCTGGCTGTATCCTGAATGTCTCCTCGATGAACGCCTACACGCCGTTAACAAAGATCCCGGCGTATTCTGGCGCGAAGGCCGCGGTGTCGAACTTCACCGAGTGGCTCGCCGTCCACATGGCGCACAACTACTCGACGGACATCCGCGTGAACGCCATCGCGCCCGGGTTCTTCCTTACCGAGCAGAACCGCTACCTGCTCATCGACG
>NZ_QPLT01000168.1 GCF_003666015.1 Halorubrum sp. Atlit-26R
GACTCGGCTAAAGCCTCAATCTTCGATGAATTCAATCCTGACGGGATCCGGAAATCCCGGATCACATCGAAGCCAGCTTCATCCAGCAGATGGACAACGCAGCCAGTCAACCCGTGTGCTTGACGGAGAATTTCGGACAGGAGATCATTACGACAATCGAACCCAGCACTTTCGTAGTCATTTCTTTTGAGAACAAGTGTGAGATCCCCGATCTTGCTTCTCCAAGACAGGAGTGCGTCTTGGAAAGCTGGAGCTTCGACTTCATCGAGCGGTACGTACGCTATTTGACGCGCCCAAGACAAAATCTCCGCAGGTGTGTTATCTAATATTGTAGTGAGCGTCGTCTCATCAAGTACTTCTCTGATTAATTTGGGGTGCGCTAACGCCATCGCACTACCTACTGTATAGTCAATGGGGGTTGTCGCATGTGACGATATGACCACCTCTTTGCGTAACTCGTCGACTGCGAACAGTTGTAGTGAGCTATCGATGTGATCGATCTCATCATCGACGATAGTGACAGTTCCCTGTTCGTCACCACAAGCTGCAGCTGCATCTCGCATAGACGGACACATCCGTCCAGTCGAATATCCCGTAGGAGACTCTTGGCCAGCCGTCCGTTGCGGGGCGGGGCGGTCGGCGGCCCCTGGCCGCCGACCTTCTTCCCTGCTGATTCCCGTAGCGTCGCCCTCGCTTCTCCACCGAACGGCACTAGCGCATTCACGTCTTTGTCGTTCGGAATTTGGGGTCGGATCGGGACTCGCATAAGGTTGACAGCGCTGTTCTGACTGTTGTTGCAAATTATCAAGAACCTCTGCGCC
>NZ_QPLT01000169.1 GCF_003666015.1 Halorubrum sp. Atlit-26R
ACTCGCATATCCACTGGTGTTGTTGGTGAGAGATGATCTAATAATGGTTGAGCAACAATGAGGCTCCTATACCCTGTTGCAAGTTGCTCGTATTCTTCATATGCGAATTGTCCAAGTAACGTAACTTCCCATTTTCCGTCCTGACAGACAATACAGTCTGCATCAGTGAGCCGTCTAATGGCCCGATCGATAGTAGTCCGTGAGACATCAAGATCTGCTTCAAGTTCTCGTTTATCGGCTCTATTTTCAAGCAATCGCTTGATAACGGACGCACGACGAGCGACCGTTTCGAGAAGAGGAGGGGCTATTGAACCGCTCATGGATATTATTGAGTTCGTGTTATTTCATCAAAAAGTTTGTCTCTGAAAGCAGCGTAACTAACTAGAATGTTCACTGTATACTACACGCCTCCCGTTAATTTATACGAGGGGTATTCATTTACACACTCCCCGTGATTTCTACACCGATAACTGATTTCTTCGGTAGATGAAGTAAAGATGAAAACCAGCAATTGGGAAATGCGGTGTTAAAAGATGACACGCGATAGCAACCCACGGCAGGCTCGGAGTAATCGGCGCTCGTTCATCAAAGCAACAGCGGGAATCGCTGCTACCGTTGGAGTCCCAGCCATGATGGGCAGCGTAACTGCCGAACAAACGCCCGAACACGAGAAAAGGTACAAGGAAGCCTTGGCAGCTCGAGAAAATTCGGGCGACACCGAGGACTTCCGCAAAGAGCTTCAGAAAACCGGAGGACAAGTCGCTTCTTCTGACAAACATATCCAGATCGAACGGGAGAACCCGGACGGACCCACCACAG
>NZ_QPLT01000170.1 GCF_003666015.1 Halorubrum sp. Atlit-26R
GGGGGACGGCGAGCCGGTGGGTCGCGGTGCGGTCTGTTCGGTGGCGTGTCGGGCGATCTGCGAGCGAGCGCGGCTGGCGGCGGTTCGGTGGTGTACGGACCCGTGGTCCAAACGAAGTACGCGCCCCGTCGGTTCGGCCGCGAGCGTGACGCGGTTTCGAGCCGGTCACGGTAGCCGGGACGCGTCGTTCTGGACCGGTGCTGTCAGCGGACTGTGACAAACCACGAGCCGAGGAAAAGTCTATACGGCCTCCCGTATTCGTCCGTCTCATACGTGATGTCCTGTAAACAAGTCGGACAGTGTTCCGGACGCTCGGGGCGATTCGGCATCACCGCGTCCGGAATCGGCGGACTCAGCCCTGCGACCCGTGACGCGACCGACGTCGGATCTGTCGGGGTAGCGGATATCGCACAGAGATCTATCGACGGCACGGACTCAGACGAGTCCCTCACCACGATCCACAACTGACGGATGCAGCGTTCACTCACCTACCGAACGAACCGCGACCTGTTCTCCAACCACTACCTCGACGAGCACCTCCCCGAGACCGAGGCGTGGGAGGCGGTGGACGAGAACGAACTGGCGGCCGCGCGCGACGAGATCCTCGACCTCTACGAGCGGGAGAAGGACACGGCGCCGAAGCGGAACGAGTCCCAGCTAGAAGAGAAGTTCATCCGGCCGATGTTCCGGAAGCTGGGGGTCCCGTTCGAAGTCGAGGAGAGCACGAGCCGGACGCAGCGCCGACCGGACTACGGCTTCTTCGAGACCGACGAGGCGGCGCGCGACCCGTTCGCGCGCCGCGAAGAGGGCTGCGA
>NZ_QPLT01000171.1 GCF_003666015.1 Halorubrum sp. Atlit-26R
GACAGCACCGCTCCGCGGTGGTTGATTCGAGTCGCGTCGTATCCGTGAGTCCCCGTCATCATGGGATTTCGTCTGGAGTCGAACAGCTATCGCGAGCGAGTCATGATAAGTGTTGGTAACATCCATGTGAACTAGCCGCTACCGGCATGGGCGGTGGTGGAGTGGGGTTTGTCGCACTCTCACCCCAGCCGAGAGCACGTCAGAAAGTGGATCGGTGACCCTCCAGATGGCATGGGGTGAGTCGAACCACGTTATCCCACCGAAATTAGCTATGAGCTACGCAGTACCATATTCAGAAGGTCCGAGAGATTAAGTTATCTTGTGACAACGATTCAGCATGGAGTGCTTCAATTGTGAGCAAAATGATGGAGACGAAATGGTGGTTCACAAAGACGACCCAGAAACCTCTGTTGCACACGTTTGTCAGCGGTGTAAGAGACAATTACTGAGCGTCAAGCAAACACCTAGGTCTTGTGCCAAGTGCGATCAACGAGCAGAGTACGGAACTCAGAGACTGAAGAAAGTTAGTTCTGGAAGCGACGCGCGAGGGAAGGGACACATTCGACTCTTCGATGATTTTCTTGTCTGCGAAACTCATCTGAACGAGATGACTGCCTAAGTCACACGATGTCCTCTGAACCCGATTCTGGCCCTAGTATTGCTACTCGCCTCCTATGGAATCCAGTCGTACAAACCCTCAGTATAATGTCTGTAGTGTCTATTGTGGGGTGGACTGCGTTCATGGGAGCAGGCGGAGTGATCGAACCATTCGTTCTCACTGCTCCCCTCGATGAATCCCCTGAATCAATCGTGCT
>NZ_QPLT01000172.1 GCF_003666015.1 Halorubrum sp. Atlit-26R
TGAAATCGCTGAAGAATCAGTTGTCTGGTGAATGAATATATAGGATCAAGAATTGAGTCCGTGAATGTGACAGTGAGATCCAGCTGAGCTCCATGAACAGTGATTACAGTTAGGTAATCCCCCAAGTTTAGAATTTGGAGTGGGAATGTAGCAGTATTAGTGTGTGCATGGACAATATCATAGTTGTTCTTAACTACATGGCGCAAAACTCCCGCGGTATACCTGAGTTCGTTTAGGGGTCGAAATCTTGAGTTTGTTCCCGGGATTCGAATGATAGATACAGACTTGGATATGTCACTCATAGCTTCTTTATTCCCGCCCCCAGATTTTGTAATTATTGTAACACTACAATCGTAATCATCTACAAGGCGGTTTGCTAATTCTTTAACATGAATAATTCCCCCACCCGTATCTGGATACCAAGTCGTAGTTAAAAGCGCAATATTCATTTTATTTATATCCTAAGGCTTCTAAGCGCTCCTCAACTTGTTCGTCATTAGTATCTTTGTCTGGTTCGCCTGACTTCGAGCAATCGGAGAGTCTTCGCTCACTGAACCTCCGCAGGCTATACAATATCTCGGAATTACCATCATATGAGTCACTTATATCACTCATTTCGTTCGGGTCATTCCGAAGATCATAGAGGCTCTCAGTTACTACTTCACCAGAATCTAATTTGCGTTCTAATACCCCTTTGAGTCTCTCCCCACGTAATGCGAAGCGACGAATGTCGTCGTCATCATCTTCGCCACTGGCAATAGCGTAGACCCCATTCTCATTCACACGATTTTGTTGTGCTTTTGTATTCATCAGAG
>NZ_QPLT01000173.1 GCF_003666015.1 Halorubrum sp. Atlit-26R
CGGCGGGTCGGAGTACCCGATACGCGCCTGAAGGTCGTCGTCGACGTCGTGACTGCCGAGGTACTCGCTCGTGTCCAGCATCGACAAGCGCCTTCGCTGGCCGTCACTGGAGGCATCACTCGACATCGTCGCCCTCCTGGACGTCGTCGACCTCGTCGATGATGTCCTGGGCCTCAACGTCGACGGGCTCGAGCGCCTCGTCAACCGCAACCATGTCGATGTCCGTGGCTGCTTCTTCATCGCCGGCGTGGCCGTAGAACGCGGCGTTACAGTACGGGATCTCATCGCCGAGGCTGACCACCTCGCCGGCGTCGTACCCGGTCAGGTCTGGCGCCCAGCCGATCTCCTGACACCACGTGGCGATCGCGTACTTCGCGACAGCCCCTTGGTCGCCGTCCCACGCGCCGTCGTAGCGCTTGCCCTCCAAGAGCAGCATCACGAGGTAGTCGATCGGGTTGTCCGGGTCGAGCAGCTCGCCGTCGACGGCGAGCCGGATCGAACTTCGGTCGGCGCTCGACTCCGGAATCTCGTCGTTCTCCTCGGCCTGCCGCAGCTGCTCGGCAACCGATGACGCGTGACCCATCTCGTCGTCCGTCACGCCTCGAACACCTCCGTGCCGCCGTCGGCTGTAGCGATGAGCGGGCTCGCCGAGAGGTGCTGCCCCAGCTGCTCGTCGATCGCCGAGCGGTCAACCCAGCCCGGGATCGGTCGCTCGCCGCGGGCCAGCGCCACCCGAAGCCGGTGCTTACAGCCCCCGTCGGGCGCCCGGTGGAGTGCGTCCGGGCAGTCGCAGGTGTCGGCGATCGCGTCGAC
>NZ_QPLT01000174.1 GCF_003666015.1 Halorubrum sp. Atlit-26R
GGTTACTGGGCAGGTAGAGAACGGTCACAGTAGACTTGACCGGGCATACCTTTTATTCCTCATATTACCTGTTCCAGACCTTGACGAGTTCCGTAAGCGCACGTTGACATCTATTGTTCCCGGAATTGGTCCTTCTATTGCTGCTAGTGAGGAGTCTAGCGAAAGTTCTGACACTGAGGAGGAAGTTGAATCATGAGCACATACTCTTCAGCGGCAAAGATGGAGGTTTTTAATGAGTCGCTTGATGAATTGACTAAATGCGTATTTTATACTGACATCGGAAAGGAGTATGAACCTGAGGTCTCTGAACAAGAGTTGAAGAAGTCTGCGTGGATTGGTTCCCTACTAGCAAACAGCGAGGACGATACCCACCGGAAGAAAGCTCTCTCTTTCGCTGTACTATATTACGTCCAAAATAGGAAAAACGAGAGGGAGCCACTATGTCGGCGGTACCTGTACACTGTTCTTTCTCGATTAGGTAACACACCTACTGCTAACGCCCTCGCGGATAGAATTGAGGATGATAACGTCAAAATTGCAGAAGAAGGTTCCCTCCTTGACGCTGAAATCCACTTCACTGAGGAATTTTATCGATTTAATAAAGAAACGATATTCACTGATTTCCAAAAGAGGGTCTGGGCAAACTTGGAAAAGGACTATTTCGTATTCTCCGGACCGACGTCTTCGGGGAAGTCCTTCTTGCTCCAAACATATATCGACTATAAGGTTGAGCAAGAAGAGGGGTTCCAAGGCATTTATTTAGTCCCCTCTAGGGCGCTTATCTCCGAGGTAAGCACCAAATTCAAGCAAAA
>NZ_QPLT01000175.1 GCF_003666015.1 Halorubrum sp. Atlit-26R
AGACTACGAAGAAGAGCTCGAGCTCCAGCGACTCGAGCAGCGTCAGGACCACCGTCGCCCCGAGCATCCACGCGACGACGCCGTAGACGAACCGCCGCCGTCTCCCGATAGCCATTACGCCATGGTTTGTGTAAATGGATATCAATGCTGTGGTGCGTTCGGCGCCGGCGTCCGAGCGTCGGCGTTCCGGCGATCGAGTCGCTTTTGTCTGTCGTCTTGTTTGAGTGACGTATGGCGGATCGCCGGGAGTTCTGGCTGGCCGTCCCTCGTCCAGTCCGCCGACTTCCCGCCGATCTCGCGGCGACGGTGCTTCTCACGCTCCTCACGCTCGCCACCGTGTTCGTCCCGGTGATCAACGAGACGCCGCTCCGAGTGCTCTTCGGGCTCGGATTCGTGCTGTTTCTGCCCGGCTACGCGTTTATCGCCGCGCTGTTTCCGGAGGCTGGCTCGTCACCCGACTCGACCGACCCAGGCGGAGACGACGAGCCTCCGGCCGAACCGAACGAGAGACCGGCGCCCGTGCCGGGGACCGACGCGGCCGCCGCCGAATCCGAGAGCGATCCGAGCGCGGCCGCCTCCGGATCGGCCCCGGCCGACCGCTCGGGTATCGACGGGATCGAGCGCGTCGCGCTCTCGTTCGGCCTCTCAATCGCGGTCGTCCCGCTCATCGGCCTCGTCTTGAATTTCACGCCGTGGGGGATCCGCTTGGTGCCGGTGGTGACCGCAGTCGCCGGGTTCACCCTCGGCTGCGTCGCCGTCGCCGCGCGGCGCCGATGGGCGCTTCCGCCCGACGAGCGGTTCGCGGTCC
>NZ_QPLT01000176.1 GCF_003666015.1 Halorubrum sp. Atlit-26R
TGGCGTACCCGTTCAGATTGTAGGTGACAACCACGTCGTTCGCTTCGGTCTGCGTGGTACAGCGGGCTTCGAAGGCGTCGTGAAGCGCCTGTCGGTACGTCCCTCGCGTCTCTCGGAGTTTCCGCCGCTTGTGAGCGTTTGGATCCACCAGTTTGAGTTCGAGCGTCTTCGTGAGTTCGGTCACGAGTCGCCCTCCTTGTGCTGTTGGATGTAGTCCTCGACAGTCTCACTCGAAACGTGGCCAGCGGTCCCTGCATAGTAGCCTCGCGCCCATCGGATTTTCTCGCCGTCGTGGTCGGCATATCGGTGGTTGTACTTGCGCGAGGAGATACGCTTGAACCAGTTGGCGAGGAGCGCCAGTCCGTTCTTGGGTGGACTACTGACGAAGAGGTGAACGTGGTCGGGCTGGACGGTGAGGTCAAGAATTTCGACGCCCTTGTTGTCGGCTATTTCGTGGAGGATGGTCCGCACACGGTCAGCGACCTCGTTGAAGAGTACCGAGTTGCGGTACTTCGGCAACCACACTATGTAGTAGTTGAGGTTGTAGGTCGCATGCCGTGTGGTCTTCATCCGTGTTTACACTATAGTCCGTCGTCATGTTAATACCGCCGATGAACCGTGAGAAATCCAGCTATAGCGTCGTCGGTGGGTGTGTCGGCTATTGTCCGCTTGACCCCCGCCTAAAGACGGGGGTATGCGCTCGTATCTTTATCAGTCCACCAAGACAACCTGTGAGTATGGACTCAAATGCTACCGGAGATAAGACCACTCCAAAGATACCGATAGGCGTCCCAAGTATCGATAG
>NZ_QPLT01000177.1 GCF_003666015.1 Halorubrum sp. Atlit-26R
TCACAACGGTTGACTCTGGATAGATTCCACCAATATCTGCTATCAGAATAGCTTGCTCGTTTCCGTACTGCTTTAGATTGTATCCCGACTCAATAACTCGTCTGTGGCGTTCATGTCGCGATCGAAGATTTCTAACAAATCCGTAACACCCCTTGCCAATCCATGCTCCATTTGATTCATTGATAGTGTAATTGGCGTCACCGATTGAGAGGTCAAATATCCGATCAAGATTAGCGAATATATCCTCAGCTCTATTCTCGGAGATGTAATCACTTCTCAGAACTATTCTTTTGGGATGCTCCGGATAGTAATTATTAGAAAATACACAAATATCCGAGATGTGGCCATCCGGAGCTTCAATAAAATATGATTCTTGATCAGATTCTAATACCTCATCAGGTAGTCGCAAGAAATCAGTTTCATCCTCGTCATCGGATTCACTAGATTGTGTAGAGCCAATCCGCTCTGTGACTTCTTCGCCGCTCAGATATCGTGTCTGGGGACCATGTCTAACGGGAAACACAGGCTGATCCATATCCAGAGCGATGCTGTGTAGTTTGTCAGAATTTGTAATCGAGAGTCCAAGAATAGTCTTTCCATCAAATTCAGCAATAGTTGATTCTGGCGTGATTACTGGGGATACTCGCGACGAGATCGTCTCATGTATCTCATCAATCAGAGAATGTGGATTCTCAATATTTTGTGGTTCCGTGGGGTGACCGTCTTTTTCAGGCACGCCGACAACGACAGTCCCTCCGTTCGTATTAGCAAAAGAAGTGAGATTCTTTGCTATTTTTATTT
>NZ_QPLT01000178.1 GCF_003666015.1 Halorubrum sp. Atlit-26R
GTGACCACTGGTGACGAGACGGATTCGACGACAACGGAGTCCACGAACGACCAGAACTACGATCCGACCGAGATGCAGGCGGAGCTGGACCGCTTGAACGAGAAGATCAACACGATGCAAGAGAACGCAGAGGAGTCCAACTCTGGCGGTGGCGGTGGCGGTGGCGGTGATGGGTCTGGGTTCGATGCGCCTGATGTGAAGTGGTGGCAGGCTGCTGGGGTTGGCGGTGCATTCCTCGGTGGACTCTACCTGCTTTCCGGAGGTAGTGTTGGTAAGGAACCGCCCGGGCGGAGTCGATAGCGATGGTGTGGTGGATTGCTGCGAAGGCAGCCGCGCCGATCGCAGGTGGAATTCTCGGCGTTCTGTTGCGATTCCTGCTGCTTGTCGGTGTGGTGTTCGCAGCAGCGTTCGTGGTCGGGGTGAACCCGTTTGAGTTCGTGTTCGCGGCGGGCGCATCGCTTGTGGACATGGCGTTCGATGCGATTGCGGATCGGCTTGCGTCGGAAGTCGAGCTGTAGTCGGCAGGCGGTTTATGCGGGTTGTTTTCTTGTGTTGCCGAAGTGTTAATAACGTGGCTGGCAGATTTATTATTAGCGCAGTTAGAATTGTAACAAACTGCCACGGAAAACACTCGAAATGACCGACACAAACTCTTTCCGCGACACGATCGCGGGCAAAGCACGTACCGCTTCGGCCACTGCACTTGTAATGGCGTTCCTACTCGTTGGGAGCCTGTTTGCCGGTGTAGGGCCTGTATCAGCCAGCAGCCACGACGTAGAAGTCACAGTCACCGACAGTACA
>NZ_QPLT01000179.1 GCF_003666015.1 Halorubrum sp. Atlit-26R
GTGTGGAGCAGGTATGCGTAGCTGAACAATCTGGAACGGGATGGTGACTCTTTCACCGGATCGTGGCCTTCCGCGTAGTACTTCGAGTCCAGTACTGCGATGGTTTCGTCACCTTCCTGGAGCGCGTGGTCGGGCTCGTGGTAGATCTGGCCTTCCCCCTCGAACGGCTTAACCGATGGTGACCGAACCGGAGTAACGTCATCCAGGTCACCGAGGTGGTCGTAGGATTTGATGTAATTGAGCTCCCGTTCGATGACGACCTGAGAGTACTGTTCGAACAGCGACTCCATATTCAGGACGTAGTCCACGACCAATTCTCGCGGCCCGTCACGCAGTTGTTGGCCGAGGGACGAGGACATCACCGCCTTGGAAACGTCGAACGCTTTCTGATAGTATCGGCGCTGTTTTGGGAGATCGTGAAGCGAAATTTCCCGGTACTCGTCCATCCGATCCAGCCCGCTATCGACGCCCATACTCTCCAGCCGTTCCACCTCTCGATGGACTTCGGAGAAGATCCGATCATAGGCGGGGTGGTCGTTCTCCGAGGATTTCTGCCGGAAGAGTCGAAGGAGCGTTTTCCCCGCGTAATGGAGCAACGAGTTGGCAGCGTTGTCGTACTCGGTCTCGTTGCGGATCCAGTGTGGTTCGATCGTTCCCCGAGCGTGGTTCAGCAGCGTTTGCTCGACATCGATGTCGCCGCGGCCATCCAGACTGTTGATTCTCCTGATGACGAGGTCGCGGATGTATCCGTTCCGCTGAATCCTCTCCAATCCGTCGAGGTAGTTGATCGCCAGCACG
>NZ_QPLT01000180.1 GCF_003666015.1 Halorubrum sp. Atlit-26R
AGATCGTGGCCCACGAGAGTTTCTCATCCAGACCGCCCCGCTTGATGATCAATCAGGTGGGTTCGTCATTTACACCGATATCACTGGGCGCAAACGACGCGAAGAAAAGCTCAGTGCGCTCCACGATGTTGCCGAGGAGTTGGCACAGAGTGAGACGATCGATACAATTTGTGATCGGACAATAACCGCTAGCAAAGAGATTCTCTCGTTTGATCTGAGTGTGGTCGGCCTCAAGGATGGCGACCTGATCAAACCACAAGCGATCTCCGAAGAGGTTGCGCCAGACGGGTTGGCAGCAATGTCAGTCTCAGAAGGAATCGTGGGCAAAACCTACCGCACAGGTGAGTCGTATGTGTTTGATGATCTCACGAGCGTTCCAGAGGCCAACCCGCAAGGCCCGTACAAATCAGCGATTAGTGTGCCTATTGGTGAGCATGGCGCGTTTCAAGCGGTGGCGACGACGCGCAACGCCTTTACTGAGAGTGACCTTGAGCTCACAGAACTCCTCATTCAGCACACGGAAAATGCGTTAGATCGGTTACAGCGAGAGCAGCAACTCCACCAACAGACAGAGCGGCTCAACCAGTTTACCAGTGTGCTTAGCCACGATCTACGGAATCCACTTAATGTCGCAACGGGACATATTGAGCTGCTCCGCGACGAGTGTGACAGCGAGCATGTCGACAATATCGCACAGGCACAACACCGCATGGAAGAACTCATCGAGAATGTTCGCACCCTTGCGCGGAATAGTGGGACAGATACTGAATTTGAGGCTGTGCCGATCGGCAGTAT
>NZ_QPLT01000181.1 GCF_003666015.1 Halorubrum sp. Atlit-26R
CGTACTTCGGGTGTTCCCGGGAATACCACACCGGCTCATGTAGGTTATAGACCCTGCTGGGCCCAGTACCGTGAGAACGATCCAGCTGATCGCACCAACGGGCTGCCTACCTCGATGGGTATCCCCACGTGGCCACGCCACGCGTCCACGCCGACGCCGGGATTTGAACCCGGATCACGGCCGTGACAGGACCGTATGCTCGCCGGATTACACCACGTCGGCATGTCGCCCCGGCCGGAATCGAACCGGCGACCTCCGGATTCAAAGTCCGGCGTCCCTCGCCAGCGGAGACTCCGGGGCTCGACGTAGCCGCAGCTCTCGCTGCGGGGCTGTTGGCTAACGACGTCCGTACGCTCAGCGCGGACGAAGTCCGCTCGTTCCTGTATCGGAACGAACGGAAACCAATCAGCCGCGAGCCTGGCACCCCGCACTCGCATCAGGCTGTGTCCTGAGCGAGTACTGGGCACAGGCAGGCGGCAATCCCGTGTTCCCCGACCCGTGACGGGTAGTCCGTATGGGGGCCGAGTTATGCGGGTGAGAGTGTCCGGACGTCGCCGGATTGCGTCGAACTCTCGTATTCGAAGTCGACGTGGATCCGGAGGTTTGCGCCCGGACTCTTCGCACGCTGATCTTGTAGGCACTCGCCGAACACGGGACCCGCGGCTAAGCGAGAACGAGCACGCCGCGGGGTGAGGCGAGTGATGATCATCGTGTTGAACTCTCTCGGTTTGAGGGGTGTATCGGACGTCAGCCTGGAATATCATGGCAATTGTATTAAAATTAGTC
>NZ_QPLT01000182.1 GCF_003666015.1 Halorubrum sp. Atlit-26R
GAAGGATTGGCCAATTCGATAATCTATCAAGTATACCAAAAACCACCCCAATAATCGCAAGTAGTCCCTGCTCACGATCAAGTCGTTTTTTCTGACTTTGATACCACTCCACATCCATAGTCGTATTTATTTTCAGACACCTGAATATGGTCTACGGTACACTAGTGTTTTCCATCGGTTCATACTGAGGTTTCCATGTTGGGATAATCACCATTCCCGAATAAACTCTCGCTTGAGAAATCGGAACAAAATCATCGCGTTATGAGTGAAGACCAACACAATACAACGCCAATTTGCGATGGACAGTAGACATTAGTCAACAAACGTCCGTCTGTGGCGTGGGAGTTACGATGCCTCAAATGTTCCAAGTGTTGAAGAACTCACACCGTTGGGTCCTTCCCAGTTCAGATCGAGTTTGTCACCACTATTAACATCATCAACTGTGGCGATTAGATCTGTCGGCGATATAGGTTGGCTCTCATTATCCATGACGCCATCATTATTACTCCCAGCCTCCCAAGAGATGGGCTGTCCGTCTGATTCAATAGACAACTTGCTGGTGTTATCCGAGTCAATCTGGTCACCACCATCGTGACGAATTTCTACTGTAGCTGTATCAGAATTATAGTCAAAGTAAATTTGGGCGTTCGGGGGGATTCTCCCCGTAGTGAAGGTGATTCCCTCATTCGCAAGTTCGATGGGGCCACTGTCTTGACGAATATACACAGCGACAAGCTTTGTTCCAACGTACTCACCCTTGATGTCTCGTACACGCATTATTTCCCC
>NZ_QPLT01000183.1 GCF_003666015.1 Halorubrum sp. Atlit-26R
TCTGTTTGGCCCGCTCGTACACGAGCGAGATGAGCATCTGCATCACGGGCGTCGTCCGGCCGCCGACGGGCCCCTCCTGTTGGGCTAAATCTAGGTAGATGAGATCCTCGGCCGCAAAATCAACCTCGCTCTGCCGACCGAGATGCGCGAACTGCCCGTCCGGGGCGAACGGCCGCAACTGATCGATAAGCCACGTGGCGTCCGTCTCAAGTTTCTCGGCTTCCGCGTCAGTCCGCAGTGTGAACGCGTCGGCATCCGCCACCAACTCTTCGAGCACATCGATCACGTCCCGCAGCGTGGGGCTCGCCCGGTTGTGGGTGGTCACGTCTTCGGTGATCCCGGCGTTTCGGTAGGCCGTCTCGATAGCCAACTCGAGCGTGGTCCGCCGATCCCCCAAGGAGACCCCGCGCTGCGCGAAGAAGTTGGCAAGAAAGCTACTGACGCGCTCCTGCTTTTCGGTGAGCGGGCTCGCGTCAGCGCCCACCTGCTCGCGCGCCTGTTTGGCGGGCGGTGTAATCTCAAGCGGGTTAATGCCGAGCGTCCCACCCACCGTGATCCGCTGGGCACCCAGCGCCTCCGCGACGCCGGCCCAATCATTGAGCGGCTCTAAGATCACGCCGATCCGGTCCTCGTGATGGGCGACCGACCGAATGAATCGCTGTTTGGCGCTGAAACTCTTCCCCGAGCCTGGATCGCCCACCGTGAAGGTGGCGTACCCGTTCTCCCGGGCAAACGGGTCGACAACAACTGGTGTGTCCGTATGCCGGTGGACGCCAAGTTCGACA
>NZ_QPLT01000184.1 GCF_003666015.1 Halorubrum sp. Atlit-26R
GCTGAAGCGCCACAAGCGGACCGCCCTGCGGTCAACGGTCATCCTAGTCGTCCTCGGACCGTTGTACACCGTCGCAGGCAGCGTCATGAACCTCCCGCTGGCTGAGTGTGTCGATCTCACGCCGTGGTGACCTCAGCATGTGCTGGCATGGTCACACGCGGCGACTCCTCGTGAGCCTGCTCGTCGGGGTGACGTTGGTCGCGGTCGGCCAGACGGCCGCCCAGCCACCACCACCGCCCGCAAACGAGACGCGCACCGTGGATGCCCGCGACCCGGACCCGTGTCTGCCGCCCGCGCAGTACAACGCCACATATGGCCACCCACCGACCCCAACCCAGCAGCTCGCAACGTGTACGGATCTCACGTATGCGGCGCCGCCCGCCCATGCGGCGGCGATGACGGCCCAGGCGTTTGCGGCGCTGACACCGGGAAATGCCTCGACGGCCGTGGCGCCGCCAGGGGCGAACCGCACGACTCGCGGGCTGATCGCCGACGCGCACGCCACGCTGTTCGCAGTCCACCCGACCACGCAGATTCACCTGGCGCCTACCGAGAGCCGGCAGTACATCGCACCGAACGGGACGGTGCGGGCGCTGATCGATTACCGGGTGCGGGCGCCGAGCGGCAACCGCTCGGTGACCAGCCATCGGGTCCGCGAGGTTCGCGTGTTGATCGGCGATGAACAGGTCGGGACGGCGACGGGCACGCAGACGCCAGTCATCGAGTACGCAACGACGCAGGCGCGGCAACAGCCGCTGACGGTCACCGCCGACATCGCGGTGACG
>NZ_QPLT01000185.1 GCF_003666015.1 Halorubrum sp. Atlit-26R
CGCGCTGTTCACCCTTCCAGGAATCCCGATGCTGTACGGCGGTCAAGAGCTGGGACAGCGAGGGAACCGCGACCCGCTCGCGTGGGGCGATGCGCGTGAGGAGATCCGGTCGCACTACGACGACCTGCTCGCGCTCCACGATGATCACCCGGCACTCGGGGTTGAGGGCGACCTCGTCCACGTCGAGTACGAGACGGAGAATCCCGACGGTGTCGTTGCCTTCGGCCGCAAGAACGAGGATGCGGGCTACGTGGTCCTCCTCAACTTCGGCCCCGGAACGGCAACAGTCGGAATCGACGAGACGGTCGATGCGACGGATCTTGTCTCGGGGGTGTCGCGAGCGGCAGAAGACGGACTAACCGTTGAGGACGTCGCGGTCTTCGAAATGGCGGGCTGATAGAGATATACGATATAGTGCTCGGACAATTTCCGTCTATGAAGTAGATGAGATCGATTGAAATTCTCCTCTGCCTGAAGGCGGGAGGAATCCGACCACCAGATTCGAGTAGTCGTCGCCTTTTGATTCCAACCCGCACTCGGAGAGAACCGGAGACACACCGGAGAAAATCTCGTTTGTCTCCCTCGTAGGGCTGTGGCCCGGCCAACGAGCCCCCATCGGACTCCGTGTTATCGCCGTGCGAACCACCGCCGGTTCGTCACCCCTTGTGATTCGGGAACAGCATCTCACCGAGTCCGTAGCATCAACATCAATAAGGGCCGCGAGCATTATCGTTTGGTTAAGCCCTAGCCGGCAGTTTTGTGGGGTTTGAGCGTCGATCGCTCC
>NZ_QPLT01000186.1 GCF_003666015.1 Halorubrum sp. Atlit-26R
GTGTCTCCGTCATGCTCGGGAACAATAGCCGCGTCAAGTGAGTGCCCGACAATCTCTGAGGCAGGATACCCAAACACGTCCTCGAACGCGACGTTGACTGCCTGAACAATTGGCTCTTGATCGTCATATTCCACCTCGACCGCCGGCTGTGTCAGCTCGTGGAAGAGCGATTGAAAGCGCTGCCGCTCCGTGTTGACCCGCTGTTCTGCTTCGCGTTGTGTCACCGCATTCAGGACTCGGTTTGCCAGTAGTGTGTACTGTTCGACGTTGGGTCCTTTTTGAAGATAGTCAGTGACGCCCGCAGAAATAGCTTCACTCGCAATCTCTTCGCTTCCCTTGCCGGTAAACAGAATAAATGGGAGGTCTGGATACTCCGCACGCACTGTACTGAGAAGTTCAATCCCGTTCATCTCCGGCATCTCATAGTCAGACACCACGCAGTCTGTGGTTGCTGTTATGTGGTCTAAGGCATCCCCGACTGTCGTTGCTGTGGTCACCGTAATCCGGTCATCTTGCCGCTCGAGATACGTTGCCGCCAGCTCCACAATTCCAGGGTCGTCGTCAACGTGGACTACTGACACATCGCTCGGCATGGCATAGCACACTCCATCCGTAATGATAGTATTTGTGACTAGAAGAACATAATTCTCGCGGTTAGCAAGAAACGAGCGGCCGTGGCGTGGCAATTAGGCCGTGATCAAAGGTGTGGAGACGGTCACGCCGCGTGGTCGCTCGCTTCGATCAGCCGTGAGAGTACCTCCTGGCGATCTGGGGGTTCCGC
>NZ_QPLT01000187.1 GCF_003666015.1 Halorubrum sp. Atlit-26R
TATACTCTGAATTTACTTGATCAAGAATTTCTTCCGGAGTTTCCTTTCTCCCGATGGATTTCTTATCATAGTAGCCGCCGTTGAAATGTAATATTTTTGCTTTTTCTTGGAGACAATTTAAATTGTTCACTAGAAGATTATACTCTGGAGGAAGTGTCCCAATCTTAAGATTATCTTGATTATATACTGCTTCTCTGAAAAATGGCTGATCGATTAGATTGGACTCAAGCTTTTTAGAATATCTTTTTCTCCAATCCTCAAACATTTTTAGCACGGAAGAATTGAGCTTATAGCCAAGAACTCCGCATTGATACTCGGGAAAAGAATCTGGGGCCTCTACGTCATATTCATCGCTCCCCCAATGCGGTCCAGCGGTATCCCTAAATGGATCGATTCTCGCAACAACATCAAACCGATCCAACATCTGATAAATATCTTGTATATTATCTGATACAAATGTATCGGTGTCGATATATAATGTCTTGTCATAAGGACTATCCATGAAATGTTTTATTCTGTCGTAGAATGGGTGCTTGTTTCTATTGATCACCTTATATCGATCAAAAATCTCGGGCTGCTGATTTTGGTCTGTGAATACTGTCACATCCACACTGTTGTGATATTTCAAACTTTTCGCAGAATTCGTTGCCTGGTTCAGGTATTTTTCCCCAACTGCATAATATATTACCCCTTCACTCATGATAACCTGCTTCGTTCCCAGATGACATAATTATGTTGCGTCTCAACCTCCAGGCATTTGTTAAATCCATCTGAGCAGTAT
>NZ_QPLT01000188.1 GCF_003666015.1 Halorubrum sp. Atlit-26R
CTGCTGCCGATGTACGCACAGCTCGTTCGGGCGTTCATCCAGTGTGCGTGTTCACTCTGCGCGAGATGCTCCAGCAGGTCTCGACGCAGTTCGATATCTCCCGCATCCGATGTCATACCGACCGTATATCGGGGCGAGAGGAAATACCTACGCGACAACATTCAAGCGGTTACGCCTACCCCTGGAGTCGGTGTAACGCCGATACCACCTCGTCAAATCTACTCGAACGAGTAACCGTGTCGCGGTCCCAGTCAACCAAATTCTCGCTCTCCAGCTTCGGCAGGTGGGATTGATAAAGCGCCACGTACACTGATCTGCGTGCGTTCGGGGACTCAGACTCAGGTTCGTTCTCCGCAATCGCATCCGCCAACGAACCCACTGTCATCCCGTTCTCGCTAGCTGACTCCAGCTCGATGAGGACTTGTATTCTGCGTGACGCCCGTAGTATATCGGCGATCTGCACTGTTTTCGCGATATCGATGTTCTCTGTACTGTCTGTGTCGTTGTATCTATCTCGCTTCATGTTGTGACTCGCTGCACCCGCACGAGAGCGCGAGTCACAGTTGCCGAATGGTATCGATCCGAGACGTGGCCGGTGCTGGCGCTAGGAAAAGTTGAAAGAGAGTCCCGAGAACCACTCGGGGAACGTCGCGCCCGGGACTTCTTGTCCCTATATACTCTTTATACCTCAACGTATAAAAGCGTGGTGTAATGTACAAATCTGCACAGAATTGTACTGAAATGGTGTGCGGGGGAACCACCCCCGACGTGCGGGTTCTA
>NZ_QPLT01000189.1 GCF_003666015.1 Halorubrum sp. Atlit-26R
CTATCTTCCAGTCTCGCCCTTGGCAGGGGTACACGCTTACTGAAGAAGGTGACACGAGAGTTCGTGGTGTCTGGCGATTCTACACTGCCCGCAACACCAGCTGGGATACACTCGTGCGATCTGGCCGAAGCGCCAGTACCGAAGTCAAGTCAGAGGCGATCCCCGTGTTCGTCCATGCGTATCCTTCTCGGATTGGACCGCGTACAGAACCGGTTCGGGACGGCCCGGAGATTGTCGACACGTGGGGGACTGACCGACCCTCTCCGGCGGGGACCATCGGTAAGAACGTCAACATCGAGGTCGTCAATACGTCCTACACGACGACGTACGGTGTAGCCGTTCGAGCCGAGGCTGTCGATCGGGAAGCCCTCCACGTCGCAGGTATCGTTCGAGGAGTCAATGCGTCGATCGTCGAGCCTACCGAGGGTTCTGAACGACAGCTCCGTCGTAGTAATCTTACAGCGGAGGTTCTGCAACAGAACCAGTCACAGGCTACACTCCGAATCGAACTCCGTGACAACGAGACTGGCGCACCGATCATCCTCGACGACAGCGGCCGCTGGTATCCGATAGGAGGACCCAATCGCAACGGATACATCGCGATCGCCGACCAGCAGGTCGAGACCAATCTATCCGGTGTAGCTATTGTAACCGTCGACGATCCGGGGATCTATACGGCACGATATCAGCCAGGCTCGTGGCTTGGACATGACCCAGCCTACGTGAGTGATACAGCGACTGTCCGTTGGCACCCACTTGGAACCATCAACGGCTGGTTC
>NZ_QPLT01000190.1 GCF_003666015.1 Halorubrum sp. Atlit-26R
GTTCTCGGAGTCCGGCGAAAGACAATTATGGTGGCTTTCAGATGTGTGAGTGATGCAAGCGCGGTACTCTGGTCGGTCAGTGTTACTTTATCTGGGAAGTGAGGTGGAGCGTATGGGGGAGAGCCTCGGTGCGGCAGAGGAGACGATGGTTGATGCGATTCGATTATGTGGGGATGTGCTCCGGTCGGGGTACGATTATGATTCGATCGATAGTGTTGCAGGGGCGTGTTTTTACTTAGCATGTACTCGACAGGATGAACCGATTTCATTACCGGACATTGCTGAGTGTGCGCGGAAGTCGCAGAAGAACATTCAGCATTTAAGCGCGAAGTTGATGTCTGAATTGGATATTCAGCCAACGCCAACTGATCCCGATACGTATCTTGAGGATGGGATCGAGGGGTTCGACTTCTCGGAAGAACAGGCAGCAGAGTGTTTCGGGCTGCTTGAACGTGGAAAAGAGCGGAATCTGCATAGTGGGTTTGCGCCGACAACGGTTGCTGGTGCGATTCTCTATGCGATCGCCCAGAAACACCGACTCGATATTCGGCAGCGAGATGTTGCAGAGTTCGTGAACAAGACCACGGTCTCGATCCGAAATAGTTACCGGGAGTTCCTGAAGTTGGCGGACGATGTCCCAGTGGACGTACTCCCACCGCAGACGATTGATGAGGCACTGACGACGCTGCAGACTGTATTCGATGAGCATCCGGCTGTGTATGCCGATGACGCCCGTGACATCGCAGTTGATGTCGACGTTGGAGAGAGCGCA
>NZ_QPLT01000191.1 GCF_003666015.1 Halorubrum sp. Atlit-26R
TCAAGTTTGGGCAAGCGATTATGTTAATGACAATATTTCAACAGATTCTTTTTACGCAAACGAAATTCCACCTTCAATGATTGAATCCTCTTCACCATCTTCTGAACCTCCACTTGAGAACTTCCGATCAGACACTCCAGATCTACTAAATGCAAGTATAAATGAGTCTTCATCTTGCTGGTTCGCAATTCGACAAGAACCAACGGTCTATTCTCCAACACGCCATTTTCAACTAAAATATGATATTGAAATGTTAATCGTAAAGGACAATGTTGTATACTCTAGTGGAGAATTGGGGACTTGGGTGGCCTATAACCGCGAATGCTAAGATATTTTGTTTCGGGTGGATTTTTAATTCTCTATTTAATAATCGCTCCTACGGTGTAGATTTTTGCTTATCCAGGCAACATTATAGAGAATTATTTAGGTGTTTTTTTGTTAGATTTGCGGCAGGTTTACTGACGAAGCTAAAACGCTCTGACGAATAGTGTGAGCTTGTTCTTTGACACACCTCGATAAAGCACGCGCATCAACGCGACGTGTTCTTGTACGAGTTCACATGAACGTCTCCATCAACGTACTTACCGTTACCGTGGACGACGTATTCCCGGTCGGATGTATCGTCTCGTCGAGTGGTTACTACGTCCAAAAACCGTCGTGTAGACCGTCAATGACCCCTGCTGGCCGAGCGCTAGTAGAAAGCTATGATCCTGTATTCCGACAGATTGAGTGCCTACAAGCCTTTGTAGGAGGCGACGCGCTCGCGGATA
>NZ_QPLT01000192.1 GCF_003666015.1 Halorubrum sp. Atlit-26R
GGAACGAAGACGACAAACCACGAGTCTCGAAACTCTTGGTCCCACCCGCCGTGGATTGTCAGTTCGTACTCGGGGGGTGGCGTCCAGTCCGGGATTCCGTACACGTGGACGTCAACGCTGCTGTCACCAAGTCGTTCGTAGACCTCTCTCGTACCCCGCTCGTCGTTGATACGTGAGAGGTATTGGAAGGACGCACGGTGTTTTCCCGTGCCGTGCTCAAGCGCTGTCTGTTCGATGTATCGTGAGATGGTGATCAGCAGCAGTTTCTCTTTGTTCGACTCAGGATACCCACGCAACCGAAAGTGGGTCTCGTCGAGTGCTGTAATCACATCCGGGAGATCCACCTCCTGAACGCTGCGCGCCCCGGTCGTATACAAGTCGGAATTGACTAACAGAATCGAGTCCGCAACTTCCTTAAGCGGTGACTCCGCAATGACCTCTCCGTCGTTTAATAAATAGACCTTATCTGCCGAGGCGGAGCCGGGGTCAGGGACCGTGACGGATTGTTTGACTTCTACCGACTACCGATCAAATATCTGTGTTAACAACTCGTGTAACTGCTCTGGCACATCGCCCCCAACAACCCCGAGTGACACATCTGCTTGTTCACTCTGTGTGAAAAACTCACTGAGGCTCATGCCCTATGATCAGATCGTGTTGAAGATACTAATTCCCTACGCTGTGCCGGCTGTTTCTCCGCAGATCTACAATTCGTATCACATTCGTGTTCCCTGTCTCGCACGGCTACCGCAGCATATATTTGAAATGA
>NZ_QPLT01000193.1 GCF_003666015.1 Halorubrum sp. Atlit-26R
ATGGTGGCGTGTCATCCTTAATAACAGGCCTCCCAGTACGTGGATCTCTTGTTGTAGTCCCGGTGATTCTCGGTGTTGTTATCCCCATCATTGCATTTATTTCTGTAGTCCGGTTAGATGTCTCACCACAATGGGGCGTCATCGCTGCCGCGTTCACTGCTCTAATCCCAACTACCGTACTTTTTTCCCATAATCCCGTCGCCCAAAGTATTTCTGTACCAATTGCGCTGACTTTCGTCCTGACAATCTTAGTTGACCCGTTTCTTTATTCTCGCCGAACGACTATATTAACTGGATTTCTATATTTTGTTCTGTTGTTTACCCACAAGCTTGCTCCGCTTATTATTGTTATTTCATTTATTTTTTCCGCACAATTAGTATATGTTGTTCAAACCAAGTGGTCCAAGGATGAGGTTGAACCTGGCGTCATACGCGGCTTGCAACTAGGGGCAATATTCGCATGTGTATATTATCTACAGTGGACGTTAACAAATATTGGCCAAGTTACCAGTTACACAATCATCGGAATCTTTACTGGACCAATTTCAGATTCAATACCTCCAATTTCACCAACTCACGCTCAGCCAGTATTTAATGAAGTCTATCAGCTAATTCTTTTGAATGTCGGCTACTTCATCCCACTTCTCATGTTGGCAGGGGCTGGCTGGCTATTAGTTATTATTTTGAATGATATACAGTTAGGTACCGCCCTATTATTGAGTGTTGTGGGAGTCTCTGTTGGAGTTACGATTGCATCTTTCTTTGGAG
>NZ_QPLT01000194.1 GCF_003666015.1 Halorubrum sp. Atlit-26R
TTAATGACCGACAGCGCGCCGGACTTCGTTTCCTGCAGCTTCCGCGATCGTCCGCACGTATTCACCCAATTCATCCTGGAGCCGATTCCATTCTGTGTGCTCTTCCTCGGGAAGCAACTGCCCCACATCGTATTTATTTTTGAGCTCTCGTCTCCGCTCACGCGCTTCATCGAACGATAGTTCCCCTGATTGTTGCTTATCCCGTATCGCATTAGTCTCGGCTCGTTGCACGGATCGGATAGTCTCTCTCCGCTGTGAACGTTTCTGAGTGAGTGCTGCGAACCGGGCTGCTTTCGCTTCAAGCTCGTCTTTTCCGTCCGCATCAACAATATCAATCACGTCTTCCGGAAGACAGTTGAGAAATTCCCCGGCAAATCCCGACCGGAGTGTACTCTCGGGAAGACCGTACTCGCATTTCTTCTGGTTCACGTACCATCCATAATTCTGGTCGAACACTGTTCCATACATTTCATGAGAATACCGGCGGTTCGGGACGACATCGTTACACTTGTGACAAATCCGGTCTTCGAAATTTGCGATGCCGATTGTCTCTCGAATATTATCAATTTCGGCGTTTTCAACGTGTATTCTGAATTCTTCAGGGAAATCGTCTTCAACAACTTTCTCCGGTGAGACGCTGTATGATGAGGTATCTGAGTTTCTCTGTTCATATCTCAGGAAGTTCTCAATAGCTTCTCTTGCGCAGGAACAGAAGTACAGGTTACCGTCGCGGTGCTGTTTGAAACCGATGAATGTCCCATAG
>NZ_QPLT01000195.1 GCF_003666015.1 Halorubrum sp. Atlit-26R
CTGTGTCGCTTCGCGAACCGCACGGCTCGCTCCATGAACCGGACGCCCTCCGTGCGCTGGATGAACTCCTCCATCACCGCGTCCAGGAACCGCGTCAGCGTCTCCACCGCGTCGGTGTCCTTCCACTCGTCGTAGTGGAGCGCGTTCATGCTCGAGAGACAGCAGACGAAGCTCTCGTCCGCGGTGGCCGGCAGCGCGATCTCGGTACACAGGTTGGACGCGTTTATCTGGTAGTCTTTGTCCTTGTACACCTGCGGCTTCCCCTCGTTCATGTTCCCCCGGAAGATGATGTACGGAACGCCGATGTTGATCCGGGTCTCGATGATGTTCGCCCAAGTCTCCCGCTTCTCCTCGTCGCCGTCGATCATCGCCTGAAACCAGTCGTCACCGACGATGACGCCGTAGTAGATGTCCTGTACCGGGTCCCCCTCGGTTTTGATGTTGAGCCACTCCTCTAAGTCGTCGTGTTCGACGTCGATGTAGCCGGCGAACTGCCCTCGGCGGGTTTCGCCCTGGCTGATGACGTTGATGATCGTGTCGAACAGCTCCGTGAAGCTGTAGCTCCCGTTGCTCTTGCCGTTGTTCGTTATCGGACTGCCACGGGGGCGCAGCTCACCGAAGTATCCGCTCGTGCCCCCGCCCTGCTTGGTCATCTCGCCCACCTCGGCCTGGGTGTGGAGGATGCTCTCGATGTTGTCCTCCATGTGGCTGCCGAAGCAGCTGATAGGCAGACCTCTGTCTAAGCCGAAGTTAGACC
>NZ_QPLT01000196.1 GCF_003666015.1 Halorubrum sp. Atlit-26R
GGTTAGCAAACTCAGTCCGTACAAGGTCCACGTGAACATGAACGGTTGCCGCGAAGCCGTTGAACCGACACAGATCAGCGCGGAGGTCCGCTGATGCAGATGGAACCGCACGACAACAAGGACGGATACCGCGTTTGGCTCGGAAACGCGGAGTGCGACCTGTTGCGTGACCATTACTCAGGCAAGAAGAAGCTCGCTATTCTCTTGATGCTCGACTCAGGGTTGCGCAGCGAAGAAACGACGCGGGTGTCTCTGGCCGATGTCCGACAGCTAGATTCCGAAGAGGAAGCGTACAAACTCTCAGTGCGAGGAAAAGACACGACAGGTGAACTAGACGGGGGGAAGTGGCGCGAAACACCATTGTCCGTGGAGTCGTGCGAGATCATCGAGACGCTGGCGTCCCTCAAAGGGCAGACGCGACACTCGAACTCGATCGACGTCAGCGCACGCACTGTCCAGAAATGGGTGGAGGATGCCCGAGAAGAGCTTGCCGAGACGACCGGGAATAATGACTGGAATGAGGTCTCGGCTCACGATCTGACGAGGACATGGAGCACCAGAACGTACTACAGGTTACACGCTTCCGACGTAGCTCTGAGCGTTATTATGTCATGGGGCGGATGGGTTAAAACGAAGACATTCAAGGAGAATTACCTGGGACGCGAGCCGGACGATCTGGCGGCTGAAATGATGGAAACAGCCGGTCTGCGCTAATCCTCGCGACTCTCTTTTTCTTCTGCCCGTTTGTACTCCG
>NZ_QPLT01000197.1 GCF_003666015.1 Halorubrum sp. Atlit-26R
CCTTAAGTATGACCAGCTCACACATAAAACACTCGGTGTGTCAGTTACCGCAGGTATCCTCGGCAGCCGCTGTTGACAAACGCACCGTCAGTCAGCAAAACCGCAATACAGCACCGAGACAGTAAGGGGGTGACTGAGGTGACCGAGGGTAAATTCTGAGTTGTCAAATATTAGAGAGAGTGAGCTACACTACAAAATCGAGGGGAACAATTCGATCTACCCTCAGTCACCTCAGTCACTCGACTCCACTTGGTGTCTCGACCCACGTCTCGGCAGGATGGATCGACTACCATCAGTCAGCAAAACCGCAACAAGGCTTCGGGTTATCAAAGAGTGACTGAGGTGACTGAGGGTAAAACGTGAATAGTCAAATATTAGAGAGAAAGGGAACAGTGCAAAATCGAGGAGAACAGTTCGATGTACCCTCGGTCACCTCAGTCACTCGGCTCTACCTACCGTCTCGACTCATCTCTGTGCAGGGTTGATCGGAGTACCGTCAGTCGCCTCGGTCAGCATCGACGTTACTCGTTGGATCTTCTCATCTGCCCAATGCTTATCCCGGTGGGTGGGATAGAGTGAGGTAAGCGACGCACCCCCCGACAAACCATCGGGGAATCGACGAACCCGCGTCGCGCCTAACAATATGTTCGCAAACAACCCGCGGTCAGAGACATCTGACCGCAACGACGCCGAGAAGAATACTAACAACAACAACTGCAGTGCAGACAAGAACGCAGCAAAACTCTTGTTCG
>NZ_QPLT01000198.1 GCF_003666015.1 Halorubrum sp. Atlit-26R
TCGGCTGTGTTTCATCACTGTTCCCTGGCAGGACGGTCGTCGACTAGGTTGCGTATATTTCTCTTATTAAACGCTTGCAAAACGAATCTACAGAGTCATCCCGTTTCAGAGTTTACAGGGACAAAAACCACAAATCCGTCTTCCACTCGAATGCCGATCTCGTCAACCTCATCTGGATTGATCCCCTGCTTCTGAATGTCCTCTGCGGAAAAGAAAACAGGCACACCAACTGCACCTTGTTTTTCATTCTTAGTGACCTTCGCTTTCTGAGGACTATCTCTGGATCCTTCGTTTGTGCTAATTATAGCATCAATGTGACGTGTCATCTTTACTATCACCCATTAAGTCTATCTAGACTTGATAATTGATTTCTGGACCACTGATCAGTATATTCAGATCTATTCCACACATATACTGGTTGACTGTGGTTCGCGTCATCGCAAATGGACAAATCATCCACCCTACTAAAAGGGTTAGCCGTATAGCCAGTTGACAGGGGTAAAAACCAGTACTTCAGGGATCATAACCGGCGCACGACTCATTAGTATTTAAAGAAGAGTGAGGATACATATCTAGTATTCAATATGAATTGGTGATTAGATCAGGATCTTCTGAGTATATCCCGATCTAATTAGACTACTATCGGTTAGTTTCAGGAAATTCTGAAACACTAACTCGTTTGTTACTACTACCCGATAGAATCAACCGTATTCAGTAAGTTATTTAAACGCTATTGTATCTGAACAGTGAT
>NZ_QPLT01000199.1 GCF_003666015.1 Halorubrum sp. Atlit-26R
TTGAATATCCCGAGCGGGGCGTCGATCAGCCCCCAGCTCATGAGCGTGCTGTTGATCACGCCGCCCGGACCGAACATCAGGACCCACGAGTACGCCCGGACGAGGTACATCGTGAAGAACGGCAGGAGGACGAAGAAGATGACGACCTTGAACAGCCGCCCGCCGCTCCGCGCCAGCAGGTACGCCAGCGGGAACGCGAGCGTGAGGCACAAAAGCGTCGTCACGGTGGCGATGACGTACGAGAGCCACAGCGCCGTGACGAACGGTGTGTTCCAGATCGCGCCGCCGCCGTCGAACAGGGAGCGGTAGTTGTTCAGCGTCGGCTCGTAGACGATCTGGTACGTCAACGAGCTGACCTCGAAGAAGCTCACGGCGACCATGAACGCCAGCGGCGCGACGAGCAGGGTGAGTATCCACGCTGCGCTGGGACCGACCGTGACGCCGAGCCGACTGCGTGGTCCGCTCAGCAGCCTCACCGCCCTCGCCCGCGCGCTCTCGTCCGGCTCGTCTGCGGCCATCTATGCCGCCTTGACCTCTTCCCACGCGGAGACGTACGCCTCCTCGACGTCCGAGTCGATGTCCTTGAGCGAGTACATCCCCTCGAGCCGCGAGGGGTCGATCCGCCCGTACAGCTCGTTCTGCTCCTCGGTCAGCTCGTCGGCCACGTTGGGGTTCGTGCTGGGCGAGAAGCCGGCCTCCGCGAGCGCAGCGCCGTTCTGCGGCGTGATGCACTCGTTAATCCCCTCCCAG
>NZ_QPLT01000200.1 GCF_003666015.1 Halorubrum sp. Atlit-26R
TGAGGGACGAATCTACTGTAGACTCATAGTCCGTAGGGGTGGTGATCGGCTCTTCGTCTTTTTCATCAATTTTCCCATCTTCCACGAGATCAAATATGTCGAAGTCGCCGTCCACTACCTCTGGTGTGGGGTCTTCTTCCCGCTCGTCCGGTAGTTCGCTTGTCTCTTCAGTTGGTCCTAGCGAGGCACTGTCCGTAGTGTCATCGGCAACTTCATCGAAGGGAGTTGCTGGCTGTTCCTCGGATGGTTTGCCTGGGCCGGGCGGTTCTCCAGGTGTTGGGGTATCGCCTTCCCGGTGGTTGTCGTCTTGGCTCACTATAGAAATTCCACATAACCCATCTATAGCTCTTTTGGGGGGGGGCGTTCCGGTTCAACCGACAAACCATCCCTGCCTACTCGCCGCCTTCAGCAGCTCCTTGAGTCAGGGATTTCCTGATTCCACGACGCACTTCGCAGGAACCACCGTGCTTCCCGTGGGAACCAAGTCTCCACAGGCGTGTCTTCGGAGTGCCCACTCTTGGATCGGTGAGTCTAGGAGAACCGCTGTCTCTATCTGTCTAGTTAATCCTTACACCTCGGTTGTGTAGCGGTAGCGAGCGTCTTTGAGGGTGTCATAGAACAGTTCACATACCCGCTGTACGGCGATCTATGCCAAGAGTAACTCCAGTTTCACGCCATTTTTGAACTCAACTAGACAAACGCTCTCTCATCCCACCCACAATAACCGTTCTATGACACCCTCGGCCTA
>NZ_QPLT01000201.1 GCF_003666015.1 Halorubrum sp. Atlit-26R
GCGATCGCGGGCGCGCTCGGGGTCGTCGGGCTGGTCTTCGGACCGCTCGCCGTCTGCTTCGGGATCGTCGCCGGCGCCGTCCCGTTCGGATACGGGTACTGGTTCGCACGGCCCGCCCCGAACGCGTAGGCTCGGGCAGCCCGCGGTGCCGGTCTCGTGATAGATCGCGGAGGCGACTCATCTATCGCGGCTCGACTTAGTCGCGGAGCAGGTAGCGGAACGCGCGCAGGTGGTTCGACCCGCTCTCGGTGACGGAAAGGTACTGGTACTTGGAGTGTTCCTCGACCTCGACGAACCCGCGGCTCACGAGCGGCTCGACGACGTGCGTGTTGAGTCGCCGGTAGTACCCACGGTCCGGGTTCTGAATCCCATCGGTGTCGTAGCGCTCGACGAAGGGGAGGCCTTCCCGGCGGCCGTAGTCGATGAGGTCCCTCTTGGTGACGGGCTGGTTCCGTTCGACGTACGCGAGGGCGGCGACGCGCTCGGCGTTCGGCTCCTCGATCGGGTACTTCGGGAGCGTCTCCGGCGGCTTCGCGCCCGAGGCCACCGGTCGCTCCTCGCCGCCCGCGTACTCCTCCGCGCGGACGTAGTACGGGATCGCGCCGGTGACCATACAGGCGATCATCCCGCCGATCGCGGTCACCTTCGACCCCGACGCGAGGTTCACGTAGACGTTGTGGTCACGGAGGCGGTTCGAGATCTCGGCGATCGTCCCGAGCGAACTGAAGAGGTTGAAGATGTCGCAC
>NZ_QPLT01000202.1 GCF_003666015.1 Halorubrum sp. Atlit-26R
ATAGTTTCGCCGGGCGTCGCGTATCCGACGGATTCGATCTCGAACTCCTGACCGTTGAGGGAGACCGTCCGATCGGGGACGTCGACACTCCCCGCGGAGGTCACGTCGTAGTGTTCAGACGCGGTGGCTACCGCTACAGCTCCGAACACGACCGAACAGAGAACGAGCGTAGCGAGGAGAAGGCCCCGTGTTGAACCCGATTTCATCGTGACTGTCTCGGCATCCAATATATATAGTTTTTATGACTACTACCCTCAATTCGGATCGAGTCGTGATCCGCACATTATTTGAAACATTCACTATCAGTAGATTTAGGCGGTTCGTAACTGGGTCACTATCGCTCCTATCCGGCGTTTTCGGCGAATATCAGCGTTGAGACCTACAGGCCGTAATCTGGAGTAGGCCTCTACTATTCAGCTAAGGGAAACTATTATGCCAATTGAATGTAGTATCGACTTACATGCCACTTCCGAGTCGTGAGCAGGTCTTTGCCATCATGTTCGCGTTCATGATGGTTACATCTATGATGCCGTCCGGGGCCGTTGCTTCCGGTGGCGAGAGCGTCGAGGAGCTCGACGGCGGCGACGAGCAACTCGACGCTCAGTTCGATGTAGAAGGGAACGAATCAACAACAAACACGACGGATGATGATTCGTCGACGAACACGACGGATGATGATTCGTCGACGAACACGACGGATGATGATTCGTCGACGAACACGACGGATGATGATTCGTCGACGAAC
>NZ_QPLT01000203.1 GCF_003666015.1 Halorubrum sp. Atlit-26R
GGATGACGGAATTCCAGTACTGTCGGGGAGCCATCCCGCCGTGAAGCAAGATTAGGGGCTGGCCGTCGCCGTGTTGTTCGACTGTGATACGAGTCTCACCTGTTGTTGTGAGTGTCTGCATCGGTGCATCGTACTGTATGAGTATGCGTCGAGAAGGACTGTCTCTCAATCATCCGGCCGTTTAAATACGGTTGAACGGAGCGATGGAGTTCACTGGGGGAGTGGGGGCCACGTGGGTGCGACTGCTTCTTCGATCAGTTCGGTTTGCGCGCGACGGAGTCGTTCGGAAACCGAAGAGGCGGAAATCTCTAGTTCCGCGGCGATGTCTTCGAGAGATGCTTGACGCGGGATTTCGAAATATCCCCGTTCGTACGCGATCCGAAGCGCCTCGCGTTGCCGGTCAGTGAGCCCGTCACCGGGGGGCTCAGACTCGTCGTCGTGGGTGAGTCGCAACAACTGGAAGTCAGCATTACGCTGCCAGAATGACGAGAACTCTCCGAATGTGTCTCGGTCAGCGAACCATCCTGTCTGCCGCCAGCCGCTCGGCAGTACCTCAATTCGTTCGATGATCGCGTCCGCGGTTGCAAGGGCTTCGAGCCCGTCAAGGTCGTTGAGATGATCCCCAAGTTGTTCCTCGAAACTCAATGCAGGAAGGACTTGGTATCGATGGGTCTCGCCAGCCAGACCAACGAGTGTCCACGCGCCGACATCGAATGCGTCGGAAAGCGCAGTTTCAATAGTGGG
>NZ_QPLT01000204.1 GCF_003666015.1 Halorubrum sp. Atlit-26R
AATCTCCTCAGTGGTTTCACGGAAGCGGGCGAACAGATTGCGTCCCTCGTAGAGGTACTGCTGGCCGGTCGTAGTAGTACAGGCGACGAGGTTGTTCGCACCCACGTCCACGGCAGCCGATTCCTCGGCTAGTGGTGAATCCCGTCGCGAATCAGGCACAGTGACGGGGTGAAAGGCCCTGAACGTGTTCTCGACCTTGTCGTAGTACAGTTCTAACCGGCCCTGGTCACCCTCCCACTTCGGGTTGCCAGCGACTTCAAGACGTAGGCGCTCGTGATAGCCAAGGCCGTACTCGTCTTTGAGGTCTTGGCCAACAGGAATTTCAAGTCGGCTCCGTTCTCCGATTTCAAGGGTATACTGGTCGTTGCGGATGTACGTCCGCAACTCCCGGCCCTCGTCCTCATTGCCCCAGTAGCCCGGCGGGGCGGTGTCCGCATCGTCCTCGCGGGCAGCAAAGAACGACCGCCACGCTTCGTTGTTCTTGCGGATGACCTGTTGCGCAGTAGCCGAACCGAGAACACCGACGTACTGCTTGCGATAGTCGGCGGTATCCCACACCGACTCGCCGTCAAAAAATTGCTGTCGACGTTCGTAGGTGAGTTCGTTCCACAGGCTGGCGGAGGCATCCAACAACTCACGGAGCAGTTGCTCGTCCTGTGTGGAGAGTGGACGCACCGCGAACGTGTTGGTTCGCCGCACGACGACAGACATTTGTACTTCTTCGTCTAAATGTCTTGTGGAC
>NZ_QPLT01000205.1 GCF_003666015.1 Halorubrum sp. Atlit-26R
CCCGGAGAGGATGCTGACTATCCCGACGACTGGCGAGACGCACTCACAACTGTCCTAACCGATCTCGATGATCGGATCAATACCTTCGGGGATGAGTAACGATCTGAGGCGGTGAAATCAATCGTCAGCAGCAATCTACTGCGATACCCGCCTAAAGAGGGAACAGCTCATCGTTGTAGGAGAGTCAACTGAACAATCCTCGGACGCGGCCAAACACCCCGCCACTACTCTCTGACTCACTCGTTTCCGTCCCGGTTTCTTCACTCACCCGTCCATCCAATTCAGCGCCAGCTGGCGGCTCCCCTAACCAGTCGAGGAACTCGGCAGGTGATTTGATCAGTAGATCGCGTCCACGGCGTTCAACACGCGCAACGGTGGGCGGATCCCGCGCATACGTGTAGGTATCCGTCGACATCTCTTCAGGGAACGATACACGAAGCCGATCGCCTTGGTCTTCCGTCGTAATATCCTCTCGCTTGAGCAGATCGAACCAGCGGTCACGACCCGCATCATGCTCTTGTTCGGCAGGGCGTCGTGGGAACCACTCCGGTACGTCACGACCAGCATACTCGTAAAACGCCAACATCACGGCACGTGCCGTCCGTAACGCATCGTCATCATTCGAAAGCGTCAGCTCTCGGGTCAGCATTTCGTGGGTGAACCAGAGGAACAGCGGATTATCCTGCTCTATCAGCCGGTTGACCTCGGCCTCACCCTTGTAGCTCGTATCGAAATTCACA
>NZ_QPLT01000206.1 GCF_003666015.1 Halorubrum sp. Atlit-26R
GTCAAGGAGTACATCCTCGACATCGTGGCGGAAACGCGGAACTCGTCCGCACTCCGCTACGGCGGCTCACCCCGCGCCACGCTCGCGTTTCTCGCCGGCGGCAAGGCCCGAGCGGCGATCCGCGGTCGGTCGTACGTGATTCCGGACGACGTCAAGGCGCTCGCGGAGCCGGTGCTCGTCCACCGGGTGATCCGGACCACGGACGCGGAGCTCTCGGACCGCACCGTGACCGAGATCATTCAAGCGGCGGTCGATGGCGTCTCGCCGCCGAGCGCGGACGCGTCGTTCACCGAGACGGGCGATCGGCAGCCACAGGCCGCCGACGGCGGGCCCGTAGTAGACGACCAACAGTCGGATATCGACGATTGAGGTCGGCAGATCCGACCTGCTATGTCGAGGCGCTCGCTTCGTCGCGACGTTCCGGCTCCGTGTCGGTCCCCGTTGTCCCGTCAGCCGAGCGGGACCAGTTCGAATCGTACCGACAGGTGACCGTCAGCGGGTCGTCACGGACCTCAACGCGGACCGTCGCGTCGAGGGTTCGAGCCAGTCCCACGGCCAAGAACGACGGGATCGGGTGGTCGATACCGGTCGGGTCGCCGAGACCCGCACCGGCGATCTCGAACGTGACGCGGTTCGTCTCGGTGTCGACGTCGTGATCGACGCCGTCGGCGAGTTCGAACAGCTCGACGAGCGCGTCGGCGAGCACCGGCGCGACAGCGTGCGGCGTCGCCTCGACCG
>NZ_QPLT01000207.1 GCF_003666015.1 Halorubrum sp. Atlit-26R
GACCATAGCCGATTCCATGACTTACAGATGCTACGCTAACTACAAGAAGCCCGATCAATAGTTGTATATACTAATATATAATATTTGAAACCGTCCGTATCGAGGCTAAGCTCACGGATAACAACCTCCCCCACCGAGCGAAGTCGGTAGACTGAGCGAAGTAAGGTGGAGTTGTTGACCACGGTTGCTCCGGTCAGTGGGGGCGCTTCGCCGACGCGTCAGCAATCGTCTGAAACTGCGTCGGGTCTCGGAGGAACTCCTCACCCGTGTCGGTGATCGCCGACTGGTCGATGTATTCGACGCCGTCGCCGTACACCGCTAGCACGGGCTCGTCTTTGAACTCACCAATCGGGCGAGACGTGGTGCACTCTATTGCGACGTACGTCCCTCCCGGGAGGGTGGGCGCGTCCGCGTACACCGCCGGAAGGTCGTCCCTGTGAACGCCGACCAGCATGTGACCGGGAAGGATCACCATCGCGGTCCGGTAGCCGATCGCCGGCTGCGAAAGCATCCCGACAAGCAGATACGTGAGGTCCTCGCAGTCACCGCAGCCATCGACAAGCGTCTCCTCGACGGTTCGGATATAGTCCGGCGCTCCCATCGATTCCGCATCCGTCACGTATTCGAGCGAGTGTACAAGTCCGATCGCTCCGTCGAGAAGGACCGACTCAGGGAGCGACCGTCGAGCACCCTCGCCCATCGCGCTCGCGTTGACGAGCGTCTCCGTGAGTCGCTT
>NZ_QPLT01000208.1 GCF_003666015.1 Halorubrum sp. Atlit-26R
TGCTCCACCCTCTTAGCTGAATGTAGGCGGTCGTAGTGTTTGTCGAGAACGCCCGATTTTAATCGCTGACGACACCTTTCGAAACGTCGTTGTTCAGGTGGTGGAGAGAGATTGGGAACTACAACCTGCCGATCATATGGTCCACCCAGATCGGGCGTATTTCCGGTATACATGTAACTCTCATCGATCGGCTGTTTCAGGTGAGAATATCTCTGAAGAAGAAGATTTCAACAGAGTCTGAGAATCCCAACAGGGCCAGTCAGTAGTATTTCGAAACCAGCACTTACGGCACTACCACGGAACTATCCTGCGTAGGCGATGCGAGACGGGACTAGAATGATCTCCCTGTGACCGTTGTCTGATAGACCCAATCTTTTCTCAACACCTCTCAGATATCATGTCTATTAAGTACATGTCCGGATATTTATAGAACATGACCAAACAACACATTTTCACTCAGATAATTCCCGAACGAGACGAGCCAGCATTGTATATCAATCCTCGCTCTGAACAAATCGCAGCCTTCGCAGAGGAAGCAATAACGGTTGAGGACCAGCCCAAGGTCCGGCTGCTCGCAGACTCAGATGAAATCAAAGACGCCCTCTACAGCTTCCTCACGGCCTCAAAGATCGCCGAACTCATCCATCGAGAGCAACTCAGCCTCCGAACACTCACGGAGCCAGTTCAGAATACCATCTTCACAACCGAGTCTGAGGCTGTAGTTCCTGTGATGGG
>NZ_QPLT01000209.1 GCF_003666015.1 Halorubrum sp. Atlit-26R
AGTTTTCTGTTGTCCGTTTTAATTGCGGACTCAATAGCATTTTGTAGTGAATTTTGATCATTCGGATTAAAAAGGAAACCCGTTCTCCCCTCCTCAATCAGTTCTGGTATCCCTCCGATATCTGCACCAATTACTGGGGTTCCTTGGAAGTAACTCTCATAGATCACCATCGGAGAATTATCATACCACTTTGAAGATACGACCGTGGCGTCTGCTAGCTTATAAAATTCGTCAAGGTCGCTCCCGGTTACAAAGCCATGGACGTGGATTACTTCGTTTTCAGCAGCAATCTTTTTGATTTCCTCCATCTGGGGTCCTTTGCCCAGAACGTCTAGGCGGACGTCAGTCCGGTTCATCATGTCAATCGCATTTACTAGCCAAAGAGCACCTTTCTGAGCCGTTAATTGTCCCACAAAGAGCAACCGGAGTTCTTGAGAGGTATCTTTACTTGAGGTTTCATCGACAACCAGTGTATGGTCGGCACTCCCGTGTTCAATTCCATAAGGGAGTAACGTACATGGTGTATCATCAAAGAGTCCATACTCATGGTGTAAATTAAGCATGAATTGAGACGGAGACAGTACTCTATCAACTGGGCGATCAACGGTTATTTGATGAAACCATCTAAGTGGGGCCATCCAATTCCGAACCCCGAGGTGCGTTCCGTCTTTCCATAATGTGTAGCGGAGATCAAGCAAGCGATAGTCATGAAGAGTGTGGACGCTGGGTACGTC
>NZ_QPLT01000210.1 GCF_003666015.1 Halorubrum sp. Atlit-26R
AGAACGTGCGACGGTCGCCGGGTGAGAACTCCCCCGCGGGCGGAGCGAACGGAAAGCGAGTAGCGTTCCCGTCCGCTCTGACGACGACCGCGAGCGCCTCGTTCGGGAGCGCGTCGCCGCCGAGGTGGTCGACCCGGAGGTCGGTCCCGTCCGCGCTCAGGTCCGCGGAGGTGACGATTTCGTCGGTATCAGAGCCCACGCCCCCAACGTAGGCGACCCCGATGGCGCTCGCGCTCACGACGAAGACGGCGACGAGGAGAATCACGCCGACCGTCTCGGACTGGGCGCGGTCGGTTGCGGGTCGGGACATAGAGAGAACAGTCAGATCAACTATTTCCGGTGTGGTATTTTACTATGCGGTCACAGATATCAACAGCGATAAGCGTAGAAACTGAGACTTACGGCTACCCAACTAGCCGTTGGTAGCCCACCGAGAGTTCATCGCTGTTCCGGCGTGCCTCGTATCGGACTGTGACGTTCTGTTGGGATCGATTCTTTTCAGATCGAGAGAGTGTCTGAGTCCTATTCAGTGAGTTTTCGCGAACCAAGTTCGGTGCCGACTTCCTGCTTAATAACGAGTCGATCCCAGCCGAATTATTTTAAAATTAGCCGTTTTTACGCATAATCCCAGCTGCTCAGATTAGATCGTAATACCGTGTTCTCTACCGCGGTCGTAACTGATCGCTCGTTAAAGTCAAATTACCTTTTGATAAGATACGTCGGTCATGGATGG
>NZ_QPLT01000211.1 GCF_003666015.1 Halorubrum sp. Atlit-26R
TGGAGGGGACTGCTGCGAATGACGGTGCAGATGTGTACGGTGATGCGCTCGCGGAGGAGAAGGATATCCATCCGGATGATCCGTTCTATGTAGATGGGATGCGCGGGGAGACGCTGCTGAATGCGATTCACCAGCTCACAGTTGAGGGGATTACCACAATGGTGAACAACGCCGCACACCGGATCCTATCCCGTATTAAGCCGAAAGCAGAGTTCCCGGACCCAGTGTTCTTGGCAATCGACATGACGTACATCGCGTACTATGGTGACCGTGATGAACTCGATTGGGTGCAAGGAACACCCGATCATATCGACTACGATTGGTGTCACCAGTTTGCTACGGCTACACTAGTCGGTGAGGGTGTCCACATGGTTGTTGGGACGCTCCCCGTTGGGAACCCGGAGTACACTCCGAATGATGCATACCCAGGGTCGAAAGAGAAATCATACATCGTAGGTGACGTTGTTCGGAAACTCCTGTCAATAACGAACCGCCACGTCTCTCCCAAGTGCGTCTATGCTGATCGGGAGTTTGCTACTGGGGACGTGATTTGCGCGTTCGAGGAGAACAACAGTCGATACTTGATGCCAGTTCCCCATAATGACCGGACAAAACGATGGGTGAAGCGAAACGTCGATATGGAACGTGGTATCCTATAGTAGATACTAGAAATAATTACTCACTTTTGGAATTGAGAGTTGATCAAGAGCACTGTCGATCGCTGTTGAGA
>NZ_QPLT01000212.1 GCF_003666015.1 Halorubrum sp. Atlit-26R
AACCTCTCCTACAACTACGGGTTTTTCCTGACAGCCACACCCATTCAAAACGAGCTAACTGACCTGTATAACGTTGTTTCCTTGCTTCGACCGGGACTGTTCGGGACGCGTGATGTCTTCCATCACTATTTCGTAAACAGTAACCAGGAGACACTCGTCAACCGCGACGAACTACAGGATCGGCTGAACAAGGTGATGATTCGGAATCGGCGCGCAGATACGGATATTGACTTCACGAACAGAAGCATTGATACACGAACCTTCGATCCATCTCCTGAAGAACGAGAGCTCTATCAGGCAGTCTCTGATTACGTCAGAGGTGCGTATAGCGAAGATCAGGGTCAAAAGCTGGTTCTAATGCTGCTTCAGAAAGAGGTCGTCAGCAGCCCTGCTGCGCTGAAAGCAACTATTGAGAAACGGCTCGATGACCAGTCTGAACTCACCCACACGGAAGAACTGGAGTCAATCCTCGATCTGATTGAGGGTATTGAGACGGTCACAAAGCAGGAGAATCTGCTAAGCATCGTTGAGGAAGCGCGTGACCACGTCGAGATGGGACGAGTCATCGTCTTCACCCAGTTTCGAGCGACTCAACGAGAAATCCTTGATCGGTTGACTGAGGAAGGATACACGGTCCACTCCTTCCATGGGGGGCACTCTAGCCAGGAAAAAGAGCAGATCGTCGAAAGCTTCGAAGAAGAGGGTGGGGTGCTAGTCTCAACA
>NZ_QPLT01000213.1 GCF_003666015.1 Halorubrum sp. Atlit-26R
CGCGGGAGCCCGCTCGTGTTGGGCCGGGACGACGACGCGACGTTCGTCGCCAGCGACGTGACCGCGTTCTTGGAGCACACTCGCGATGTGATGTATCTGGAGGACGGCGACGTGGCGGCGCTGTCGGCCGACGGCGTCGAGATCTACGCTGAGGGTGAACTGGTCGACCGCGGTGTGGAGACCGTGACCTGGGAGGCCGACGCCGCCGAGAAGGGCGGGTACGAACACTACATGCGCAAAGAGATCCACGAACAGCCCGAGTCGCTCCGCCAGACGATCGCGGGACGCCTCGACGTCGACGCCGGCGACGTCGAGCTCGACGTCTCCTTCCCGCCGGGCTTTCTCGCCGATCTGGAGGAAATTCGGATCGTTGCCTGCGGCACTTCCAACTACGCGGGCCGCTACGCCGCGCAGCTGTTCGAGGAGCTTGCGGGGGTGCGCGCGACCGTCGAGACCGCCAGCGAGTACGAGTTCGGCGCGGGACGCACCCCGGACCGGACGCTGGTGGTCGCCGTGACCCAGAGCGGGGAGACCGCAGACACCCTCGGCGCGGTCCGGCGCGCGAACGCGGCAGGCGCGCGGACGTTCGCCGTGACGAACACCCTCGGAAGCACGGTGACGCGGGAGGTCGACGGGACGGCGTTTATCAGGGCCGGCCCGGAGATCGGCGTGGCCGCGACGAAGACGTTCGCCTCGCAGGTGGCGACGCTCGCTATGCTCGC
>NZ_QPLT01000214.1 GCF_003666015.1 Halorubrum sp. Atlit-26R
GTCGGCAACGGCGCGACGATCGAAGACGGCGCGATCGTTGACGACCGGATCGAGACCGGGAGTCGCCTCCAACGATGAACGGCGCCCCAGCTCCGTACTGAGCGCCGTCCGAACCACAGACGGACACCGGAATCGATCAGTTCTGTCACCGAGCAAAAATTTATTTATACGTTGATTGCCACATTAACATATCTCCCGTCAATTATGTGTGGAATCACCGGCTATATCGGCACCGACGACACGGGCGCGATCGTCCATCAGGGACTCAAGAACCTCGAATACCGAGGATACGATTCCGCTGGCATCGCGATCGCCGGTGAGTCGCTCACCGTCCAGAAGACAGAAGGTGAGGTCGGTGAGCTCTCGGTGCCTACGCACGCCGACGGGATGGTCGGGATCGGCCACACCCGGTGGAGCACCCACGGCGAACCCACCGCGCCGAACGCGCACCCACACACCGACTGTACGGAGTCGGTGGCGGTCGTCCACAACGGTATCATCGAGAACTACGAGGCGCTGAAAACGGAGCTCCGCGATCAGCACGTCTTCACGAGCGACACCGACACCGAGGTCATCCCGCATCTGATCGAGGCGGAACTCGCGGCCGATCCGGAACTAGATCTCCTCGATGCGGTCCAAGCCGTTGAAGATCGCTTGGAAGGGAGCTACGCGATCTGTGCGGTCCGCGAGAGCGACGACCGGATCGTCGTCGCGCGCCGCG
>NZ_QPLT01000215.1 GCF_003666015.1 Halorubrum sp. Atlit-26R
GTACCCACTCGGCAAACTGCTGATCAGCCTTCAACTCCTTCAACTGCTGGAGTTTCTTTTGGCGCTTGTCCACCTTTGCCTCTAACCGCTCAATCTCAGCGCGCGCCTCATCAAGATTCACCCGTTTCTCATCAAGAGACCCCTTGGCTCGCTCAACCTCACCTTTGAGGTCATCGATTTCAGAATCAAGTGTCGCCAGCCGTTCTTCATCGAACGACGCTTCCAACTCCTCTAACTCCTCTTTCTTCTCTTCGCGCTTCGCTTCAAGATCCTCAACTTCACCTTCCAAGCGCTCGACCGTTTCACGTCGTTCCTCGACTTGCGACGCCTGCTGTTCGTGCTGTAGATACGTGTTATATCCCGACTCAGTCTCCGCAAGCGTCTCCTCGACTTCTGCCAATTCTTCATCCAATCCCTCGAAGGCTTCCAACTCGGCCTCGATCTCCTCAATCTCCGCCCGTTCATCTTCTAACTCAGTCTGCTTTTTTCCTAACTGCTCAGGTACGTCAGAATGCTCCTTAACACGGAACTCAGCAGTCTGGTACTCCTCGTACGCATCCTCTAATTCATCGCGCTCGGCTGTCAGCTCCGGCAACTCTTCCAACTCTTCTTCCAACTTCGAAAGCTCCGTTTCTTTCTTCTCTTTCTCCGTCTGCAGATCGTCGAGTTCAGATTCTAACGACTGTATCTTCTCTCGGTGGACAGGCAATCGATCGACG
>NZ_QPLT01000216.1 GCF_003666015.1 Halorubrum sp. Atlit-26R
ACTATCAGTAAACGGGAAAAGATGACTGACCGTTTTAGCGAATTTATTAACCAAGTGAGAGATCAATGATAGAGGCTGGTTTATCACACCCAGTTGCGGTTGTTGGGTTGGCCTTTTCTGTCGTAGCCCTTGTACTCGGTATCAGTACTACGTATCTTGCTGTACGTGGCTATCTTCGGAATGGTCAACGTCCGATGTTATTCATTGCTGCTGGGTTTGTTTTGGTACTCTTGACGCCATTCCTGTTATTATTTGTAATCATAATCCCAATAGCAGACGAAGTTACGTTTTATGCTGTGAGTGCTATCAATCAGACTATCGGGCTATGTTTGATATTATATGGTCTCTGGACACCACGTACTTCCAGTATATCTAAAAAAGCATAGCTGAGTCTATTCAAGGGAATTGAATCTCTGGCATAAGCCTCGGTTCACGATACGACACCTTGGACGTAAATGTGCGCGTAGGCGCTTGCCCACACGATGGAAAGTAATTCACTGACACTCGATGAGATGACGCTCAAAACGGGGTTCAACGAGGCCAGACTCATCCCCATCTCGGGGAGATATGTTGGGAGAAAGAGACTAGCTGCACTTCCAATAGCGATCACCCCGATAAGCACGAATTTTCCTCGGTAGTTCGTCGTGATGCGCCAACTCACGCGGAATGATTTGACCGGCCCGTACTGGCCGATGACACACGCCTCAAGCGCGAACCAG
>NZ_QPLT01000217.1 GCF_003666015.1 Halorubrum sp. Atlit-26R
GCCTCCGCCGCTGTCGATGCTCCGTCCACCCTGAGCACTACTTTCATTCCCTCACGGTCCAGCACTTCCACGCCTACAGTGGTTCCCGCCGAAGGCAGTGTTCGGACCGTTAATTGCCTGCTGGTCCGTAGTGCTGCTCGAGGAGTCGTGCGATCAACTCGGTCGTCTTGCGGTACGCTCGGCCGCCGTCGGGCGTTCTGACCGCGTAGGCGTACGTGTTGCTGTCAGGAATATACCAGCGGTCCGGGTAAGCTCGCATCGGCTCCGGAAGTGACTCGCCGTCGTCCGGGAGCCCGTCCGCCGTCTCGTCGGACGCCGTCGTCGAGGCGAGTCGATTCTCTTCGGTCGTCTCGCCGTCGGCGCTCGAAATCAGGGCGCTCGGCGTCGGCTTGCCCTCGACCGGTTCGACCAGCAGCTCCGGCTCGACTGGCGGCACTTCGATCACGTCCTCGGAGTCGGCTTCGCCGTTCAGCGTCTCGAGGGTCTTGCGCATGAGTATTTCTGGGTGTTGCGCTCTGGTTCGTCCTCCGTCGGCCGGCGCTGAACGTAACTCCCGCCGAGTTGCATCTCCCAGCACATCCGGTTGTCCACGAGCACGACCTCCACCAGATTGTACCGCAACTGCCGGCGGATCTCGGGGTCCTCGATGGGCGCGACTGCCTCGACGCGGTTGTCGAGGTTCCGGGCCATCCAGTCGGCCGACCCCGTGTAGTATTCG
>NZ_QPLT01000218.1 GCF_003666015.1 Halorubrum sp. Atlit-26R
GATCGTACGCTGTCTCCCGATGGAGTCCTTCCTCCACAGCCCGGACAATGACACCAACCGTTCCAGTGACTGTCGCCCCGAGCCCGCGAGCTGTGGTCCGAACACGCCGATCATCTGAGACGATGCCGACTGGTCGATCTTCGGCAGTGTAGGCCAACACCGCAGCGATCAGCGTAACATCGCCGTTCTGTTCTTTTTCACCGAGGATCTTTTTCGCTTGTTGGACTCGGTCCTGAAGAACTGGATCGGTTGTCGCAATCTCGTACTGATCAATGTACCGGTCTACGTTCGTCTGCGCCGGCTCTGTCGTGACCTCATTTTGAATTATCGGGAGAACAACAAGCTCACCGTTAAAACGCGTTAGCTGGTCGAGTTCTCCGATGGTGCCGAGTGCGATAAGCGTCGTCGCATCGAGAAAAACCCGTGTCACAGTTCGCGCGCGGCAGCGGCGTCTGCTTCGATATCTTCTGGTGATAGTTGGGTTGTGAGATTGTGTTCACGAGCGATCTCGAGCCACTCTGCGAGACTGACACCGGCAAGTCGAGCCGCCTCGTTGACCGAGAGCTCACCGCTTTGGTACCGTTCAATCGCGACCCGTCGACGGATAGACGAAAGTCCCTCTGCGAGTGCTTTCCGTATGACTGTACTCTTGTCTTCATCTAACAGCTCACTCACCGCTTCAAGCTCGTCTTCATCGTCATCAGGAACTCGGGCACT
>NZ_QPLT01000219.1 GCF_003666015.1 Halorubrum sp. Atlit-26R
TAATGATGGGCCGGCTCGGGCTGCGCGTCGGTGAGGTGATCCATATGGAGGAGTCATGGTATGACCCGGACCGATCGGTGATATCGATCCCTCCTCACTCGTCCTGTGACTGTGGGCTCTGTCGCCATTACGCTCGCCAGTACGCCAGGAAGCACGACCTCGATTTCGAGGACGTCCTCGAGGAGTACTGGAAAGTGAAAGACGGGTCGCACCGGGATGTCCATGTTCCGACGCGCCGGGATCGGCTCATCATCGAGCTCTACTTCGATATAGTCCCGTACACCACCGTGAGCTACTCAACGGTCAACCGACGGGTGAAAAAGATTGCCGAGCTGACTGATGGTGTCGACCCCGATCGGGTCTATCCTCACATGCTCCGAGCCACGGCGGCCACACACCTCACATGGTCAGGCATCCGCCCTCCGGCGCTCGATCAGCAGTTCGGATGGCAAGACGAGAAGACCAAGGAACGATACGCACAGAAAACGGGCTGGCGCGTGAAACAGGACTTTGATCGAATCTTCGGGCGAAATAGTCGGCCACCGAAGAAGATCCGTGAGGACCCGCCCACCTACGAGGAATGCCGCCCAGACTCGAGAGCAGAGCGCATCCGCGTCGAGAGTTGGGCTGTCGACACCTCAGTGAGTTCGCACCCGCGGACTCGAGACGAGGAGCCCCTCATCCACGACATCGACGACTTCGAAGATGTCCACGCC
>NZ_QPLT01000220.1 GCF_003666015.1 Halorubrum sp. Atlit-26R
CAGAAGAATACGCGATACAAATTGAAGCGGACGATAGCATCAGTTGGAGTATCACAGTAGAAGACCAACCGATTTACACAGAAGATGATGTAGAGGACGCTGAATTCCCACTCGAATTCTCAGGTAATGGAGAGAACGTGTTTGGGCCGTTCAATCTAGATGGGTTCTTCCAACCTCGGCTACGGGCAAACGTCGATATGGATCTAGTATTCGCTAGTCAGGAGGGTGAGACGATACAAACTGTCTCAGCAGAATATGACGAAATTGAGGAGATGGCGGAATCATTCGTTAACCTCGATACAGTCAACGTTTCTGAAGTGTGTTGGATTTGGTGTTCCCTGAGTTCTTTATTCACAAATATCGCGCTGGAGAACGACCAAGGAGTGTATTATGACGTTCAAATAGCGGAACCAGACAACAACTGATTACTCCGCATTCAGGAGATGGAATCTTCCTGCGATCATACCGATTACTGCCCCGCTGAAGTGTGCCATAATTCCGCTTCCTGACGGTGAGAAGTAGATTGTCAGCACTGACGCTCCAACAACAACGAGACCGATAATTGCTCGACCAGAGAGGTAGTCCCCGATCGGGTTTGCGACAACGAGGTATCCCAGCAGAGCAAACCCTGCTCCACTAGCTCCAAGCGCTGGTGGTGCTGTACCATAATATTCCATCACCACTAGTTGCGAGATTCCTGAGATTGAGCCACT
>NZ_QPLT01000221.1 GCF_003666015.1 Halorubrum sp. Atlit-26R
ACCAGCGGCCCGAAGCCGGGGACTTCCTCGTCGGTCCATTCCTCAATGACGACCTCTACCTCGTCGGCCGTCGTCTCACCGGTCACCGTGTCGGTCGCGGTGAGGGTGACCGTGTACGTGCCTGCGGTGTCGTACTCGTGAGCGACCACCTCCCCGGTCTTGGTCGCTCCGTCACCGAAGTCCCACTCGTACGTGACGTTAGCGGTCCGGTCTTCACTCGTGGTGTTGTACGCGTCGAACTCGATTATCTCGCCGACGGCGCCGCTCGTCTGTTCGGCCCTGATGTCAGCCTGGATCGGTTCGACAACGGTGATTATCACCTCCACTGTGTCGGACGCGCTCTCGTTCGTTACGGTGAGCGTCACGTTGTACGTCCCGGTGGCGTCGTAGGCGTGTTCGACGGTTTCACCGGTCGCGTTCGTGTCGTCACCGAACGTCCAGTTGTACGCGAGATCCGTGCCCTCGCTCTCGGAGGCGTTGAACGAGATCGCGTCGCCGGGGTACACGCCGGTTTGGTTCGCAGCGATCTCCGCGGTGACGGTCGGTTCGGACGGTTCGCCGTCGTCAGGGCCATCGTCACCGCCACCGCCACCGCCACTGCCCCCGTCATCGATCCTCACGAAGGCGTCCCGCGTGTCGACCGTAACCGTCTCGCCGGATGGGTCGTGAGCGATGGCCCGTTCGAAGGTGACCCCCGTTTCGGCGGTCCCGA
>NZ_QPLT01000222.1 GCF_003666015.1 Halorubrum sp. Atlit-26R
TCAAGGCGATCGCTACGAGCGAAGTCGACATTCAGGAAGGTCGAACACACTCTAGCGAGGAGATCAAAGCGGAGTATGGACAAGAAAATGCACGTGACCGATGAGCGAAGAGTGGGACTGAGAGTTCACGGACCGGTCGAAGCGGCAGCCCGACTCACTTGAAGAGCACGCTCGCGACCGGGTCATCTCTAAGCTTGATGAAGTCGTCACCGATCAATGGCGACAGCCAACAGATCATCTTGAACCGCTCGCAGGGGCTCCACATCAGAAGCTTCGGGTTGGACAGTTCCGCCTCGGATGTCGTGCCGATCGCGAACAGCGAATACTCTATGTGGTCGCGATCAGAAAACGGGGTGGAAACGCATACAGAGGCGACGATTGAAATCTGTACGTCATCTGTATTGAGCGATTGGGGATGTGAAACTATTAACGTCTGAGGATTTCAACAAAGCCAGTCAAGGGATTCATCACTCTCCCCGTGGGTCACCAACCGGTATTTCACCATATTCTGGACATGAGACCCATCCCTGTTCAAATGCCCCACCCATTCCTTGGTCCGGGCTCCATTCGTGTTCATCCTCATAATATGGACAGTCTACTAGTGGAGGGTCAATCTCCAGTGCCTCTCGCTGGATGAAATGATTTCCTTGGTATGAATCACAGTTCTGACAGACGTTTCCCCAGACTTTCTTGCCGAGGGTATTGCTGTAG
>NZ_QPLT01000223.1 GCF_003666015.1 Halorubrum sp. Atlit-26R
AAGGTTTTGAGATCGAATGTTTCACGCGATCCGTACACGAGCATTCCATCGGTGATGGAGAAGTCACTCGTCTCATTGAGCGCATATAGGTAGGCGTGGAGCTGCGCTTTGTGGTTACTCTTCGGCTCATCAAGGTGGTCTAGAGAGGTTGTTGTCTTAATTTCCGTCAGAAACAGTGGGTTCGACTCACTCGTAACGATTGCTGAGTCCGTAGATCCTCGAATTCGGAGCTCTGTCCCGTCCCGACTGATGGTCGTATCGATCCACAACGAGTTCTGTACGTACAACTGGTTGGGGATGACCTCTTGCAGGTATGGTACGATAAAGTCCTCCTCGAAGGCACTGCCGACCCAGAATAGCCCCTTCGGGGGCACACCTTCGCGTGGTGCGTTCTGTCGGGCGTAGCTCGCTTTCCGGTGACACTGTAGAAGTTTACTCGGGGTGTGACGTTCCGGGTCTTTCGGCGGCGACGGCCCATTGAAATACGCTTTTCCCTCCAAGATGTTCTGCTCAAATTGCTGTTCGTTGTACCACTCCGTGAAGCTCCGATTTGAGACACGGCCAACGACATTCTCTGTGACGTCGAGATCAGTACCGACTGCCCCTGTTTCGTCGACGGGGACATCGGAGTCGGGACCTTGCTGTGGATTATCAGCAGTCATACGAACAGAACGTGCAGTCGGGGCCAAAGGCTAGGGCGTGTTGTGTCA
>NZ_QPLT01000224.1 GCF_003666015.1 Halorubrum sp. Atlit-26R
CTCTGCCCAGCGTCACCTAATTCTTCGTTTATTTTCTCCGTATCAGCAGCCGACAAGGTGAAATAACTCTCGCCTATCTCCTGTTGAGCCCCTTGCCCGCCCTGAATCGATTCAGCGATCCCCGGGATTCGCTCGATCTGATCACGAAGCCACGAGATTTTGTCACCGATCCAGTCGAAGACGTTGCCGGTGATGTCTCTGATACCTCCCCAATTTTCTCTCCATGCGTAGTACAGCTGACCGAGTGGGCCGAGCAGCGCCAGCAGCCAGTACGGTGCCTCTTGAAGCCAGCTTTTGACCGTTGACATCGCATTGGTGGTGGTGTCCCTGATCCCGTAGGCATTCTCTGTCCATGCTCGGTACGCGGCGTAGGCGGCCCCTGAAAGGGATGCGAGTGCAGCTACTATAAGATATAGGGGTGCTGTCACCGGACCTAATGCAATTTGCGTTGTAAGAGCCGCCCCAGCGAGTCCGAGTAGACTGGTCTGCCCGACTGCTGACGCCGGGATGAGCGTGGTGAGGAGACTAGTTGCGTATCCGGAAGTCACCGCGCCTAGTGTTCCGAGAGCGCCTGAAGCAGTCCCCGCTGCGCCATACAGGGCAGTTGTCGAGGTGACTAGAGTTCCCATCCCCCAGATGAGGGGAGGGATGGTGACGCCGAGTGCACCAGCAGCGAGCACCACTTTTTGCTGACCCTCAGAAAGATTC
>NZ_QPLT01000225.1 GCF_003666015.1 Halorubrum sp. Atlit-26R
GACCGCCGTGCGTTGAAATAGGAACTCAGGTAGAGATACGGCTCGGGCAAGAGACCGTCACGTTGTAGCAGGAGACTGATCAATAGCCGCCCGAGTCGTCCGTTCCCATCGAGAAACGGGTGATTCGTCTCGAACTGGTAGTGGGTCAGCCCGATTCGGAGAAGTGGATGCAGATTTGTCTCTTGGTTCGCATACTCGAGCAAGTCTTCGAGAAGGTCTGGGATCTCGTTCGGTGGCGGCGGCACGTACCTGGCGTCTTGGATGTATGGCGTACTGCCGATGAAGTTCTGAGTCGTCCGGAGTTCCCCTGGGTCAGCCTCATCCCCACGGACACCCGAAAGCAACCGGTCGTGCATCTCGCATAGCAATTCGACGGTGATTGGATCGCCAGCTGTGATCGCATCCAATCCGTGTGTCAGCGCGTACAGATAGTTCACGACTTCTTGGGTACCCTGCTGTCTGTCTTCGTCGATGAGAGCCTCCTGTCCAGCCTCATAGGCGTAGATGTCTGAGAGGGTCGCATGTGTGCCTTCGATTTGCGAGGATTCCAGCGCTTCTTTTCGGATGAACGGCTCAATTAGGATCTCTCTTGAGCCGACACGTGGGCCGATACCGTGGAGTCGACCAAGTGCCTGTGTCGCCTCCGCCAGCGGTGTAATGAGTTGCTCAGTGCTAACTGAAGGGGGGAGCGGGTCAGGGCGGAATGC
>NZ_QPLT01000226.1 GCF_003666015.1 Halorubrum sp. Atlit-26R
CACCTCGGATCCGGACCGTCGGAGGCTATCCGGCACGAGAGCATTCAGACGGGTTGTCGCGGTGGGGTTATTAGGCATAACTCTCTTCGATATCCTGTAGCTGTGTCTTGAGGTCGGTCATTCCCTGTTCGGGGGCTTTCTCCTGGGCGACCACGTTGTGGACCTCCCGAGAGATTACCGACGACTCCTGGAAGTAGATCGGTGTCACGGGGCGGGGGATAGCGTTCTCGGCGGCAATCGATAGTGTGTCTACGTACTGCCCCAGCAGCTCGTGTTGGGTCACGCTATCTTCGTTCAGGAGTGCCGGCTTCGGTGGTAGCTGGCCGGCGATGTCGAACCAGTTGAGATAGAACTCGTCGGTCATCACCGTGCGAAGCATCTCGAGTGCGGCATCGATGTTGTTGGAGTTGGGGTTGATCGCCAAGTTGTAGCCGGCCAGCGGCGACATCGGACCACCGATGCCGTCGTACTGCGACTCGGACGCCGAAGTGGCGTACGGATACGGCATCATTCCGAGCTTCTCGTTGATCTGACCGCGGAAGTTCTCGCTGGTCTGTAGGAACGGGATCGTCAAGGTCGAACCGGTGAACATCCCGAATGCGTTGTTGTTGAGGAACGGTTCGAGCGCGACGGTCCCTCGCCAGCCGAGTGCGTCGGTCGAGATGATATCGCCGGCGTACTCCTCGCTCAGCGAGTGGTCGTCGTC
>NZ_QPLT01000227.1 GCF_003666015.1 Halorubrum sp. Atlit-26R
CGATTTCAAGCTGGATGCCAACAGTCAGCAAGAACTACGTCGATGGAGAGTGGACGACTTCGGAGGCGGGCGAGACATTCGCCGTCCGCAACCCGGCGGAGCCGTCATCGATCACCAGGCGGTTCCAAGCTTCCACACCCGGCGACGTCGAGGCCGCGGTCGAGACTGCGGTCGACGCGCAGGAAATCTGGGGGGACACCCCCGGCCCGGACCGCGGCGACGTCTTGAAGCGTACGAGCGAACTCCTAGAGGAACGGAAAGGATCCGCGACTGAGGCCCTCGTCCGCGAGGAGGGAAAGACGCGCTCTGAGGCGGCCGGTGAGGTTCAGCGCGCGATCGACATCTTTGCTTACTACGCCCAGAAGTGTCTCGACCTGGGCGGGGTCAATAAATCTGCGAGCGGGAAGAACACGGAACTGTACACCAAACACGAACCACTCGGGACAGTCGCGCTGATCACGCCGTGGAACTACCCAATCGCGATTCCCGCCTGGAAGCTTGCCCCAGCACTGGCCGCTGGGAACACGGCGGTTATCAAGCCCGCCTCCGCCGCGCCAGGCATGACGAAAATTCTCTTCGAGTGCCTCGACGAAGCTGGACTCCCGGACGGGGTCGCGAACATGGTGACCGGTTCGGGTAGCGATGTCGGAACGCCGCTGGCCTAACACGACAACGTGGACGGTGTCTCCTTCACTGGCAGCACCG
>NZ_QPLT01000228.1 GCF_003666015.1 Halorubrum sp. Atlit-26R
TCCAACAAGGGCCAGCCACACGTCCTGCCAGTAGTCCTCGTCGAGGTAGCCGTTCCGCGCGAGCAGCTCAACGTCGCTCAAGAGGTGGTCCAGGCGGTGGCCTAGGTCCTCAACTTTCTCTTGGATGTCAGCCTCAAGCTTGCTTTCTCGATAACTTCCAGTCTCGCCGTTAGTGAGGTAGTTGCGTTGCCGCTCGCTCAGCGCGTAGGACGGTGGGCGGTTGTACTGACTCTCCGTGGCCTCGGTATCGTCCATGCTGTAAATGTGCCTTGTTAGAAACATGAATATGGCTGTGAATGTACCCTCTCTCGTGGGGGAACACTCCTCATAGGAGCCCCACCGCCAACCAGTAACGCAGTCTGAGTGTGTGCTCTTACGCCTCGTTTGTAGCTTTCTCTAAGTACTCCCAATTGAGCCTCCTCGACGAACACGATGATTTCCGGAGCAGTCTTGGAGCGCGCGGGCACGGAGCGAGTCGGTGGCGAAGTTCCTCCTCGCGAGTTCATCGTCAGCTAAGTGACGCCCGCGCCCCCCTCGTGAACCCCAACCGCGTTCGGTGAGCTGCGCGTTCGGCAGCGTCGAGCGCGTAGAGTGATCTCACACCGGCGTCGGACAGTAGACAAGATGAGACCAACAAAAGGGCGAGGACGTGCCGCCCCCACGTCGACGACTGACGGCAGGCTGTCGAACATTACGCGCGCG
>NZ_QPLT01000229.1 GCF_003666015.1 Halorubrum sp. Atlit-26R
GGTTGTCACTATCGCCTTATATTTGCTCATGTTCATTCCTTATCCGGGGTAAACCGTGATGACGTCGCCGTCGATGGCAGCAGCGCCGATATACAGGGTTCCGGGCACGTCCTGGATCAACGTCAGCCCTATCAGGTGCCGGCTGACCGGTTTGGCATCGGCGATCACTCGCTCCAGCTCCTGATACATCTCTTCCGTGATCCCTTCCTCATGCACGCCAATATCAGCACGGAAGGTGCCGGGCTGTTCGCCATCCTGCCACCATTCGATCACCTGTATCAGATAGCCCAGCGGCTCGACCGCCCGGCGTAGCGCCGCAATGGTGCCTTTGTGACGATGGATGAAATAGGCCTGCCGAATAGCATCGCGTTTAGCCTCTGTGCTCCAACTGGCATCCCAACGATCGACCGACAACGCCCAGGACAGGTATGGCAGCAATGCCGGCGGGCACGTACCCGGATCCCACAGCGTGCGCAATGGCACCGGCAACGTTGTCGCCTTCTCGCACGCCTGCTCGATGCGCTGCATCAACGGCGTTGCATGCGGTGGCAACAAGCTGTTACGCATCGTAGCCCCCGAAAGTAATCAGCTGTTCGGTGCAGTACCCCGCCTGCGTCTGATCTAAAACGATGTCTTTAAGCGGGCTTTTCAGCTCGACGCGCTGGATCCCCTCGACATGCAAAGCGGCATAGATGGCCGATA
>NZ_QPLT01000230.1 GCF_003666015.1 Halorubrum sp. Atlit-26R
CGAAGCGGAACTCCACAAGCGCATCCGACTGTTCGTCGCGGACGTGATGAACCGCGAGCTACACGGGGACTTGGACCGGCTGGACTGACGTTCCTCGCCCTCGTCCTCTCCCTCTCGCCTCCTCTGGCCTTGTTGATTATTACCTCATAACACATTAAATATAATTTACACGAGGGCGACGAACGAGTCGTCATGGCCGACGACGCCCTCGGACTGGCGATGTTGGACCGGGTTCGCGGCAGTCTGCGCGCGCCGTGCGTCTACCGCGCCGGCGACGACGCCCGTGGTACTGCCGGCGACGCGCACGTCTACGAGAACTATCTCGTCCCGTCCGAGCGGTGGTCCGCCGCGAAGCGCGAGTTCGTCGACTCGCTTCGGACGCCCGTCCTCGACGTGGGATGCGGCGCGGGCCAACACGCTCTCGCCGGACAGGAGCGTGGCGAGGTCGTCGCCTTCGACGTGAGTCCGAACGCGGTTCGCGCGGCCCGCAAGCGCGGCGTCGAGACAGCGGTCGTCGGTGATATGTTCGACCCGCCGGTCGGGGCGAGTCGGTCAGAGCCGTCGGCGGGAGGCTTCGAGACGGTCCTCGCCAACGGGACGCAGGTCGGACTCGCGGGCTCGCTGGATCGACTCGCCGACCTGCTCGCGTCGTTTGCCGACCTCACCTCGCCGTCCGGCGAGGTCGTCGTGGACTCCTACG
>NZ_QPLT01000231.1 GCF_003666015.1 Halorubrum sp. Atlit-26R
TTCAGAAGCAGAATATCCTCGTCGTTGAAATATGAGAGTTTCATCTCAACCAAGCCCTGTTTTCGCTCTTTTTCGCTGACAGTGTCCCCTTCCAACACATAGACTCGCGTGGCGGACGCATCGTCAATCACCTCATCAAGCGGGGATCGCTGCGAGATCGTGAACGCGGGCGTGACATACCCATTCCTGTCTACGTTCTCAAACTCGTTCGTCAGAAGTTCGTCTGCGACCGGTTCCGGGTCTGTATATTTCAGCCGAATCGCTTCTTCATCAGTGATGTATGGCGCGGTAACCGTGTCATCGATCTCGGCAGGTAACTCATCACCATAGCCTGTTTTCCGCCCGGTTTGTCGTTCCAGATACCCGTCGTGCTCAGGAATCATCGTTTCCGCCGGTTGGACCGTTGTAACGGATCCATCGATCGCAACCGTCACCACACCAACCTGGTCAAATTCTGGATGGGACGAGATAAACTCTACTGCCTTGGCCTCTATTGAATCTGGCACCCCAAGGAACAGCCGTGAAAGCGTCGAGGTTTCTAAAAACTGAGTCAACTGTTCTTTGAGCCGGCGTGTCGAGAACGACCCCTCACCTTTGGCTTCGAATCCGATTACCTTGTTATCAGTCGGATTCTCAACCGCAGCAGTTGGATCATCACTGCCCTCAAACGTAATCAGGTCAATCGGCCGGTACGGTT
>NZ_QPLT01000232.1 GCF_003666015.1 Halorubrum sp. Atlit-26R
ACTTCGAGTGGCGACTCCAGGAGGACATCATCCGTGCCTACGGCCGAATCGGTGCTGCTACTCCCGACGCCCTCGATCCCGTGATGGACGAGATTCGAGCCTGTCTCGCCGACGAGGACCTCTCAGCAGAGGCTGCCGCTGCGCTCGGTGAGATCGGTGGCGTTCGTCCCGAGGCAGTGGCCCCTGCCGTCGAGGACCTCCGTGAGTTGCTTGCTGAGGGTCCCTACTGGAATCGGAAAGCGGCCGCCAGCGCGCTCGGAACGATTGGGGCCGCAGACCCCGAGGTGGCCGAACTCGTCGTCGACGATTTGCAGCGCCGTCTCGCGGACAGCAACTATCGTGTGCGCGCGGCGGCTGCCGAGGCACTTGGCACGATCGCCACAGTGGATTCGGACGTGGCCGCACGCGTCAGCGAGGAGGTACAGCCACTCCTCGACGACGATGAATGGAAGGCCCGTGCGGCAGCGCTCGAAGCACTCGGACAGATGGGTGCTGCGGATCGAGACACAGCCGAGCGTGTCGTCGACGATCTGCAGACCGGCCTTCGCGATACCGATTCGGACGTTCGGCCGTCGGCCGCGAACGCACTGGCTGCCATCGGTGTTGCCCAGCCAGCGCTCACTGTCACGGCCGTCGAAGCGCTCGAGTCTCGATTCGAGTGTGACGAGGAGTATCTCTTCGTCCGATCGACGATT
>NZ_QPLT01000233.1 GCF_003666015.1 Halorubrum sp. Atlit-26R
ACTCATTTATGCTGAATTTCGATAAAATGCTTGAAAGAGGCTCCATACAGCGATCCCAATTGAAAATGATGGACATGGGTATTGACCGGTCCATCGCTATTGAGCATACTCCGCCTAGTGATGAAGATGTAGAAGAATATTTGACATCCATAGCGTCAGATATGGAACCACTCTATCAGCGGCATCTTCAGAGCGCAGGAGTGGGCCTCAACGATGGGGGTAGTTAGCTCCCTATACATACCTATCGAGTTCATGATTTGTCGTGTTTGATCATATATAATGGTTTACAACCAGATTACCCGTTATACTTGAATTCAACTGGACAATCACTCTATTCCGAATGTGATGTAAGTACGAGAACTGGCTGCGCCACTTTCGCCGGCCGGGTTTCCGGACGGTCACCCTACTTTTCACTCCCCGAGGCGACGATACCCGCATGAGAACCCGTTGGGCCGCGCTCGCCGTCGCAGTCCTCCTCCTGTTAGCGGGCTGCGCCGGCGCCCCCGCCTCCGACCTCGAATCACCGCCCGAGAATCCCGACGGCGTCGACCCGAACGATCCTGACGACACCGCCTGGACCGGCACCGTCGTCCGCGTCGTCGACGGCGACACGAGGGAGGTCGAGTTCCCGAACGGCGAGGTTGACACCGTCAGGCTCCTCGGGGTCGACACGCCCGAGACGAGCGTCGGGTCG
>NZ_QPLT01000234.1 GCF_003666015.1 Halorubrum sp. Atlit-26R
GGCCCCGGGGGACGCGGGTGACGGTGTCGGTTCCGGTGGTGGACGGTTTATAAGGCGTGTGCCTCGCCGTACGCCTGTGCCTTCAGGCGATCGTAGCGCTCTCGCGAGTCGAGTACCCACTTGTACTCAAAGCCGGGCGGTGGGTTGCCCATCCAGTCGAGGAACGAGCGAGTCTCGTCGACCCCGAAGCGGATCGTTTCGCGGCCGTACGACGGTGAGAGGCCGACGTCCTCGAATAATTTAAAAGGAACTCCTGACGGTCGTCTCGGTGTCGTATCCGTATTGCCGCTCTCGGTTCGCCGTACTCCTGAACATCGAGATACCCGTCACAGACGTACCACATCTTCGCAATCCGTGGCGTCAGCGATAGGCTCTCTGGGAACCGCTTCTCGCCGGACCGGTACCATCGACGAAGTGACCGCATGAACGGGTGGGATCGCGATATGACGGTATACATATCGTGATAGTTCTCAGCCCTCGCATTTGGACTGAACCCCGATTCACGGTTATTGCGTGCCAGTTCCGCTGCCGTCTTTTTAAGCGAGACACCGGTACTCAATATACCCATCTCGTGGTCGAACCACTCCAAGAATTGCTTGTTAACCATCGGGAGACGGAACAGGCCGTGAGCCCCGTCGTTCGTCTTTGGGACGGACCCGTCACCCATGAAACAGCCGATGAGAATCTCGCGA
>NZ_QPLT01000235.1 GCF_003666015.1 Halorubrum sp. Atlit-26R
CCCGTCGTGGCGAGCAGTTCACCGTCTCCGACATCGTCGACGACATCGATGTCTCCCGTCGGCAGGTCCGCCGGGTGCTGAACGAGTTCGCTAGTGCCGGATACCTCACCAAGCACGAGGATGGGAGGGCCAACGAGTACGATCCCGCAGCAACGCCCACCGCCGGCGTCGTCGATCTTCCAGGTGCTGACCCGGCTTCCGACCCGGACACCGGCCGTATAGATACTTACTATACGGGGAATGTCTGGGTCGACAGCGAGAACGTGGGGGGTGAGAGCCCGATCCGCGCTGCTGGGAGCACATTGCCCGCGCCGGACGATGCACTCGCGGCTGAAAGCGGTCCGCCGGGGAGTTAGCGGGGGTGGTCCGACGTGGCCGACCGCCCCTCCCAACAGCCGGAGGTCTGTCCCGCCTCAGACATGACTACTTCACACCCCCCACCCTCGGAGAGTCCTTCAACAGACGGCAGAGACCTGCCAGCGCCCCCATTTGCCTACCGACAGTGCGAAGCAATCGCAGAATCTACTGAGGAGCGGTGTCGACGTCGGGCACTCCTTGGGGCTCCGTACTGTCCACTACATCTGTCAGATATGACGTGGTAAGATAGCGGTGAGATCACATAACTTCTCAGTGCGAAGGATACTGACTCAGCTCTCGCAACGACCCCAGTGAAATCCACTGGTGACAGACG
>NZ_QPLT01000236.1 GCF_003666015.1 Halorubrum sp. Atlit-26R
GTACAGCAGTAATTCGTTAGAGCACGCCTAATAGAGTTAAAAACCTGTAATGTTCAGGAATACGGCTTGGCCGCTCGAGATATTACACACGAACATGTACCGAGACCATGGTGACTATAAGGCGCCTGAAGGCTCAGAGGCCTGTCTCGAGTCTATAGCGTTCCACGACTGGCCGGTGCCCATCGAGGGCACCGCCCACGATATTACGGTCGACGACGGCGAAGTGCGGCAATCCGCCCCGCAACCTAACCACGTGATCTACTAATGGCTACCCTTCAAAACGCGCTCGCACGGGTCGAGGATCCGGCCCTTGATGACGACATTGTTTCGCTCGGTCTCGTCGGAGACATCGAATTCCATGGAGATACCGCCCACGTACCGCTCGCACTCGGTGCCCCGCACTCGCCGGTCGAGACACAGATAACCGAGGACGTTCGAGCCGCCGTTCGGGACGAGGGATACGAACCAGTTCTCTCGGTCGAGATCGACGATACGACGCCCGCCGGCCAGATGGACGGCGCACCGAACGTGATCGCTGTCTCCTCCGGGAAGGGCGGCGTCGGCAAAAGCACCGTTTCGGTGAATCTTGCGACGGCGATGGCCGAGCGGGGGGCCAATGTTGGACTGTTCGACGCCGACGTGTACGGCCCTAACATCCCGCGGATGCTTGGCGTACAGGATGAACTG
>NZ_QPLT01000237.1 GCF_003666015.1 Halorubrum sp. Atlit-26R
ACCAGCCACAATCCCAGTCCACTACCGTGTGAGAGTGTCTCGATAGCCCCTCCCGATTCGAGGACATCTCTGTCAAATTCTGGGATACCCGGACCGTTGTCCCGTACGCTAAGAATGCCCCATGGTCTCTCGACAGCGAGGTTGACACGCACACGGGGATTTTCGCTGTCGTTGTGGGTCACAGCGTTGGTCAACAGCTCTTCAATTGCGGCAGTAATCGATTCGGCTGCAGAGACGAAGAGCTGTGTCGGGCCTGTAACGTCGACATCTGCGTTGGGCCAGTCGTCGGCTGTCTCTTTGGCGAGAACCCGAACCACCTGCCCGATATCTACAGAGATTGGCCCGTGTGAGTCACTAAGAACAGTCGTAATCTCCCGCGACTTCTCACTCGTCGTCAACAGGGTTTCGGCCCGGTCAACGATGGTGCCGGCAGCGGCTTTGGGTTCGCCCTCAAGATTCTTTTGAAGTTGCTCGCCCCGACCGTGGATCACGTTCAGCTCGTTGCGGATATTGTGCCGCAGGATGTTATCAAGTACGTGGAGCTGTCGGGTCCGTTCTTCGAGATCAGTCACGTTTCGGCAGATAGCCAGCGTCCCTGCGATCTCTCCATCCTCGTAGTAGGGGTACCGACTCGTATAGAACATCGCCTCTCTATCGCTTCGTCTAAATGTCGGCTCGACATTATA
>NZ_QPLT01000238.1 GCF_003666015.1 Halorubrum sp. Atlit-26R
GTCGCGTTCGTGGGCGACGACGAGAGCGCCAGCGAACGCGTGGCCCGTGCCGTCGAGGCCGCTTGGGAGGGCGCGGGCGGACCGTCGTTCCGCACGCTCTCCCCGGCCGACCTCGGCGGCGACCGGGAGGGAGCAGGGCCGCTGGACGACACGTGCGGGGTCGTCGTCACCGCTTCGGCGGCGGCGGACGAGACGGTTCGAGAGAGGTTCGCCGCGCTCCCGTCGAACGTTCCGGTGATCGCGCTCGTCGAGGACGCGACCACGGCGACGATCCGAACGCTGCTGGCGGCCGACGCGGACGACGTGGTCGACATCGACGACGGCGAACGCCGTGAGAGACCCGACGCGGACGACCCGCTCGTCGAGCGCCTCGCGAGGCGGATGGAGCCCGACCGCGTCCGACTCGGGGAGGACGACGTCGCCCGGCTCTCCGAAGTGCTGCTTGACGCCGGAACGACGCTCATGAGCACGCGCACCGACGAGGTCGGGACGAAGATCGAGTGGACGATGGAGAACGTCGGCGAACACGCCGAACTCGACCGGATCGTCTGTTACCGCGAGGACGACGACGAGTTCGTTCCCGCGTACGACTGGTGTCCCGAGGGGATCGACCCGGCGCCGCGACCGTTCGACGACTTCCCGGAGCCGGAGCATCTGTCGCCGTTCGGCAACGTCGCGCGCGGCTC
>NZ_QPLT01000239.1 GCF_003666015.1 Halorubrum sp. Atlit-26R
AGTTTCACGACCGCTAAGAGACGAGTAACTGCTTATAAATTTTTGAATATCAAAATTCTCCGAACGCTCGACAATATTTTTCTGTTTTGCTGATGAGTCGTACCCCCTTTTTGGGAGTAGGAAAAAGTACCCGAGAGGGAGATATGGGAATCGGTTATGGAGATTAAGTGACTCGGCATAGATTCGCTCAAAAATCGTGTCAAAATTTTTGCCAATTGAGCTCAGTTGGCTACGAACGTTAATTGCCATTCGCGGACCAACAACAGGGCCATCCTCCTCATAGCTATGAACTAGTATATCCTGGCTTTTTGTCTTCGGAAATCCATATACGGTGGCAGATGTGTCACTAGGATGGGAATCTTCGTGGATATATTGTGGATTCACTCCGTTATCCACCAGCTGGTCAATTATGTAAGAATGAATACGTCCAATAAGCTTTTCACTCCGTATCAAAGAATAGCTTGGATTCTCGTCCGGATCTCTGATAGCAGACTCAAAGTCAGTTTTTATACCCTCAAGAATACTGCCAAGCTCATCTCGGTCGTACATTCCTTTGTTCGTTTCCACTCTTGGTTGAAACGGGTATGTTTCTAATTTTGGAAACTAGTTGCCTAAGTGAGCAACGAACATATTTTCCCGTTAAACGCAACACCCGGTTGTGAACATCGAGGACGTTTGTTCTGCT
>NZ_QPLT01000240.1 GCF_003666015.1 Halorubrum sp. Atlit-26R
AAATGGCTGTGTTGAATCGCTATACAGCAGCGAGGTGGGACGCTAAATCAAAGGAACTGAAGCGGAAGACTACAGTTGTTCATAACTCAAATCTCCCGCTTCATCGGGGAGGTTGTGCCGGTTGTTCAAAGAGTTACTGGAGATGGAGGCGAATCCGTCGCCCCGGACGGTGGCGGCGGATTGGCCGACTACGCACTCGTTTCCTCCGCTGTCTGCGGATTGACCTCGATACGTCGTACCGTATGACGATCGACCTGCTCAAGGAGATGCCACAAATAACGGGGGATATCGGCCTTGATGCGGCCGATCTCTCCGCATCCCCCACGCTGTGTAAGGCCTTGACCGGATCAGTATGAGCGTCTGTCGAGTGCTGCTGCGCCAGTCGGCGCAGCTACACGATCTTTCTGAACGCGCTGCGATCGACGCCATCTTCTACGACCGCTCACCAGCGAGCCGCCACTACTGCCAGCGAATCAGCCACCGCGTTCAGAAGCTCAAAATCATGAAACTCGTCGATACAGCGTCTCAAGCCATTCTTGACGTTCACTGCTCAACGAATCGGGAAGGAAGCGACGCAGACCTCGCTGAGCAGATCGCCCGCCGAAACGCGGGCGATCTGCGGTCTCTTGCGGCCGATGAGGGCTACGACAAGCAATCCCTTCGTGAAGGTCTCCGCGATCTCGGG
>NZ_QPLT01000241.1 GCF_003666015.1 Halorubrum sp. Atlit-26R
GTCCAAGAGATTGACTTGACAGTGACGACGGCCGCCGGGGACCGCGAGTACACGATCACGCCGGCGCTCATCGACGCCGTCGGCCGCCGCGAGACGGACGGCGACATCGACACCTATATCGACCGCCACGGCGTCGCCGGCCTCGCAACGGCGCTCACCTACGCCGTCGCCCGTGAACGCGGCGAAGTGACCCACCGACTGATGGCCGAAGACCTGAACATCTCGCCGCTAGCCGCGGAGATGATCTTGCAGGCGCTCAGGCCAGTGGTCCACGAGCACTACGACATCGAGGAGGCAGGGACGGGGCTCGATGAGTTGGATCGACAGCGACGAAACTAGCGACGCGTGAGTCGGCTCCATATCGCCGACACCGGCCTGTTCGTCGCGATGGGACAGCCCTCGAACAGCCGCTATCAGGCCGTTCGGCGGTTCGCTCGCCGGAACGACATCGCCTTCATCCTGCCCGAGCGGGTGTACGAGGAGCTGACCGTCAACGAGCCCAACATTGAGGAAGTGCCGGTTGACACCGCAATCGACGAGGGCTGGGCGACTATCGCGGCGTCGCTCGAGTTCGCCGAGCCAGTCGTCTCGCGGGTGATGGACGGTGTCCAGCGATACATCGCGAACGCCGACGACCGCCCTGCTGACGAGGTCGAGCGTGCCGACGCCGCCCTCGCCGCTTTA
>NZ_QPLT01000242.1 GCF_003666015.1 Halorubrum sp. Atlit-26R
ATAGCAACTCGAATATGGAGCATATGTATGCGGGTGTAGTTTCCGAATGGATGGTTAAAAATGGTTGTATAGGGACTGTTGTTGGCGTTTTGCTGCTTTCTTGATTTCTTAGTAAGTTCCAAATTGGAGTTAAGCACGGTTCTAAATAGGTCGGTCTTGAACGCAGATCTGATGGCTGTAACCCTTCAGGAGTTTCTACAGAGCAAAGGCGGAGTTGGGCTACTGTCGCTACTTCACGAGCGCCCGATGACGTATTCGGAAATCGAACCGGAAATCGGAGTGACGTCTTCAACTATTGTTGCACGGCGTGACGATGCTGCCGAACTCGGACTGTTGGACGTTTCTCTTGGTGAGGGTGAGGTCGGGACCAAACGCGTGTATACCTTGACCGATATGGGCGAGTTCCTGACGGACAAGATGGCACGGGAGGGAATTGTCAGTAACTACCGGAAGATGCGGACGCATCAACAACTGGTAGACGAACAGACAGACGGTCTTGTACAATGGATGAAGGAGAATCCATCTGAGCTCCTACAGTTTCGGAATGGTGGTGATGGAACTATTATCAGCAAAGACGACTTGGACGAGGATTCGGATAGTGAACCAAACACGAACTATTCCCCATCACCGAGTGAACGCGAAGAAGTACCCGACGCTGACAAGTACGCTACCAACTTGGAT
>NZ_QPLT01000243.1 GCF_003666015.1 Halorubrum sp. Atlit-26R
ATTAGTAGATCTTCTACCTCTGACTCACAGCTTTTGATTGCTTGTATAGCAGATGCTGCGGCTTCGGCAGAAGGAGACTCTTTGCGGATGATGACGTGTTCCCCAGCTTCTAGCCCCTCTAATTCATAGCGACTATCTAGAAAATCAAGGAGACGTATCACTTCGCCTTTCTCACATTTGAATCGTGTTTCTTCCTCTATCCCGAGGTATCGCGGATTTTTTGGACGGGCCTTCCAAAAATTAATAATATAACGCTCCGGATCATCGTCATCTTTTCCATCAATTGAGAAGACATTAAGCGATTTGTATGTTCTAGGTCCGCTTTTGATTGGGTAGTGTGCAATATGAGTAAATGGCCCACTTTCGCTATGATTCACTTCTATGTGATATGTTTCTCCATCGTCAAACTCTTGCTCAATCTGCATATCCGTAGCTGAATTCTGTGCCACATAAAACTCCGTTTCAAATTGGGTAATAGAATTCCTAGTGCCAGACTGTACACTTATGAGGCTCGTCTGTAATCCCTACTGTATACTGAACTATGTCTGAGCAATCTGGGTCCCCACCAACCGAACGTGAGCGGACGGAACTCCCCATTGAACGGGGATTCCCCATCGAGCGCGTGAACGAAATCGCAGAAAAGGAAGGCCGGGCGAAGATGCACTACCGGCCGATCTACAC
>NZ_QPLT01000244.1 GCF_003666015.1 Halorubrum sp. Atlit-26R
TGACCCGTCATCGTCCTACGAGCTGGACAAGTTCACGGCGACGTTCGCTACCCTGGGCTCTTACTTCGACCAATACGGCCAACTCACCTACTTGGTCAGTCCACCAACGCAGAGTGACAGGTTCAACACTTACTATCAGCGTAGCCAGAGTGGAACGACACACCGCCAGTTCGTGACGGAGGCGGGTGAGATCGGCATCGATGGGACGATTGAATTCCCCTTCGTCATTCGGGATGCACAAGCCCTCCCGTCGAAGTTACAGTGTTCGTTCTCGGTTCGGGCATCCGAATCGGGGACGTTTGGGGAGACCGTCACCACATCGAATTCTGGCATCTTCGAATTTGGTTGAGAAAGTGCTAGCGGCTGGAATGGCATACCTCGAAGCAAATCCTGATACGTAGGTGCTATTGGGCCGAGTAGTCAAATATCAGATTCTATTAAAACCCTCTTCTTTAGAGGTTTATTCGCGTGAATCTACTGCACACTACACCCCAGTACTTACCAAAGGCACTCCCCACATCGAGGCGGGTTCTCCACAGCTGAGTTGGACTGAAACAGCCGCTCAGTAGGTGTGATTATACCGCAACTGCGACAACGTTAAAGAGGATGAATAGGAAAACGGAACCGAGTAGGGCGCTCACGACCGTTCGTCGAGGGTGTTCCTGACGGAACCTTCCAG
>NZ_QPLT01000245.1 GCF_003666015.1 Halorubrum sp. Atlit-26R
ACCAGTTCAGTAGACAAAGCAGATTGATATTGGGGTTCTTGAGGTATACAACCTCTCTATCAGTCAATCTTCGTCGATGTCTCATCAGCGGGTGAGCGAGCGCGTCGATAGCTCCGTACAAATGCGTATAGCACCCCGACGGCTGCCCCGATACCGAGTACGCCGGAGCCGACACTCATCGAAATCTCGTTAGGCGTTGACGTGAATGAGAACAGGAAGCTGAATGTGTCGGGCGTGCCGATCGTGAGTGAATCAACGCCGAGGACATCCAGCACAAGCGGACCGCCAACTGCCAACAGGAGAAACACGCCGACGGCGGCGACGGCTGCGCCGGCGAGGGCGTCCCAAACAACGGCAGTCACCGACAACACTCCTCGACGGTCGCTTTCGCGGCCGAGTATCCGGACACCCTTGGGATGGTCTTCCAGACGGACATCCGCGGGATAGGCAAGCAGCGTCATCGTCATCCAGAGGTCAGCAATCGCTCTAGCGGCGTTCGCGGCTAGCGGGACGATAAGCCAGCCCCACTCGAAGACCAGCATCGCCGGGACGCCGATAGCGGTCAGCACGACTAGTGGCGTCATAAGGACGACGATGAACTGGTTGCGAGTGAATTCGTGGTCAGTCGTGGCGTAGGCGTACGGGAGAATGAAGTATGCGATCCCGACGCCGTATTTCG
>NZ_QPLT01000246.1 GCF_003666015.1 Halorubrum sp. Atlit-26R
GGATGTTTAGTACGTCGTACCGAGATCTATCGATGTCACCCAAATTATCACAGAATTACTCCAACCTTGGGGGATTTGAGCGCCTTGGAAACAATGCTACTCATCTATTCACCCACTTAATCACAATACTTCTTTGTACGGGTAGCACGGAGACTAGAGTGGCGTGTAGGCACAGATTTGGTCCCAACCTCTCTGTCACTACACGTCAGAAACCACCATACACGGTGGTTTTCACGAGATTGGTGACGATTAATGTCCGGCGACTCATCCAACCAAGCACGATCCACGGCTGTTAAACAGCTCAAAGCGCTCGGCCTCAGTACCTACGCCGCCCGGACATTCGTCGCCCTAGTCAGTCTTGATGAAGGGACCGCGCAGGACGTGAGTGAGGTCGCCGATGTCCCCCGAACACGCGTCTACGACGCAGCTGACGAGCTTCAGGACCGCGGTCTCGTCGACGTGAAACAGTCGAGTCCCCAGCGATATTGGGCCATCTCGACGGAGACGGCCGGCCGTCACTTCGAACAGGAATACGACCATCGCGTGACAGTCCTGACAGACGCGCTCGACCAGCTTGCATCAGTGAATCGCAGTACTGAACAGCAGGGCGTCTGGACAGTAACCGGCCGAGACACGGTGACCGAACGCGTCGTGGATTTCATCTCGTCCGCTAATGATG
>NZ_QPLT01000247.1 GCF_003666015.1 Halorubrum sp. Atlit-26R
ATATGAAGTCGCTTCAGGCATTCACGAGAATTCGTTGGATAATCAGAGCGTAGCAAATAGGTATTCTGATTTGGCTAAAATCAGCAGATCAAAGTCATATCTACTGGAAGGGAATATCAAGTTATCACGACGAGAATTAGCTGATGTATCTGGTGAAATTCCGGACACCAAGTCGCATAAACAACAGTTGGGGAATGTTATAGATGTGTTTGAGACCTACCTATCTGGGGGTGTATCTGAGAGGCTAGAATCCGGTGGTAAAATCGAAACAACACAAGTAAACGACTTGATTCACGTCGAGTATGACGTAAACACCGCTCAATTTGTGATATATGCCTCTCAATACCTTCGCCAATATGGTGTCGGTACGGAGATCCTTGACTCGATCATTGAAATAACTCTCAACGACTCTTTGACACCACAAACGGTTTATCAAGGGTTAGATATCCTTGACGATTCGACATCAGAGGAAGGAGAGCTCTTACTTAGCATATCAATGGATGAAGTCTGGCAGTCGAAGCTACCCACACACATTCATTACCAGATAGAGAAGTTGAAAATAGAGGAAGTCACTGCTGCGAGTGATTTCTCGGGTCTCACAAATATTCTAACCACAACATTGGAGCTGCTGCTTGTCGTTATCTCAGAGTATTATTCAAAGAAGTCATACGGACAGAT
>NZ_QPLT01000248.1 GCF_003666015.1 Halorubrum sp. Atlit-26R
GCCCTGACGGTGAGATCACCCTCATCGAACAGGTGACGACTCCGATCAACCATCGATTGCGTTAGTCGGATGACACCGGCGACCTGTTTATGAAACACGTCGAACCGTCGCACATCTTTTTGAAGAATGAACGCAGCCCCGAGTTCGTCGTACACCTCTGCGAGCTCCTCTTCGGGTTTGTATCCGGCAGCCGTTAGTACCTGGTACAATCTCCGGAGCTCGGCTTGTTCCCGGACGATCAAATCGATGTACTTCGTGGCGTTTTTCAGATCATCCAGTGTGAGCGCACCGCCCCCGATGAGATAGACCGTTAACTCGTTTTCAAGCAGCCCCGCAAGCTCGCTGAACTGTCGCCGAATCGCGTCCGACCCGAATGTGGCTTCTCTAGTCATAGTTCGACCCCGTACTCGTCGGCCAGCGTTTCGAACTCTTCCCACCGCGGCGTTGCTTCAGACACCTTCCCACCTTCCGTCTTCAGGAACTCCACCAGTGGGTTGACGATCTCCGTAATTCCATACTCATCTGCAGCTGTTTTCAGGCGCTCCGGTGGGAGCTCCGTCTTCACAGCGAGCAAGAGCGCGTACTTCCGGTGGCGAGAGTCGTTTTCGATGAGGAGAAGATGGCAGAACAGATCTCCCGGCGTGAGCGAGTTACGATCCTCTGAATAGAAGTAGTA
>NZ_QPLT01000249.1 GCF_003666015.1 Halorubrum sp. Atlit-26R
CATTGGAAGTTGAGACTACAGCGGGTTTAGCGGGTGTGAGATGCGTGATTTCGACTGAATCGGTGCGCAGATATCGGTTGGATGATGCCTCCGAGAGCGGTTTCGTGTCGGCCATCGAACTATTTCGGGAAATGACCGAAGTTCGCAAGAGCGCTGCCGCTCACGAGTCGGGGCATCCCCTGAGTCTCAGATGGCCGCTACCCGACCCCCGTCTCCTTCCGGAGCAATGTCAGCGTGTTCTGCGCCGTTACAACGGGTTCACGGTCATACACACCACCATTCTCACACTGAAACAGCATATCGATCCCGCGCCAGATCGAATACAGGAGACACGCAAACGCGAAATAAAAGAATCGCAGCACGAAGTCTTTCGACGTTGTCGCTGCCATGAACCGCTTGATCGACTTGTAGCCGCGCTCAATGTCCCAGCGTTTCCCATATTCTGTGATGGCGCTGGGGTCGCCGTTGGTCATGAACACGGCGTACTGCCCGTGATCCGTCCGGTCTGAGTTCTTCTTTCGACGGTACTGGAGCGTCCTCTCGTGCCACTCGTTGTTGCCCAGATGGAGTTTGCGATCGGTGACGTAGCGGTCTTGGTCGCGCTGAAGCAATCGTTTGGCCTGAGCTTTCTCGCTGGTGTGCATCCGCTTTGGCACAACATACGTGACGCCCCGGT
>NZ_QPLT01000250.1 GCF_003666015.1 Halorubrum sp. Atlit-26R
GCAGTAGTCCGATACGCACACCCCCCGGTGTGTCCGCAATTGATGGAATATTTAGTGACGCTGGGGATTGTGAATCAGTTTCGTTGCCCCCTCTTCGACTCCTCCCATCGCCTTCACCATTTCATATCGCACACGGGGTATGGTGGTACTTTCTCGCGTGGATTGTAGTTAACCAACAAACCCACTCCAAGAACGACCCTTTTGTTGGTTAAATCACTCTCTATGCGAACGCTGTCAGCTCTGGCACCTGAATCTCCGTGAGTTCTCGACTGATCTCCGCCCGATCCCAGCCAAGCGGTGACAGCACACTCTCAACAGCTCTGATGAGTTGTGTCTCGTAGTACGACGATGTGTACACGACCTTCTTGCGCACTTCTCACTCTATGGAATCAAATACTGGCTCAAAATCGACCTTCACAAAATAAATCGTTCCGACGCTGGTCAACCACAGCACTACAAAAAAATGGACTCAATTTTGATCGGGATCGGCAGAGTTAGATTCAGTTGTACAACTACAGCCTCCCTCTCGGATCAGGTCTCCAACCGTCGTGTCGGAACCACAATTCGGGCAGACAGCGCGCACGTCGACCAGCACATCGTAGTCACCACGATCAAGCTCTCCCGCATTTGCGAGCGACGAGACGGCGGATTCGGCGACCGCTGACACCCGCCCCTG
>NZ_QPLT01000251.1 GCF_003666015.1 Halorubrum sp. Atlit-26R
CGCTCGCGGGCTTCCTCTGCGCTCGTCGTCCGTCCCTCGCGGATGTCCTCCTCGGCTTCGAGCAGGGCGACGAGTTCGTCGCGGTCGAACGTCGGGAACTCGACTGCGTCCCGAAGCGTGTACCGGATGAACTCGCTCCGGCTGTTGAACCCGCGTCCCTGCCACGTATCGTCTATCTGTTCGAGGAACGACTCGGTAAGTTTGAAGTTGACCGTGCCGATGTCGTCTCCGCCGTCGTCGTTCGTAGTCGCTTCGGACATATAGACGTAATACGCTGGTCTTACCGATAGTCGTTTTGGCGGAGTCACACCTTTCGTGTCACCATCGTGGGTCTCTATAATAAAGCGGTAATCCTGTATTTTGGATCAAATATAATCCTGTCCATGGATATATTGACTCAAATGCGGCTAACAAGCAGATACACGTTAGAAAACTGGCGTACACAAGAGATTGACATATATGATATTCCAGACACGGTATTATCGCTCTCGTTTGAGGAGATTTTGGATCTGACTTTTGGAAGGTTACGTAGTCTCGATCTGAACCCTATCGAGCTCCTCTTCTCATGTATTTTCTTTCACGATGACTGGCGAGTCGTTCGGACTCCTATGAAAAGGGATAGCCCGGTTCAACAACATATGTCGGTGGCTATCGAGCGGGCAACTGGAGTTCGGG
>NZ_QPLT01000252.1 GCF_003666015.1 Halorubrum sp. Atlit-26R
CACACCGGGCATTCAGTCGTCGTGTACGGTTTCGACCGGACTTCAACCGTGATGCCATACTCCTCAGCAGTTGTCGCAAGCCGGTCGATGAACGACCGGTACGCCCAGAACTGGTGCGTCTTCTCGTTCACATGCGCCGACCAATGTGCCGACAGCACGTCGGAGAGGTCGCCAACGTACACGTTGGCCACGCCCTCGCTCTAATCGAGAACTGTACTTCGGTCCCGTAAACTTATGACCTATAACATCATAGGTTATAGTACAGTAGGATGTCGAAGCGTCACCCGATCGAGTTAAACCGCGCTGTTCCCGGTGGGCGCGTGGAGATATTCGCTGTCCGCGACGAGGAGTATCCGGACGGGTGGTTCTATCGGTTTCAGTACTACCATCCTGAGATCGGCGAACTGCTCCGGTATGACGACGCGCACGACGACGACGATCTCGGTTGGCATCACCGGCACGTTCGATTTGGCGACGACACAACGATCGAGTTTCACAGCCTTGCGGCTCATGTGACTCGGTTTCTGAACGAAATTGCGACGCTGGCAGACACGGAGACCACCAATGACTGAGCCCAACCACGACGGCTGGCCCGACAAGTACAGTGACCCTCGCGACCGGCCGCATCCCGATGTCCTTCGCATTACCGTCGAATCGTTCGACGAT
>NZ_QPLT01000253.1 GCF_003666015.1 Halorubrum sp. Atlit-26R
CACTACGTTTGGGAAAGGCTCGTCTGACCGGGAGCTGGGCGAGTATTCAAAATCGGACGACCGACTCATTCTCACGTACGATGATGATTTTGTGCTCGAACTCGATCCGACAGCCTATCGCGCAGCTCTGTACGTGAGCGATGTGACGACTCCAGCACGAAAGATTGCCGCTGCGGTCCATCGAATGTCGAAGCAGTATCCGCAGGAAGAAGTTTCAGGTGTCGTCTATGTGGATGACTGGGTCTGACTGATCAGAGCCCTTAATCCGGCAGATCACTCGCCTCAGTTTGTCTGGTGCCCTGAAGGGGTGGCCACCATGTCTGAGCAGGCCACATCCCCGGATCCAGCCGGGACCGACGACAGTTGTACCGACACCGTCGAGATGACGACGACGGATCAGGTCGCGCAGTACCTGATCGAAGACCAGATGGCGGATCTCCCGGACGCGATCCGCGAAGCCGTCCAGAACGGGGTCGACAGCCCAGGCGCGTCCCGCGTGCTCGTGAGCGTTACGCCCGAGCAGACCGTCGTCTGTGATAACGGCGCGGGCGTGGATCTCGGCAGCGAGACGGGGATGCGTGATCTCTCCGTGCTGGGCGCCGGGACGAAGTGCCGCGATGACGACGCCACCCTCGGCGAGTGGGGGATCGGCACCGGTGCGATC
>NZ_QPLT01000254.1 GCF_003666015.1 Halorubrum sp. Atlit-26R
CGACGACAGTCAGGTTCTCGCCTTCGACGATTCTCGTGTCGGAAGCGTTCGCGTCGATGGAGACATTGAACCGCTCGTCAGCTGGCACTTCGATATCGACGGCTACGCCGCCCCCGTCAGCGCCGTCGCCTGCGACTAATTCGAGGGAAATCGTTTCCCCAGCATCCGTTTCATCCGTTTCGACGGCGAGTTTCACCGTCGTCGTCTCGCCGGCATCTAGCGAGACGTCTTCCACAACATCGACTTCATCGTCTGGGCCCCGCAGGAGTCTAACATCCTCTGTGCCAGCGCTATCCCCGTCGTTCCGGATCGTGGCTTCGACTGTCGCGGTTGCGCCGGGAGCGACCGGATCATCCGTAGTAACGTTCGTGATATTGAAATCCGGCGGTGATAGTACTGTCACCGTCGTCGAATCCGACCGCTCACCGGCCCGAACTGTGAGGTTGAGATTGCTGCCGATGTCGGAGTCGTTAGTCTCGGTCGTGAATTCAAACTGTTCCGTCTCTGAGACGTTGAGCGAAACGCCCGACTCGCTCACAACCACCGTGCCATTGCGGAGGAACTCGACAGTTTCAGTTCCTTGTAGATCGCCTTCATTTGTGACGTTCGCCGTGACGTTGATCGGCTCGCCTGCGGTGACGTTCTCCGGAGCGTCGACGATTT
>NZ_QPLT01000255.1 GCF_003666015.1 Halorubrum sp. Atlit-26R
ACTGATCTGGTGACTGTGTGTCATAGAATATGTTTCACACCCTCTACGCAGTGATTTTGACTGCTTCATTTCGTGCTTGAGTCGGAGAAGTACCGTATTTCCGTCTCCATAGTCGGGCTATCGTGGGGCGGATGCTACAGTAGAGACTGGATCTCGGTGGAGACTGTTTTCAGGTCTGCTGTCGCGAGCTCGTCGGTTGCGATAAGCCGAAGTCGGGGGCGACCGAAATCTATCGGGACTTTTTCAGTCTCGATGAGGCCAGCATCTTCGAGTGCTGATTTGGCCCGTGAGAAGGTTGCTTTCGAAGCGATATCCGCATCCTCTCCCCATTTCGAGATGTCGTAGAGGAGGATCTCGTTGCGGGCTGCGAGGATGAGCATGATCTCGACGATACTGAGGTATTCGTTGCTGTTGGAAATCTCTTCAGCGTGTGCGAGGACTTCGTTGAGTTCGTCTGCGACATCGTCGCCAATCTCCTCCCGGAGCGTCTCTTTCACTACTGGGAGGGCAGGTGCTCGAAGGTGATACTGCTCGGCGGCTTCGAATCTGGAGTCGAACTCACTGTAGACTGATGAGACCAGCTCGGGGTCCGAGCTCGAAATACTGTGCTTGCCCATCACAGGAACTACAGCCTCAGACTCGGTTGTGAAGATGGTATTCT
>NZ_QPLT01000256.1 GCF_003666015.1 Halorubrum sp. Atlit-26R
GAGATCGCGAACACCATCGCCGACGTCGGCACCGACCACGGGCTCGACGTCGACGTGGAGCACTTCGAGAACCCACGTGACGAGGACGAGACCCACGAGATGGAGATCGAACACGGCCGCTACGACGAGCTCATCGGCGAGCAGGCGCAGGACTTCGAGGCCGGCATCCGGGACGTGTTCGCGACGCTCACCGACCGCGCCGACGTGATCGAAGCCCACGAGGACCGCTTCCTGCCGGGCGTCCTCGAGGACCGCCTCGACGACTGAACGCGATCGATCTCGACGGCCCCAACGACTCACGTATCGAATGGTTTACACCCGGCCTCACCCCTTGACCCCAGTATGCGCCTGCTCGTGACCGGCGGCTGTGGCTACATCGGAAGCGCACTCCTGCCACAATTAGTGGACGACGACCGTGTCGAGCACGTCACCGTCCTTGACAGTCTCGCCGCCGGCACGCCGCGAAACCTCATGGGCCTCGATCTCGGGACAACGGACCAGCTCGCGTTCCACCGTGGCGATGTTCGCGAGTATGGCGACGTCGAAAAGGCGATGCGGGATGTCGACACGGTCATCCATCTCGCCGCCATCACGGGCGCCGACAGCACCCACGAGCGCCGCGAGGAGACGTTTGCGGTCAACTCCGACGGCACCGAGAAC
>NZ_QPLT01000257.1 GCF_003666015.1 Halorubrum sp. Atlit-26R
ATCCGAACGCAGTCGAGACTGCGACCTGGGTCCTCGAGTCGATGACGCAACTGGTGACGCCGGCGACGATCGGGAGCGACGCCCACGGGTACGGCCTGCTCGATGACGCCGTCGCTCGCGTCGACGCCGAGTACGACATCGTGATCGTCGATGCCCCGCCGGGCCACAACCCGATGTTCAAGAACGCGCTGTACGCGGCGCCGAACCTGATCGTGCCGGCGACGGCGGAGGCCTCCTCGAAGGGGGCGGTCGATCGGCTGTTCGACGAGATCGCGGCGTTCGAGACGGACACCGGCCGCGAGATCGACGAGATTGCGGCCGTCACCAACCGTATCCGGATGTCGACGAATGCCGCTGACGAGATGACGGCGATCCTCGCAGAGGTCTTCAACGACGTCCCCGTGTACGAGATACCCGAGCGAGTCGCGCTATCGTACGCGTACGTCGCCGGTGAGTCTATCTGCGAGCACCAGCCGGATGCTGACGTCACCGAGACGTTCGGGCAGCTGGGCGACCACATCATCGAGGCGTTCGATCTCAAGGTGACGGCATGACCGACGACACCGACGGTGACGGCCAGCAGGACGAGGAGCTCGACGAGGAGACACAGAACCGGATCGAGCGCGTCCGGGGGAAGCGTGACTCCCGGCCGAGTCGTC
>NZ_QPLT01000258.1 GCF_003666015.1 Halorubrum sp. Atlit-26R
GCGAAGGCTTCGAGCCAGTTTTGAGCTGTCTCTAACGCGACATTGCTAAAACTATTCGCAAACGATGATGTTCGGCGTTCTATTTCCCAAAAGACACGTTCGATAGCATTCCGATTTCCATGTTGAATGACTTGAAATCGGTAGCCGTCTTCAGCGAGAACTGATCCGAGATAGTCTGCGTCATCGACGAGAAATTCCACGCTATCGAGCTGATAGAGCCGGTGGAGCTCGGTGAGAAACCATCGCGTCGTCTGTTTATTTGCGGTCGGATAGAGACTCACGTGAAGGATCTCGTTCGTCTGCGGATCAACCGCGCCGTACAGCCAGAACTTCTGGCCGTGGAGGCGGATCATCTTTTCGTCAACCGCGAGTTGATCCTCGGAGACGGTCGAGATCGGCTGTAGTTCGGCCTTATGAACCCAGTTATGGATCGCGACGTGACTCCGCTTGATCCCAAACAATTCAAGATGCTTACTTACCTCTCGCAGTGACATACCGGCCAAGTGACAGCGGATCCCTACTTCAATCGCCCATCGCGGCGTTCGATCTCGCTCCACAAACGACAAGTCGATCCACGCGATACGTTCGCTGAGGCGCTCGGTTTCGGCCATAGACACTCTGAAGTCGAGCGCCTCATCCTCTAACTTAACGCGACG
>NZ_QPLT01000259.1 GCF_003666015.1 Halorubrum sp. Atlit-26R
TCTGCAGCGCCAGCCGCGCATAGCGCATCCAGGCCTCACCGGCGTCGGTCAGCTGCACCCTTCTGCCGCTGCGATCGAACAGCGGCGCTCCCAGCGCATCCTCCAGCTGTTTGATCTGCTGCGACAAGGTCGGTTGCGAGACGTGCAGCGCTTCAGCGGCGCGGGTGAAATTGCCCTGTTCGGCCACGGCCAGAAAATAACGGATATGTCGCAACAGCATAGCGCCCCAACTATTAGTAATACCTATAGCCATCATTATAAATGGGTCTTAGACCCTATAGCCAGAAGCGTTCATCATGCCGTCATCGCTTACCCCCCAGGGAGAAAAACAATGAAAGAGGTGATTGAGGGTTTCCTGAAGTTCCAGCGCGAAGCCTTTGTTGAACGCACGGCGCTGTTTCAGCGGCTGGCGACCCGCCAAAATCCGCGCACCCTGTTTATCTCGTGTTCCGACAGCCGCCTGGTGCCGGAGCTGGTCACCCAGCGCGAGCCGGGCGATCTGTTCGTGATCCGCAATGCCGGTAACATCGTGCCTTCTTTCGGCCCCGAACCCGGCGGGGTGACCGCCTCGGTCGAGTACGCGGTCGCCGCGCTGGGCGTGGAAGATATCGTGATCTGCGGCCATTCCGACTGCGGCGCGATGACCGCCATCGCC
>NZ_QPLT01000260.1 GCF_003666015.1 Halorubrum sp. Atlit-26R
CGTGAGAACGTGTACATGGCTGCGAACCTCTCTTCTGCAGACCTTGACGAGGAGATCGATCACTACAGCCGCATTGTGGAGCTTCTCGACGCGCGTCGCGAGCGGATGCAGGCCGGTGAAGACCTCGATGAATTCATCATGGTGATCGACGAAGCTGCACAGATATTCACGGGTTCAGGGGCTGACCAGCACAAGGCGAAAGCCCTCGCTAAGCTCCTGAAGTTGGCACGGAAGGCGAATGCGAACCTTGTCCTGATTGGACAGGATGGGAAAGACGTTGGTCCATCACTGCGTGCGCTGTGCACTGCGTTCGTGCACAAGGAATCGCAGAAGAAGGCGACGTTCTACAGGGATGTGAAGGACCGGCAGGGGATTGGCGAGATGATGTCTCTGTCCGGTATCCCTCCAACGAATTACGACGACTACAGCACGTGGGACGAAGGTAAGTTCGTGTTCGATGCCGACGATGACGAGGATGCAGAGGGGTATGTGACGCAGGAGGAGCTTGAGGAGCTTGTGCGGGAGCACGAGTGGGAGATGATGGCCATCCTCGATGCGACAACGGACTTGACGCAGGCAGAGATTGGAGATCAGTACGGTGTGAGTGATAAGACGGTGCGTCGTGCGAAGCAGCGGTATGAGGATGAGTTGGGCG
>NZ_QPLT01000261.1 GCF_003666015.1 Halorubrum sp. Atlit-26R
TCACGTATGCTCTAACTATTCCGGCAGTTCGGCAGGTCCGACAGGCACTAGGTCGGGTCATTCGTGGTCCGGACGAACGAGGGGTTCGAATCGTTGTCGGTGAGCGATTCGTCCCTGGAGCGCTTCACTCGATCTACGAGTACTTCCCGAAGAATGAACAGGACGAGTTGGTACGGATGAAGCCTGATTTTTCGAACTCTCAGTTCGACAACTTTTGGAGCAGTGAATAAGACTACAGAGCATAGGCGAGTCCAGTCTTGTTTGACGCGCGGTGAATCTACAGAATAAATATCTCTACGGCTCTGTTGAAATCCTCAGCAGGTGATATATTTCTGCAGTTGTGCTGAATATAGAGCGCAAATACGGTATAGACTACGTACTGATCTTCGCGGATTGCGATTGATCAACCCAGTGAACGAAGTAACGTATTTGATGACAAGCTAACTAGAATTTGTCAAGAATGGTGTGGTGAATCATCATTGATTGCTGCTTCCGCTTCTGGGCGTATTTGGCGGTGGATATACGATGTAGCCATTATTTTCGTACAGTCGAGTTGCTGTTTTCCGTTCCTGATGCTTGGCGGCATCCTTCTCTCCACTGATCCACTCAATGTTGACCACGCTCTCCGGCGGGAAAATTGCGGTAAAACGTGCTC
>NZ_QPLT01000262.1 GCF_003666015.1 Halorubrum sp. Atlit-26R
GCGCGGACCTCGTAGTCGTCGGCGCGGTAGGCGACGTTCCCCGGTCGGACCTCGTGGACGGAGACGTGGAAGCCGGGCTGGTAGCCGCCGGCGTGGACGAGTTGTTCGAGGTGGCCTTTGCTCCCCGGCGGGCCGTGGATGGCAAGCGAGTCGTCGCGGTCGTTGAAGTCGAGCGTCTGAATCAGCCCGGGGATGCCGAGGATGTGGTCGCCGTGGAGGTGGGTGACGAACAGGTGGCTGACGCCGAACCCGGTCCCGTAGCGCATCATCTGGCGTTGGGTGCCCTCCCCGCAATCGAACAACAGGCGCTCGCCGTCGCGGTTCACGAGGAACGCGCTCGGCGCACGCGCCGTGGTGGGGACGGCCCCGCCGGTCCCGAGGAAGGTCGCGCGCATGGACATGCTCCAGAATGATACCGGCGGGACTAAACGTGCGTCGAATCCGTCGCGGCCGCTCGCCGCCCCGAGGCGGTGCGGCCGCCCGACGCCCCGGACCGACCGATTCTTACCCGACCGTCTGCTACCGGAGTCCAATGGACGCGCCGCTGTGGACCGAGACGCACGCGCCGGGGCTCGACGACCTCCCACAGCCGGAGGTCCGCGACCGCCTCCGACGCGCCGTGGACGAACCGATGAACCTCGTCGTGCAGGG
>NZ_QPLT01000263.1 GCF_003666015.1 Halorubrum sp. Atlit-26R
GTCGATCGTCATACGGTACGACGTATCGAGGTCAATCCGCAGACAGCGGAGGAAACGAGTGCGTAGTCGGCCAATCCGCCGCCACCGTCCGGGGCGACGGATTCGCCTCCATCTCCAGTAACTCTTTGAACAACCGGCACAACCTCCCCGATGAAGCGGGAGATTTGAGTTATGAACAACTGAAGTCTTCCGCTTCAGTTCCTTTGATTTAGCGTCCCACCTCGCTGCTGTATAGCGATTCAACACAGCCATTTCAAGTCATTCACCATGGAAATCGGAATCCATCGAACGTGTCTTTTGAGAAATAGAACGACAAACATCATTGTTTGCGAATAGTTTCAGCAATGTCGCGCTCAAGACAGCTCAAACTGGCTCGAAGCTGTCGCCGTCTACCACAATTCACGCTAAACTTAACGCGACCCGTAAACGGCTGTACCGATTCGAACGCTGGCTTTTCCGAACGCATTTTCCGACAGAGGACTGGATCGAACGACCCGCAGAATACGAACGAGAACAAGAAAGAGATACACCGTCTCATGAGAACGCACGAATGCACTCTTTGTGTGAAGCGTACCAGCTGGGGATAGCCATCCGGAACGAACTCAGAGAAACCGACCTCGTCACCGCGTTCGAGAACCTCGATCACCTGAA
>NZ_QPLT01000264.1 GCF_003666015.1 Halorubrum sp. Atlit-26R
GTGAAGCCGTGGGGATTTGTCACCAACGTTTGCGATCCCGCGCCGCCACCACCGGACGTAGTGTCACCAGTTGTGTTGCCGCCTCCGTTACTCGAACAACCAGCGATAGCGACCGTTGTACCTGTCGCTCCGACTGACTTGATGAATCTACGGCGGTCGACATTGTTACGTCTTGGCATGTCCGATTTCGCATTTAGAGTCCTGTTATAAATAGTTTATCATGAGGGTGTAAACTCCTCTCACACCATGATGATCGGACTTCTCGGATTGTTTCCGCGTTCGTAGTTGGTGATAGCGGCGCCAAGGCGAAGCCACAGGACAATGAACTACCTGCGTTCGTGCGAAGACGCGGCCTCGGACGTGCGTTTCCCTGAGGCTACAGTGCTTCACTGGTTCGTTGATTCGTCGACGCCAGTACGGCGGTTATATTTCTCATCCAATGTGGACTATGTTAGCACAACGTCCTCGCTGTGTTCTGTGAGGCGGTCTTCGACGCTCTACTCATTGTCTTTCGGGTCGTTAGTGTTTCGCGCGTTTTTCTGAGCGGAACTTCTGGCTTGGCCGTCACAGCGAGTGGGCCGGCGACCACCACGGTTTATTAGGGTCACGGACGGATCGACACGTATGGGCTTCCTCGACGAAGATTACCTA
>NZ_QPLT01000265.1 GCF_003666015.1 Halorubrum sp. Atlit-26R
CCATGACGTACTCAGAGAAGCTGGAGAGTATTCCCAAGGCGAAATCTCAGGAGTTGGTGACGTACCTGAGTGAGATCCAAACAAGGGAAAACTCTACCACAACAAGGCGACAGGCGGCAAGCCGAACCGGGCTTGAAGAGCGAGTAGTCCAAACCATCCTTTCTGAGCTAACGTCATCCAGTATTTTACAGGCTAAAATCCAAGTACGCTGTCCGGAATGTAATTCTCAGCACGGGGTCTACTCGCGTCGGGGCGAGATTCCCGATGAGGAGTACCGTTGTGGTTTTTGTGACCACCGTTTCCGCAAGACCAGCCGAAGGGCGTGGGAGGTTATCTACGAAGTCACTGGAGACCCCGACGATTTTTTTCGGAATTCGGCGGCGCGTCTGGAGTACTACACTGAAGAGTGCCGTGACCTTCCTGCTAGTTTTTTTGAGTCAGAATTAGAGTATTTTAGAAATCGAGATGACCCCCGTCAAAGAGGGCGTGATTTTGACGTTCTAATGGGCCTCCTCTTCCAGCAGCTCCCTGGTGTTGATATCCGATTGAAAGGCTCTAGCGACACAGGTGAGGTGGACGTGTATATCAACTGCCGGCGTGCTCCTGATAGGATATATCGGATGATGGGGACGCACACGGTGGTTGAG
>NZ_QPLT01000266.1 GCF_003666015.1 Halorubrum sp. Atlit-26R
TCCCACCTGGAGCGCCGTCGACGAGCTGAAGATCAGCGACGCGACGGCGAGCGGCGGCTGCTCGCCGGCGTGCGAGTAGTCGAGTAGTGCGCGGTCGTGCGCGTCGAAGATCGCCGTCACAAACGCCGCGTTATCCGGCCGCGACAGGATCGCGTTGATAAATAGGCTCGGGTCACCGACGGCGACGACCCGTCCCTCGCCGACGGATTCAGTGGTTACGACCGGGTACGTTCCCAGCTCGTCACCCGCCGACAGGTTCCCGGTCCCGTTGCGATCGAGGTACGCGAACGGCGACGTGGTGGCGACCACCGTCGCGTTGCCGGCGTCGATCGCGGTGCCCTTGTTCAGCGTTAACTGGTCGACTCCGTCGGTGTACCGCGTCCCGCTGACGTTCGTCGCGACCGGCAGCGACGGCGCGCGGTAGTAGTGCCGCTCGTCGCGGAGTTGGGTCCCGTTGAACCGCGCGCTCGCGCCGACCTCTTCGAGGAGCGCGTTGCTATGCGTCCCGAAGTCGTCCGCGATAACGAGCGTTCCGCCGCCGTCGACGAACTCCCGCACGCGGCGCGTGTCGTTGGGACCGTACGGCTCGGTCGGCGAGAGAATCACGGCGACCGAGCCGTTGGCGTCGCCCCGCTCGTAGGGGGCC
>NZ_QPLT01000267.1 GCF_003666015.1 Halorubrum sp. Atlit-26R
TATATACGCACGAGACAACCAAGTGGCATGCTCGACGTCACGATGGATATGGAGCAGTTCGACTGCCCGTTCATCGACACCTCCGCCGACCACGACGTCTCCTTCTCGGCGATGCACTGGCAGCTGGACACGGCGGCGGAACTGCTGGAGACGCGGCTGCTCGTCGAGTCGCCGAACCGGTACGAGCTCGGGGAGGGGCTCACCGCGCTCCGCGACCACGAGAACATGGCCGAGTACCGCCTGTTCTCGAAGGAGGACGGGACCGCGATCGTCAGAACGGTCATCGAGGAGACGAACGCCATGTCGACGATCACGGACCACGGCGGCTACATCACCGGCCCGTTCCTGATCGAGGACGGCTCCGAGCGGTGGCAGGTCGGGTTCGACGACGAGGCGACGACCGAGGCGGCGCTACACGACTTGGAGAAGGGCAACGAGTTCGTCGTGGAGGACCGCTCGCAGCTCTCGATGGAGGCGCTGTTCGACACGATGCGGAACGCGAACGCGGCCTCGACCATGCTCGACGCGTGCCGCGACCTGACCGACGTCGAGCGCGAGACGATCGAGTCCGCGGCCGACGCCGGCTACTTCGAGTCGCCGCGCGAGGCGACGCTGTCGACGCTCGCCGACGAGTTCGACGTCTCG
>NZ_QPLT01000268.1 GCF_003666015.1 Halorubrum sp. Atlit-26R
GGTGTCGATATTGGAGAAGCGTCACTAGTCACAGTGTGTCACCGCGACAACCACGGTTCTCCGACCGCTCCCGAACTGTGGGCCGACGAGGGCAAGACCGTTCGTCGGCTTCGTAAGGCCTATTTCACCGCCACGAAACGGCTTCAGGCGCGCGGAAGCGAACGTATCGCAGAGTCCTTCGGAGACGACCTGTGGAACCAGATCGACAATGTGTTCCACCGGGTCACCCACGAAGTCGTGGAGTACGGCGAGTCCATCGAGAACCCCGTGCTCGTTCTAGAAGACTTGACCCACATCCGGGAGTCGATGGACTACGGCGAGTATATGAATCGGCGTCTCCACGGATGGGGATTCGCCAAACTCCATGCGCAGATACGGTACAAGGCCGTCGAGAAGGGTATCCCCGTTGAGACGGTGAACCCGCGCAACACGTCGAAGGAGTGCCATGCGTGCGGTGAGGTAGGATACCGTCCGCGACAGGCGACGTTCAAGTGTACGAACGACGCTTGCTGGTTGGGTGAGTATCAAGCGGACGTGAACGGCGCGGTGAACATTGCTGATCGCTACCTCAGTGGAGAGAGCCGTTCAAGAGAACACACGGATGGCGATGACTCAGCTGAGGATGGGGGGCGTTTGACCG
>NZ_QPLT01000269.1 GCF_003666015.1 Halorubrum sp. Atlit-26R
CCTGAATGTCCTCGACCGCTTCTTCGGTCTGCGCCATCTGATGTGCGTTTCCAAGTACATCAGCGACATCTGACGCGTGCTCAGCATACATCGATTCCTTGGCAATCGTCTCGAACACCTGATCTTCTAACACTGCCGTGTTCAACTTGCCATCCTTGAACACGTCCTCTTCATCAATCTCCGAGAGGAGTTGCTGGATGTTCGCCGTCCGAATCCCCATATTCACCTGCACGTACAACGCGTCCCACGCCTCTTCCAACCATGCCGACAATTCATCCGTCCGGAAGTCCCCGCGACTAAACTGCAATGTTCCTGTGAACCGTAGATCGACGATCGGAGCTCGCGGTTCACCGTTCGCTGTGAACCGATCCTGTGAACAGTACTCCGTCATCGCAGACTGCTCATCTCGTGCGTGTTGCTTGAACGCCGTTTCGAGTTCACCCGGTGACTCGTGCGGCGTCACATCGAACTCAACCCGATAGTACGGCCGGCGTTTCGTCGGATGATGGGCAACGTCAAATTCAACCGCGGCACTATCAGATACCGGCGCATCGGTGTCGAGCGTGATCGAGTAGTACCCGTGCTCCCAGTCATCCCGGCCTTCCCTCGTGTTGTGTGCCTCTGGCGACCCAGGATTG
>NZ_QPLT01000270.1 GCF_003666015.1 Halorubrum sp. Atlit-26R
GGTTTTAAACAAGAAATTCAGGAGGCACAAGACGGCCTTGGCGACCTCGGAACGAAAACCGAGCGCGTCGGTAAGAAAATAAGTGGGGCAGGGCAGATGATGACTGGCGCTCTAAGCGTGCCGATCGCAGCGATGGGGGGAGCAGCTGTTCGGCAGGCTGCCACATTTGACAAGGCGATGAGTGAGTCGCTATCCGTCATGGGCTCAGTCTCGGAGGCGATGGAAGAGGACCTCCGAGACACAGCTCAAGAAGTCGCCACCAGCACAGAACACTCGCACCAGCGTGCTGCGAGGGCGCTCTACTTCCTGTCATCTGCTGGTCTCGACGCCTCCGAATCGATGGAAGCACTCCCGGCAGCTGCCGACTTCGCCACGGCCGGGCAGATGAGGCTCCAGGAGGCGACGTCGATCCTCACGACGACCATGCAAGCGTATCGTCGCGAAGCATCCGAGGTCCCAGAGATCACCGACACCCTCGCAGCGACGGTGGCGAATAGCAATACCACCATGAGTCAAATGAGTACTGCAATGTCGCAGGTAGGTCCTGTGGCCTCCTCGATGGGGGTGAGCCTCAACGAGACGGCCGCGGCGATCGGCGCGATCTCGAATGCGGGGGTCCAAGGCGAGCGCGCAGGC
>NZ_QPLT01000271.1 GCF_003666015.1 Halorubrum sp. Atlit-26R
TTACGTCACCCAAGAGCCGCAGCTCGGAACCGGCCACGCTCTCCTCCAAGCCGAATCGCACGTCGGGGACTCGGTCGTCGTCTGCAACGGCGACCGCATCGTCGACGCGGCCGCGATCGACGCCGTCTGGGAGCGCCACCGCCAGACCGGTGATCCGACCGTCGCGATCACCCGCGCCGACCACCCGCACAAGTACGGCGTCGTCGACTTCGCCGACGACGAACTCGCGGGGATCGAGGAATCGCCGCATCCCGACCGGGTCGCCTCCGAGTACATCAACGCGGGCGTCTACGCGTTTCCGCCGGAGGTCTTCGCCGCGCTCCGCGAGACCGACTACCACGGCGAACACGCACTCACCGCCACGCTCTCCGAGCTGGGTGCGACCCGACCGGTCCGCGTCGTCCGGTATCGAGGCCGATGGCTCGACGTCTCCGAACCGTGGGACCTCCTCGCAGTCAACGGCGCGATCCTCGCGAACACCGGGACCGGCCCCCACGAGACGGCCACGGTCGCGCCGTCGGCGGTGGTCGCCGATGACACCCTACTTGCTGCGGGCTCGACCGTCCACCCGAACGCGACGATCCGGAGCGGCGTCACGATCGGCGAGAACGTCCAAGTCGGACCGAACGTCGTCG
>NZ_QPLT01000272.1 GCF_003666015.1 Halorubrum sp. Atlit-26R
GGAGTCGCGGGACACGCACGAGGTCCTGATGCGCCGCGCGCGGACCCGCGCCCCGGACGAGCGGTCGGGACGAGAGACGGAGCCCCGGCGCGACCCGAGCGTCGACCTCGACGGCGTGTTCACCTCCGAGACGGACGCGAACTGAGCCGGCGCCCTCCTCGCCTTTTCCACCCTCGGCCGCGTGCGGTTCGGCATGACGCAGATATCGTCGCTCGTCTCCCGCTCGCTTTCGAACTTCGTCGAGGGGCTGACCGTCGCGATTCCGCGGCTGCTCTCGGGGGTGATCTTCCTCGCGCTGGCGTACGCGGTGGTGCGGATCGCCCTCGCGCTGGTCCGATCGTCGATCGAGCGGCTGTACGTCGGCGACCGCAAACTGGTCGGCGACCTGATCGTCATGCTCGTCGCCGTCTTCCTCTGGTTCGGCGTCGCGCTCACCTTCCTGAAGGTGCTCGGCATGGGCGACATCGCTGCGAGCCTCGGCACCGCCGTCGGCTTCATCGCCCTCGGCGTCTCCTACGCGCTCTCCGAGATGATCGAGGACACCGTGGCGGGCGTCTACCTCCTCCGCGACCCGGACTTCAACGTCGGCTACCGCGTCGAGGCCAAGGGCGTTACCGGCACCGTCGCCGCCATCG
>NZ_QPLT01000273.1 GCF_003666015.1 Halorubrum sp. Atlit-26R
CGGCGGAGGCGGCTCCCAGACCTCCGGCGGCGGCGGCGGCGCGACAGCAGAGGGCGGGGGCGGCAGCGCAGATGACGGATATGACGGGTCGGCGTTCAATGGAGGCAGCGGCGGCGGCGGGTTCCCCGGCGGCGGCGGTGGCGGTGGCGGATACTACGGCGGTGGCGGCGGCGCCGGTGGAGCATCTTACGGCTCAGCGGGCGGCGGCGGCGGCTCGAACTACGATAACGGGCTTGACGTTGTTGACGCCAACCAGCGAGGGGCGTCAAGCCAGTCGTTCGGACAGAACGCGCAGATAACGATATCATATCTCGTCTCGCCGACGAGTGTCACCGCTACGGCGGTTGGTGACGAACGCATCGACCTGTCGTGGTCTGACCCGGCGAACTTCAGCGGGACGGTCGAGATATACCGCTCGCAGAGCGCGGGCGTCGACGTGTCCGGGACGCCCATCGATACGGTTTCAGCGGGCGTCGAGTCCTACTCCGACACGGGACTGCTGAACGGCACGACCTACCACTACGCGCTCGTGTCGGTCGAGGGTGGCTCCTCGTCCGGGCCGTCGAACGAGGCGTCGGCGATGGCGACACTCCCGACGCCGACGAACCTCTCGGTGACAGACGTTCGCGACGAG
>NZ_QPLT01000274.1 GCF_003666015.1 Halorubrum sp. Atlit-26R
GTGTCGTTCATAGTATCTCTAGCGGATTCCACCGTGAAGGTCAACGACTTCCCCGGTGGTTACATCCTTACTAAAAGACTCGACCTGAAGGACGGATAACGTTGTTGTGTATAGTAGTTTATGTAATCAGAAAATCCGCACTGCTTAGAGAGTATACTGTGTAATCCGAAACTATAGTGTGTGGAATCCCCATAATACTCCTCACCAATTGTGTATTGAAGAATTGTGTCGGATATTAACCAGAATTTGACTCCTCATCCTCAAAATCGTCGCCGCGCGCTTCCACGTCTTCGGTTCCTTGGAGGAAAAAGTGGTTGAATGGCTGGACGTGGCGGCGGCGCATCATCTCCGACGACTCGATCTCGACACCAATGTCGTGAATCGCATCAGTGATCCTGGTGATCTCGCTCGTGCTCGTCCCGACAACATCAATATGGATGTTGCGCCGCCCCGTGAGCATCTCACGAACATCGACCACACCCTGGATTGCCCTGATATCCTCCGAGTACTGTTTGAGTTCGGTGGGAGGTGCGGAGATAACGAACGTCACTTGCAACGGCAAATTGGCTTCCTCGTAATTGATTTCTGGATGATAGCCTTTGATGATACCATCGGCCTCGAGTTGGTCGATCCG
>NZ_QPLT01000275.1 GCF_003666015.1 Halorubrum sp. Atlit-26R
GCGAAGGCTTCACACGCAGAGCGCTCAGTGGTGAACTGAACATCATCAAGACGGCGCTGCGCTGTAGTCAGGTCATCTACTGCCTCTCGAATCGCGGAGCCGCTGATCGTGAACGCGTCTTCAGTAGCACCACCAGCCGGTGCCGCTGTGAATGCGCGGGTAAGGCCGACATCGACGCCGATGCACGTCTGCTCGCAGGAGGGGTCAGATACCCCGCCACTGACGTGTGTACTGCTCATGGCGAACCGCCCTCAGCCGGGGGCTGCGGCTGGGGGTTAGGGAGGCCAGCGTAGATGTTCTCGAGCTCGTGGGCCAGCGCCCGCTCGACGAGGACGGTAGCGGCGATTCCGTCCGCGCACGTCGCACAAAGCGACAGCTCCACGCTTCCGGGATCAGCCTCTGTGTCAGGTGGGTACTCCAGCGTAAGCTGGAACCCACCGTCCTTGAGCGGCGAGGAACCGCACTCTCCACATCGAGTAGCAGCCTCGCTGTCAGACATTGGGCTCACCCCCTTCTTGATTGCCGACGTCGACGCCGACACGCTCAGCGGCCTTCTCGTGGTCACGGATCCACGACCGGGCCTCTGAAACGGCCTCCTTGACATCGGCGCAGTTGTAGACGTCGCTGTC
>NZ_QPLT01000276.1 GCF_003666015.1 Halorubrum sp. Atlit-26R
GACGATCGTCGTGATCAGCGCGTCGGCGGTGACGAGGAAGTAGAACGTCCCGTCGGGCGCGACCGACCGCGAGTAGGCCGCGAAGATCCCGCCCGCGATCGCACCGAAGAAGCCGCTGATTGCGAACGCGGCTAACTTGAACCGGTAAGTCGGGTAGCCGACGGCGCGGGCTCGCTCCTCGTTCTCCCGGATCGCGATCATCACGCGCCCGAACGGCGAGTGGACGATCCGCTGCATCGCGAAGTAGCAGACCACCACGACGATCCCGAGCGCGTAGTACGAGACCACCGTCGCCGAGAGGTCGATCCCGAGCCCGAGCAGGTTCTCGAAGCTCTCGCCGGTGAGCCGCCCCACGTCGAGGCTCAGCGCGTCGACGTACGGGACGCCGATCGCGAGCGCGTCGCCGCTCACCGTCGCGCCCTCGGTCGGGTTCGTCGAGACGTACCCCCACGACCGGATCAGCTCGTAGATCACCTGCGCGAACCCGAGCGTGATCATCGCGAAGTAGACCCCGGTGAGCCGGAACGACACCGAGCCGATGACGATCGCGAGGAGTCCGGCCAACACCGCGCCCAGGAGCAGGGTGATCATGAACGGCGTCCCCCCGGGGATCCCCGGTACC
>NZ_QPLT01000277.1 GCF_003666015.1 Halorubrum sp. Atlit-26R
CCACCGAAGAGGAGAAAAATGAGTCCGGCAGGATATTGATGCAGTCTATAATTCCTGGTGGTGACGAGATCAACGATCTTGATAGAATCCGAGTTGCAAAATACCCGCTTGATTTCTCTGAGAAGCACCGATATGAAATCTACTCTATTATAGAATATACTGTGTTCAAAAAGCTCGCAAAGGAAACTGAACTCGTAGATGGTCCTTATATTCCGATGTTACGCGCAGAACTCCACCACCAGTTAGAGGATTTTGAGACGGGGGATTTGGAGTCGACTTTAATGCGCCAATCCGCTTGCTTCGAGACTTATTTTCGGATAAAGCTTGGTAGGTCACGAAAGACACAATGGAAGCACCTTGATGTCAAATCTATTGGCATCCTTGAAAAAGAGGATAGGAAATTGCTGGATGATCTGCGAGATGTTCGAGATGACTATGCTCATGACTGGCGGGTGTACATCAATGGGGGACAGGAACGTGAAGAATTGAGGGAAACGTGTGTGAAGGGGTTGGGGTTGTTGGAGAAACTCCACAAAAAGGAGCTTATCAAGTCCTATGAGGAGAACTGTGACAAGCATCTCTCGAAACGGTTCGCCTCAGAGTGGAGAGATCGACCCTC
>NZ_QPLT01000278.1 GCF_003666015.1 Halorubrum sp. Atlit-26R
GTAATCCCGCTACTTCGTTCGACGGCGACACCAACTGGAGAACGTGCCGAGAGACTGGAACAACTCTGTTCACGGGCCGGTCTCAGCGTTCGAGACGCCCGAATCCTCGATACTGAAAACGAAGAAACGGCGAGTACAATCGTTCGCGGGCCACCGACCTACCGACGCCTCTTCGTCACAAGTACATTTCTCGATGTATTCGACGATGAAACAGCCACTGCGCTGCTTGCAATCGAGGCAGGGAAACTCCGGACTCATGTTTTCGAGATCAGGCTTGGTACTGTCCTCGTTGCGAGTATCGCACTCATCGCGTCCGTCATCGGTATCGGACCACAGTGGCCGTTACTCGGACTCTCACTTGGAGTGGTTCTTATCGGGTTTTGGCTTGCCCGTCGACGAATCCACACAGCTGACGAGTACGCGGCCGAACAGGCCGGGCAGACAACCGTCGCTGATGCGCTCATTGAATACGCCGACGTACACGCCTTGGAACCAACACGAAGGCGAGTCCCGAATCCGCTCTCAATCAAGGTGGCACTCGGGGATCGAATCGATCGGCTTCGCACAGCCAGCGATCGATAACTGATGTGCTACGTAGAACACATAATCCAGAAAACA
>NZ_QPLT01000279.1 GCF_003666015.1 Halorubrum sp. Atlit-26R
CGAATTCATTTACTGTGGAAGTGGATGCAGCGGATCCGTACGGGTCATTAATTGGATCACTGGTACTTCGGGGCGGATGCTCAACGCAACTCAAGCCGGCCCTCACTAATGAGTTAAAATCATATGAACCCCATAAGGACGCACCGGAGTTCGCTATACCAATCACTATCAGAGAAGTCACGAGAGATGCTATTGCTAGTGCTACAGAACGTGTGTTGGAACGGAAGAATATTCGTATGACTGAGGGAGCGGTTTCCGTATTGAATTCAGTTGTGGGTTCCCCCTTTCGGGTCACTAGAGCTCTGAGTGGTCTCTGTCGGGAGCCGGATGTACGTAATGTTGAGTCAGCTGATTTACGATTCGCTCTTCAACAACTCTCCGCAGACGACGTGATGTCAGAGGCACCACGAAGTGTTGGCAAAATTATGATGACGTTGCTTGAGGCAACGGAACCTGTAACGCAGTCAGAGTTGGCTGAGCGGGCAGGCGTAACAGGACAGACAATCCGAAATCGTAGTGACGAATTGACGGAAACAGGGTTAGTTCAGTGGGAAAGGGAGCCAAGTGGAGTGAAAAAGTGGCGTGTCCGAACAGTACTACTCAGCGATAGTAGGAC
>NZ_QPLT01000280.1 GCF_003666015.1 Halorubrum sp. Atlit-26R
GTGACTCGCCGACAGCCTCGTCTCGGCTGTAGCCCGTGATCGATTCGAACGCCGGATTGACGTAGTTGATCGTCCCGTCTGTGTCGGATATCCAGATCGCGTGACCGGAGGCTTCGACAGCCTGCTTGAACAGTTCCAGCGTCTCCGTCTGTTCTTTGAGGCGCAGCGACTGGGTTCGCAGTCTGATGAGCGCCTGTGTCCGCCACTCTAGTTCGGCCTTTTTGATCGGCATCGAGACCACCTCGTCGGCGGTTTCGAACACGACGCTGTCGGCAATCTCTCCGCTGTCAGTTTCAATAAGTGAAAGGTCTGCCTCCGGTATGAGCAGAAGACATGGTAACAGAGCCGGCTTCACCTCGCGTTTCCGGGCTCGAAGCGTCTCAGCGTGTGTCTGTAGCATCTCCCCGTCGAGGATACAGCAGTCGAACGTCGCCGTTTCGATCGGCTGATCCGGATCGACCAGCGTATAGCGGTCATGGGCTTGGATCCACTCAACCACTAGCCGTTGGTTCCCTTCCCCGGAGAGCAATGGAAACAAGGCCGGCTGCCCAGCGCCATCATCGGGTGAATCGTCTGTGGGATACGCGTCGTTCATTCACGTCCTCCATCGATTTT
>NZ_QPLT01000281.1 GCF_003666015.1 Halorubrum sp. Atlit-26R
CGCCGACCGTCGCGTTCCGGACCCGTATCTCGCCCGTCGCCTCAGTTTCGAGCGACCCCGACACGGGCGGCGGATTGATGAAGAACGTCCGGGCCGGGTAGCGCGTCCCTAGCTGGATCTGCGTCGAGCCGGTCGAGCCCGTGGCGCCCGCTCGGAGGACGTCGTTGCGGAGGTCGCCGAAGTCGTCTTCGACCTGCTGGCTGTGTTGGAACTCGACGTTCGCGTTGTCCGTCGGGACGACCTGAACCTGATAGACCCCGAGCGCTAAGATCAGGAACCCGAACAGGATCACCGTTCCGACCACGACCGACTGGCCCCGACGGTCGCGACTGAATCGCATTGTGCGGTGTCGACGCCGAGCGAGTATAAAAGCCTCCGTCCGACCTCTCAGACGCGATACTTGGGCGGGTCCGATCGGGACCGGAACCGAACGAGGTCAGTCGCCGCCAGCCCGCCGCTCCGTTAGCCACGCCGACGCGACGGCCACGGCGCCCGCGAAGCCACCGAGCAGCACCGCCTGCGTCCAGTTGAAATCCAGCAGCGTCCCCGCGACGAGCGTGACGACGAGGAACGCGACCGTGAGGGCGCCGAGCGTCGAGCCGAGGTCGGCCGAGG
>NZ_QPLT01000282.1 GCF_003666015.1 Halorubrum sp. Atlit-26R
GAGCCCGTCGGCGAGCTGCCGGACGACCACGTTCCGCTGATCGCTCTCGACGCGCTCTAAGTTCAGCGGGAGCACGCGCGACCGGTCGACGGTCTCAGCCTCGAAGTACGTATCTTCGACGAACGTGCGACCGCCGCTCGGGCCGTCGTCGTCGAGCGGTTGTGTCGGGAGCCCCGACTCGTTCAGCGTCGCGAGGATCGCCTCTTCGAGCTCGTCGGCGATCTCCTCGTGGTCGGCCGGCCGGAGCGTCTCGTCCCACCGGCTCGACTGATATGACGCTTCGAGCTTCGGGTGAGCGAGCGGGTGATCGTCGGGGAGCGACTCGGCGTTCCGCGCGTAGTAGTGCTTGAACTCCTTCGGGATCCCGTGGTCCGGGAAACACTCGCGAACGCGCTTCGGCCCGAGCGTCACCGTGTGGTAGTAGCCGGCCCGTTCGGTGTCGTCCTGAACGACCTTCCGATACCCCGACCGGTCGCTTTCGAGCAGGTGGCCCATCCGCGCGAGCGGTCCCTCGCGGGCGTGGACCGGCCCGGAGACGTCCCGGTCGAGTCGGACGTACCGCGCCGCGTCAATCACGACGCTGTACTCGTCGTTGCGGCTCTCGAAGTACATCG
>NZ_QPLT01000283.1 GCF_003666015.1 Halorubrum sp. Atlit-26R
GATCGCCGACTTCAGCGTCTGCGAGAAGATGCTGCAGTACTTCATCAACAAGGTGCACGAGAACAGCTTCCTGCAGCCCTCTCCGCGCGTGCTGATCTGCGTGCCGTGCAAGTCGACCCAGGTCGAGCGCCGCGCCATCCGCGAATCCGCCCTGGGCGCCGGCGCCCGTGAAGTATTCCTGATCGAAGAGCCGATGGCCGCCGCCATCGGTGCCAGCCTGCCGGTCGAAGCGGCCCGCGGTTCCATGGTCGTCGACATCGGCGGTGGCACCACCGAAATCGCCATGATCTCGCTGAACGGCGTGGTGTACTCCTCTTCCGTGCGCATCGGCGGCGACCGTTTCGATGAAGCCATCATCAATTATGTGCGCCGCAACTATGGCTCGCTGATCGGCGAAGCGACCGCCGAGCGCATCAATCACGAAATCGGTTCTGCCTATCCGGGTGACGAAGTGCGTGAAATCGAAGTCCGTGGCCGTAACCTGGCCGAAGGCGTACCGCGCGGCTTTACCCTGAACTCCAATGAAATCCTCGAAGCCCTGCAAGAGCCGCTGACCGGCATCGTCAGCGCGGTGATGGTGGCGCTGGAGCAGTGCCCGCCAGAATTGGCCTCC
>NZ_QPLT01000284.1 GCF_003666015.1 Halorubrum sp. Atlit-26R
GATGTTCCTGAGAAAGTTGTTAGCGACCGTATGAACGTTGGTCAGCAAGTTCTCTCAAAGCACTACGATCAGAGAACCGAGGAACAGAAGGTAGAACAACGGAGAGGCTACCTAAACAATATCTGAATAGGACGGTATCCACAGCAACCTTTAGCCTATTTTTGAACTAGGTCTTACACACCCCACAAATTCACGATATCTTGAGCAATCGTCCGGGTACGGTCTTCTATCGTCTCAAAGCCCCAGGAAGGATAATTGTCTGGAATTCTCTGAGTCATGGTAATATCTGACTGCTCGTACTCAGCGCACTTCTCAGCATACGAGCCATTCCTTACTCTCGAATTCTGCCGGTCTGCAAGTAGCGTAAGGTTTCCAAGTCTGGATTTGTAGTGATCAAAGCGTTCCTCATTATGATTGAAGACCGCTGCCCATGTGCTATATCTCTCCGATGAAAGAGAGCTAAGCGGTGCGATATGCTCAAGATCGACTTGGTCAAGGTCAATTCTGGTCTCACGAGAGCCAGCGTTATAGTAATCCTCTTCCAGAGCACGGAGCAGGAAACGGGTGAAGCGGCTGTTCGGAAGCTCTCGGCCTTTCAATATCTCTTTTAACT
>NZ_QPLT01000285.1 GCF_003666015.1 Halorubrum sp. Atlit-26R
CGTCGTGTTAACTTAAGCATGATTCCACCAGACGGCGTGGGCTTGTAACCACGTTTCCGCGGTCGGTGGATCGACGTGGCTGAAACAGTTTGAAAACGAAGAGGTTCGTCGTTCTACTTCTCTAAAAATACGTTCGACAGAATTTCTGAAGCCGTGTTGTTCGACGCGGTAGCTGTAGTTTTCGCGACGAAGCCCACCGATCAGATCGTCTGCGTCGTCGACGAGAAACAGCGCGTCTTCGACATCGTGTTTCTCAGCTAATTCAGTGAGAAATTCTCGTGCGATCGGGATCGTATACGTCGGAAACAGCCGTGAGTGAAGGATTCTGTTCGTCTGTGGATCGACAGCAGCGTACAGCCAGTACTGCTCGTCGTTGATCCGGATCGCTTTCTGATCAACCGCAACGCGATCCGGGCTCTCACCGTCAGCTGGCTGTAGATCGGCTTTCTGTACCCAGTTGTGAACAGCCACACGACTTCGATCGACACCCAATTCCTCAAGAAGAATAACTGTATTCGAAAGTGATAGTCCAGCAAGATGGTGGCGAATACCCTTTTCAATGATCTCGCGGGGTGTCCGCTCTCGCTCCACAAACTCCAAGTCGATCCACTCG
>NZ_QPLT01000286.1 GCF_003666015.1 Halorubrum sp. Atlit-26R
CTGGGATGCTTTTTGGACTTTCCGGCCCGAGCTTGTAAGCCAGATCGAGACCTATATCGCAGAGAATGTGTAGCAATTCCTCTCTTGGCCACTAAAGCCACCATAGTTGACATTTCTAACTACTTGTTGTGGAGTGGGTGTCAGTAATGTACAGCGTTTTGACCTCACGGGAGCGGTGGCTTTCAGCGCTCTGATGCGGTAGTTCGTGCGGTTGGCGTAGTGGGGGATGGGCTGATCACGGTCAAAGCCGGTGGAATCGATAGTAGCATGGCTGGTGTGTTTTTCGGCTGACGCGTCGAGAAACGCACGCTACGTCGCGGTGGGAATCCGCTCAAACAACGCGCGGAGGACAGTATAGTGTGGAAGAGTCTGGTAAGTCCAATCTCTTCGAGGATGCCGGGCATTTCGCTGAGCAAATCCACCGCGATGCGGTAGTATTTGCGCAACTCGGATATGAAGTGCGTGCGCGGCGAGCATCGCCCACTCAGCGGACCTGCCTCCCTCTTCAGAGCCCGCGGGTTCGTCCGGAATAGCGACAACTGATATATCGCTCACCACCGTAACACGCGTGAAGAGACGGATTTCGGATGTCACACCAATCCGTCTCTTCG
>NZ_QPLT01000287.1 GCF_003666015.1 Halorubrum sp. Atlit-26R
ATCCTTACCTGGCTTACCGTGTTACTCGCGGTAGTAGGTGTCCTACAACTGGTCCTTGCGATCGCATCATAAGCACTCCTGAACCCCAGTCTTCATCTAATTTGATTAGTTGGTTCGCTCGATAAGGTGGCAAAGATATTAATGTTCACTCAGTCAACGTGAAAATATGCCTTGTTTGGAGTGCGGCCATTTGCTCTATGTGGACTATGAAGACCGAGAGCTTCGATGCCCGGAATGTAGGGGATTGCCGCTTGAAGATGACGCCATCCTCGCACGCAAAATCAAAGAGGCCAGAGAGCTTCTCAGTGAGGAGAATCAAATAGACCTACTTCAGGAGTACAGCAAAGAACACCTCTTGCTCTATATTATCTCTCGGCTCAACTACCTTGGAAAGGAGTTCTACGAAACCCGCGCATTCCCAGTTCGAGAGTTCTCATATCTGAATTACCTAATCAATAACATATATCAGCGTGATGACTTTGGGGACGGCCACTTAGAAACTGGTTTCGACGAGATTGCGGAGGAAATAGACGCACTCCTTGACGCCCAAGGGGAACTCATCAACGCCCTAAACCATGTTGAGGAGGAGTTTCGATTCTGTGTTCAGTGGA
>NZ_QPLT01000288.1 GCF_003666015.1 Halorubrum sp. Atlit-26R
CTTCTACCCGGCGCGAACAAATAAACGTAGGTGTCGGTTCACCACCATCCGACCACGACGGCGGGCGACCCGGCGACCGGCGTTCTTCGAAGACATCGACGAAGTACTCGGCCTCGCGTTTAAGGTAGTTAACACAGCCGCGGATGACTGATCCTCGACTTTTTGACAGCGGCGTATGCGCGAGTTGGAGGTGGACAGTCGGCTGCGAGCGGCGTACGACATCGACGTGGAGCCCCTCGTGGTACACGTCATGCCCGAGTGTCGATGTCTCGTTGTGGTCCATCCGGGCGATTGCCGTCCACTCGATCGGGTCGGTCGCGACGCGATAGTGAAGCTGAACGAGGAAGCGCGGGATGTGTTGCTGGTGCTGGTCGAACCCGACGGTGAGCAGGCAGTCGCGGCGGCCAGCTGGGACGTGCTTGGAGACATCGTAGCCGGTCGGGAGCGACGGGGCACTCATTCGTTCGGTCTATCGGTACCTGATACGGTGGTGCTTTCGCTTTCGCCCACGACGCCGGTGCCGTCATCACAGACGACGGTCTGCGCTGGTGTAACGCTGACGAGCATGTAGGACACGCCCGGACTGTCGACGCTGTTCTGGACGGCTTC
>NZ_QPLT01000289.1 GCF_003666015.1 Halorubrum sp. Atlit-26R
CGGTGGCGGGGCCGCGGCGGTCGAGCGTCTCGTTGGCCAGCAGCCAGTAGACGACCGACAGCGCGCGTCGACCCTTGTTGTTCGTTGGGACGACGAGGTCGACGTTCGACGTCTGGTTGTTGGAGTCGCACATCGCGATGACCGGGATGCCGACCGTGATGGCCTCCTTGACGGCCTGCGCGTCACCAATCGGGTCGGTGACGACGACCACGTCGGGTTCGATGTAGCCGGCGTAGTCCGGGTTCGTCAGTGTACCCGGAATGAAGCGGCCCGTGCGGGCGCGAGCGCCGACGGCGGCGGCGAACTTCTCGGCCGGGAAGCGACCGTACTGGCGGGAGGACGTGACCAGAATCTGCTCCGGACTGTAATTCGCGAGGAAGTCCGCGGCGGTGCGGATTCGCGAGTCAGTCTGGCTGACGTCGAGCACGTAGAGCCCGTCGTCGCGGACACGGTGGATGAACCGGACCATGTCCTTGGTCTTCTGCTGGGTACCGATGTGGACACCGGCGGCCAGGTAGTCCTCGACCGGGATGAGCAGGTCGGCGTCTTCGTCGGGCATGACGTCCTCGTCGAAGGCCGGTTCCGGCTCTGCTTCTTCGGCCTCGGCGG
>NZ_QPLT01000290.1 GCF_003666015.1 Halorubrum sp. Atlit-26R
GCCCCACCCTCAACGAAGCCGGACCAGCGGCTGAGTAGGGTGGGGTAGTTCACAGGGTTGATCTAAGTCGCACTTCCCGACCGGTGGGTAAGCCATCGACCAACGAGAAAACACGTTGAGTGTCTACAGCTCTGTTATCCCCACCAGTAGCAGAGTGACCGAGTCAGAGGCTGTGTTGCTAGTCTATCAAGCGGCACGAACACACCTGAGCGTGGCTCCCGCTCGATACCCCCATTGTCGTCGGTGAGTCATTTAGGCGTTGAGACCGTAGGATACGACATGGCGACAATCGACGCAGACAAAATGATGGTCATCGCTGGGGTGCTACTCAGCGCCCTCGCATTCGTGGACATTTACAAAACGTGGAAAAAGACACGACAAACCGAGCGAAATGAGAACGAGCCCGACGTGACAGCGGGGACCGGAGAACAAACCCAGAATCCACCGATGTCGGACGGGTGAACCGGCCGAGGCAAACGTCTTTACGGCTATAGTCCCAACTCAATATATGGCCGACACAGACGATGCAGTGGCTGATGTCGCAGAGGATATTGACGCCGATGGACTAGGTACTGCGGTGATCGCGTCGATTGGCTCCGTTGCGCTGG
>NZ_QPLT01000291.1 GCF_003666015.1 Halorubrum sp. Atlit-26R
CGACGGCGACGACCGGATCGGACGCCCCGGCTGGCGACGCGGCCGACTCGGGAGGCGACTCGACCCCCGAGACCACCGCCGCGCGGGTGGACTCGGCGTTACCATACACTACGCGGCTGCCGGACCCGGTGGCGTACGATGCGGAGCGACACGCGCTCGTCTGCGTGGGGTGTGAGAGCCGGTATGACCCCTCCCCGGATGGGTTCCGGGCAGCGATCGGCTGTTGTCACGACCCCGACAACGTTGCCCGCGACGACTGCCCGATCTGTGAGCTGCCGCTCAAGCTCACGTACGCAGAGCGGCAGGAGAGTCCGATCAGCGACGCCGGCCTTCGGTTTCTCCAGGCGGTGTACTCGGCCCACCAAGGACAGTACGACCCGGAGCTAGAGTACGATATCACCCGCGACAGCATGCGCCGCCTCCAAGAGTACGTCGGCTTGGAGTCCGACGAACTCGATGAGCTGCGCGAGGCCGGGCTGGTCAGCCGCGACTGCCGGTATCCCCACATTCTGTACACGGTGACTGCGGAGGGGCGTGACGCGATCGGCGTCCGCCACCGTGAGGGCGTCGCCCACGGCGCCGGCGCCGGCGACCTCGGAGAGTC
>NZ_QPLT01000292.1 GCF_003666015.1 Halorubrum sp. Atlit-26R
GCGAGAAGTAGTCCGCCGGCCGCCGAGTCCGCGTCGCTCGCCGCGACGAGCGACCCTATCGCCGCCACGACCCGTCGACCTCGCCGAGGACGAGCGCGAGCGCGTCCCTCGCGCGGCCGACCGCGATGAGTTGGCGGGCGGCCGCCGCGGTGACCGGACCGATGGACTGCGAGGCTTCGAGTCCGGCGACGATGTCGGGGACCTCGGCGGCGAACCACGGGCCGTCGCCCGTCCCGCGTTCGTCGTCGACTTCCGCGGGGTTCCGAGAACGGGGCGCGTCGGAAATCATACTGAACGTACACGCTTGTGGGGCATAGTTAGGACGCTGTTCTCTCCCGGTAACGACTTCCTTCCGGGCGAGTCGACCGGTTTCGCGTCCCGACTCGCCGGTCTCGCATACCATATTATTGCAAAGAATGATAACCCGTTGTAGCGTTCTCCCGGTAATGTCTCTCAGCGAACTCATCTCCGGCGTCGCCGCCTCGGAACGAACGCTGACGGTGTTCAATCCGACGCCAGGCGTCGTCGGGCGACTCGCCGAGCATTTCGCGGATCGAAACGTCTCGGTGGTGTCTGCGAGTTCCGACGAGGGTCCGTCGAACT
>NZ_QPLT01000293.1 GCF_003666015.1 Halorubrum sp. Atlit-26R
CGACGAGCAGCCGTTAGGCTGCGAGTCGCACGCGCGAGGGACGCGGCGACCGGAGCGAAGCGGAGGGAGCCGCGAGGCTGGGGAGGTGTGAGGTGCGGTCGCGGGGCGGGACTCAAAGGGGCGGCCGGGAGAAGTTCGGAGGCGACGCAAGCACCGCAGCGAAGGAGCGGAGCGACTGAGCGAGGCGCGCAGCGAGCGTCCGGACTTCTCCCGGCCGGGGCTTTGGAGGAAGCCATCGCCGATCGCCTTTCAGAGCCCCACACCTCTCGTCGTCACGGCTTTGTATCGGCTCACCGAACCAGTGGTCATGTACGTCGAGTTCGACCGCGACACCTGCGTCGGGATGTACCAGTGCGTCGCCGAGTGGGACGCCTTCGAGAAGAACCTGAACGACGGGAAAGCCGATTTAAAAGGGAGCACCGAGGAGGAAGACGACCTGTTCGTCGTCGAGGTGCCCGACGGCGAGGAGTTCGACGCGAAGTTCGCGGCGCGCGTCTGCCCGGTCGACGCCATCGAAGTGTACGACGACGACGGCGAACAAGTGGTGTGACGGTTCTTGTCGCCCGATTAGTTGTTTATAAGTTAGAGCCGGTGTAGC
>NZ_QPLT01000294.1 GCF_003666015.1 Halorubrum sp. Atlit-26R
TTCCACGTATCCGCCAACGCGTACGTAGTGGTTTGCTCGGTTCCTTCCTCTGCACCGACCTTCAACTCGAGGAATACTGCCCATCGCGGGTGGTCCGCCAACGCACTCCCACCGCAAATAATCAAATCAATCCGGCCATCAGACCCCTCGTCTCCAATCTGGACCTCGTCTTCGATCTCAATATGCTGTCCGGGAAGATTGAACTCATAGAAATCGAGACTCTCCAAGAAGCAGTCAAGGAGTGTGTACCCGAACCCGTGAGATTTCCGCGGATCCAAGAAGTACCTCAGCGTGTACTGGTACTTTCGTTCGCGCGGCCCGCGAAGCACCGAGTAGATGTCTTTCGGTCGTTGAACCCGACGGTCAAGCTCCATATACTCCTGCACAAATTCCTCTAAATCATCGCGGTTAAACTCAGGGAGATTCTCAGACATGTATGGTTAGGGTTGCCAATCGCTCTTCAAACTAACTCACACACCATCGAAGAACCGCTCTGAAACTCTCGATACGACTATCGTGTACCGACGACGTGCTGGTTATACCGATCTGTGGCAAAAAACGAGTTGTTCGGAATACTACCGACTACTGATCGTCGG
>NZ_QPLT01000295.1 GCF_003666015.1 Halorubrum sp. Atlit-26R
ATCTGTGTCGTCCCTCGTCGAAACAATTAATCAACTAGGTGAGTTCAAGCGGGAGGATTGGTTCGAAGTTCGGCAACAAGCCAGAGCGGCAGGTGAAGAAAACGATTGGTCACGTCGGATGGATACTATTCGAACCGTTATTGAGTGTGAAAGCGAATTATAGTATTCAATGACCGGAATTGTTACACTAAGTATCGAGTTAGAGCTCGGGTGGGGAATGCACGACAAAGCCGAATACAGTCACCTCTCAACAGACCGGGCGGCCGAGACAAAAGCGCTTCATCGAATACTCGATTCAGCGGATCGGCACGACCTCCCCATTACCTTCGATGTCGTGGGTCACTTATTTCACGAATCGTGTACTGGTTCACACGCCGGGCCGTACCCAGAAGACTACTGGAGTGAAGACCCCGGTACTGACGAAGAGACTGATCCTCACTTCTATGCGCCTGATTTAGTTCGAGAGATTCAGAGCCGGAAGACTGATCATGAAATTACTACTCATACGTATTCCCACCTACTGGCGGATAACGCCTCCGCGGAGCAACTCCACAGCGAGTTATCGAGGGTTAAACAAATACATTCTGATTTTGGAG
>NZ_QPLT01000296.1 GCF_003666015.1 Halorubrum sp. Atlit-26R
GGAGAAGCGGGAAGAGCGGCTATAGCGGCAAGAGTGGCTCAGCCCGAAAGAGCGGCGGCGAGAGTGGCTTCGCTTCCGGATCCGGATCTGGAGCACGCGCCGAACCCACCGAGGATGAGGATGGGCGCCCCCGTGTCAGGCTCGACGCAGAAATCGAAGGTGACGAGGCCGTCTTCCGGGCGACGCCGACGCCACACCCGGACTCGTCACGCGACGCTGCCGATCTCGACGTGGAGTTCCTTCTCGACGACCGGGATGACGCAACCCGTGAGGATGCGGCAGTCGACGACCGCGAACTCCGGGTCCCACTCGACGGGATCGACGACCGGGTCCGCGTCCACGGGGTCGCCGTCGGCGCGAGCTACAGCGTCGCCGACGCGGTCAGCGTCGATCGGCTCGGTGACGGTGCGGACTTCGGCGTCACCCGGCTCAACGAGCCGCCCGAGTGGGCCACGGACAGCACACTCTACGAGATCTACGTCCGCGGCTACGCGGACGACGACGAGGAAGCCGAGACCACTTTTGAGGCGCTCGAAAATCGGCTCAACTACCTCGACGAGCTCGGCGTTGACTGCCTGTGGCTCACGCCGGTGC
>NZ_QPLT01000297.1 GCF_003666015.1 Halorubrum sp. Atlit-26R
GAATTCGGCTTACTGTTAAATAATAATTCGGTTGCTTTTTCCCCTGGTACAAAGGATACCCTATCTTGATCACCATATACTTTTGTAACTTTAGCACCTTTTAATAAATAAGCTACTTCATTTTAGCTAACTTCTCAGCTTCTTGACCCGCATCTTTAATACGTTCATCTGATTTTTTGCGTTCTCTAGCTATACGCTCTTTAATCAATTGTGATACTTCTTCTTGAGAAAATGTTTTCTCATTCTGTTGTGATTGTTCATCACTGTTGTCTAGTTGCTCTTCGTTCTGAGTTACGTCAGTAATATTACTTTCATTTTTCTCCATGAGACATACCTCCGTTTATAGTCTGTCGACTGATATTCCATACTTGCTTTTAAAATGTCATCAGCACGTTTTG
>NZ_QPLT01000298.1 GCF_003666015.1 Halorubrum sp. Atlit-26R
TCAGCCAGTTATTAATCAACGGACACCGCGGCCATCCACCGATCGGCGACCTCGATTCGTTATCCGACGACTCGGCACCGACCAGCAACAGCCACGGGTCCCATTTATCAGTCCGATTCGATTTCGTTCGCGGTCGCGAGCACCTCGTCGTGGAGGGCGCCGTTCGAGGCGACGACCCCCTTCGAGTCGTGGCGCCACCGCTCTCCGTCCAAGTCGGTCACGCGCCCCCCGGCCTGCCGAATGACGAAGACCCCGGCCACGGTGTCCCAGGGGTTCGCGCGGAGGTTCGTGATCGTCCCCTCTAACCCGCCGGCCGCGACGGTCGGGAGCACCACCTGCGCGGCGCCGAACCGACGCATGTCGCCGAAGCGGGTAACGATCGCCTCGCAGGCGCGGGCGTACTCGTCGCGGGCGTCGTAGGCCCACCAGATCGTCGGGTCGACGGCGGCCTTGCGGGGCTCGTCCACGTCGCTCACCGCGATCGGCTCGCCGTTGCGGTACGCGCCCGTGTCGTCGGCGGTGTAGGTGTCGCCGATCGCGGGCGCGACGATGGCGGCCGCGACGGGCTCGCCGTCGACGACGGCCGC
>NZ_QPLT01000299.1 GCF_003666015.1 Halorubrum sp. Atlit-26R
CGGTCCCGACTCGGCCACGGGGACGGCAGATCTCGTCTCCGAGACGTCGCTCGGGGTCCGAACGCGCGCCGGCCCACAGATTTATTGTTAGTTGAACTTCAGTTACGCCAATGACCGACGAACTGCTCCGCGCGACGGTGAGCGTCCGGGGCGTCATCATCGACTCCCGTGGCCGGAACCTCGTCCTCCAGCGCGCGTCCGACGGGAAGTGGGAGTTACCCGGGGGACGGCTCGCCGTCGAGGAGCCAGTCCGTCGCGGCCTCCGCCGAGAGATCACCGAAGAGACGGGTATCTCCGTCGAGATCCACACGCCCGTGGCGACGAACGCGTGGGTCAACGACGACGAGGAGGGTCGCTTCGCCGTTCATTATAAGTGTTACACCTCCCGACGAAACGTCGATATCAGCGACGAGCACGTCGACTGGGCGTGGATGCTCCCCGAGCGGGCGCGTCGTGTCCTGAACGACCCGCAGACCGCGGCCGTCCGAGCGGTCTCGAAGCGACCGCCGACCGGCCGGCCCGCCGATCAGTCGCTGTCGCAGGACTGACACGTCCGATCACGCCGACTGGCGTGGGGGTTTCGGC
>NZ_QPLT01000300.1 GCF_003666015.1 Halorubrum sp. Atlit-26R
ATATCGCTGATATATGTTGTTGAGTTGTTGGTTTGTAGGAACCCAAACGCCGAATCTGTGGTGTTCCCACAATCTCGGAGGATGGGATTGATGCGTGTCTTATTTTCATATATATTTGAATGGGTTATAACGGAGAGAGAACCTGAGCCCCGATCGCTGTTATCACCAACTAATTGAACAAGTGAAACAGCTATAGCAACAAAGTCCAAAACCTGACTTCAGTTGGCTGTATTGCCAATTTAAACTATAAGTTGGAAGAACAGGGTTTAATAAATAGGGATGACGTGATACAGGCTACTAAGACCTCACCATCCTTTTCTCAAAATATTTTTCCATAAACTATTTCTAACTACCATCAAAATATGTGTTCATGCGTCGCCGTGCCCTCCTCAAACAGGCCAGTGGAGTAACTACTGCCGCAGTGCTTGCGGGCTGCTCCTCGTTCACAGAATCCGATGAAGAGTCTCCGTCACCGGGAGAAGTCGTCGTCAGAAACAACCATACAATTCCGCATATCATCACAATCCAAGTTCAGGATGGTCCACAAGGTCCGTTAGGCAATCCGATCACGCCACAGGGCCAAG
>NZ_QPLT01000301.1 GCF_003666015.1 Halorubrum sp. Atlit-26R
CATGCGGAACTGTCGAATCGGGGGTTTCGACTGGGCGGCGGCAAGTGACACGGTGAGCAGACGGCCCCGTCGTCGGGTCAACTCGCCTCCACGTTGATCCAGAGGTGAAGCTCGCGGTACGCGTTCTGACCAGTCGGATCCTCCGGAACGGAATCGCGATAGAGGAGGTACTGAACGCGGAGGTCCTCACCGGTCCGCGTCGGCCGAAGCGTGTGTCGCTCGCGGTGGGTCGCGTTGTGATCGACGGTCGCGCTGAACCGGTCGAGCTCGGTCCGGTCCAAGACCGAAGTATTGTTCCCCGCAATTTCGACCTCCTGTAGCTGGACCACGACGTGGTACTCCGTCGGTTCGTACTCGTTGTTGCCGATACCGACGATCAGCTCGGCGGTCTCGTTGATGGCCATCGTCTCCGGATAGCCGTCCGCGACGAGCTCGCCTTCGGGCGTCTCGGTGAGCAGGTAGAACTCCGAGAACTGTTCGCCCTGGGGCGGAACGGCGACCGCGTAGCCGACGCTCCCGACGGCGAGCAGCACGGAGACGGCGAGGACGACGTTGAGCGCGGCGTCGGTCCGGTCGTCGGGTTC
>NZ_QPLT01000302.1 GCF_003666015.1 Halorubrum sp. Atlit-26R
TGTTGGGGGTACCACTCCTCGGGATCTGGGTCCGTGATTCCTTCCGCAGCAAGTGCTTGGAGCGCCCGCTCCTGATAGACTTCAGAGAAGCGCCCCATTGCCTTTTCGACGATCGTCAGGACCGTTTGACCGTTCACCTCTACGCCTTGGTCAAACGCTTCATAGGTGGCCATTGTGTACGCCACCAGTCGAATCAGGAAAGTAACTTCGATATGTGAGCGACCCTCGCTCCAACTACGGGCGCTTTCAGCTTGTTTCGAGACGGCTATAGACACGTCCCCAGAGCGCTGCATCGATTCCATACCAGTAAAAGTAGATCATCGGCCAGATGATGATCCATCCAACGATCGTTAACAGAGAGGCTCCTAGTAACAGTGTGGCAACGATCACGCCGATTCCGTTGATAACGAACACGTAGAGCAGAAACACGTAGAGATACGTGGTTGTCGTGAGCTGTTCGATGAGGATCGACGGGCTGTAGGCTGTTTTCCAGTCACCGGTGACTGCATAATTCATATAGATGCTGGGGTACACGTAAAATCCCGCGACGGCAACGGGGAACGCAAGCGCTTCATAAATTTCTG
>NZ_QPLT01000303.1 GCF_003666015.1 Halorubrum sp. Atlit-26R
TGATCGCGAACGCTGCGGGAGTGACGATCCGGAGTCGTTCAGCGACCCTCTCAACACTCCAGCGACCACGGAGTCGGGTGACGAGCCACCAAACTGCGAGCGAACACAGAGCGAATGCGAACAGCGAGTGGGCGAGTGAGCGCCCGTACGTGAGCACACCAATGTAGGCGAGTGGCTTATCAATGAGATCCGGAAACTGGCTTCCAACCGCAAGCGGAAGAAGCGCAAGCCGAGCGGGGAGTCGATGGGTGCTGCTGGCCGCATACAGCGCGTACCAAAGATACGCAAAAGCGAGATGGCCTAGCGGAAGCACGAGAGTAGGATAGTGAGTGCCGCGGATAAGGGTAGCTGATCGGGAGGGCTACCCCATCCCCCGAGGTGGCTATCGGTACGGTTCACACACCCGCGACACGCCGTCCTCGAACGCAATCGTTGGCTCCCAGCCAGTGGCTTCGTGGATCTTTGAGTAGTCCGCCATCGTGTCGTGGACGTACTCATCCAGCGGGTTTTCGATGTATTTGGGCTCGACGTTGGTGCCGAGTTCCTCATTAAACTATGGTACAGGCGGTACAAGGCGACTACC
>NZ_QPLT01000304.1 GCF_003666015.1 Halorubrum sp. Atlit-26R
GTCGAGTCGCTGCGGGACGTCGCCGAACGTCCCCGATTCACCCCCATCCGAGTCTTCGCGACCAAGTGTAACGCGCGCTTGGATGAGTTGCGAGGCGGCCGCGAACTCCGTCTCGACGCTGGTCGCGCCGGTCACCTCGGTGTAGCCATTTGTCTGGTCATTCCGCACGCCGACGGCGACGGGCGGCGCGGACGTCTCCTCGCCCATTGTCGCTCGCACGCCCCCACCGACTACCTGTTCGACCGACGTGATCACCGGGAACTCGACGTCGATCGCGGCAGGGTACTGCTGCCAGCCGGTCACCACACCGCTGTCTGGCGTCGTGTCGTCGGTGTCGTAGTTGTACCGCGTGTCTCGGACATGCGCAAAGTCGAGGTAGGCGTCGCTCCCCTCGGTCACCTCGAACTCGATGGTGTGGAGCCCGGGCGCGAGATCGCCGACGGCGCTGCCGTTGAGCGAGACGGTGAAGCTGCGGAGGTCCGTCGGGGCGCTCGTTCCGGTGAGCGTGTCAGAGGTGAACGACTCTACCGTGTAGGTTTGCCCGCCATCAACGTTGAGCCGGACATCGAGCCCCGGCGTCGA
>NZ_QPLT01000305.1 GCF_003666015.1 Halorubrum sp. Atlit-26R
ACCGATATTTGGTCTACACTGTATTTTAGCCCCAACCAGTTCTTCAATTACAGCCCGCATACCCCTTCATACATCCGCAGTGACAAGCCCCAGACAGACAACTAACGCTAATGCTCAACCCTAATTCTACTCTATTCTATACTGATATTCGTCATCCTATCGGGGCTACACTGGGACTGAATCACTCCACAATCTGGCTAGCGTCATGCTACCAGTGCAGTAGTGCGGCTTGGAGGCGGGATAATGATGAGTGATCCGGCGGCAGTTGCTGAGTCAATCGTCGTGCACGCGGAGACGCTCTGTGCGCGCGAAGACCATCTCTGGGATGTCATTCGCCAGCTCTCAATTCCCGTCAACAATCTCGAGGATGCACGCGACCAGAACCGCGTCGACTTCGGAACCGACGAAATGTTTCGCACGCTCTTATTCAAGGGAATACGCGGGATCTCACAGAATGAATTAGCGCAACAGCTCGGTCGGAAGCCAAGCCGGGTCAAGAGCTTCCACTTCGATATTACTGACCTCGAGAAGACGCCGACCCAACAGCAACTCTCGTACACGCATGCACAATTCAGCGAGGAC
>NZ_QPLT01000306.1 GCF_003666015.1 Halorubrum sp. Atlit-26R
TTGGGAATGCTGGTGGGGCCTACTTAACTGTCGCTCAGGAACATGGAGAATCGCTGATGGCGAGTGATGTTAGCTCCGTGCTTGGTGTGGGGCCGCAGACGGTTGCGAAATACAACGACGTGTTTGACTATGACAGTTGAAATGGGATTGGTGTCAGAACGGCAGTGCCAGGAGTGGCGGGGAGCGTATCGTGATGGCAAGTCACCGTATGAACTTGCGGTTGAGAGCGACTGTCCTCGGAGCGGTGTATACGAGCATTTGGTCGGTGAGTGTGCACATGATGGAGAGGAGCCACCGATTTCACGCGGTCGGACGCATAATATGTCGGTTTCTGAGTGTCGTGAGGTGCGTGATCGGTACGTTGCTGGAGAGTCGATTGAGACGCTGCAGGCATCGACGGGTCGTCGCTGGAAGACGCTCGTACGGCACTTAACGGGGGACTGTAGTCACAGTGACGCTGTCGATGCGCCGACGGTGGCGAAACAAGAGATTCTTCGACGTGACCATGTGACTGCGGCGGAGTGTGCGCGACTCCGTCGTGGTGTTCGTGATGCAGCGAGCGTGATGGCGTATGCCGATACG
>NZ_QPLT01000307.1 GCF_003666015.1 Halorubrum sp. Atlit-26R
ACAGTCCCAGACGCTCTCTCCGGTAAAGAATCGTTGCCGCCGCTCGTAGGTCAACTCGTTCCAGAGGCTTGCTGACGCATCGAGGAGACGTCGAAGGATGGTGCCGGCCTGTTTCGACTTGGGAACGATCTCGAAGGAGTTGGTCCGTCTCATCGGTCGGACTCACCCCACATTCGCGGCACGTAGCCAAGCTGTTCGATATCGTCCGCGTAGTCCCGCAGTAGTCCGATGAGGACGATCTCCGGGATGCCGTTCTCGGCCTGCTCGACTAACCACTGTTCCAGTTCGACTTCGGCCTCCTCGATTTCGTTCAGTTCGACCGCCATCGATCACCGCGCCTCCGTCTGTCGATACACCTGTCGCTGCTGGTGGCGTTGCATCTCGAATCACCTCTGCTGTGCAGGCACGACCGAACGCGCCTACACCCTTTACAGGCGCTAAAAACCAATACGGTGCTCCATCATTCTGATAAAGGAGAACTATTTAACGGACACCCATATCAACAGAAGATATGACACCAATTCGCAGGCGACTTTTTGCGGGGTTGGTTGCTCTACTTCTCTTGGTTATCGGTCTTTTT
>NZ_QPLT01000308.1 GCF_003666015.1 Halorubrum sp. Atlit-26R
TGGGACTGCCGTGAGGGTGTGGTTGCCCCGACCACTCGTGGACGTCCCACTCGAATCGCACGGGCCGTGCCATCGGCCTGACTTCTTGCTCTGTCTGCCGCTCAAGGAACGTCTTCGACGCAGTGAGATCAGCGAGTCCCTCAAAGCCGCACGGACACGTCAGCGTCTCCTGATGCCGCGTGGTTCGATCCGTCGACCCGCACTGCGGGCACTCCTGACTCGTCCACGCTTCCGACCGCACTTCCACCGAAATCCCGTACTCTTCGGCGGTACAGGCCAGTCGGTCCACGAATTTCCTGAACGCCCAGAAATTGTGTGTCTTAGCGTTCGCCTCGGCGGACCAGTGCGTCTCTAGCACGCCGGTCATGTCACCGATATACACTGTGTCGACACCCTCGGCGTACAGCCGTTCGACCACGTTGCGACACAGCGCTTCTTGGGCGTGATCGCGGCGCCGAGTACGTTTGCGATACAGCCGCCGGATGCGCTCGCTGCTGTGTCGGCCCGCTTCGAGTTTGGCCTGTAACCGGGCGATTTCTTGCGTCGTCTCCCGGAAGCGAGCGAACAGGTCGCGACCCT
>NZ_QPLT01000309.1 GCF_003666015.1 Halorubrum sp. Atlit-26R
GGAGATCACCCATGATGAACGGATAGGCACCGAGCTGCTTCGTGAGTTCGTTCTGGACGGCGCGAAGCCGGCGGAGATAGGGGTCGCGATAGCTCCCCAAGATGAAATACGACGTCCGCTGACTCCAGAGATACGGCAATTCACGCTCGGTGAACCGCCAGATTTTCCGTTTCTCTGCGGGCTCCAGTTCGATGCCCCCGACGGCCCCGTGAACGACGGTCATAATTTCCCCAGCGTCCGGCGGCGGGCTTGGGTCGGTCATTAGCTGCCGATTCAAACCACATCACCTTATCTCTTCTGAATCACATTGGTTTTTTCTGAATTAACCAACTTGGATGATCCTAACTGTTATACTGCCCTCCCTCGTACCAGCACGTATGAGCGAAACCGACACTGGTGCGGGCGATGCAGGGCCGTTCGCAGAACAGCGGCGGCTGTTCACGCTGCTGTCTCAGGATACGCGCCATCTCATCATCCAGGAGCTGCTGGGCCATCCCGCCCATCTGATGTCGCTCGCCGAACTCGAGTATATGACCGGGAAGAGTCAGGCGGCCATCAAAGACCAGTTGGAGACGTT
>NZ_QPLT01000310.1 GCF_003666015.1 Halorubrum sp. Atlit-26R
GGCGGGTCGCCCTCACAGCGGGTCAGCATGGAAGTCGGTCGGGGGGCCGGCTTCCGGGTCGACGAGGGGGCGGGAACGATGCGGATCGAAGTCGAGACCGAGAACGGGACGTACACCAACGAGACCACGCTCGGAGCGATCATCTACGAGCGCGGCGGGGACGAGATCGCCTACCAGGGCGGCGGGGTCTGGCGCGCGAACGCGGACGGCGCGCGGATGGTCTCGCCGCCGGAGTTCCACTACCGCGGCGATACGCTTACCCTCCCGCTGGTGACGGTCGCCGGCGAGGGGGACCTCTCCGACTCGGTCACCATCAGCGAGAGCGACGGGGGACCCACCGGGCTGTTCGCCTCGGAAGACGTCTCGAACCCTCTCTTGGGCGGGAACGTCACTATCACCGTCGAGAGCGAGTACGCCGAGGCGTGGGGGCGCTTCTTCGAATCCAGGACCGAGGCGAACGTCACGCAGTTGTCCTCGAATGAGGTCCAAGTCGAGATCCGGACGGAGACCGTTCACCCAACGCTCACGACGAGCGCCTCGGCGGTCGGGAGCTCGAGCATCGCTGCGGGCGGAATA
>NZ_QPLT01000311.1 GCF_003666015.1 Halorubrum sp. Atlit-26R
CGAAGGCGGAGCGGCTGGACGCCATCGAGACGCTGGACGAGCCGCGAGTCGTTCCGGAGGCCGTCTACCGCGAGGTCGTGACGACCGGCGTCGAGCAAGGGTACGACGACGCGCGTCGGATCGAGCGCACCGTGGAGGACGGTCTCGTCGAGGCCGTCGCAGTCGACACCGACGATTCGCCGGTCGCGACGCGACTCGCACGGCATCCGGGGTTGAGCGACGCCGACGTCGCGGTCCTCACCTGTGTGGACGCCCGCGACGCGGTCGCCGTGATGGACGAGTCTGTCGGACGCTCCGCCGCCGAGGTGGAGGACGTGGAGACGCGCGGGACCGCGTACCTCGTCCTCTCAGCTGTGAAAGACGGCGCGCTGTCGACGGCGGAGGGCCGTGACGCCGTCGACGCGATGATCGATCACGGCTGGTACGTGGCGCCGGACGTGTACACGAGGATCGTCGGGAAGCTGGAGTCGTTCGAGTAACGACTATGAGGGCTCGTGAGAGAGACACCGATATGGCATCGTCGCTCCCTCTATCAGAGGAAAAAAAGGAACGAATGCGGCGCGGTCGGATCAGTT
>NZ_QPLT01000312.1 GCF_003666015.1 Halorubrum sp. Atlit-26R
GTACCCTCATCGTGTTCATTGCGATGGTGCTGGTGGCAGCGATCGCCGCTGGCGTTCTGATCAATACGGCTGGTTTCCTCCAGTCTCAAGCAGAAGCGACTGGTCAGGAGAGTACCGACCTTGTGTCCGATCGGATTGAGGTCGTGAGTACGACAGGGATCGTCAACAGTGCTGATGACGGCGACCTAAGCGAAATTAAAGTCGTGGTCACCACCGCTCCAGGTGCGTCCGACATTGACTTGAACCAAACCGTTATCCAAGCTGTTGGGCCGAACGGCACAGCCACTTTGAGCTTAAATCAAGATACTACCAAGAGTGCGAGCGGATTTGGTATTGAGGAACTAACCGGGGCCAACAGTGCGAGTGAAGCGGTGCTGAACTCCGAAAACGACGAGTTCACCATTCTCTTGGATCCGACAGGCAGCGCGTTCGGAACTGGATCCGGTTCTGACGCGTTCGGTGAGGGTGACACGGCGACGCTCGACATTATCTCGCCCGCCTCGGCGACGACATCTGTCCAGCTCACCTCGCCAGACCTCTACAATACTGACAGCGAAGCGGTCCGGCTCTAGCG
>NZ_QPLT01000313.1 GCF_003666015.1 Halorubrum sp. Atlit-26R
TGTGCTAGAGCTTCAAGCAGATCTCTTAATGAACGACTTTCATCTTGGTTAATCGCTTCTAATACATCTCGAACTGCGCTCTTTCGGGCGCTTTCTAAGTCAATTCCCTTTTCCTTCGCTTCTACTGGGAATGTAGAAATATATTCATGAATTGAACCTTCTTTGGCTTCATCCCATTCAATCTCAATATTCTGTCTTTCAAAGAGCCGGGATAGTTCATTCCCCGTCCAAGTCTGGGCAATTAGATCCGCGAGAAAATCTACTGTTCGGGGATCAAACTGGGAAAGATCAGTAGGATCTTCCTCATTAGATTCAACTTCTTTTACAAGCCTTTCAGCTACCTCAACTACAGAGGAATCATCAGCAGGTATTGCCATTCGAGCTGCCAATAGTGGACTATTATTTTCGACTTCTTCTCTGCCAATATCATACCAAACAGGCAAAATCAGGTTATACTCACTGTTCGTATTTTTATGAACTAGACTCCGTAACTCCTCTTGAGGCCAATCTTTCTGAAAGAAAGAATCAGATAAAACAACCACACCATATTTAGACTGTGACAGGCCTTTATC
>NZ_QPLT01000314.1 GCF_003666015.1 Halorubrum sp. Atlit-26R
TGTCGTAGCGGAAGCTGCGAGCGCCCTCATTGGCAGCGAGGTTCTCTTGAAGGCCGAGATACGTTTGAAGGTTCCAAAACGCGTTCTCGTGGATAGCACAACCACTCGCGCGGTCGAGCGAAAACACCGGATAGACGAGGTGGCTGACGTGAGTTGTGAGCTGTTGTTTGCGCTCGAACGCAGATGGACCGGTCGTCTCGTCGTCATCGGTCTGGCGACACGGGGTTGTGCGCGGCGGGGGCCGTGGGACCGAGACCCCAGCGTCGGACGCTTTGAAGAGAATCGTCCGCGCGGCCGTTTCGATACACTCGCGGAGGTCGGAGGTGAACCGATAGTACCAACTCCGCCAGAGCGTCGACTGGTCGGGCACAGTTTCGAACCCGAGGCGACGGCGGAGAGAGGGTCGGTCTTCCAGATACGAGCAGAGTGCCGTTTCGTGGTCCCACCCGTAGAGTTCCTTGAGGAGAAACCCACGAAATAGCGCCTCCATCTCGTAGGTCGTGCTCCCAGCGTAGCGGTCGTGAGCGTCGAATTCGACGTAGGCTAGCGGCCAGTGAGCGACGAACGCTTC
>NZ_QPLT01000315.1 GCF_003666015.1 Halorubrum sp. Atlit-26R
TGATCTCGTAACGTGGTTCCGATCCAACACCCGAACGGGATATCATTCCGTGCTAACGGGAGCCCTTGGAGACAGGTTCCGCCGACGACTAGATTTTTATGTGTATTTTCAAGTGCTTGCTGCCACCTCCGATCGTTCAGAAGATAGTTTGTGACAGCCAGTTCAGGAAAGACCCGGCTAATTCTAACGCCCTTCATTCCATTATATGTTCCCTCCTGAGAGTTGACTTCCCGATTTCCTTTCATAAAATCTTTAATCGTGAGGCATTCATCCCATGGAATCGAGTTGAATAAAATATAGGGTTCATAGTCATTCTCAGACAATAAATCATAAGTGAACTGAGTTACAGTCGCAGTACCAGCTGTTTCTCGAACGTCTAAGGTGGGAAGTCCTATGTACTCAGACATAGTCTTTCTCCTATCCTCTGGGCTTTATCAACGTTGATTTGAATTCTTGTGTAATAAGTGAATAAAGAACAGTAACCCATATCCGATGGCGATTATGTGCTACTCATAATGAGCAACGAATTAGTTTCTGTAGTCATACCCACGTATAATAATCAAGACACAAT
>NZ_QPLT01000316.1 GCF_003666015.1 Halorubrum sp. Atlit-26R
CTGAGGACAGCGATCACAAAGATCCAAATGGGTACTGTATAATGTGTTTAGTATCCGCCAAAGACCGAATTAAGGCATGCTACTACGCGAGCCTTCATACAAAACTCTAATATTTTTTATGTTCTTGGCACGCGGAATATGTGTCTGGGTCGGCAGTAACGTTATTCTTTTTCACGCCGAGAATTTTGGTATCGAGATCTGGTACGTTTGCTAAGGCTTCCTTTCCACAATACGGACAGACAGTGTTGCGAACAGGTATACAGATTCATTGCTGTCGGGCGACGTATAATTTTGGCTGTGGCGAACTTCATCCCAAACTAATATGAATATGTGGCTTGACAACAGCAGTGAATGACCTCCTCAAAGATGGATTGGGGCGACTCATCTATCATCGAGTCCGAGGAACTTGACCGCTTCTTCTATGAATCCGCTAAAGGAGAGGATGAAAACGTTATATTTCATAGTTACTCGGTTAACGTTCTGGAGTCCGGCTTCAATCTTTCTGGGCTGGAAGAGTATCTATAGTAGCCGTTAGAACTTTCGGCACGGAGTGCTGTACAGTACCTAATGG
>NZ_QPLT01000317.1 GCF_003666015.1 Halorubrum sp. Atlit-26R
CCTCGATGTAGCGGGCCTTATCTATGTACCGCGTTCCGGACTCGATGGCCTTGTCCCCAGAGGGCTGGACGAACACAAGCGTGTTACGCCACTCACGCCCTCGCCCATCGTTCGTGATGACTTGTTCGACTTCTTCCTGCGTCCACTGGTCGTCTTTCACCACGACCTTGATTTCACGATCATCCGGGATGTCACGGATGTCGTTCGTCCGGAACCCGATCGGATACGCGTTCGAGCCGAAGATGTCGGTGATGAAGTCCGCGATCTCAGCTTTGGCTGCTGTCTCTGAAACGTCGGTCGCAGCGTTCCGGATGAGCGCATTCGGATTCTGCCGATCCCGAATTGCGTACTTCCCGTTGAGTTTGTGTAGGTGCCACGCGACCCCGTGGAGTCGTTCGAGATCCAGCACGACATCGGCTACGAGATCTCCGGTCTGATACGCGCCCATCACGATCTCCGAGACATCAGCTCCTTCTCCCTCGCTGGGTTTCAGCGAGTACAGAAGAATCGTGTTCAGGACGCGGCGGCCGTGTGGTACATCGTCAGTGTCAACGCGGTTCTGAATGTCGC
>NZ_QPLT01000318.1 GCF_003666015.1 Halorubrum sp. Atlit-26R
GAAGCTGTCGAGGATGGCGAGCATCGGGAACTCCGCGACCGTCCAGACGAGGCTCCGACCCATGACGGGGACGCCGATTTTGACGAGGTCGCGTATCGTCTCGGTGTCGAGGAAGGGGCCGAACGGGTCGACGACGACGGGGAACGCAGTATTCGCAGACCGCATTCCTCGTACTTTCCGCTTCCCGACCTCGTCAGCATCAACCGGATTCACGACTCGCCCCCCGCTAATCATCGACAGCACGAACTGTGCGAATGTTCCTTTCCCGGCGTCCGACTCACCGTAGATGTAGAGGTTCGGAAGCGCCTTGTCAAGGTCAATCCCGTACTGATCGTAGAATGCTGCATCACGGTTCGCAAACGGAGCCCAAAACATCCACAGCAACGCCTCGGCCATGTGCGCTTTCACTGCGTCTTCATCGTTGCAATTCCCGTACTTATCGACCGTCTCAAAATACCCCTCTAAATCGGACAGGGCGGTATCAACGACATCTGGATCGTCAGGCAGCGGCTGTCCTACCCGATAGACCCGCCCATCAGTATGGAAGCTCAGTGTACGCCCGAATTCAAC
>NZ_QPLT01000319.1 GCF_003666015.1 Halorubrum sp. Atlit-26R
GCTGCTCACGGACGGCCACGTGCTCCTCGAAGGCGTTCCCGGCGTCGCGATGACGACGATCGCGAACGCCTTCAGCCGGGCGATCGGACTGTCGTACAGCCGCGTTCAGATGACGCCGGACATGGTTCCCGCCGACATCTCCGGCACGAACGTGTATCAGCAGGGGACGGGCGAGTTCACCCTCCGAAAAGGGCCGATCTTCGCGAACCTCGTCGTGGCCGACGAGATCAACCGCGCCACGCCGAAGACCCAGAGCGCGCTCCTGGAGGCGATGGAGGAATCGACGGTCACGATCGAGGGGGAAACGCTCGCGCTCCCGGAGCCGTTCATGGTCGTCGCCACGCAGAACCCCATCGAGATGGAGGGCGTGTTCGAACTCCCGGAGGCGCAACGCGACCGCTTCCAACTCAAGTACACCGTCGATGTCCCCGACCGTACCGACGAGCGAACAGTACTCGACCGGTTCGACGAGACGCCGGCGCTCGCCGCCGACGACATCACGCAGGCCGTCGAGACGAGCGAAATTCAGGCCGCGAGCGACGCCGTCACCGAGGTGTTCGTGGCGGACC
>NZ_QPLT01000320.1 GCF_003666015.1 Halorubrum sp. Atlit-26R
GACGCCCTGTCCGAACGGCGACCACGACGCCGACGTGATGTACAATCTCTGGGTGAAAGAGTTGGACTGCGTCTCCTGTGGGCACACGGTTCCGCTATTTAATGACTTCAGAGTCGCAAGCGGTAGATATGACCATGATGATGAGGACGCAGTCTTTTGCCCAGGTTGTGAAGAGATCGTTTACGTAGAAGATTACAAGCAGGAATCAAGATGCGGTAGTTGTGGGCATAATTGGGTTCCTAAAGAGGGGAATACTAGCAGAGGTGGGAAATACACTTGTCCAGACTGCGGTCAAAAGTACGGTATTGTAGATGCGATTAATGAACAAAATGGATATAATCTACAACTTTATGCCGTTGAATATTACTGCCAAACCTGTGATGACGATGGAAAGTCGAGAGGGGAATATAAATCATACAAATCTGCCACCGATGCCGATCGTGAACTATTCAATAAGGCGAAAAAAGATTGGGAGCAACAGGACGGATTGCAAGACTATGTTCCTGACGAGCAGATTCCAGAAGGAGCAATAACCGCTGCCTCTACAGTATCTGGAAACGACTTAAGA
>NZ_QPLT01000321.1 GCF_003666015.1 Halorubrum sp. Atlit-26R
CACGTTCGTCCCCGCACTGAAGTTCACCGCGCGGCCGAGTACCGAGTCGCCGACGTACGAGAGGTGGCCAACCGAGGCGTCGGCCATCAGCACCGAGTTCTTCACCTCGACCGCGTGGCCGACGTGGGCGTCCGGACCGATCACCGTCGCCCCGCGGACGTACGCGTTCGGCCCAACGTCAGCGCCCTCGCGGATCAACGCAGGTCCTTCGACGTAGGCTCCCGAGCGCACTCGCGCGCCCTCCTCGACGACGACCGGCCCGTGGAGGTGGACCTCGTCTTCGACGGTGCCGGCGAGTTCGGGGTCGTCGTCGTACTCCGCGAGCGCCAGTTCGTTCGCCTCTAACAGCTCCCACGGACGCCCGACGTCGAGCCAGGTGCCGTCGTACCGCGCCACGTCGATCTGATGGCCGTCGTCGAGGAGGAGCTCGATCGTTGTCGTGATCTCGTACTCGCTGCGCTCGCTCTCGGGTGTTCTGTCGATATACTCGAACACCTCTGGCCCGAACGCGTAACAGCCGACGTTCGCGAAATTCGTCGGCGGGTCGGCGGGCTTCTCGACGATGC
>NZ_QPLT01000322.1 GCF_003666015.1 Halorubrum sp. Atlit-26R
ACAAGAAGCGCCTCGACGTCGCCCCCGACACGATCGAGCCGGGCGAGACGGACAAGTACGACCCTCCCGTTCGCAGTGACCTCCTTCGGAAGTGGCTCGCCCTCGCTGCCGACCAGCCCTCACCCGTCATCGCGACCGAGGAGCTCGAACAGCAGATCGCCGACGAGTTCTCCGAATTCAAGACCAAGCACATGGACGAGGACGCGCCGGTGCCAGCGACGTGGCGCGACCTGGAGGCGCAGCTGCGGCTTGCCGAGGCGGCTGCGAAGCTGGAGTTCTCTGAGACCATCGAGGAGCGGCACTTCAAGACTGCTCTCTCGCTGACGATGCGGTCGATGCGCGACTTCGGGATGAACGAAGATGGGGAGTTCGACGCCGACGTCCGGGGTTCGGGCACTTCGAAGACCCAGCGCGACCGCATTACGCTGATCGAAGACATCGTCGAAGAGCAGTGTTACGAGGGCGAGTCCAACGGCACGCCAGTCGAGCGCGTCCTCGATGAGGCTGAAGAGGAGGGGATCGACCGGAAGCGTGCGGAGAAGACGCTGCGGAAAATCAATGAAGAG
>NZ_QPLT01000323.1 GCF_003666015.1 Halorubrum sp. Atlit-26R
TGCGGAGAGTAGCGTCAGAAGAGGCGGCGGCGTTCTGCCGTCTCGGGGCTATCGTCCTCAGGCGTCGGGTGGCACAACATACTCCGGGCGTCGTTCGGATCGGGCGACTTCTCGATATCCCCGGCTTCAACGAGCTTCTCGATCCCGACCCGGACCGTGCTCACCGGCATCTCGGTCTCCTCGGCCAGCTCCGTGATCGACATCGCCCCCTCCTCGTCGAGGATGTGGAGGATGAACTTCGCGCTCGGTGGGTGTGACGAGCCAGGTGACGCGGTTGCCATACCCGAAAGATGTGGATTCCGGCGAGTAAGCCTACCGACGCGAGCCGATTTCGCACACGCTATCCATCATCTTCGCCGGCTACTGGGACGACCAGCTGGCCATTCGGCCTGAGCGGGTCAGTGCGCTTCTCGACGAGCCCGGCCTCGGCGAGGTCGGTCACCGCGGTATGGACAGTTGATTTTGAGAGCGTGGTCTCGTCGACGATCTCGGGCGTCGACAGTGGGCCGTTGTTCTCGAGGACGAACGCAACGAACCGCGCACTAGGGGGGATGTCGACGTCGGG
>NZ_QPLT01000324.1 GCF_003666015.1 Halorubrum sp. Atlit-26R
CTGTCCTGATTCGTGGCGAACTCTTGCTGCATGTCGTAGTGATTCAGCAAGTCGCTCGTGTCGATCTCACCACGTTCCAGCGCCCCGAACGCCTCGTCCGCGTACGTGGCCATATTACCGACAGTACGGTCACGCGCAGTGGCGATTCGGTTCATAATCTGCACGTACTTCTCCGAGGAGAGCGCGTCATACGGCGTCGCACCGCCGCTTTCGGTGTATGGCACGAATGTGAACGCACCTTCGTACACGCTACCGCTGGATCCGAACGGGTCAACACGCCATCCATCTACATCGTCCTTACGCGTGTCGTAGTACGCATACGAAATCTCAGTACCATTATATGCGACGAACGTCCCGCTGTCGTCAGTGCTACCGGCTTGCGATTTGAACCCAGCACTCTCGTTGTGGAATGGGTCAGGCCCGTTCGGCCACACGACTTGGAGATCGAGATTGCTGTTAGACTCGCACTCCGTGTAGCGACGCCGAATCATCCGACATGCTTGACTCCACCGCGACACAACCGACTGCTGGCGATTCGACCAGAAGTCATCCACCGCAGCCTC
>NZ_QPLT01000325.1 GCF_003666015.1 Halorubrum sp. Atlit-26R
CTAACGTAGCACCTCCAAGGACCACCAGTCCAGCAACGCATCCAATCAGTAATTTTCCATAGCCTATTGACAACATGCGTACACAGGTATGTTATAAATCATTATTGTTACGGCTGTTATACCCGCTGGTAGACACTCTTTGTATTCAACATCGAAGAGCGGATTCCCGCAGTATAGATCTCAGAACAGGTAGCGTTCGTTTACCACCAGACACGTCCGTCAAAGTGACAGCGTCCAGCATAGTCGTAGTGAGTTGATACCGATCGTTGCTGTCTCAATTAAACGACTGCCGCATCTGGCTCCGCGGAAAACACGCCACTCGTGATACAATCCCTGATATAGTGTAACAGAGTATCACATACGCAAGAGCGTTATATTTGTTGTACATTCCTCCGATGGAAGAGAAGCACGGAGAAAGTTCTAAGCTGATGCGCTCGCACATTCTTGCTAACGCAAGTCCAAGATGTGACGGTTATGCCATGTTCTTCCGTTCGATTGTTTCCCAAATATCGACACCTTTCTCCGTGATATCGTACACGCGCCCTTTTTTTCGATCTTCTGAG
>NZ_QPLT01000326.1 GCF_003666015.1 Halorubrum sp. Atlit-26R
GGTACTACGACTGGCACGAAGAATTCGACGACACGTTCGAGTTGGACGACACGGTCGACGGCTCATCCATGACCTCGTCGTAGAGGCCGGCCTCGACGCCACCCTGCCGAACGGCTGGACGTTCCGGGATCTCGGCGTCTGAGCGGACTCTCCTTCCGTTTTACCGAGAATCGAGGCTCTCTCCTTGCTTATCTGTAGATCGTGGCTACCGATCGTCGAGATACTGGGTAACGTACGGGTGGAGATCCTCGTACGGGGGGCGAAAGACTCGGAAGGTGCTGTGCTGGTCGTCGCCACCGATCTCGGGGTCGTCGCGTTCGAAGTGACACCGGTAGCCCGTCGCGAGGTAGTGTTTCGAGTCGACGCCGTCGACGTCGGCCGTCTCGTAGAGATGTTCGTACGTCCCGAGACAATCGTCGATCACGACGGCCTCTCCGAGTTCCTCGGTGGCCACGCGGTGGACGGCGTCAGTGCGAGATTCGTTTTTGCGTACCGTGCCGCCGGGCACGAACCACTCGCCTTTCGCGGGCTCGTTCTCGCGTTTGCCGAGGAGCACGCCGCCG
>NZ_QPLT01000327.1 GCF_003666015.1 Halorubrum sp. Atlit-26R
ACCGAAGACTGTTGTGCCGCCTCCGTCGCAGCACGGGTATGACGCGCCTCGATCTGCTCCATCTCTTCGGGATTTCGGTGGTAGTACGCGAGCGCTTCGTACACCTCTCCCACATCAAGTCCATATCGGTCGGCGATATGGTCAGGCCGGTTTCAGCCTCTTCGACGAGCGCATGAAGCTGTCGAACCGTTATTCGACTCTCTTCAATGTGGGGCTCGTCGTGAATGGTCGACTTGTCTGCGGAGACGATTCGGTACTCCGTCACTGCCATGGACTATGATACGGGTGCCGATGACAAAAAGCCGCGCCTGAAACCGCTAGCCAGCTACGAGTCGTCGGGTGAGACCGATTCGCCAGCAGCGTCGTCATCACGCACGGCACGAATCTCGGCCGCGACAGCCGCGACGTGTTGCTGATGTGCTGCCGACGTCGCAACATGTTGGGCAGCGCTGAGTTGCCCGTTGACAACGGCATTCTGTTGAGGGCCCCACACCTCCGGCGGCCCAGACTGAATATACGCGACCCAACGCTTGACCGCCGCGATGCGCTCCTCACGGCCGC
>NZ_QPLT01000328.1 GCF_003666015.1 Halorubrum sp. Atlit-26R
CGACACCGACCAGTCCGCCGAGGACGTGGCGTCGTTCGCCCGCGTCGCCGAGAAGATGTTCGGCCAGAAAATCATCTACGTCGAGTACTCCGGCACCTACGGCGACCCCGAGAAGGTCGGCGCGGCGCACGACGCGCTCGACGACGCGACGCTGTTCTACGGCGGTGGCATCCACGACTACGAGTCGGCCTACGAGATGGGCCAGCACGCGGACGCGGTCGTCGTCGGCAACCTCCTGCACGACGAGGGCGTCGACGCGGTGCGCGAGACGGTCGAGGGCGCGAAGGACGCGACGGCCGAACTCGTCGCAGAGTAATCCCACGGGCGCGGTTTCTGTTTCTACGCCGACGGTACCGACTCCGCTGACTCCACCGACTCCGCGTTCACGCCGTCGGCGTGCGACTCGCGGGTCGCGTCGGCACCGGGCGACGACGCATCCGGTGCGCCGCGACCGAGGAGCGTCGCCGACACGACCAAAAGGAGGAACGACGCGGTCGCGGCGAGAAGGGTTCCGGCGACCGGAACCGCGGCGCAGAGAGCGACGAACAGACGGGCGACGA
>NZ_QPLT01000329.1 GCF_003666015.1 Halorubrum sp. Atlit-26R
CTACGTCGACCATGACGTGGGTGTTGAGGAGCCGCTCGATGGCGACGCCTACGACCGGGCCTACCGCCGAGCCCGAGAGGCGTACGGAGCTCCGCTCCCCGAGTACGTCACTGAGGCTGACGCCGCCGACCGGTTCGACGTCGTCATCGCCGCTGTTCGCGAACTCGACTTCCACGATCTCGATGCGTGGGCGTTCGACGCGAACGTCACTGAGGCCGACGCTGCGAACGTGACTCACTACGTCGATCCCGATCCCGTCGACGGTTGGCGTGACTCCGCCAGTGGGGAGAGTGTACTCGTCTTCGACAGCGGGACCGTCTGGGACGCCGACACCGAGGAGACGATAGACGCGCTTCGCCTGGTCGCCCTCGACAGCGGGCTCATCGACTCCCCGACAGACACCCTGAAGGGCGACACGTTCACCGAGGCGTACCGCCTCGCGAGAGATGACTACGGAGCTCCACTCCCGCGCTGGGAGGTGGGCGATCCGGATGTTGAGCCGATCCTTCCAGCTGCGGACGAGCTCGTCGACGAAGAGCTCGAAGATCCACGTGGCGACC
>NZ_QPLT01000330.1 GCF_003666015.1 Halorubrum sp. Atlit-26R
CAATCCAGACGATTGAACAGACATCTGCTACCGTTGATTCGTTCACGATGCGGGAACCGTCAATCGAAGACGTGTTCGCCGCTCATACGACGGGCCGGACTGAAACAGCAGACGAACCGTACTGAACGGCGTGACTCTGTTGAAATCCTCAGTACGTGATAAGCATTGATTCGGTACCGATCAATACAGGGGACTCACGCATCGATTAGTACAGGGGAATCAAGAATCGCTCAGTGCAGACAAGATATTTACCATTTCAGAGAGTGACACTTAATATGGCGACCGCCACACGAACGCCCGACACCCGGACATTATCGGGTATGCTCATCGGACTAACCGTTCTCGGAATTGCCCTCTTAGTCGCAAATATGTCGAGTTCCCCACTTCGGAGTGGGAATCTTGAGTTATTTGCTATCTTTGCGCTCCCGCTAGTTATCTCACTGGTTGCGTATATTCGATTCGCTGAACCAGTTGTCTGGTGGGAGGTTGCCCTATTAGGCGTCTGGGGAGCGCTGGGTATCGCCCTTACAACCTTTGTCGGATTTCTGGCGACGATGGGG
>NZ_QPLT01000331.1 GCF_003666015.1 Halorubrum sp. Atlit-26R
GAACAGGGGGCCTTCGTGGGTAGCGCGATGGCCCTCGGAATCGTGGCACTCGTCCCAATACTGGCAGGAGTGTACGTACTACTGTTTCCACTCCTCCTCAGTATCGTTACCGGGCAGGGGTTACACTACGCAATACAGCTCTATCCGGAACCGCTGTGGACTGCTGTCGATGTTACTCGAACCGTCGCTACTGCGTGGAGTCCGCTGGTCGGTGCCCTGCTCGTTCCCCTCGGAGCGGTCGCAGGGTGGGCCTCCCAGCGTCGCCGTCGGCTTAGTGGGCACTAACTGTCTCGACTCGTGAACGGGCCGGTGTCCGCGGGCACGTTTGCCACCCAGCCAACCGACTCACGCTCTGGGTTCAGCACGGCTCCGAGAATATATCACCAAATGAGGAATTCAAAAGAGCCTTTCCGTAGAGTTGTAGCCAATTATTTGATTCCCACTAGTGATTTCCACTCAAGCATGACCGGAATCGTGATCCTCCCCGCTGGTCGCGACGACGCGTTTGAGGACTACAAACAGTTCATCCGAGATGGGCACCCAATTGCGGATATTGAGT
>NZ_QPLT01000332.1 GCF_003666015.1 Halorubrum sp. Atlit-26R
CGCTCCTCCAGCGGGGGACTTCTGCCCTCGCTGGAGTTGTAACGCTAACTTCCGGGCGACGTTCTTCGCCGCGTTATAGTCGGCATTCACGGCATACGAACAATCCAAACAGGCGAAATTCTGCCCATTGCGGTTCTCCTCAAGCGTACACCCGCACTGCGAACACTGCTGGCTGGTGTAGGCTGGTTCAACCTTCGAGACGACGATTCCGGTCATCTCAGCCTTGTTCTCGACCTGCTCTTGTAACTCTCCGAAGGCCCACTGTTGGAATTTCTTGCCATCGCTGATCCGCTCGCGGATTTGTCCCAAGTCCTCGAATGCGATATGCGTACAGTCGTGCCGCTGTGCTTCCGCAACAATCCCTTTCGAGCAGCGGTTGATGTAATCTTCGCTCCACCGCCCGAAACGATCACCGATTCGCTGAAACGTCAGGTGTGCGCTCCGGGTGCCGGTCTGTAGCAGGTCGCCACGGCGTTTCTCAAACTCCCGGCGTTCATGATTAAGCAGGTCAGCGTTCCCGACGAACCGGCCTGTTGAGGTCACAGCGATGTGGTCGTCA
>NZ_QPLT01000333.1 GCF_003666015.1 Halorubrum sp. Atlit-26R
ATAAGCTCGGGATCTACGTCGGCGTCACCGGCGCCGCAACCGACACGCTTCGTGGTGCGCTGCGGACAGCCTGTCCGAATGAGTACGAACTCACGCCGGCGACACCTCCGCCGCTTCCCACGGCGGATTCGGATGGGACACCAGCCGAGAAGTCAGCCACCGGGAACGCAAGCGGGGACGAGTCAGTCGTTGCTGTCGAGTGGGTGGGGGACGCCGACCGCCGCGACGACTGGCAGACCCGGCTCACCCCGTTTGCGTCGTTCACCGCCGCCGACACCGCACGCGCACCGCTGGCGGCCGTCGTCGAGACGTTGGCCGAGACGGACGCCGCCGTCACCTACCAGATGGTGTGTCAGCCGCACCGCGATTACCGCGGCGACGTACGGTATCGCACACAGCAACTCGAAGCCGGGCGCGATACGCCGGCAAGCCGCGTCGTGGCGGATCTGCTGGGACTCGATGCGGCCCCAGATGCGGACGCGACGCCCGCACGCACGGCTGCCGGTGACGATCGGCTGGCAGCTCTCGACGCGGTCGACCCGCAACACGCGTTCGTCG
>NZ_QPLT01000334.1 GCF_003666015.1 Halorubrum sp. Atlit-26R
GTCGATATAGACGAGGGGATCGTCGACGTGACGGCAGCTCCCGAGGCGGCCGTCCGTCGCGTTCGCGGGGGCGAGATGGGAATGATATTCCAAGACCCGATGACCTCGCTCAACCCGGCGGTCACCGTGGGCGAACAGATCGCCGAGTCGCTGCGGCTCCATCGGTACGGCGGTCAGAAGACGGACTCGTGGACCAACGGAATCCGAGAGATACTCCCGAAGGTCGGAGGTCGAGACGGCGACGACGAGGTGATGGACGAGGTCGTCAGAATGCTTCAGGCGGTCGGCATCCCGGAAGCGAAACAACGCGTCGACGACTATCCGCACGAGTTCTCCGGCGGAATGCGCCAGCGCGTGCTCGTGGCCATCGCGCTCGCCTGCCGGCCGAACCTCCTCATCGCCGACGAGCCGACCACCGCGCTCGACGTGACGATTCAGGCGCAGATCCTCGATCTGATCGACGACCTACAGGCGGAGTTCGGGATGTCCGTCCTGATGATCACACACGACCTGGGCGTCGTGGCCGAGACCTGCGACCGCGTGGCCGTGATGTACGCC
>NZ_QPLT01000335.1 GCF_003666015.1 Halorubrum sp. Atlit-26R
CAGTCGGCTGTTACTGGCCGACCGTGAGGCGATTTTGCTGAGTTCGTTCACCGAAACGAGAGCGGACGGTCGTGAGCACGAACAAGGCGTCTTTGGCCGCGGATTCGACAACGGGCTGGTCGCGATCACTCGGCGGCTGATGGCGACGGGATTGCTGTCTGTGAACGATCCCGAAACTGAGGAGGCCTGAGTCTCCACGGGAGCGTCGGAGAGAACGTCATATCATTGGCCGAGAACGGCAGACGTGTCCCCGATGGCACCGACTGCCGTCTCTCGGCGCGATGTCTTCCGTTCGATAGCGACAACAGAGTATCTCGACTGGCCGGCGTATGACTCGACGCCACTGTACGACCAGAGTTCACTGACGGCGCTCATTGAGGATTTCCGGACCGTCTCGGGAATCTGGTTCGAGCACAACGCCCACGACTCGGTTGAGGGGTTCGTCTGTCAGTATCCACTGCCCTACGTGGAGTTCAGTCCCCACGACCAGTACTCCGGTCCGACTCGATACGAGATGTCACAGCTCTTCAGGGCATTCCTGCTGAAAGAGATACACG
>NZ_QPLT01000336.1 GCF_003666015.1 Halorubrum sp. Atlit-26R
GTCGGCCTCGATACTGTCGGTTCTTTCCCACAGACGCGAGAGTGCATCCGCGAGATAATGCTGAAAGAGAGGATCCCGATAATCGGTGGCTCGAATGGCTACTACATTGCGACGACAGAGTCTGAGGTTTCGGAAGCGCTGGATACTCTCGACAGCCGGATAACGAGTACAGCAAAGCGTAAGATGCTACTCGAACGGGCAGCGACCGCATGGAGTGATGATATCGAGTCAGAGGATGACTACGATATCCTGTAGTCAATACTCGACTGCTGTATATCGGGTCCCTTTGGTCGCTCCTTCTTTCTCAATGAGCCGATAGCGTTCGAGTGCCCCAAGTTATCGGCGGCGTGTCGGCTTCGATCTCGAGTTGCCGATTCTCGACTCGTACCGGTCGTGCAACTGTTTTGATGTTACTCCATCGGCACCACCCTCGCGAATGATGTCGAAGAGGAGTCGCTTGTGCGTGGAAAGACGTTCGACGTTTCGCTCGTGGACTTCGACCTCGGCATCCTCTGAGACTTCGTCGATAAGCCCTACACTAAGTGCATCGAGTTCTC
>NZ_QPLT01000337.1 GCF_003666015.1 Halorubrum sp. Atlit-26R
TATACGTGAAAATGAACGGCGCAGCCGCTACTGAATGGATGAACCCGGAGTGAGAAAAGCGTTACCCGAGCTCCCGTAGGAAGTCGCCTAACGCCCGCACGAACGTCTTCGCCGTAATCACTGGCGGCGACCGAATCGGCTCATCAAGTGCGACCTTGATCAGATAGTCCGTCAGCCGCCACAGATTATAGATCAACGTCGACAGCGCGAAGTTACACAGCCGCAGTCGGTAGTCCGTCGACGATGTCTTCGGCAGAAAGTCCTTAATCGACTTGTACTGGTTCTCGATGTCCCACCGCCGACTGTACCCGTTCACCACGCTCCCAATCTCTTTTGGCTCGACGTGGTCCTCGTTGGTCACGAACACCGCGTACTTCCCGTCAGCATCATCGCTCGTACTCGGCGTGTAGAGGAACTCCGCCTTGTGATGGACGTCGCCATCAATTCCGAACGGGACGTCGTGCTTGACAGCTTCGTCCGCCGTTGGATGCTTCTGAATGTCCTGAATCGCCGCCAAGTCATCTTCGTACGTCGGCACTGGGGAGAGATACGTGAG
>NZ_QPLT01000338.1 GCF_003666015.1 Halorubrum sp. Atlit-26R
ACCTGTCGAGCAGACCGCCGCCTGCGGCCTGCTCGACTCCACGTACTCGATTCGACCCACGTCGAAGCGATCCAACACAACGACGCTGCCTCATGGAATTACGATTCAACAGCCGAGGAGTATTACTACGGCTTCGGCTGTACACTCGTCTCAACTGGCACAAAGATCCCGATAGCAGCGGAGTTCACACAAACGAAACAAGCGGATCAGGAGACGGCGATGCGCGTCACGCGTGACGCGCTCGCCGTCGATACACCGATCTGGATGCTTGGAGACAGTGCCTGCGATATCCTCGACTGGCACGACCACCTGCTGGCCGTAGGGGTCGTGCCAGTCGCTCCGTACAACCCACGAAACACTGACGATCTACTGGACATCGAGTACAGAGTTGAAGACCGTATCGAGGAACACAGCAAAGGCGTGTAGCTGAAACAATCTATCTTGAACGAGACGTACAACCACCGGACAGGCGTCGAGCGAACCAATGACGCGGTGAAGGACTGCGGCCTCGGGCACGTTTGCGCCCGAGGCCGCGTCCACGCTCGAACAGAAGT
>NZ_QPLT01000339.1 GCF_003666015.1 Halorubrum sp. Atlit-26R
ATATCATTCTTTCACGGTTCCGTTGAAGCCCAATTATACAAAATCGTATGAAGCACCCCGTTGTTACCGAGTACAAACCCTCGGAAGAACGTGTTCATCGTCAGAACTCAATGTTAGCGACGAGCGCCATCTGTGGGCGCTCATCGTTTGGCTGTAAAGATCAGAAATGGAACCGAAGGCGAAAATCGGCCTTGTTAAAATTCTCGGTGAGTGGCACTTTCTGACCGACTGTGGTCAATACAGCGAGGTCACGAATCGTTCAGTACTGGTGAAGAACCTAACAGCATTTCCTCGTACACCACCTGCCAGCGCCATATCACAGAGTCTTCAGACACCCTGTTCGTGCTTGATAGCGCGTATCAGTGAATGTGTTCTGACTGTTGCCGGGCTTTTGAAGTGAAAAGTAGAAACGAGATTACACCTATAAATAAAATCACGAATGGGAGCGTCGTGGCACCTTGTTGGCCGTAGTACTGCGCGAATGCGATGGGGCTCACGGATAGACCAAACAGGCCAATAGCGTAGCCGAATCGGTCTATCCGGTCGTCAAAT
>NZ_QPLT01000340.1 GCF_003666015.1 Halorubrum sp. Atlit-26R
GACCACCGACAATTAGGATGACCTCGTTGATTTGAGTCCTCGCCAGGCTGTCGAGGATGTGGCCCAGAATTGGTTTCCCAGCAAGGCGGACCATCGCTTTCGGCTTCGTGTGTGTTTGAGGGAACAGCCTCGTTCCTTGCCCTGCTGTAGGAATTATCGCTTTCATGGCGGTTACTGAATTCCTCTACGAACAAAGGTATCGTATCCTTTCAACTGCCATAATGCCACAGTTTGATACATTAAAACAGGTACTCCAACAAACATCAACAGCGAAGAAACGAAACACAACTAAATATCTTCTATCGCCGAAAGAACGGTCGTGCGGAATTGTTCGCTAATTGTGGAAAGTATTGCTACGTACGTGAGGCAGCCGGTAGTGAGGATGATTCCAAGTCCGAAGAAGGACTGAGTGTCGACGAACTGTTTGAAGATGAACACGATGATGAGCATAATCACACCCGAAATAATCTGTTCCACTAATGGGCGTGCGAAGAGAGTCACTTCCGGCACCTCTTTTCGAACAGAGTAAGCTGTAAGAAAATACTTAATTAC
>NZ_QPLT01000341.1 GCF_003666015.1 Halorubrum sp. Atlit-26R
CGCCGCCGGCGCTGTTGATGACCGAGCAGCCGCGGTTGACCGACGCGAGGAGCGCGCCCTCGGTGGTCGCGAGGGGGAGGTACTTCTCGCCGGCGACGGAGCCGCCGTCGACGCTGACGGGGCCGGCGACGCCCATCGGCACCTGAATCGCGCCGACCATGTTCTCGATGGCCGACTCGGCGGCCTCCGCGGGGAAGCCGTAGTTCCCGACCGCGTCGAGCGACGCGCCGGACTGTTCTTCGACGAGCAACCGGCGCGCCTCGGCGGCGGTGTCGGCGTCGGCGTGCGCTTCGAGTTCGTGGAGGCGGAGTTCGCCCTCCCGAACGCGGTCGGCGAGGGACGCGGCGTCTGTCATGCCCCGACGTTTCCCGCGCCGGCCCTAACGCGTTCCGGTTCTTTCAACGGTCGCCGTCTGTCCCCGTCCGAGACCACCCGGCCACCGCCCGGCCACCCCGCCGCCTCCCGAACCGTTTTGCCCTCCCGCGTCGGGGTCGAACGCATGACCGCGGCAGCGGACCTCGTACTGACGAACGCGGAGGTACACACGCTCG
>NZ_QPLT01000342.1 GCF_003666015.1 Halorubrum sp. Atlit-26R
TAACGACATGATTTTTATCAATGGCTAACCCACTATGGCAGCATGTTTAACCCATGAGGTAAAAGTCATGTCCGCATTGTTATCAATGGCAACGGCTTCCGCTTCTCATCATGGCGCGTCGGTCAACGAAACCACAGAACTCGGTACGCTTATCCGCGATATTGATACCTCTGTGATCGGCGTGGTGTGCACTGCTGATGATGCTGATGCCGCTACGTTTCCGCTCGACACGCCAACCCTGATCACTCGCGTTAATAGCGTGCTGGGAAAAGCAGGGAAAACCGGCACGCTGTACACCACGCTGAAAGCGATTTCTGACCAGTGCAGCCCGAAGGTGGTTGTCGTACGCGTCGCCGAAGCGAAGAACGCCGATAAGACGCAAGACCAATTAGTTATCGGCGGCGTCAGCGACGAAGGGCGCTATACCGGCCTGTATGCGTTGCTGACGGCCGAAACCCACACAGGCGCACACCCGCGACTATTAGCCGCGCCTGGGCTGGATACCGAGCCTGTGGCGGCACAACTTGGCGTGTTCGCAGAAAAGCTCCGG
>NZ_QPLT01000343.1 GCF_003666015.1 Halorubrum sp. Atlit-26R
CGGACGACCGACCGACGTCCGGACCGTGTACCGGCGACAGCGAGGGCGCGGAGGACGGGGGAGACGGCGACGACGGCGCGTGGGCGACGGACGCGCTGGACCGGCTCCGGGAGTCGCTGTGAACGGGCCGTGATTCGGGTGGTTCTCACCGTCCTCGTGGCGGTCGCGCTGCTGGCGGCGTCGATGCCCGCGGTCGAGACGGCCCGGACCGCGACGACGAGTGAGCGGATCGGCGCCGAGGCGGACCGGCTGGAGCGGGCGATCGGCGGCGTCGTCGCCGGGTCGACTCCGGTGAGCGACCCCGCGATGGCGGCGCAGACGACGGTACTCCTCCGCGTTCCGACCGGGTTCGCCGCGGCGGACGTCGACCGCGTCGCGCTCGTCGAGTCGCCGGACCGACCGGGCGGCCTCGCGCTCGCGTATCGGATCGAGGACCGGCCGGAGCGCACGCTCCGCGTCGGCACGGGGCCCGCGGAGACGGCCGTCGACCTCGCCGGTGGAGCGATCGAACTCCGGCCCGGCGGGGCGAACCGGATCCGGATCCGGTAC
>NZ_QPLT01000344.1 GCF_003666015.1 Halorubrum sp. Atlit-26R
CCCAGCGTTCGTCCATACTCCCCAGCACGTAGTAGTTGTCCTGATGGGTGTAGTAGTCGCCGGCTTTACCGGCGGGTCCGACCTGGCCAATGCTCATCATATGCGATGCCCTCCCGCAATCCGACGCCACTTGCCGTGCGGTATATCCCATTGACATATCCCGAGGGAGGTTCCACAATGGATATACATTACGTATATCCACGATAGGAGGCGTTTCATGGAAACTACCGTATTTCTCAGCAACCGTAGCCAGGCCGTTCGTCTGCCCAAAGCGGTTGCGCTGCCTGACGACGTCAAACGCGTGGAGATCATCGCCGTTGGCCGCACCCGCATCATTACACCGGCCGGCGAAAGCTGGGACAGCTGGTTCGACGGTGAGGATGTCAGCGCCGATTTCATGACGTCACGCGACCAACCCGCAATGCAAGAGCGGGAGGCGTTCTGATGTTGAAGTACCTGCTGGACACCAACACGTGCATCTTCACCATCAAGAACAAACCCACGCACGTCAGAGAGCGCTTCAGCCTGAATACGTCGCGCATGTGCAT
>NZ_QPLT01000345.1 GCF_003666015.1 Halorubrum sp. Atlit-26R
GTGCTGGTGAGAGGTCGTCCCGTGACAGCTTCGTGTCTGCGAGCGTGTCTGCGACCCTGGTGCTTCGGTTGAGAACGGTATCGATAACGTCCTCGAAGAGATCCCAATTGTTCGGTGGGATCTCACGCTGACTATCAAGCACGGACTGGGGGAATCGGGATTTGAGAAGGGTACTCTCGAAGTTTACGAGTGCCTGGTACCCTGCTGTCAGTGCTGAACTGCCGCGTAATCGGACAGGGGGACAAAGTAACCTGAAGCCCCGATACCGCGTGAGGGCACCTCGTGAGACAGTTGTGAGAGCGGGCGTGAGATACCCATCACAAAATCTCCGACGCGGGCTGCTTAGGTGCCTGTCACATCATTCCTGGCTGGCAAGTAGTTCCTCAATAAGTTGGTACTGGTCCAGGAGATGGGTTATCGTCCGCCCAGATTCTGAGAGGCCGCGATCTGTGTTCTGTATGATCGGTGTTGAGTGAGCGACATCGTTCCGGAGATCCGTGATTGGGTCGAGTTGGCTACTCGCTTGGTGCCCAGCATCGAAGTCG
>NZ_QPLT01000346.1 GCF_003666015.1 Halorubrum sp. Atlit-26R
GGACCCGCGCGAGCGACCAGAGAGGTGTTGGCGACGACGACGACCGCACGAAACGCGGCGATCGCACTGTTCATCGCGACGTCGGGCTTCTCGGACCCGAACGTCCTCACGACGGTCCTCGCGTTTTCGTCTATCGGCGTTGTCGGGTCCGGACTGCTCGCGAGTGTGTGGCGACGGCGGTCGGTTGGAACTGCTCCGTCCCGCGGCTGATAGTCACGTGCCATCTCTAAAGCGAGACCGAAATCATCCGATTAGACACCATACAAAACCCCTAAACATATGAATTTCTATACGTATATTTTTCCGATAGTCAAAGAGACAGCCGAACGATACCACATTCGAGACTCGCTTCACAACGCCGATCGACAACCGATCTCGATCGGCTCTGAGGATCGCCTACGTCTGACGAAGAGAGAGTGTATTTTCACGACCAGCAGTTCTGAGAGAGTGGTTCGGTTGACCCGTCGACGGCCAATTTCTGCCGCCCAAGAGCCTTTTACGCATAAATACGGAAACACCATGATGAATTCAGGCCCAGCTACGCC
>NZ_QPLT01000347.1 GCF_003666015.1 Halorubrum sp. Atlit-26R
ACCCCTATTTTTTAAAATCTATCATTAGCCTATTAATTATTTTTATTTTAATTTCTATAATATTATTTTCTTTTAAATATGGAAAGAGTTTACTTTTTCAAATAGCATTCATAATATCTGTGATTTTAGTTATATTTGTTGCGCAAAAGTTATTGAATATTAAAATTTTTGAAAAGACCAAATATTCAATTCGTGATATATACTACATTGTAGCTGGATATATTGCTATTATAATTACTGATTATGTTTACGGTTTGTTTTTTTCTTTAGAAACATCTAATCAGGTAGATATTGAATCATCATTTCAACAGGACCCTCTGATTTTATCTATAATTTCTCTTGCTATAATGCCTGCATTAATAGAAGAATATATATTTAGAGGATTACTACTAAAAGTCTTATTTAAGAATCACCTTTTTATTGGAGTTATCATATCTAGCATTTTTTTCGCTTTATTTCATTATTCAGATAACATTTTCGATTATATACCCTATTTTGTTAGTGGGTTAATCTTTTCTATTGTATATTTAAAAACTCAAAAGTTA
>NZ_QPLT01000348.1 GCF_003666015.1 Halorubrum sp. Atlit-26R
TAGCGAGACAGACATGGCGCCGACCGGCCTCCCGTCCGAGAATACATAGCGGTATATAGGCATCTTAGCGGCGCTTAATACTCGATCAGCCCAACGGACGGGTAATGGGTCGCTTCCACCCGGACGTCGAACCGCACCACCTCGACATAGACCTCGACGACTACGAGGACGCGTACGTCGTCGGGGACATCCACGGCTGCCCGGAACCGCTCGACCGCCTGCTGTCGACGCTGGGCGTCACCGAGGACGACCTCGTCGTCTTCGTCGGCGACTTAGTCCGGAAGGGGCCGGACAGCGCGGCGGTCGTCGAGCGGGTGCGGAACGCGGACAACATGTTCTCGGTCCGGGGGAACAACGAGGAGAAGCTGCTGCGCGGCGACAAGTCGCTGGACTCGCTGTCGGACGACCAGCTCGCGTGGATCGAGTCGGTGCCGGTCGCGATCACGATCGGCGAGAACCTGGTCGTCCACGGCGGGGTCGACCCGCGAAAGCCGCTCGCGGAACACACGATAGACGACCTCCAGAACACCCGCTCGCTGGTCCCG
>NZ_QPLT01000349.1 GCF_003666015.1 Halorubrum sp. Atlit-26R
TCGAAGCGAGGCCGAGCGCAGTCTGTCGTCGTGTGGGCATCGTGGTTCGGAGCGGCGGTCGCTGCTCGTGCCTCCCTTCGTCGCTCGACGGCTTTGTATTGACGGGCTTTCGGTCGTCGGCGGGTGTCATCTCGTTCGAGGCCGCGATTCAGCCTCCCCGATACTGGTTTCAAGCCCATCGATACCGATGTCCGGTGGGTGCCCGCAGCGCTTCAAGCGACTCAATACAAAGTGGGTAGGGGTACATGGTGTAGGTATGGCAAGTAGACGGAGCGTCCTGATCGGATTGGGTAGCTTAGTAGCGGGCGGCGGCGCGCTCCTCGGTACGGGCGCGTTTACGACTGTGACGGCGGAGCGGACGGTCAACGTGGAGACAACGGGTGACGCCAGCGCGTTTCTGGGACTCGCACCTGCGGACCGTCCTAATGCTTCTGGTAATCCGTTTGTTGAACAGAATGATCAAACAGTCGCCATAACCTTAGAAAATCCTGGAACCAACGATAATGATGGCAACGCAAGTGGTCTCAACGCGAATGCGGAAACA
>NZ_QPLT01000350.1 GCF_003666015.1 Halorubrum sp. Atlit-26R
GGATTATTGATATTTCTTTCTCATCAATACCACGAGCGACTAATTGTTGTTTCCCGGCTGGTCCCATCGTAATATATGAGTCAGCAAGAAGGAGTGGATAACTACCAAGAATATTATTCAGCATAAAATGACTTAATCTGTTAATTCCTGATGAATAGTGGTACTCACCAAAGCGATCCCCGTTGTACCTATAAATAAAGGGGATATTATATATGGAAGCGATACTGCCAACTATTGATCCGTGTAAGGGTGGAGCCGTTATCTGAAAGAGTGCATCCGGCGAATGGGATTGAAGATAGGAGAGAAGTGCAGAAATCTCTCCAAGTTGAGAACTACCATTCGTGTAGCCTTCCGCCTTATCATAGCCATTCACTTTATCTGAAAATGATTCACTAGTAGAGATCAGATGAGTTGTGAAGTTACTGGATAGTGATTTTCCGATATTAGTCGCTGCAAGTTCTATGTTTGGGGCAGTCTTTGACCCAGTAAATACCCCGATTGTTTTATTCATGGGATTGAAGAATTTAGGCAATACTGAACCC
>NZ_QPLT01000351.1 GCF_003666015.1 Halorubrum sp. Atlit-26R
TGGTGTGCAGGTAACACTGGACGACCCACTTGACCGACCGCATCGAAGTCTGCATCTCCGGTGGCCGGCCGAACCGCGTCACTGGATCGAACGCGATTCGACCCCCGTGACTCTGCAACGGCTGCGTGTTGTGCGCATCTCGCGGCCGCGACGACTTTAGCCAGCGGTGCGCCGCATCACGTAACAGGAACAAGTCATCATAGGTCTCAACAGCCGGCAACGACACCCCGACTTTCCCCAGCGCTGACTGGGAGTGCCACGACGGCGGGATCCCGTACTCTCGCGGCAGAAACACACCGTGCCTGACACACAACTCTCGCCGCGTCTGTTCGTCAACCCGCTGGGCAAGCGCCTGGTACAGCGCGTTCCCTGTCACGTGGTACGGGTGTCCCAGATACCCCGTCTCCAGCTTGAACAGCACCTGCTGGATCCGCGTCACACTGACTCACCCCCTACATTTCCACTCCAGACCCCGACCAGTGCCCGAGACCGAAGCACAGCGGACTGTAGTCCAGACACACCCTGTTTCCAGTGCCCTGACC
>NZ_QPLT01000352.1 GCF_003666015.1 Halorubrum sp. Atlit-26R
GCTACCCACTCGCCGGTGGGTCGCTGACTCCGTTCATGAGTCGTCCCATCGGTTGTCCGGAATCGTGTCGGGAGCCCAGTCGAGAGAGATTCGGTGAGGTGAAGTTTCAGTTCGGCTTGATGGTCGCCGGTTGCTGTGTAGATATCAGCGGCGTCCTGGTACAGCGAAACGATGGTTGCGTCAGCAATGAGGACGTCTCGAAAGCGTTCGAGACGGCCGTTCAAATCTTCTCGTCCGGTATCGAGATTCTCGATTGCGTCATCGAGAATCTCTCGAAGGAGTGCAACGAATCCTGGTTCGAACCAGTCGTGGAACGATGCGTAGGAGAGTTCGTCACAGTCAGCCATCTCGACGTAGCGTTCGAGAAATGCTTGGAGAGAGCGGTCTGAGCCAGCAGCGAAGCCAAACGAGAGTGTGTAGAACAGCGCAACGATGTCGAATTTCCGCTCTCGTTGGACGAGATTCGTTGCGCGAGCGCGCTCGCGCAACTCATCAGAGGGAAACGCTCTTTGGATCCGGTCAACTATGACCGAATCCGGTG
>NZ_QPLT01000353.1 GCF_003666015.1 Halorubrum sp. Atlit-26R
CGCACTTACAGCGGCTGCTACGGGGGTGACCGCCTGATGGCGGTATGTACCGCCCTCGGCTGTACGGACGACGCCGAGGTCGTCATCCGCCTCGAGGACGGTCGCGAGCGCCCTGTCTGTCCCGACGACGCCGACGACGGTGAGGTGGTCGGCGATGCCTGAGGACGACGACGTCTCCGCCCGTGACGCCCTCGCCATCGCGCAGCGGGCGCTTGCTCGCGTCAACGAGTTCGAGGACCGCATCGACCAGCTCGAGGCACAGCGTGGTGAGCTCCAGGAGGACCTCACCGCGGTGAAGCTCCGTCTCTCCGAGATCGATGACGAGCGACCGTACGAGTCGCTCTCCATCGACGAGAAGGTCGGCATGGTCCGCGAGCACGCGTTCCGGAAGGCGGTCGATCGGAGTGGCCGGGCAAAGCTGGACTACGACGACGTGATGTACGAGGTGTTCGACGGGAAGCCCGGCGCGAAGCACTGCTACAAGCTCATCCGGCTCGCTGCTGGCCTCGACGCTGACGAGAAGACCGGCGGAACGATCCCG
>NZ_QPLT01000354.1 GCF_003666015.1 Halorubrum sp. Atlit-26R
CGCTGGCTGGTGACATGAGCGAAGGGGAGCTCTTGCATCGAGAGCCAGTTGATCTCTTCAACGGTCTGGAACGCCTCGTTCCGGCTCTCTTCGGTGGCGTCATCCGCAGCGTAGTTGCTGTCCCAGGCTTCACGAGCCTGCTGGCGAAGCGCGTCGTCGTGGTAACTTCCTTCGGCGCCCCAGCGGGTGAACTGGTTGCTCGGGTTGAGCCCATGGAGGAACCGGAGGAAGTTTTGTGGGCCAGGGTACTCCATACCGTCGCCGAGGCCGAACACTTCCATGTCGCCGGAGATAGCGCGGCTGATGATAGTCCCGAACTCAGCCTCCTCGATCTCCATGTCGATGTACGCGGAGTTAAGCTTCGACTGGAGGCGGCTGAACACTGACTGGTAGGCGCTGTTCCCCGAAATGGTAGTGCCCGTGATTGAGAAGCGGTTGTTCTCGCCGTAGTCGGCCTCTTCCATCACCTGGCGGGCGCTTTCCAAGTCTGTTTCGCCGTAGCCGTAGGGGTAGCCGTCGGACGCAGCCTCCAGATTGGAC
>NZ_QPLT01000355.1 GCF_003666015.1 Halorubrum sp. Atlit-26R
GCGGACCTTCGAAGGAGTTCTGGACTTCGGCTGGTTCGGGCAAGGGAGTCAGCAACGACGAACAATGACAGTTACAAAATTTCCTGAGTTCTGGCGCGAAGCGGATCCAGATGGCCGTGTCACGTTCGATCTCGATATTGACCGCGACCGCTTTGGAATTTCAAGCACAGAGAAGATTCCCCCATCAAAATTATAATCGGTTATGAAGTTAGAAAGTGAGTCGAACCATCCACACCTTCGAGGCTACCATCACGAACCAGTACCAGGTTCGTGATGACCTCGACCAACTCGGGTGGATCGCCTCGAAACTCTGAAACGTCGGCCGCTACTACGCACAACAACAGTGGGACGAAACGGGCGAGATCCCCGATGACAGGGAACTCAAAGCCGAACTCAAAAGTCACGAACGCTATACGGACTTACATTCTCAATCCAGTCAGCGCGTTCTCGAAGAACTCGCTGAAGCGTTCAACGGCTGGTTCGGCAAGCGTCGGAACGGCGACAACCGTGCCCGACCGCCCGGCTACCGCAAACACGGAG
>NZ_QPLT01000356.1 GCF_003666015.1 Halorubrum sp. Atlit-26R
GTCATGATGCTCTCGGACAGCGTACTGGAGACCGCTATAGCCGTGGTCAACGAGCCACTGGTAGGTGGGGATCTCGTTTGAATCGTATCCCTCCCGCTGGCGTTCCGGAGCAATTTCGCGCTCGTAGAATTCGACGAGTTCGTCGAGTGACTTCCTCGACCAATTGTAGGTTTGCTCACTCACGAAAATCTCGGGGGAGAACCCCGCGTGCTGCCCCCTGTAGTAATTCTAAGCGTGGTGATTTCATAGGATAGCGTCTATCTGACAGTGGTATAATAGTATTGGTTATGCGTGTGTCCGTTGGAGACACGCGAAATAAGCAACTTATCGGACAATAGATGCTCAAGAGTAATGTACCATATATCGCTATACAAAATGAGAGTTCGGCGGAGCGATCACGCCGCCTATTCACGTCGCTATCTACCCATGCAGCATCACCCCCGATACGTGTGATCGGAAGATGATTCCGAAACGCATAGACGACCGGTTCGGGAAATGACATCCGTTACGTATGCCCTCCACCCACGACGAATCCGCC
>NZ_QPLT01000357.1 GCF_003666015.1 Halorubrum sp. Atlit-26R
TTCACGGTGAACTGCTCTCCCGGTTCGAGATCCTCGATGTACTCCAGGATCTGCTCACCGATCCGGTCGGGAACCGTCGGGACGATCTTGACTGTCGTCGGGTCACGATCACCGAGCGACTCCAGGTATCGACCGCCGGCTTCGAGGACGTACTCGTCCACGAGGAAGTCGTTGACCGCTTCGCGTGCGACGGTCTCAGTTTCGTCCGGTGGTAGGAACACGCTCTCGTCGCTGCGGATCTCTCCGATAATTGTATCGAGTTTCGCGTATCCGTCCGCTTCGATTGACGCTTCGATCCGATCAACCAGGTGGGACGCCCCGACGACCGTCGCGCTACCGACATCCCGAAGCGTCGCGTCGGATTGCGGTTTATCCAGGATCTCGTTCCCCCGGACGATGATGTACTGATCCTCACGATTGAGCCGACCGACGGCTCGCATAATGATGTCGTGGCTGTCCCCGTCGATCCATATCTCTCCGTCTTGGACGAGTTCGAGTTCGAAGTCTCCGATGTCGAGTGCCGTCGTGCCGCTCCCGA
>NZ_QPLT01000358.1 GCF_003666015.1 Halorubrum sp. Atlit-26R
CACCGATATCCATCTCGTCAATCGGAATGCCGTTCGCTCGAATCTCTCCCCGGTCGTACTCGTACATCCGTGCTAACAGCGAAACGATCGTAGACTTTCCCGCACCCGACTGCCCGACGAACGCGACGAACTCGCCCTTGTCTACTTCGAAGCTAATTCCCTGGAGCACGTCCTCTGTCTCGTCATACGAGAACCAGATGTCGTCAAACGCCACATATTCGATTTCGTCAGGCACTCTACGGCCTCCCGCTTCAAATTCCTTATGTTGCTCAAGGACGTCGATGAACTCCTGGGTACGGACGAGATGTGGAAGGTCGTTCTCGATCCGATAGAACATCCTATTCAAATTACTCACTCGCGGTCCGAGCCGGAACATCGCGAACAGGAACACGGCAAGCGCGCCGAAGGAGAGATTTGCGACTGTGAGTGCGACGTAAATCAGCACGAACACCGAGACCGCGACTAGCAAGTTGTAGAAATTCTGGATAGCCGCTTCGTTCCGTCGTAGCGTAATCTGTGCGTTCGTGTATTGATCGAC
>NZ_QPLT01000359.1 GCF_003666015.1 Halorubrum sp. Atlit-26R
CCAATTGCAATCTCAAAATATTCTTCACATAGTCTCATAACCTCTTTTTCATTAACATCGTCACCACTCAGTTTCTCGTAGAAGGATTCGGTAGAAAGATCCACATTTGAGCTCCATAGTGGGTTCATACGTACTCTATCATACATTCAAGTAAAAGAGATCTGTGAGAAACTCTCATAATTTGGAACGGTATAAAGTACATTCGAACGGTTCAGATGCATATGGTCGAAGCGCTACGTACTCTCTTCGGGGTGGTTCTACTTGCTACCTCTCTGTGGTGCGGTCACCGAGCGATTACTGCCGGACGGCTCTACCGATCAGTGTCAACATCCGAGGATGGAACCCCGTCAACGCTCGTCGATGGTGAGAAAGTCGCCATCGAGGGGACGGTGAATGTCAGGGATCCAGCGCCACTAAGCGACTCTTTGTCAACCGATGAGGAAGAGCCGGTTGGTGCGTACGTGTGGCGGCTCAAAGAGTCCGAGTCGTATAACTACAATCTCGATGCCGAAGAGCCCGGAGCGGATATGAATCTGA
>NZ_QPLT01000360.1 GCF_003666015.1 Halorubrum sp. Atlit-26R
TGATCAGCGGCCGGCTGAGCTGGCTGACACCCACCGCGTGCGCTACTTCCTCGGCGTCGAGGTGGCGCCCTACGAAGTGTATGAACGCAACCCGGACGAGCGGACGCCCGCGGAGCGGCTCTCGACACTTCCGGTGGTCGGTGTGTTGGCGATGCCGTTCGTCACGCGACGCGACCGACTTACGGACGCGGAACTGCGGGGTGCCCAACTCGAGAAGTTGCGTGATCGGGTGCGAACCGTCGAGACGGAGTTCGTGGGAAAGCTGAGCGACTGTACGGCACGGCGGCTCGCAACGGCGGAGCTGCTGGGACTCGCCACACAGTTTTGGAACGGCACCGACGTGGCGGAACCGTCGGTCGCCACACAGGCCGGCATGGATCACCAGCGCCGGGAGGAGACCGATGCGTGAGCTCGTGGCTATGCTTTCCGGCGTCGAGTCGGTGGCCCCATCGGCACTCGTTATCGGGTTGACCGTCGGCGGCGGCACGCTCGTCATTGGGCTCCTCGTGGGGGTGTGGCTGCAGGCACGGCGCCCCC
>NZ_QPLT01000361.1 GCF_003666015.1 Halorubrum sp. Atlit-26R
GATTCGTACCAATGTCCGAAGATACGTTTGAGATAAATTTCGCCGCTGTTGCCCAGTTTGAGTTCTACTCGTCAAATGATACTGACCTGATCGAATCTGGCTTCGACGACTTGTATGGAGAGAGTGGTGAGACGTTTGGGGGCCCAATAATGATGGGTGGAGGTCACTGGAAACGCACAATTTTCTCCAAGAACGAAGACCTCTCCGACCAGCTATCTCAATTCGAAAACGTTCGAACGTACTTGACACCTGATAAGCGTCACGTACACGATGCCATTACCGTTGGAAGATTAGATCAAGAGACGCTTCAAGAGATATTGACAGTCGACTACGATCGCGCGGGTTCAGTCGTGAGAGACTCGATAAAGGCCCTAAACGAATTTACAGGAGATATCCCGACGATTCCTGAAGACCAAGATGACCTGCCGACGATATTCTACGTAGAACCCGAAGAGAGACTCGATATCGGATGGCAAGAGGAAGGCCTCGATCCAGACGTAACCTCGTCTTGGTTAGAAACTCATCGGGAACAACTC
>NZ_QPLT01000362.1 GCF_003666015.1 Halorubrum sp. Atlit-26R
ATTATCGACCAGGACGTTGAGACCGGTGAATGGGGCCTGACCGAGCAGATCGAGCATTCGGCGCGCGGCCACATCCCCTCGGATCCACAGGCGTTAGTTCAGCGTGTCGAAGATGAACAGGTTCGGCAGGCCTTGGAACGTGGGTGTACCCGGCAAGAGATTATGAGTGTGCTCGATATTTCGCGGCGCACGACGTTCCACAAGCGGAAGCGAGCGTGTGCGTACGATTTCCCACTCGCTGCGTTCCGACGCGGTGGAGATGGCGGACAGCACCCAGCAGGTAGTGCGACGAGTGAAACTGCCACAGAGGCCACACCGAGTAACGAGGCTGAGGCTGCTGAGCAACAACAGCTGAATACTGCCCGAGAGGATGCTGGGGATAGTGTTCACGGTGATGCTGAAGACTGGAACGAGTCTCCCCAGCAGGACAACGTAGACTCAAACGGTGAGACAACACCGTCCGGGAGTGAATCGGAGATCCAAGAACAGCTAGAGGCAGCGATTACGGCGTTACAGCGAATCCACACGGAGCTGA
>NZ_QPLT01000363.1 GCF_003666015.1 Halorubrum sp. Atlit-26R
CGAGGCTGGGGAGGTGTGAGGCGCGGTTGCTGTGCGTGGCGGGGCTCAAAGGGGCAGTCGGGAGGGCGAAGCACGGCGACGGAAGCACCGCAGGGAGCGAACGAAGTGAGCGACCGAGGAGCGCACCGAGCCGCGCGAGTCCTCCCGGCTGGGGCTTTGGAGGTGTTCACCGGAGAGTCATCGATTACGTATCGCAGAGCGACTGAGGCTTTGGAGGTGTTCGCTGCCGATCCACGGCCAACCCATTATAAGCGACCAGCTGGGGATTTGGAGGTAGCCGCTGTCGATCCGCTGTCTCTCACTTATAAAATCCAGTCGGAACCCGTCTCTCCGATTTATAAATAATTGCCTACCCGCTTCGATTCACGTCCTCTCTCAGTTCACTCGTCCGACGGTCACGTCGAAGGGGACGTACTCGACGCGCTCGTACTCCTCGGCGCCCATCGCGTCGACGACCTCGCGGCCCATCTCGCGCCAGCGCCCGCCCAGGTCGTCGTAAGCGCGCTCGGAGGTCGCGGCCACCAGCTCGTCGCGA
>NZ_QPLT01000364.1 GCF_003666015.1 Halorubrum sp. Atlit-26R
GAGGTCACAAACGTGGACAAGCATCGACGCCAGCGTGGAGCCGATCACGCCATCGTGGTCGCCCCAGGCTTCGCCCCGAAAGTGATCGATAATGCCGAGACGACCGAGCTGACAACAATCGCCGTCGACGACCTCGTCGAGCTTCTCGATCGCCGGGAGGAGTATGCCGTCCCACCCGAAGAAATACTGGCGCTCTTGACACGCTCAGGGCCTTCCAAGACGACAGACTCGACCTCCTCGATGAGTACATCCAAGACCGCATCGATGCTGGAGAGACCTTGCTTGCGGTCATTCGAGCTCTCGAGCGTGCCGACGGAGCCGTGGAGACAGCGGAGGACGTCCGGTGGATCGTCGTGGGCATGGAGGACTCGAACGATATCCCAACCACCGAAGAGGTTCGATCCGCCCTCCAACTGCTCGCGCATCCAAGCGTAGGGGCCGTTGAGCAGGACAAAGAAGGATATCGGGTGACGACTGACTACGATAATGGGATCCAATTGGTCCAATCTCTCGGAGATGTCGTCCAACCACCGG
>NZ_QPLT01000365.1 GCF_003666015.1 Halorubrum sp. Atlit-26R
CCTAAATTTTGTTCCATGCAAATCACACAGGAAATTCGTCAGGAGTTCACACTGAAAAATGAGGTCAGTAAGAACGATTGAAAATAGTTAACAAGCGCATCAGGTGAAAGTGTGAAAATTGGTATTGTGGGTGCAGGAATCATGGGTCAACTGCTTGCAGTTGAACTTCATCATGCCGGTCATGAGATTAGTGTGTTTGATCAACATGACAAAAAAGATTTTTTAAACTGCAGCATGGCAGCGGCGGGATTGTTAGCACCCATCACCGAATTAGATAAAGGTGAATACCTCATCTCGCAACTTGGCATGGAAGCGGTACGTGACTATTGGCCGGCCATTTTAAGCAAGCTGGATGAAGATATTTATTACCAATACACCGGCAGTATTCTGCTTTCACATCCGCATGACAGAGCGGATTTACAGGATGCTGTGGAGCGCATTCATTTCAAGTGTAATAACGCTGGATTAACTCATCCAGTAACCGTCAGGTTAAATCAAGCCGAACTTGTGCAATTAGAGCCGGAATTAGCTA
>NZ_QPLT01000366.1 GCF_003666015.1 Halorubrum sp. Atlit-26R
GCCGGCCTCGTCCTCGCGGCCATCTACTACGCCCGGAGCATCGAGCGCGAGGCGGGGGTCAACGACCCATGAGTGAGACACGAACCCGCGTCGCCGACCACATCAAGCACAACCCGGGAGTCCATTTCAACGAGCTCGTTCGCGCGCTCGACCTCGCTCCCGGCCAGGTACAACACCACGTCCGCAGACTGCTCTCCGACGAGACGGTCCGCCGCTCCGAGTTCTACGGACGGACGCACTACTTCCCCCCCGAGTTCGACGCGTGGGAGCGCGGCGCGCTCGCGCTCGTCCGCCGGGAGACCGCCCGCGACATCCTCGGCCACCTCCTCGAACACGGCGACGCCCGCCCCGACGACGTGGCCGACGACATCGGCGTCGCCCGCAGCACGCTGGAGTGGCACCTCGACCACCTCGTCGAACGCGACGTGGTCCGCAAGGAGCGCGACCTGCACAACCGCGTGACGCTCGTCCTCACCCACCCCGAGCGGACGACCCGGCTGTTGGACGACGTGTCGCCGTCGCTCCCCGAGC
>NZ_QPLT01000367.1 GCF_003666015.1 Halorubrum sp. Atlit-26R
GTAGCGGTGCCTATACTCCATCGCTATCCCTTGTTTAGAGATGTGTTTGCTTAATGGTTTGTACTACCGTGCGGCGATTCATCCCCTCCCTACTCGCTCGCAATACTCGCTCCTTGAGGAAGGGGCATTCTCGCCTCAATTCTGTAAGTCAGCAACCCATACGCTTTTTCTAGCGTCAGACACCGTATACACGCCTGAACGACGACTTGTTCGAACGAATATTGGTTCCGATTGCGAGTCCAGACGACGCTAAAGCGACTGCACGTGCGGTCCGGCCACAGTTGAACGCTGACACAACCCTGATCGTGACACACGTTACGCCGGGAACAGCCGCTGAGACGGCCGTCAAAACTGGCAGAGATCAGTTCGCGGGCGCGACTTACGAGAAGTTCGTCGACATCCTCTATCGCGATGATCTCCAGTTTGAATGGGCGACGCTTGAGGGAAGTGAGGTCGCAGAGGCACTCACTGACGCGATCGACATGATGGACGCGACACTTGTCGCCTTCACTCCTCGAGATTTGGATACGT
>NZ_QPLT01000368.1 GCF_003666015.1 Halorubrum sp. Atlit-26R
CACGGCCGTTAACGGTGAGACCGACCTCGGTGCGTTCGCGCTTCCCGAGGCGAACGTTCTCAACGTCACGGTCGTCGACGAGAATCGCGATCCGGTCGATGACGCGCAGCTCAGCGTCGTTCACTGGGAAGAAACCCACGGAAACGGCTCCGCATTCGGCACGGGCGACCAGTCGACGAACGCCGACGGCGAACTCGTCCTCCGGGGCGCCGAACGTCCCGGGATCGAGGTCACCGGTAACGTTACCGTCGAGATCTCGCCGCCCGAGGGCGACGCGCGGTTCGTGGACGGAACCCGTGAGATCGATCTCACCGTCACCGAAGATAGCCAGCGCACCGTCGAACTCACCGAGGCCGCTCCGACCGAGTACGCGATCGAGCCCGAGACCGAACAGCTCGAACCCGGTGGGTCGGTGCCGACGAACGTCACGATCGACACGTCGACCAACGTCACTTCGTCCAACTTCACCGTGACATTCGACCCCGCACTCCTGACCGCGTCCGACCTCCAGCCGGGGAGTTTCTTCGGTAG
>NZ_QPLT01000369.1 GCF_003666015.1 Halorubrum sp. Atlit-26R
CCCGCAGGGGCACCCGGGCGGCGCCGAGAGCTACCAGCGGGGGCCGCCGTGAGCGGCGCCGAGAGCGTCGGCGACGAGCGGTCGGACGCCGGCCGCGACGTTGACCGCACGCCCGTCTCCGACGCCGACGTCTGCGTCGTCGGCGCCGGCCCCGCGGGGGCGCTCGTCGCCGACCGGCTCGCCGGCGACCGCGACGTGGTAGTGCTCGACGCCGGGCCGCGGTTCGATCCCGAGGACCGGCTCGCCAGACAGGAGCGGGCGATCCGCCCCGCCTACGGCCGCCCCGACGTCTGGGGCGTCGGCGGCGCGCGCGACGCCCACGAGAACGCCGGCGACCGGTTCTACCCGCTGAACCACGCCCGGGTGAAGGGGGTCGGCGGCTCGACGCTCCACTGGCAGGGGATGGTGATGCGGCTCCACGAGGACGACTTCAACTCCGGGACGGCGCGGGGCGTCGGCGCCGACTGGCCCATCGACTACGCCGACCTGCCACCCTACTACGCCCAGGCGGAGAAGGAGCTGGGCGTCTCG
>NZ_QPLT01000370.1 GCF_003666015.1 Halorubrum sp. Atlit-26R
AATGACTTGAAATCGATAGCCGTCTTCAGCGAGAACTGATCCGAGATAGTCTGCGTCATCGACGAGAAATTCGACGTTGTTCAGCTGATAACGCCGGTGTAGCTCGGTCAGAAACCATCGTGTTGTCTGTTTATTTGCGGTTGGATAGAGGCTCACATGGAGGATTTCGTTCGTCTGTGGATCAACCGCGCCGTACAGCCAGAATTTCTGGCCGTGGAGGCGGATCATCTTCTCGTCAACCGCGAGTTGATCCTCGGAGACGGTCGAGATCGGCTGTAGATCGGCCTTATGTACCCAGTTATGGATCGCGACGTGACTCCGATCGATCCCATACTGTTCAAGAAATTTACTCACCTCTCGGAGTGACATACCAGTCAAATGACAGCGAATTCCCTCTTCAATCGCCCAGCGTGGAGTCCTATCTCGCTCCACAAACGACAAGTCGATCCACGCGATACCTTCGGTGAGGCGTTCGATTTCGGCCATAAGCACTCTGAAGTCGAACGCCTCATCCTCTAACTTTACGCGACC
>NZ_QPLT01000371.1 GCF_003666015.1 Halorubrum sp. Atlit-26R
TCGCCAGGAGCAGACGGTTGCGGACATGATCGCGACGAAGGAGTTCGAACAGATTCACGCCGTCCTCGCGCCCGACTCGCTCACGAGCTACGTGATGGTCGAGGCCGACGACGACGGCATCGTCACGCGTGTCCTCGAAGAGATTCCCCACGCTCGCGGCCTCGTCGAGAGCGGCGGCGCGGTCGGCACCTCCAGCATGGCCGAAGTCGAGCACTTCCTCTCGCCGACGCCGGACGTGGAGGGTATCGCGGAGGGCGACATCGTCGAACTCATCGCCGGCCCGTTCAAAGGCGAGAAGGCGCGCGTCCAGCGCATCGACGAGACGAAAGACCAGGTCACCGTCGAACTGTACGAGGCGACGGTCCCGATTCCGGTCACCGTCCGCGGGGACCAGATTCGCGTCCTCGACTCCGAAGAGCGGTAAGCGTCCGCCCCGACGAGGGCTCTCTTCTCTCTCAGTTTCGGCTCGACTCACCGCGCGCGACGAGCGCCGCGTCCCCCGGCGACCCACCCTCCCGGCGACTCCCATG
>NZ_QPLT01000372.1 GCF_003666015.1 Halorubrum sp. Atlit-26R
GACGACGTGCGCGAACACACCGACCTCGGAAGTCAGCACGCGATTCTCGCCACCCATCAAGCCGCACAAGCCATCACCGGCTGTATCGAACGGAAGGCGAAGGACAAGAAGGTGAGTAAGCCCGCCTTCACCGCACCCACGGTGACATACGACACCCGGACCATGACGGTATTTGATGATGATACGGTGTCACTCTCCACCACAGAGAGCCGCGTCCGGTGCGACCTCGCCCTCCCCGACGCCGACGATGGCTACCAACGGCAGTACCTCAACTCCGACAACTGGAGCGTCACGGAAAGCACGCTCACCGTCCGTGATGGCGACTACTTTTTACACATCGGCTTCCGCCGACCGAAGACCGACACCGAACGGAACACCGCCGAGGACGGGACGGTCCTCGGGGTTGACCTCGGTATCGAAAACCTCGCCGTCACAAGCACTGCCTCCTTCTTCAGCGGGCGGGAGTTAACCCACGATCTCCGCGAGTTCGAGAAGGCACGCGCCGGACTCCAACAGACTGGGACGAGGAG
>NZ_QPLT01000373.1 GCF_003666015.1 Halorubrum sp. Atlit-26R
GTGGAGTTCGGGCGGGGGGCGCTGGAGGGGTTACCGAGCGCCGACGACCTCGCGGCGGCCGGCAACCGGGCCGAGACCGACAAGTACCGCGCCGGCGGGCAGGCGACTGTGGTCCACTTCAAGCAGTCGCTCCAGTTCTTCGTCCCGTTCCCGGACGCGGCGGCGACCCCGTTCACGTTCCTGGGGCTCAACTGGAATCCGGGCGGCCACTTCGGTGGGGCGGGCGCGTGGCTTAAGCCGCACTTCGACGTCCACTTCCACATGCTCGACCCGGCGAGGGTCGACGCCGTCGGGGGACCGCGGCTTCCGCCGTACGACACCGGGAACGGCGAGTACACGCCTGGCGGCCCGAGTCCGGACCCCGACGGGAAGGTGACGGAGACGAACTTCGATTACGACCAGCTTCCCGAGGGGTACGCGCGGTCGCCGGAAGTCGTCGCCGACCAGCGCTACATCACGGACATGGGCGAGCACACGGCCCCCGCGGACGCGCCCGAGCTTCCGGACGCGCCGGGCGAGCCGGGGAATCC
>NZ_QPLT01000374.1 GCF_003666015.1 Halorubrum sp. Atlit-26R
CAGTCCAGATTCTCTGGTCGGGAATACCGCAACCGTTGAATCCGGATCTCCTTCGAGATCTCGACGCCGGATCGTTCCAGCGATCTGATTTGTGACCGGTTCGAGATGGCGGTTGTCGGGACCATCCGCAGAACCGGTTTCAGCACTGACGTCGATCCCGTCGTCAGTCGTCGACGGGCTGTCGGCGGCGAGCTCATTTTCCGTTTCTCCGACGAACTGGCGCTGTTCACGCAGCAGAGACACGAGCCCCTGAACGAACTCTCTCGACTGCGCCTGAAGGTCGATCGGTAACTCGCCGACTTCATCGGTAACCGCGCTCGCGACGGAATCGGTGACCGTCGATTCGTTCTCGCTTAAGTATCGGATCGTACGATTCGTTTCCGCGACTTGTTCGGCGATCTCCGCCGACTTCCCCGATCGGATCGACTCTTTCGTGAGGAGTTCGAGAACGCCCGGACGCTCGCTGAGATCTTCGAGGCTGAACTGTACGACCGACATCTCTTCGCCGCCGTTACGGCGGCGATCCTTC
>NZ_QPLT01000375.1 GCF_003666015.1 Halorubrum sp. Atlit-26R
CGGGAATGAACCACGCGCCGTCGGTCGTGACGATTCCGCCGTCAGACTCGATCGCGATCGTGCCGTCGGATCCGAAGAAACCGGTCGCTTGGGCGTTAAAGACGCCGTTCGTGAGGTCGATATCGTCCGCGGCGGACAGGTCGATGTCGCCGGGAGCCACGAGCGCCGTAGCGGTGACCGTAGCCCCGCGGGCGGCGATTCGGCCTCCCGAGGCGATCTCGATGTCGCCGCCGGACAGACCGAACCAGCCGGTGAACGAGGTGTCTATCCTCGCGCCAGCGATCGAGACGTCTCCGTCCGCGGCGAGGTCTATTGACCCCGCCGACACCGAGACCCCGTCTCGCACCGTGATGCGGTCGGCCTCGGCCGAGAATCCCCCACGGATCGCCGCGTTGTCGAAGATGACGAGGTGGCCGTCGAACTCTCCGCGATCCGCCAGTTCCCCCGCAGAGAACGTCTCGTCGGCGGTCCCGTCCCCGTCACGGTCGACGTACGCGACGCCGTCGCCCTCGGGAGCAAGCACTTCGA
>NZ_QPLT01000376.1 GCF_003666015.1 Halorubrum sp. Atlit-26R
AATTAATGCGTTAATGACCACTTGGGCAAACTCCTTTTTCGAAGTACCTGACGCATTAGCAGAAAACGATGAAGTTCGAGAAATTTCAGTCGAATTAGTTGATAGTGAACCAATTCATGCGAAGGCAGTGGAAGGTGGAGACCGCGAAGAACAATTTAGAGAGATATTACGTGCCTTCCTTGGGACAGATTTGACGTATGAGGAAGCAACAGAACGCGTAAGGACTGAATTACCGAGATCTGAATCGCCCCACTCACACGAAACGTCTACCACATTCAACAAACAATGGGTTGATAGATTAGTTCGTAGTGAGGGTAATCGATTCTATAATCATGCAGTGTTATTAGTGTTACAAGATTCTGGAGAGGAGCGGTGTTATATCCCGTCGTTCGACGACGAAGATCGACAGAAGAAGTGTACAAGTTTGTTGGCGGAGACAGAACAGTCTGTTGATGAAATGTTAGAAAATATGCGCCGGGCGTACCGGGATGAGGAATGGGGTTCTTTTCCTCGAATTCCATATAAACC
>NZ_QPLT01000377.1 GCF_003666015.1 Halorubrum sp. Atlit-26R
TCCTGAGAAGTATTGCGTCATTGGCCCCTGTGTAGCACGTTCCTCACAGTCTGCGTCAGCGTCGTCATAACTGATTAGCGACGATACAGTAGTCGCCTGCGATGACAGATTGTTTACCAAAATGTTTTGAAAATCCACAAAGTATATGGACAAATATCCACTTCGCAAAAATGAAAGCCCACCACCGGACGCCCAACCAAATCCTGGATGCAGAATCCCCGCATCCATAGTAATTCTCGGGAGTAGTCCGGCTCCCGTCACCAGCCCTAAGTCAAGCCGTCGCTCTCAGGCGAGGCCGAAAGAATGCACGTGCTCCCGATGTACGTCCGACCAAAGAGCAAGCACCGGTGTAAAACCATAGAACCGCAAGCAAACCACCACGACAATCAACAGTAAACACCTATGACAAACCAATCCAATCGCGTTAGACAACTCAATCAAGCAAAAGACGTAATCGCTGACTTGGAAGCCGAACTTGACGCCAAAATGGGTAGGGCTCGATCCCAACTTCGTACAGCAAGCAGTTC
>NZ_QPLT01000378.1 GCF_003666015.1 Halorubrum sp. Atlit-26R
CGCTTCTCCGCTCGCTGAATCGAAGAGATGGATCTGGGATCGGTCGAGGACGGTTTCGATCGGCTGACCGGCTTCGACGTCGACAGTCGGATCGGCTGCCATGAGCAACTGATCTGTTTTCGAAGCTGTCTGGTCCGTCTCGTCGAACTCAGATTCGAAGGAGAGGTCTGAATCTGGCGCACGCAGATAGATCATGAGTTTGTCGCCCATCGGCTGAACGACATCCACCTCGAGCGAAATCGGGTCCGTCGCGTTTTTGATGTCCCCGTGACCTTCGAGGTACACGTCCTCGGGACGGATACCGAGCGTAATCCGACTGTTATCGTTGATATCGACCGACGACGAAACATCTAGGTCGATCCCCAGCTCTGGATCGGTGAACCGCCCACTGTCTACCGCCCCTTGGACGAACCGCATGCTCGGAGATCCGACGAAGCCCGCGACGAACAGGTTTACTGGCTCGTTATAACAGTCAAGCGGCGGGGCAAACTGTTGGAGTTCCCCGTCGTTGATGATCGCGATCCGGT
>NZ_QPLT01000379.1 GCF_003666015.1 Halorubrum sp. Atlit-26R
CGCCTCGGCGAGGATCCGGCCGTCGAGGCGACCGACGAGGGGCTCCGGGTGCGGGGCGTCCGTCCGGAGGCGATCGGCGCCGCGGTCGACGCGCTCGACGACGCCGGGGTCGCGTTCGACTCCCTCTCGTGGGCGGAGCCGTCGCTGGAGGACGTGTACCTGCGGCTGACCGGCGAGGAGTACGCGCGGCGCGGCGAGATCGGCGGCGACGCGGCGACCGAGGAGGGCGACCGATGACCCGCCTCGGCCGGATCCGGACGGAGGCGGTCGCGGCGGCGCGGTCGTTCACGCGGCGCCGGACGGCGGTGTTCTTCACGTTCTTCTTCCCGGTCATCCTCGTCGTCATCTTCGGCGCGCTGGTGCGGACCCAGCCGACCGGCGGCGGCCTCTTCGCCGAGCCCGCGGGCTACTACATCCCGGGCTACCTCGCGGTCGTGGTCCTGTTCACGCCGCTGTCGCGGGTCGGCTCCGAGATCGCGCGCCACCGCGACGGCGGGCGGTTCGAGAAGTTAGCGACGACGCCGCTC
>NZ_QPLT01000380.1 GCF_003666015.1 Halorubrum sp. Atlit-26R
CGTAGTGGAACCCCATATTCGGCGAAATCATCGGCCAGAGGTTGGTTGAGGACACTTGACCGTCGCTGTTACTGATTTCGACAGAGACGTCGACTGGGAGGATCGTCTCCGTCTCGGTGTCCCAGACACTCGCCATCAGATGCACCGAATCGTCGGATTGGACGACGACTTTCGTTTTGCGTGCGCCGGTGAGGTTCCAGAAACGGTGCGGGAACGAGTGCATCAGCGCAAATCCGATGTCACCGGCTGTCGTCGTCCCATACATTCCCATCCCTTCGACGATCGCGGGATAGTAAACGGCGGCAGGTCGATCCTCCACGAGCGGTGGGTCACGCCACGCAGACTGCGTCTCGAACCCGAGCCGACCCAGACAACCAGACAGCAGCAGTCCACTGGAGAGTGCGGCGCCCTGTGTGAAAAACGTTCGTCGGTTCATCTTCTCATCTGTGATGCTATGTTTGGTTGGTTCATATCAATTTGCGCCCGCTGTCGTCAACCGGAAGTGCCTGTAACTGCCAACCTGTGA
>NZ_QPLT01000381.1 GCF_003666015.1 Halorubrum sp. Atlit-26R
CTACATCCCGCAGACGGACCGCGGCTACCAGGAGCCCCACGAGTGCGAGGGGTGTGAGCGACAGGGGCCTTTCCGCGTCAACTTCGAGCAGTCCGAGTTCATCGACGCGCAGAAGATCCGCCTGTCGGAGCCGCCGGAGGTTGCCGGCGGCGAGGGGCAGTCGATCGACATCTACGTCGAGGACGACATCGCCGGTGAGGTGACCACAGGGGATCGCGTCACGATCACCGGGAAGCTTCAGCTCGAACAGCGGACGAGCGGCAACGAGAAGAAGTCGACGTTCGAACCGTACCTCACCGGCCACGCCATCGAGGTTCAGGAGTCGGATCAGACGTCGGTCGAGGTCTCGCACGACGAGCGCGAGGAGGTCGAGGCGATCGTCGACGGCGAACTCGGCGACCCGCTCGAGGTCGCGGCGCAGTCAATCGCGCCGGGCGTGTTCGGCGAGCAGTACGACCACATGAAGCGGGCGATCGTCCTCTCTGTGGTCGGCGGCGACTGGGTCGAAGGGAAGGACGGCAGTGTC
>NZ_QPLT01000382.1 GCF_003666015.1 Halorubrum sp. Atlit-26R
GGCGACGTCGAGGCGCTTCTTGTGTTCGCGCCGGCCGACAATGTCCCGCGCGACCTGTTTGACAGTGTCGACGTCGTCCGTCTCGGTAACCGTGAACCCGAGGTCGAACCGCGAGATGAGCGTCGAGCCGAGTTCGACCTGTTCGAGGACCGGCTCGTACTCGTCGAACCGGCCGTACTTCGGATTCGCCGCCGCGATGACGCCGACGCGCGTCTGTAGCGTCGCGTTGATCCCGGCCTTCGAGACGTTGATCTTCCCGTTGGCCATCGGCTCCAGCATCGCCGATCGGACATCCGGCGGCATGTCGTCGAGTTCGTCGATGCGGACGATCCCGCCGTTCGCCTTCACGAACGCGCCCGCCTTCAGCGTCCACTCGCCGTCGGAGAAGTCGTCGCGAACGGCGGAGGCTGTTATCCCGGCCTCGCGGGCGCCTTTCCCGGAGACGCCGACCGCACGCGGGGCGTTCGACTCAGCTTTGTTGATCAGCGCGGACTTCCCCGTCGACGGGTCGCCCACGAGAAGCATG
>NZ_QPLT01000383.1 GCF_003666015.1 Halorubrum sp. Atlit-26R
TGCCGTCGGCTAAGCGTTCGAGCGCGCGTTCGGTGCGCCACGCTTCGAGCCCCTCGCTGAGGAGCTTCCGGACCGCCGTGCTCCGGTCGAGGCGCTCCGATTCGAGGTACGCCTCGAGTTCTGCTTCGAGGTCTTCGGGGACGCGCGTAGAGATGGTGGGCATGGTGTTTGCTATGTGTACGATGTATTCATAGGTTTCGGCGGGCGGAGATCCAGCGATCACGCTGACCACCATCATGTCACCGCACGCCAGCTGGCGGAGACCGACGCAGTCTTCCGAGCCGCCCGAAGGACTAAACGGATATCGGTCGTATTTCATCGTATGACCTCGATCGTCCGGGACGAGGCGATTCGCTCCGGCGAGCCCCGCGTGGAAGGGACGCGGATCACCGTGCGCGACGTCAAGCGGCGCGTGATCGACGCCGATGAGGATCCACACGTCGTCGCCGGCGAGTATGAGATCTCGATGGCCGACCTCTTCGGCGCGCTCGCGCACTACTACGAACACCGCGACGCGTTCGAGGAC
>NZ_QPLT01000384.1 GCF_003666015.1 Halorubrum sp. Atlit-26R
CACAGCGAAACCTGTAGAAGGCCCATCACCAGCGTTTTGGACAAAAAGTACTCCCTCATTCGAAATACAGTTCAGTAATTCTGAGGATTCCATGTGAATGGAGTGATGACTGTTCTATCAGAGTCGGGATTAGTGTAGACGGAGAAAGGGTTTGGACAGATACGGTTGATTTTGGCCCCATTGGATACGGAGAATCCGACTCTGCCCAAGTTACAGCAGAGCCACTTACTTTGGAAGGTCACGGTGTTCTTGGGGTAGGCACTTCAGGGGTGACTGATTTGAGAAATGAGACGCCGAGTACGATGAATGAGGGTCGAAAAGATATGAATTTAAATCCAATCTATACATTTGGTGTCCTTGATAAATCACAGTACGAGGCAACAGTTGAAAAACCAAAACAGCTTCAGAGAGCGATTATTCTGACTTCCGTTGTATTGATTGCTTTCGCAGCCGTTCAGATTTGGCTCGCTCTTTAGTTTATATATTCGGCTTATTCACAATGAAAAATAAATAACTATACCACTC
>NZ_QPLT01000385.1 GCF_003666015.1 Halorubrum sp. Atlit-26R
TTCTTCGATCTCGTCGGCAGTGCCACGTATTGACGTACACTTCCGTTTGATATTCTGGAAGCTTTTGAGATTTCGTTCCGCGGAATCGATCTCTTCGCGGATCGCGCTGGAGTCGAACTCATCACCGGTCATAGCTTGCTGTTCCAACACTCTCATTCGAGCCCACTTGTAGCCGATATTGAGGAGTTCGTGAGCCATCGCTTCATCCTCGCCATCGCTGAGAGCAATGACCAGTTGATTCTGATTATATTCGTTGAACCAGCCAACGTGGTTTGGAACATTGTCTATACTTCGGGCCACGAACAACCCATATGAGGCACCTCGATTTTCGATGGCCTCCTCCATTTCCTCCTCGATTTTGGGCTGAGAATAGTAGGAGTCCTTGGCTTCAACGGAGATCTTTGTTGGTGTACCGTTGAGATCAATCACAAAGTCTCCCTTTTTACTTTCCCCAAGAAGACCCGACTTTTCGCCGGTCTGCTCTATCTTATCGCCTGTTGTGGATGCGATTCGAGCAAGCA
>NZ_QPLT01000386.1 GCF_003666015.1 Halorubrum sp. Atlit-26R
TCAGGCCGACCACAGTCGTACCAGTCCTCAACCTCGAAGAACTTCATCGTACTCCCTTCGTCGATCATCAGTTGACGTCCATCAGTGAGTTGATACTCATCCCCGGCACCTCGAATATCGTTTTCTACGAGATTTCCGAGTGCACCGAACAATGTAGGGGTATCCTCAATAACGTACACGCCACTGATCGCGAGGTCCGAAGGCGGGACATCAGGCTTCTCAACGAGGCCAAGAATGTGATCTCCCTCTGTTTCGACAACTCCGTAGTGGCTCGGCTCCTCAACCGGCTTAACACCGATACTGGCGTCAGGGCGTCCGAGTTCCGCGTGCGCTTCGAGGAACGACTCGTAGCCGTTTTCGAAGATCATATCGCCCAAAACGATAAGCACAGGTTCGTCTCCAACGATATCCCGGGCTTGGTACACGCTGTGTCCTAAGCCCTCTGCGGATTGCTGTTCCGCGAAGCGCAAGTTAAAGCGATCTCCGAAGGCGTCCTGCGCGTACTCGGTGATTTGTCGCT
>NZ_QPLT01000387.1 GCF_003666015.1 Halorubrum sp. Atlit-26R
CTCAACAGACGCTATGTCAGAAGGAAGAAACTTACAATTTTGTAACATAATGGTGAATTACGACCTGCCTTGGAATCCAATGCGTGTAGAGCAACGTATTGGTCGTATTCATCGGATCGGACAGAAACGCGACGTGTACGTATTCAATATGGCTCTGAAGGACACAGTCGAAGAATACGTCCTGGAACGACTGTACCACAAGATCGATCTGTTCCAGCAGTCGGTTGGTGAGTTGAGTGCCATTCTCACACGGTTAGAGGAATCCGGCAAGACGTTTGAGGACGAAATCTTTGAACGACTGGTTAACGCTGATTCCGAGGTTGATCTGGAGAACGATTTCGACGCGATGGCCGTTGACTTACAGGAACAGCGTGAGCTTGCAGAGAAGCTAGAGGAGTTCAACAGTGGCGTTCTCGAAGGCTTCGATCTGGGGGCAAGTGATGACTGACGCTGCGATTCCGATCACTCAATCAGCCGTCGAACAATTCACCGAGCGGTATCTGACTTTCCTCGGATCC
>NZ_QPLT01000388.1 GCF_003666015.1 Halorubrum sp. Atlit-26R
GACTACAGACCCCGAGGCTGATGAGTCGCACTCGACAGCGTCAGAGACGGGTCCAGCCGACGAGGAACACTCACAGCGATCAGGCGTCGATGTCCAGGCAGACGACGCTGATGACACTACAGCGAACGACGCTCCCGAGACGCCAACATCCGATCAGGCTGACACGGCAACTGAGTTAGTTGAATCGGACGATAGTGGCGCTACAGCGTCTGCCAACGTAGGCGACGACGAGACGGGGACAACAAAAACACAAACCAGCGGCAACGGGATCGACGACACGACCGCCGACCCACCAGATGAGTCCGCCGCCGACACCCCTGCGACCACGTCGACAGCGACTGACGGGGGGACACAGCCGACGCTGTCCGCGGTTGCGTCGCTTGACCTGCCGGACGAGGTGTCCGTAGACGAACTTGTCGCTGTCCTCACCGACTCGCGGACGGTGTACGAGGTTCGGCGGGGACTCGGCGTCGATGACGGCCAGGCCCGCGCAATCTTGCGACGGTATGACCTGATTG
>NZ_QPLT01000389.1 GCF_003666015.1 Halorubrum sp. Atlit-26R
CACTAATCGACGGCATGTATACACAGTAGCACGCTGTACTACATAATGGTTTCTCATAGCGGAACACGGGGGAAGCCCACAGCTTCAGCCGTGAGAGGATATCTACCCGAACTCGTAGTCAGTGTCGCGAGCGCTGACGTACTCGGTGTTGCCCGTTCGATCCGGCACGTAACATGGCCCCTGTCCACCCGCGATGAACACCGGTGTCTCAATATCGAGATCGCTGTGTCGGTCCACCAACTGCGGCACGGTATCGCGAAGTTCGTTCACCCCCGGTTCTCGACGAGTGCGGAGCGGTCCCTGGGGTGGTCGGTGTTCGTGGTGGGAGCGACTTGTTGGAGAGATCGTCGATGCTGACGATCCGCACGTCAAGGAGTTGCGCGAGGTACCACGCTGGGGTGGTCACGCCCTAGGCTACCACAAGGACGGGCATCGCTTGTGCGAGCAATGCTCGGTGGGAGATGGCTGCGACTGCGTTGCGACCGACAAGCGATGGGTGCCAGTCTTCACACTTGGCG
>NZ_QPLT01000390.1 GCF_003666015.1 Halorubrum sp. Atlit-26R
CCGACCGAGGGCTCGCCGACTCGCCGGGTCGGCGGCGAGCCCATCGACGCGCTGGAGACGGTCGAGCACGTCGCGCCGATGCTCTCTATCGACAACGACACCGACGCGGACGCAGTCCGCGAGTTCGACGAGCGCGTCCGCGAGGGGCTGGCCGACGCGGCCGAGTCAGGCGACCTCCCCGAGTTCGACCCGGTCGACCTCGCGTACGTCTGCGAGCCGAAGTTCGACGGCCTCTCGATCGAAGTGGTGTACGAGGACGGCGAGTACGTCCGCGCGGCGACCCGCGGTGACGGCCGCGAGGGCGACGACGTCACCGAGCAGGTCCGGACGATCGGCTCGGTCCCCGGCCGCCTGCGCGGCGACGATCATCCCGACCGGCTCGCGGTGCGCGGCGAGGTGTACATGCCGAGGGACGCCTTCGAGGCGTACAACGACGAGCTGATCGAGCGCGGCGAGGAGCCGTTCGCGAACCCGCGCAACGCCGCGGCCGGGACGCTCCGCCAGCTCGACCCCGGCG
>NZ_QPLT01000391.1 GCF_003666015.1 Halorubrum sp. Atlit-26R
CGTCGGTGTAGCAATAGCACTACTCATAGCGACGGCAACAATCTGCTTTGCGGTAATAGCATGTATAAACGCGTATCAAGGCCGAGCGTGGCAATATCCGATAGTCCCTCAGCTAATTTGACACCGCGTGAACTACCGCCTGTAATAGTATACTGTCGTGATTTCGTCACTCTCTAACGCAAATCGAGTTTTAACCTTTAGTCATTTTTTCTTATCAACTAATGATAGGTCTGGTATGCCTGCCCACCAAAGAATCGTCCAATGGCTATTCGACGAAGAGATCTCGGTTGCAACAGTTCTTGGACTCCTATCTATTCCCTCTACAGTAGTTGTCTCCCTGAGTACAGAACCATCGCATTTTAGTGCTGGCCCAGTAGTTCTCGCTGGGTTCCTTGCAGGTCTGTACTACAGCAACCGATCAACCGCTGCTATGCGTGCTGGCCTACGAACTGGTATCATCGGAAGTCTTCCCGCCGTCTGGACCTCTGCCAGTTTCATTACATCGGGGTGGGAAAT
>NZ_QPLT01000392.1 GCF_003666015.1 Halorubrum sp. Atlit-26R
ACGGTACACATTCACCTTCAGACCCTCCGAAACCTCGGATATGTTGTCAAAGAGGACGGAAAATACCAGCTCGGGCTCCGGTTTCTGGAACTCGGCGGTCGGGTCCGCCACAACCGCAGTATCTTCCAAGTGGCGCGGTCGGAGGTCGACGACCTGTCCCAGTCCACCGGTGAGGTCGGAACTATCGGGTACGAGGAGAACGGGCAGCGGGTGCTTGTGTATCGTACGGAACCGTTCGAGGGCGTCTCGGACAACGCGCCGACGGGCGAGTTTACGGAAATGCACTGGACAGCGGTCGGGAAGGCGCTCCTCTCGCAGCGGACGGACGACGATATCCGGGCGATTGTCGAACGTTTCGGGCTTCCCCGCGCGACAGAGAACACGATCACTAACCTCGATGAGCTTCTCGATGAGATCGACGAGATCCGCGCACAGGGATACTCGATCGAGGATGAAGAGCGGGTCAAAGGAGTGAAGTCGATCGCGGTGCCAATACGTGATAACGCGAACCAA
>NZ_QPLT01000393.1 GCF_003666015.1 Halorubrum sp. Atlit-26R
AGGTGGTGCGTTTCTTCGCCCGCAAAGCACACCAACGGGAGTCATAGCCCGTCGCACCACCGGTTGCCCGATCGCACGTGGCGACCGTCGAGTCGGAGCGTTGCTTCGCCAGGTACTCGCAGGTTCAAATCCTGTCGGTGGCGCAGTCCATCGAGAACATCCCGGACAAAGAGCGTACGAGAGGACGCTCGACACCGGTCCCGCTCCGACAGTGTTCCGGTCGCCGTGTCGCCAGTGGCCGTCGATCTGGAGCGCTACGTCGATGGCACGCTACGGGTTCGAATCCCGTCGTTCGCTCCAGAAATTGTCCGGCCACTCGTGTTCCCGTAACTCAGTTAGGACAGAGCACCGGCCTTCGAAGCCGGGTGTCGCACGTTCGAATCGTGCCGGGAACGTCCAGCCGAGCGATGCGAGGCTGGTTCGGGACGTTTTGCTCCCGAGACTCGTTGCTCACAGAGCGTGTGGGCAGCCACGATCGGAGTCGCCTGTTGCGGCTCCGGGTGAGAGTATGGA
>NZ_QPLT01000394.1 GCF_003666015.1 Halorubrum sp. Atlit-26R
CAATACGTTCGATATCATGTTTTCGTTGCTCGCGACGTACAGCGACTACATCGTCGGTGTCTTCGAGAAGGAGAGTGGTGGGGAGGCGCCTGAATTGGGCGAGATCGATGACCCGCCGTATTTCGACAAGTCGCACGTGTTCCCACGTGATTACGCGTGGGTGACTGACGAGAACCTTGACTCGCCACAGCACGTCGTTCAGGCCGCCCTTGAGATAGCGTTCACAGACGATTTGTCGGCGGATGAAGTCCAAGCAAACGTCGAGTCGCTCGTTGATCGCGCCCAAGAGAGCGGTCTTGACATCGACGAACAGGAGGTATGGGATGTGATCGACGACCGGGCAGATGCGGACGAAGCGCCGGCAACGTACAGTTGGGTCCATCTCAACAAATTCCGTAAATTCGAACTCCACAAACGGTGTTTCCCGTGGACGACAGAGGGTGAACTTCGAACGGCGGTTGACGAACTCCCGTCCCCCACGCCACGTCCGGAGTGGGAAGAGAGGGGAGAAC
>NZ_QPLT01000395.1 GCF_003666015.1 Halorubrum sp. Atlit-26R
GGACGACCACCAGTAGCCCTTGTCCAGGTCGACTTTGGCACGCAGACCTGCAGCACGCTGGCTCAGCGGCTCCAGCCGTTCGCTGTTGGTGGCCGCGTCGTACACCTTGACGTGCGGGTAGCACAGACGGACGCGGTCGGAGCTGGTATTGCAGTTAATGGTGCCTTCCGGGCCACGCCCCGCCAGAGCCTGAGCAAAAGTGGTACCAATCGGCGCGTCGATGTAGGTCACCACGCCCAGCTTCTCAGCCATGGCGATAAGCTCAACCGAGACGCTGTTCTGGGTGCAGAATACCGGGGCAATCAGGATTTTGGCGAAGTAGCCAAACAGGTTGAAGCTGTCGTTAAGCAGCTTCATGCCGGTACGGTTGCCCGCCGCGTTAACGGCACCGATGATATCAGCCGGGGTGACTTTGGTCGGATCGGCATAGTTATAACCGGCCTTCACCGTTGCATCCGCAGCAATGCTCTTACCGAGGTTGGTAATCACCCCTGTCTGTGCATCAAGCGAGT
>NZ_QPLT01000396.1 GCF_003666015.1 Halorubrum sp. Atlit-26R
GCGGACGTTCTCCAACACCGTCAGCGTCGGGAACAGGTTCGTGATCTGGTACGACCGGTGGATACCAGCCAGCGCCGTCTCGTCCGGCGAGGCGGCGGTGATGTCGAGCGCCGAGTCGCTCCCGGTCGGGCCCGCGCCGCCGGAGCCGGTCGAGTCGGCGCCGCCCGGCGGATCGAACCGGATCCGCCCGTCGGAAGGCTCTAACACGCCCGTGAGCAGGTTGAAGAACGTCGTCTTCCCCGCGCCGTTCGGGCCGATGATCGAGCAGAGCTCGCCGGCCTCTAAGGCGAAGTCGACGCCGTTGACGGCGGTGATGCCGCCGAAGCGCTTCGTGAGCCCCTCGGTCTCCAGCAGCATTACAGCGAGCAGCTCGCGTCCTCTTCGGGGACCATCACGTCCTCGGCGTCGAGGCGTTCGAGGGGCTCGCCGGGCATGATCGGCGCGTCCCAGGCGTCGGCGTACTCGTCGCTGGTCGGGACCGGCCACGCGACCGTCATCTGCGACGCCGCCTG
>NZ_QPLT01000397.1 GCF_003666015.1 Halorubrum sp. Atlit-26R
GCATCGCAGCGACAAACTCAGCCTTTAACATCACGTAATGTACTGCAATACTTAGAAGTGTTACACCCATTAGTAACGCAGAGTGCCACATATCCTCAACGAGGACCATTGCGAGAGCACTCCCGAGCGTGACTAACGCGAAGAACACGAACACGATCAGTTCGAGATGTTGTGTCATATATGAATCTCCCTAGGAGGACTATATTGACGTGACCGTTTTGGGTAGATTTCATCGTTTATCATTATTTAGCTAATAGGTCTAATTCTTGTAACTTCGATTCTACTATGTCGAATGCTGTTCCAGCCTGCTCAATACTGGTTGCTCCCGTGACCACGGCTTTTCCACTCCCAAACAGCAATATTACGACATCTGGTGTTTCCAGTCGGTACACGAGACCAGGAAACTGCTCCGGCTCATATTCAATATTCTTAAGCCCAACTCCAATTGCAACCGCATGTAAATTCAGTCGATGGTTGAAATCCCCACTCGAAACAATGTTCTGGATCTGTA
>NZ_QPLT01000398.1 GCF_003666015.1 Halorubrum sp. Atlit-26R
GCCATACATTCAGGCGGTGTTCGGCAATGCCCCCGCCGAGCGCTACCTGCCGTTTGCCATTTCCGACCGTAAAGCGCGCCAGGCGCATCCGGCGCTGCAGGCGTTCATTTCACTGCTCGATCTACCGCAAAGCCGCTTTACCTCGGAACAGGTACTGGCGTTGCTGGAGGTGCCGGCCCTGGCCGCCCGTTTCGCCATTGGCGAAGAGGGGCTGCGCCTGCTGCGTCATTGGGTCGGTGAATCCGGCGTGCGCTGGGGCCTGGACGATGATAACGTGCGCGAACTGGATCTGCCCGCCACCGGCCAGCACACCTGACGCTTCGGCATTACGCGCATGCTGCTTGGCTATGCGATGGACAGCAATGCCGGCGATTGGCAGGGCATTTTGCCTTACGACGAATCGAGCGGGTTGGTCGCCGAACTGGCGGGGCAACTGGCAGACCTGCTGGCGCAGCTCAGCCACTGGCGGCAAATCTTGAGCGAAGCGCGTCCGCTCGAGGCGTAGCTGCCG
>NZ_QPLT01000399.1 GCF_003666015.1 Halorubrum sp. Atlit-26R
CGATATCACGAACACCGGCGACGAAGAAGAGAACCAGAGCGTCGTGTTGTTCGTCGACGGCGACCGCGAGGACATCACCCGCAATGTCAACATCTCGAGCGACTCAACGCGGGAGACCGACCTCGTCTACGACACCGAGGAAGCGGACGTCGGCACGTCTGACTTCACCGTCGACACCGAGGACGACGCCGTCGAAAGCCAGTTCGAGGTCCTCTCCGAAGCGAGCTTCGAAACGGAGGTCGTCGATGTCGCCGCGCCGATCGACAGCGATGAGTTCGACGCGGTGGCCGACTCCGAGTTCCGCGTCTTCGTGGAGGTCACGAACGACGGCGACGTGAGCGGCACCGACGACCTCGAACTGTACATCGGCGACGCGTTCGAGCCGACGGACACCGCGTCTGTCGAGGTCGGCGCGGGTGACTCAGAGACCGTCGCGCTCACGTACGAGCCCACCGACGCCGGCGAACTCGACATCGAGGTCCTCGGCAGCGACGACTCGGACGGTCGGTCG
>NZ_QPLT01000400.1 GCF_003666015.1 Halorubrum sp. Atlit-26R
CGACGACGGCGTGGGTTGACTGGCTGTTCGGAGCCGTCTTCGCCATGACCGCCGCCACCATCGTCTCCGGTGCCGTGGCGGGCCGCGCCCGGCTCCGGGCGTACCTCACGTACACCATCCTCATCGCGGGCGTCATCTACCCCGTCGTCGTCGGCTTCACCTGGGGCGGCGGCTTCCTCGACGCCCTCGGCTTCCACGACTTCGCGGGCGGCATGATCGTCCACGGCATGGGCGGTATCGCCGGCCTCACCGCGGCGTGGATTATCGGCCCGCGCATGAACCGCTTCAAGCCCGGCGGCACGGCGAACGTCATTCCCGGCCACTCCATCACGTTCGCCGTCCTCGGCACGCTCATCCTCGCGTTCGGCTGGTACGGCTTCAACGTCGGCACCGCCGCCGCGCCCCTCGCGTACGCCGACGGCGCGGTCACGCTCGGCTCCTTCGCCTACGTCGGCCGCGTCGCCCTCGTGACGACTCTCGGCATGGCCGCCGGCGCAATCGGCGCGGGCGG
>NZ_QPLT01000401.1 GCF_003666015.1 Halorubrum sp. Atlit-26R
CTCGGTTGGGTTGGCCCGATAAAAAAGCTTGCGTGTCGCGGTGCGTGGTCGATTCGAGTGTTTTAGCTCGATTGTCGTTACGGAACTCCCCGGTGGCCGTGTTCCGAAGCCGTAAAAATTATGATAAACATACAATTGTGCGACATAACGACGATGTCGGATGAAGACGATCGTGGTCCCCAAAACGGTCCAACTGAAGAGTTTGATCTTGACCTTGTCGCTCTCGAAGAAGGACGGCGAACCATTGATAAGCAGAATGAGATACTGAACAACATCGACGACAAGGCTGCTCGGATTCTCCGTATTAACTTAGTGATTGTCGGTCTCCTCCTCACAGGCCTCTCGGTTGCGACTGGTACCGGAAGCGAGACAGGTCCGGTTGAGCAACTCCTCCCGAGTGCTGTCAATACATACACTGAACTGGGTCTTTTCATGCTCTTACTCTCGACCGGAGTAGCCGCATTAACGTACACCGCCTCCGCGCTCCGGATCGGCGTAACGGGTGGGAG
>NZ_QPLT01000402.1 GCF_003666015.1 Halorubrum sp. Atlit-26R
GTGCGGAGAGCGCCCGCACGCCCGGAATGGTCGGTCGCGAGCGAAGCGCGGCGCGACCGCGGCGTGGTCGACCACCGAGAGACCACGCGGGCGAGCGGGGAGCCTGCGACCCGCGAGCCGGGAGCGCCGCGATGCGAACGGCGAACGGGTGGTCGAACGGAGTGAGACCACCAAGTGGGCGTGCGGCGAACGCAGTGAGCCGCACGCCCGGAGTGAGCCGTGAGCAAGCGCCGGGCGGCAGCGGCGCGCGCGGCGAGCCCAGGCGCAGACACCGGCCAACTGACGTACTATACACACACAGCGGCAACTGCCCGACCCACAGGCAGGTGATCGCGGGGCTACGAGGTTATGCGATCAAAAACGGAATCGTCCCCAAAATACGCCTGAGGGAGGAAAAACGGACGGCCTGGTGTTTCAGGAAGCCGATACACCGAGCTTAGTCGTCGTCCGCATCGTCATCAGCCTCGTCGTCCTCGTCGTCCTCCGCGTCGTCGTCATCGTCCGCGTCG
>NZ_QPLT01000403.1 GCF_003666015.1 Halorubrum sp. Atlit-26R
ACTCCAAAGCACTACAACGAACCGTCACTCGGTTCTATCAAAACCTCACCGGACTTTCCAAGCAGAAGCAAAACGGACGCAAGGTCGGGAAGCTCAAGTGGAAGTCACCAACGGAGTTCCAGAGTATGACGTATTCGCAGTCTGGCTTCAAACTCAAAAACACGAGTGGCCGACGCGCGACGCTCTGGCTCTCTAAAATCGGAAACATTCCGATCCGCTACCACCGCGAAATCCCCGATGAAGCCGACATCAAAGAAGTCACCATCAAGAAAGAGACAACTGGCGACTGGTTCGTCTCCTTCGGGCTGGAAACCGACGACACCAACCTGCCCGAGAAACCCGATGTGAACTCGCTCAATACGAGCAATAGCGTGGGTCTTGACCTTGGGATCCTCAACTACATTCACACCTCAGATGGGACGACTGTAGATTGGCTCCACCTCGAAGACGAGTACGACCGACTCCGCCACGACCAACGCAAACTCTCGCGGAAAGAGCAAGGGTCGAAC
>NZ_QPLT01000404.1 GCF_003666015.1 Halorubrum sp. Atlit-26R
TGGACGAAGACACCGTGCCCGGGGATATCGAACTCGAGCAAGTCCAAGACACAACCATTATACGCGGCGATAACGTCGTCACCATCAAAGCATGACGGGTGCAGGAACCCCCAGCCAAGGAAAGAAGAACAAGACGACGCACGTCAAGTGCCGTCGCTGCGGCGAGAAGTCCTACCACGTGAAGAAGAAGGTCTGCTCGTCTTGCGGCTTCGGTAAGTCGAAGAAGCGTCGGAGCTACGCCTGGCAGTCGAAGTCCGGCGACAACTAACGACTCTCGACGGTCTCCGACCGTCTCTGTCTTCTCTCTCGCCGTCTGCGGCGAGAACGAACCCGCGTTCCTGACTCCCGGTTCGTCTTCGACCCCGTGACACTCGCTAGCACCGAGTACGGCGTCCCACCCCCGACCTGCGTGCAGTTCTCACCACTTTCCAGACAACCGCTACCGCCCCGAGCCGACGCTGTCGCCGCGGCCGACGAGACCAGCCCCGGGTGCGTCGCTTCCGTTCTC
>NZ_QPLT01000405.1 GCF_003666015.1 Halorubrum sp. Atlit-26R
CGGTCGCGGTCGTCGCGGAGGGCGTCCTGGGTCGCGTAGATGGAGTACTCGCCGTCAGCGACCGCGAGGACGGGCGAGGTGATGCCGCGGCGGGCGCGGGCGATGGTCGCCACGTCGAGGTAGTTGAACTCCTCGGGGTCGGGCGCGCGGGAGGCGGGCGTCACGAGCAGGTCGATGCTGACGCCGCTGTCGATGGCCGCCGCGAGGTCGTCGCGGAAGCGACGGAGCAGGTCGGGCGTCAACGAGAGCACGAGTTCGTACTCCGCGGCCTCGATAATCTCCTCGATGTAGCGGAGGATGGTCGACCGCGACTTGACGAGCGAGACGGCCTCGGTGTCGCGGGCGGGGGCGGTGTAGCGCGCCTCCAGTTCCTCGATGAGTTCCTCCAGCGAGGTCTTGACGTTCGCGAAGGCGTCGTCGGGGTCGACGGCGACGATTTTCATCGGGCGCGACTCGCGGAGTTCGACGAGGCCGCGGTCCGACAGGCTTCGGACCGTGTCGTACACCC
>NZ_QPLT01000406.1 GCF_003666015.1 Halorubrum sp. Atlit-26R
TACGTGATGACGCAGGGCGGCCCGAAGGACACCTCCGATACGCTCGTCTACTATCTCTACCGGAGCGCCTTCTCCCAACAGCAGTTCGGCTACGGCGCGGCGATGGGGTACGTGCTGGTCGCCATCCTCATCGTCATCGCAATCGTGAACTTCAAAGTAATCGGTGATTCAAATGACTGAAACGACATCGCAGGACTCGATACGAGCACGGCTCGACGGCGACACGGTTCGGAACGTGTTGCTCCACGCGTTCCTCTACGGCCTCGCCGTTCTCATGGCGGTCCCGTACCTGTACACGCTCTCTCGGTCCTTCCAGCCGACCGAGCTGTTGCGCGACCCGCGACCGTACTGGATACCGCCGCTCGCGGGCGAGCCGATAACGCTCGAACACTACCAGTACCTCCTGAACAACACGCTCGTCGTCGAGTGGACCATCAACACGTTCATCATCGCCGCCGGAGCGACGCTGCTCATCGTCGTCATCGACTCGATGATCGCCTTTTCGCT
>NZ_QPLT01000407.1 GCF_003666015.1 Halorubrum sp. Atlit-26R
TTATCTCAAATGGCGCATGGGTGAGGATTAGAGTGATCCCCGCTCAGATAAACACTAACAGCTTAGAGAAGGAAGAATAAGATGGCATTAATTGAAATGAAGGGTGTTTCTAAGAAATACCGTCGCTCGACAACAGCTCTGAGAGACATTAATGTCTCAGTCAATCAAGGAGAGTTTGTCTATATTGTTGGCCCATCAGGAGCTGGTAAATCAACCATTAGCAAGCTTCTTTATCGCGAAGAAAAGATAAGCTCAGGCAGCCTAAAGGTGGGTGAGTTTGACTTAACCAAGCTAAGAGGACGTGAGGTTCCAATTTTACGTCGCAGCATTGGTGTTGTTTTTCAGGACTATAAATCGCTCCCTAAAACAACGGTCTTTGAAAATGTTGCCTATGCTATGGAGGTTAACGGAGGGAGACGTCGCCATATCAAAAAGCGTGTTCCCGAGGTTCTGGACCTTGTTGGGTTAAAGCATAAGATGCGTTCCTTTCCCAATCAATTGTCAGGT
>NZ_QPLT01000408.1 GCF_003666015.1 Halorubrum sp. Atlit-26R
ATGGATGTTTTGGGAGTGCCATTCTTGTCAATCTCTTTCCGGCACGGAAACTTAAAGATTAGCCTCTAGACCAAATTCTACAGAAATAATCACTCATCGAACCGTCGCAGATATCCATCTGCTGATGATCGAAATACATTCGGAAGATTCGGAAACGCCACACTTCCATTTATTAGCCTGGCCTCTCGTCGACACCCATGATCACGGACGCTCGGGTACTCCAACCGGAGTTCATCCCACGGGAGGTGACGCACCGAGACGCCGAAGTCAACACGCTCTCAAGTGTCCTACAGCCCATTCTTGATGGAAACTCTACTGACCCCGTGTTCCTCCACGGCCCATCCGGTGTCGGGAAAACATGTATCGCACAGTTCACCGTTGAACGACTCCGCGAGAACGTCGTTGACCTCAACCACCAGTACATCAACTGCTGGGAGGACTACAGCCGCTTCAAAACGCTCTACACTCTCCTAGAGGGCATCAACAAAACAATCGACATTCACCGAC
>NZ_QPLT01000409.1 GCF_003666015.1 Halorubrum sp. Atlit-26R
TGTCGTCAGTCTCGAACTCCACGACGAGTGGACGGTACAAGGGTTAGAGACTGCGGGACCAGATTACCACCGCCCTGGGTTCACAGAGACGATTTCTTCTGATTACGTCTCTTATACAGCGAATTTAGAAGAGGCAATCGGGATGGTCTAGGACTTCGTAGAACGACTGTCCTAGATTACCGGCTCTACGACGACGTGTTCTACGGCAAGCTGCCGAACCGACTGAGGTGGCTCTGTTGAAATCCTCTTCATGTCTGGCGATTTGTTGAGGAGCAAGTTTCCAACAGCGTCCGCGAAAACTGGTGAGAAGAGTTCTGTCCTTAATGTCAATGGCTAATTACTTTGACAGAGCCGCTGAGGTCTATGCGTCTTGAGGTAATCTATTATCAGTACCTCACAAAGCATCCTCGGCTAGCTGTTTCTGAAGCCTGAGTTCTGTGTCGGAGCGGTTGCATTGACGGTCTCGACGGGAGAATCATGGACGAATCGGTGGAGAGCTGTCGCTG
>NZ_QPLT01000410.1 GCF_003666015.1 Halorubrum sp. Atlit-26R
GTTTCTTGCGGATTTTACCCTCACTGCGCTCTTCGATGACGCGGGCGAGCTTCGTGGGTTTGCGAAGGTCACTCGTGACCGGACTGACGAACACTAAAACTGAACAGGGACAAAGAGACGCTCAGACGGTCACGGAAGCGGTGGCACGGGGTGGACATTATTTACTCCCGCCCTTACTCATTCCTCGGTTCCGACAGAGTGTCGGAACACTTGTCCTTCGCGGAAAGAGCGGGATTCTCTCGCTGAATCAAGATAGACAGATTGAGTCGACCTCTTTTTGCGAAAACAGATGGATGAGTGAACGATAGATTCATCGCATCGCTAAACGTACATTCAGTACGATTCTTCCATGCCAACAATCCAGACCGACGGTCTAATGAAGTACTCTGGCGATGTGCGAGGCGTCGAAGACCTCTCCTTTGGGGTCGAGGAGGGTGAAGTATTCGGGTTCCTCGGACCGAATGGCGCGGGGAAGACGACCGCCATCCGGACGCTGATGGGGTTTC
>NZ_QPLT01000411.1 GCF_003666015.1 Halorubrum sp. Atlit-26R
CGCGGCCGCGGACTCGCTCGCCGTCCGGTCGACGCCGACGACCCTGTCGCTGAACGCGACGACGGACGGCGAGGGGAACGTGACCGTGAGCGGGGCGCTGACCACCGACGAGGGGGCCGCACTCGCGACCCGAGAGGTGGCGATCACAGTCGGCGGGACGGAGGTGGAACGGATCGCCACCGACGGCGACGGGCGGTATCGCGAGACGGTTGCCGTTCCGGACGGCGACGACCGCGGCGAGTCGGAGACCGTCATCGCGAGCTTCGACGCCGCCGGAACGAGTTTCGAGGCGAGCAGCACCACGGGGCAGGTGACGCTGCTACAGCCGAGCGGAGCGAACGGCGGCGGCAGCGCCGACACCGTCACGGAGAACACCGGGCTCAGGTCGCTGCTCGTCGGAGTCCTCATTGTCGCGGGCGCGCTGCTCGTGATCGGCCGCCGAGCCCTGCGACGGTGGGGACGGCGGCTCGGGTCGAGGCTGGGACTGATCTCCGGACCCGTGGAC
>NZ_QPLT01000412.1 GCF_003666015.1 Halorubrum sp. Atlit-26R
CGTTGACACCCGACCCGTCGCGCTCGATCCGGGTGATAACGAGACTCTGAACTTCACCTACCCGACCGAACTGGGTGACTCACCCGCGGTCGATCTGAGGGTCGTGACACCCGACGACGAGGCGAACGAGACGGCCGACGTGCTGGCGTCCAACTTCATCGTCGAGAGCATCGAGACAAACGTCTCGGACGAGGAGACGTTCGTCGAGGGTGATGCGTTCAACGTCACCACGACGATCAATAACACCGGACAGCTCGACGACGCCACGCAGAGCGTCTCCTTCTCCGCGCCCGGCTTCGCGACTGACGAGGAGGTGACGCTCGACGCGGGCGAAACGGAAACGCTGAACTTCACCTACACGACCGAGGCCATCGACGAGAGCCGGTCCGTGGAGGCGGAAGTCAGCACCGAAGACGACGCGAACACGACGACGGTCAACGTGACCGCCCAGCAGTTCCTCGCGGTGACGAACCTGGACGGTGCTGACACCGTCGAGCGCGGCGAG
>NZ_QPLT01000413.1 GCF_003666015.1 Halorubrum sp. Atlit-26R
TCCGTCCGGGTACCTCGCGACCCCGGTGTGTGCGCCGGCCCGACCTGTCGCCCCGCCGTTCACTGCGCGCCATGGCGATCGATCGACACGTCAGCCTCGCCGACGCCGTCCATCCCGACCGCGAGGAAGCGCCGTGCCTTCGCCGCACCCGATCGAGAACTTCGAAGCGGTGACGGCCGACGCAGCGCTCGGACACACCGAATCTGCCCCGACCGGTTAGCCCGAGTTCCGTCCCGTCGCTTCTCGCGAACCGTCACCGGCCCTCGTCCGGCTCCGCGGCCAGCGCCTCGTCGCGCAGCTCGCGACAGCGCTCGCCCGCGACCTCCAGCTCCGGGACTGGCGTCGGGTTCCCGTCCGCGTCGACGGCGACGAACACGAAGTACGACTCCGTGGTGAGCTCGCGCTCGCCGGTGCGCGGCGACTCGCGGTACGCGCGGATACGCGTCCGGAGGCTCGTCCGCCCGACCGCGTACACGTACGACTCGACGACGCAGGTGTCGCCCT
>NZ_QPLT01000414.1 GCF_003666015.1 Halorubrum sp. Atlit-26R
TCCTTGGGCCAGCGGGCGTAGCGGACCTGCCGGTTTTTCGTCTCCACGATGGAGAGCGAACAGAACTCGGTGCCCGTACAGGCGATGGAGCCGCGCATGAACGGGTGCGGGTCAGGCGAGTAGTGGTCGAGAAGGTCCTCGTTTTGCAGCGCGTCGAGCTTTTCTTCGGGCACGTCGGTGATGATGACGTTCTGGCGCTGCGTGATGCGAATCTCGCCGGAGCCGTACTCGTCGGCGACGCGGGCGAGTTCCTTCGTGTCGTCGACGCCCATGCGGCCGACGAGCACGTCGAGTCCGACGTAGTAGTTGCCGTCGGCCTGCTCGTGGATGCCGACGTGGTCGGAGTGGCCGCCGTCGGCGTAGCCGGAGTTGTAGGAGTACTCCGAGCGCAGGTCCTCGCCGGCGGTTTCCAGCTCGAAGTCGACGTACTCCTCCTGGAGGACATTGCGGAACTTCTCCGCGCCCCACTCGTCCATCAGGAACTTGATGCGGGCGTTGTAGCGG
>NZ_QPLT01000415.1 GCF_003666015.1 Halorubrum sp. Atlit-26R
AGAAAGATGGTCAGCACGCTGTGGACAGCGGTTCCCACCAAGGCATCATCACGCGCTGGGAGTGTGGACGCTGCGGAGCGATCACGGAGGCTGGTCGACGATGAGCATCTTCGAGGATCTCTACGAAGTCTGGTACCAGGCAGGGTCGCATCGCGACCACGTCACTGGCCGGTGTGAGGCCGACACGCTCCTCGAAGCGCTCCAGGCCGTCGACGCGACGACCGGCCCCGACGTGGACATCACCGAGGGAGACGCTGTCGTCGTCCTCGACCGGCGGTCGGCCGCCACGATCTCGGAGCGGCTCGGCGACGACGTCCACGTCTCACGCGACGATCCGCTGGTCCCACGAGAGCACGTGTACCTCGTCCCGCGCCGCATCGAGCAGACGCTACCCGGGAAGACGCAGGTCCACACCGTCGAGAGCTCGTCGCCGTGGGGGCTCGCGATGGTCCCGAGCTGTGTCAACTACGACAACGAAGTCATCGACCCGGCGGGTGTCGTCG
>NZ_QPLT01000416.1 GCF_003666015.1 Halorubrum sp. Atlit-26R
CATTGATCACCGGCTCTTCAGAACGACATACCAGTGAACCGCCTCGGGGTCGTTCGGAAGACGAAGTCTTCCGTAATGACGAGACGCGGAGCGTCTCGAACCACTTGACCCTGAGGCGGTTGACATCAGCTCTTGTTATTCGGGTCAAAGGCGTAGTAGACGACAGCCATTGTGATTCCCATTACTACTGGTCCAAAACTTCCATCACCCGGCAGTAGGAGTCTCACAGCAAATACGCCCATAGCGGAGACCAAACCAACAAGAAGAGCGTAAGAGACACGAGAGAGGCCACGCACTCGATTATCTAGCCGTCGGTACAGACCTCGTAGAGTGTCCATACGCAGGACTATCATCGACGAAGGGATGTCTCTTTTTGTTAGATCTGGCTCTGTTGAAATCCAATTCGTTAGACATATGCTCGCTTGGATTTGTTGAAATCCTTGGAAGTGGCTCTGTTGAAATACTCAACAAGTATATATTCTGCTCCGGTTGTGGTCAATACA
>NZ_QPLT01000417.1 GCF_003666015.1 Halorubrum sp. Atlit-26R
ACTGCTCGTGCGTGATGTCGATGGCTGCAACGGTCTCCCGAGACTCGAAGGGATCATCGCCACGAATCGAGTTGATGATGTTCTCCGTGGCGGCGTTGAACGCCGTCATAACTGCGTCCCGAATCCGGTCGATCTCGGGCATCGAATCATCATCCTCGAAATCCTCGAACGTGAGCTGCCCGTCTGATCCCTCAGGCGTGGCGATTTTCTTGATTGCCCGCAGGAACGTTGAGTCGTCGCAGGTGAGGTCGTCGTCGGTGAGCCAGCCGTACTCGGCTTCCGAATGAGCACTCCCGTTGTTCGCGCAAATACTCGCGAACATATCTAGCATTACCTCGTCAGAGTACGACTTGTGGGCCGCTCGGTGCGTGTCGAACTCGGGAATGACGTGTTTGCGAGCGAGCGTCAGCGTCTTCTGGGCTTTCTCCTTCTTGTACTCGCTCGTGCTCTGTAACTCCTCTTCCTCGGTCTCGGTTGGGACCGACGGCACGAGAGCGTCTGT
>NZ_QPLT01000418.1 GCF_003666015.1 Halorubrum sp. Atlit-26R
GAAAGATCTCGTAGGCAGTCTCGGAAGACAATGCTTCGATCACGTCTCGCGTCCCGTCGTCGTCGAGACTCAGGACGGCTGGAGTATCGCTTCGTTCAACAGTAGCGTGAGTTTGTGTCGGAAGGATTCGTGACATAGGGTTGGGCTAGTTTCGGTGGGCGGCGATCGCGGGGCTCTGATCTGTTCGATGGCTGTTCGAAACTATCGCACGTAATTGTTGGTGGATGGTCATACTGAGTCCTGACTATCAGTTGAGGCAGCGATTAATCGCATATAGTAGGCCGTGTACACCGTGTAGAAGTACGCGAAGCCGACCGTGGAAAGAGCGATCCCGATCGGGAGCAGAACAGCGATCGGAATCCCGAGCTCAATCGGTAATACGTCAGCCGGGCCAGCGTCCGTCATCGTCAACTGGAACAGGTATTCGGGAATGAAGAAGACGTTCAGCAGGACGAGCCACGCCACGGAGAATCCAGCAACGCTTTTCAGATTCGAGCGAACG
>NZ_QPLT01000419.1 GCF_003666015.1 Halorubrum sp. Atlit-26R
TAAGTGGTAGATTTGGTCGACAGAATCGTAGTCAGGAAAGGGACGACGGACGTCGTGGTGAACACTCTCGAAAGAGTCGTCATCGATGTGTTCGAGATTCTTTGGTCGTCCGCTTCCGAAATTGTCGAGTGAGGTGACCCGATATCCCTCAGTGAGCAGAGAATCAACGAGATGGCTCCCTATAAAGCCAGCTCCTCCGGTGACGATGGCGTGCTGCCGCGTCATAGGTGAATTGTACTGCTGTCTCCGACATTCAGGTGGTTCGCTTCGCCCTGAACCGAGGCACTGTTCCCAACGATGCTATCTACGAGATTAACGTTTTCGAGGGTCGCGGACTGTCCGCGGATAGATTCGCGTAGGATGCTCTGGCGAACAGACGCGCCGTCGTCGATACTGACGTTCGGTCCGACGACGCTCGCTTCGATAGTGACTCCTTCACCGATGTCGACTGGTGGAACGAGTACAGCATCACCAGCCTCGATTGCTACCTTCGTTTCGAGG
>NZ_QPLT01000420.1 GCF_003666015.1 Halorubrum sp. Atlit-26R
ACGCGACGGCCTCGGCCGGGACGGTCTCGAACGAGGCGGACCCGGTCACGCTCGCGTACGCGACGGACGATACGACGCTGACGGTGACGCTGCCGACCGTCACCCACGAACACCCCGTCGACCCGACGTCGGAGGAGCAGATCCCGCGGCTGAGCGAGTGGCCGGGCGGAGCCACGGTCCATCACCGAGCCGGACCGCTGCGGGAGGTCTGTGACTACTTCGCGGGGATCGCGGAGGTGATCGCCGTCGAGTACGACGCCTCCCGGGACGCCTTCCGGATCGAAAGCGTGGACGAGGAGTCGGGCGATGACCCGCCCCGGGCGGCGGGAACCTACGAGCGGTCCGGGACCGAACTCCCCGGCGAGACGGGCGCCGCGACGGTCCGGGCGGCGTTCGACAGCGCGCTGCTGCGCGATCTCGTCGCGCCGGCGCCGACGGACGCCCGCGTTCGGCTCGACGTCGCCGACGCGCACCCGCTCCGACTGGGGTGGACGAACACCC
>NZ_QPLT01000421.1 GCF_003666015.1 Halorubrum sp. Atlit-26R
AAACGGCCAGAGAGTCAAATTCCCCCTGATCGATGACCAGATACTCGGCATCAGCCGGTACGGACGGCGGCTCACTCGTGCCGGTTGAACGGCCACCGCAGGCGCGCTGCACAGCGAGAAAAAGCTCATACACCTGCAGGTCAGAACTACCGCCGTTTTTAAGTGCTGATGCTGCTGTAGGCTTCGATGTCGCGCCTTTGACGGTTTGTTGAGCCATGTTGAAATCCTCCGTGGGGTGATAACTGATGCCGCTGTGAGTATTCGCCGTCGCAATAAACTGATTCAGCACGGCGAAGAGCGGCACCAAGGGGCGGAGACAAAAAGTTTTTTTGAACGAAGGGAGGAAAAAGTTTTTGGCGGAGTGCATTTCACCCCTTGGTGTTTAAGCGAGACGCTGTGCTGTTATCAGTTGCGGCGGGAAGACTGACTGCGGCAGGCGTACCACGGAAGGATGAACGGGCACCCACCCGACACGACGGCGCGACAGCGGCCGGCGGGGCA
>NZ_QPLT01000422.1 GCF_003666015.1 Halorubrum sp. Atlit-26R
CATTGAGCGGTTGACTCAGGTCGAAACTAACTTTACCGAGACTGAACGTGTTTTGAATTCTCTGATCATTCCAAACAAGTTACGGGCATTTGATTGCGATGCCTAAATAAAGGTAATGTAGTGTATATCGGGTGTTAATATAATAAATTATTTGGGGGCGTAATATGTTAGGGTTTATTGTAGCTGTTTTGATAATGTCATGCGCTATTGCTTTTGTGACAAAACAGACAAAAAATGGTGCATTTACAAGATTTAACAAGCGATTAAGTGCTATATGCAATGTTGGCTTGTTGTATTCTGGACTAATAATTATTTTGGTGTCTATTGTATTTAACGCATTTTATGGAGCGGAAATTACTCCGGTGGAAACTCTGAATTCGCCTTTCTCAAACGTTGTTAGCGGAATGGGTGAGATGGCCTCTCAGTTGTCCAGCGTAATGATGTATTTGGGAGCTTCTTGTTCGGTTGCTTCCTTCCCATTGAAACTATTGGGGAATAAG
>NZ_QPLT01000423.1 GCF_003666015.1 Halorubrum sp. Atlit-26R
GCAGACCCCCCCGCCGACGGGCCTCGAGACGCCGAACTCGACCTGTGACTCGGACTGGAGCTTGACGCCGCCTTGGACGCGACTGTTGCCGCCGATATCCAAGCTGATCTGGCTCGGCGTGTCGATCTTGAGATACTCTCGAATCGTCGAGTTGCCCCTGAGCTTCACGTCGACTTGGCTCTCCGAGCGGAACTCGGCCGCACCGTCGATCGTGGCGTTGCCCGCAACATTCTCGTTGATCTGGTTCGGCGTGTCGATGACGACGCTACAGTCGGTGGACTTGTTCGGGACCTCGTTGACAGTACAGCCGGAGGGGAGTTGTCGGGGCGCGCACACGTCGACGCTCTCGCACGTGACCTGTGCGGTCCGCGTGAACTCGACGCGTCGGTTCGCGCTGGAGGCGACGATTCGGAGCTTCACCGCGCCGTCGGTGCCGCAATTGAGCGCCGCTCGTACGTCGCCGGAGCCGCCGGGTGAGAGACTGTCCGGCGTCTCTACCG
>NZ_QPLT01000424.1 GCF_003666015.1 Halorubrum sp. Atlit-26R
CGAACAATTCGACCGAGTCGTTTGTCGGATTCTCGACGGTCAGCGTTCGGTTGACGTACGGCTCGTCGCCGACGACGCCGAGGCTTTCGCTGGCGTTGGTGAGAACGAGGTCGGGTGAGACGGCGTCGCTCGCGTTCACCTGGCCGGTCCCTTGCGCGAACGCGCCGGTCGGGGAGTTCGCTTCGTCGACGGGAGCGTCCGTCGTCGACAACAGCGTGTTTCGGACGCGGTCGGGCGTGGCGTCCGGATCGGCGTCCAACATCATGGCCACGACGCCGCTCACGTGCGGCGTCGCCATGCTCGTTCCACTGTATTCGACGTACGGATTCGGCGTGTCGCTGGCCGCGGTCCCGCCGGCGTTTGGAGCGGTAATACCGACGCCGGGCGCGACGAGATCGGGTTTGACGATCCCCGCCGTCGTTGGGCCTCGCGAGGAGAACCGCGCGATTTCGCCCGTCGAACCATCCGTAGCGCCCACCGCAATACTTGACGGTGCCA
>NZ_QPLT01000425.1 GCF_003666015.1 Halorubrum sp. Atlit-26R
GCTACCATCGTATATGGCCTTCTCCAGCGGCGGTCAGCACGCCCGAATCGACTTTTCGCGGTGATTACCGGGGTTGTGTTGCTCCTATCGTTCGTTCCGGACGCGACGTTTCTCCCGGGGCGTCCGGGAGCCACAACCGCAGGGATTCTCGTGCTGATGGTGATGCACGTGACTGTCGCGGGGATCTGCTACGCGGTACTCACCCGGTAGCCGGAAGAGTGCGAGTCGCTCAAGTCCTGTGAAAGAGCGGCAAACGCAGCATCAGTTCGATCCCTGGGTAGCACAGCGATTAGGCGTCTTCATGGTCGATATAGGTCTCTTCGGCCTGCAGGAGGGCAGGAAGTTCATCCGCTAGCCGGAATTGGATCTGTGACTCGATACGGGCGAGAGCTGGGCCCGCCTCGACGAGATCGTCTACTTGGTGGTACTCAACAAGATCAACTGCCCGTAACGCAGGGAGATGGTCATTATACAGCGACATGTGGATCTGGAGCCGGT
>NZ_QPLT01000426.1 GCF_003666015.1 Halorubrum sp. Atlit-26R
CGTCGTCATCGACCTCGGACAGGCGGTGACGGTCCACCACCCCAACGCCGAGGAGTTCCTCCGGCGGGACTGCCGCAACGTGGCCAACTTCTTCCGGCGGCAGGGTGCCGACGCCGACGGCGACTCGCTGTTCGAGTTCGTCACGGCCGACGAGAGCGAAGACGAGTAGAAACACAGACCCGCCGCGAGGCGGGTCTGAGACCCACACACGCGGCGACCCGCCGAGCGAACGCTTAAACCACTCCGACGGGTATCGGGTGATATGCAGCACGTCAAGGTGCCGCAGGACCGTATCGGTGTTCTCATGGGCGAAGGTGGTTCGACGCTCCGAGAAATCGAGAGTCGTGCAGAAGTCCGACTCGACGTTGATTCCGAAAACGGCAGTGTCGCCATCGACAGCGTGGGCGACCCCGTTCTCGGGATGGTCGCACCCGATGTCGTTCGGGCCGTCGGCCGCGGATTCGCCACTGAGGACGCAATGGCGCTCCTCGACGACGA
>NZ_QPLT01000427.1 GCF_003666015.1 Halorubrum sp. Atlit-26R
GAGGTTGGGACCAATGGAAAATGTTTCAAATCAAGACAAAGCGATTGAATTGCTCCAACAGCTCGGGCTCAAAGAGTACGAAGCCAAGTCGTTCGTCGCGCTCGCACGCCGCCAGCGTGGGACGGCCAAGGACATCAGCGAAACCTCCGAAGTGCCCCGAACACGCGTCTACGACGCGATTCGCGTACTGGAATCCAAGGGGCTGGTAGAAACCCAGCACTCGAACCCGCAGATATTTCGAGCAGTCTCTATCGACGAGGCCGTCAACACCCTCCAGTCAGAGTACGTCGATCGGGCCGAGTCACTCCGGAGTGCCCTGAGCGGGCTAGAACCGACTGACGAGGAAGAATCAACAGAGGCCACCCACGAGGTGTGGTCCATCTCCGGCGACCAAGGCATTACGAGCCGGACGCGGCAGCTGATCGAGGGAGCGACAGAGGAGTTGATCCTCGTGGTCGGCCACGAGAGTATTTTCACCGACCAGTTGGCCGAACAGCT
>NZ_QPLT01000428.1 GCF_003666015.1 Halorubrum sp. Atlit-26R
CAGCAATTCGGCGTTGTTCGGCGAGAGGTGGGTAGGGAATATCGACAGACGAGTACTCGGATGCATTGATATTTGCGTGCGTGGTACTTCTAGCTATGCTATTCACCCACTTGTTGAAGTACTCACTATTCGTATACTGGCGGAGATATTCTTTGTTAATATTCTCAGATAATCTATATCTGATTAGATAACCTGCAAATGCACAGGGAACTTCACTGTCCGATTCCGAATACAAGTACGTCCTGCCGACTGCTCCTGTCCGAGCAAATAGCAGGTCACCATGCTCAAGCTCGTATTTTTCATTCCGTTCAATAGGAATGCTTTGCTTGTTATCATCTTTCAACTGACCGTCTTCTGTTAGATCTGTTATCCGGATATACCGGTACTCACTGGGGTCGAATGGTTCGGCTGATACATTTGCCCCATACTCACCGGAGTTTTCAGATACATCATCTAAGCTGACGAGATCCCAGTCCGTAGGAATTTTAACTGAAACTG
>NZ_QPLT01000429.1 GCF_003666015.1 Halorubrum sp. Atlit-26R
CTATCTCCGACCGCTGAGAATCACCACGACTTGATGCTAATTCGACCTAAAACTGGTCTATCCTCCGAAACTGTGGCAACTCCACGGCTCAGTTAAGTTGCGAACGACACGAAACGTTCATGACTTCCTTTTTCACAATAGATGTCTAATAAAACATGAAAGAATATGACAATTTTCGGTAATTTACTGTCGTACCTTATCCGATACCGGTTCTATTACGAAATACAAGCGTACCCGATCTAATGCCGGATCAACTACAATAATCACTACTAGACCGAACTGTTTTGTTAGATGGACTATTATATCAAATAGATAAATATACAAGATAATCTTGGTCATCATCAGACACTAGATCATGTACGGGGCGGTGTGGGGGCGAATAAACAGTAGGGAATACAGGTGATGGTTAGCATGAGAGGAGGGACATATGCGATTTGAGCTGGGTGAACAGGAAAGCCCGGTGTCAGAAACACTCTGTAGCTTGGTGATAGTAAATA
>NZ_QPLT01000430.1 GCF_003666015.1 Halorubrum sp. Atlit-26R
CAGCACCTCGTCGACGTTCGGACTCTCGCCCCAGTAGTCGTCGAAGGCGGTGAGCCGGATCCGGTTGTTGGCGTCGTCGAGGGTCTCCAGCTGGAACGGGCCGGTCCCGACCATCTCCTCCCCGAGGTCCGCGTCGCCCTCGATGGCGTCCTGCGAGATGACGACCGCCGCGAACATCGCGAGGTTGCGGAGGAACGGCGCGTACGTCTGGGTGAGCGTGATCGAAAGCTCGTAGTCGCTCGGCGCCTCGATGCTGTCGATCCAGTTGCCGAGGGTAAACGGACCGTAAACGGAGGCGTCATCGAAGTGGTACTCGTAGTCGTCGTCGACGAACCGCCGATACGTGGCGATGAAGTCGTCAGCGGTGAACTCCGACCCGTCGTGGAAGCTCACACCCTCCCGCAGCGTGAGGGTCACCGAATCGCCGTCGAGCGACCAGTCGGTAGCGAGCGATTCGGTGAGCGACGCCTCGCCCGGCTGGAAGGCAATCAGCCCC
>NZ_QPLT01000431.1 GCF_003666015.1 Halorubrum sp. Atlit-26R
CTCTGCGATGATATAACCGAGGAGTCGAGCCAGAGTGGGATCGACTCGGGTGGGCGGCGTGAACGAATTCGCGTTGTAGGCTTCGACCTGCTGGAACGAAACATCAAGCGAATCATCCCAATCCGCGTCGATGTTTTCGGGGACCGCAATGAGGTCTCCTTCCGCCAATTGATCTGCCCGTCGGGGAGACAATCCTCTGTTCAACTGTTTGAACAACGGGTGCGACGGTGTTACTTCTACTTCGCGCCCCGATGCCATCGAAATTCTGTGCATCCTATCCGGCGCTTCTCGTTTCCAGACTTTTGTCGCGGTCCCAGTCTCGACGGCCCCCGATTCGGTTACTGTTTGAACGCCGATATCTGCCGGTTCGTATACCCCGTCGTCGACCTCTATCGGGTCTTCGAGGTTTGACTCTACTATATCCCCAATTGCCCGTTCCGTTCCGTCAGCAAGTGTCACCTCGGTATCATATTTTTGACACTTACCCGTTCCGGG
>NZ_QPLT01000432.1 GCF_003666015.1 Halorubrum sp. Atlit-26R
GGTCACCGAGGTCGCCCGCGCCGAGCGGGTACCACGGGATGAAGCCGACGCCGTACTTCTCGCAGGCGTCGAGGCTCGCCTCGAACTCGCGGTCACCGATGTTGAACCGGTTCTGGACCGTGGCGATGTCGACGATGTCGCGCGCCTCGTCGAGCTGCTCGACCGAGACGTTCGAGAGGCCGACGTGTCGAATCAGCCCCTCGTCTTTCATCTCCGCGAGCGCGTGGACCGAGTCCTCGAAGGGGACGTGCGGGTCCGGGCGGTGGAGCTGATAGAGGTCGATGGTGTCCACGCGGAGGCGGTCGAGGCTCCCGAGGACGGCGTTCCGGAGGTAGTCGGGGTCGCCGTTGGGTTTCCAGTCGCCGTCGGTGTTGCGGAGCAGGCCGCCCTTCGTGGCGACTACGAGGTCGTCCGGGTAGGGCGCGAGCGCCTCGCCGATGAGGCGCTCGGAGACGGCGGGACCGTAGGAGTCCGCCGTGTCGATGAGGTCGAC
>NZ_QPLT01000433.1 GCF_003666015.1 Halorubrum sp. Atlit-26R
TCGATCGTTGCCGCTACCGTCGGAGGAGGGCGGTTGGTAGATGCTGGTAAATACCTCCGGCGGTATCTGGCCCTTGAGCGGTGCCAGCAAGGCCAGTTCAGCGGCGTCCGGGTAGCCGCGGGCGGCGTAGGCGGTGTTTTGGAAATAGCTGTCGGCGCGCTGATAGGCGTTGTAATACAGCGCCTTGTTTATCCAGTTAAAATCGAAAGCCAGGCCGATCGCTTCCCGTATCCGACGATCGGCGAACAGCGGTTTTTGCAGATTGAACGCCAGCCAGCGGGTATTCTGCGCCGCCTGGTTGGTCTCGTCTTGCTTGATGATGTAGTTGCGCGCGAAGTTGCCGCCCTGATATTGGGTGGCCCAGCTTTTGGGCGACGGCTCGATGCGGAAATCGTAAGCGCCGGCCTTGAAGGCTTCCAGCGATACCTTATCGTCCAGGTAATAATCGTAACGAATGCTGTCGAAGTTGTAGCGGCCGCGGTTCACCGGCAG
>NZ_QPLT01000434.1 GCF_003666015.1 Halorubrum sp. Atlit-26R
TGTTTTTTATTTATTCGAGACGGAACATCTCTCAGTGACAGGCACCTCCACATCGCAGTCGCTCGTCGTTTGTACGGAGGTAACACGACGGTACGAGTCCGATGGCGGCCCGTTTGCGGCTGACGGCCGGACGGTAACGGCCTTGGATTCGGTGTCGCTCGACGCCGACGGCGGCGACGTGGTCGGTGTGGCCGGTCCGAGCGGGAGCGGAAAGTCGACGTTGCTCCACCTGCTCGCCGGACTCGACACGCCGACGGCGGGGAAGATTGAGGTCCGCGGCACGGCGGTCGGATCGCTTCCTCCCCGCCGCCGAACGGCCTTCCGACGGGAGAACGTCGGTATAGTGTTCCAACGCTTCCACTTGCTCCCCGCGCTCACCGCCCGCGAGAACGTCGCGCTCCCGCTGGTCCAAGCGGGGATCGCCCGGTCGGACCGGCATTCCCGCGCGGACGAACTCCTCGACGCCGTCGGGCTCGACGACCGAGCGTCCCA
>NZ_QPLT01000435.1 GCF_003666015.1 Halorubrum sp. Atlit-26R
GCTGATTACGGGTCACCAGTATATCGTCGTCGGTGATGGAGGAACTACGGTCTGCCAGAGTCGGAGCGGAATTGCATCAATTATAAATATTCACCAGAAAAAAAGCAAAAAAAGCGTTGTTTCCATCGAGGTATTTCCCAATGGCCCATATGGGACAGGCACACTGACGTCTGCAAACATCGAAGACATAAGTACAAATTATTATGTGCCAGAAAAAATACCTATAGGCGAAGTTAAGAACAAATCGGTTATTCAGTTTGTAGAACTAGAAACGCTACCCGTTTTTGTTGATGGTGATCTTACTTGGAGTGACCGCGTAGATCTAGATTAGGGACCGGGGTCCGCAGTCATAGCGTTAGCCGCCACAGGGGCCGCCTGCGACAACAACAGCATCGCGGTGAACAGGACGCCGGCCATTTTCGGGTGCTCTGCCACGTAATCTGCCACACTTTCGTGCATATTCGAAAAGTATCAGGATAAATAAATATTAAG
>NZ_QPLT01000436.1 GCF_003666015.1 Halorubrum sp. Atlit-26R
CAGTACGATCGACCTCGAGGACACTGAGGACTTCTACCACGACGAGATCACCCCGACCCGGACCGTAATCGCCGACTGACACGCATAACCGTCCCGATGCCGGGCGTTCCGTCGTATACCTACAGCCCGAGTGCGACGATGGTGAGGCCGAGCCCGGGCGACACCAGCGCCGCCGGCTCCAACTCGAGGAAGAACCCGATGATGGTGTAATCCAACTCGTCCGGATACTGATACACGGGCGTGATCGGCCAGAGCAGCGACCCGAGGTTCGCCCACTCGCCGGCCAGTGCGGCGGGGAACACGTCCGTGAGGACATGCGACAGGTACGCGCCGAAGAAGGTGCTCACCTCCAATCGCCGGTCGTACCGCGCCGCGATCGCCCACGCGATCGCCGCGAGGACCGCGAGGAACAAAAGCGAGTGCGCGAGGCTCCGCTCGGAGGGGATGAGGCCGAACCGCTGGGCGAGCGGTTTGTCGACGAGGTTAGGGAGC
>NZ_QPLT01000437.1 GCF_003666015.1 Halorubrum sp. Atlit-26R
GTCAGGCGTTGGCGCGAATCAGCGACTCCAGCTCGTCGCGCACGTTGCTCACGTCGGTGGTCCGAACCGTCGTCTGGACGGTCCGCTCGTCTAAGTCGCTGAGCTCGCTCAGCACGCCGCCGCGGCGGTCGACTACGAGGAACAGTTCGAGCGCGTCTTCGTCCGGTCGCGGCACGACTTCGAGTTCGTCTACATCGCCGGCGAACGGACCCGACGTGGGTCGGAACTCGAACTCTTGGACGAAGCGCCGCGACGAGGTGAACACGCCGTGGGGGTCGGCCTCGCACTCGGCGGTGTGCAGCGAGAAGCCGAGGTCGTCGAGCGCGTCGAAGACGGCTTGCAGCCGCGGCGTCGGCTGGACGTTCAGGTAGTCTTTGTCTTCGGGGTCGACGGCCAGTTCGATGTCGAGTTCGGTCTCGACCCACACGTCGACGTTCCCGAGTGTGACGGGCGTCCCGTGGGGAATGTCGAGTGACACGTCCCGTGTCTCT
>NZ_QPLT01000438.1 GCF_003666015.1 Halorubrum sp. Atlit-26R
CCATAAAAAAAGCCCGCGTGAGCGAGCTAGGTTAATACTGTGGAAATGTCAGGGTTTGCTTTGCGATACTTTTGCTTATAATTTCAGCAAAGAAAGCATTTCTTCACCGGAAAAACCGGAAGTAGCCCGACACTTTCAATGTCAAAAAAATTGCAAAGATGGGTAGCGAGAAGCATCCCCAGTAAAAAATACATTCCTTTATAAGCTCGCCATGAGAAACAAGGAAATCTAATACGTGCATAATGGCCTCACATGGATGTTAGTTTGCTTGTATCCTCTCTATCCCTGATTACATCGGTAACAGCGATAGTTGCTACATATTTCATTAACCGTAAAGTCGACTCAGAAAATACAAAGCGAAAAGAGTTTAACGAGTTGGCAGAGCCAATTGTTGAGTACCTGGAGCAGATGGAAGTCTATTGGCGCAGTGATGGCCACTATGTTTTTTCTCCCATGTTTTGGGATGAGCGGGTGACCAAAATAAAGCGAC
>NZ_QPLT01000439.1 GCF_003666015.1 Halorubrum sp. Atlit-26R
TGGACCGCGCTCCAGCGCCGCGCCCGGACGACGGCCGCAGACGACCGGCCGCTCGTCAACCTGTATCTGGAGGAAGCGGCCCAGCTCGTCAGCTCCGGCATCGTCGACGATCTGCTCGCACAGTCGCGCTCGTTCGGCTGTAGCGTCACGCTCGCCACCCAATTCCCCGGCCAGCTCCGGGTGCGCGATGAGGCGGCCTACGTGGAGTTGCTCAACAACGTCTCGACGCTCGTCACGGGCAGCGTCCCCGTTGATGACGCGCTCGCGAAGCGGCTCGCGACTGCCGACCACGATCCCGATGCGGTGAGCAACCGGCTGCGGGCGCTGAGCCGCGGCGAGTGGCTGGTGCGGCTCCCGGCGCCGTTTAACACCCCGCCGCCGCCACCGTTTCTGGTCGGGAGTGCGCCGCTCCCGCCGGGCCATCCCGACCGCGACGAGTTCCGGCCGGCACGCGAGACCGCGGTCGCCGCCCGGGTCGACGCGTGTCGCG
>NZ_QPLT01000440.1 GCF_003666015.1 Halorubrum sp. Atlit-26R
CACGTATCGGGATGGTGTTCCAGCATCCCCGCGACCAGTTTGTCGCCGCGACCGTGGCGGCTGACGTGGCCTTCGGCCCGGAGAACCTCGGGCTCGACAGGGGAGAGATTGACCGCCGGGTCGATAGGGCGCTCGACGCTGTCGATCTCGGTGCTGCCGCCGAGAGCCGCATCGACGCTCTCTCGGGTGGCGAGCAAGCCCGCGTCGCCATCGCTGGGGCGCTCGCCATGGAACCGGACTACCTCGTGCTCGACGAACCGCTCGTCGGGTTAGACTGGCCGGCCAGAGACTCAGTGCTCGACCACCTCGACGCGCTGGCCGCCGATGGGACGGGTATCATCGTTGTCACGCACGACCTCCGGGACCTCCACGAGCGGGCCGACCGCCTCGTCGCGCTGCACGAAGGGCGGGTCGTGCTCGATGTGCCGCCAGCCGAAGCGCTCGACAGCCTCCCGGACCTTGGCATCAGAGACCCGCGATGTTGAGCTA
>NZ_QPLT01000441.1 GCF_003666015.1 Halorubrum sp. Atlit-26R
CTATCGACGCTCTGGTCGGGCTCGTCCACGCTACCGAGGGGACAGTACGTGTTCTCGGAATGGACGTTCGTACCTCGCCGGTCGAGATCCGCCGACGAACCGGTATCTTGCCGGACGGGTTTACGCCGTACGAGCGCCTAACCGGCCGGGAACATCTTGACTCCGCCGCCCGCGCCAATGGCGTGACGATCGATACTGACGAGGCGCTGGCACGGGTCGGGCTCGCTGACGCCGCCGACCGCACCGCGGGCGGGTACTCGCACGGAATGAGCCAGCGGCTGGGACTAGCGATGGCACTCGTCGGCGCACCCGACCTGATCATTCTCGACGAACCGGCAGCCGGACTCGACCCCCACGGAATCGAGATGTTGAGACGCATCGTCCGAGAGGAGCACGCTCGTGGCGCGACCGTCATACTCTCGACACACCAACTCGCCCAGGTCGAAGCGGTATGTGATACGGTCGGCATCATCGATGATGGCCGGCTT
>NZ_QPLT01000442.1 GCF_003666015.1 Halorubrum sp. Atlit-26R
CTCCAGAACACCCGCTCGCTGGTCCCGGGCGGCAGCTACGACTCGCCGTACTGGTACGAGGAGTACGCCGGGCCGCCCCGGGTGTTCTTCGGACACACCGTGCTCGACGAGCCCGTCGTCTCGGAGTGGGCGGTCGGACTCGACACCGGCTGCGTCTACGGCGGCTCGCTCACCGCGTACGACCTCCGCGAGGAGACGCTCACCGCGGTCCCCGCGCTCCGCGGCGGGGTCGACCGGAGCGACGCCAAGGTCGTCGACGTCGCCGAGTTGGGCTGAGATGACCGACCCTGACGACGCGGACGGCGCGACCGACTCCGTGAGCGAACCGGACGCCGACGGGAACGCGGCAGAGCCGTCCGAGGGCGAGCCGGCTGACGAGGACGACGTCGAAAGCGAAGCGGGAGACGACGCAGTCGTCCTCTCGCCGGAGACGTGGCAGCGCGCAGTGCCGCCGCGCACGCCGCCGATCGCGGCCGACCCGCCGCCG
>NZ_QPLT01000443.1 GCF_003666015.1 Halorubrum sp. Atlit-26R
TCTCGTCGTCGCCGACCCACTCCCAGTTGTCGGTATCGGTGTCCGACTCGCTTGCCCAACCGCCTGCGTCGGCATCGTTACCGGGCGATTCGCTCTCGTGGCCCGCAGCGGGGTCGTCCTCCGATCGCACGCCGAACTCGTCGGAGAACTCGGAGGCGATGTCGCTGAATCTGCCAGCACGATCGGATCCGTTTCCGGAGCTATCTTCGTCGGGCTCGTCGGCTCCGGTCATCGCCGGCGGAGCGTCTGAGTGCGAAGCTCGTCGCCCGTCGCCGATGCCTGTCGGCGGTCGCTCTCAGGCTCGGTTCGCTGTCGAGACGGACAAGAGGGCTGCGGCCGTCGGTCGGACCGAGTCGGCACGGGGAGGCGGCCGTAGCGTTCTGACATCCTGATACTATTTATCGTACTAGTAGTTTCATATTATAAAACTATCGTAAGCGAACGGACTCGGGGTCGAATACGCGAGTTTTCTGCGAAAACAGACGCT
>NZ_QPLT01000444.1 GCF_003666015.1 Halorubrum sp. Atlit-26R
TGTACGTCGACGTTCGCGTCCATTGCCCGGGCTGTAACTCCCAGGACACGGTCGACGACCTCATCGACCGGGGCGGTTGCGACTGCGAGTAGTCCGTTTCGCGCTTTCCGAACCGCGGTATGGAGCGACCAGTGACGACCGAACTCTCGCGAGCTCTCGGGTCGAAAAGCGTTCCATCGATAGCTTTGGAACGTGTTTGTGGCACCCGGGACAAGAGACACGTTCCAATGATAGTAATGGAACGAGTTTTGGAAGCGTCACCAACTGTTTTCACGGACCCCCGTGTCGAACATCGTATGGCCACGACGAACGGACCGGCCCGCCTGACCGTCACGCGATTCGCCGGTCTCGACGACGCGACCGTCGAGTTCGAGCCCGGCGTCTCCGTCGTCGCGGGACGGAACGCGGCCGACCGAACACCGCTCATGTGGGGTCTCGCGGCCGCGCTGGGAAGCGATGAACCTCCGTTCGAGGAGAGTGCTGACG
>NZ_QPLT01000445.1 GCF_003666015.1 Halorubrum sp. Atlit-26R
CGAGGCGTTCAACGACTCCGTCTCCGTCGGACCGGGGAACGCAACGACGGTCGAGTTCGATGTCCCCGTTCCAGTCGACGCGTCGCTCGGACCGGCGTTCGTCGAGGTGGAGACTGACGACGACGACGCCGCGACGCGCGTGGACGTTGAGGAGCAGCCCGCGCCCGCGAACTTCACCCTTGAGGTCGACGAGGCGGCCTCGCTGCTCGAGGTTACTAACGGCAGCACGGCGCGGGTCGCCGTGGAGATCGACAACGTCGGCGACCTCGCCGGGAACACGTCGGTCAACGCCACGACTGACGCCGGGGGGCCGGTGAACGTCACCACCGACGAACTCGCCGGCGGCGAGTCGACGACCGAAATCGTCCGCATCCCGGTCGATCCGGCCGGTCTCGGCGATTCGAGCGAGTCGTTCCAAGTTAACCTGACGACGCTGAACGACAGCGCGACCACGGACGTGACGGTCAACCCGCGGCCGGACGAGGC
>NZ_QPLT01000446.1 GCF_003666015.1 Halorubrum sp. Atlit-26R
GAGTTCGACCACGTCGGTTGAGAGCGTTCGCTCCGTGAGCTTTCGAAGCGAGACCTTTCGCGGAATCTCGTTGGCGAAGGCGTCACCGCGGTTGTGCGCGTACAACGACCCCATCAGGACGACGAGCAGTGCGACCGTCAGTCGGACCTGATTTTCCGACTGCGTAATCGTGGGGTCGGCGAGAGCCATGAGCCCCCCGCTCGCACCGGCGATGGCGACGCTGAGTACGACGACTGCCAGCCCGGGGACGGTGACACCCGTGACGTACCGGAACCCGAACCCCAAGAGCCACGCGATGGCGGCGGGGACGAGTCCCGTAAGAACGCCGAAGTAGAGTCCGTAGACGACTTCGACGGGGAGTGCAGCCATAGCCCTGTCCACTCGTCGGCAGCATAAATGCGTGCCGACGACGTGGATTTCGGGTTATGCCCCGTTTTGAGACCCGACTGTTTTTCCCCGCTCACTGCGGAGGTGCCAGAGGTATGG
>NZ_QPLT01000447.1 GCF_003666015.1 Halorubrum sp. Atlit-26R
CCGCGCGGCGCGGTCGATCGACGGCCCGCCGCCGCGCGTCGACGACGACCGCTGTGACGCCTGCGACTACGCCGCCGAGTGCGGCACCCGGCGGCGGTCGCTGCGGTCGCTGCTGGGCTGAGGCGGCGCGGCGGGGCCGCGACCGCTTCCGGAAACGCCCGCCGCCCTTAGGGCGAAAACGTCGTGCCGCACTCGGAACAGGTGAACCGGAATCGCCCCTCGTCGGTGAGTTCAGTGTCGTGGACGCGCTCGCCGCCACACTCGCGGCACTCGACGATCGACTCGATCCGGTCCCAGTCGTGGCGCGCGCCCGGCGCGCCGACCGCCCACGCGACGACCTCCTCGTCGGCGTCCTCGGGCACGAAGCCGGACTGGAACTCGCCGGGCGCGAAGCGGATCGCCTCGTCGGGGCCGACCTCGACGCGCTCGCGTTCGCGCCCGACCTCGAACGTGGCAGTGCCCGAGCGCACGTAGAATAGCTCCTC
>NZ_QPLT01000448.1 GCF_003666015.1 Halorubrum sp. Atlit-26R
CGTTCTCGACGGCGAGGGAGTAGTCCATGGGATCGGCAATCGCCCGACCGACTTAACGGTGGGGTCGGCGGGCGAATAATTAAGTCAAATCGAATACATTTATCGTTGAGCGAATGAGCGAGTTGTCTCACGGCAAGTACGACGCCGTCGTCGTCGGCGGGGGGCCCGCGGGCGCGACCGCCGCGCACGCGCTCGGGTCGCGCGGACGTGACGTACTGATAATTGATAAATCGTCGTTTCCACGGAAAAAGCTCTGCGGGGGATTAGTGACGTGGAAGACGACGCAGTTGCTCGAACGCGAGTTCGGCTGGGACCACGAGGCACTCGGCCCGAAAGACGGATTCGAGTACGCTACCTCCGGGTACGAGGTCCACTTCGACGGCGATACCGTCAAGAACGGTCAGAGCGAGCGACCGTACTACTTCGCCGATCGCCGCCGGTACGACGCGAAGCTGTTCGAAGCGGCCGTGGACCACGAGACGGTC
>NZ_QPLT01000449.1 GCF_003666015.1 Halorubrum sp. Atlit-26R
CGTTCGAGCACCGAGGAGGAGACAGCCACCCGAATCGACGTAGTCGGTCAGCGCGGTCGACAGTTCGTCGCCGACGAGATACAAAGTCGGTGCGACGACCGCGTCGTACCGTTCGAGAGTCGCTTCCGGCGAGACGATGTCGACCTGCACGCCGCGGGCGCGAAGCGCATCGTAGTACGTCCGTAAGTGGTTCCAGTAGTCCCAGTCGGGCGAGAGAGGTTGCGAACGCGTCGCCCACAGGCTCTCGTAGTCGTGGACGAGCGCGACTGACGCATCGACCGAATCCAAGTCGAACAGTTCGTCGGCGGCGGTCGATGCTTCGCGGTACCCGCGGTCCGGAGAGCCGTCCTGCCGCCGAAGCCCGGCGTGGTACTGTTCTTGCCCTTGACGACAGCGACGCCAGCGGAAGTAGACGACGGCGTCCGCGCCGTGGGCGACGGCGTGGTGAGCCCACAGGCGCATCGCCCCGTCGGCCGGTTGCGGC
>NZ_QPLT01000450.1 GCF_003666015.1 Halorubrum sp. Atlit-26R
TCGTCGTTCCAGACGGCACGCACCTGCTGGATGTTCTCAACTTCTACGTCAGGGCGGGTTTCGTACTCGACGAGGATGAAGTCAGACCGGTTCTCTTTCAGGTTGAAACCTTTTGAGAGGCGAAGCTGGCCGTGCTTGTCGTCGTGCTTGATGGCTCGTTTCTTCCATGTGACGGTGGAGCGCGGGTGGTCGTCGCCACGTTTCCGGTAGCCCGGTTGGTTGTTGCCGTCGTCAGAGTTGTACCAGCTGGTGAACGCCTCAGCAAGTTCTTCGAGAACTCGCTGACTTGACTGTGAATGGAGGTCACTGTAGCGTTCGTGGTCTTTCAACTCCGACTTCAGCTCGGCTTCGTCGGGTATCTCACCGTCATCGTCCCACCGTTGTTGGATGTAGTAACGTCCGACGTTCCACAGTTTGGATGTAGAGAACTCGCACTGGTCGAGATCGTCACGAATCTGTTGGTGGTTCGTGATTCGGGCGATGT
>NZ_QPLT01000451.1 GCF_003666015.1 Halorubrum sp. Atlit-26R
GAGGCGGTCGACGCGAAGATCGACGAGCTGGCGTCCGACCACCTCCCGTACGCCCACGAGCGGCTCTACTCGACGGAGACGCTGAAACAGACCGGCGCGCGCTACGAGGACTTGGTCGCGGACGGGGAGTAAACGGACTGGAACGCGAGCGGAAACGAACGAGAAAAACGGGACGACCCGGACCGCGGTTCAGTCGTCGCCGAGGACGGTCGTCCGCTCGCCGGTAGCGGCGTCGCTCGCGACGCGGTCGCCGTCGGCGTCGACGCCGCGGTCGGCGCCGAGGCGGTCGAGCGCGTCGGCGCCCGCGACCGCGACGACGACGAAGCCGACCTTCGAGACGACGTCGAGGTAGACGAACACGAGCATCTCCGTCGCGGGCGTCAACACGCCGAACCCGGTGGGCGCGAGCAGCCACACGACCGGGTACAGCGTCCACAGCACCACCGTGATATTCCGGAGCGTGCCGAAGACCGCACGGACCCG
>NZ_QPLT01000452.1 GCF_003666015.1 Halorubrum sp. Atlit-26R
CACGAGCGCGCGGGCGAACGCGAGCACCTGCCGCTGGCCGCCCGAGAGCGTCCGGGCCTTCGCAGAGCGCTTCTCGTCGAGAATCGAGAACTGGTCGTACAGTTCGTCGATTCGCGCCTGCAAGCCCTCCGAGCGGGCGACCCCGCCCATCCTGAGGTTCTCGTCGATGGTGAGCGAGGAAAAGACGTTGTCCACCTGCGGGACGTCGCCCATCCCGACGCGGACGAGGTCCTCCGGCTCCTCGCCGGTGATGTCCTGTCCGCCGAGTTCGACCGAGCCGGTCCACGGCTTGAGGAGGCCGAACACCGTCTTGAGGACGGTCGACTTCCCCGCGCCGTTCGGCCCGATGATGCAGACGATTTCGTCCGATTCGAGGTGGAGCGACAGGTCGCGGAGGACCTGCACCTCGCCGTAGCCGCTGTCGACGCCGGAGACGTCGAGTGCGCGGTTGGTCATGGGCTGGCCCCTCCGAGGTACGCCTC
>NZ_QPLT01000453.1 GCF_003666015.1 Halorubrum sp. Atlit-26R
CGACGCCGCTTCACCGGGGGACTTCTGTGACCCAAGTCGGATGCAACACCTCTCGCAGCCGCTGTTTCTGCTCGGGCATGGTGTCGAAGATCCACGGGCGGGCATCCACGGTGACGAGGAGTACCTGTACGTGGTCGCCATTCCGGAGTACTCGCTTGAGCAGGTCGAGCCGCCAACGTGGAAAGTCGCCGTGAGCGAGCCGTGCGGGTTCCCGCGGTGGGACAGCCAGACGGACGCGGCGTTCAGCGCGGCGACGTGGCAGTTCGAGGGATCGCTCAGTGCGGGGTCCCGACAGTTCGTCGACGGCAGCTGAGGACTCTCCGACGACCTCAGTTGGCCGTCTCCACTGTTGTTTTGTCTTGGTGGGCGGTGCGACGGTCTTCCCGCTGACTGTCTTGGAAGGCCCCTCGCGGAACGATGTTCACGTGGTGAGTCGTGAGCGGCCACCGTTCGGTGGTGCGCGTATCACTTACTCAATTC
>NZ_QPLT01000454.1 GCF_003666015.1 Halorubrum sp. Atlit-26R
CCTTCCCGTTATCTCCGGCATCGCCACCCGCGTGGCGGTGAAGTTCATTCCGCTGGCGGTGATGCCGCTGCCGGTGGCACTGGTGTTCCGGGGCTACGAACTGCTGGTCGCAGGCGCGCCGGGAACAATGGCACCTGAAAATCCGTTCTTCGGCTATCTCATCGCCGTCTCGCTGCCCGTGGTGAGCGTGTGGATCATCTGGAAGCTGTTCGCGTACACGACACCCCGGCTGGTACGCACGGTGGGTCGGGCCACCGGCCTCACCGTGACGGCGGGCGCCGTCGCCGGCGCCACTGCGGTGGCGGGTCCCTGGGCCGGAGCAACGGCGGCCCGCTGGGGACCGAAAGCCGCAGTGGGCCACACGGTAGCCCAGCGGTTCGGGAGTCAGCAAGGGGGGAGTGGTACCTCTTGGACCTCACGCACATCCGGCACGACCGGCAAGCACGGCATGCCGTCGTACCGCCGCACCGGGAACAATCA
>NZ_QPLT01000455.1 GCF_003666015.1 Halorubrum sp. Atlit-26R
TGGGGGCGTATATCTGGTTTACCGGGAAAGAACTTGATTTGCTACAGTCGGTACTACACTCGACAGAATTCATCGACGGTGGCAGTGTCCCGGGGCAAGGATACATTTACGCAGCGGATACTCAGGACCGCTGGATACGGGCCCAGGGCGACCCGGATGTTGAGGTTCCGGATACGCCAAACAAAGCGTACTACTCTGAGGCAGCCGACTACGAGGAACGGATTGAACTTGAGATCCACTCCCACGTGACTGATCTAGAGGCCGCTGCTAATGAGGATCGGATCGTTACCTTTCGGATTGGTGGTGATGGAGAAGGTGCGGATTTAGCGGTGAGTAAAGCACAACTGGTCGATCTGATAGCGAGTATTGAAATCGCCCGTGAACACAGTGGGAAGACAGCCGAACTACCAAAACGGGAAACGGACTCGTGGAGTCAAGCACGGATTACGCAGTCCGGTGACTTGGTCGAAGACGTGGACG
>NZ_QPLT01000456.1 GCF_003666015.1 Halorubrum sp. Atlit-26R
GTCGACGAGATTCACAGCCTCGCGGAGAACAAACGCGGCACCCACCTGTCGGTGTCGCTGGAGCGACTGGAGGACCTCGCCACGTCGTCGCCGACGCGCATCGGCTGTTCGGCCACCGTCGAACCGCTCGACACGGTCGCGGAGTTCCTCGTCGGCCGCGAGGACGGCGAGCCCCGCGACTACGAACTCGTGGACACGCGGTTCGTCCGCGACTTCGACGTGCGACTGGAGTGTCCGACAGACGACCTGATTCGGACGCCCCGAAGCGAGGTCCAGAGCCGGTTTTACGACCGCCTGCACGACCTCGTGGCCTCGCACACGAACACGCTCGTGTTCACCAACACGCGGTCGGGCGCGGAGCGCGTCCTCCACAACCTCCGTGAGGAGTTCGACGACATCGACGAGTCGAACTCCGGCTGTCACCACGGGAGCCTCTCGAAAGAGCGCAGACAGGAGATAGAATCGAAGCTGAAGGCGGG
>NZ_QPLT01000457.1 GCF_003666015.1 Halorubrum sp. Atlit-26R
CTTCCTGCCGCTGTCCGTGCGCAACGGCCTGCCGCAGCTGAGCGACGAGCTGGAGGGCCTGGCCCGGGTGCGCTCCGAGCACCCGGCCTCCGACGGTTCGGTGCGCCTGCTGGTGGAGCTGAACGACGGCCAGATGGTGCAGAGCGTGCTGCTGCCGCGCGACGGCCTGTGCGTGTCCACCCAGGTCGGTTGCGCCGTCGGCTGCGTGTTCTGCATGACCGGCAAGAGCGGCCTGCTGCGCCAGGTGAGCAGCGCCGGGATCGTCGCCCAGGTGGCCCTGGCGCGACGCCGGCGACCGGTGAAGAAGGTGGTGTTCATGGGCATGGGCGAGCCCGCTCACAACCTGGACAACGTGCTGGAGGCCATCGACCTGCTCGGCACCGACGGCGGTATCGGTCACAAGAACCTGGTGTTCTCCACCGTCGGCGATCCACGGGTGTTCGAGCGTCTGCCGCATCAGCGGGTGCGCCCGGCGCTG
>NZ_QPLT01000458.1 GCF_003666015.1 Halorubrum sp. Atlit-26R
GGAAAATCTGGAATCTCATATCATGTCGGCGGGGAGTCTGCCTGCCTTAGCGAAATTCAGTCTCGGTGAGGGCTTTGTTATGGAGTGATTGCCGCCCGGATTCCGGTCGCAGTCACTTCGTAACGCCGCGGCGGATTCCGGTCACGGAGCGCTTGAGAAGCGCCACGCCGGGCGCGCCGTCGCCGAGCCAGAGCCAGACGGCGCTCCCGAGCAACGCGAGTTCGAACGCGACCAGCACCCACGCCTCGGGCCGGCGGAGGAACACGACGAAGCGGCGCAGGTAGAACCACGTCTGGGCGAAGAAGCCGCCCATCGACGACTCGCTCCCGTGGGACAGCGGCCAGAGGAACGCCCGAATCACGTCGGAGTTGCCGAAGAAAAAGCCGTTGAACAGCAGGTCCGCGGGGATGTGCGAGAGGTAGCCGAGTGCGAACGCGACGCCGACCGTCGCCGCCCCGTAGCGCCGCGCGACGGCCA
>NZ_QPLT01000459.1 GCF_003666015.1 Halorubrum sp. Atlit-26R
AATCGGCCCACCTGTAGTTCCGACGGCGAGCCCCGGCTACGGGACCGCGACGAAGTACGTCGCGAACTCGCCGTCGTCGAACTGGACGGTGAGGATGAAGAAGTCGCCACGTGTGTCGAGGTTCTTGTTCGCCGCGAAGTCGATGGTGATGTCCGTCGTCGCGTCCGACGGGAGCGTGACCCGGTCCGGGCCAAGCGTGTACTGATCAGCCCCAACGTTCTGAGCTGGAGAACCGTTGAACGACGCGGTCTCGGCGCCGTTACCGCCCTGGTCGGGGTAATAAAACGAGACGCGGAAACTCGTCACGACGCGCTCCGTTCCGGTGTTGTTGAGGGAGATTCGAGCGGCGTCGTTCCCGTTCGTGGCGGTTGTCCCCGTTAGGATGACGTCTTGGTCCTCCTGCGGCGGATTAATCTCGCTTGTCGACCCGTCGTCTCCCGCGCCCGTGCCGCCGCCACCGCCGGTTCCGTTGACGAG
>NZ_QPLT01000460.1 GCF_003666015.1 Halorubrum sp. Atlit-26R
TGGGCGAATCCTCGCGGCGAACATGGAGGTGGCCCTCGCCGCCGTTGAGCGCGACAGACAGCTCCGTGACCGCGAGCAGGAACTGTCGACGCAAAACGACCGGCTGGAACAGTTCGCGACAGTCGTCAGCCACGACCTCCGTAACCCCCTGAACGTCGCTATCGGGCGGCTGGAGGCGGTAAAAGAGGAGCATGACGACAAAAACATCGCTGCGATAGAGCAGGCACTCGACCGGATGCAGACGCTGATAGACGACCTGCTGTTGCTGGCCCGGACTGGCGACAGCGTCGCTGAAATGGAAACGGTCGCACTGGCGACGGCAGTCACTGACTGCTGGGAGGTCGTCGATACCGGTGACGCGGCGCTGGTGGTCGACACTGACCGCAAGATACAGGCAGACATGACGCGGCTCAAACAGTTGCTGGAGAACCTGATCCGAAACGCCGTTGAGCACAGCGCTACGGACAGTCAGCTAC
>NZ_QPLT01000461.1 GCF_003666015.1 Halorubrum sp. Atlit-26R
CAAGAAAGCACAGAACATCAAGAAAGAATGGAACGTGAGGAGCTTCTACTTAGATGATGACCTCGACGATGAGGTCACGACCACGTTCAAGCGCCTTGATCTTGCACTCTCGGAAAGCAAATCTGATGTGGATCTAAAGAAGACTCGGCACTTCTACCCGCTCCTCGTCGAGCTCGGGTTGGAGCAGGTGGACGAAATGGACGTTGAGGACATCACGCAGCGATTGGAGGGCCACAATACTGATGGAATCGAGTGAACGCGATTCTGCAACCGGCATCTCCCTATCCCGACCCCAGGGTAGCACATAGAAAGTCACCCTTATAACTCGGCTTTGCACGTTATCGCCTTGGGATCACGATATCGAAGGGGCGCAAGAAGTGTTCTACAGGCGGAACAGGCCGAGTGTCTTGGGCCGTGTCCCCGAGGTACTTCACGCGAGATTCACAAAACAACTCATCAGGAGCGAGAAGCCATTG
>NZ_QPLT01000462.1 GCF_003666015.1 Halorubrum sp. Atlit-26R
AACCACGTTCAATGTTCGAGGAAGTAACTGTGTTAGAAGAGCTAGCAACTGAGGATGAGGAACCACGCGTTGTTTGATCACGCACTTATGATCTAACCTTCCCTGAAGAGAACCGAGCAAGCTGGATCGTTGATGTACAAGCATTCAAGAAACGGAATAGAGGAGAACCGGACGTTGAGAACCAGAACCGGACACGAGAGCGATACGCGTACGTCGCACGAGAGATCGCAAGCAGTCAAGGAAATATTCTACTCACTTGGCCGAATTATTCAGAGGCAGCATGGGCGGCCAATCGGCTACGTGATGAAATCAATAAACCGGTACTGCTTGATCAGTCCACGAGCCACGAAGAAACACGAGAGTTGAAACGTGAGTTTGTACACGGCGAACCGAAAGTACTCGTCACAAGTACACGTGGAACATTAACTGAGGGCGTTGATTACGAAGGCGACGAGCTACACACGTGCGCTGTATTT
>NZ_QPLT01000463.1 GCF_003666015.1 Halorubrum sp. Atlit-26R
TCCAGTTTAACATTCAGTACTACATGGTCGCGTTGCTGTTCGTCGTGTTCGACATCGAGACTGTCCTCATTTTCCCGTGGACGGTCATTTACCGCTCCGCCCTCGAACAGGGCGCGTCGCTGGCGACGATTCTGACGCCGATGCTGCTGTTTATCGGTGTCCTCGTCATCGGCCTCGTCTGGGCGTGGCGCAACGGCGCCGTCAAGTGGGTCAAAAGCCCGCAGGCGAACCGTCGTAAGACAGAGAGGCAAGCATGAGTAGCGAACAGAAACCATTCGTCACTGACGATACACAGGTACAGACCGAGACCCGCGACGCCCGCATAGCGGGTGCGGACGACCGGTTCAACTCGAAGCTTCGGGAGGCGTTCGGCTCGTCACCGTTCATCCTCACGAAGTTCGACAAGTTCATGAACTGGGTTCGTGGGTCTTCGATGTTCATGCTGCAGTTCGGTATCGCTTGCTGCAGTATCGAG
>NZ_QPLT01000464.1 GCF_003666015.1 Halorubrum sp. Atlit-26R
CCGAGTTCAGTTCTGGAGGGATTGGCTTCCGCCACAACGACAAGTCCGAAGAGGCGGTCGCATACTGGGACGACTTCAAAATCGACACGAACGAGGATTCCGGGCTCTATCTGTCAGACACCCACGAGGTGACGAATGCGACTGACGGCGTTGTTGAGATAGCAACCCTATCGAACGTCGACGCAACTGTCACATGGCAAGAGAATAGCAGCGGAACTTGGTCGAATATTTCTTCCTCGACGTTCACGACCGCAGGGACCAAGACCGCAGATATCTCTTCAGCAACGACTTCACACATCCGTGTTCGTGTTGACTTCCAACAGAATGGGAGCAATCCAGTTGCCGAGGTCGACCGCGATTTCGTCAGATTCCAAAACCAGCAGCCGACTGCATCAGGCCCATCGTTGAGTGGTGGGTCAACCACACGGACATCCCAGCCGAATCTCTCAGTGACAGTTGATGACCCAGAGTTC
>NZ_QPLT01000465.1 GCF_003666015.1 Halorubrum sp. Atlit-26R
GCGGTCCTGTTGTCTACCGGCACATCTCGGTTCGTTCGCTCGCCGACGACTAGGATCGTCCGATCGCCGCTCACCGGTTCCGCGGGCCCCTGGAGTCCGTACAGCGAGTAGACGATCGTGTCACCGACGAGCAGGTCCGGTTCCTTGATCATCACGCCGTTGTCGCCGTTCATCCTGAACACCGCGCCGTTCTCGTAGACGATGCGGGTGCCCCCGGCGCCGTAGTACGTGAGCGACCCCCCTTGCGAGAATCCCTCGGAGATGCCCGGACCGCCGAGCCGGAACTCGGAATCGCCGTCGTACACGAGTTCACCGCCGCCGAGCCGGAGCTCGGTCGCCCGGCTCGGCACGCCGTCCCGGCTGAGGTCGTTGAAGTTGTCGTGCAGGACGTCGAACGCGCGCTCGACGTTGTTGTCCCGCTCGGCGAGCTGGGCGTCCTCCAGCCCGCCGAGCCCGACTGTGAACGTCACGG
>NZ_QPLT01000466.1 GCF_003666015.1 Halorubrum sp. Atlit-26R
GCGGATGTCGGCTGCGAGCCCACGATGGCGGCGACGACGATGCCGCCACCACCGACGAGCGCCCCCGTAGCGAGTGTGCCATCGAGCACCAAGAACCCCACCGCACCCAGTGCGACGCCGGGCAACGCAACGAGCAGGAAAACGAAGCTCACGCCGAGCGTAGCGGAGACGCTTTCACCCCACGTGTCTTGAAAGAGCGATCCACTTCGCCGGAGCTGGCGGCGCAGACTTCGTCGCTGATCGAGGACGATGACCGGCACGATGAAGAACGTCAGCAGCGCCCACGCGAGATTGAACACAGCTCGCGTTAGGCTTCCGACGACGCCGAACTTCTCATCGAGGATGTACAGAACCGTGCCAAGCGTCGCAGCGACGACGGCCCACACAGCGATCTGACGGCGGGCACGCCACGCTGCTGCGAGTCCATCTCGAACGGATGTCGAGTTACCATCGAACAACTGGGCCGCACAG
>NZ_QPLT01000467.1 GCF_003666015.1 Halorubrum sp. Atlit-26R
ACATGCGAGATTGAACTACGCACTGCCACCTGAACGTTTGCCCGTGACGCCCGCGCCCAAGTCGATAATCGGCCTCACAAGGGCGCGCGAACGGTAGGCTCATTGCAGGGCGGGGCAAACGCCGTGACAGATGGTCGCGACGAGTACGATTGCGACGCTTGTTATCGCGTCAGCCGCGAGTTTGTTCATGGCCTGGGCCATCGGTGCCGGGTCGTCCGGGTCCACTCCGTTCGCGCCGGCCGTCGGTGCGAACGCGATTTCGGTGATGCGGGCCGGGTTTTTCGTGGGCATCCTCGGGCTGGCCGGCGCAGTCCTGCAGGGGGCCAACGTCACAGAAGCCGTCGGGAGCGAACTCGTGCTGTTCCCGAGTGGCGGCGGCCTGTCAGCCATCGCCGCTATCGTCGCACTGCTGACCGCGGCAGTGCTGGTCGCCGTCGGCATCTTCACCGGCTACCCGATCGCAACAGCGTT
>NZ_QPLT01000468.1 GCF_003666015.1 Halorubrum sp. Atlit-26R
ACTGTTAGGGTTGATAAAATCGTATAATGATGAGTGTAGTATTTCTTGTAAATTACACTTTGGCGAAACTCTGACATCAGAGAGATATTTCATTCTAACAGGGGTGAATGAATATAATAATTCTCACTTATTGAGTGGAGTTACAAGATTTACAGGGGAAGATGTTGATAAACTCATTGAAAAAACATCCCATCATTATCCAATGGTATTTGAAAAGCAAATATTAAAGTTTGAAACTCGCTCGCAGAGATAGGGTGATTATGCTGGGATTTATATCAGGAGGTTTTTGTGGGCACTATAACTGTTCGTGAGGCGCTGATGTGTGGTTTGAAAATGCTATAGGGAAAGAAAGTATCAAATTCATGTTTAATAATGAGTTTAATATTAAAAATATTGAGGTTGATAATTTCTCATTGGGCATTTTTCAGATTTAAAGATTGGGTTTTATTGTAAGGATGTACCCAAATGGT
>NZ_QPLT01000469.1 GCF_003666015.1 Halorubrum sp. Atlit-26R
GCCACGGCGGGAAAGAGGTCGTCGAGAGTCGCTACCAGGTTCACATCGAGCACATCCTACCGGAACACCCCGGGAAGAATCTGACCAAACTCTGGCTCGAACCATTCAACATTAGCGACGACGAACACGCGGATTTCAAAAAACGGATTGGGAATCTAACGCTCCTCGAAGAGGATCCGAATATCCGTGCCTCAAACAGGTCGCTGGAAAAAAGCAACAGTACTACACTCAAGACCGAACCGATTTCAAGATGACTCACGAGTTGCAAGATCGAGAGCGATGGGGCGTCTCAGAAATCGAAGAACGGAGCGAACAGCTCGCTGAAATCGCTACCAAAGTCTGGGATCTTGAACTCCTGTCCGCACTGGCAACAGTGGCTTATTCAGCACGCACGAACGCATTGTCCGACGCCCGTTCAATCGCGCCGATTTGTTCTAACCACTCGATGCCTGACAACGCAGTTTCATCAC
>NZ_QPLT01000470.1 GCF_003666015.1 Halorubrum sp. Atlit-26R
CGCTTATGTTGTGAAGTCAGTCGGCCCCAGAACCTGCAAAATAACCTTGCGCGAGCGCGCGGCGTTCAGGAAAACAGCCCGCGAATCCGGTCGAGAAGGCCGGTCGATTCCGCCTCCTCTGTGGCCTGCTGTTGCTTACGGAGTTCGGAGAGTGCGGTGGCTTGGTCGTCCGTGCTTTCACCGACGGCCGTCTCTTTTTCACCGCCACGAAGCCCTTGGAGTCCCGAGACCGCATCGTCGACGCTGCCTCCACGTGTCTCGGTTACCTTCGCGTTCTCGAAACTGGACCGGTCAATGTCGTCGACCGACGACGTGTCGAGTTTGAGGCGCGTCGTCTCTTTCTTTCGGACGCCGCCCCACGACAGTTCGGTGTTCGAGAGCGCTTCGTCCATGTCGCGGCGCACTTGCTCCGAGACGGCTTCCTCGTCGACGCCATCGTCACCGTCAGCATTGTTGTCCGCCGCCGATG
>NZ_QPLT01000471.1 GCF_003666015.1 Halorubrum sp. Atlit-26R
GTACTGATCGTGAGGGCCTATTTAAGTAGGTGCTCGTGAAGTAGCGGTGTCAATCGTTGCGACCCTGAAACACCCACCCACAGAATTCCTCTGTGCTCAGCCAGCGGAGGCAGTCACTCGCGACCGTGGTGTTGTTCGCGCCGGAATGGGTGCCGGCGCCACAGTCGCCGGCGTGAATCGATGTCGACACGGTGTCAACTCCGGTTCGTCCGAACCCTCAAGCAGGGGCGGACGGCCGATCCGACCGAACCAGTCGCACAGGTGTACACCCACTCTGACGGCTATCCAGAGGGCGTGCTCGGGCGGCTCCGCCAGCTCAAACGGCTGCTGGAGACGACCCGCAGCGTGCGCGGGCCTGGCTACGCCGCTGCCCAGTACCTCTTCCTGGAGAAGTTGACGGCGCTACCGCTGTATCTCGACCCGAACCGTGGCCCGAGTCGGCGGCTCGACGCCGCTTCACCCGGGGACG
>NZ_QPLT01000472.1 GCF_003666015.1 Halorubrum sp. Atlit-26R
CGACGAGGTCGCGGATCGCGTGTCTGAACAGGTGGACGTGCGCCGGGTGCGTGACGTCGAAATGGACTCTGGTCATCGTCGGTGACCTCGCCGGCGTCCGCCGGCTTTCGGTCGTCGTGTCGGGTTCATGATTGCTCGCTCGTCTGTCGACGAGTCGCTCTTCGGAGAGACAGTTTGTTATGCGACCTATTCGGTCAGTCGGCGGCCCCTGACGAGTGATCGCTCCCGTCGGTCCGACGGGCGGCGCGGTCACGGCGACAGGTCCTCGATATCGGACTCGTACCGTTCGTACAGCTCACCGGGCGGTCCGACCCACGCGCCGAGCTCCCGGGCCCGGCGGATGAGGTCCCGATAGAGCGAGACGTGTTCCGGGTGGTCGTCGCCGAGGTACCGGGGATGCCACAGGACGGTCATGACCGCGCCGTTCTCGGCGGCCTCCCGCAGCAGCGACTCGCACGCCTCCTCG
>NZ_QPLT01000473.1 GCF_003666015.1 Halorubrum sp. Atlit-26R
TTCCAAGCGCAGAAGTGTAAACGCCGCACTTCTGCACGCAAACCCTCAGCGCTGCCAGACTATCCAAATAGAGATAGAGATGGATGGTGGCTTCGATGCGTCTATTCTGCGCCCGTGAACGCCGTTCGGTTCGAGATTTCGATTCCCAAGTTCTTGATGGCCCAGACCCTCGGGAAGGTGAGCGACTGGTTTTTGTTCGGGCCGCTCAGCGGGCTCGGCCTCACGGATTTACCGAAGCGCGAGCTGCCCGGAGAGAAATGGGTTCGGCTCGCTCCGATCGCTTCCGGCATCTGCGGATCGGATGTGGCGATGATCACGTTCACCTCGAGCCCGCAGTTCGAGCCGTTCGCATCGTTTCCCGCCGTGCCCGGACACGAGACGGTCGCGCGCGTCGTGGAGGTGGGAAAAGAAGTCGAGAAGTGGAAAGAGGGCGATCGCGTCGTCGTCGATCCCGTCGTGCCGTG
>NZ_QPLT01000474.1 GCF_003666015.1 Halorubrum sp. Atlit-26R
TCTTGGTGATTACGTACGTTCGTATACAATGTATTCTGTAGAACAGGATCAACAGTAGGATTTTTTCTCAGTATTTCTCTCGGAATTTCCAAGTCAGAAAGTAGGGGTTTGAGCCGAGAATGTATTTCATCGATATCTTCCTGCGATACACCCTTTCTGGAGAGGTATTCAGACACACTATGATCGTCCTTCACGTAGCGGTTTCGAAGAAGTGTTATCGTATATCTGAGTCCGTCGTCCTCAATATCACCAATCCGATCTTCATCAACTCGGTTGACGAGTTCATCCCTATTTTCAGATATTGCCTTCCCGGTAGCTGAAGTGACCTCCTTGCTCGTCGTTTTCCCGATTTTGTCATCTCCCCATTCCTCATCTTCCCTATCGATGTAATATATCGTCCCGTACATTTTCTTTCCCACCCGACCTACTCGACCAAGTAAATTCTCGAATTCATGGTCGGAGAG
>NZ_QPLT01000475.1 GCF_003666015.1 Halorubrum sp. Atlit-26R
CATACTGGAACTGTAGCCACGACAACGAGACCGCCATAGCGCCACCCCATCCCGAGGATCGTGTACTCGGATGGACCAATTGAATATCCGAGTGTCAGTGCCATAGCGATGAGTGTTCCCGCGTGGACGAGTCCAACGAGAAGGCTGACTAGAATGGATCGGATAGAGGGCATCACATCTCTGTGCGTATCCCAGTATAAAGAAATCATATCAGTAATCACTGCTATTCAAGCGCAGTACGCCGGTAGTACCCCTGAATTTGAATAGGCGTGGAATCCAAATAGTGAATATGCCTGGGAAATCGCCGCTATCCAGGGCGGGCTGGGACATCATGTTCGGCGTGTTTTGTCTCGCTGCGGTGTTCTATGTCGGTGAGCTTTGGCAGCAGGGATTGCTAGTGGTGCTCGGCGGTACGGCTGTCGTGTATGGTCTTCAGACCGCACGCGAGGCGCGTTCGCTGTGA
>NZ_QPLT01000476.1 GCF_003666015.1 Halorubrum sp. Atlit-26R
TCCGACCGCGTTCGCCGGGCCATCAGACGCTGGCGGTGACCGATCCGCCGCCCGGGCCGGTCACGCCCCGATCACCAGTCGGACGTTCCAGCCGGTGAGCAGCAGCCCGATCCCGGTCGCGACGACCGGCGGCCAGTAGTACGAGAACCGTTCGCGCCGTCGCGCGCCCTGGACGCTGACGGAGATCAACACGAACAACACGAGCAGCTTCAACAGGAGGAACCCGGGGAGCCCGCTCGAGGAGAGCAGGGTCCCGACGATCGGGTTCGCCTCGATAAGTCCGGGGACCGCCACGGTCGCGTACAGCGTCGAGACGACGTCACCGATCCCGTACGTGAGCGCGGCGAGAAACCAGAGGCCGTAGAACTCGCGGGGACGGGTCCGGTACAGCGGTCCGCCCGCGCCGCTCCCGGTCGTCTCGGCGTTACCGGGGGGCGGGGCACCCGTCTCATCGCTCTCACCC
>NZ_QPLT01000477.1 GCF_003666015.1 Halorubrum sp. Atlit-26R
TTATCTCTACTATCCTCAGATGCCCCTTTTTTGGCTTCGTGCCGCACTAACAGGCGGTGTCTCTCGTCTTTAGGGAGTTGCAGCAGGCGAATATTGCTCTCGTCCAGAAGGTACAGAACTGTTTCGACCCCCTTCAGCATTAACATCTTAGATAAAGCCTCAATATCTTCTTCGTCGAGTAGATCCAGCATAGATGCGATTTTTAAAGCACTTTCGCTTAGTCCCTCGGTTACTGGCACTTCAGCCGAGGATTTAGCCATGGACTTATTTGAGTCCCCATAGAGTAGCCAATCTACTGAGACACCTTCATAGCTCGAAATCCTCAACAGGACTTCATGCCTCGGTGTCGAGCCTTGCCGTGAGAAATAGTTTTTTAACGTGCTCAAGTTCACTCCCCAATCTCTCGCTGCCTGATTGACACTTCTACCGGCCAGCAGAGATTTCAGACGTTCATTGAATGGT
>NZ_QPLT01000478.1 GCF_003666015.1 Halorubrum sp. Atlit-26R
GGTCGGAGCCCTTGCGGTTGCGACTGAGGATATCGAAGAGCCACTGATCGTCTTAGGGCTGTGTGCATGGGGCTTACGACGAAGCGAATTAGCAACCCTCCACGTGGAGAATGTTGAGCTTCAGGCGGAGTCACTGTACCTCTCGTTCAATACGAGGAAGAACGGTCCTGGAACAGTGGCCTTAATTTACGGCGAGGATGTCCTAGAGGATCGGCTCGCGCGGCTCTCGAACCAGCAGGGGTGGGAGGGGTATCTGTTCCCCTCTCCGGACGCTCGGCGTGATCACCTCACTGGTGAGACGCTAAATCGCCGGTTCAAGTCGATTGCGACGCGTGCGGATGTGCGTGTTCGCGGGGAGCTTCCGACCTCGAAGATGGGACGTCGGTTTTGGTACAGCGCGTACGCTGACGCCGTTGAGGTTGTGATCGAGCGTCTCCAGAGTGTCGCTCACGAACAGGGCAG
>NZ_QPLT01000479.1 GCF_003666015.1 Halorubrum sp. Atlit-26R
TTAAATGGATTTCCACCGGAGGATTATAAGATGATTAAACGTATCGGTATGCTGCTGACCGTTGTAGCCCTGGCCTCAACCCTGAGCGCCTGCTGCTGGGGCCCGCACGGGGGCGGTGGCCACCGCGGCGACGGCCCTGGCCATTATTACGGCCGTTATTGAAACAAAAAATATGGCTGCTCACTACACAAAATAAGATATAAGAATACTCCGTAATTTAGATTAAATAAATTTCGCCGAGGTAATTTAATGAATAATCTTAATTCATGCATTGCCCATTAGGAATGGGCTGAATTTTGTCTCAGAAAAGAAAAAGGCCGCGCAAGCGGCCTTTTTTGATGTCACGTCACTCACCCTTTCGGGCTGGCGTTTTCTACCCGGCTTTTCAGCTTCTGTCCCGGACGGAAGGTCACCACACGGCGCGCCGTAATCGGAATGTCTTCGCCGGTCTTCGGGTTACG
>NZ_QPLT01000480.1 GCF_003666015.1 Halorubrum sp. Atlit-26R
CCGAGTGAAAGTAGACCTATTCAATGCCCTCAATACATCTCAATCTTTCAGTCTGATTACCAATTAATATCGAACTTTACATCCTGTACGTTCGCATAGATCCCTTGGGTAAACTCGCTCAGATCAGTCACCACAAATCGCTTCGTATCGTACTCTCGTGGCTTATTCGGATCGTGCCAATCATGTAAAAACGCATACAAACTCCGGTATTTTGTAATTGGCCTTGGTTGTGGAATGTCGAGAGCATCATTTAGGTAGTCTTCATCCCCATAAAACGGATTTTTACAAATAGCACCATCAACACTTTGTTCATCTCCGTTTCCAAGCGGAGATGGTTGAGTTGTCCTCTCAACAATGTCTACAGGAATACGAGAAGGCCTTGAGATACCGTCAGACCGAATCTCAACATCCTCTGTCGTACTCAATTTGAGTCCAGTTCTTTCTTGGAACTCAATGAGTGA
>NZ_QPLT01000481.1 GCF_003666015.1 Halorubrum sp. Atlit-26R
ATGGTCGGGAGTCGGCCGCGGGCGGTGATAAATGGGGCGAACGTCGTTCGAGAGCGCCGCCGGACCGCCGGCGTCACTCGAAAAGCGGGACGGCGTCGGGCCACAGCGCTCGGAACTGGCGAGCGAACTCGTCGACGACCCCCGCGTCCGTCACCACGACGACGCCGAGGCGGTCGGCGGCGGACTGTGGGTGCGGAATGTCGACCGACGCGACCGTCCCGTCGACGACGTCGAACGAGACCGGCAGGCTCGGCAAGCACCGGACTCGGACCGTCTGCGGCTTCGACGCCACGAGTTCCCGAAACTCGTCGGGGAGCGAGTCGAGCACGGGGTCGCTGAGGAGCAGCGACACGTCGACGTCGTCGCGAGCGCCCTCGAAGAACGCGTCGAACTCCGTGCGGAGCGTCTCCCACGAGGCCCGCTCGTACGGCGGGCCGACCGCGGCCGAGACGGACTCGGTC
>NZ_QPLT01000482.1 GCF_003666015.1 Halorubrum sp. Atlit-26R
GACCGCGGGCTGACCGGCATCCTCCGCGCGTGGGTCGCTGTGGTCGTTCGCCCCCGCCAGTTCTTCCGCGACGGCGTCGCCCCCGGCGACCAAGCGCCCGGCCTCGTGTTCGCCATCGCGGTAGCGCTCGTCTATCAGGGCCTCGGGTTCGCCTTCGAGCCGGCGACGATTCCGGCCATCGAGGGCGGCCCGCTCGTCTCGGCGCTCGTCGCCCTGCTCGTCGTCGCGCTGTTCGTCGCGCCGGCGCTCCTCCACCTGACGGCGGCCATCCAGACGGCCCTTCTCATCCCGCTTTTGTCCCGCCGCGCGGGGGTGAGCGAGACGGTGCAGGTCATCGCCTACGCCGCCGCGCCGTGCGCCTTCGCCAGCCTCCCGATTCCCGGCGTTCGCGCCCTCTGTGCGGTCTACGGGGCGGTACTCCTCGTCGTCGGCATCAGCGAGGTCCACCAGACGACGGTGCC
>NZ_QPLT01000483.1 GCF_003666015.1 Halorubrum sp. Atlit-26R
GCGAGTCCGACCCGCGACGAGGCGAGGTCGAACACGGCCGCGACGAGGAACCCGAAGCCGAGACCGGAGAGAACCACGTCTTCGGCGGCCCGTGCTGCCGCCGCTCCAACTGACGCCTCGGGGTGGTACGTCCACCCGACGAGCGCGGCGAGCGAGGCGTCGAAGCCGACCGCGAGGAGTGCGCTCGCGGCGACGACGGCGAGTCCCGGCGCGAGAGCCGCCGCCGGCGCGTCGGTGATGCGGGAGCGCTCGGGGAGACCGAACGACGGCGGGACACCGCGATAGCGCGCGTAGACGAGCGTCGGAACCGCGAGGCCGGCGACGTTCGGCGACGCGAGCGCGCCGACTACCGGGACGCCGAGAAGTCTGAGCGACACCCAGTAGCTGGCCGCGCTCGCGACTGCGAGACAGGCGAGAAACAGCCCGATTCGACCGAGTTCGGATGCTTCGCTGGGGAGCGA
>NZ_QPLT01000484.1 GCF_003666015.1 Halorubrum sp. Atlit-26R
TGGCGAGTGTTGCGATGCACGATACAGTCAGCCGTCGAACTGTCATGAAGAGCATTGGTGCCGCAGGCGCTGTCGGACTCGCAGGCTGTTCGACAGACGGTGGGAGTAGTGGCAACACCATCAGCATGGGCATCCTAATGGGGGTAACGGGTGGGCTGTCCGAAGTAGGCCCCGCAATTCGAGATGCAGCAGAACTAGCTGTAAAGCAGGTCCGAGACGCGGACAACGGGTTCGCAGTCGATACGCAGTTCGAGAACACGGAGACCAAGCCGAGTCGGGGTGTGAGTGGTGCAGAAGCCCTCGTGAACGCCGGGTATCCGATGATCTGCGGGGGACTGGCGTCGTCAGTGACGCTGCAGGTCGCCGAGAACGTTGCCATCCCGAACCAGACGGTTATGTGTTCACCATCGGCGACGTCGCCTGATGTTTCCTCGCTCGAAGATAACGACTTTGTGTACCG
>NZ_QPLT01000485.1 GCF_003666015.1 Halorubrum sp. Atlit-26R
CGCTCGAGCGCATTCTCGACGAGGAGCGTACCGTCCGCATCATGTTTCTCCATCCGTCACATCTCTCCGGAGAGAACCAGCAGATCCAACGTGACACCGTCGACCACATTCACACGACGTATCCGAGCGTCGAAACGCGATTCAGCGAGAACCCGCTCCCGTGGCGGGGCACGATCACCGATCCGAGCATGGAGTACGACGAGGGCGCCGCGATCATGCTCGTCGAAGAGAAGGACATTCCACTCCACAAACGACAGGCCGCGGTGACCGAAAACGGCTCCTTCGTCGCCGGTCTCGAACGGTATTTCGAGTTGATCTGGACGTACGAAAGCACGCAGGAGTACTCGACAGACGACCGCTGACGCCCCCGGAGAGCGCTACCGGGTCCGCCCGCGCCGGCTACTGCGAGTCGGTGAGCCGGCCTCGAATGGAGTCGTCGACGGTGTGTGTGGGTTCCCAG
>NZ_QPLT01000486.1 GCF_003666015.1 Halorubrum sp. Atlit-26R
GTCGTGCTCGGGGTGACGCTGCTCGTGGTGATGCGGGACATCCGGCGACAGATCCGCAGAACGGCGCGAGCGTAGCGCCCGCCCCCGCCATCGGTTCGGGGGAGAGGGAGCGTGTGACGGTCTCCCTCCGTCTGAGAGTGTTATTTCACTTGTGTTAAATTATTGGGAACACAGGTTACTCGGCGTCCGAGCGATCCTTGGGAGCGAGCTCTGCGACGAGGGCGCGGGTCGCGCGGCGGACGGCCTCGTGGCTGGACAACGACGGTTCCCAGCCGAGCGCCGCGAGCTTCTCGATCGACAGGCGCATCTTGGGCACGTCGCCGGTCCAGCCGCGGTCGCCGCCGGTGTAGCTGTACTCGGGGTCGACGCCCAGCTCCTCGGTCACGATGTCGGCGATGGCGGTGACCGAAGTCGTCGTCCGCGTCCCGAGGTTGTACGTGTTGAGGTCGTCGTCCGCGTG
>NZ_QPLT01000487.1 GCF_003666015.1 Halorubrum sp. Atlit-26R
CGGGGTCGGCGTCGCCGTCGGCGTCGACCGCCTCGTCGCCGACCCCGACCGGCAGGTCGAGGAAGTCGGCGAGCGGGCGGTCGCGGGCGGTCTCGGCGTCGACGCCGAGGATCGCCTCGGCGGGGGGGTTGAGCCGGACGACGCGGTGGTCCAGCCCGAGCGCGACGATGGGGTCCCGCAGGTCGTCGATGGCGGTGCGCTCGGCGGCGCGGCTGGTCGTCGGATTGCGGTCGAACATCTCCGCGCGGTCGAACGCGTACGCGTCGAGCAGGACGTGCGGGACGAACATGATCGGCGCGAGCTGGAGCTGCGGGACCGGTCCGAGCGCCAGCGCCCACGCGACTAAGGCGAACCCCGGCGGAATGGGGCTCAGCGCGACCGCGGCGCTCTCCCGGCGGTAGAGGGGGCCGTAGCTGAGCAGCGTGTCGACGAGGAGGAAGACGGCGCTGGCGACGAGGAC
>NZ_QPLT01000488.1 GCF_003666015.1 Halorubrum sp. Atlit-26R
TGAATGATGGTTCTGTAAACGGATTTGCAGAAGCCAGCTTCATAAACACGAGATCGCAGTCCGGTACGAGTCGTTTCGGGATGGAGACGCCGCACGCACGAGGAAAAGAGGAATCACTCGACAGATCGAGTCGAACTGACGACTTGATGCTCACTATCGAACATAACGTCGATCGTCTCGTCTTCCACAGCAAACGTAATCTCGACTCGGAGGGGGTCTTCTTCGACTACCGTCACCGATTCGTCGGCTGCGACCGTCACGTCGTGCCATTCTCGAACGAGTGGGGGTTCGAGCCCACTATCGAGCAAAAACCGCCGTACCTCGTCCGTTGTCAGGGCAACAGAAGACAGATCCGAGTAATAATAGTTATTGCAAAAACTACATTTCAGGCTACTGATTACGCCACCGACAGCCAACGAATCGAGACCTTCGCTCAGGTCGTCGACGAGTTTGGTCTCC
>NZ_QPLT01000489.1 GCF_003666015.1 Halorubrum sp. Atlit-26R
GTCTCGACGCTCCGGAGCGAACCCATCGCGGTGTATCTACTCGGTGTCGTCGCTGCCGTCGGCCTGTTGGTTCTCGGCGGGGTCCTCTCTTCGCAGTTCATACAGGCTGGCTTGTTCGCGCCTCGGACCGCCTTCCACGTCGCACTGGCCGGCCTAGATAAGGACTGGACAACGCTTTTTCAGCAGGCACTGGCGGACTCGACGGGCGACGTTCGACCGCTGTTCAGCTCTATGATGGCTGGAATCCTTGTTTTGTGTGCATGGGTGGTGGTGCCGACACTTCTCGGGGCGGTCGGATACGAACGGGGTGACCTCGACCGATGACGGGCGCATCCGACGACTGTACACCTGCAGTCGTGACAGACGGTTTTACCAAACGGTTCGGCTCTGTCACAGCCGTTGAAGGGCTTAGGATGACGGTACCGGTCGAATCAGTGTACGGACTGCTTGGACCGAACA
>NZ_QPLT01000490.1 GCF_003666015.1 Halorubrum sp. Atlit-26R
CCATCCGTCATTGTGATGATAAGCGGCTCGTCACGCTGTGTTTCCACTAGTTGGTTCCCAAGTGAGATAGCGTCTGCCAGAGGCGTCCCACCGCCACAGGAGGTATCGAGCAACGTTGCCTGGAGGTGCCTGCTCTCGACACTGAACGGCTTGGCAAGACGGGCTTCGTTGTCGATGAAGTCTACGATTGCAACGTTGATTCCCAACCCTTCGGCTGCGACAGCGAATCGTGCGACGGCTTTCGTGGCGACATCAATTTTTGCGGGTGTCCCTCTCCGCATCGACCCCGACCGATCGAGAATAAGGACCAAGGAGTACTGCTTCTCGTTTCCGAGGGTCCGACTCTTACACACACGAGGGTCTCCGATTGCCAACCGATGTCCTGCCCTGATGTCGTACGCGCCGGCTGTGAGTCCTCGACGAACACTCTTTCGCCGATCTAACCTGAGATACATATCG
>NZ_QPLT01000491.1 GCF_003666015.1 Halorubrum sp. Atlit-26R
CCCCAACATCCCCGTGGCAAGAATAAGAAGACACAGAAGCACGACCGCGAATATCTGTCCACCCTCGGAAGCCGACGTGATAAACCAGCCTCGTAGAAAGTCAGACGACCACGCAAAGGCGGGAACCGTTCCGAGGATACCGGCACCCATTCCGGCTCTTTTGAAATGCCCCGATCCGTTCGCGGCGAGAAATCCGGCGAATCCACTGCCGACAATCACTCCTGAGAGGTGATAATACGATTCTGACCCGATAAACAGATTATGTACTGTCACCGCCAGAATACCGACCACGCCGCCGAAAAGCGCATACACATACGTTGGCAGACCCTCGTCGAACAACCAATCGAGATCCATACTGCCTAATTCAAAAAAGAAGCATATATTCGCTCCGCTGACTCAAACTGATTTCGAAGCTATCCATTCGAATCTACAATCAGATAATAGCTTCAATTCTTGAA
>NZ_QPLT01000492.1 GCF_003666015.1 Halorubrum sp. Atlit-26R
CGTCAGGGTCGATAATATCTGGCGTGTCTTCGTCGACGAGCTCGTCGGGGAGGACGTTCTCCTCTTCGAGCATCGGCATGTTACCGAGGTTGTCCACGTCAGGGGTTGCTGCAGGTTCGACAGAGTGGATATCCGCTTCTTCAAGGATTTGCTGGAACTGCTCAACGGTGATGCCAGAGCGTTCCGCGAGTGATTGAAGTCTACCTGTTTTTCTATCCTCTGGGCTGAGTCGGATGCTGTCCTCGACGGCATCGATGAGGTCGTCAAAGGCGTCCCGTTCACCCGATTCGTATTGTTCGAGTTCAGTTTCGAGTTCTTCGATTTCCTGCTTGATGCGGCGGACTTCTGCTTTCTTGGATTCGAGCTGTTCTTGCTTCTCTGCAATCTCTTCTCGTAGCTGGTCGGGTCGGGTTTTCGCTGCGGCTATGCGTTTCCGAGATACCATCTCGTTGACCAGC
>NZ_QPLT01000493.1 GCF_003666015.1 Halorubrum sp. Atlit-26R
GAACGAGATGATGGCCGCAGTGATGAATACGACTGCGGGCAGCATTGGGGCCGTGATAATGCCCTGCGAGATGCTGACGACGTAGTCACCGACGCCGAGCGCTTCGCTGACAGAGCCGATAGTCCACGCCAGCGAGAGCACGGCGACGGGGAATATGACCATCTTGAAGCCCTCGAAGATGGAGTCGCTCACGTCTTCGAGTTCGACGCGGGCGTGGCCCACGAGAATCGCAAGGAGTAGCGCGCACGCCGAGAACACGCCCCAGAGAATTGCGTCTGCGGTAGCCGCACCTTTCAGCGCTTCGACGGGAGCCTTCGACGGCCACCCACCGGAGTAAAGCAGGCCGAAGCCGGTGACGGCGACGAGGGAAACGATGGGCGCGGCGAAGTACCACCAGCGCGCATCGACGTGGTCGGGCGTGACAATGTCTTCTTCGCGCGTCTCGATGAGGGGGTCGG
>NZ_QPLT01000494.1 GCF_003666015.1 Halorubrum sp. Atlit-26R
TGAACCCCTCGAACGGGAAGATCGTCACGGCGTTCTCCGCGAACGCGAGGAAGAGGATGATCGCGAGCGGCACCCACAGGAAGAGGAGCAGCAGCCCGGAGACGACGTACAGCGAGGTGCCGAGGAGTCGTTCGACCGTCTGGTGGCCGACGAGCCGCTCGGTCGCCTCCGCCGTCTCGGTCGACTCGGAGGTCTCGGTCGCCATCTCAGGCACCCCCCAGTTCCTCGATGCTCACGTACCGGAACGCGAGGACCATCGCGCCCACGATGGAGACGAGCACGAACATCGACGCCGCGCTCGCGTACCCGATCGAGTAGGTCCCGGCGACCCGGCTCTCGATGAGCATTCCGATCATCTGCACCTTGCCCTGCCCGAGGAACGTCGGCGTGATGAACGCGCCGACGCTCGGCACGAAGACGAAGAGGCTCCCGCCGATGATGCCCGGGAGCGTGAGCGG
>NZ_QPLT01000495.1 GCF_003666015.1 Halorubrum sp. Atlit-26R
GACGTGGCGGCGCTGGCGCGGGACGAGGGCTGGAACGATATCTGGGAGGTCGAGGGAGCGACCGATCACTACGTCTGGCAGTTGATGCGGAAACGAGGTGTGTCGGAGCGGAAGATTACGGGCGACGCGACCAATCGCGAGAAATGGGACGCACTCGCATCGGTGTTCCCGGAGTTCGCCGGTAATCCCACCTACGAGTGGATCCACCTCGACCTGAAGCGTCGTTTCGGTATTGACAAACAGATCTCGGCAGACACCGCCGACGAAATCTGGGCCGAAACGAAATCTGCTCTGGACAACCCGGCGATGCGTCAGCGACGCCTCCTCAAAGAGATGAACGTCGAGGTCGTCTCCAGCACGGACGATCCGACCTCTGATCTCAAGCATCACCAGACGCTTGCCGAAGAGTTCGACGACGTCACCGTGCGTCCGACGTGGCGACCGGACGCCGCAATGG
>NZ_QPLT01000496.1 GCF_003666015.1 Halorubrum sp. Atlit-26R
CGGCAAACGGCAACGCGGCGGGCTGTGATGGAGAATGAATGCCTGTAAATACAAGCCGTTGACGCGTTTAGCCGTAAAGACGGCGAAAAAAACCTGTGACCGGCGTCAAAAGCCCCACTTTTTGTTATAGGATAGCCGGCGACTGTCCATTCCCATTTTCGGAATTCTGATAATGACCAAACCAGTATCTGGCCTTGACGCTGAGCAAGGCTTGCTTGGGCGCGTGTTTAAACTCAAGCAACATGGCACGACGGCACGTACGGAAACGATTGCCGGTATCACCACCTTCCTCACCATGGTGTATATCGTGTTCGTTAACCCGCAAATTTTGGGCGCGGCGGGCATGGATACCCAGGCGGTATTTGTCACCACCTGTTTGATCGCCGCCTTCGGCAGCATCTTTATGGGCCTGCTGGCGAACCTGCCGGTAGCGTTGGCGCCGGCGATGGGGCTGAAC
>NZ_QPLT01000497.1 GCF_003666015.1 Halorubrum sp. Atlit-26R
GCGTATGTAATAGTCACTTTTAATAGTCATTCGAATACAGACTGGAAACTGGAGTTAGAAGGTCTAGAAAGGCCGAAATACAGATTCACAGTCGGCGATCCAGACTCACAGCACGACTATACCGACCTACTTATAAAGAACGCCAATCCCGGCCGGGATACGAATACAGGGACACACCAATCGAAAAAACAGGAATCGCCAAAACTCAGGGACAGCAGGCATATTACACAAGTGAAAACCAGGAATCACCAAAACTCAGGGACAGCAGGCATATCCAACAAGACTGATTAGCACGCTAGCACGCGCGCTCTCATACCAACCTCGCTGAACGCGTCACCCCTCGCAGCGACACCGCACTTCGCCACAATAGTGAGCCCGTCTATCTCAACTGGAACCACACACCCTGTTTCCAATGCCCCGGGCAATAGACCCATCCATACTGTCGCATCCCGCCATC
>NZ_QPLT01000498.1 GCF_003666015.1 Halorubrum sp. Atlit-26R
GCCAGATTGCTGTATAGACTTTTTAATCCCGAATTCTGAACATAGATACAGCGGAAACACGGTGTCCGGCGTTCTCACACGCGCGAGGAGCCCGATCCTCTTGCCTCGAAGTAGGGGTAAACCCGGTGAAAAGACACTTCGATAGCGGGGTGAGCCCGCCTACTGGCAACTCGATAAACCGTATGTCGCTTTGTGGAATTCGAGCGTCTACTTCTTCTCGTTGGGGAGGTCGTCGATCAGGTCCTCTTTCTCAACCGTCTCCCGCAGCTCCTCAGCCGACATGTCGGAGATCGCCCGAGCGCCCAGAAGCAGCGCCAGCGGGCGGAAATAGCGGTTCCGTCCGCCTACACGTTGTTCGTCCAGGTCGACGCCTGTCTCCTCGAGGAGGTCAAGCGACATCCGGCGGTACACGCGTTCGAGCTCTTCCCGGACATCCTCGTCGAGGTAGTACGTATC
>NZ_QPLT01000499.1 GCF_003666015.1 Halorubrum sp. Atlit-26R
CTCGACGGGGTTCACACCTACTACGGCGAGAGCCACATCCTCCAGGGGCTGTCGCTGTCGGTCGAGGAGGGCGAGATCGTCGCCCTCGTCGGCCGCAACGGCGTCGGGAAGACGACCACGCTCCGCACCGCGCTCGGGCTGACGCCGCCCCGCGAGGGAACCGTCCGGTTCGACGGGACGGACGTGACGGGGATGGAACCCCACGAGATCGCCGCCCGCGGGATGGGGTGGGTGCCGGAGGAGCGACGCGTGTTCTCTCATCTCACGGTCGAGGAGAACCTCCGGGTCGCCGCCCACTCGGCGGCCGACCCGGACGCGCGGATCGCGGAGGCGTACGAGCTGTTCCCCGCGCTCGACCGCTTCGCGGACAAGGAGGCCGGCGACCTGAGCGGCGGCCAACAGCAGATGCTCGCCATCGCCCGCGGCATGGTCGGGGACAACGACCTGCTGTTAGTC
>NZ_QPLT01000500.1 GCF_003666015.1 Halorubrum sp. Atlit-26R
GTGACGTACAGCAGATCGCGTTGGAATCCGGTCAAGTCGTGCATTTTGCTGTCCGCAGCTATAGTAGTCGTTAGAAGTAATTACTCACGTTTGGAACTGAAGTTGCTCAAGGGCAGTATCAATCGCTGTTGTTAGCTCGTCAAGTGAGTCGAAGAACCGGTTACTCAGAGCTGCTTGAAGCTGTCTCCAGCACTCCTCAACCGGGTTTAGCTCCGGCGAGTACGAAGGAAGCGTCACGAATTCGAGGTCGTCACGGGCCGCCAAGTCCGTGACGGCCGACGCTTGAAAGTACGGCGCACCATCTAGCACCACGTGCAAGTCATCTTCAATTTCTTTACATAGTGCTAAAATGAAATGCTTCGCGTGATCGGCGGTAACGTACTCTTCGAATCGCGAGAAGAAGCGATCACCGTCCTCGGTGATCGCACCCAGCAGACACATCCAGTCGCGTTGGCC
>NZ_QPLT01000501.1 GCF_003666015.1 Halorubrum sp. Atlit-26R
CTGTTTGATGGATAGCCTTCTTTACTGCTAAACCGACTGTCACTGTAACGCTCAATAAAATCACGGACTTGTTGGAGAATACTCTGTCCTTCCAGTGGCGCATTACCTACTGATGTTAACCATGACTGAAACATTGAAAACATAGTGTTCGTTGCATAACCGGCTTCCCACCCTGTCAGTCCGAATTTAGTGGCGAGTTCTCCTGCCAATGCTAGCAATGCAAAACGTCTGGCAACACGCCTGGCCTGTCCACTAGCGTCAACTGGGTTAAATTCCTTGAGGGATTCAAATTTATGGAAATGAGTGGATAATTTTAACTTGCCATTCATCAAGCGAGAAAGAAATGTACGCCCTGCAACGCCGTAATTAATTTTTGATTGGGCTTTAAGATGTTCTGATAGTTCAGCACCAGAGTTAAAGTGATGAAGATTATACCATGCACCATGAATCCGTTG
>NZ_QPLT01000502.1 GCF_003666015.1 Halorubrum sp. Atlit-26R
ACCATCGTCACCCACGACACGCGACACGCGGTCGTCAACTACGCCGACAACCAGGACGTCGACTTCCTCCTCGTAGAGCACCCGACGGGGACAAAGCGCGTGAGCGAGCGGCTCTTCGGAACCGATACGTCGTGGATTCTCCGCCACGCACCCTGCGAAGCCGGTCTACTCAAGGGACCCGAACTCGACGGGATTCACACCGTCGAACTGCTCGCGAGCCAGGGGCCGTACGACCCGACGAAAGTCGCCGTCGCGGACGCGCTGGCGAGCGAGTCCGAAGGTCGAATCCACCTGAGTCACTGCGGGGACACCACCGACTCGGCGGCCCGGCGACAGTCCCTCGAACAGTACAAAGCCGACATCGCCGAGTTGTGTAGCGCTCCCGTCGAGATGGGGACGCTCTCCACGGACGGTGGCCGCCACGCCCCGTCGACCGAGAGCGACCTCCTCGTTGT
>NZ_QPLT01000503.1 GCF_003666015.1 Halorubrum sp. Atlit-26R
CTCCGAGCACGGACTGCATCACCCAACGACGCGACGATGGAAGACGTGTTCGTCGAACTCACCGACGCCCGTGCCGACGACGGAGGTGACCGGCGATGAAGCGTCGGACGTTCGTGACTGCGAGCACACTGTCGGTCGCCGGTCTCTCCGGGTGTCTGGGTGACACCGAGTATCGAATCGCCGACACGGCTGTGGAGACGCCTCTGGAAGGGCTCTCGCTGTCAGTGGACCTCGCGGTCGCTGACGCGACGATCGAACATCCTGCGGCGCTCACGCTCTCGCTGGAGAACACGGCCGACGACCCGATTCGAATCCGGAGCTACGGCGTCTGGCCGTTCGGTGTGCTCGCACGCGCACCCTCGCTGACGCCCGGCGAAGACACGTGGAAGACGACGCTGTTCTCCCCGTCGTACGAGGCTAGCACCCGCGTCGAAGTCGGTCGCGGCGGGTCGTCA
>NZ_QPLT01000504.1 GCF_003666015.1 Halorubrum sp. Atlit-26R
CGACCGACGACGGCGGGGGATCCGAGGGAGGGCCGCCCACGTGGGACGGCGAGGGGGCTCCCGGCGACGAGGCGGTCCGAACGGCGATGACGGCGGTCGCGGAGCCGCTGTACCCCGAAGCGGTCTCCGGGATCGACGCGTTCGTCGAGGCGTTCCTCGACGGGCGCCTCGACGGGTCCGCCCACGGCGAGGGGATCCGGAGCGCGGTCGCCGAGGTGGAGTCGGCGGCCCGCTCGTGGTACGACGCGCCGGTCGCGGAGCTGTCCGCCGCGGACCGCGACGCGCTGCTCCGCGAGCTCGGCGCGGACGTGGCCGAGGAGAACCCGGACGGAACGACCGCGGAGCGGGTGCGCTACTACGTCGTCAACGAGCTCCTGCTCGCGCTGTACTCGTCCCCGACCGGGGGCGAGCTCGTCGGCATCGAGAACCCGCAGGGGCACCCGGGCGGCGCCGAG
>NZ_QPLT01000505.1 GCF_003666015.1 Halorubrum sp. Atlit-26R
GACCCGCCGCCCGATGAACAGCCAGCTAGTGTGACTCCAGCCGCGAAAGCCAGACCGCGAACGAATGTTCTACGTGTTTCCATGGTAGCTCACGGCTGCAACTCGAAGACCTACCTGTATATATAGGGACCCGCACTCTCATTTCGCAGGAAGTGGGGCGAATATGTTCGTCGGTAAATAGTGAATGGTAACTACTCGCGAACATCGCCGCAGAGTACAACAACTGTGCAATCGTCTCCGTACTCTCCGGGGTGGGTGGTGGGTGCCGGCGTCGGATGCACCGCGCTTCGGTGACACGGTCTGCTGTAGGCACCGCCTTCGTTCAACTGTCCACAGACTCTTGTAGCCGTGCGAGACTGGTCAACACCGGATACGTCCAGAGTTGGTCTTCGTACATATACGTGCAGAACTCGTGTGTTTCGAACCGGTGAACGCTAGAGTGGAGTTGATCCTG
>NZ_QPLT01000506.1 GCF_003666015.1 Halorubrum sp. Atlit-26R
CCTACACGCAATTTAGTCATTCGCATCCCTCACCAACAGGTGTTGCAACTGCCGTTTCAGTTCCGCCACTTCGCTTTCCAATGCGCTAACCCTGGCGCTCAGTTCGCCGTCGTCCTCGGATTCGAACGCCGCCGGCGGCGCTTCATCAATCTGGCCGCTGAACAGATGCATGAATCGGCTTTCGCGCTTGCCCGGCTCACGCGCCAGGCGCACCACGAACGGGCCATCTTCTCGCGTGGCCAGCTGTTGCAACACCTGTTCGACCTCGCTGACATCACTGAACTCGTGCATCCGATTGGTACGGGTGCGCAGCTCGCCGGGCGTTTGCGCGCCGCGCAGCAGTAAGGTGGCAATCACCGCCAGTTCGGCGGGCGAAAGTTTCAGCTGGCCAAATTCGGAATTGCAAAACCGCTGCTCGTACTTCACTACCCGGTTGCCGAATCCGCTGAGGGTG
>NZ_QPLT01000507.1 GCF_003666015.1 Halorubrum sp. Atlit-26R
CTCGACGGGCATCGCCGCGGTCGACGAGGAGCTGCTGGAGGTCGCCGAGGTGTACGACCTCGGCAGCGTCGAGTCGCTGCGCCGGGTCGTGTTTCCGGCCGCGCTCCCCGACCTGCTCGTCGGGATCCGCGGCGGCGTCGGGCTGGCGTGGATGTTCGTCGTCGCCGCCGAGCTGATCGCGGCGAGCCAGGGGATCGGGTTCCTGCTCAGCGACGGCCGGACGCTCGCGCGGCCCGACATCATCGTGGGATCGATCCTGCTTTTCGCCTTCCTCGGCAACTGCTCGGACGTGGCGGTGAAGGAGGTGAGAGACCGTGTCGTCGGACGCTGACGCGGATGTCCCACCGTCGGCCGCCGACGCGGACGCCGCGTCCGCTGAAGCGGACCCCGTCCTCGCGGTCGACGGGCTCCGGAAGCGGTACGACGACACGGTCGCGCTCGACGGCGTCGACC
>NZ_QPLT01000508.1 GCF_003666015.1 Halorubrum sp. Atlit-26R
GGATGCCGCGGTACTACGACTGGCACGAGGAATTCGACGACACGTTTGAGTTAGACGACACGGTCGAACAGCGCATCCGCGACCTCGTCGAAGAGATCGGCTTCGACGCCGACCTGCCGAACGACTGGACGTTCCGGGATCTCGGCGTTTGAGCAGCATCGAGGAGAAAGCCTTGGGTTCAGCGCGGCGAGGACATCAACGTCGTTGGGAACCGACAGGAACTCTCGGGGTCGTACGGACGGCGAAGTCTTCCGTGATGACGAAACGGCCCACGTCCCGAACTACTTGCCCCCAAGAGGGTTCACGGCGGATTTCGGCCAGTATTGAGCGGGTCGTACGAATCCATGTGGTAGGCGACCCGCCAAAGTTTGAGGACGGCGCGAGTGACCAATACTTCGGGAGCCTGTTTGATACAGGATTCTTCGACCTCGTCTGGCTTTGCGCTCGCAGTA
>NZ_QPLT01000509.1 GCF_003666015.1 Halorubrum sp. Atlit-26R
ACTGAGAGCGGGCGACCGGGCGAGTTTATTACCCTCAGCGAAGACGAGGAGGTCATCGCAGCTGCGAGTCTCACTTCGTTCACCGACTCGCTCGAACAAGGCCGTCAGTACATCACGCGGGACAACAGTCCGTACGCGTCGATTCTCGACCACCTCGACGAGACGATGTTCACCTCGTGGTCTATCCAGCGGATGACTGCCGCGTCCCGCGAAATTGAGGACCGCGCGTGGCGGGTGGGACAGGGGACTCTCCACGCCGGCTTCCAGACGCTCTCGACCCTGCAGGGCGAACTCGACCTCTACGAGCGGCTGGGCGAGACCGACGTGGACGTTCATGCCTATGCCGTCCCTGACGTTGACCCGCCCGAGTACAGCACGTTCACGCTGCATCTGGAGCGGTCCGACGAAATCGCCGACTCGTGGTTCGTCGTGTTCGACGGCGGCGGTGACCC
>NZ_QPLT01000510.1 GCF_003666015.1 Halorubrum sp. Atlit-26R
TCGACATCGCGGTGACGGTCGCGCCGAACGGCACTCCCAGCAATGTAGCCACCCAGACGCTCACCGTCAGTGACACGCACTCGGTGTGGATCTATCGGCTCCAGCCGACCGCGTACACGGCCACCTACCCTGACGGCGACACCGGGTTAGCAGTGTATCAGGGCGCGCCGTGGCATGGGGTGACGCTGACGCACAACGGGCGCCAGCGGGTTCGTGGCGTGTGGCGATACTACACGGCACGAACGCCGCAGTGGGATCGAGTGGTGGTACGCCGTGCGTCGGGGACGTCTCGACGGGCGCCGGCCGGCCAGCCGTTAGGTGTCGTGGCGTTTCCAGCCCGGATCGGTCTCCGGGCGGAACCAGTCCGCGAGGGCCCGCAGCTGACAGCCGTGTGGGGCGTCTCGCGGTCGCCGCCCGCACCCCAACTCGGCTCCAACGTCTCGGTCGGTCTC
>NZ_QPLT01000511.1 GCF_003666015.1 Halorubrum sp. Atlit-26R
ACTGATACACGACACCCACCGCAAGGTTGCTGAAGAGATAGTCGAGATTGCCGATATCGAAAACGACCTCACACTTGTATTTGCGCAGAACATTGACCACGCAAACATAATCGCTGAAGACTTTAGAGAGGTATTCCGCGATAAACTTCAGATAGAGAATCCTGAAGAGTTTGTTAAGACCATCACCAGTGAAGACCGTCATTCAGATGGTGCGCTGGCTGATTTCAAAGACAAGCGACGTACCCCTCGCGTAGCTGTTACGGTTGATATGGTTAGTACAGGTGTTGATGTACGGCCCCTAAATAACCTCATCTTCCTCAGAGCTGTAAAGTCAAGTATATTATACAACCAGATGGTTGGACGTGGGACGAGAAATACCCCTCAAAAAGAGTTCTTCCGGTTATTCGATTGTATAGGTGTGCTTGACTATCATAAAGACAATATGTTCTCG
>NZ_QPLT01000512.1 GCF_003666015.1 Halorubrum sp. Atlit-26R
TGTCCGTCCTGCAGCCGCGACAGCGACTGCATCTTCCGCTGTGAGTACTGCGGCCGCGATCTCGCGGAGGAGGACCGGCGGTGAGTTCCGTCGCGAGCGCGCCGCACGAGACGCGCGGTGATCTCCTCTACGGCGAATACGGTTCGTCGCCGTACTGGGCGGTTCGCCAGCTGTACAACCACATCGACGGCGGTATCTCGAAAGTCGAAGTGGAGGTTCCCCGCCTCGAGGAGGACGGAACCGAGACGTGGGAAGTCTCGATGGGGTTCCACCAGTCGGGACTCTCCCCGCGCGAGGCAGACACGGTAAACTCGCTTCTCGAGTACGACATCAATGCGTACGGCGAGGGAGAGCGGAAGCTTCCGGTCTGTGTACAGCCGCGTCTCGCGTGGTCCGACGAGAACCGACCTGACAGCGTCCCTGCGACGCTCGGGCCTGCCACGAACGTGA
>NZ_QPLT01000513.1 GCF_003666015.1 Halorubrum sp. Atlit-26R
GTACGACCGTCTGACTGGCGGCGATGCGTCTACTCCGATCGTCATCGACTGTATCACGAACTCTCTTGGCCGATCAGAGGAGGACACGGAGACGACGAAGTACGCGCAGGACCCGGGGAATCTCACGTCGATCGGTACGAAGTTCGCCGCTGTTCTCGACCAGCACGAAACGGATCAACTCTCCGTCGGCCTTACGAACCTCTCGCCGCTGCTGGTATACACGTCGCCTTCCGACGTGTTCCAGTTCGCACATATTCTCGTCCAGAAATCGATCGGTACCGGCTGGCCGGTGATCGCGACGATCGACCCCAGCGTTCACGACGCATCGACCGTCGAGCAGTTCGTTCCGCTGTTCGAGGGCGTGATCGAGACGCGGCGCACGGACGACGAAGACCAACAGTTTCGGATCCGGAAACCGGAGCGCACGGAGTGGGAGACGTTTTGAGAACG
>NZ_QPLT01000514.1 GCF_003666015.1 Halorubrum sp. Atlit-26R
CCAGAACCGCCTCACAGACATCATCGAGAAAGCCTCTCGGGAGTCTGTGGAGTACGCTCGTCAGTTCGACAATCCTGTCATCGTGATGGAGGACTTGACGTACATTCGTGAGTCACTGGACTACGGGAAATATATGACTCGACGCCTGCACTCGTGGGCCTTCGCTCGGTTGCAAGGACGAATTGAGGACAAGGCGAAGGACGCCGAGATTCCAGTCCGATACGTCCACCCGCAGTACCCTTCACAGACGTGTCACTCGTGCAAGCACATCGGGTATCGACCCCGACAAGCTGAGTTCACGTGCAAGAATCCCGAGTGCCACGTTTCGCCGTTTCAAGCGGATATTAACGCGAGTGCGAACATCGCACGACGCGTCAACCCGTGGGGAGAGAGCCTGCCGTGGAAACAGGTAGGCGATGACTCGTCACAGGACGGGAGCCGTTGTGACAC
>NZ_QPLT01000515.1 GCF_003666015.1 Halorubrum sp. Atlit-26R
GGTCGCGAGCGGCCTTCTCGGTCGCGTTCCCGCTGATGTAGGTCGTACTGCTCGCGTACGCCCCGTTGTCCCACGGGGTCGCGTCGGTGTCGTCGGCCTTCACGTGGACCGACTCGATGCCGAGTCCGAACACGCTCGCCGCAATCTGGCCCATCACCGTCTCAGAGCCCTGTCCGGTGTCTCCGACGCCGACCCGGACGGTGAGCGTCCCGTCATCTTCCAGCGTGATGTTACACCGGGAGAACTCGCTGCTCGGGACGCCGGATTTCGCCATCGCCAGCGCGACCCCGTAGCCGCGCTGGTAGCGGTCGTCGGCCGGTTCCTCGGGGCCGTCCGCCCAGCCGAGCGTCTCGCAGGCGCGTTCGAGACACTCCTTGACGCCGACGGATTCGAGGGTTCGCTTGCTCTCGCTGTACTCCGGTTCGAAGCTCTCGTCGCCCTCCTCGACCG
>NZ_QPLT01000516.1 GCF_003666015.1 Halorubrum sp. Atlit-26R
TCAGGGCTGCGAGACAGTTGCTTAGCGTCCTCGAACAACGCAACGAAGACCTGAGTGTGGCGGTTAGCGAAGCAGTTTCTGACAATGAACTGCGCGAGCGTCTCCGTGAGCTGGGCTATCTATAGGCAGCCATTGAGGGCTCCACAGTAGAGGCATGTAGCTTGTCCGTATGCTGGCGCATACGGTCAGTTGACAGTAGTAAACGAGTGACTCGCGCCCTATCTCTTTCACGCCAATTAGGCACAATTTCGCTAATCCGATACCTGTTTCATCAGATGAGACAGGAGCCTCTCAGCAACACGATGAGTGGGTCCGATAGCCTCCAATTTGGGAGCAGTAACCGCGTCGCTCGCCGGGGATACATCACTGAATCGTTCCAACCGAGCAATAGGCCGCAGTACCAAGTTTCGAGCTTGCGGCCCCTATCTCGACATGTGGTTCGACCGTCCA
>NZ_QPLT01000517.1 GCF_003666015.1 Halorubrum sp. Atlit-26R
GCCTCGTCGAAGTCGGTCTGCTCCGCGAACCCGAGCTCGTCGAGCGCCTCGTACGCGTCCTCCATGACGGGGAGGTCCGAGTCCGAGCCCATGATGATCCCCACGTCCGGGGTGGTCGCCGGGTCCGCGTCGGCCGCCGCTTCCGCTTCGAGCCGGTCGATCAGGTCGTCCACCGTGGTCATGGACGAGGGTTCGGCGGAGGGCTACAAGGAACTCCCGGATGCGGCGACCGGTATCGGCTCGGCCGTCGCGTTCGTTCCCTGCCCAACCCTTATCAACGAAATCGGACGAAAGATACGGTAATGGCGAGCTCGACGGAAGACGGGACGGACCACGAAGGAGAGATCCGCCTCTGGCGAGACGAGGGCTGGTGGATCGCCCGAGACGTCGGGACGGGCGTCACGACACAGGGGGAGTCCCGGTCCGACGCGCTAGAGAACCTCGACGAGG
>NZ_QPLT01000518.1 GCF_003666015.1 Halorubrum sp. Atlit-26R
GTCCGCCGGGAGGCCGACCACGCCCGCGCCGGCCGCGACGCCCGCATCGTCGCCAAGATGAACGCCCTCGAAGACCCCGCGATGGTCCGCGAACTCTACGAGGCGTCGATGGCCGGCGTCGACATCGACCTCGTAGTTCGGGGCATCTGCCGACTCAGACCCGGCATCGAGGGTCTCTCCGAGAACGTCTCGGTGTCGAGCGTCGTCGGCCGGTTCCTCGAACACTCGCGTATCTTCTACTTCGAGAACGGGGGCGAGCCGGACTACTACGTCGGCTCCGCCGACTGGATGACCCGCAACCTCGACCGCCGGGTCGAGGCCGTCGCGCCCGTCGAAGACCCCGAGCACCGCGCCGAACTCGACGCCGTCCTCGACGCGCTCCTGTCGGACAACCGCCGGCGCTGGGTGATGGACAGCGACGGCCGGTACGAACAGCGCCGACCCGGTGAC
>NZ_QPLT01000519.1 GCF_003666015.1 Halorubrum sp. Atlit-26R
TGATAGAACTGAATTCGGCATATACATCTGGTTTCCAGCGTTCTAAGATATGTTGGAGTGGCTTATGCCAACTCGGGGCTTCATGATGCTCATAAGGAGTATAGAAACCAAGTGGTGAGATTCGCTGGATCTCAACGCCTCTTACCTCTGTAGTACCTTCCCCGACTCCATTGTAACACCCCGTTGTCACAACATCAACCTCATGGCCGTCTCTTACCAATCGTTCTGAAAGGTTCCGCACATATTTTTCTGCCTCTCCAATAGTTTCTGGAGGATAAAGACTAGACACCATACAAATGTGCATATGGGAAATTGGTCAAGCTCATTCTTACAACTACCGATTTTTGATAGGCATCTTGTACGAGCAAAGCTAATTACCAAGGTGATATTGATGACTCTTAATAAGGGTACTTGAGCCTCCCCCTTTACGCGAATCAGCGTGACAAACAG
>NZ_QPLT01000520.1 GCF_003666015.1 Halorubrum sp. Atlit-26R
TTTCCACGCCGCACCTGCCCGGTTCCGCGAGTTGCCCGGTAGTTCGACCAGCCCCTTCGCGTCCAAGTCCTCGACGGCCACGAAATCGTACTCCCGAGCGTAGTAGTTCGAGAGCTTGTGAAGGAAGTCGCGGCGCTTGTTCTTCAACTCGGCGTGGCGTTCTGCCACGACCCGACGCTGTTTCTCCCAATTGTCCGACCCGTGCTGTTTCCGCGAGAGGTCGCGCTGTGCGCGTTCCAACCGTTCGCGTTCGCCGGACAAGTCGAGGGATTCGACAGCGGTTCCGTCCGTGTCGTGGGCGTACTTGAGAATCCCCACGTTGATACCAACGCAGTTCTCGGGATTCTCCGGCTTCTCCGGCGGGTCGTCGGGCGTCTCGATGCCGAAAATGGCGTACCACTTCCCAGTAGGTTCTTGCTTGACCGTGACGGTCTTAATGTTGGCGTCGTC
>NZ_QPLT01000521.1 GCF_003666015.1 Halorubrum sp. Atlit-26R
TGGGCGAGGGCAACGTGGTCAACGCGCGCGAAGTGCTGGCCAAACACGACGAGAAATACACGCCGCCGGAAGTGGCCGACGCGATGAAAGAGAATCACAAAGGGCCGGCGGAAGCGTATAACGCGCCGCAGGCGGAGGGCGCCAAGTCATGATGCCGGAACTGGGCAGTTGTCTGCTGTGCCTGGCGCTGGCGATCGCGCTGTTGCTGAGCATTTACCCGCAGTGGGGCGCGGCGCGCCAGGACAGCCGCATCATGGCGGTGGCCCGGCCGCTGACCTATGGCATGTTCGCGGCGATTGCGCTGGCGTTCCTGTGCCTGGTGCACGCCTTCGTGGTCAATGACTTTACCGTCGCTTACGTGGCCACCAACTCCAATACCCAACTGCCGGTGTATTACCGCATCGCAGCCACCTGGGGGGCGCACGAAGGTTCGCTGCTGCTGTGGGTG
>NZ_QPLT01000522.1 GCF_003666015.1 Halorubrum sp. Atlit-26R
GCTTGATATCCGACAACACGTCGTCGACGCGAACCGGCTGCTTGTCGGTGGATTCCTCCACGACGTTCTCGAACCGCCGGGCCTTCTCGCCGGTCGACATGAGGTCGTCGGCGTTCTCGATGATTCGGTCCGTCTTCGAGACCATCGCCTCGACCGAAAACTGACTCGCCGCGGTGACTATCTCGTCGAGCGCTCGAAGTTCGGCATCGATACCGCTGGTCGTCTCGCTGAGGTTCGTCACCGTCTCGGCCAACTGGTCGTAGTCGCCCTTCTCCGTCGGGAGGTCGACTGCGTCGAGGTCTCGGCGCAATTCTCGTGCGTACCCGCTGACGATATTAAGATTGTTCCGCAGGTTGTGCCGAAGCACCCGATTCAGCACCATGAGTCGCTCTTCGCGCTCTTTTCGGTTCGAGATGTCGCGCACCGCGCCGCGGACGCTCATGCCGT
>NZ_QPLT01000523.1 GCF_003666015.1 Halorubrum sp. Atlit-26R
CTAAGCCGGACCTAGCCTAATGTATTGTAAACTGGTTATTGAGGCTCGCAGCCAGTGATCGTCGTTGACCGTCAAACCGAATAGATACGCTGTATTTCGCACGCTGACCCCATCCGTTCCTAAGAATTTTAACTGGAACCGGTTTTCCCAATTGAAGATAGATTTTTACCACTTGGACGCAATCATATAAATGAGATATCATGACTCGTGAACGTTTTTAAATTTCACGAAGCTGTTGTTGACTCAATTGCCGTCGAACCAACTGATGACGGGGCAGAAATCAGATTTGACGGAAACACGTTAGGCTTCAAGCCCGCTTCAGATCACAGGGGATACTCAATCACTAACGATTGGAATAACCGTCATTTTACGATCGGATTTGATGATGAGTCCATCTTGTATCATCTCACGCGAGAGGATATTGGTGACCGAAAATCAGGCTCTGGT
>NZ_QPLT01000524.1 GCF_003666015.1 Halorubrum sp. Atlit-26R
TCGACGTTTGCGGCGAGTTCGAGGATCGCCTCACCGGGATCGCCGACCACGCCACGAACCTCGTGCGCGACGCCGGCGTCGTCGAGACGGGCAGTCACCGAGCGGACGACCTCGTGTTCAGCGACAACCTCGTCAACGGAGTGTTCATCGTCAGGATACTGGTCAAGCAGGTCGTCATACTCTGTCCGGGAGAGGATCTGCGGATAGTTCCCGCCGCTTATCGCCGGTATCGTGGTCACGACGCCGTCGTCCTCGTCCGGAATGGCGTGAGCCACCACGACGGTGGAATCAGTTGGGACAGCAATCTCCAAGACGGCATCGACGAGCCGATTGAGCCGGTCCTCGTCCGAGTCGCTGACTGGCAGCAGTATTGTCTCGATGTTCACGTAGAAAGCTATATTCACTAGATATAAGTAAATTTATATTTGCGGTTGGTGGAATCTGAA
>NZ_QPLT01000525.1 GCF_003666015.1 Halorubrum sp. Atlit-26R
CACTTCGTAGTCGATGCGGCCGTCACCGACGACCGAATCGACCGCGGTGTCGCCGTCGAGACCGGGCGAGAGGGCGTCGGAGACGGTGGCCGGAAACGGCCGGTCGACGTCGATATCGAGCGAGACGGTGTGGGTCTCGCCGGGGAAGCCGTCGTCGGGCGCGACGCGCTCGGTGCGGGGCGGCGAGACGCGCCAGACCTGCACCGCGCCGACGACGAGGCCGACGGCGACCGGGACGACGACGGCGTTGAGCGCCCGCGGGCCGTAGGCGACGGCGTTGGCGACGCCGACGACCACGACCGCGACGGCGACCCAGCCGCGGAGGGTGAGCCGCATCGGTCTCACTCGACCGGGACGGTGTCGGGCGCCCGCTGGACCACGTCGCGGCCGGCGCGCTCGTCGGGCGTCCGAATGCGGTGGGCCCAGACGCTCCGCACCTCGCGTTG
>NZ_QPLT01000526.1 GCF_003666015.1 Halorubrum sp. Atlit-26R
CGGCTCGAGTTTATCGTGATCGAGATCTCCTGTTTCCAGCCAGATAGCGAGTTCTTCGGTGTCGAAACGGCGAATTCGCTTCATCACCTGTACCGCAGTCTCTCCTGTGTCTGCTGGCTTCTCCCTGTGGCGGTCCAAGTAGTCGCGCATCGTCAGCCATGCAGTCCGCTTGTTTCCGTCTTCGAAGTAGTGCTCCGTTGCGATTTCGCGCAGAAGTGCAGCGGCGCGGGGGTATACCGGCTCAGACTCCGAGACCCTTCTGAGTAGTCGTTTGAATTTCAACCTCGGGGCAGCGACGCGCGTCCCACGATACTTGAGATCCCAATGCTCTTCCACAAGCTCGTGAGTCGCTAAGATCTCTTTGGCGGTGGGGAGTACGTCGCTCACTACTCCGAGTCTACAGTAATTGAACATAAATGGGGCGCTACGCGTCGCCCGAATAGGCG
>NZ_QPLT01000527.1 GCF_003666015.1 Halorubrum sp. Atlit-26R
AGTACCCCGGTGGGGCGCTCAAAGAGGACGAGTACTACTTCACGAAGAAGAAAGCCAAGTGCGACGATTCTTCGTCCCAAGAGGCGACTCGTCTTGACCGGAAGCGAACGGGTCGCCGGACACACTTCTTGTACGGGCTCTCGAAAGCGATGTGGAAGAGTGTGTCGAAAGCGATGTCGGAACGCTTGTCGTTGGCGACCTTAGCGGCATCCGAGAGGACGACGAGAATGGCGACCCTCAGAATTGGGGCGACCACGGCAATCTCGACTTACACGAGTGGGCGTTCGACCGCTTCACGACACTCTTCGACTACAAGGCCGAAGCCAAAGGCATAGACGTGGTGTTGGTGTCGGAGCGTGATACATCGAAATCGTGTTGGGCGTGCGGCCACACTGACGACACTCAGCGCGTTGAACGCGGGCTGTACGTGTGTGAGAACTGCGACA
>NZ_QPLT01000528.1 GCF_003666015.1 Halorubrum sp. Atlit-26R
TGGACGAGCTGTTCGAGCTGATCGACCAAGGGAGTAAATCGCGCGGGATCCCCGAAGCGGACCTCCACATCCCGGCGTACAACGGCGGGCTGTTCCGAACGGATCCGGACGAGGACGACGGCGCGGAGGCGCGGTTCCTCGCCGAGCACACGGTCGGCGACGCGCACTTAGCCCGAGTCGTCGAACTGCTCACGCGGAGCCGGCAGGGGGACGGCGAGGGGAAGATCTTCGTCGACTACTCCTCGCTGGACGTGCGCCACCTCGGGAGCGTCTACGAGGGACTGTTAGAGTACCAGCTTCACGTCGCGGACGAGCCGCTGGCGCTCGACGACGGCGAGTACGTGCCGATCGAGGCGAGCGAGGAAGGCGCGGCGGGCGACGAGAGCGACCCGGACGCCGCCCCCAGAAACGTCGCGGTCGAGCCGGGCGAGGTGTACCTCACGAC
>NZ_QPLT01000529.1 GCF_003666015.1 Halorubrum sp. Atlit-26R
AGCGGAAACACGAGCGGAGACCGGAGACGCGGCTGTCGGACCCCGGAGTCAGGAAGGCAGCGATGCCCGGACATACCAGAACCGTGGGTACGACGCCGTATAGGTATGAACCGGGTACACCAGATAGCAAGAACGTAAACGTGCTCCCGTGCCGGACTTCGGTCGATAACATCACATTACCCGCGACAGTCGCGCCGCCGCGAGTGTCGACTATCGTACCACATCCATGCCAACGGGTGTCCGAACACGAGCGACTGCCGCCGCGAGACGCGGTAGGACACCGTTTCCAGCGACAGCGAGCGATTAAGTTCAGTCGAACGAGCCGGTCGGCCGATTTTTCGGCCCGTCGGCGTCCGACTGCCGCTACATTCACATAGCCGCCGTCCTGAGGCGCGCACATGCAACTGCACTGGCACCGCCGGGACCTGCGCGTCGCGGACAACC
>NZ_QPLT01000530.1 GCF_003666015.1 Halorubrum sp. Atlit-26R
ACAGATGCCGATCCCGTCGAACTGCCCGGCATGCGGGGACGGAGACCTCGACGTGACGAACGTTCCTCCCCAGAATCACGATCGAGGCGACGGGTGGGTCACCCGGGCGACCTGTCCGTCGTGTCCGTACCACGAGTGGTTCGAGTGACCGTCCGTTGCGGCGGTTGGCGCGGAATTCGAACGACGCGGATCGGAGTTCTCAACGGCTCAGACACGTGTTTATCCGCTACGGAACGATAGAATCAAATCGTTAATCCTAAATTGTTCAATTTATTGAAATTACTTCCATTGGTAACCAATGACTCCGTCAGAGCCTCGAACTGACATCCTCTTCGACATCGTCGAGACGCTCGAAGCGCGTGGACTCGATCCGGACGAGTTCCAACTGTACGATTCCATCGACGTCGAGGCGCTCGACCGGCTCCTGTCTTCGGCCACCGACAT
>NZ_QPLT01000531.1 GCF_003666015.1 Halorubrum sp. Atlit-26R
GTGAAATCCTGAGGAATCGGAAGATGCTCGGCAGTTGTGGAGACGTGATTTGATCTATGCTATGGGCTCGTTATAAATTCAATATTAATTCATAGAAACCGCGAGCAAGCAAGCGGTCCCGAGTTTACCAGAATAGCAGTATGATTTCCCGAAGATTCAGAGACACGAGTAGAATTTCGTCAACAATCACGATCGCACCCGATCGACCCGCAATAATGGTTAGTATACTAACCTAACAGAGTATTGACGAGACGTGGGAATCACCCCGTTGTAAATAGGATACGAAAAATCAAAAACCACGAGACGGCAGAGATGGGGTCGATGTTGTAAATAGCATCAGTACATCACAAAGCCGGTTAGTTGAGACGTCTGCTTGCTGAAGGTGTGTCTAAAACCAAGCAAGCAGACAGTGTGATTCACGAGGACCAGCTTCTTAACTTTCTC
>NZ_QPLT01000532.1 GCF_003666015.1 Halorubrum sp. Atlit-26R
CGCTGCCGACGGACTTCTCGGGACGCGTGGCGAGCGCGACTTCGGCGTCCAGCCCGAACGTGTCGAACACCGTCAGGATGTTGTCGATGATGAGGTTGATTTCGTCCTCGATCTGGTCGGGGCGGACGAACAGGTGACCAGCGTCGATGGTAAAGGACCAGACCCGCGAGAGGCCCGACAGCTCGCCGCGCTGTTCCTTCCGGTAGACCTTCCCGTCCTCGATGTAGCGCACCGGCAGGTCGCGGTAAGACCACGACTGCTGGTCGAAGATGGTCGCGTGACCGGGGCAGTTCATCGGCTTCAGGCCGTACTCCTCGTCGTTCACGTCGAGGCGGAACATGTCGTCGACGTAGTTCTCGTAGTGGCCCGACTTCTTCCACAGCTCCGTCCGGAACAGGTGGGGTGTCTCGACGGGGTCGTAGCCCGCGTCGAGGTTGAGCTGT
>NZ_QPLT01000533.1 GCF_003666015.1 Halorubrum sp. Atlit-26R
CACCAGAAACGGGTCGGAACTTCTGGTGTTCGACGGGCCGGGCCACGACGGGCTACAGATACCAAAAGGAACTGTTGAACCGGGCGAGGAACCGCGGGTCGCCGTCCAGCGCGAGGCCGTCGAGGAGAGCGGTCTAGCCTCCTTCGAGCACCTGCGACATATCGCCACCGACGTCTGGACGCGTCGCCAGTCCCCGCCGAAGCGGTACGTGCGGTCGTTCTACCATCTTCCCGTTCACGAGTCCCGGGACCACTGGGTCCACACCGTCACCGGGACGGGCGAGGAGCGCGGCGCGGAGTTCGAGTTCTCGTGGGTTGACCTCCCGACCGATGCCACCTTCGCACTCGACCTTGACGACTATCTCCACTCGCTGACGAGTCCCGCCAAGGCGACGACAGCTGGCGATGTGGCTGCCGATTAGCGACAGCCTTCTCTCAAATAG
>NZ_QPLT01000534.1 GCF_003666015.1 Halorubrum sp. Atlit-26R
GACCGTGATGTAGCCGTCGTCTGCCAGCGAATCGAGGACGCCGTAGATGCGCGCTTTCGGGATCCCCGTTGCTTCGGAGAGATCTGGGGCGGTCGTTTGCCCGGTGATGATGAGCGTCTCGAGGGCTTGTTCTTCGTACTCGGTCAGATCGAGTGTAGAGAGGAGAGAACGGTTGTCGCTCATTGCGTCGGTAGTCGTGCGATGACCGAATAAAAGTGTGCTCTCGATCCGGTGACGATCCAGAGGGCGTCAACGACCCCACCCTACTTCGCTCAGTCTACTGACTTCGCTCGTTGAGGGTGGGGCTTGTCCGTGAGCTCGGCCTCAAACCCGCCCGGATGGGCTGTGAATCCGCCACTCGGTGTCACCGTTCCAGACTTCAGGGCGAGTTGAAATATTCACGAAACAACGTCGTCACCGATAGTTTGATATAATCGTACTC
>NZ_QPLT01000535.1 GCF_003666015.1 Halorubrum sp. Atlit-26R
ACTTCGAACGACTCGTCGCCCATCTCGACGTGGTCGCCGTCTCCGAGCTCGTGGGTCCGAAGCGGGTGGTCGGCGTAGGCGTACACGTCGGGGTCGAACCGCTCGACCACCGCGCCGAGTTCGCCGACGTGGTCGGAGTGCTGGTGGGTGACGACCACGGCGTCGAGGTCGTCGGTGTGTTCTGCGACGACGTCTTCGACGCCCGACATCGTCCCGGCGTCGACGAGGACGGTTCGCTCGCCGAGGACGAGGTAGGCGTTGCAGGTGAAGGTCTCGGCGTCGGCGGTGACTGGGATGACTTCCATACCGCCGCGTACGCGCTCGACCGGAAAAAGTCGGGCGGGTGCGGCGCCACCTCGCCGCGTGAATCGCCTCCGAACGTCGGGCTCACGCGACAAATCCTTTTTGGGGCTCGGTCGTGTACGTATGTCTGTATGGGATT
>NZ_QPLT01000536.1 GCF_003666015.1 Halorubrum sp. Atlit-26R
CAGGCATACTATACACTTCATTACAGCGAGCCAGCCGGCTTCGATTGTGGCATCCACTGTGAACCGAATCCCCATGTCGACGGCCTGCTTCATTTTCAGGAACGAGAAGACGTGGACGATCCATACACGTACGAACCAGTCTCATTCGACGCAGGTTCGGTGTCCGGACTTCTGTGGGAGATGTTGGACGCCCTCGCTACTCGCCTCACCACGTAGGATTGTTCGTGATCTCCTCAGCACTTGTTCCTATAGTAGCCGTTAGAACTTTCGGCACGGAGTGCTGTACAGTACCTAATGGATCATCTCGACGAGATCTCCGTCGAAGAACTCCAAGACGCGCTTGACAACGTCGACGGAAACAAGCCGACGCAACGGTTGTTAGCTGCGATCGCGTACAAAAACGGCGTCACACAGACTGAACTTGCCGAGTGGCACGACACCA
>NZ_QPLT01000537.1 GCF_003666015.1 Halorubrum sp. Atlit-26R
CGAATATCACCGAACCTCTCCGTTTCTACGTTGTGACTGGAGAACACCACCGGCGTGTCGTCGTCCACGTGGTCAAGGACGTACGGCATCTGCCACGGCTCCCGCGCCAGTACGACATCTGCCTCATCAAGCATTCGGCTCAATCCGTCGTTGGCGACTCTGAGCGCTTGGCTTTGGAAGACATTCGGATATCCTAGTAGCATCGGCGCCTTGAGGAGTTCGTGAAGCGGATGGAGGTGTCGGTATTCCGTGTAGTTCTCCGCGATTTCGACTTCTCTGCGGAAATCGAACGATCGATACATCGCAGGCGATCCTCCCTGACAGAACCGCTCCACCGTATCGCCGTACACCGGAAATTCTGTCACCAGGCCGTGCGTCCGATGATCACCACCTAAGCGAGGAGGATAGGTGACGTACGGAGCGACCTGGGTGAGGTGCAT
>NZ_QPLT01000538.1 GCF_003666015.1 Halorubrum sp. Atlit-26R
GCTGGCGCCCCTGGCGATCGTATGCGCCTGTTCTGGCACCGAGGCGACGCGCGGACGCGGGACAACGCCGGCCTCGCGGCCGCGGCCCGAGAGGGGGAGGTCGTCCCGATGTTCGTGTACGACGCCGATCTGCTCGCGACGGTCGGCGCGCGCCAGCGCGCGTTCTTCCTCCGCAACGTGAAACGCTTAGAAGAGCGGTATCGGGAGCTCGGAAGCGACCTGATCGTCCGGGCGGGCGACCCGGACGAGGTCCTCGTTGATCTCGCCGACGAGTACGACGCCGAGGCGGTGTACTACAACGAACACTACCGGCCCGCCCGACGGAATCGGCAGCGCGCGGTCGAGGAGGCGCTCGTCGGCGCGGGCGTCGAGACGGAGTCGCGGACCGACCTCGTGCTGGTCGATCCGGGCCGATTGGAGGAGCGCTACCCGAACCACAG
>NZ_QPLT01000539.1 GCF_003666015.1 Halorubrum sp. Atlit-26R
GTTCTCGCTCCACCGGGTGGTCATGAACGGTATGACCAAAGAAGACGCGATAGGGCCCCTCGTAATCATCATACCAAAACGGTCCATCGTACCCATCACCATGCGGGGAACGCATCGTCAGCAGCTCTTCGACAGTGTGATCAGCCAGCGACCTTTGAGGATCGATGCCACCGTGGACGACGAGCACGTCGTCGAACGAGATGGCGACCGGAAGTGATTCGAAGTACTCGCGGTCGCTCTCGCGGAGCCAGTCCGGGTTCTTGTCGCCGCGCACGATCTTCTGCTCGTTGTTTCCACGGACGCTGACGAGACGCGAATCCACACGAACGAGATCGATAACACCAGGACTGTCCGGCCCTTTTCTGACGAGGTCACCGACGAAGACGACAAGATCGTCGCCCGCTAATTCGAGGTCGGTGAGGAGCCGTTCGAGAATCTTT
>NZ_QPLT01000540.1 GCF_003666015.1 Halorubrum sp. Atlit-26R
CCGGAATACCGGTACGCTCGGCGACACACCTCCCACCCCCGTTCTGACAAAGTTTACACTCTGACGGCCAGTTTCGTCAGTGGTGATAAACCCGCGGACCGGCATATCAATCGAAGTCATGCCCGGCTGGATTGATGTCCGTCCCGCGGCGGCCAGGCTCGCCTGAAGGGCAAACAGATTGACATCCCGCCCGGGCACCTGGTCACTTCCTGCTCCAACCTCCGTCGGGTAGAAAGCAAGAGTAAATGCACCCAGTACTGCCCCTGCCGCGACTACGGTACCCGCACGTATGCTGCCAACTTCGTAAGCCCCTCGCCACAATGCGCTTGAGACCCATCCGGCCAGTTCGCTGGAGGTCGTCATCACCCCTTGCCCGACCGTCGACATCTGTAACATTGCGGGAGCCCGGTTAAGCACCATGGCACCGGCAGACGCCAGCG
>NZ_QPLT01000541.1 GCF_003666015.1 Halorubrum sp. Atlit-26R
CTTTTATTGAGGAATGGCCTCAAAGTATTCTGGATCTGGTGTCGGTACAGGCTCAGGCTTCGGTTCAGGTGTTAGCACAGGATCTGGCTTAGGCTCGGGTGTCGGTGCTGGGCTATTTTCTTGCGTCATAATATAACCCACATAACAGTAGTCATCAACCCTTTCTTCTGGAGTGTAAGTAAAGCTTATCCCCTTAACCGTAGTTTTAATGACGACATCATTGAGATGACGTACCACATCAACTGCACTAACAGCCGTTGTCGCACCACCAGCTGTTAACAAGGCAATCAGCACATATTTGCCACTTTTCTTATTTTTGTAAATAAGATAGCCTGAAACACTTAGTAAACCTAGCCCTACTGCCAAACCAACCAGACCATCTGTTGCACCACCCGTTTTAGGCAAGACCTTAGAGCCAGCCTTAGGGGTAGACATTGTTC
>NZ_QPLT01000542.1 GCF_003666015.1 Halorubrum sp. Atlit-26R
TCGAACGCCGGTTGAGGTTGTTAACTAGACAGTGCCGTCTGTGATTATTTACTGCCTCAATTTAGTGAATTACTATTAAGTTTCAATTGGTTGACCTATCATTGATGTTTTTTCACTCACATCATATAATTAGAATTATAAAGTATGTATTCAATTGACATCATGTATGTCAGATAAAGACATAACTCGGCGAAGCATACTCAAGAAGATTGGAGTTGGAAGTGCTGTCGGTTCATTTGCATCTACGGGAGCCGTCGCTGCTGCGGAAAATAACTCCACATCCAAATCTCCTCCAAAAGAGAGCCAGCCTCAGATTGAGGTGTTAGCAGAAAATGACTCTCAGGCGATTTTCCGGTTGAAAGAATCTGGCGTCTCGCATCTTTATCGCGATTTTAGTGGTGGTGTTCACAAGTCTAATAAAGAGGAAAAGAATAAACAAG
>NZ_QPLT01000543.1 GCF_003666015.1 Halorubrum sp. Atlit-26R
TCCCCGATATCCGCGAGCGACTGAAGAAAGACGTGGAGGCGGCGTACAAAGGCGACCCCGCCGCGCGCAGCTACGTCGAAATCATCCGGTCGTACCCCGGCGTGCAGGCCATCGTCGTCCACCGGGTCGCCCACGCCTTCTACGAGGCCGGCGCGCCCGCGTACGCCCGCGAACTCGCCGAGTACGCGAAGATGGAGTCGGGCATCGACATCCACCCCGGCGCGACCATCGGCGACTACTTCTTCATCGACCACGGCACCGGCGTCGTCATCGGCGAGACGACGACCATCGGCGAGTGGGCGCGCATCTATCAGGACGTGACGCTCGGCGCGCTCCACTTCGAGGAGGACGAAGACGACGAACACTCGCTCAAGAAGGGGTACAAACGCCACCCGGACATCGGTGACAGCGTCGTCATCGGCGCGGGGACCAAAGTGCTC
>NZ_QPLT01000544.1 GCF_003666015.1 Halorubrum sp. Atlit-26R
TTTGTGCAGAATCTTCTTCCCGAATTTTAAGAGAACGAACTGGCCTTGTAGTATCATCTTCAGTAAATACTGTAACAGTTAATTCACATCCAGGGGTTTTCGAGTCCATGTTCTATTAGTTACGAGTAAAACACATAAACATATGCTTGATCATAGAACTTCTATACGCTGATTACTACTGAGTTACCCTCAGAACATTTCATTTTCTGTCTATGGTTACACTACGTCCCGATAGTTTCCTTTCAACGTCTGCGCGGTCCAAGTCGTGTTCTCACCCACAGCCGAAATCACTGTATAAGCAGCTCTCATCGACTAGCTGTTTCAAGCAATAATATGTCTGAAGAAGAGGATTTCAACAGAGCCAAACAAGTGCAATGGCGAGTTCCGACTAAGAGGCTCTGTTGAAATCCTCAAACGATGATATGTTTTCGGCGGCATGC
>NZ_QPLT01000545.1 GCF_003666015.1 Halorubrum sp. Atlit-26R
GTCGACGTCCCGCGACCGGCTGTACGGTGACGGCGGTCGGGAACCGCCGCGGGCCCGCATCCCGCGGCCGACCCGTTCGCCGCGGTCGAGCGTCCGCAACAGGAACGTCCCGACGAGCCGCTTCGCATCGCGCCACCCGTCGCGGAGGCTCGACTGTCCGGTCGTGCGACTGTTCCGCGCGAGCACGAGTCGCTGTAACTCGTCGAAAAACAGGAACAGGTAGCGATAGGTGACGGCGACAACCCAGACGAGCGCGACCGGGACGCGCAGTTCCCGCATGGCCGCGACCACCGACGAGAACGGCGTCGTCATCACGATGAGCGACAGGAGCGCGACGCCGACGCCGACGCGGAGCGTGAACAGCACGACGTACGCGACGCCGGCGTCAGTGACGGCGAACCCGAACGCCCGCACGAGCGCGTCCCCGGGGAGCAGTACG
>NZ_QPLT01000546.1 GCF_003666015.1 Halorubrum sp. Atlit-26R
GGTCGCGCTGCCGACCTTCATCAGCCACAGCCAAATCAAACGCACGGCGATCAAACTAAAATAGATGATCACCACGTAAGCCAGCAGCGTCTCCAGGCTGATGGAATGATCGATACCGGTTTGCCCCACGGTGAAGTTCAAGATGCCTGGCAGCTGCAGCCCAAGCAGAATAAACACCATGCCGTTAAACACGAACTCGAGCATTTCCCAAATATTATTGGTGCGTAAACGCACCAGCGGCATGCTGCGATTCACTTTGGATTGGCCAATCATCATGCCGGCGCTGACGGCGGCCAGGATGCCGGATACGCCGATTCTTTCCGCAATCAGATAGCAGGAAAAGGGCAGTAACAGCGAGAAAATAATCTGAGTGGCGGAATCGTTATACATCCATTTATGGATGAACTTAACCATTTGATTGTAGAGAAAAACAATAAT
>NZ_QPLT01000547.1 GCF_003666015.1 Halorubrum sp. Atlit-26R
CCCCATCGACGTCGTGATCGGGTCGTACGGCCATGCCCACGTCGAGAGCGCACGGACCTACTACGAACACGATGAGCACGGGACGACTCGGCGCCGGGAGCGGGCTGTCGTCCTCGACGAGTATCCCGGAGAGGCCTACACCGAAGAGTTCGGTCCCGAGTTCGTTGACCACTCGGTGTGGCTCGCGAATGCGCTCCGCGGCGACATCGAAGACCGTCAGGACCTCTTCAGCGCAGACCTCTGGGACGACGACTGGGATCGAGCATGGATCCGGGGCGAGGGGCACAAGCATGCCGCTACTGACGCCGTCGACGCTGCCGATGCTCTCGCGGACCTCGTCGACGCCGTCGGGACTGCTCGGTCTCTCCTCGAGGACTACGACGACCTCGTCGACGACGTCGACCTCGCCGGCGTGCTGGGGGACGTTGTCGATGCGTT
>NZ_QPLT01000548.1 GCF_003666015.1 Halorubrum sp. Atlit-26R
GGCGCAGGGAAAAGCCACGTTACGCTGCAGAGCAGCACGGCGGCGTCAGGCGTGACGTTAAAAGACTTTTCGCTGACGCAGGGCAGCATCGACGATGTGCTTTCAGGTCTGCGGATCGCTCAGGGGGCCGGCGGCGGGAAGCTGGCGGATTATGGCGTCAGCGATGCGCAAGGCGTGGAGGCGAGAATCGGCGCCCTGACGGCCGAACAGGGCAGCAGCGCCAGCCAGCTGTTGGCCGCGTTGCTTGATCTCGGTCAGCCTGGAGCATTGAGCGCCAAGGTCGGGGTCAGCAGCGTTCTCGGCGAGCAAAACAGCAGCTACCTCATTGTCGATAACAATGATGACCACCGTCTGGATGCCGCGGACAGCGTCATCCTGCTCTTGGGGCAGGACCATCAAAGTTTGCTCAATGAACTGCGCTATGTGCCGGAAATCATG
>NZ_QPLT01000549.1 GCF_003666015.1 Halorubrum sp. Atlit-26R
CCGACGCCCCGGACGGCGAGGCGACGGTCGCGATCCGCGGCCTGGAGCTGTGACGGCCGGCCGGTAGCGGAGAGAATCGCGGCGACCCCGGACCGCCGGTCGGGCGCGCCGACGCTGAGCGGTTTATGCTCCTCGGACGCGTACCGACGGTGATGACAGACGGGCAGGCGTCGGCCGACGAGCGCGACGGGGAGGACGGGGAGGAGCGCGAGGGCGACGCCGACGGACCGAACGACGCGGGACACCTCGACGACGTGCCGGACGGCGCGGGCTGTACGGAGATCTGGGAGCGGCTCTCGGAGCGCCGAGAAGAGTGAGTTCGGCGCGCTCGCACCTACGACAGCTGCGCGGCGATGTCGGCCTCGGTGATGATCCCGACGGTCTCGCCGCCGTCGGTGACCATCACGGCCTTGTAGTGGTCCAGCAGGTTCCGGACCT
>NZ_QPLT01000550.1 GCF_003666015.1 Halorubrum sp. Atlit-26R
AGCTGACGCGCATCCTGCAGCACGGCACCCGCCGCGCGCATCAGGTCAGCCAGCAGACGCTGCAGCAGGTCAAGGCGGCGCTGGGGCTGGACTTCTTTAGCCTGGAATGATGCGCACGCCGGGGCGGCACGCGTCACGCCCCGGCCATAAAACCATCATCCCACTGTCATAAACTTATCCGTTAATAGGTGCTCATAATGATTAGCCACTGAAACCAGAGAAATCATATGGCTCAGGCACTGTTAAAATTGGCGCAGCACGACTTTCCAGGGCAGCACGCCGCCGCAGCCCGCAAAGTGTTATCGTTAAAGGGGCTCGGCAAGGCCTACAAAGCGCAGCAGCGCGTGCTGGATGACATCAATTTCGATCTGCACGCCGGCGAATTCGTGGCGGTGATCGGCCGTTCCGGCGCGGGCAAGTCCACGCTGCTGCATACC
>NZ_QPLT01000551.1 GCF_003666015.1 Halorubrum sp. Atlit-26R
GTTACCGTTCTTGGCCTTGTCGGAGTTTCCGGGTGCGTCCTCCTCGCCGTCGGCGTCATCGCTGCTGTTCTTCGGGCCGGCGTGGTCCGGACGCTTGTCGTCCGCGTTACCCGGGTTGTTCTCGGTCACGAAGTCGGAGACGGCCTGTCCGATGGGGCCGTCACCGCCCGTGTCCTTGAGCCGCTCGACGAACCGGCTGACGAGCTGGCCGAACGGGTCGTCCTCGGCGACCTCACCCTGCAGGGTGGCGGTCGTCTCGGCGCTGAGGCCGTCGTACTCGGCGGTCACGTCGACCGTGACAGTCTGCAGGGGCGCGGTGAGTTCGACGGTACCGTTCGCGTCCGTCTCGTACTCGCCCGCGTCCGTGTAGTTGCCCTCGACCGCGACCGAGGCGTTCTCGACGGCCTCGCCGTCTTCGGTCACGGTGATGGTGACCG
>NZ_QPLT01000552.1 GCF_003666015.1 Halorubrum sp. Atlit-26R
GATGAGCCAGAGAATATTCTTGTCCTGTGCCCGAATCATCATACGGATTTCGACTATGGGCAACTGACTGTTGATCCAGAGACGTATCGAGTTAGTCATACCTATGAAGAAGCTGTAGATGGTACCGAATTGGATATTGCAGATCCACATATGATTAGCGAGGATCACCTCACATATCATAATGAAGTCATCGCGGGGGAGTAATGGATTAAGAGGATCTAGACGCTGACTGATTAGGAGAATCCGATTGGAGCTGATAGTTGATCAGTTTCGTCGCCCCAAGTGAGGTATCGGTACTGCCGGTACCGTGAATGCTCCCGTGGATCCAACCCGGAGTAGTCGATCGTTGGACGGTTCTCATCTTCCGGGTCGTCCGGGTATTCAAGAAGTGCTGCTCGAAGAGCAGCATAACGCTGTTCGTCGTCTCGTTGGGTGA
>NZ_QPLT01000553.1 GCF_003666015.1 Halorubrum sp. Atlit-26R
GGCCTTGACCGGCGGGGAGTCATAAAAGTTCCCACTACTTGACCCGCTAAAACTCGCCCGTTTCACCTCAGTTGCTTCTAGGCTGTAGTTCAATCCAGAAACATCGCCTTCCATTTGTCGATGCAGCAATAACAGCTCAGTTTCGTTTAATTGGATCTGTTCAGTCATGGCTGATGTCCGATCTCGGTGATTGCTCCAACAATCCCTTTCTGTAGTTTTTTCTTGGTTCCTGTGAAGTTTGATACAGCAACTAATCCGCTATCACAGTATACACGTGCCTCGATCTTATCTTGAGTATGTGGCCGTACAGAGTAATCAGAACCATATTCACACACCACCTTTCCTTCTTTAATTATCTGTATTGGAATATCATCATCAGCGGAGAGTTTGTTATAGTCTACAGAACTTTTGAATTGGAGATAGATGATTGTCTCCT
>NZ_QPLT01000554.1 GCF_003666015.1 Halorubrum sp. Atlit-26R
CGTTGACCGAGAAGAACACGTCTGCGGGACTGTTCTGTCCCTCGGTCTGAATCTGGTTGACTAACTCGGTCGCCGAGTTGTACCGCGGGCGGATGGTGAAGTCGTCGTAGTACTCCTCGAAAAAGGAGATGAGTTCGCCGACGAGCGCCTTGCCGCGGCCCGAGTAGAGCGTGAGTTCGCCCGAGAGGTCGGGCATCTCCGAGACGGACACGCCTCCGGTTATGTCGCGGTCACCGAACTGTGAACGGCCGGAACCGATCTGTTCGACTCCCTCGCCGCTCTCGGGTTCGGTCGTCGTCTCCGTCTCCTCGTCGCCGCCGGTACAGCCGGCGAGCGTGCCGACCCCGAGGGCCGCCGTCGTCGCGATGAACCGGCGACGACTGTGGCCGCGAAGCTCTCGGTCGCGTTCTTGCATACATTGATTTAGGTCTCCCT
>NZ_QPLT01000555.1 GCF_003666015.1 Halorubrum sp. Atlit-26R
CGCGACGACGCCGGCTCGATGCTGCGGCTGTCCGAACCGACCGGCGCGGCTCCGTTCGGGACGACCGCCTACGGCAAAGACGTCCTGAGCCAGTTCCTCGCCGACGCGCAACCGACGTTCATCGTCGGCCTGTTCGGCGGCATCGGGACCGGTGCGCTCGGCTTTCTCGTGGGACTCGTCAGCGGGTACTACGGCGGCTGGGTCGACGAGGTTCTCATGCGTCTCACGGACCTCACGTTCTCGCTGCCGTTCACGCCGATGGCGCTGTTACTCCTGACGTTCGTGACGCCGAGCGTCTGGCTCATGACGGGTATCATCGTCGCGTTCCTCTGGAAGATGCCCGCCCGCGTCGTCCGCTCCGAGGTCCTCTCCGTCAGAGAGCGCACTTTCGTGAAGTCGGCGCGCGCCAGCGGCGCGAGCGACTTGCGGACGATG
>NZ_QPLT01000556.1 GCF_003666015.1 Halorubrum sp. Atlit-26R
GTCGAAAGCCCGCTTTGCCGATCGAAGTATGTGTCAGCAGCTTGGTGGACTATATGATAGCTCAATATATACGGGAACACCGCAACAAGCAGTAGTCTAGCTTGATCATCAAATGAAAACCCGAGGAGGAGTGAGACGGGGAGAATAACACAGAATACGTCTACTCCTGTCGTGTCGAGATGGTTCAAGAAACCGCGCTCCTTTATTCGAGGGGGATACGAATACGTGAATCCAGATAGGGTAAGTAGCAACCCCATCAGCAGGAAAATCAGATTGCCACTAGAAAACGCAACTCATCCCCATAGAGATAGTCCGACAGCCAATTCGATCACAAGTAGCGAGAGAAGGTTCTTTTCTCCAAGTATTTCGACCGACATGGCAATATAGGATTTCTCAGGGTTTTCTTTGTCAACCTCATAATCATGTAGAGCATCT
>NZ_QPLT01000557.1 GCF_003666015.1 Halorubrum sp. Atlit-26R
GTACGACGACCTCACCTTCGACGCGCTGCTGCACGAGGTCGATGGTCACGAACGTGCGAAGGCGAAGTACGACGACAGTCAGTGGTCGGTCGGGGACTCGGTGAAGGCAACCACCAGTACCCGCACGAAGATTGGTGACTACAGCCAGGCAAGCCAATGACACTCTCAGTAGTCTGTATGAACTGCCAGGAGAACATCCGGGCCGAGTCTAACGAGGCGCTGGCACACGTGACAATCGCGCACTATGCCGACAACCACTACGAACAGTACCTGGAACTCCCGATGGCAACGGACACACGCGGCACACCAGAAGTGTTGAAAGACCGTTCCATCATCACCCATCCAATCGCGGTGCACGACAAATGACTGATTACGGACCTGGTATTGTCTTTCTGTTCATTCTCGGAGAGTTACATACCGACGGTGAAGAACTG
>NZ_QPLT01000558.1 GCF_003666015.1 Halorubrum sp. Atlit-26R
ACCCTACAGTCCCGTACGCGACGTGGATGCCCTCCTCTTCGAGTTGCCGAACCCATTCGAGGTTGTTTTTTTCGTCGAACCGAGCCTTCAGTTCGACCATCACCGCGACCTGCTTGCCGTTGTCGGCGGCATTTATAAGGCTCTGAATTACCTTCGAGTCGCTCGCGGTTCGATAGATCGCCGCCTTCACCGCGAGCACGTCGGGATCGGTCGCGGCCGCGTTGAGGAATCGCTGAACCGTCCCCTCGAACGAGTGATACGGGTGGTGCGCGAGAATGTCCCCGTGTTTAATTTCGTCAAAGATACTCTTCGTCTCGTCTCTAGTATCACTCGCCAGTGAGCCTAATCGGGGATGAGGCTTTGGTGACCACGCCGGCGGCTTGAGATCGGGGCGATCGAGATCGATGAGCTCGAAGAAGTCCTCGAAGTCGATC
>NZ_QPLT01000559.1 GCF_003666015.1 Halorubrum sp. Atlit-26R
TCGAAGTCGTGGTCGCCGCTCGCGGCCTCGACGAGTTCGACGGACTCGGGTCGAATCCCGAGGACGAGGTCGGTCACGTCGCCGATGTCGTCGCGTATCTCCGCGCCGACCGGGTACTCGAAGGAGTCACCGACCAGGCGGTCGCCCTCGCGAGTCACGTCGAAGAAGTTCATCGACGGCTCGCCGAGGAAGCTCGCGACGAACTGGTTTGCGGGCTCGTGGTAACACTCCAGCGGCGTCGCAATCTGCTGGAGCTCCCCGCCGTCGAGGATGGCGATGCGGTCGCCCATCGTCATCGCTTCCGTCTGGTCGTGGGTGACGTAGACGGTCGTGACGCCGAGGTCGTCTTGGAGCCGCTGGAGCTCAGTCCGCATCTGCGCGCGGAGCTTCGCGTCCAGGTTGCTGAGCGGTTCGTCCATCAGGAACACCTCA
>NZ_QPLT01000560.1 GCF_003666015.1 Halorubrum sp. Atlit-26R
AGCGTACGAGGATGATGCACTGGATCGGCTGAATAGTGCGTCAAACCCACCGTAAAGATGGATGTAACCGAGGACGCAGTCCGGGACATCTGCACGGACGCAGTCTTCGAACGCGGCGAACGATACCGTGAGGAGGGCCGTATCCACGGAATTCACCGCATCGACACCACTGTAACCGCAGTCGTGAGCGGCAGCCGTCAGTACGATGTCCGTGTTGACCTCGCCACCAACGGGTTTGCCCCGTGGTGCGACTGTCCGTACGACGGGCCGGGCACGTGCAAGCACGTCGTCGCCGTGGTGCTTCGGTGTGTTGACGACCCTCCCCAAGACGAAGGTGATCGGCTCGACACCGCACTTAACGGTGCCGACGCCGACGAGCTCCGCGCGTTCCTGCGTGAAGAACTCGCGACCGACGCTGACCTCCGCGACCAG
>NZ_QPLT01000561.1 GCF_003666015.1 Halorubrum sp. Atlit-26R
CTCGTCTTTGCTCGCCGATTTCGAGGCGATTGCTCGCCGAACGATAGCTTGGGCTGTTATCGCCTTGCTGTGGTAGACGGTCGGGGCTGCCACAGCTTTCGCCCACCCCTCGTCTTGGGCTCGCTCCAGTGCTGGCTTGACTCCACCTTGTTCAATTTCTTCTTCAACACGAGCAGGAACCAGAAGCGTCACGCCAGCACGCCGAACTGTTTGGCGGAACCGATGGTGTTTGGATCTCCCTGGATTTCCGATGCTAATGAAGACGTTTGCGTCGACTAATGTGACTGATTCGGGGGAAAGAAGAGACGAGTTGTTCATCGAGAATGGGAAGAATTACGACTCAGTATTCGGGCGAGGCGTAGTCACGTCAAGTTCGCTCTCGAATTCGACGTCATCCGAAATCTCCGGGAAAATCACGTCGAAATGGGGATC
>NZ_QPLT01000562.1 GCF_003666015.1 Halorubrum sp. Atlit-26R
ATGCGCGTGAAAACGGCGCCGGCACGATGTTCGAACCGGAAGCCGCCTACGACGAGAGCGAAGGCGTGTTCGAAGGTCTGGACAATGAGACGATCCCTTCGGAAACCCTGATGTCAGTGATCGACGGCGATCGCCCGGATACCGCGGAAGACAACGGTCCGGATGACGAACCGCCGCAGCCGCCGCGCGGTGGCCGCCCGGCGCTGCGCGTGGTGAAATAACCCCGTGAGAACAAAAGAAAAAGCACCCCATGGGGGTGCTTTTTTTTGCCCGGCAGAAGCGGGTCAGCCTTTCAACGCGGCAATGCAGGCGTCGCGCGGCGCGCTGAGATCGCCTACGCGTACGGTAGATAGGGCGTGGGTTGCGCGCTCACGGAAATTGGTGATGGCGGTATCGCCTTGCACTTCCGGCGGGGCGGTACAAATGTCATTG
>NZ_QPLT01000563.1 GCF_003666015.1 Halorubrum sp. Atlit-26R
GAGGAACGCGGGCAGCAACAGCTGGAGCCCGGGGACCTCCGCGATGTTGGCGCGCATCGTCTCGGAGGCCAGTATCGTCCCCGCGAACAGCCCGGCGAGCAGGCTGACCGCGATCACCGGAAGCGCCTGCCGGTAGACCTCGCGCGCGGAGTCGTGCCCGGGCATCGAACGCATCGAGGGCGGGCGGAGCAAAAAAACCGACCGGGGAATCCGTGCCGACCGCGGCACAGGCGGACCACACGTCATCGGGCGGCGGCAATTGTCTCCAAATGAAACGGGGGGCGAGCTCGGGAGCGAACTCAGAGGACGTACGAGTCGATCGCGAGGAAAACGATCGGAAGAACGAGCGAAGAGATCAGTTTCAGCAGAATATTTATTTGGAACGGATAGAGTCGCAAATTTTGATAGTCCTGATACTCCTGTCGGACCCTG
>NZ_QPLT01000564.1 GCF_003666015.1 Halorubrum sp. Atlit-26R
ATAATTTACTGACGGTTGTTAATTGCTGGTTGACGGATGTAAGTAGCTTCAAGTTTTCTCGTCGTCAAATACCGGTCATCGGTGATTCTATGAGTCCTGCAACGCGAGATTCCGATACCATGCGAAAACAGGCGGACTGGATGGTACCCTCTGATGATCGAATCCTCGAACTCATCCGAGAGTATGGGAACCTCACGCCGTCTGCTATCGAAGCTAAGGGCGGGCCAGTCCGACAACACGCCAGTAGCCGATGTAGTGAACTGGCCGAATACGGACTGCTCGAACAGGTCCATCGCGGACTCTATGGAATCACCGAAGAGGGCACTGCCTATCTCGACGAGGAACTCGACGCCAGCGAACTCGATCTCGTCGAAGACGCCGACTGACATTCTCCTAGACCCTCGCGAGTCGTGCCGTCACGTCACCAGCCC
>NZ_QPLT01000565.1 GCF_003666015.1 Halorubrum sp. Atlit-26R
CCAGAAGGTGAGCCCGGAGGCGACGACGTAGAGCGTCAGCAGCGACCAGTGGGGCGTCCCGAAACGGTCGGAGACCGCCGAGAATTTCTTGGGAAACACCTCGTCCCACGCCCACGAGTAGGGCATCTTGATGCCCGCGCCCATGACCGCGTGGACCGACGACGCGGTGGCGAGGAGACCGCCGATGCCGACGATGGCGGTGCCGATATCGCCGAGGAACACTTCCGCGGCCGTGGAGAGCGGCCGCGCCGAGTTCGCGAGAACCGTGTAGTCGCCGACGACGCCGTAGATGACGCCGGCGGTCAGCACGTACAGGAAGATGAGGATGGCCGTCCCGCCGGCCATCGCCAGGGGGAGGTTCGGCGAGGGGTTCTTCACCTCGGCGCCCATCTGCCCGGCGACGGCGATTCCGATGTAGGCGTAGAACAGC
>NZ_QPLT01000566.1 GCF_003666015.1 Halorubrum sp. Atlit-26R
CGAAAAACAAAACAGCGTCAGCGTGTCGTCGTCCCCACGGCAACTCCCTTTCTGCCCCCCCGAGTACCCCCTCAGCCGAGGAGGTACTTGAGCGCGGGGCGCTGGCGGACGAACTCCATCTTCTCGATGATGGCGTCGAGGCCGAGGATGCGGCCCGCGGCGAGGGTGCCGACGATGGCGAACATCATCAGCCCGAACAGGTCACCGTTGACCACGCCGTGGGCCCAGTCGGCGTTCCCGAGGTAGAAGAACACCATCAGGACGCCGCCGAAGAAGGCGGCGAGCCGGACGAGTGCACCCACGATGAGCCCGAGGCCGATGAGGAACTCACCCCACGGAACCATGATGTTCGTGAGGTCGAGGAGCCACGGAGTCGCGGCGGCCCACGCGAAGAAGCCCTGCAGCGGCGAGGCGGCGGGGGCGTTCGCGA
>NZ_QPLT01000567.1 GCF_003666015.1 Halorubrum sp. Atlit-26R
CTTCGGGCTGGGATCCGGCATTGCCGGGCTCGGCGGGGTGGCGCTGTCGCAGCTGGGCAACGTCGGGCCGGAGCTGGGGCAAGGTTACATCATCGACTCGTTCCTGGTGGTGGTGCTCGGCGGCGTCGGCCAGCTGGCGAGGACGGTGGCGGCGGCCTTTGGCCTCGGCGTCGTCAATAAGATCCTCGAACCGCAGATCGGCGCCGTGCTGGGCAAGATCCTGATCCTGGTGCTTATCGTTCTGTTTATTCAAAAGCGTCCGCAGGGGCTGTTCGCCCTTAAGGGCAGGGTGATTGACTGATGAGCCAACCATTGACCGTAACCGGCGTGCAGAAAGCGCCCCGGCTGGCGTTGAGCATCGGCGGGTTGGCGTTGCTGGCGCTGCTGGTGATGCCGTTCATGACGCTGTTGCCGGCGGATCATCCGCTGG
>NZ_QPLT01000568.1 GCF_003666015.1 Halorubrum sp. Atlit-26R
CGGTTGCGAGCGAGAACCAGACCGACACGCTGAACGTGAGCGTGCTCAACGACGCCGACTTCCAGGTCGATATCGACCGCGAGAACTCGACGACCGGTGAGGTGGTCGAGGGTGACACCGTCGATGTCGTCGCCGATATCGAGAACGTCGGTGACGTGTCCGGCGAGCAAGTGATCAACCTACAGATTAACGGTACCTTCTCGCAGGATGGTCCCAACGTCGAACTCAACGCTAGTGAGTCCCAGAAGGTCGAGTTCAGCTACGAGACGGAGCAAGCAGACATCGGCGAGTTGAACTTCACGGTCGCGAGTCGCGACGACGCGGACACGCTAAACGTCAGCGTTCTCAGGGACGCCGAATTCGACGTGGCGGTCGATCGCAGCAACTCGACGACCGGTGAGGTAGTGGAAGGCGACGGGATAGAGATTG
>NZ_QPLT01000569.1 GCF_003666015.1 Halorubrum sp. Atlit-26R
CGAGACTCGCTTCGCTCGTCTCGACGTTCGAATCCGGCGAGCCGGATTCTCACCGGCGGACCGCTACAGGACAGCGCTCTCGCTGTCGGGGTGCAACCAGCCAGAGAAACCCAGAGAGGAATCTCACAGGGATGTAGTTTTGTGGAAGGATTGTGCGTGGGTGATGTCCGTGTAGGGACGTCACCTGCATCTTGCGATGCGTGGGACCGGATTTGAACTTCCGAGACTCGCTTCGCTCGTCTCGACGTTCGAATCCGGCGAGCCGGATTCTCACCGGCGGACCGCTACAGGACAGCGCTCTCGCTGTCGGGGTGCAACCAGCCAGAGAAACCCAGAGAGGAATCTCAC
>NZ_QPLT01000570.1 GCF_003666015.1 Halorubrum sp. Atlit-26R
CGATCTACAGCCGATCTCAACCGTCTCCGAGGATCAGCTTGCGGTTGACGAAAAGATGATCCGCCTTCACGGACAGAAGTTCTGGCTGTACGGTGCGGTTGATCCGAACACGAACGAGATCCTCCACGTGAGCCTCTATCCGACCGCAAATAAACAGACGACGCGATGGTTTCTCACCGAGCTTCACCGGCGCTATCAGCTCGATAACGTCGAATTTCTCGTCGATGACGCAGACTATCTCGGATCAGTTCTCGCTGAGGACGGCTATCGATTTCAAGTCATTCGTCATGGAAATCGGAATGCCATCGAACGTGTTTTTTGGGAAATA
>NZ_QPLT01000571.1 GCF_003666015.1 Halorubrum sp. Atlit-26R
TTTGGGAAATAAAACGACGAACATCATCGTTTGCGAATAGTTTCAGCAATGTCGCGCTCGAGACAGCTCAAGATTGGCTCGAAGCCGTCGCCGTCTACCACAACTCACGCCAAACTTAACGCGACCGTGGCGCGTGCCTGCGAGCGGCCGCCGAAGGCGGCCGCGAGGAGCACGCGCGAGGGACGCGGTGAGCGCTCGGAGAGCGCGAACCGCGAGGCTGGGGAGGCGTGAGGTGCGGTCGCTGTGCCGGGCGGGACTCAAAGGGGCAGTCGTGAGGCGG
>NZ_QPLT01000572.1 GCF_003666015.1 Halorubrum sp. Atlit-26R
CCCCCCCCCCCCCCCCCCCCCCCCCCCCCCCCCCCCCCCCCCCCCCCCCCCCCCCCCCCCCCCCCCCCCCCCCCCCCCCCCCCCCCCCCCCCCCCCCCCCCCCCCCCCCCCCCCCCCCCCCCCCCCCTCCCCCCCCCCCCCCCCCCCCCCCCCCCCCCCCCCCCCCCCCCCCCCCCCCCCCCCCCCCCCCCCCCCCCCCCCCCCCCCCCCCCCCCCCCCCCCCCCCCCCCCCCCCCCCCCCCCCCCCCCCCCCCC
>NZ_QPLT01000573.1 GCF_003666015.1 Halorubrum sp. Atlit-26R
GACAACACGATGGTTTCTGACCGAGCTACACCGGCGTTATCAGCTGAACAACGTCGAATTTCTCGTCGATGACGCAGACTATCTCGGATCAGTTCTCGCTGAAGACGGCTATCGATTTCAAGTCATTTGCTCTGTTGAATCCGCAGAAGGCGGCGGGATAGCGTCGCTCTGAAGGTGGAAACGAAGCGGAAGAGCCGAATGTGTCCAAACTACTCTTCCGCTTCGTTAAGCAAGCCGCGTCGCTGGCTCAAAA
>NZ_QPLT01000574.1 GCF_003666015.1 Halorubrum sp. Atlit-26R
CACTACGACCGCGCTTCGGAGCGCGAGAAGGCAGACCGCCGCTGGCGGATTATACAACAATGAGTGTCACACAAATTCAAGCCGATTACAGCGGGATAACTACGGGACTCAAGTCCCGTCGCGCCCGCTTACTGACGGACCGTTTCACGACTAATGCTAATTCTACCGTAGCGACTCGCTACGCGACGGAATCGACCGAATCGGTTCCCTCGAAACCCGGTCCTGAAATCGGGTTGAATA